>NZ_FOGT01000020.1 GCF_900111295.1 Salipaludibacillus aurantiacus | reverse complement strand
TCGTCCTGAGCCAGGATCAAACTCTCCATAAAAGAGTTCGATGTCTCTGACATCAAAATAAAAATAATTCATTGACGGGATATATTAAATATCCCTCTTCGCTTGGCTTTTTGTTTAGTTTTCAAAGGTCAAAAAATGTTGTTTTGTCGTTTTTTAGCGACTTTTTAATCATAACATTTCATCGTCCAGCCGTCAACAACTTTTTTCAAAGTTTTTTACCGGCTTGGTTGCCGTCCTCAACGGCGACAAGTAATAATATATCAAAATAACAATCGGAATGCAATAGTTTTTTTGATTTTTTTATATTTTATTAATTTGTTTCCTTTGCGACTTGATCTATTATATTGACCTTTTCTCAATAGGTCAATAGCAAATAGATATTTTTAAGTAAGAAACTTTAATCCTCCAAACCATGAGTATTATAAAGCTTACCGGCAGCTTAGACACAATATGCCCTGCTTCGACTGCTTCTTATAAAGCTAAACCATAGAAGCGAATTGCAGCAGACCGCTCCAATAATTGCCAAGACGAGCAGGAGTGATATAGCCGGGCACGATATACTCAGCTAAAAGCCGGGATAAAACCCAGAAAAAAGGAACGGCTCTCACATTTATGAGAACCGCTCGGGTGCTTTCTCGCTCACTGAGAGAACCTTTTCCACGATATATAGCCCGATAGCCTGCTTTCTCGCTCACGGTTCTTATTAATTCTTCGCTGCTTCACTTATACGTCACAAAAAAATACACGTGCTGAAAAAATTAACACCCGTTTTTAATCAACAAAAAAGGTTCTAATTATCGATGGACGATAATTAGAACCTTCTTAACTTTAAATGAAACGCTCCCAGCCTCTTCCGGCAGCTATAATAAGATGCACCAGTAAATTTAACTAGTTTTTAATTCCTGTTTTAGTTTCATCACTCATAATGGTCCCAGGAAGGAAGAGGATCGACATCAAAATAATCAGCAAAATCCCAGTCATAAAAAGAGACTACACTTTTCTCTAAAGCAGATGGCAAATTAAAACTTTCGGCTGTCCTTTTATTCTCAGATAAAAATAATTCAGATTTTGGAATAAGTTTATAGGGATAGCTCCCCTCCTTTGGAATAACTGCAAAAGCTTTTTCAAAAGGATCCTGCTCATAGGAAACCGGGATTTTAATATTTTCTTTTTCATTTAATTGAGTAGCAGGAAGTAAACAGATTGAGCGTATGGATTGGATTGTCCTCTCGTCTGATCTTTCGGATAAAGCAAGCCAGTGATAAGGCCGGCGGCCAGCCTGGAAAATGTTATAAATTGCAGTGATCTCTTTCTTAGTTAAGCCTGTTATTTCTTTCACCTTTTCCAAATTATAAATTTTCATCATTTCTTTAAAAGTAAAGAAAGGTTTATCTTGTTCACTGACAAAAGCAGGAATCAGCTCTTTTCTGTTGAATACTTCATTCATATATCCTAAAGCAAGAGCCCCTTCCGTATATTTCTTAATAAAGTATTCATTAATACCCGGCTCTCCAAAACTGCTGTTTACTCCGCAATTAATAACATGGATAGTCTGGCTGTTCTTTCGCCAGACGTTTATCTTATTTTGAAGGGATTTCGAAAAGGATTGATCACTGTACCATATAATTATATTCTGCGCTTCATGCACAGGCATAATTGAAGAGTTTTCAGGATAAATAGCCTGCAGAATCTTTTCCGGTAACAACTCTGGTTTCAGATTTTTATTAATTATCAGGTCACTGGATGTCATTTCATTCAAGGAATAATGCTGTACTTTTTCAACGAGATGATTGTTTTTAATTTGAGTAATCATCACGGCCTCCTTTCAGGACTTTCTCTACCTTTAGTATTGAGCAATTAATGAATAGGTATTCATTTGTTAATTATATTAGCACATAAATTCACTTTGAAACGGAGATGAAATGACAAGTATGTGAAAACTTTAACTTTCCCGGAATGTTAACTATTAAAATAATACGTTGACAATCACCATCTGCCTTCGTATGATAATGTTAACCATATTTTGATAAAAGTTAACATTACAAGGGGGATGTTTATGTCAGACAAAAAGCAATTTCAAATAGTGGATTTAACAAAAGGGGCCGTATTTATCGCACTAATGGCAATAGGGGCAAACTTAGCCGCTTTTATACCACTCGGTCCTGTGCCATTAACTTTCCAAACGGTGGTAGCTATATTAGCCGGTATATTACTGGGGAAAAAATTAGGTGCTTTTTCAATGATTGGTTATTTATTAATAGGGTTTATCGGGGTTCCAGTTCTTGCAGGCTTTAGTGGCGGCTTCCAAGTTATTGCTTCTCCAACTCTAGGATTTTTAATTTCTTTTGTGGTGCTTGCCTTTGCCGCTGGTGCGATAATAGAAAGATCGCCACAGCCCACATTACTGACATTTTTTATGGCAAGTTATGCAGGACTTATTATTAACTATCTTATCGGGGTTCCTTATTTATACTTCCATAGTAACTTCATTCTCGGTTTAGACGGGGTGCAGCTGCTTCCTATAGCAGCAGGAATGACCCCATTCTTTATTAAAGATTTAGTTTTGGCGACCTTCACTGCTATACTTGCTCCACAGCTGTTGAAAGCAGTTAACCGTCAACCTCAGCATATGAAAGCTGCTTCATAATACAGAAATAAAGAGTGAATGCCGCTTATAAAGCAGGCATTCACTCTTTTGTAGTGAGGAGAAGACTCGTATATCTATAAAATCATCGCTGCGATCCAGCCAAAAATTATTAACGGGATATTAAAATGAAGGAATGTCGGTACACAAGTGTCCCAAATATGATTATGCTGGCTGTCAGCATTCAGTCCTGCTGACGGTCCAAGAGTACTGTCAGAGGCAGGTGACCCGGCATCCCCTAAAGCACCGGCAGTTCCAATCAAAGCTATCGTCGCCATTGGAGATAAACCAATAGCGGCAGCAAGAGGAACATAGATTGCAGCAATAATAGGAATAGTAGCAAACGACGAGCCGATCCCCATTGTAATAAATAAACCGATTATAAGCATCAGAATCGCTGCCAGGCCGTGATTATTTCCGACCAAGCCTGAAGTGGCTTCCACAAGCAAGTCCACATGCCCTGTTTCCCTGATTACTTCAGCAAAACCTCCAGCAGCTATCATGACAAACCCTATAAATGCCAGCATTTTCATCCCGTTTGTTAACAACTGCTCGGATTGGGAAATGCTAAGCTTCTTTCTCACATGAAGGTAGCCGAAATACAGGTATAAAATAATCAATCCTGTCAGGGCCCCGAAGATCATAGAATCCGTCATTACCTGAGAGTAAAGAACAACTATAACTGCCAGTAACCCCACAGCTATTCCCGCACCTGTATAATTATATTGATTTGACTCTTCCGCAGCAGTCAGCTCTACGTCTTCGTAATTTCGTTCTTTACGGTAAGTAACAAAAATGGCAAACAACAAACCAACAAGCATTCCTGCTACAGGCAGCATGAGCGCCTGCGGAATCATAGCCATATCTACCTGCATACCACTCTCTTCCATGTTCGTTGCCACAATGTCATGAAATATTAATCCGTACCCTGCAGGAATAAGAATGTAAGGGGCTTTCAGTCCAAACGTTAAAGCTGTTGCAGTAGCCCGGCGGTCCATTCTTAGCTCATTAAATACTTTAAGGAGTGGCGGAATGAAAATAGGTATAAATGCAATATGGACAGGCACCAGATTTTGAGAAAATGAAGCAATAATCGCGATAATAAACAAGAGTAAAACTTTGGTCAAAGTTTTTTTGCGGGCTTCACCTTCACGACCCACAATTTTTATCGCAGCTTTCACCATAAGATTAGGCAAGCCTGTATAGCTGATTCCCACAGCAAATGCACCGAGCATCGCATAACTTAGTGCTACTGTTACATTAGAGCCCAGTCCGCCAGTGAAAATTTCAATTGTCTCTGTAATGGAAAAACCGGCGGCAAGCCCTCCGGCCATTGCACCGGTGATAAGTGCAATAACGACATGGATTCTCATTAAACTTAATCCGATCATAACTAATACAGCTAGAATGACAGCATTCATTGTTTTATCCCCTTTAACTCTTTATTACTTTATTATGATAAATCGATAACGTAAAAACAGTTATTAATTTAACACCATTCAACACTGCTGTCAATTCAGTTTTGTAAATTAATTATTTTAGAAGCCAATTAAAAAAGCCGGGAAAAAATCCCGGCTTTTGCGATATCTTAATTAGTTGCCTTGAGCTTCTTCAATTTCGTCAATGAGCATGTCAAGAATCATTTCAGCGTCGTCTCCCCCGTTTTCACGGAAGTAGTCGCGAGCTTCACCAGCAAGCTCACGGAACTCGTCACGCTCTTCTTCAGTAAGCTCAATGACTTCTGTAGGTGTATCAGTTGCTTCTTCAATCAGTTCAAGAGCAGCATCATTTTGTTCTTGTTGAATGTCAAATCCTCTGTCTCTCATTTCTTCAATTGCTTCGTCAATAATATTTTGAGTCGCTTCATCTAATCCTTCATAAAAATCAGGATTTACTGTTGTCATTGTGACATACATATTATGGTTTGAAATAGTCAGGTAGTCCTGTACTTCATGGAAGTTGGCATCTTCGATAAAGAATAATGGGTTTTCCTGACCCTCAACTGCTCCCTGCTGCAGGCCAGTGTATAATTCACCCCAGCTCATTGCAGTCGGGTTAGCTCCATAAGCTTCATATGAACGAAGAATTAAAGGAGATTCCTGTGTTCTCATTTGGAATCCCTGGAAATCATCCGGAGTCTGTAAAGGTGAGTTTCCAGTCCACTGCATAGCTCCTTCAGTCCAGAATGCCAATGGCATAATCCCTTGCTCTTCATATTTTTCCGCAAGATGAGTATTGATTGCTTCACTCTCATTTAATACTTGCTGGTTTAACTCCTGGTCATCATCAAAAAGGAATTGGAGAGCAAAAATATTTCCTTCAGGCACAAGTGTACCGGTAAAACCTGGAGAAATAATTGCAAATTCAACAATGCCCTGCTGAAGCTGCTCTACCTGGTCTACCTCACTGCCCAGCTCACCGAAGCCGTATACATCAATAGTAATCTGGCCATCAGACTTTTCATTGACGAGGTCTGCAAATTCATTAGCATACACCATTTGAACCTGGCCTTCTGTTTCTTCAGTAACAAAACGCCATTCCTGAGCCTCTACCTGTTCTCCTCCATTGTTGCCGTTGCCATCAGGGTCGTTATCTCCTCCGGCGTTGTTTCCATTTTCATTGTTATCCCCGCCGCAAGCAGCAAGAACAAGTCCCAGTGACATCACACTGGCTAATAGACCTTTTTTCTTAATCATATGTTTATACCCCCAAATTTTTTATTTTAAAGACCTGCACCCTTATCGGAAACTTAGAAAAGCTTCAGTAAAAAGAGTGAGATGTCTTCAAAAACAATAACTAAAACTGAAACGATAAGAAGCATTACAATATACGGCGGCGTGCCCCGTATAACATCCAAATATGATTTATTAAACACCGCACTGGCCGTAAATATATCGACTCCAAATGGCGGCGTAGCAGATCCAAGTGCCGCCTGGAATACAATGACGACTCCGAGGTGAACCGGATCGATCCCCGCTGTTTCTGCAACAGGTGCAAAGATTGGCGTAAGTATCAGAATAACGACAATAGGGTCGACAAACATACAGCCTACAAAGAAGAATACCGCCACAATAAATAACACATAAAGAGCTGTCGGATCAGTACCCATAACTGCATCTGTTAGCATTCTTGGAATTCTGGCAAAAGAGATTACCCAGGAAAAAGCCTGACCTCCCGCTACCAGAACGAATACGGCTGAAGTTACGATCCCTGAAGATAATGCAATTCCTGGAATCTGGGATAATTTCAACGACCTGAAAATAAATACTTCAAGCACTAATGCGTACAAAACAGAAACCCCGGCCGCTTCAGTTGGTGTAAACTGTCCTGTATAAATACCTCCGATAATGATAAATGGAAACCCTAACGGAAGCAGCGCTTTGATCGTTACATCTTTACGTTCACTCCATGACAATTTAGCCGCCAATGGTATGTTGTGTATTTTCGCGTGAATATAAGCATAGGTTGCAAAAAATAAAAATATAAGTACACCAGGTCCAATACCTGCGATAAACAGATCACCAACAGAGGCGTTTGATACCAAAGCATAGATGATCATCCCGATACTTGGTGGAATAAGAAGCGCGACATCACTAGAATTAATAATAAGAGCAATAGCGCTGGAATCTTTATAACCGACTTTTAATAATCTTTCCCGCATCGGTTTACCGATTGCTACCACTGTCGCCTGGGTGGAACCGGAAATTGACCCGAAGAGTGTACAGGCGGCAGCCGTCGTTATAGCATACCCTCCCCTCAGGTGCCCTACAAAAGAACCTACAAAATCAAGAAGCTTGCGGGACGTTCTCCCGGAGGTCATTATATCTGCGGCAAAAATAAATAAAGGTACCGCAATAAGTACGTATGATGAAATTCCTTCTACCATCTGCTGAACCATGATGGTCGGGTCCATGTCCATAAAGAAAAATAGCATAACAAGCGGCCCGGCAATTAAAGGAATCATCATTGGAAAACCCATTAAGAGCAAAATAATCATAATGCCAAGTAGTGTCCAAACCATAGCAGATTCCTCTCAGTCTAATTTTTTTACGTCTCATAAATATTAAAATTTATTATTACTGTTCATCATAATCCTTTTTATCTTCCGCCAAATAGACTTCTTTATTAGCAATATTCATCCACATATTTCTTAAAAACTGGATACCGCCAATAAAACAGCCTACTGGAATGGCTACAACCATAAGCCAGAAAGGAAATTCCAAAGCTGCTGTCGTTCTTCCTGTTTCATAAATACCGTAAGTGTAAATAGCACCATAGTAACTGACTATGAAAAGAACCAAGGCTGTTATGAGAGGATTTATAATCGATAATGCTTTTTTCACCGGCTTAGGAGACAAGTCAAATAACGCCGACATACTTATATGCCGCCCTTTTCTGGCTGCATAACTAATCCCCATGAAGCTGGCTACAATAACTGAAAGCCGGCTGATTTCTGCTGCGAAATGCCAGCTCGAACCGGTAATCATCCGGGTCAGCACATTTCCAACGGTCATAACTGAAATAACGATTATAGACCAGCTTAGAATAAATTTTTCCACTGTATGCAAAGTGGCATCAAGGAACTTAAAAACTTTGTTCTGTTTTTTCTTAGATGAACTTTTTGCCTGAGTGTTTTCCAATCTTACTCTCCCCCCTTTTGTTGTTTAAAAGTTATCCCTATTGTAAAATAAGTATTTTTATAAAAGCTTTGTAATAAATCAACTTAGTATTAGAAGAAATCGGCACGCCAGCGGGAAAAGCAACGAGTGAATCTCTCATGAATAAACTGTGAGATGCTTCGATGCACAGGATACCACCTTGAGTAACCTGAAATCAGCATAATATTAAAAATGATGTTTTATTAATAAAACTTTTCAAAACCCTTTCCTTTTTTAAGGGCAAAGACGGCTATTAAATAGCTTATAGCAATCCTACTTTATTCACAAAACGGATAGTCTGACATATACGTCAAAATAAACCAATGAACAATGCTCACCTCGTATAACATAAAGACAATGCCAATATTCTCGGCTAACCTCGCTATAAAAGCAAATTTCGCACAGTTGAGGTTAATATACTATATACCCTGCCGGTAAACTAATTAAACATTCTTTTAGATTTCCCCGGCTTTTTCCCATATTTAAATCTGATAAATAGTCCTGATCAGACCATTTTTTATGATTATAATCTTTCTCGTATAAATCCTCAACAGCTTATATCAATGTTGAACTATAAAGCAGTTCTATTAACTTCCAGCTGACCGGGTTATTAAGCTCCGTTTACATTTATTAAGGAAAGGGAAAATATGTGTTATAATAAAGCTCCCCTTAACTTAGAAATTATTTTTACTATCATAGAGTTTACTGAGAAAGGATATCAAAAACATATGGAAGTATTTCATAATTTTCCTTTATGGGCTGCTCTTTTTACGATTGGCTTCGCCCAGTTCATTAAAGTACCGCTTCATTTTATTGCTTCACGCAAGTTCGACTGGACTCTTCTTACAAGTACAGGAGGAATGCCAAGTTCCCACTCAGGTGCCGTAACTGCACTTGCTACGGCAATAGCATTGGAATACGGATTAGACTCCTCTCTTTTTGCCATCTCTGCAATTTTGGGGATTATCGTGATGTTCGATGCGACAGGAGTCCGCCGTCATGCCGGGGAACAGGCAACCGTTGTAAACCGTCTGGTAACTGACTTTAACAAAGCGGTAGCTGAAATGAAACACTGGCCTGAGAAAAAGGAACAGGAAAAACGAAAAGAACTAAAAGAATTACTCGGGCATCAGCCGATTGAAGTATTTTTTGGAGGACTTTTAGGAATTATCCTCGCCATCGTTATGCATGCCCTTATTTATTAATTGCAAAAAAGTTGCTGACGATTTATCGTCCAGCAACTTTTTCTTTATGAAGCCTGGAGGGAAGTAAACTCTTCTCTATATGTTTGAACTTCCTCAGCCTCATTTAATTTCTTTATGTCTTCGTCTGTTATATATCCATTACCTTCTTCGATTACAAATACTTCTACAGATTTTTTACCCCATAGATCATAGACGTCTTTTACTGTATCGAAATATAAATCAATCTTATCGCCTTTAATGGCAGAACCGGTGTCTGCTACTACCCCGTAGCCGTAACCGGGTATAAATAAAATGGTACCCAGAGGAAAAACTTCCGGATCTGCTGCAATCGTTGAATACAAATCTCTTTTAACTTTAGCGCCTGAATAAGTAATGCCGTATTCGGGATGGTCTTCCGTTTTTCCGGTAGACTCATAGCCCGCTGTATAACCGGTAGCTACGACTTCCTTAACAGGGTAATTTGACCAGTCTTCCGCATCGTCTATTGTTGCTGGACTGGATTCCATTTGTAAAGACATTGGACTGTTTGCTTCAAGCGACACTAATTCATCTGCCATCCCATGATGGCTTTCTTCAACTGCAGGAACGGCTCTGTAGTCGTTCCACCACTCCAGCAGATCGTCAGCTTTAATATTTGAAATATGCGAATAGGTCGTAAAAAGCGCTACAGCAAACAGTACAGTGAGGGCTAACCGTTGTATTTGTGTTTTGACGAAAGCCATGAGTCACACACCTTTCATCATTTAAGGATGCCCTTAACCTTAAAAGACTATACAAAAAAACTCCCCTTTTTTTAAAAGGAGAGTTAAAACATTTGATAACCTCTATTTCTTAACATACGGTTGGCTACTCCAGACAGCACTGCTCCGCCCATGCCGGCTATCAAAATGATAATATCGGCAGTTGTAAGGGCTATGAGGTTTTCTGCCAGCGCGGAAAAAGACGGTGAGGGATTGGTGAAATAGCTGAAAAATCCTGATTGGTCAACTATAAAGAAAATAACGACAGGGTAAATAACAGCCATTGTCCAAGTAGACCGCAGCAGCATATTCAGAATAAACCCTATTCCAAAAAAAAGAACGAAATATAATAAAATGGCAATAATTAATTGCGGCAAATTTAACAAGTGGTTCACCCCCATAAGATCAAACTTTAGTTTACTTAATTCTTATAAGAACGTCAATCATCTTTTCTCCGGTTTCATTTCTTAATTACCAGCTAGTAAATGTTTAGCAGTTCTGCTCCCTTTGAATCTGTTTAAGCAAAGAAAAACTTCCAGAGCGGCTCTGGAAGTTTAAATCAGCAAATTAAAATCATATTATACAGTTATCAGTGTTTTCTGCCTGATCCGTGACAGTGAAAGCACGTTTCAGAGCCACCCAGCAGCAGCTGGAAATATCCTTTCCCAGTACAATAAGGACAATCGGTTAACTTTAATTTCTTCTTGGAAAATGCCATGATGACTCCCCCTTTATCATTAATAGTATTCAGAACTTTCAGATAACAATATCAGAAAAAAACCATTTTGAAAACTGTTAAATTACCTGACAATCCTCCGTGTAAGCGTAAACAAGTTGTTTTCACTCTGTATTTCTTCTATTAAGATATATTTCCTGTCTATTTTAATTTTTCACTTTTAAACGATAAAGGAATGAAGAAACAGAACAATAAAACTCACCGGAACAGTTATTGTCCGGTGAGTTAATGGCACTTTTAGAAAATGTTTAATTTTCCTTTTTTAAGCACTAGCGGCATACCTCCAAGAAGGAAGAGGTAACGGTTATCAATGATTTTCTTTACAGCTGAAGCCGAGTTGCCGTATAGCTTTCTGTCTCCTACTTTACCGATCGCTTCTTTTCCGCCAAGAGAAGCTACTGTACCTTTGATGTCAGGCTTGAACTCTTCCATGTCGGTTTTACCAGCAAGCAGCGCTTTCAGATTATTGGCGCATGTGTAAGCCTGCTGAATTGCAATCTGTGCAGTAGGAGGATAAGGTCTGTTAATTTCCTCATTAATAATGAGGGCACAGTCACCAATAATAAAGACATCATCATACCCTGGAGCTCTCAAATCTTTTTCGACCTTTACACGCCCCCGCATAGCTTCAAATCCAGACTTCTCAATTACGGAATTGCCGCGTACCCCTGTCGTCCAGACAATTGTCTGAGACTTGATCTCTTCTCCGTCGGCAAGGAGAACTACCCCGTCTTGTACTTCTTTAATCGGAGTATTGATTTTGAATTCAACCCCTCTGCTTTCAAGCAGATTCATTGCATATTCCACAAGCTCTTCATCAAATCCCGGAAGTGCTGTCGGAGCTGCTTCCACAGAATAAAGCTTTACTTTTTCCCTTGCAATATCATATTCTTCACAAAGTTCAGGGATTCGCTCAGATAATTCCCCTACAAACTCGATGCCGGTAAAGCCTGCACCGGCTACTACAAATGTCAGCAGATCATCATGTTTTTCTTCCTGTTTATTATAATTAGCAAACATATATTCAATATGTTCGCGAATTAAACGAACAGAGTTGACACTGCGGATTGAAAAAGCATGTTCTTTAACACCTGGAATGCCGAATGTTTCAGGTTCAGATCCTAGACCGATTACGAGATAGTCGTAGTCCAGTTCCCCTTTTTCCAGGATCACTTTCTTTTCATCCTTTTTAATCTCAGTCACTGAGTCTTTAATAAACTGGATTTTGTTAGTATCAATCACCCTGTCAATCTTCATCCGGGTTCTGTCATGATGCAGCGTTCCTGCGGCCGGCTCATGCAGCCATGTAGTCTGGTAATGATAATTATGCTTATTGACTAATGTAATATCAGCATCCTGATAAGCATTCGCCTTTTGAAGTCTTGAAGCTGTCATCATCCCGCCATAACCAGCACCTAAAATCACTATTTTGGGCTTTCTGTTCATTCTTCTCACTCCAGTCTTAATCTTAATCTCCATTTTTCCCGTTTAACCACAATATCAACCTCTTTTTTACAGAGACACTTTGTGATAAAATTCACGTACCATGATATAAAAAAATAATTTTATAAACGATTGCGGATAATCCTATCAGCACGGAGACTATGTTGTATTCCCTATATCATCATATGGGTTAAGTGAAGAATTTTCAACTATTTTTCGACGATTTTTCGAACTTTTTTAAAGAAAAGTTGCAATTAATTTTATTTTGTATCTCCTTAACACTATTATAATGTTTTTTAACTTAAAAAGCTTCTATAAAGTATTATTTTGAGAATTTTTTGATTAATTTGATTTATTAATTTGGGGGTCTTTCTTTCCTGCGGGTTAAAGATTATAATGTATAAAGGAACAACTGTCTAATATAAGTGTGGAGGTGTGAGGTTTGTCAAAAGAGAGAGAAGTATACGATATTACCATTATTGGGGGAGGCCCTGTCGGCTTATTCACAGCTTTTTACGGAGGTTTAAGGCAGGCAAAAGTTAAAATTATTGAAGCAATGCCTCAGTTAGGGGGACAATTATCAGCGCTGTATCCTGAGAAGTACATATACGATGTCGCTGGGTTCCCGAAAGTTCGTGCACAGGAATTAGTAGACAACCTTGAAGAGCAAGCCAAACAGTTTGACCCAACAATTGTGTTGGAGCAGGCGGTTGAAAATGTTGAAAAGGGAGATGACAACATTTTCACATTAACGACTGAGAAAGAAAAGCATTATACTAAAACGGTGATAATTACAGCAGGGGTTGGAGCATTTAAGCCCCGCCGATTAGATATTGAAGGTGCTGAACAGTTTGAAGGTAAAAACCTTCATTACTTCGTAAGCGACTTGACTAAGTTTGCCGGAGACCGCGTTGTTTTAGCCGGGGGAGGCGACTCAGCTGTTGACTGGACTCTGATGCTTGAGGACATAGCCGAAGAAATTACAATTGTTCACCGGAGAAATAAGTTCCGTGCCCACGAGCACAGTGTTGAACAGCTAATGAATTCTGATAAAATAAATGTCCGTACACCTTTTGTAGTCAACGAAATACACCATGACGGCGATAAAATAACTGCCGTTACACTAAAAGAGAAAAACGGTGAAAAAACACATAAAGTAGATATTGATACTTTAATTGTTAACTATGGATTTATTTCTAACCTTGGCCCGATTAAAGAATGGGGTCTGGAAATCGAAAAAAACTCAATTAAGGTCAATTCAAATATGGAAACTAACATCGAAGGAATTTATGCCTGCGGGGATATTGCCACGTATGAAGGTAAAGTCAAACTGATTGCGTGTGGATTTGGTGAAGCACCTACCGCTATTAACAAAGCCAAAGTTTACATTGATCCAACGGCCAGCGCCACAGCCGGACACAGTTCCAGCCTTTTTTAAGAGTGCTATCCAGAAGAATGAAACATCAGACAGTTGTTTCCAGAGAGAGTTTTTTTTCTGGTAAACGAGACTATACAGACCGGATTATGCGATGCGTAATCCGGTTTTTTGTATAAATAAAAGCCGGTTCTTTTTTTAAAGAAACCGGCTTTTGGATTATTAACAGTCTTCAGGTGTACCCGCGTTCGTGGCAGTACGGAATGAGGACCCGCACCCGCAATTTGCGATGGCATTTGGATTATCAATGGTAAATCCGCCGCCCATCATATTCTGTTTATAATCAATCTTAACGCCTTCAAGCATTGGGATATTTTCTTTTTCTATTACAACGTCAATACCTTCAATTTCCAGCTTTTTATCTTCGTCACCCGCTTCTTCAGCAAAACCCATAACATAAGACAGACCGCTGCAGCCTCCGCCTTGAACTCCAATACGCAAGTACTTTGCCTCTTCTTCATCAGCCATCATCTGTTTAACCTGGCTTGCTGCGGCCTCAGTAATTGTTAACATGTGTCAAACCCTCCTGTCTCTGTGAATCTTATATCCATTATAACGGCTATTAATGTGACCTTCAAGAAACCGGATTGTAATTAGTGTTCAGCCCACTTTCTTCAAAAAGCCTGTGAATGGCCTTCTGAATTTATTTTTGGCAAGCTTGTCAAAATGATGGTAAGATAAAAGGAGTTTCGGGAAACGAAATGGGCTTATGCTCCTATTTAAAACTATTTAATCACATATAGTCAGACTATTAACACTTTTACAAAGGCGGGGATTGAAATGAGTTCGGTTTTGCTAGACCAGAATCTCGAAGGAATTAAACAGAAAGTAATGAACGGTGAACGGCTGACGATAGAAGATGGCCTGAAGCTTTATGAAACAACAGATTACCTCACCGTCGCCCAGCTTGCTAATCAGGTAAATGAAAATA
Source organism: Salipaludibacillus aurantiacus (assembly GCF_900111295.1). Taxonomy (GTDB): domain Bacteria; phylum Bacillota; class Bacilli; order Bacillales; family Salisediminibacteriaceae; genus Salipaludibacillus; species Salipaludibacillus aurantiacus. The sequence goes on along the minus strand of NZ_FOGT01000020.1, from coordinate 72,286 downwards.
AAAACGGTAAAAATGTTTACTTTATTCAGAATATGTATATTAACCCTACAAATGTGTGTGAAGCCAGCTGCGGCTTTTGCGGTTTCAAGCGTAAGCCTGGTGAAGAAGGCGCATATACAATGAATGAAGAAGAGTTATTGAAATATGTGGAAGAGCGCTGGAATGATAATATTCGCGAATTCCATATTGTCGGCGGCCATAATACAGACGTTCCTTTTGATTACTACTTAGATACGATCCGTACGCTGAAAAAGCATTACCCTCAGTGCACGGTAAAAGCCTATACAGGAGCTGAAATTGAATTTTTTGCCCGCCACGCCGGCTTAACCATGAGAGAAGTTATGGAAGAGCTAATCAAGGCCGGGCTGGACACGCTTCCTGGCGGCGGTGCAGAAATACTTACGGAACGTTATCGAGCTAAGATGAGCCCTGATAAGGCTTCCACTTATGAATGGCTTGAAGCTCACGAAATCGCCCATGATCTTGGTTTAAAAACACATGCTACTATGCTTTACGGTTCGATTGAATCAAAAGAAGAGCGATTAATTCATATGGACCGGTTAAGACAGCTTCAGGATAAAACAAACGGCTTTATGGTTTTCATACCTTTAGCTATGCAGCCGAGAAGTGTCAATGCCGGGCTGAAAAGACGGACTTCTGCTTATGATGATTTGCGTACGATTGCGATCAGCAGGCTGATGCTTGATAACTTTGACCACATTAAAGCCTACTGGATCAATATTGGTCCGCAATTAACACAGATGGCTCTGTCATTCGGAAGTTCCGATATTCACGGGACGCTGATTGAAGAGCGTATTTCCCACTCTGTCGGTGCGTTAACTTCCCAAGGCTTAACTCGTGAGGAACTGATTCATCTGATAAAAGGCGCCGACAAGAAGCCAGTCGAGCGTGACACTTTCTACAATGTTATTAAAGAGTATTAAAAGTAAAACCGAAGCTGCGCGTAAATGCGCAGCTTCGGTTTTTTGTATGTTTGTCTGTTGATGAAGTCCGGCTGATAAGAGTAAAAAGAGAACCATAACTAAAGACAAGGCCACTTTTAGTTTTACCAATTATTAAATAGCCTGAGTTTTTGATTGAAGGACAGAAGGCGGTGATGCCACAGGGTTTAAACGCAGTCTGAAGATCCAATTCAACGAAGCTCCAGGCTAAGTTGAATGTTAGCCAATCATGTAGAAAAACTCACCCTCTAAATACATTATTATTCCGATGAACGAACGAAGGCGAGGACACCCAGAGGATGAGCGAAGTCTGAAAATCCACTTTCCCTAAGTAGTTCTTCGGGAAAGTTAGTTGAAGACAAGCCCGCTGGTAAAGAAAACACAGCGAACTTCCACACCGATGTGGTGACTTCGGCGTTTTCACAGGACGTGAAGGGGTTAGCCGAAGATCCTAATGACCTATGCTGCACTTATGCCTGTGGTATAAGCCTTCGCCGAGAGTGAATCGGCAGATTAAAAGGACAAGCCCTGGGCAAGCGTCCGCCTGGGGGACTGAAATCACTCTTTTTCTCAAAAAGAATAGCCGAACAAAATTAAAATTTTGTTCGGCTGTTCTTTATTATTCTATCCTTTTGTCCCAGCCTTCTCTTTAAGGCCAGCTTAAATAAACTGGTGGATCTTAAACTTCAGGAACAGGCTGCTACCTGAGCTTCTCACTTGTCCATAGGTAGTCTTCATCTGCTTCAATGACAATCATTGTTTTTCTGCAGCAAGGCATGTTAACCCTCGCCTTCACCCCTTCTTTAGCTCGTTTCAGGGCATTTAAAGACATATTTGTCATTACATTATCATTACCGCAGTATGGACACGCAGGCAAGTATATATCACCCATTTGAAGGTCATAAGGCCATGTATGGTCAAAAGGTATTGGTTTCATATAATAACTCCCCCGAATTTAATTCTGATTATTTATATGTTAATGGACACTGCGGGGGAATACAACTAAAATATAAAACGAACGTGTGTTGTTATTATTGTTTTCGTTGTGTGCTGCATTCCTCCCCACAAACAATACCCGGCCTCCAAAGGGCCGGGTATTACTCTTTTTAGAACATTGGGTTTTCTTCTAGATATTTGTAAATGTTTTTGAGGAGTTCCTCATTAGTTTCCCCTGTAACCACTTCTCCGTTAACAAGAGCAAATTTACTTCTTGCGCATTGGCCGCAAAAACTGAGGCAGCCATATTCCAGTACATCAAGGTCTGGGTCTTTTTCAAGTTCTTCTTTTACTTTTTGCGTACCGCTCGCCAGATTGCTTACGCAAAATTCAATAATTGGATTCATTTATATTCACCTCTGGGTATATACAGAAACTTTCCCGTTTATGCTACCTTCCTCATCTGCCATTGTCAACTGCTAAACAACCCAACAATTATACTAATATATATAAGCGCTTTCATTATCCGTTGTAGAATTCCTGAAAAGCTGATATATTTAAACTGTCACTAATTTGTCATAATCTATCGTAGGAAGCAAAGGTAAGCGTTGTCGTTATTCAGCGGTTTACTCTCCTTTGCACGATTAAAGGGGGTTGATCCCGTGCGAAACCTTGTTATTTTAGGTGGAGGCTACGGAGGGCTTCGGGTAATCCAGAAGCTTTTAAATGAAAAAGATGTCAGAGATGTATCGGTTACATTAATTGAGAAAGAAGCCTATCACAGTTTAAAAACAGAGTTTTATGCTCTAGCGGCAGGTACAGTTGCTGACCGCCATTTACGTATTTCTTTTCCAAACGACGTCCGCCTCGAACTAAAGTTTGAAGTGGTGACGGATATTCATTTAGATGATAATAAGGTAGAACTCCAGTCAGGAGAGTTTATCAGCTATGATGATTTAATTATTGGTTTAGGGTGTGAGGATAAACATCATGGTGTGCCAGGCGCTCAGGAAAATACTTTAAGCATCCAAAGTATGCGACGTGCCAGGAAAACCTACCAGGTGCTCCAGAGCGTTAGGCCAAACGGCAGAGTCTGTATTGTAGGCGGAGGACTTAGCGGGGTCGAATTAGCGAGTGAATTACGGGAAAGCAGACCGGACCTTGAAATTATGCTTTTCGACAGAGGAGAAAACATCTTATCTATGTTCCCCGCTAAATTGTATAATTATGTAACCGACTGGTTAGTTGAAAACGATGTGAAAATTATTAATAAAGCTAACATCACCAAGGTCGAGAGACACACTCTTTATAATCATGATGAACCAGTAGAAGCTGACGCTATTATCTGGACTGCAGGGATTCAGGCTAATAAAATTGTCCGAAACCTTGAAAATGTAGAACAGGACCACATGGGGCGGTTACACACTACGAAGTACCACCACCTTCACAATTATGAGAATGTATTTGTAATTGGCGACTGTGCATGCTCCACCCATGCTCCAAGTGCGCAGCTTGCTGAAGCTCAGGCTGAGCGGGTTGCCATGCTATTAAACAAAAAATGGAAGGACGAACCTTACCCTGAAGAAATGCCTAAAATTAAACTTAAAGGAACGTTAGGCTCGTTAGGAAAAAAACACGGTTTTGGCCTGATGGGAGAAAAATCGCTTACTGGCAGAATTCCCCGGGTTCTAAAGTCTGGAGTTTTGTGGATGTACAAGCATCACTCAGGTTCTTAATTTTATGGTCTTCCTAATCCTTATAAACAAAAAAGTAGCGCCAGCCACTGCCGGAGCTACTTTTTTTGTTCCTGTTCAATTAACCCGTAAATAGCAGATAGCCTAGGATTTCCTTCTCCTGCAACTTCCCCGTTCAGAACGACGAGAGGATAAAAATATTCATCTTCGAGAATTTTTTCAGAAAAAGATCTTTCTTCTTCCGTCTTTGGCTGCTTAATGTCGCAATATTCCACAGTTATCGGATAATCAGGAAATTTACGTGTGATTGCTGCCTCAAGCCATTCTTTTGTTTCAAGGGCACTTGGTAAATGGATACAACTCGCGCATTTCTGCTCTGCGCCATAAACAGTTATATAAACCGGGTTCATCATTCCCACCTCCTGCTATTGTTATTTTATCACATTAGCAGGCGTTAAATGAGATTACCACTATACACACAATGTTCATATTAATTACCGAAAAAATTAACCCCTCCCCATGGATTTTTTCCGTGAAGAATATTATAATAATTGTAAAGAAAGGAGTGTTCAGATTATGGCAACAGAAACAATGGAAGCCCAAGTGCAAGAAGTGCTCGATAAATTGCGTCCGTTTTTACTTCGTGATGGAGGGGACGTTGAACTTGTAGATATTGAAGACGGCGTGGTTAAAGTTCGTCTTATGGGAGCTTGCGGTTCATGCCCAAGTTCAACAATTACTTTAAAAGCAGGTATTGAGCGTGCTTTGTTGGAAGAGGTTCCAGGAGTAACAGAATTAGAACAAGTATTCTAATTTTCTTTAAAGAAAAAGGAGTTGCAGATATCTGCAACTCCTTTTTTTATGATAAGACATCTTCGTTTACAAGGGCTTCAGGCGTGTCCCCTTTTAATACGCTGGCAATATTCCGGCTTACTAACGCTGCCATTTCATGGCGGGTTTCTGCACTCGCACTTCCAATGTGAGGAAGTGCTACAACATTTGTTAGACTTAACAGCGGATGATCAGCTGGGATCGGCTCTTTACGGAACACATCGAGCCCTGCAGCAGCAATAGTTTCTTCTTTTAACGCCCTTTCCAAATCCTCTTCAACGACCACCCCTCCTCTTGAAGCATTGACAAAGACAGCCGATGATTTCATTTTATTAAAGACGTCATACGTAAATAAATCTTTCGTTTCTTCCGTTAATGGCGCAAGACAAACAACGTAATCTGCGCGCTCAGTTAATTCTTCAAAAGATACGTAAGAAGCGCCTAATTCTTCTTCAGCTTCTTTTTTTCTTGAACGGTTATGGTAAAGAATCTCCATTTCAAAACCTGTTGCCCGTTTAGCTACAGCAGTTCCTATCCTCCCCATACCGACAATCCCAATTGTTTTATGATGGATATCTGTTCCTGCTAATAACAGCGGCGCCCAGTTTTGCCATTTGCCGTCTTTCACGTATTCTGCTGCTTCAACAATCCTTCTCCCAGCAGCCATAAGCAGTGCAAACGCCAAATCTGCAGTTGTATCGGTCAGGACATCCGGCGTGTTACATACCGATATTCCTTTTTCTGTTGCCTTTTCAACATTAATGTTATCAAAGCCGACAGCCAGATTAGCCACTACTTTTAAATGAGGAGAATTATCTAATAATTCCTCATCAATTTGATCAGAAAGCATGGTATATAACCCTGAAGCTTTCTGCGCTTTTTCCAACAGGACTTCTCTTGGGACGGGGTCCTCTGCTTTCGGCCACATTTCCACTTCTGCTACTTCCTGCAGAGCAGTCAGACTTTCTTCTGGTACTTTGCGTGTTACATAAACATAAGGTTTTGACATAATAAATAATGGCCCCTTTCATGATTGTTAGCGCATACAGTACAAGTATATACGTCAGGTGACCGTATCATCAATCAAAGAGCCATTACTTCTTATTTGATAGCCATTCAGGAAGTGCAAAAATATTTTTACTATCTGGAAATAACGATGCCACAAAGCGGATAGTGTGCTCGTATTCCTCTGCTCCTGTAAACAGAAGACTTAAATCTTCTTCCAGTACAGCTTTTCGTTCATCATCAACTGTCCGGTAATACTCTTCAACAAGCTCGAAATAATGAACTGGAAAAGCGAGCCTGGCAATTAAGAGCTGAAAGTCTACACCGTCAAAAGGTTTAATAGTCTGGTACCTGTGCAAAAAACGCTCTATCCTTTTCGTTTTTTTATTAAAAGAGCCTGGTTCTGCAGTTAGATGCCTGATATATTCAGTTGTATCTCTTGTAAAATGATCGTAAGTAAAATCCGATGGTACTTTTACTGCACCTACATGGCGCTCATCCACTGTCAGCCAGCACCCTTCATGAAACCGCTGGTGACAAATGGTGTTCCCCTTACCTTCTCTGATTAAAAACGGGTTATTCGTCTGGATCGTATTCATCATTTGAACAGCATTTTCAGTCACTCCTAAAAAATATGGAAAGCTTAACAGAAACCATTCATCCCCTGGTGTTTTGTAGGGGTCTTTCTGTTTTTTCACATACCAGTTTTCCAATTGATCCAGCCTCTTTATCCACCGGTCCTGCCACGCATACCATGTGCCATTCCATACAGAGTGTGAGGCCTCAAAGGCTTCCCCCTTAAGATGAAATCTTGCAAGCTTTCTCCCGGCGGATTGATCTGTTTGGAATGACTCCTGTGAAAGATCGTTGGTAATATCGTAAATAATGGCGCTGTCCCCATCTATAACTGATATATAGCTTTCTCGCTGAGAAAGGACGGGCCTTGCAATATGAGGCTCACCATTATAAATTAAATACTCCGCCATCAGCATCTGTTCCTCAATTTTTTTAGGTGGCAAATGACCGCTGTTTCTTAATAAATAGCTTTTCCCGCCAGCGTTTATAACCACATCTTCCCCTATAAATGACATCTGGTCCACGCTTATCCTGTAATTCTCATATAACTGCCGCTCCAACATCGATCCCGCTCCTTTTCGTACGCCTTCTGTCTTCAGTTTATGAGTGAAACGCCCAAATCGTGCCTTAAGGGGGAATATCTTTAACCTCGGTGAATACACTAATCGAAACAAATAAGATAGGAGCAGGTGGAAACCATGATGAAAAAGCAGAAAGGTTTAATTGAGGACACTGCTAAAAATTGGCTTTCAGACCGCGGAGTCTCACTTCGGGACATAGGAGAATTGGTTTACGATCTCCAAAAATCTTACTACCCTTCCGTTACTATAGAAGACTGTCTGGAGAACGTGGAAAGAGTTTTATCAAAGAGAGAAGTGCATAATGCCATACTAACAGGAATCCAAATTGACAGGTTGGCTGAGGAAGGAAAACTGGATCCGCCTCTTCAGGGAATAATAGAAAGAGATGAAGGCCTTTACGGAATTGATGAGATAATTGCATTATCTATTGTCAATGTCTACGGGTCGATCGGTTTTACTAATTACGGTTACATTGATAAAGAAAAGCCGGGAATTTTAAAAAAATTAAATGATAAAAATAACGGCTGCCACACTTTTTTAGATGATATTGTCGGAGCAATTGCTGCAGCTGCTTCAAGCCGTCTCGCACACAGAGAGGCAGGAGAATATTAAATTTATCTTAAAAGAAACTCTTTAACAGCCTTTGCAAAAATCAATTTCGGTTAATATTGATTATAATAAAGATAAGAAAGACCTTCTCACCCAATTGAGAGAAGGTCTTTTCTAATTTAAAAACGAGAGAATGGTACCCGTAGTCAAGTCAGTGTGCCTCATGGCTCTCTGCTGACTTTCCGTAAAGTGGGTGCAACTCCAGCGCTTAAACGTGGCAGGCTCCTAAATGTTCTGCAGGGAATTCTTTTCTTTTAAATTTCCCAGTCCCACTCATCTAATGTATGAATGGCATAGGTTGGCTGAATTTTCTCTTCAGCCAGCTGTTCAACTGAAGTCACACCGGTATGGACAATAAGCGTATCCATTGTTGCATTAATCCCAGCCATAATATCTGTCTGGTAATTGTCCCCAACCATTAACGTCTCATGTCTTTCAGTCCCTAACACGGCCAGCGCCTGATCAACAATCACCGACTCAGGTTTACCAATAAACTTGGGTGTGACGCCTGTAGAGACGTGAACTACAGAAGTTAAAGACCCATTACCAGGCATAAGTCCACGTTCTGTCGGTATAGCCACATCGCCGTTTGTTGAGAGAAAAGCCGCCCCATTTCTTACAGCAAGGCAGGCTACAGCCAGTTTCTCATAATTAATCTGGCGGTCAATTCCCATGACGACCGCTTCAATCTCTTTATCTGTTAAGTTAAGTCCTTGTTTGACTAAAGCGTCTTCCAGTCCTCTCTCACCAATCATATAGACGTTTACTTTCCCGTACGTCTGTTTAATGAACTGGGCAGTCGCCATGCTCGTCGTGAAGACGTGTTCCTCTGTCGCCGGTATATCCATGGATACCAGTTTTTCAGCCACTTCTTTAGGGGTACGTGAAGAGTTGTTTGTTACAAAGAGATACGGAAGGTCTTTTTTCTCTAACTGTTTAACAAAACGGGATGCCGCATCAATTTTTTCTTCTCCACGGTACATCGTCCCGTCTAAATCAATTAAATATCCTTTATACTTACCCATGTGAATCCTCCTCAATGTCCTGCATAAATCTCCAAAAAAAGAAGCGCCACTCGGAAGAGAGTGGCGTGTTTAAAAGCCTTCTGACTGTTTGATTTTATAATAGCAGTGTTGCTCCTGTCCAGTAGACATACATTTCTCGCATTGAATATCGCCAGTTTCCAGCAGCTCTTTAAACAGCTGCATCTCAGCGGCACATACAACAGGAAATTCTTTCGCTACAGCAGCGATCGGGCAATTAAACTGTTTAAACGTATAACTTCCGTCCGGTTCCTGATTCACTTCTGCCATAAACCCTTGTTCGTTTTGTATTTTTTGCAGCTCCAGGACCTTGCTTTGGAAGTCTTTTAAAAACATTCTTTTTTCAAACCGGAGTTTCAGCTTATCTTTCCGGTGATCAAACAACTCTTTTACTTTAGCCAATCCTTCTTTTTCCTGAATTGTCCTAAGTAAATCGATCGTCAGCTCCCCATAATTTCTGGGAAAAAGCTCCTGTCCGGACGTGGAAAGCTGATAAACATTTGTCGGCCTCCCCATTGCCTGCCTTAATAAAGTCGTCTCAACTACATTATCTCTCTCTAAAGTGTTCAGATGCCTTCTGACAGCCATTTCTGTAATGGAAAGCTCTTTTGCAATGGTTGATACTGTCATTTGTTTCTTCTTTTTTAATAAGCTTAATATTTGGTCTCTTGTTGAGGTGGTCTTTGTCGCCATTTACCTCACCATCCTTCATCCTTATTTTAACGAAGGTTACCGTGACAGTAAATTTAATAAGTAAAAAGTTTGAAAAATTGACTTAATCTCTACATAATTTGTTCACTTTTTCACAAACTTTCATTTCTAATCTTTTTGAGGCAAAAAGGCTGACACAGGGCCCAGTTCATTTTCCAGATATTTACGTATTTTCCCCGGGAAATTAATTAATGGCTCCGACTTGTTTTTGAAATCGTCATACATACCGGCAACATCTAGAGTTGTATAATTCTGCAGAAGCTCCTTTCTCCAGGGAATAAGGGCTTCCAGAGCCTCTGCTTCCTCTTTTGATAAAACTTTTTCATCAGCAAGGATATGAATAATATCTTCATAACTTCCCGGGTCTCTCATAATAAACCCGTCAATCATCTGATTGCCTACATCCATAATTACTTCAATCATCATATGGCATATTCGTTCAACAGCTAATCTGGTTTCCGCTGTCTCAGTGGATCTTATTTTACTAAAATCCCCCATTATTTCCTCAAAATAATTCAGTCTTTCTTCCATCAGTTTCCGGTCTACGAAATACATACGTTCAACTCCTTTAAAAAATTAAAAGTATGACACATTGAAAGGGTTTACTTTCAAAAACGAGTGTCAAATTTAAAAATATGATTTATTTTATATGCTTTTTTTGTTATTATGATGAAGGATTTATCGACGATATACTTATTATAACCCGAAACAAACAACTATTGGAGGAGAATCATTGTGGATCGAGAACTGGCGATGGAAATTGTAAGAGTGACAGAAGCAGCGGCTTTAGCTTCTGCGCAGTGGATGGGAAGAGGTTTAAAAAACGAAGCTGACGACGCTGCTACAACAGCAATGAGAACAATGTTTGATTCTGTGAGTATGCAGGGGACGGTAGTGATTGGTGAAGGGGAGCTTGATGAAGCCCCTATGCTTTATATCGGAGAAAAACTCGGCACAGGAGAAGGCCCTGAAGTTGATATAGCTGTAGACCCTTTAGAAGGTACAAACATCGTGGCAAAAGGCCATCCTAATGCTATGGCAGTCATAGCAGTGGCAGATAAAGGCACGCTTCTGCATGCGCCTGACATGTATATGGAAAAGCTCGTGGTAGGACCTGAGTCTGCAGGGTTAGTCAGACTGGATGATCCGATAGAAAAAACGATTGATATTGTTGCTAAAATGAATAAGAAACGTGTCCGTGATATGACTGTCATCATCCAGGAACGGGAACGCCACGAAGAATTAGTTGAACGTGTTCAAAAGAAGGGTGCCCGTGTTAAACTGTTTGGAGACGGAGATGTAGGTGCCTCTATTGCGACTGCATTGCCGCGGACAGGTATTGACTTATTTGTAGGCACTGGCGGAGCACCTGAAGGCGTTATTTCAGCTGCAGCTATTAAAGCGCTGGGCGGGGATATGCAGGCACGGTTAGTGCCAATGAATGATGACGAGTACAATCGTTGTAAAGAAATGGGGCTTGAGGATCCAACAAGATTCCTCTCGCTTGATGACCTGGTGAAAAGCGACGATGCTATTTTTGCCGCAACAGGGGTCTCTTCCGGCGAGCTTCTTGAAGGAGTCCGCTTTCTTGGAGGCGATCTTGTTGAAACCGATACGATTGTTATGCGCGCTAAAACAGGAACCGTACGGTATATTAAAGCACACCACCAGTTAAACCAGAAACCTCATTTAGTCATGCCTGAACACACTTAATGAGATAAGGGAGCGATCAAGCATGACCGAACGTTTTTTTCTGTACGATGAATCAGAAGATACAAAGACTCGTTTCGTCAGTTTTATGGGCGAATCGCAGCGTTTTGATTTAGCTATTACGACAACTAACCGCTATTACGGAAAAAAGCTTGTGTTAAATATGCAATCCAGCCGCTATGCAATTATCGGAACCGATGACCTTGACGAAGAAGGATACGTAGAACATGCTTTTCAGCTGGACGAGGAAGACGCACAGGAACTTCGTGAATTTTTATATGAAGTTATTTAACCCATAATACTTATTAGCAAACCGGTTACATGGAAAAGCACCTCTTTATCACATAATAAGTGATAAGGAGGTGCTTTTTATGGCTGATAAGAAGAAACAATATGAAGATTTTACAGCTGTAGAAAAATACAGAGAGGAAATCATTCCGGAAATAACGCCTGAAGGGGCTTACGGGGCACCTTTTGAGCCTCCGTTAGGTAAAAGCACTCCCTGGCAGCCGGGCCAAAGGGCAATCAGTGCTTTCACTTATGAAAACCGGCACTTGCATGAAGGAATGCAAAGAAAAGACCCCGGTTCCCATCCCCCTCACGATGAACCGGAGGAAAGGTAAAAAATGGGGGGACAGTCCCCCCATTTTTTACCTGAAAAAACAAGTCATCCATTGAATGACTTGTTCAGCTTTCCTTTGTTGCTTTTTCTTTCACTTTTTTAACGACAAAATAAGCGCAGCCAAAATTGCAGTACTCATACAAATATTCGGGCAGAAAGCTGATTTTAGCTTCAGGTGAGGTTTTGCGTGTTTTATCTTCAAAAAAACCTTTCAGCCTTAGCTGCTCATAACCCCAGTCCCCTACAATATAGTCATATTTATTTAATACATCGCTGTATCTTTCTTTAAACGCTTCTTCAGACCACCCGTTTCTAACCTCTTCCACCAGTTCATATGTATTTCCCTGAATACTGATCATTGTTGAAACACCTGCCTTTAGTATCTCTTTCTATATTGCCTCACTTCACTTAAAAATTCAATCTTTACCTTACTTAATGTCCATAATTTACCTTAAAAAAATATCAAAATCCTGAGCATCCTATAAAACAGGAGGTGTTTTGATGATTAAAAAATCGACATTTATTGTGGCAGGATTAACACTCTTATTAAGCCTGAATGCTGCAGGGTGCGGAAATGCCGGAAATGAAGGCCAGGCTTTTGATTTTATGCGCGGATATAAAATGGAAGAGCCAAGCCAGGCAATTAATAAAAGTAATATAGAGAATAAGGATCAATATTTACAATTTGGTTATAACCGTCAGACAAAGAATGCAGCCCAGGACCTTGAGATGCCGGGCTATGCCGTTTATGACAGACCTTTATTGGCAAAAAGCATCAGTGAAATGGCTGCAGTCATTCCTGAGGTACGCGATGCGGGAGTACTGGTAACCGACCAGTATATCCTGATTGCTTATGAAACAGCTACAAATGACCGTGTAGCAGTTGCCGATCAGGTTAAAAAGACAGCTATGTCTGTTGTACCTTCTTATTATGAAGTGTATGTAGCCGACGATCCAATCATGATGGATGAAATCGAACGCTTTGGAGGCCAATATTCAGAAAACCGTGCAGAAATGAACGCTTTACTGCAAACTATTGACCAGATGAAAACATATCCACAGGGCGAAACTGACTCCCCAAAACCTGCAGAAACGATGGAATAAACCTGTATAAAAAGGTCCCCGATACAAACTTATTTGTAATGGGGACCCTTTCCGGGTAAGCGGCAGTCACTTTTAAATTATTTTTCAGCCGCGTTTACTTGTTCATCTGCATGGTAAGAGGAACGTACCATAGGGCCTGATTCACAGTGTTTAAAGCCTTTGGACATAGCGATTTCTTTTAACTCCGCAAATTCTTCTGGTGTCCAGTACTTGACTATTTTCAAGTGGGATTTCGTCGGCTGCAGGTACTGGCCTATAGTTAAAATGTCTACATCAACTGCGCGTAAATCATCCATCGTTTCAATAATTTCTTCTTTTGTTTCTCCTAACCCAATCATCAGACTGGACTTTGTAGGAATACGCGGCTTCATTTCTTTAGAACGCCGGAGAACTTCCATTGTCCTTTCATATGTAGCTCTGGCCCGGACAGTTGGTGTTAACCTTCTGACTGTTTCCACATTATAATTAAAGATATTTGGATTAGCAGAGAGCAATGTTCGAATATTTTCTTCTCTTCCTCCCATATCTGAAGGCAACACTTCAATAGTAGTAAAAGGACTTTTTCTTCTCACAGCTCTTACAGTTTCAGCAAAAACTCCTGAGCCGCCGTCTTTTAAATCGTCTCTTGCCACTGCTGTGATGACAACATGTTTTAAGCCCATAATTTTCACAGAATCAGCTACCCGTTCAGGTTCCTGCTCATCGAGTTCAGTCGGCAGGCCTGTTTTTACAGCACAGAACCGGCAGGCTCTTGTACAAATATCGCCCAGAATCATAAAAGTGGCCGTTTTGCGCTCAGCCCAGCACTCATGGATATTTGGGCATTTCGCTTCTTCACAGACCGTATTTAATTTTTTATCTCTCATCAGCTTTTTTAGGCCTTTATATGAATCATTCGTATTCAATTTAATTTTCAACCATTCAGGTTTACGTACATGTTCTTCCTGTTTCGCCATATAATTTCACTCTCCCTTTTCGTTCCTGGATACACGTGTCGAAATTCCACTATCACGCTAGTTTTTACTTTAACATGATATAAAGGATATCTCAAAGACCTTTGCTTTTAATGAGGACGTATGAAAAAACAAGTTTTATCACAGCATATAAAAGAATCACTTCAAAACGTTTGGTCAAAAGATCTAACAACACTAATAATATCATTCCAGCCAGAAAATCTGAAGGGAGCTTACAATTGTGCTGAATAAAGTAACTGCCAGTATACTGATCACATTAACCATCTTACTCGTCTTTCCTATACCTTCAGAGGGTGCAAAATCTGATGAACTCTCTTCTGAACAGTTATATAACGAGAGGATGGCTTTATACTTAAAAACCGAAGCTGAGACATCTATTCCCTGGTATTATTTTGCTGCGGTGGACAGCTATGAACGCGGTCTCCGTCAAGCCAGAAAAGATTTACCGGAAGAAGAAGGCCTGATCGGCATTTATTTTCCGGCTGAAAAATGGGCAGGGCATATGAACCCTGACCAGGAAGACAACGATCCGGAATCAATTAAATTTTTTCAAGGGCTTGGAAAAGACGGAGATGGTGACGGAAAAGCAGACATTACTAATGACGAAGATATCTTATGGACATTCGCTTCATACCTTTCCTCGTACGGATTTAACAAAGAAGATATACGTATAGGGTTGTGGGATTATTATCAGAGAGATAAAGCTGTTGAGCTGATACTCGGCCATGCTGAAACCTATAAAACCGTCGGCTCACTGGATTTAAGTAAAAGAGCGTTCCCAGTGCCGTTACATGCTAATTACAGCTACAGAAGCACTTGGGGGAACGCAAGAGGATGGGGCGGCCGTAGAATTCATGAAGGAACAGACATTTTTGCCGGTCACGGGCTTGCAGTCCGGGCAACCACCTACGGTATTGTCGAACTAAAAGGATGGAACAAATACGGAGGATGGAGAGTAGGAATAAGGGATACAAATAATGTCTACCATTATTTTGCCCACTTAAGCGGTTTTGAAAAAGGGATCGACAGAGGAACCGTGGTAAAACCTGGAGACGTCATAGGCTATGTCGGCAGCTCAGGCTACGGTAAAGAAGGCACTCAAGGGAAGTTCCCTCCACACCTTCATTACGGAATGTACAAAGATAACGGGTTTACTGAATGGTCGTTTGACCCTTATCCTTCTTTAAGAGTGTGGGAACGGGCAGAAAGAAAAGCAAAGAAGAACAGCTGATATTTGGATACCCCCAAGTTTTAAAGACGTGCTGGAACATGAGGGTGTTTAATTCCTGTGATTGAAGAACAAAAGGCGGCGACGCCCGAGGGATTAAGCGCAGTCTGAAGATCCAATTCAACGAAGCTTTTGGCTGAGTTGGATTTAGCTGAAGGCAAGCCCCTGGGCAAGCGCCCGCCTGGCGGACTGACATACTGCTTTTGACAAAAAGAAATCCGAACAAAAATTTTGTTCGGATCTCTTTATGCTTATTATTTTTTTGTCCCAGCCTCTTCTATGGTTACTATTGTGTCATTTGAATTTTATTACTTTTTAAGAGAAAAGGTTTAAAAGTAAAATCCAGGCAATACCAGCAGGTGCAATCAGACGGATGAACCACAGCCAGACTGTTCCAATTGTAGTATCGGTTAAACCAGTCTCTTTTAATGCATCAACTTTATTCCATCCCCATCCAACAAACAGTGCGATAACCATCCCTCCCAGAGGCAGTGTGTACTGGTCAGTGATCGTGTCTATTAAATCAAGGAAAGGCAGCCCGAATAATGTAAATTCACTTAAAGGTCCACCTTGGCTTAATGCAGACGGTATCCCAAATAGTGTAACAACGATACCTGCTAGCAAAGTTGCTTTGCGACGGTTCATATTCATTTGGCGCATGACATACGACACGCTTACTTCCAACAGCGAAATAGCTGATGACAATGCTGCTATTGCTACAAGGAAGAAGAAGAGAATAGCAAAGACTGTACCACCGGTGCCCATCTGGTTAAAAACTTCCGGAAGCACTATAAAAATTAAGGCTGGCCCAGCATCAGGCTCTACAGCAAATGTGAATACTGCCGGGAAAATCACAATACCTGCGATAATCGCAAATAACGTATCAAGCACAACAACATTGCCTGCAGCACTAGGCAATTTTGTGTCTTTAGGCAAGTAACTGCTGTAAGTAATCATAGCCCCCATACCTAATGACAACGTAAAGAAGGCTTGACCGACGGCTGCAGCATAAACTGAAGGCTCACCGAAGGCACTCCAGTCAGGAGTGAAAAGGAAACTCAATCCTTCTCCTGCCCCATCAAGTGTTAAACTGTAACCTGCTAGAACAATTAAAATTATCGCTAATAATGGCATGAAAATACGATTTGACAGTTCAATACCTTTTTTAACACCAAAGAAGACAATTCCAATGACGATGGCCATAAATAAGAACTGCCAGAAGACCGGCCCTGTGGAACCACCAATAAAGTTTACGAAGAAATCAGCATAGCCTCCTTCTTCGACGGCTCCTGCAGCACCTGTTAAGTAACTGTATAGGAAATACACCACCCATCCCGCGATAACCCCATAAAAGGATAAAATCAGGAAAGAGGTTAAAACTCCCAAAATACCTCCAATTATCCACGGTTTTCCTGGTGCAATATTATTAAAGGCGCCAACGGCATCTGCCTGCCCCCGTCGTCCAATGGAAAATTCAGCAATTAATACTGGAAGACCTACAAGAAAAATACATAAAACATAAATTAATAAGAAAGCTGCTCCGCCGCTTTCCCCTGTCACATAAGAAAAGCGCCAAATATTTCCTAACCCTACCGCGGAACCCACTGCGGCTAAAATAAAGCCCATCTTAGAAGCCCATCTTTCTCTTCCGTTACTCATAGTTTTAACTCCCTTCCGTCCCTGTTTCTAGTAATGTAATTTAATCTCTTTTTACATAGGTATTAGTAACTATTCCTCCTCCCTTATTTCAACCTTCTATTAAATTATATTCCAGCTTTACTATCTTATTATAATTATCTGACAATTGAATGTAAAGTATTTTCGGAATATTCTACAAAAATCTGAATATATGCTAAATGCGTCATTTATATTAATAAACTTTGCAAAAAGTCAATGTAAATTTCTTTGAAAACATTTTTTACTTATAATTTATACAGAACGTAATAAAAAAAGCCGCATCTGGAAGATGCGACTTTTATCTATATTATTGAGCAGCTCTGTATAACTTTGATACTGCAAATTTTAATATAAACACTGATATAGCAAAAGCGGCAAAGCCTGCCAGCAAACCGGCCCATACACTTCCTGTAAATCCTAATGCAAGGAAAGACAGAATAGTTATTAAACCAACAATTAACGCATAAGGAAGTTGTGTAATCACGTGATCGATATGATGGCTGCCTGCCCCTGTGGAAGATAAAATTGTAGTATCTGAGATTGGCGAACAGTGATCCCCGAATATGGCCCCGGCAAGTACCGCGGCTAATACCGGCAGCATAAGAGAAATATCTGTCAGAGCTGCAATTTCACCTGCAATTGGAAGCATAACCGCAAACGTGCCCCAGGAAGTCCCCGTACTAAAGGCCATGAACCCTGCAATAATAAACAATAATGCAGGCAGATAAGCGAGTGGGATATGCTGGTCTACAATACTTGCTAAATACTCGCCTGTGCCAAGTTCCCCAATTATTTCTATTATGGTCCAGGCAAAAATTAAAATATATATTGCAGGAAGCATGGATTTAATGCCTGCCCACAACCCTGTGCTCAAGTTTTTTACAGGAATGCTGCGTAGCAATGAAATAACGATCGTAACTGCTAAACTGATTAACCCCCCATATAAAAGGGAAGCCGCTACATCGGTATTCTCAAATGTGGCTAATAAACTTGCCTGGCCTTCAGTAGCCTGAACACCAGTAATCACCATAAACAATACCGTACCGGCAATTAATGTTGCAATCGGCCAAATCAGGTCACCTGCATGTCCTTCTCCCACCGGTTTTGCGTCTTCACTTTCTCCCGGCGCCGGACCTTTATCTGTATCAGTCAGTTCCCCTGTTTCTATTGCACGATTCTCATGAATCCGCATTGGGCCAAAATCTAGTTTGAAATAAGCCACAGCAAACACTAAAAGAACGGCAAAGACAGCATAGAAGTTCATTGGTGCTATCAGAAGAAAAGCCTGGAGGGCTTCATATTGAGTGACTCCGTGAGTAGCCAGTATCCCGCCGATAATCGTAATAATGTATGCGCCCCAGCTTGAAATTGGAGAAACCACACAAATAGGTGCCGCTGTTGAATCCACCACGTACGCCAGTTTAGCTCTTGAAACTCTGTGGCGGTCAGTAAATGGACGGCTGACGTTCCCTACAGTAAGACTGTTAAAATAGTCGTCTATAAATATAATAAGTCCTAAAAATCCTGAAACAAATTGGGCGCCTGTTCTCGTTTTCACCTTAGTCAAGGCCCATTCACCGAATGCTCTGCTTCCTCCGGTGACAGTAATAAGGGAGGCAATCACTCCTAAAATAAGTAAAAATAATATAATATAAAATTCCCACGTGTTAATTCCCCCATCAGCGATAAATATCCCTGATACGATGGTAAAGATCTGTCCTATGGCTTCGTTTACAAACATTTCTTCCGTCTGGTTAACCATAAGAGCCCCTACAATAATCCCTATTCCCAGGGAGAACAGAACGCGTTTAGTAATAATAACCATAAGCAGCGCCAGAACCGGCGGCAGCAGCGATAATATGCCATGTTCCATTTTCGTTCCTCCTAAATAAAATATTTCCCAATTTATGGGGGGGCTGTCCCCCCATAAATTGGCATAACAAAACGGCAAGGGAGATCTCCCTTGCCGCTTCCTATGAAGTCAAGAACAGATTCCTCTCAATAGATCAGTAGTCCTCCACTAAGGTCTCCCTTCAAGTGACAGTGCTGCATTTATTCAATACAGCCCCAGCTGCTGTGTTTCGGACGAAACATCAGCGCTTCGGCAGAATTTCCTTTCAAAAACTTTCATGGCCGTCCCGGCTCCTGTCTTTTACTCTTAAATTCTGCGCCTCTACCTCATCTCTGATGAGGCACTCTGATACTTATTAATTTCTAAACCGAGAGTTAGCATAACAAAATCCTATTTATATTGCAAGCATTATTCTACAGAAAAATCTTCCTCAAATTCTTTTGGGCGCTGAATCATAGCGGGTGTCATTCCTCCTTCACCTCCCTGGCCTCCATAGAAGTCAGGAACCTCACCAGGAATCCAAACCATGGCCACTGGAATAGATGTTCTTACAACTTCCGTTTCTGTCGCAAATGGAATAACCACTTTAACATCCACTTCAATATCTACCGATACACTCATATAAGTATTGTTAATTCCAACATGCACAATGTTCTCCTTCAGCTGGGATTTTACGTCCCCGATAGCAGACAGCCGGACAGGAACACGAGGTCCGAGATGGGCCAGGAGCGCATTATTAGTAGCCTGGCCTAATGGAATCATATGGATGATGCCATCTTCAGAAAATGTTGCTCCTTCTCTCTCGACGTCAACTTTATTAGGGATACGAATATCTTTTACACGCCCGTGTTCAATATCATTTAAATAGTTTTGTACCCGCTTGGTTGTCTCCTGTAACACGCGGTTATAAATAACCGGGTTGTATTGAACAAACATCACCTTTCCATTTTCATCCCTTTCAAATTCAACCAGATCCTCCATATCCGTATCCTCAAGAATATGTCTGGAAATAGCGTCGTTAATGGCAAGTGTTCCTATTCTCTGAGTTTCGGTTTTGGCAATCGCAATCAGGGTAGGGCGGACTCCTTTTTCTACTACAATTAATCCCTGAATGGTTAAGATCACGAAAATAAGTAAAGATATCATAAACACGTATTTAAAAGGAAGAGGCCCTTTTTTCTTCCGGCTGGGCCGGACGGTGCGGAAAGCTTTCACTGGTCAATTCCCCCCTTCCTCCTATTCATATGCAGTGAATTCGGGAGATTGTACCAATAAAAAAATCTTCAGGACTATTCCTGAAGATTTTTAATATCATTACTGCTGTTATTTTTTCCGTTCATAAACCAAAAACGTATGCGGATGAGGGTTCTTCTGATCCACAGTGCCTTTTTCAGAGGAGACTGTTTCCCACTCATCCCCGTTTATTTCCGGGAAAAATGTATCCCCTTCAAAAGACGCGTCGATACGAGTGATATAAAGACGGTCGGCTTTCGAAATCAGTTTCTCATAAATAGTCGCCCCTCCAATCACAAAAAATTCTTCCTCTTCCGGCATTAAAGAACCGATATCAGCTAAGTTATGAATGACCTCCACTCCTTCAGCTGAAAAAGTTTTGTCTCTTGTCAAAACAATGTTTCGCCTGTTTGGAAGCGGCTTGCCGATGGACTCAAACGTTTTTCTTCCCATCAGAATCGGATGCCCGCTCGTTACTTTTTTAAAATGCCGTAAATCAGCTGGTAAATGCCATGGCATATCGCCGTCTTTTCCTATCACTCTTCCGTCTGAAAAGGCTGCAATCATAGAAATCATACAGATACCTCTCCTCTAATATGAGGGTGAGGATCATAACCTGAAAGCTCAAAATCGTCAATTGTAAAATCTTCAATTTTTTTCCGTTCAGGATTCAATTTCATTTCTGGTAAAGGACGCGGTTCCCTTGTTAATTGAAGCTTAACCTGCTCGATATGGTTTTTATAAATATGCGCATCTCCGAACGTATGGACAAAATCCCCCGGTTTAAGACCGCACTCTTGAGCAATCATCATAGTTAACAGCGAATAAGAAGCAATATTAAACGGCACGCCCAGGAAGACGTCTGCGCTCCTTTGGTAAAGCTGGCAGGATAATTTTCCATCAGCCACATAAAATTGAAATAAACAGTGGCAGGGAGACAGGGCCATCTTGTCTAAATCGGCTACGTTCCAGGCGTTGACGAGCAGCCTTCTTGAGTCTGGATTTGTTTTAATCTGTTCGATAACTTGTCCCAGCTGATCAATAGATTCCCCGTCCGGGGATGGCCAGGACCGCCACTGCTTCCCGTAGATCGGCCCTAAATCCCCATTGTCATCTGCCCATTCATTCCAAATCCTTACGTTATTTTCTTTCAAATAACCTATGTTTGTCTCTCCTTTTATAAACCAGAGAAGTTCATGGATAATAGCTCGCAGAGCCAGTTTTTTAGTCGTCAGGACCGGAAAGCCTTCTGCCAGATCAAATCTCATCTGATAGCCGAAAGTACTGATTGTCCCCGTTCCTGTCCGGTCATCTTTTTCAACACCATTTTTTAAAATATGTTCACAAAGGTCTAAGTAGGCCTTCATTTAATTCCCTCCATTTATAACTTTTTGCTCGTTGTAAACTAGCTGATAAGGATAATGCACTCTCTCACCAGCAAACATTTGTCAGCCGGTTCTTATCAGGGGCTGAACCGATTCTCGCACTCGCCCCTGTTCCTCTTTTCAAACTTTTCGACAACGGACATTTTATGTGGGCGAGCCATTTATTTTATTTAACTTCCATGCCAGAAGGTCTCTTAAAAATTCAGGCATATGATACTTTTTTTCGTTAATTGAACTAATAGCAGGGTAAAGCTGGCCAAACGTAAACATATCCAAAGTGGCCAGTTTGTATTTCCGGTCCCTCTGTAAAGGTGCCCCGTCTATTAACACATTCTTTTCATTAAGGTACCGGGAATTATCACTGATTGTTAAGTTGTCAAAAACCATATAGCCCAGCACTTTACCGCGGAAGCCAAAACCTTTCAAAGCAAATGTAATCATCTCTTCCTGCCTGGACTGGCGGATTGTTTCAAGCAGCCGTTCACCTGAAATCATGACTGTCGCCGGGTTAATTGGATGGGGACAGATTTCATGTAGATCCCTGACAGTCACCGGTCCTTTAGGCAGGCTTTTTAACAGGACTCCTGAATTAACCATGGAAATTTCTGCCTCACACCATTCCCTTAATGTTTCCGCAAGCATAACCGGAAATTTGCTCTTATGATACCACTCTACATCCAGGCCGGATTCCAGCACAGTTATTTGTTTATTCAGTTCCGCGCTGCTGGATAAGAGTAAGTGATTTAATGATTTTTCTGTTTCCTCATCTCTTATTCCTTCATTGACTTTAATGGACTGGACATTTTGAACAGACACCTGGAAACGGCTTTCTGTTTCTTTTTCAAACTCCAAACAAACTTCGCCTATGAATGCCCCGGATCTTCCAGACTGATTAATCCACGTGTTGTTTACCTTTTTTCCTTTTTCTAGCACATGGTGTGTATGAGCGCCTAGTATAATATCGAAGCTTGGAAAGTCGTCGGCCATTTTTTCATCTTCACTAAACCCTAAATGGGACAGGCAGATAAGAATATCAACTTTCGGACGAAGCTCGTTCACTGTGTCTTCCAGTTCACTGAAAGGGTCTGTCACTTTCCATCCGAGCGTTTCATAAAATAAGCGGAAAGGTGCGGTAACTCCTGTTACTCCTACCTTTAAACCGGACTTTAAAGTAAAAATTTTATATGGATCTGTCCACTCCGGCCTGGTTCCGTCTTTGTTCTTTAAGTTGGATAACACCACCGGAAATTGAGCCTCATCATATAAATGATCTAATTGATCTTTTGAAAATGTGATTCCTTCGTTATTTCCAATCGTCACGGCGTCATAGGCCATGTCATTTAATAATTGGACATTTCCTTTCCCTAACAGGGCATCAGTCATTGGGTGAGCCCTGTCACAATGGTCGCCAATGTCAAACAAGAGCACTTCTTCACTCTTCCTGTATGCTTCGTTCCTCCGTTCATTCAGTAGCTGTGTAACAGCCGGCCACTTATCCAGCTGGCTATGTAAATCGTTTGTATGCAATATTCTAAGGGTTTGCTTTGCCAAGGACACCACACCTTCTCCTTGGAATCTGTCTTCAGATTAGAGACTCATGATTCCTTGATAAATTAAACGTATACCTATGATAATCAAGAATACACGCAACAGTATGACTACCGTATCACTGGTCAATTTTCTGTTAATCGCTGCGCCCAGCTGGCCGCCAATCCAGGCCCCGGGGATCAAAGCCATTGCATAGTACCAGTCTACATTTCCTAAACTGATATGCGAAACAGAACTGATCAGCGCAGACAAAAAGACGAGAAACATAGAAGTAGCGACTGCCAGATGAGGCGGAAAGGCAAAAAGTATAATCATAGCCGGCACCATGAGGGAGCCGCCACCGATACCGAACAAGCCTGAAAACATCCCTACAACAAAAGCGATGGTAATCCCCACTGCCGGATGATAGCCATAGTGAACCGTTTTTCCGTATTCATTCACATAGCTTCGTTTTATGCCTTTACTGCTGCGCTTTAAAGGTTTAATGCGTTTCCTGATCATCAATACAAATGAAACAAAAATGATAAAAGCACCAAATGCAATTAAAAAAACATCCACATTAATATCTTTGTTAAGCCAGACTCCGAATAACGCGCCAGGCCCGCTTCCTGCAAAAAAGATTAAACCGCTTTTCACATCTACTTTTTTCTGTTTTAAATAGGCAAGTGTCGATGATAACCCCGTAAATATCATAATTAACAATGAAGTTCCCACCGCAACCTGGGGCGTAATGCCGCTAAAAAGCTCAGAATAATTGCTTAAAATCATTAAGGCAGGCACGATAATAATACCGCCGCCCAACCCCATTATACTGCCTGAAATGGCAGCCGCGAGCCCTAATATAAGTAATAAAATCCATTCCATTCAAATGCCTGCTTTCTAACTTTCAATTTAATACTATCTATATCGAATATTACGGAAGTTGGCTAAGGATTTCAATCCTGCTTTTTTTTACTCGTCAAATAAATTCATTTGCCTCGGTGCCAGACCTTCATACGTTATTCCTAAATCGCTTATAAATGTTTTGGCATTACCGGCCGCATGCCCGCCTGAATTATTGTTAAAAACGACATACGTTTTATTTACCTTCTGGGAGATTCGTTTTACCTTCTCTTCCAATTCTTTTAGCTCATCTTCAGAATAATCATATAAGTACCGGACTTCCCGCCAGCCTTCACCTTTAACAGGTTTATTCCATCCTGCTGTATTCCGCCCGTGGAAACGTACAAAAGCTTTCTCGTCATGTGTTGTGACGGGGACAAAAGGTATGGAACGTTCTCCTGCCTGCGGTTCATCGCATATACTGTGGATCCAGTCATCTTCTTTCAGATACTCCAGTGTTCTCTCCTTATAGTCGTCGCTGTACCAGGATTGATGGCGAAACTCAAGGGCAGCATCAAATTCTCTTAACTGCTCGCGCACATATTTTATATAATCAACGTATTTTCTCTGACAGTCATACCAGGGAGGAAACTGGCATAAAACCATTGCCAGTTTACCCGCCTCTTTAAACGGGCGTATAGCATCATTAAAAGCTTTGAACATCTCTTCCTGGGTTTTAAACGGATTCTCTCCCCGCTGATGGCCTGTCATCCCCTGGTAAGCTTTCACGACAAACTGGAAAGACGGAGGTGTTTCATTAATCCATTTTGTAATATTTTTCTCAGGAGGCACAGCATAAAAAGAGGAATCGAGTTCAACGACAGGAAAATGCCCCGCGTAAGCTTCAAGCTTTTTTGATGGTGAGCTTATGCCTTCGTATAATATGCGGTGATCTCCCCAGCCCGTAACACCTACGTTTATCTGACTCAATTTCTTTCACCTCTCTCATATAATTTTAAAAATGGTTAAAAACATAAAGGCGAACCCGGCCCGGCCGGATTCGCCTTTTATTATATCAGTATTAGCCGATAGAACCTTCCATTTCGAACTTAATCAGTCGGTTCATTTCAACAGCGTATTCCATTGGCAGTTCTTTCGTAAATGGTTCAATGAATCCCATAACGATCATTTCAGTCGCTTCCTGCTCTGATACTCCGCGGCTCATCAGGTAGAAAAGCTGCTCTTCAGATACTTTGGATACTGTCGCTTCGTGTTCAAGCGTAATATCGTTATTTAGAATTTCATTGTAAGGGATCGTATCTGATGTGGATTCATTATCCATAATCAGAGTATCACACTCAATGTTTGCCTTGGATCGCTCTGATTTCCGACCAAAGTGGCAGATTCCGCGGTAGGTTACTTTACCGCCCTGCTTGGAAATAGATTTAGAAACGATTGTAGAGGAACAATCAGGCGCCAGATGGTGCATTTTAGCACCGGCATCCTGGTGCTGCCCTTTTCCTGCAATCGCAATGGAAAGAACGTTTCCGCGTGCTCCGCGGCCTTTCATCACAACTGCCGGATATTTCATCGTAAGCTTGGATCCGATATTTCCGTCTACCCATTCCATAACGGCGTTTTCTTCAGCTACCGCACGTTTAGTAACAAGGTTAAAGACGTTAGGTGCCCAGTTTTGAATAGTAGTATAACGGCAATAAGCATCTTTTTTAACAATGATTTCAACGACCGCACTGTGAAGCGAGTTCGTTGTGTATACCGGTGCCGTACACCCTTCCACATAATGGACAGAGCTGTCTTCATCCGCAATAATCAGCGTACGTTCAAACTGTCCCATATTTTCGGAATTAATTCTGAAGTAAGCCTGCAACGGCTGCTCCGTCTTAATACCTTTAGGCACATAAATGAAAGAACCGCCGGACCATACGGCTGAATTTAAGGCAGCAAATTTATTATCGGAAGGAGGAATAACTGTTCCAAAATGCTCTCTGAAAATTTCCTCGTCTTCTCTTAATGCAGTGTCTGTATCCTTGAAAATGATACCAAGATCTTCAAGGTCTTCCTGCATGTTGTGGTAAACCACTTCTGATTCATACTGCGCAGAAACACCTGCGAGATATTTTTGCTCTGCTTCAGGAATACCTAATTTATCAAACGTATTCTTAATCTCCTCAGGTACTTCATCCCATGAGCGCTCAGATTTCTCTGATGGTTTCACGTAATACGTGATCTCGTCAAAATCCAGCTCAGCTAAATTACCGCCCCATTGAGGCATAGGCATTTTATAAAACTGTTCTAAAGATTTCAAACGGAAGTCGAGCATCCATTGAGGTTCTTCTTTCATTCGGGAAATTTCCTCAACGATTTCACGAGTCAACCCTTTTTTAGAACGGAATATCGAAACGTCTTTATCCGAAAAGCCGTATTGATATTCACTGATTTCCGGCATTTTTTTAGCCATGTGAAACCCTCCTTGTAGAATAGCGGCAACAAGGTCCGCCTTCAAAAAACTTTATAAAATAAACGGTTGCGAACGATTGACTGCACTTTAGTGATCTATTACTTTTATCAGCGATGTCACCACTTTTAAAGTGTTCAACTATCACTGGTAAAAAGTTTATATATCTATTTTACAACACCTCGGTAGTAAAAACCAAGTGTAAACCTTCACTTACTCAGAATCTTCGTCCTTTTCTTCGTCAAGTCCTTTTTCCATCGCTTTCCAGGCGAGGGTGGCACATTTTATTCTCGCTGGGAACTTGGCAACTCCCTGAAGCGCTTCAATATCGCCCAGGTCAAAATCCCCTTCGGTGTAATCTTTCCCAAGCATCATATCGGAAAAGATCCCTGACAGCTTTAAAGCATCCTCTACCGGAAGACCTTTCACTGCCTGGGTCATCATTGAGGCAGAAGATAAACTGATCGAACACCCTTCACCTACAAACTTGGCATTGGCAATTTTTCCGTCCTCAACCTGCATTTGCAGTTGAATGCGGTCTCCGCATGTGGGATTGTTCATATTAACTTTTAAGGAGTCACCCTCAATTTCTCCGCGGTTCCGAGGGTTTTTATAATGATCCATAATTACTTGGCGGTACAGTGTGTCCAGTTGATTACCCAAAGACATCTCCAAAATACTCCTTTGTTTTTATTAATGCTTTTACGAAAGCATCGACATCCTCTTCATTGTTATAAAGATAGAAACTGGCTCTTGCCGTAGCAGTCACATCCAGCCATTTCATCAGCGGCTGCGCACAGTGATGGCCTGCCCTGACAGCCACTCCTTCAGCATCAAGGACTGTGGCCACATCGTGGGGATGGACATCTTCACAATTAAACGTTACGACGCCTGCACGCTTTTCCGGTCCGTAAACAGTCACGCCGTCAATATCCTTCAATTGGGCGATCGCATAGTCAGCAAGTTTTTGCTCATGCTGTTTAATATTCTCAAGCCCTATCTCTTCAAGAAAATCAATGGCAGCTCCAAGCCCGATTGCACCAGCAATAATAGGGGTGCCGCCTTCGAACTTCCATGGGAGCTCTTTCCAAGTTGAGTCATAAAGGCCGACAAAATCAATCATTTCCCCGCCGAACTCAACCGGCTCCATATTTTTCATTAATTTCTTTTTACCGTACAATACCCCGATTCCTGTCGGCGCACACATTTTATGCCCGGAAAAAGCATAAAAATCAGCATCAAGGTCCTGAACATCGACTTTCATGTGAGGAACAGCCTGGGCCCCGTCAACGACCATCACGGCGCCATTTTTATGGGCAATTTCAGCTATTTCCTTCACAGGGTTGATCGTTCCAAGCACGTTGGAGACGTGCATCACAGATACGATTTTGGTATTTTCAGTGACTGTCTCTTCAACATCGTTTAAATCAATCGTTCCGTCTTCCTTTAAAGGAATATATTTTAATGTAGCGCCTGTACTTTTCGCCAGCTGCTGCCACGGAATGATATTACTGTGATGCTCCATCGGCGTAATCACAATTTCATCACCCTGTTTGACATTAGCTCTTCCATAGCTGGCAGCCACTGTGTTGATTGCTGTAGTCGTTCCACGGGTAAAAACGATCTCTTCCATACTCTTGGCGTTAATAAAGCCGCGGACTTTTTCTCTTGCCCCTTCATATCCATCGGTAGCAAGTGATCCGAGGGTGTGAACCCCCCGGTGCACGTTGGAATTATACCTTTTGTAATAGTCCTCGACCGCATCAATTACTTGCTGCGGTTTTTGCGAAGTAGCTGCGCTGTCAAGGTAAACGAGCGGATGCCCGTTTACCTCCTGATCAAGGATTGGAAACTTCGAGCGGACTGTTTTTACATCCATTAGTATACTTTCCTTTCAATCACATCATACAGCTGTTCTTTTACAGACTCGATCGGCAGCGCGCTTACCACCGGTGCAAGGAACCCGTGAATAATTAACCGTTCCGCTTCACGTTTGCTAAGCCCCCGGCTCATTAGATAGAACATTTGAATAGGGTCTATTTTCCCTACAGAGGCCGCGTGGCCTGCTGTTACGTCATCTTCATCGATCAGCAGAATCGGGTTAGCGTCACCGCGTGCTTTCTCACTAAGCATTAACACACGTTCTGTCTGCTCCCCGTTCGCTTTTGTCGCTCCGTGCTCGATTTTAGAAACACCATTAAAGATGGATGTAGCAGAATCTTTCATAACGCCATGCTTTAAAATCTGACCATCTGAGTTTTTCCCGTAATGGATCACGTTTGTAGTGAAGTTTTGAGACTGCTTGCCGCGTCCGATGGACACGGTTTTAGTATCCGCATATGACCCTTCACCTACAAGGTATGTTGTATTCTCAGAGACGGTATTCCCATCATTCATTTGTCCAAGCGCCCAATAAAGACTGGCATCCCTGCCGGTTACCTGCCCGCGGCGGTTGACATACGTCGTTACTGTTTCGGAGAGGTTATCTACCGCACCGTAACGCACAGACGCGCCATCAGCAACGTACACTTCAGAAACAATGTTAGCTACCGCTTCTGAATTTGAACCTTCTGACAGATAATTCTCTACATACGTTACAGAGCTGTTCTCTTCAGCAACAATAAGGACATGGTTAAATAAACCAAAGCTGCCTTCATGTGAATAAACAGCCTGAAGCGGCAGCTCCACTTCAACATTTTTAGGCACATAAAGGAAAGTTCCGCCATTGACGAGGGCCGCGTGAAGAGCGGTCAGACGGTTTTCGTCCAAAGAGACAGCATCTTTCATAAAGTACTTTTTCACAAGATCTTCATGGTCAGTTAATGCTGTTTTCATATCGGTAAAAATAACGCCTTTGTTTTTAAGGTCATCATGAAGAGCCTTAAAAGTGGTTACACCGTTTTTCTGGGCAATTAAATTTTGAATATTGTCTTCTTCACCGATAAGTGATTTCACACTGTCGGAGAGCTTTGAAAAGTCTTCTCCCCCGGCTGTTTTCGCATCAAAATCAAAAGATGTAAAGTTCCATTTATTAATTCGTGATTTATCAGGTTTTGGCAATTCCAAGTTTAATGCTTTCTCTAAAGACGAAAGGCGTAGATCAGCGAACCATTTTGGCTCATTGCGGTCTTTAGAGAAGCTCGTAATATCTTGTTGATTTACTGGAAAAGTGATTTCCGTCGTCATCTTCATTCCTCCTCTTTAAACCGTCTCTTATTCCTGGCCTACAGTTTCGTCTTCGATTCCAAGTTCTTCTTTAATCCAGTCGTAACCCTGTTCTTCAAGCTTTTGAGCAAGTTCAGGCCCTCCGGATTTTACGATGCGTCCCTGCATCATCACATGGACGAAGTCCGGTTTAATATAGTTTAGTAAACGCTGGTAGTGGGTAATGATCATACAGCCGAAATCTTCACTGCGAAGCTCGTTAATACCCTTAGCTACTACTTTTAATGCGTCGATGTCAAGACCAGAGTCTATTTCATCAAGGATCGCAATTTGAGGCTGAAGCATAAGCAGCTGGAGAATTTCATTCCGCTTCTTTTCCCCGCCAGAGAAACCTTCATTTAAATAACGGTGCTGGAAAGACTCGTCAATTTCCAAAGAGCCCATTTTTTCGTCCATTTGACGAATGAACTTCATTAAAGATACTTCGTCTCCTTCTTCACGGCCTGCATTCATCGCTGAACGGATGAAGTCCGCATTTGTAACACCAGATACTTCACTCGGATACTGCATTGCGAGGAATAAACCTGCACGCGCGCGCTCATCTACTTCCATATCAAAAAGGTCCTCTCCGCCTAAAGTGGCTTCACCTTTTGTCACTTCATATTTCGGGTGTCCCATTAAAGCAGAAGCAAGGGTAGATTTACCTGTTCCGTTCGGTCCCATAATTGCGTGAATTTCTCCGCCATTCACCTCAATGCCGAACCCTTTCAGAATTTCTTTATCTTCAATTGATACATGAAGATCTTTTACAGTTAAATTTGGCTTGGTCATGATTCATACCTCCATTTATTTTTGAAAGTTTCATTAAAAACATGGTAATATGAGAAAAGTGATGTTTAATCACATTCTCAATTTATTCTCATTACAATCTTATATCAAATGAAAATTGAGTTCAAGGAAAATACACAATTCTTTTCATCTTTCCCTTCATATTATCCTCCGAAGTTTTTTATATACAAATAAAGACAGTTTTCCTTAGAAAACCTAAACATTTTAGTTGATCTTTTCCGCAATTTTTTTCCAAATGATTCATTCAAGAATGGTTGTGTTATCTCTTTTTCGGCGGAAGGCTCTTTTTCTTCAAAATTAATTCTCAATACCTTGGTCTTTTTTCATTCTAATTGAGAATGAATCTTAATTAAAATACACAGCGAAAAACAACCCCGCTGAATTCCATGCGGGGTTGTTTTTTCTGCTCTGTAAGCTAGTTTTTTATTAAATACTATATTGCAGCTGGCGGTTGTGCTCATTGACCATCTTCAGGCTTTGCTGATGATCTTTATCTCGTTCCTGTTCCACTTTCATACGGTTATCTAAATCTCTGTTATACTCCGCATAACCTATACCGTACGACTGGAACATTGCTTTTTCCATCTCAGTCGTATGTTTCGTCTGAATCTGATGGATAATAAATCACATTCCTTTCTGGATTGTTTTGATCACATTTGCTGCGTTAGACGTCATAAAGCCGCAACGTTTGTAATGGGATCACCTTCAACATGATTTATTTTAGCATTTTGGAAGTCTATAACCAATTCGCGTATAAGGGGATATTTTCTGACAATTCCAATTGTGCCGATGTCAAAAAAACTGACAGTCAGATTTTCTAATATCTCCCCCAATTACTCCGTTTTGCTCGTTATCTGAAAATTTTGGTTATTTTGTAAGCCCTTTCATGAAACAACGTCTCCTGAAAGCTCACTAACCGCTTCTTCTATTAAAGTAACTCCCTGGCTTAAGGCGGCTCCTCCTCCAAAAGCTCCTGTGACCGCTATCGCCTCAAGAATTTCTTCCCTGCTTGCCCCCTGGTCAAGACAGCCTTTTACATGGTAAATCATACAGTACTCATCCTGCGCATTCATGCTCAGGGCTAAAGCGATAAGCTGTTTTTCCTTTTTTGAGAGGCTGCCTTCTTTGAAACACGCTTCTGTGAACTCATGATATTTATGGGCAACCTCCGGCATTTGTTCAGTAAAATACCCCATGCCCTCTTTATAATGATGCAAAGCTTCCTGAATATAAGGTGTGTGCTGTTCGTCCATTGTATTCTCTCCTTTTTACATGATTACTTTTATAATGTGTAAAAAAAAAGTGTCTATGTATTCATAGTATAGGAAAGAAAAATGCACCGGCTTTTCACCGGTGCAGAGAAAACGCTTATTCACTTACTGGTACGACAGAATTATCATACGTGTCTAAAATATAATCGCGCACTTCTTCAGAACGAAGGACATCAATCAATGCAGTGACTCTCTCATCGTCCTCATCACCGCTGTTTACAGCAATGACGTTCACGTAAGGATTATCAGCGTCGGCATCTTCAGTCGCAATGGCATCTTCCAGAGGATTTAACCCGGCATCCAGCGCATAATTTGAGTTAATTAACACAGCATCCCCTTCATTGTTTTCATAAGCTGTTGGAAGTAACGCGGCTTCAACATTATCAGAAAACTCGAAGTTGTTAGGGTTGTCTTCAATATCATTAATTGTAGCTTCAACGCCCGCACCTTCTGCAAGGGTAATTAACCCTTCGTCTTCAAGCATCATTAAAATACGGCCGTGATCTGCAACTGAGCTGCTCATAATTATTTCAGCACCTTCAGGAAGTTCGTCCAGGCTGCTGTAGTCTTGAGAGTAAATGCCGATTGGTTCAATATGAATACCGCCTGCGTTTACGAAATCATATCCGTGTTCTTCAATTTGTGATTCAAGATAAGGTACATGCTGGAAGTAGTTGGCATCCAGCTCACCTTCAGCTAACGCTTCGTTAGGCAGGACATAATCGTTAAACGAGACAATTTCAAGTTCTACGCCTTCTTGTTCAAGAAGCGGCTGTGCGAACTCAAGAATTTCAGCATGAGGCACGTTTGAAGCCCCCACTACAAGAGGTCCTTGCTCTTCATTATTTTCAGAAGCGTTATTTCCGTTTCCTTGATTGGAGCCGGCATTCTCTGTTGTATTGTCATTATTACCTTCGCCGCAAGCAGCAAGGACTCCTAATGACAATGTTACGGCAGTTGCTGTTTGTAAAATCTTCTTCATGGTGTTACCCCCTTGTTTTTTTAAAAGCGGATTACCGCTTGTCTAATTTATTTGTTAAATAATCGCCAATAAACTGGAATATAAAAACGATTATTAAAACAACAATAGTAGCTACTAAAGTAATATCAGAATTGTTCCGCTGAAAGCCGTCTCTGTAAGCCAGGTCACCCAATCCTCCTGCGCCTATGACTCCTGCCATAGCCGTATAACTGACCAGGGCAATGGCCGTAACCGTAATACCTGACACAAGCGCCGGCATGGATTCCGGCAGGAGAACTTTGAAAATAATCTGCCGGTTGCTGGCCCCCATTGATTTAGAAGCTTCTATAACCCCTTTATCAATTTCTCTTAATGCAATTTCCACCATTCTCGCATAGAAAGGCGCAGCTCCTATTATAAGTGCTGGAAGCGCCGCGGATGGTCCGAGCATCGTACCGATCAATGATCGGGTGAAGGGGATCAGCAAGACAATCAGAATAATAAACGGAATAGACCGGAAAATATTCACGTAAGCTGCTGTCACAGCATGTACCGCTTTATTTTGCCATAACTGCCCCTTATCAGTTAAAAACAACAGTAAACCTAATAAAATTCCAAAAATAAAGGTAAAAGCTAAAGCAATAACTGACATGTAAATCGTTTCTCCGGTGGCGTCCCACATGTTCTCCCAATTCACGTTGGGAAAGAGCCATCCGTTAGCGGCTAGAATCTTATTCACCGTGGATCACCTCCACTTCTACTTGCTGTGACCGGATAAATGCAATCGTCTCATCAATCAGCTGGTTGTCACCAGTTACACTAACAAACAAAGACCCGTATGAACCGTGCTGCGTCTGGGATATTTTACCTTGGAGAATACTTACAGAGACATCGTATTTTCTTACAACATCTGTAATAAGCGACCTTTTTGCATCACTGCCTGTAAAAGTCAGCTGAAGAACCCGGCCAATCCCATCATCTTTAAATAAATGTCTGATGGCCTCTTCAGTCTCTTCAGGCTCTGTCACCTGTTTTACAAACTCCTTTGTCATCTCTTCTTTAGGTCGCTTGAATATATCGAGAACAGGCCCTTGTTCTGCAATCCGTCCATTTTCCATCACAGCTACCCTGTGGCAGATTTTCCTGATAACGTGCATTTCATGGGTAATGAGTACAATTGTTAAATTCAGTTTTTTATTTATATCCACTAATAAATCAAGGATCGAGTCTGTCGTTTTAGGATCTAAAGCAGATGTAGCTTCATCACACAGAAGGACTTGCGGGTTATTGGCTAGCGCCCTGGCTATGCCTACCCTCTGTTTCTGGCCTCCGCTCAGCTGGGAGGGGTAAGAGCCTCCGCGGCCTTCGAGACCTACAAGCTTTATTAGTTCATTGACCCTTTTTTTCTGTTCACTTTTAGGCATTCCTTTAATTTCGAGCGGGAAAGCAATGTTATCGGCTACTGTTCGTGACCAAAGCAGGTTAAAGTGCTGGAAGATCATTCCTATCTCCTGCCGTGCCTGCCGTAAACCTTTCCCCGAAAGTTCGTTCATATTTTTTCCAGCGACAGTGACTTGACCGGAACTTGGTGTTTCAAGCATATTTAACAATCGGATGAGTGTACTTTTGCCAGCCCCGCTGTACCCTATTACTCCAAAAATTTCTCCTTTTTCTATTGAAAGATCGATATGATCAACGGCAGTAACCTGACCGTCACGTGTCTGAAAGGTCTTTGCCAGTTTTGATAAGGTTATCAACTTAATCCCTCACTTTCTATCCGTCCCCTAAGACGCCACGACATTAGTCTTTGTTTATATTTACACTTATAAATTAGTAAACTGATAAGTTTAGTCCCTTTAAAGCACGAAAGTTTTTAATTAAATAGAGAAAAACCTTTCGGCTCACATTAGATAAGCAGAAAGGTTTAGAACATTACTAAAAGGCCTTTCTCTCATCTTTCAAAGCATTGACTGCTTTGTTGGAATTGGCACCTTCCAGATCGTTTTATATCTGGTGGTTGCCGGGCTTCACAGGGCCATTCCCTCCGCCACTCTGGATAAGAGATACAGTTTATTCGTTTTTGAAATCTGATATGGATATTATCACTATACAATATGCTTGTCAACTGATTATACTCTTTGGATACGATTTCCTGCATGGTGTTGTGTGGCATAAGTAAAACAATGACTCGAGCCAGAGGAGGTATTTTAAGGATCCTTTTGCTTCCAATTCTCCCCTGCGTCTCATAGTAAGAAGAAAATCTTCTCCCTGAAACAGCATTTTTAAAGAATCTTCGTCTCCTTTAATAATGACATCAGGTGCTGCCCCGTTCCCTCTTACAATGCCAGTGTCTATACCTATAAATGCAATAAACCAGTTTTCGGAACCGCAGCTGATCAACAGAGTTATCTCATATTTTTTTACCAGCTTACGAATCCTGTCTGTCTGTTTCATGTCATTAATTACTGAAGCAAGCAAAGTTCCCGCCACGCTAATCACGCCCTTGGATACGCCGTTTAATTACTACCTTCTTTATTCGGTAACTGGAAGCGAATTTCCTTTAACCAGTTTGAGAAACTTGATTTGTCTCCGTCCGGGTTTTTAGAGACTTCCTAAAAACAATAAAGAAGGCAAAAATAATAAGAAACCCACAGCGGCCACTGTGGGTTTCTTATTAATTAAAAGACATCACGGGTCCAATCTGGACTTTCGCACTTTAACTCAGTGGGGGTCAGGCACCTGAGTGCTCCCTCACCCATGTTTCGATCAACGGATAGGTATTTTTAACGGCACCTTTCCCTACAGTCACAGACACATGGCCAGCCGAAACTAATTCAAATGTTTTATCTTCACTTGAAATCTTATCCATAAGCCGTTCTGTCTGTTCAGGAATGGCTATATGATCACGATCTGCTGCAATGTTTAAGACGTTTGCTTTAATATTGCTTAATTTGACTTGTTGTCCTCGAATATATAACTCATCATTAATTAACTTGTTTTTTTGGTAAAATTCACCAATCCATTGTCTGTATGCTTCACCAGGGAATGGGACCCCGTCAGCTACCCACTTCTGCAGAAGAGTCCAGTTTTTAACAAATTCCTCATTATCTGCCCGATTGGCAAGAGACACATAAGGGCCAATATAATTGGTGATTGGTTTTAATAATTTATTCCCGAAGTCAATCGTTTCTGGAGGAATGTTCCCATACGTATCAACCATGAGATCTAAATTAAAATATTTTTCGTCGACCCACTTTGTAAATAACCCTGAATCAGAAAAGTCAAACGGACTCGTCAAAAAGACAAGATTGCGGATGGGTAAGTTTGGATGAAGAGCCGTAAATATTGCTGTTAACGTCCCCCCAATACAATAACCGAGTATGCTGAGTTCATCAGCTTCAGATTTCCGAAGGACTTTTCTTACTGCGCGAGGGATATAATCGAGCACATAATCATCGAATTTCATATGTCTATCTTCGTAACCAGGTGTACCCCAATCAAGTAAGTAGACATCATGGCCTTTATCTGTTAAATACTCAATTAAACTGCTCCCAGGTGATAAATCTAATATATACGGTTTATTAATCAAAGCATAAATGATTAATATTGGTACTTTGTTTGTCTTTACTTTCGCTGGTTGATACCGGTAAAGTTTTGCCTTATTCTTTGTCCAGATTAGTTCCTTTGGAGTTTGCCCTACTTTCGGTTCAGGCTCTTTAGTGAGAACATCTATGGCTCGTTTAAAACGTTTATATTCCTTCTGATAATCTTCAGGCAAAGAGTCTACCATTGCATCTAGTGATCTAGTTGTAGTGAAATCCATCCACCATCCTCCTTATGATTTTTCCTTTAGATAGTTACATATATACTCCACCATTTATATTCAGGCATTGGCCTGTCGTATAACTGTTATTAGCTAAAAAAAGGACAGCATCGGCTATTTCAGAGGCTTCTCCTAACCGTTGCATCGGTATCCCAGAAATAATTTGATCTTTTGCATCTTCAGGAACGCCTGCAAACATTTCAGTTTCAATATATCCAGGACAAACAGCATTGACTGTTATTCCACTTCTGGCTGTTTCTAAAGCAAGAGACTTGGTAAAACCAATCATGCCAGCTTTGGCAGCAGCATAGTTCGTTTGGCCAAAACCGCCTTTTTGACCAATAAATGAACTTATATTAATAATACGACCAAATTTTTGTTTGAGCATGAGATTGATAACTGCAGAAGTTGTATGATAAACACTATTTAAGTTAGTGTCTATGACCTCTCTCCATTCATTTTCACTAAGTTTTTTGAAAGTGCGATCTCTTGTTATTCCTGCATTATTAATAAGAATGTCTATTTTTCCAAAATGATCGATGGTCTGTTCCACCAAAGCACGAGATTGCTCCAAGTTAGAAACATCTGCTTGAAAGGAAACGGCTGTTCCTCCAAATTGTTCAATTTCATCAATGACTTCATCGGCAGCCTCTTTGCTTGAATTATAGTTAATCGCAACTTCTGCCCCACGTTTAGCTAATTCTTTTACAATACTTGCACCAATTCCGCGGGACCCACCTGTGACAAGCGCTACTTTCCCTGCTAAGCTTTGATACTCCATCTTAGCTGTCGATACTTCATTTGAAATCATTCCCATTGAACATTCCTCCTAATATTTTTTAATTTAAATATAAATCGTGGTACAGTCCTTTTAAAAATAGTGATTATTTCTTATCTTTAGGCTGTGACGAAGTCGTTTCAGCAGGTGTCTCTTCTTTATTACTGGTTAATACTTCTAAAATTTGATTCATATTTTTATCTAGCTGATCACTTGCCTGTAAGACTTGATTCATTTTTTTATCCAGCTTGGAGACACTTACCTTTAGTTTTGTTATTTCTAAAGATACTTCCTTACTTGAAAGCTCGTCCTCAATTTTTTCATCAATACTATCTACTTTTTCCTCTAAATTGACAATAAGGGAAGCAACGCTTGACATTTCTTCATTTGTAGGAACATTGATTTGCTTTAAATACATGTCGGTCGTACTCCGGACTAATTGTTGATATTGAAGGAAACTATTTTGAACCTGCCCTAACATCTCAGCATATTCATCTGTTTTTAATGTTTCATGAATGGCCTCGCTAAAATGTGATTCTGTTTGTTCATACATACTTTTCCATAGTGCCAATGGATCCAATGTGTTCTGTTTTGTCATACTAATAACCCCTAACCTTTGGATTTGAAAACTGTCTTATAACAATTTTAAAGTATATTGGATAAAATTGGACAAAGGAAAATCGTAAAATTACCATAATTTTCAACAAAAACAGATTATTTGAACGTGTTTTTTAGAAGAACATGGTGGTTTTTGGTGATTTATGTAAATCAAATGGAGTTGACATTTTTTACTTATAGGTGTAAATTACACATATAGATATTATAACTTGATTAGAAGGTGATAGGATGACTCCTAAAAACGGTAAGGACAAACCAAAAACAGAACCTATAGCGAAAGCACAAAAAAATTTCATCATTCCCGTACTCCTGTTGCTATTAAAAGATTGGAACGCACATGGATATGAATTAATGCAAAAACTTACCATGTTTGGCTTTGAATATGTTGATCAAGGAAACTTCTATAGAATCCTCCGTCAACTTGAAAAGGACGAATTAGTCGTGTCTGAGTGGGATACATCCACATCAGGACCAGCTAAACGAATTTATTCGATTACGTCAGCAGGAGAACAATATTTAGATCTATGGGCAAATTCCCTTGGACAATATCAGAAGATGCTTGATCAATTTTTCAATATGTATAGTAACTTTTTTGTCCCGCCTGGCTTCACATCCAAGAAGGATGATAAGAAAGATGAATAGTTGAACCTTAAAGACAAGTCACTGAAACACTTTAATACCATAAACAGCGGTATGAACTATGGTTGTTTATGTTACTAATAAAAGGTCAGAATTTGGCTAAAAAAAACTTATGGAGGGATTTAGATGGTAGTTAAGAAAGAGACTAACAAGACAGCAAATGAGAATGTCATCGATTTTTTTGGGGTAAGTATGTGGAAAGAAGTTATGGAAAAAATGGAGCAACAGTCCATGTGGGCTTTAAAAACTCAAAAAGAATGGATCGACGGAACACGAGAACAATTTTCTCAGTTTGAAGAGAATTCCAAAAAATTTACGACTGAGTGGAAAACGAGTGCTCAAACGGCCGTTGGAAATGTTAATCAGGAACTTGAAGGTGATCAAAAGTATCATGAATTGTTAAACAAAATTGAAGAAATTGGACATAAGTCTCAAACAATCGCTACTCTTCCTGGAAAAGCCTCTCTTGACATTATGGCAAGATCAAATGCTCAAATCACAGCTACTATTGGGAATACCTTCCAGCAAAATAAAAAAATAGCTGAAAAAACAACGGATACATTGGTAAGTGCTTATGACCAAATGAGACAAACACAAATGCAAATGTTAAATATGTTTCAAACCAATTCAGTCATGTCGAAATAACTTGGCAACAAAGGGAGCGAAGTCTATTCATGCAAAAGAGGATTTATCGTTTGGTGATCAACTATTACCTGAATAAATCCTACTTGTTCATATGCATGGGCTATCGCTCCCTTTCCTTGTTTTATTAACAAGGGTAACAATGTTTTTAATGCGCTATTCCTATTTTTTTAACAATGATGCAATTACTCCGCCCTAACGTTTTATAGGGAGACCAACCAATTGCCATTAATCATTGCTTCCTCATTGAACCAATACCTCCTCCTTTCTCCGCATATACTTTAGCTAAAACGTCCATTCAAT
The DNA here is from genome assembly GCF_900111295.1 of Salipaludibacillus aurantiacus. GTDB lineage: Bacteria > Bacillota > Bacilli > Bacillales > Salisediminibacteriaceae > Salipaludibacillus > Salipaludibacillus aurantiacus. The sequence continues at coordinate 33,658 of NZ_FOGT01000020.1, read as the reverse complement.
AAATTCGCCATTGATGTAAACGCTTAACAAAGACACTGGATTTTTGTGTAGTAAGAGGAATACTGAACACCAGGAAAACACGAAAAGGAAGGGGAAATGACGATGAGATTAAAAGATAAGGTGGCAATGATAACAGGGGCCTCGCGTGGTATAGGGGAAGCCACTGCAAAAAAATTTGCATTAGAAGGGGCAAAACTTGTTTTAGTGGATTTGAATAAGAAGGAGATTGATAAGACTTCGGATCTGATAAAAAAACTAGGTGGCGACTGCATTGGCATGGAAGCTGATGTAACAGATCGTGAACAAGTAGAACAATTAATAAAGGCCTCGACTGCTCATTATGGACGAATCGATATTGTCATTAATAATGCGGGGATCACACAGGATGCCACGTTAGTGAAAATGACAGAACAGCAGTGGGATCGTGTGATTGACGTCAATCTTAAAGGAGTATTTAATGTCTCACAGGCTGCTGCAAAAGTGATGATTGAGCAAAAAAGTGGTGTGATTCTAAATGCGTCTTCTATTGTCGGCCTCTATGGAAATTATGGTCAAACAAATTACTCTGCATCTAAAGGTGGAGTTATTATGATGACTAAATCATGGGCCAAGGAATTGGGGAAGCACGGGATCCGCGTGAATGCGATTGCCCCAGGCTATATTTCTACTGCGATGGTAGATAAAGTGCCTGACAAAGTAAAAGAAATGATCAGGAATAAATCCGTATTAAATCGACTGGGAAGCCCTGAAGATATAGCCAATGGCTACACCTTTCTCGCTTCTGATGAGGCCCAATATATTACAGGTACGATTTTAAATATCGATGGCGGGACGGTTATTTAGCACACCAGGGGCCGGTTCTTCTGGTTCGTAATCAGGAAGAGCCGTCCCTCCGGTCTTTGTGTGTGCTTATATCCGTTTTATAAGGTGGACTCTCTTCTAGATTTTCATTTAGAAAGGGTTCCTCTGAATAATCGCAGAGAATTGCTTCATAGGAATATAAACATTATCAGCTTATTACGCTCTTTGTGATAGAGGCAAAAACCGATCAACTAAAAGCTGAACGGTTTTATATTCCTATAAGCAGAAGGAAAGTTCGATAATCAGTCAGCACCATCCCATGTCGCAACCTTCCACGTACGATTCAGGATACTGGCTGCTTTCTTTCTTATCCGTATGCTTATAAAACTTTTCATCTTTAAACTCAAATCCTTCAGCCATTTCATACATTTGTGCTGATCCTTTTTGCTTTATGCGCCCCACTTTTTCTGCCTGGTAATACAACCCGGTTTCGCCGGGGCTTTCTTGCTTTTTCTCAATCTGTCCCGATATCTCAATACGGGATTCAGGTTTGCGGCTGGATGTGTCACTGTTACTTTTATCAGAAGGTTTCTTTACATCATCACCCATCACGTGGAAAAAATCATCGTTAGCCATACACTTGCCCTCCATTTTTGTTATTAGTGTGAGGCTTATGTGCCGGTGTTATACACAATTATGGGCGGGCTTATAAGTTGGGGTTATGCGTTATATGAGGACAGCTTTAATAGATGGAATAATTAATTATAAATATAAGGTTCAACATTAAGCTCATAATTCGGCCTTATAACTAATTCCGCAAATACTCTGTCAGGTTTCTCCGTGCCCCTGTAAGTCTGAGGCATCACTTTATCTTTTCCTCCGGCCAACGCAAAAAAACTCTCCTGAATGCGCGTAGTAATTGCGCCTCCAGGAGAGTTGATTTTTCTTGCATTAGTCTTCTGACGTCATTTCCTCATATCCTGCTGCATCCATGAGGTTGTCCATTTCAGATTTGTCAGATGGCTCAATGATAACCATCCACGCTTTTTCGTACGGAGATTCATTTACAAATTCCGGAGAATCTTCAAGTTCTTCGTTTACTTCTACAACTTTCCCGCTGATTGGCGCGTATAGTTCAGAAACTGTTTTAACAGATTCCACGCTGCCGAAAGGCTCGTCGGCTTCAAGTTCGTCGCCTACTTCCGGAAGTTCTACGAAAACGATGTCCCCCAGCTCGGATTGTGCAAAGTCAGTAATACCGATACGTACTTTGTCTCCTTCTTCTTTCACCCATTCATGTTCTTCTGAATACTTTAAGTCCTTTGGTAAGTCCATGTGCTGATCCCTCCGTATTCTTTCGAATAGTATTGAAAAAGCGGGTACTGATTCTGCCGCTTTTTCAAGTAGAATAACTGCCTTTAAAACTTATGTACAAAGCAGTCTTATTCCCTCTCCTTAACTATAATACACATGAAGAAACTTCGGCAACACTAGTGGAATAATTATTATTTACTTCCAGGTGTTTTCAAAGGTCTCCTCTTTAAATCCGACGGTTACCTTATCTCCATCAGTTGTAATGGGCCGTTTAATAAGCATGCCGTCAGACGCGAGAATATCAAGAAGCTCGTCATCAGATGCTGTTTTCACCTTATCTTTTAAGCCAAGTTCCCGGTATTTTTTCCCGCTTGTATTAAAAAACTTTTTGAGTTCCAAACCGCTTTTCTCATACATGCTTCTAAGTTCGTCTTTAGACGGCGGGTTGTCAACGATATGAACGGTCTCGTAGGAAACATTATGATCGTCAAGCCATTTCCCGGCTTTGCGGCAAGTCCCGCATTTCGGATAATGGTAAAAAGTAATTCCCATTGGATTCCCCTCCTCTTTTCATAATTTACCTTACCTTTCTATCATATACTAATTCGCCAATATTCTTCATTCGTCTTGCTCACAAATTTTCTTATTGGCAAAAATAACAATATGCGCTACAATTTAAATCGTAATAATTACGTTTTATTATTAATAGTATAGAAAAAAAGAGGTGGCTCATATGGAAGATTGGGTTATTATAGGCGGCGGCATTCAGGGAATGACAGTAGCTGTCCATTTAATAGAAACTGAAAAAGCATCGGCTGAAAAAATGACCATCATAGATCCGCATGATAAACCGTTAGCAAAGTGGAAACAATTAACCGGCAAAATCGATATGCCCTATTTAAGGTCTGCTTTTGTGCATCACCTGTCTTCTTCCCCGTTTGCCCTTGAGAAATTTGGAAAACAGGACACAAGTTATACGAAACCCTTTCTAGGACGATACAACCGGCCCAAACTGTCGTTATTTAATGAGCATTGTGAGGAATTATTTCATCAGTGCCAGCTTCATAAATCATGGGTAAAAGGGTCAGTCAACGGACTGAGACGGACAAATGGGTCATGGTCTGTTTCACTACATTCAGGAGAAGTGATTAAAGCTGCGAAAGTCGTTCTCGCTATAGGTTTAAGCGGGCAGCTGCACCTCCCCCCTCTGTTTGATAAGATGAAAAAAGATGGACACTCGGTTTATCATATATTTGACGAGAGTTTGGATATAAACAGACTTAAGCCACCTGTCGCTATTATCGGAGGAGGTATAACCGCTGCGCATACTGCTTTAAAGCTCAGTGATTTATTCCCCGGACAGACGGCTGTGCTGAAACGCCATCCATTCAGAGTACACAATTTTGACAGTGACCCTGGATGGCTCGGCCCCAAAAATATGCATTATTTTTCAAAATTAACCGATTATAAGGCCCGCCGAAGCTGTATTCACAAGGCCAGACATCGCGGATCTCTTACCAGGGAGCTTTATCTTAAGCTTCTAAAACAAGAAAGACGCCAGCTTCTAACTATTAAAACCATGAATGTGAGCCATATTAAAGAGGACAAAAATCATCAAATGGTCCTGACAGAGGAAGAGAGCGATTATACCCACACTGCTCACAGTATCATTTGCTGCACCGGATTCGACCCGCAATTACCGGGAGGCGACTGGCTTAAAAAGTTAATCGCCAGCTACTCTCTGCCTTGTGCTCAATGCGGCTACCCTATTGTCGACCGCTCCCTTTTGTGGACCGACAACTTATATGTGACTGGTGCATTGGCTGAACTTGAAATAGGACCTGTTGCCAGGAACATATCGGGAGCACAAAAGGCTGCTTCACGAATTGCTTCAGGCGTTAAATAAAAATTAATATGCAAAGGAGCCTCATAAAAATGAGGCTCCTTTGCGTAGAGAGGAGAATGCCTTCCTTTAGAAAGAAGGTTTATTATTATTTTTGGGGCAGGGGAGTGCCCCAAAATTGAAAACTGGATAACATTTTATGTCTGACCGGGAAATCTCCCGGTTATACTACATATTTTTCCTGTTCAATAATGCTTACCGCAAGTTCACGCTTTTTAGCAATCATGTTAATCGGCGTATGACGAGTCAGCTTTTTAAGAATAGACAGCATTGTACGGAGACTGTCACCGTCATCCAACGCTACGAGAGATTCTTTAGCAATAGACTCGATGCGGTTGAACGCTTCCTGAGTATACACTTCTGTCATTAGAAGCTTTTGGTTTGCTTTCTCTAAACCATCTTTATTAATAGCTTTTTCTGTACGGAGGATACATGACTCGATGTTAAACACTTCATTTACAAGGTCTGCTACATTAGCGAGCATCTCCTGTTCTTTCTGAAGTTTCTCTCCGTATTTTTGTGCTGCTGTTCCAGCGATCATTAAGAAAATTTTCTTAGCATTTTCAAGGAGATATCTTTCCTGTTCAAGCGGCTCATCACCGACTTCTTCAGGCATCATCATCATTAATTCTTCCTGAAGGCCGCCTGCTTTTTCAAGCATTGGAAGTTCTCCTTTCATTGCTTTTCTCATTAAAGTAGCAGGAACAAGCATACGGTTAATTTCATTTGTACCTTCAAAAATACGGTTGATTCGTGAGTTACGGTACATAGATTCTACTTCGTACTCTGCCATAAACCCGTAACCGCCGTGGATCTGAACCGCTTCATCCACCACAAAGTCCAGTACTTCTGAGCCGAAAAACTTATTTAGTGAGCATTCAATTGCATACTCTCCAATAGCCTTTCCAACCTTGGCGCCATCTTTCTGCTCCTCTTCTGACAGACTGTTGAATGCTTCGTCAATCAGTCCGCCTGTACGGTAAATAGTACTCTCAGCAGCATAGGTTTTAGCAGCCATTTCAGCAAGTTTCTTCTGGATCAAAGTGAATTTTGAGATTGGAAGTTTAAACTGTTTACGCTCATTAGCATATTTGGCAGAAACTTCAATCGCGCGCTTCGCTCCTCCAACACACCCTACTCCCAGCTTGTAACGGCCGATGTTAAGAATGTTGAATGCGATAACGTGGCCTTTTCCAATTTCACCGAGAACATTTTCTTTAGGAACGAGGGCATCTTCAAGAATCAAAGTACGTGTAGAGGACCCTTTAATACCCATTTTCTTTTCTTCCGGTCCAGTAGATACGCCTTCATACGCGCCTTCAACAATAAAAGCAGTAAAATGTTCGCCGTCAATTTTTGCATATACAACGAATACATCTGCAAAGCCTGCGTTAGTAATCCACTGCTTTTCACCATTTAACACATAGTGTGTGCCTGCCTCGTTAAGTTTCGCAGTTGTTTTGGCGCTTAAGGCATCAGACCCTGAACTTGGTTCAGTCAGAGCGTAAGCGGCAATTTTTTCTCCCGTTGCAAGCTCAGGAAGGTACTTTTGCTTCTGCTCTTCCGAACCGAAAAAGACGATTGGCAATGAACCGATTCCTACGTGGGCTCCGTGAGACAGCGAGAAGGATCCAGCTAATGCAAATTTTTCAGTAATAAGTGACGAGCTGATCTTATCAAGCCCGATGCCGCCGTATTGCTCAGGAACGTCTGCGCCAAGCAAGCCCAGTTCTCCCGCTTCTTTTAAAAGTCTCACAGACCGGTCAAATTCGTGCTGTTCAATTTGCTCGAGCTCAGGAACCACTTTTTCTTTAACGAAATCTTCCGTAGTTTTTGCGATCATCACATGTTCGTCTGAAAGATCCTCCGGTGTAAACACCTGGTCAGAAGATGTGCTATCCAGTAAAAAGCTGCCGCCTTTTAACGTTTTATCCGTTGTTGCCATTATCCATTCCTCCTCAAAAGTAAGTAAATCAGAGATTTATTATAAAGGCGAAACGAGGAGAGCACTCAGCCCGCTTCGCCCTTTGTACCCAAGTTTATTAAAGAAGTTCAAATACACCTGCTGCACCCATACCCCCGCCGATACACATCGTTACGACGCCAAATTGTTCGTTACGGCGCTTCATTTCGTGAATCAGGCTTAAAGTAAGCTTAGTTCCTGAACATCCAAGCGGGTGTCCCAGAGCAATGGCTCCGCCGTTGACATTAACTCTGCTTTGATCAAGGCCTAATTGGCGGATAACCTGGATAGATTGAGAAGCAAAAGCTTCATTCAATTCATATAAACCAATATCAGCCATTTCAAGTCCAGCAAGCCTGACAGCTTTAGGAATAGCCTCTACCGGGCCAATTCCCATAATTTCAGGAGGAACTCCGGCAACTGCGAATGACCGGAACTTAACGAGCGGCTTCAAGCCGTCAGCTTCAGCAGCTTCCCGGTCCATTACAAGGACAGAGGCTGCTCCGTCACTCATTTGAGAAGCATTACCGGCTGTTACACTCCCTCCGCGGACCTTAAATGCAGGTCTCAGTTTAGCCAGTCCTTCAACAGTTGTGCCTGCACGAACGCCTTCATCCGTGTCGACTGTTACTTCCTTTTCCACCAGCTTGTGGTTACTGTCCACAGATCTGAAAGTGACCGGAACCGGTACAATTTCATCTTTGAACTTTCCTTCTTCAATCGCTTTTCCTGCTCGCCTGTGGCTTTCCGCTGCAAAAGCGTCCTGGTCTTCCCGGCTGATTTCAAAACGTTCAGCTACTTCCTCGGCTGTATGGCCCATTCCCATATAATACTCGGGAGCATTTTCAACAAGGGAAGGGTTTGGCGCGATCACATGCCCCCCCATTGGAATAAGGCTCATCGATTCCGCTCCCCCTGCCAGAATTGCTTCTGACTGGCCGAGCATAATGCGTTCTGCTCCATAGGCAATACTTTGAAGACCTGAAGAGCAGTAGCGGTTGATCGTTATAGCCGGTACCTGTTCCGGGAGGCCGGCAAGCGCTGAGATATTCCTCGCCATATTCATGCCCTGTTCTGCTTCCGGCATGGCGCACCCGATAATCACATCGTCGATACGTTCAGGATTGAAATTGCCCGCACGTTTTAATGTTTCTTTTATCGTAATAGCCCCCAAATCGTCCGGCCTTACGTTAGCAAAGCTTCCTTTTTTTGCTTTTCCTACAGGTGTTCTCGCACCTGCTACAATCACGGCTTCTCTCAAGAAATTCCCCTCCTTTAATCAATTAGTTGCGCAACGGTTTTCCTTTTGTAAGCATATGCTGCATACGCTGCTGGGTCTTAGGTTCACCGACCAGGCTTAAAAATGCTTCGCGCTCAATATCAAGCAAATATTGTTCATCGACTTTCGATCCCTTCGGAACACGACCGCCCGCGAGGACAAACGCCAGTTTTTCAGCAATTTTCAGATCGTGGTCTGATATATATCCACCGAATTTCATTGTTTTTGCTCCAAGAAGCATCGTTCCATATCCTGTTTCACCTACGACAGGGATCTTCTCCCGTTTAGGAGGCTGGTAACCCTGATCCGCCAGATGTAAAGCTTTCTGTTTTGCGTCATATAATAAATGGTCGCCATTCATACTGATGCTGTCCTGGGCACGGATAAATCCAAGCTGTTCCGCTTCCTGGGCGCTCGTACCGACTTTGGCCATTGCAATCGTTTCAAACACCTGGTTAGCTACTGCCTGATGGTCAATTTGCGCGCCTTCAGGGAGCCGTTCGATTTGGCGAAGGTAAAGCTCTTTATTTCCTCCTCCGCCTGGGATAAGCCCAACTCCCACTTCTACAAGACCCATATATGTCTCCATAGAAGCCTGAATGCTTGCGGATGGCATGCAGATTTCTGCGCCTCCGCCTAAGGTCATTGCAAACGGGGCTGCAACAACAGGTTTCGGAGAATAACGGATTTTAGCCATCGAATTCTGGAACTGGCGGACGACAAGATCAATTTCAGGGAAGTTCATATCCTGAGCTTCCATTAAGATCATCATCAAGTTCGCACCAACACAGAAGTTTTTACCCTGGTTGTTTATAACAAGCCCCTTGTAATTTTTCTCTACTTCATCAATAGACTTGTTAATCATCTGCATGACATCAAGTCCAATGGAATTATTAGGTGAAGTAAATTCAAGGCAAGCAATATCGTCGCCAATGTCGATCAGCGAGGCGCCTGCATTTTTCATAATGACTTTGTCATCTTCTTTAAGGGCTTTAATATTTATAACCTTTGGATTCAGGTCAGCTTTCTTGTATTCCCCATTGTGGTAATACTCGTCGTCGGAGTTATAAAAGCTTGTAATCCCTTTTTCAAGCATATCTTCAACCCACTGCGGCACAGTTTCGCCTTCTTGTTTCATGCGTTCGACTGATTTTTCAACTCCAATGGCATCCCAAGTTTCAAATGGGCCGAGTTCCCAGCCAAAGCCCCATTTCATGGCCTGGTCAATATCCCTTATAGAGTCAGCTACTTCAGTGCATTTTTCAGCGGAATACAGAAGAGTTGGTTTAAGAACATTCCATACCAGTTCGCCTGCGCGGTCGTCCGCATATACAAGCGCTTTCATTTTTGCGGCTTTCCCTTTAGCCTGTTTACTCTGCTGGACAGACGGAGCCTTTAACTTTTGACGCTCCACATAGTCCATGGTGCTGTAATCAAGCTCAAGAATTTCGCTTCCTTTTTCACCTTTTTTCTTATAATAAAACCCTTTGCCTGTTTTGCTTCCAAGCATTTTTTTCTCAGCCATGTCTTTCATAAAGGCCGGAGGGTCAAAAATTTGTTTCTCTGCTCCTTCAACCTGGTCATAGACGTTTTTAGCAACGTGCAGGAATGTATCCAGTCCAACTACGTCCAGAGTACGGAAGGTTGCACTTTTTGGACGGCCGAGAGCCGGACCTGTTACTGAGTCAACTTCCCCAACTGAATAGCCTCTTTCAACCATTTCACGGACTGTGACCAGAAGGCCGTACGTGCCGATTCTGTTAGCAATAAAGTTTGGCGTATCTTTTGCTTCAACAACGCCTTTTCCAAGTGTATCTTCACCAAACTGACGCATAAATTCGAACACGTCATCTGATGTATCCTTCGTGCGGATCACTTCAAGAAGCTTTAAATATCTTGGAGGATTGAAAAAGTGAGTCCCGAGGAAATGTTTTCTGAAATCGTCTGATCTTCCTTCAGCCATTGCTTCTATTGAAATCCCTGACGTATTGGAGCTGACGATTGTCCCCGGTTTTCTGTACTCATCCACCTGAGCGAAAACCTTTTGTTTTATTTTCAGATTTTCAACGACTACCTCAACGACCCAGTCGACTTCTGAAAGACGTTTCATATCATCTTCCATATTTCCAGGCTCGATTAGATCGGCGTTCTCTTTTTTAGCCAGAGGTGCTGGCTTCTGTTTCTTAAGTTTTTGAATAGATTCTGCAGCCAGTCTGTTTCTGACAGATTTGTCCTCTAAGGTAAGACCTTTCTTCTCTTCATCTGCAGTCAGTTCTCTAGGCACAATATCGAGCAGCAATGTCGGAATACCGATATTTGCTAAGTGTGCCGCAATCCCTGAGCCCATAATCCCCGAGCCTAAAACAGCGACTTTTTTAATTCCTTTAGTCATGAAGTACCTCCTTCTCCCCTTTTGAATGAATACTCATTCATTTTTTAAGCAAAAAATTTTGCACTTATAAAGTGCATTATTTTTGTCACGAAATGTCTACATTTATAACTATATATAATTTTTAGGAGATACGCAATAGTATTGACAGAAAATTTTTTATTATTTTTTCAGTTTATAAAGTGAGGTTGTGTGAGAGGGAATAGAATTTTTTTTTTTCGCAAAAACTATCGTTGAAAGATTTAATTATTACCAATTGGTGCTGTCAAAAGTTAGTGAAAATTGTCAGTTAATGTGCCGGTAATAAGCGCGGCCCGTTTAGACGGAACCCTGCGGGGAACATCCCGCCCGCCTCTCTGGCTGTACGACGGCGTGACGACACTTTTTTATACAGCACCGCCACTTTAAAGGAGGGATTTGCCTATGCAACAGCAACAGCAGCAACAACAGCAATCTGTGAACCAGGGACACGTCATGACAGAACCGCCTACGGTTGTGACGACAAAAGACCACCTCTACATTAATGATATGCTCTCGTGGAACCTTTTGGCAATGAAAAAGGCTCATGCGTTTGCTTCCCAATGTTCAGACCAGCAAATATCGCAGGCGCTTGAACAGGCAGGCCGTATGCACTATGACCATTATCAAAAAATACTCGGCCATCTGCAGACTCAAGGACAGCAAGGAACAATACAATAAGTTTGGAAAAGGAGTGATTAGATGAACCAGCAGCAACAGCAGCAACAGCAAAGCGGAGTAAAAATTGAGAATCCTAAGACCCAGCACCCTGAGACACCGCAAATGAACGACCGGGATTATATTAATGACATGCTTGCTACTGAGAAATATATGACGAGTTCCTATTCTACAGTGTTGAACGAAGCAAGCCATGAATCACTGTACAGCGACATCCAGGGAATCTTTAATGAATCCCAGCAATGCCAGCGTGACCTGTTTAACTTAATGTTTGAAAAGGGATGGTACAGCTTTGAAGCATGTGACCAGCAAAAGCTTAACCAGTCTTACCAGCAGTTCCAAGGTTACTCAAACCAGTTCCCTTATTAACTGGTAACAGCTGGGGGGTCAGCCCCCCCAGCTTTTTCCTTTTTTATTTAAGAGTAAATTTCTTAAATTCAGTTAAAAATATACTTATGACTAATCACCTCTATTTCTATTCTGTACTTTTGTTAGCGGCAACGGCTGAATGGTTTTTCTATAAGAAAAGAGAAGGCAACAGAAAGGAGGCAGCAGAGAATCAGCAGCGGCACCATGTGGCGGTCGCTTTGGCACTGGCTTTTTCTCTTTTTCTCTGTATTCAGCTGAAAGCCCATACCCAAACAGTACACATAACTGCAAAAACAGCTGGATTTGTGATTTTATTTCACGGCGCACTGATTCGAAGCTGGGCTTATATCATTCTGTCCGGGCATTCGTCAGAATTGCTTTCATCGCTTCAGTACAGGCCTCTTTTCAGCCATGGACCATACCGTTTCCACCGCCATCCTCTGCACGCAGGCTTCTTTTTAATGGCTCTCGGAAGTGGATTATATATCAGTAACCACTGGCTGGCTGCTCCACTTGTGTTTATCCTGTTAGGGAGCGCGCTTCATCCATTAATGAGACAGGAAGAGCAGTTCTTTGAAAAAAAGTACGGCGACATTTATACCTACTGGAGCAAGCGCCGCTTCCGTTTCGTCCCCTTTTTCTATTAAAACCCAAAAACTGGGGGGACAGACCCCCCAGTTATTTCCACCCCCATCCGTAAAAAAGCTGCTTCCCTCTTTAGTTACTGAGGAAAGCAGCTTTTTGTTATGAGCTCTTTTTAAGGAACCCGGTATATTTACGGTCGATCAGCTGGCTTTCAATACGCTTCATGGTATCGAGTGCGACACCGACCACAATTAGAAGTCCTGTTCCGCCGATTTGCACCGCGGGCGGCAGTCCGGCAAATTGAGCGAACAATAATGGCAGGACAGCAACTGTGGCCAAAAACAGCGAGCCTACAAACGTTAAACGATAAAGAACTTTCGTAATAAACTTCTCTGTTGTTTTTCCAGGGCGTATTCCCGGAATAAACCCGTTTTGTTTCCGTAAATTATCCGCCATCTGTTCAGGATTCATCTGAACAAACGTGTAAAAATACGAGAAACCGATAATGAGCAGGACATAAAAAGACATTCCTAATGGATTTGAATAATCAAAGGTCTGGACAATCCAACGTCCAACTGTATTGCCATCCCCAAAAAAGTTGGCAACTGTCGGCGGAAAAATAAACAGTGACATGGCAAAAATAACAGGTATAACTCCGGCCGTATTAACTTTAAGCGGTAAGTGAGAGGATTGCCCCCCTGTCGGTCTCCCGCCTGCCGCCATTTTTTTCGCATACTGGACAGGCACTTTTCTTACAGCCTGCTGCACGAAAATCACTCCGACAACAATAAGCATAATGGCCATTAAAATAAGTAAAACAGTCACTATGTTAATAAACAGCTGGTCTCCGGCATCCACGAAATACAACCCGTAAAGCTGATTGACGCCGTTAGGAATACCAGCAGCAATTCCTGCAAAAATCATAATAGAAATTCCGTTGCCGACTCCTTTAGCAGTAATTTGTTCCCCGAGCCAGAGTAAAAAAGCCGTACCGGCTGTCAATACGACAGCGATTGTTAAATAAGTAAGCACAGACGGATTCGGTACAAGTCCCGCCATAATATTATTAAAGCCGATGGACATCCCTAAAGCTTGTACAAATGCTATCCCGATTGTTCCGTAACGCGTAACCTGAGCAAGCTTCTTCCGGCCTGACTCTCCCTCTTTTGCCCACTCCGCAAATTTAGGGACAACATCCATGCGAAGAAGCTGCACAATTATTGAAGCAGTAATGTAAGGCATAATCCCCGTAGCAAATATTGAAAAATTCTCTAAAGCGCCTCCACCAAAAGTATTTAAAAAGCCCAATGCAGCCATCCCCTCAAAATTAAGGGCATCTGCATTAACCCCTGGAGCAGGAATATGGGCACCAATTCTAAAAACAACTAAAATGGCTAAAGTAAATAAAATCTTGTTCCGTAAGTCACCGACTTTAAAAATGTTTTGCAGGGTTCTAAACATTACTACACCTCTTATCCACCGAAATATGTATAAATCTATAAAACAACTGCTTCTCTAGAATACCATATTTTACTCAAAATGTTAGAAAATTTTTTCAGGGAAGGAAAACTTTCTTTTTTACACCAATTGTACTCAGTCATCATTTTAAAACAAATACCTCTATCTTCCTCCCTGAACTTCTTCTGCCTTCCGTTTACACTGTCAGACTTCCTTATACTCCTGTTCTCTATTGCCTAACCCAGGCACATGACCCGCACAATTACAGAAGGAGGACATGCTCCTTTACTGGAACATGCCCTGCCGTTATTTTTCTTCTGATAATGCTTTTTCAAACGCCGCCCTAGGCTGAAGGCCTGTCAGTTTCTTCTCCCCAATAAAAAATGTAGGCACAGCTTGTATCATATCTGTGGTGCGCGCTTGTTTAAGCCACTTTTCTCTCTCCTCAGAATAACGTCTGGTACTCAGAGCCTCTTCAAACTCTTCACGGTTCAGGTCCAGCTCAGCGGCCAGTTCACCTAATACTGAAATATTGCCAATATTTTTCCCTTCTTCATAGAACGCTTTAAACACCTGGTCTGCATAGTCGTTGCCTTTCCCATGCTCTTTAGCATATAACAGACCTTCATGGGAAAAATGAGTGTGAGGCTGCGGATCAACCATAGGCAGATTCATTGTTACCCCTAATTTTTCTGCGTAAGGAAGAATGGACTGGTGCCATGCCTGCTGAATATAGTCGCTTTTTGGACTGAGTGTTTGCTGAGGGTAAGGTCTCAGTTCAAAAGGCAGCCATTCGATTTCCACATCTTTTCCTTTAATTGCTTCATAGAGCGGAGCCTCCGCCAAATAACAAAATGGTCAAACGAAATCAGAGTAAATCCTGATATTAACTGTCATAACCATGCACACCCCTTATTTTATATTCAGAACTTCCTGTAAGATGCAGTTCCTGCAACATTAAATATAAACGCTTTTAAACTGCCAAACAATATTCTTATTTATTCACAAATACTTTTCATTTTTCGTGTAAAATAATAGTATTTCAGAACTCTCCAAAGAAGGCGGGTGACAACCTTTGATAATGCCTAAGATGCCCCTTCTACTGACACTGGTAATATTTCTTATCATGAACAGCGGATGTACTGGGGAGGGGCATAAACTTAATCTCCCTGATACAAAGGACAATCTCCTTTTGGTGTCCCATTTAAAAAATCCCTTATTAACTGTTATTGATTTAAATGAACAGGAAATTATCAGGGAATTGGAACTCCCTTTTATTGTTTCAGATATGGTTAAAATTAACGAAAATGAAATCATTATTTCAAGCCAGCAAACAGACTCTTTATACAGTCTCAGGCTGGATGATCACATTCTCGAACCGTTTGTTGAAACTGGAAAAGGAATAAATGAACTGATTTTTATAGAAAAAACAGGTACGGTTTACGCAGCTAACTCCTTGAAAAATGAATTAGTAAAAGTTTCGATTCAGGACGATATAATAGTCAACAAAAAAAACACCGAAGAACATCCGTCTTCCTTAACTTATAACCCGGATAGAGATGAAATATATCTGGCAAATGTTTATGATCACAGCATTCAGCGCTTTGACGGAGATTCGCTTGAACTTATTGATACGTTAACGATTGTTGACCGGCCAAACGGCCTCCTTTATTATGACCAGCATCTCATTGCCGGGGGGCACGGGGCAACCGAGGAATTGAACAGGGATGTTTTTATTTTTTCTTTATCTGAAAAAGAAACGGTCCATCAGCTGACTACCGGCCTTATGCCTATAGATTTTGTTAAAACAGATGACTCGGAAAGGCTGTATGCGATCAGCCACGGATCACATGAAGTATATGAAATTGATCCTGAAACCTTTTCAGTTTTAAGGAAAATTGAAGTAGGTTTCAACCCATATTCAAGCCTTTACCATTCAGGCACACTCTTTATTAGCACACTGGACGGCCATACGGTTACTCTGATAGAAACAGAGGATTTCCAAATATATAAAGAAATAGCCGTAGCCCCCGGCCCGCATACGATGATTTTACTGGAGGGAATAAAATGAGCGATGAAAAAAAAACGACAGTTCTAATTGTAGATGATGAAGAAACCATGCTTCAGCTTGTAGGTAATATACTAAACAACGAAGGTTACAGGATAGTTACAGCCGCAAATGGACACGAGGCCATTAATAAAATGAGTATCCTTGATATTAACTTTGTGATTCTTGATATTATGATGCCCGGAATGGACGGCTATGAAACGTGCCGGGAGATCAGAAAGTCCTCGGATGTCCCTATTCTCATGCTTACAGCAAAAACTGAAGAAATGGATAAGGTCACAGCTCTGAAAACCGGAGCAGATGATTACCTGGTGAAGCCATTCGGAAAAAATGAATTGACCGCCCGTATAGAAGCGATTCTCCGTCGTACTAATTCCCAGTCTGCAAAAAGCAAAGACACAACTGTGCAGACGGAATGGACATTTGAAAATATTACTTTAAATACTGAAGCGAAAAAGGTTACTGTCGACAGCAAGCCTGTTAACTTAACAAAAAAAGAGTTTGAAGTCCTGGAACTGCTTATCAAACATCCGGACCAGGTTTTTTCAAGAGAGCAGCTTCTTGACCGTATTTGGGGATTTGAATACTTAAATGCTACTTCTAGAACAGTGGATACACATATGAAAACGTTAAGGCTTAAATTGAAAAATGCTGCTCCTTATATCAAAACCGTCTGGGGGATGGGTTACAAACTCGAGGTTCCTGAATGAAAAACTATCTTTCCATCCAAGCAAAGGCCTGGATCTTATTTGGGGTCAGTATATCAATAGTTATCGGACTGATTATTTCCATCACGTTCTATCTCTATCAGGACTTATATTTAGGCAATGAAACTGACCGGCTGAAGCAGCAAACGGAAAGTCTCCAGGAAGCTTACCTTAACCTTAGTGAAGAGGAATTCCAGGAGAGGATTGCCTGGACAGTTGACGAATCACCTGTTCAGGCAGTAGTAAATAATGACCCTATGATGCTTGGCGCAGCTCTTCCATTGGATGAGCCGGGTGATGAACTGATGATTAATCAGGAAGAACGGGAACAGTTGCTGAACGGTAATAGTGTGACGATTATCAGGGATCACAAAAACCTGAATTCAAGAATTCTCGGAATTGCTGCCCCTGTGGGACAAGAAGGTTTTCTCGATGCGATTATTCTCCTTTACCGCCCCGTGGCGGAAGTTAACGACGCCTTTTATCAGATTGCCCCTATCGTTGCGGGAATAGGTCTCGTTTTCCTGTTTATCCTGTTTATTCTCATGCAGAGGGTGCAGCAGCAATACCTTGCTCCTCTGGTGGACCTTGAAAAAGGGGCAAAAAAACTTGCAGAAGGTCAATACGAGACTGAAATTTCACTTACAGTAAAAAATGAATTGTCTCGACTCGCTAACGCCTTTCAATTTTTAGCCTCTTCCCTTGCAGCTGAAGACGAAAAGAAGCGGTCGTTTATTCAGAATATTTCTCATGAACTTCGTACGCCGCTCAGTTATATTAAAGGATACAGCGAACTTCTCCATGAAGCCAATGTAAACGAAGAACCTGAGCTTTATAAAGAATACTCTTCTATTATTTATAAAGAAGCGAACAGGATGAACCGGCTTGTTGACCAGCTGATCAGTTTAACAAAACTGGAACAGGTCAGCGGTGAATCGATGGATTTATCTCCGCTCGTTCTTTCGGAGATACTTAACGAAGCCGCTAAAAATACGGAAGTAAAACGCCGGAACAAAAACCAGTTCCTTCAAGCTGAAATAGCTGATGACTTGATAGTAGCCGGCGAAGAGGACCGCCTCCTTCAAGTGTTTATTAATTTACTTGATAACGCCTCTTCTTACACACAGGAAGGAGGAAATATAAAGATTAGAACTTTCGACGGTAAAACGAATGCGATTGTTGAAATTGAAGATAACGGTGCCGGTATAAATAAAGCTGATCTCCCCCGGCTTACCGAACGATTTTACAGAGGTGAAAAATCCAGAACGAGAGGCAAAGGAGGAGTAGGGATTGGCCTGTCGATCGTCAGCCAGATCATCAAGCTGCATAACGGAACGATGTCCTTTGAGTCCGACCCAGGCAAGGGAACGAAAGTAACCGTATCTATCCCGCTTTATACAGATGAAACAGAGAATTAGACGCCTTAATTTATAAGGCGTCTAATTTTTCCATTAACTGGGGGTCTGACCCCTTTTTTAATCCCTTTTTTCGTTCCAGTTAAATGGAAAAAAAGAATGAATTTAGCTTTAAGAGGTTTACACCCTCCTAAAAAAAGGAATGTTTTTTCCAAAGGAGGTCGATACTTTGGTACATGTCAAAGCATTAATCTTAAAACTGATCATGGTTTCCCTCGTTTTCTTAATTGTATTAAGCGGGTTTAACGGGTACCCGGCGGTAGATGTTGTCTTGCTATCTCTTGCTGTCACAGCAGTATCTTACGTTGTAGGAGATTTGTTAATATTAAGGAACTCCAATAATATTATAGCCACGATAAGCGATTTAGCCTTAGTTATGGCATTAATCTGGCTCATGTCTATTCCACTATTAGGTGGAGGCGTCCCGTTTGGTCTCGTCTTCTTAACGGCGGTCATCATAGCTGCAGGCGAATGGGTCCTGCACCTGTACATGACGAATGTCGTACATCCAAATATGGAAAGCCCTTCTCCTTCCTGATCTTATCAGGACTAATGCGGACATAAGACGACAACGCCCAAGGGGTTAAGGCTGAAGGTCCAATCTAACGCAGCTCCACGCTGAGTTGAGTTTAGCTGAAGACAAGCCCCTGGGCAAGCGGCCGCTTGGCGGACTGATATCACTGCTTTTATCCCAAAGAAATCCGAACATAATTTTATTCGGGTTTCTTTTTTGTTACTAATCTATTCTCCCAGTGTCACTTTGTATTTAAGACACTGATCGTTCTGTAACAGCATTCAGCTGCAGAATCGACTGAAGTTCGCCGCAAACGGGATAAAACCGCACGGTATCGTTTAAAGCTGACATGGCAGCAGTCACGTCGTGCTTTTTGCCTTTAACTAATACAGCTTCTCTTCCTTCAAGCCTCTTAATAGCTGACAGTTTTTCAACTGCTCTTTGTCCTTCGAGCTGCAGCGCAAGCTGTTTGCCAGTCACCAGCCACACGCCGGAATATTCCGGCTTTATTTTGGTTTCCTCGTTTTCCTGATTGACCCCGGAAAGCTGTGGAGCTTCGTCGTGATCCTCAAAAAGCGGCGCTTTTTCACTTGTATGGCTCCAGTAATTTATTAGATCTTCTATAACGGCACTGGCTGTAGGAAATTTACCTGCTCCGGCCCCCTGAAACAACAGTGAACCGACAATACTGCCTTTAACATGAATACCATTATTAACACCTTCCACACCATACAGCGGATGGTCGTTTAAAACAAACTGCGGTCCTACCGAAGCAGTGATGGTGTCTCCGTTTTTTTCAAGAGACGCCAGATGCTTGACACGTCCTCCTAACTGGTCGGCCAGAAGTAAATCACGAACATCTGTCCCTCTGATGCCGGCCGGTTTTTCAGTCAGCCATACAGGAGCTTTCCCATAAATCCACTGACTGAGAATAGTGGTCTTATAATAGGCATCCCATCCGTCCACATCTTTATCCGGCACAGCTTCAGCATATCCATGTTCCTGTGCTTCTTCCAAAGCTGTTTGGAAGGCCGTACCTTCTTCTCTCATTTTAGTTAAAATAAAATTGGATGTGCCATTTACGACTCCTTCTATACGCTCCAGGTCGTTCGTTTTCAAGGTATGGCGTACGCTGGTTAAGACTGGAATACCTCCGGCTACAGCCGCTTCAAAAAACAGTCTGCAGTTATAGATGCCTGCTAAATTAAGTAACTCTTCCCCGTGCTTTGCCACCAGTTCTTTGTTAGCTGTTATAACAGTAATCCCTTTTTGCAAAAGTCGCCTTACAAACGGGTAAGCCGTGGTTGCGTCCGGGGAAGCCTCCACCACAGCATCAAGCTCAGCCAGTGACTCAAACTCTTCAAAACTGTCTGTAACTGCTGTTTCCCCGCTGATATCTCTTTGTTTCTGTTTATCCTTAACTAAAATGACCGGAATACTGAACTGGCTCCCGATTATTTTTTCGACTTTTTCCTTCTTTGAAAGTAACGTTTCATAAACTCCGCTCCCAACTGTTCCAAAACCGATAATACCTACTTTTTTGACTTGACTCATTAGTTGTTCCCTCCTGGATTGACTGTATTTAAAAAAGGTGAGATTATTTCGCTGATATTTAATCATGCCCCTCCACCTTAACTGAACTAAAATCAGCACGGTTTAACAGAGAAAATTAAAAAAGCTCTCTGGTCCGGTAGACAGAGAGACGAATGCTGCTGGATTCCTCTCTCTTATCTTTTAAAGCTGTAATACTTTAAAGGATTTAGCACCTGGCGTAGAAAGAAAAATGAAAGGCTGAAAAACCGCTTCCCACTTCAGCAGTGTCCTTCCCATTTTTCTATCGCTGGTTGCCGAGCTTCATCGGGCCAGTCCCTCCGCCGCTCTCGATAAGAGAATTACTATTTAACTGTAACTGCCGCACTTCCGCCAGCAGAAAATCAAAAACTCCCTGACATTAAATGTAAGGGAGTTTACGGATATGACATGCTTGCAGCTCATTCGCCTTATCTCCCAAATCATTCAAAATAATTGAATGCTTTGCAGGAATTAGCACCTTGCGAAAAAGATATCTCTTTTCCACTGGTTGCCGGGCTTCGTCGGGCCAGTCCCTCCACCTCTCATGATAAGAATTATTTATGAAGTTGAGAATCAGTTTATCATTTAAAAGTTTGATTTGTCAAACTCTTTTTTAAAGAAAATCTCTTCATTCCTAAAAAAGATGTCAGCAAGAACTAGCACAACTGCCTATGACATTAACCTCTTCTCTCCGGTAATTTCCTGAACAGGTTTAATATTTTGGGTAAACTCGACCGTCCCTTTATAATTTCCTTCTCCGTCCCTCACTGCAAAATAACGGATCAGTACAAATTTGTCTTTAAAAGGAATCCAGAAGTCTTCCACATCTTTTTTACCTGATTTAAAATCATCGAGCAGGTCGTTTACGATATGGGCGCTCTGAGGCGGATGGCAATTCTGCACTGACCGTCCGATCACCGATTTAGTACGGTGGAATATCCGTTCTTTCCCGTGAGAAAAATAGCGGACTGTATCATTTTCATCTATGAAGGTGATGTCAACCGGAAGGTGGTTCATCATCAGTTCAAGCTGTGGAACAGACAAAATACCCGTATTTAGCTGGACTACCCCATCTTTAAGGAAGGGATTTCCTAAATCAGCGCGTTCAGGCTGCCAGGCCTCCGGCGGATCTATAAAGGTGTACCCAATGACATCTCCTTCTCTCTCAATCTTCAGCCATTCATCTTCTGTTAATTTCTCTAAAGCAAGCGGGAATAAAATGTGCTCTTCTTTATAAATCATTTCAGATACTTCGCTGATAATATAATCGAGGGATTTTAAGAGATCTGTTTTAATCCAAATCCCATTAGTCAGCAGATTCCTAGCTTCTTTTACTGTAGCGCGGATGCGGTCATCCACCCCCCACATGACTTTGGTCGGTCCGAATATCCCGTATCTTTCGAGGTACGGAAAAAGCAGATTTTCTTTTCGGCTGTAATGGTTATCAATCTCCAGAAGCTTTATTAGATCCTTTATCAATTTGTTTGCCGTTTCTTCGGATTCAACTTTTTCAAACTGGTCCCTGTGAAGCTTCAGTGTAAAATTAACGTGACGGTCAATTTCCTTATTTTCTTGAATAAAGGTATGCACAGGATGACCCTGGGTGTGCTCCGGTCCTTCCTTCTGGTGGATTTCCTCTATAGAGCCTTTAAATACTTCTGTATGGACGGAACACAACCTTTGTACTTCTTCAACGGAAATTCCTTCTTCTTCCATAAGCGCCTGCTCCATTTTTGAAATGTCGCTCACAGTGACCTGGTCCACCGCTTTTGTAAACCTTTCTTTCACTTCGGAGACACTTTTTCCTTCATGAAGCTCTTTAATTATTTCTTTTAATAACTGCTGGCGCTCTGATTTCTCCTGAACTGCCCTCTCACGATTATTAATCATTTCACTCATTTAATTTTCCTCCTTCAGCTGATTACTTTAAATCCATGCTGCATTAGTTGCTTTTTTACATCTTCCAATGGAATCCCCATTGCCCGGCTGCCTTTCGGTATGGTCATGATCCTCCCAGCCGACTGGAGCATTCCCGGCTTTGTTATATTTACAAACCCTATATGCCTCATGGCCTCAACCAATTCAGGGTGCTGCGTACACAATTCATAGACCGTTTTACTTAACGAAATCTCTTTCATTTGGCCTCACCTCATTATTTGTATGAGAATTATTTTCAATTAAATAATAGCATGAAGGATACCTCCGCCGATGTGATGTGGGTCACCATCACACTTACGTTCACAGATCAGTCAAAAAAGTGGAGGAATTTATCACCATAAAAAACCCAGCTTCCATTTAAGCTGGGCCTTTCATACGTCTATGGACACTGATGTTTTCTAATAACCGCCCCTTTTAGTTACTCAAGGTCGGCATCAGTGACTGCTCCTTTTGCTGAAGAAGAGACAAGCTTGGCGTATTTAGCCAGAATTCCTGTCTTATATTTAAGCGGCGGCTGTTTCCAGTCGCGCTTCCGCTGCTCCAGTTCTTCCTCACTTACATCCATATTAATTTCCTGTGTACCGCTGTCGATCGTTACTTTATCGCCATTTTGCAACAGTCCGATCGGTCCGCCAACAAAGGCTTCCGGAGCGACGTGGCCAATAACGAACCCATGGGAACCGCCGGAGAAACGCCCGTCTGTCATTAGGGCTACTTTTCCTCCAAGGCCGCGCCCGACAATCATAGCAGTGATAGACAGCATTTCCGGCATGCCTGGTCCGCCTTTCGGTCCTACCTGGCGGACGACCAGCACATCGCCTTCCACAATCTCGCCTGCTTCAATCGCTTCAGTCGCTTCCGCTTCACTATCGTATACTTTCGCATACCCTTCAAACCGGCTGATCTTCTGTCCTGACATTTTTGCTACTGCCCCTTCAGGTGCAAGGTTCCCGCGGAGAACCACTAACGGACCGTTTGGTTTAATAGGGTCATCCATCGACTTTATGACAACTTGTCCTTCTTTAAGTGAAGGCGCCTCTGCTAAGTTTTCTGCCACAGTTTTTCCTGTAACTGTCAGACAGTCACCGTGCAGCAGGCCATGTTCGTGAAGAAGCTTCATAACCGCAGGAACTCCTCCAACTTCAAATAAGTCCTGCATAACATATTTACCGCTTGGCTTTAAGTCCGCAATATGAGGAACATTGGCGCGGACTCTTTCAAAGTCATCAAGGCTTAGATCTACTCCAGCTGAATGGGCGATTGCAGTCAAATGAAGGAAAGCATTCGTCGAGCCCCCAAGAGCCATGACGACAGTGATGGCATTTTCAAATGCTTTTTTCGTCATAATATCGCGAGGATAAATCTCTTTTTCAAGTAACTGAACAACCATCTCGCCGGCTTGGCGGCATTCCTGTTCTTTATAATCATCTACAGCCGGAGTTGAAGATGAACCCGGAATGCTCATTCCCAGCGCTTCCACTGCAGCTGCCATTGTATTGGCTGTATACATGCCGCCGCACGCCCCAGGCCCCGGGCAAGCGCTGCATTCGACTTTATGAAGCTGCTCATCATTAATCGTCCCTTGCTGGTGCTGGCCGACTGCCTCGAATGATGAAACGATGTCAATATCCTCTCCATTTAAGTTACCGGGCTTGATGGTTCCTCCATACACGTAGACAGATGGAACGTTAAATCTGCCCATTGAAATGAGGCACCCTGGCGTTGTTTTATCACAGCCGCCTATAGCAACTACACCGTCCAGCCTCTCTGCCCCAACAACCGTTTCGATCGAATCTGCAATGACTTCCCGGCTGGGGAGGGAATAATTCATACCTTCATGCCCCATGGCTATCCCATCTGCCACAGTGATAGTATTAAATATCATCGGCGCGCCTCCGCCGTCTTTCGCCCCGCTTTTAGCCTGCCTTGCCAATGCATCAATATGTACGTTGCAAGGTGTAACCTCACTCCATGTACTGGCAATCCCGATCATAGGCTTTTTGAAATCGTCGTCTGTAAATCCGACGGCACGAAGCATAGAACGGTTTGGGACTCTGTTCACACCTTCACTAATAACTTTACTGCGGATACGCAGATCTTTTTTTCCTTCCATCCTTTGTCATCCTTTCTTCTCTCTATACATTAGTCGATGATCCGATTTTCTTTCGGGAAAAATCGCGTCTATATTCCCTATCATACGCATTTTAGCACAGCAACGCAATGAGTTTTCTGAAAACAGGATTTTTTCTGACTATGAAAAGGCTGCCAATTTTTTTATTCCTTAAATAAGGATAAGGCTGACAGCCATTACGGCCATCCCTAACATCAGTCCATAAATGGGAAGATGCGTTTCATCGTATTTTTTTGCGGCAGGCAAGAGTTCATCAAGCGAAATAAAAATCATTATTCCTGCCACCGCCGCAAACATCACACCGAACATGACCTCATTTAAAAACGGCATTAAAATAAGGAAAGCCGCCAATGCCCCCAGAGGCTCTGCAAGCCCGGAAAAAAAGGATAATTTAAATGCTTTCTTTTTGTCTCCAGTTGCGTAATAGATTGGTACAGAGATAGCCACTCCTTCAGGGATATTATGAATCGCGATGGCCACGGCAATGGCTAGTCCGAGTGCAGGATCCTGTAAAGCAGCTATAAACGTAGCCATTCCTTCAGGAAAATTATGTATGGCGATCGCTAAAGCCGTAAAGGTGCCCATCTTAAGTAATTCAGTTTCCCCGCCTGTTTTATTCTTACGGTACCTCATGTCCTCTACTTTTTTTACTTCATGAGGGTTGCCGGGCTCCGGGATCATCGAGTCAATCGCAGCAATCAGCAGCATCCCTCCGAAAAAACCGGCCGCCGTGGTCCAGTTTCCGGCTGGTGACCCGAGTACACCTGTAAGGGTGACTTGTGCTTTAAAGAAAATTTCTACCATTGACACATAGATCATCACGCCTGCAGAAAAACCGAGAGCAAAAGACAGAAACTTTGTGTTAGTCCTGGACGTAAAAAAAGCAAGAAGACTTCCTATGCCGGTACAGAGTCCAGCTATTAAGGTCAGACTGAAAGCAAAAAGAATATTCCCATCCATTTCGTATTCCTCCATCTGCAGGTTTTTAATAACCTCTTAAATTAAGTTTATTCAGTTTATCCAATCACATGCCATCGACAGTGGGATTAGTTTACAAACCCGGCTATTCTCCAATAGTTTTCCCCGGCTTTTTATGCCACAATATAAACAGAAAAGGAGGAATAAGCAATGTCTGAATCAGTTTTAAATTATTTAAAAGAAAACCGTGAACGGTTAATCGGCAAGCTGGAAGAATTTCTTGCGATTCCGAGCATCAGTACTGAGCAAGCCCACAAGGAAGATGTCCTTAAAGCGGGCCGTTTTGTAGCAGACTATTTAAAAGAAATCGGATTTAAATCAGTAGAAATTAAAGAAACTGCCGGCCACCCGCTCGTTTACGGGGAATGGCTGGAAGCACAAGATGCACCGACAGCCCTCTTCTACGGCCATTATGACGTCCAGCCTGCTGATCCATATGAATTATGGGACAGTGAACCGTTTAAACCTGAAATCCGCAACGGCAAAATTTTTGCGCGGGGAGCAAGTGACGATAAGGGCCAGGTATTTATGCACCTTGCCGTTTTAGAAGCTTACATGAAAACGGAGGGACGGCTTCCTGTCAATGTGAAGGTTTGCATTGAAGGAGAAGAAGAAATCGGCAGTGAAAACCTTTATCCGTTTCTGGAAAAAAATAAAGAGATGCTTTCAGCAGATTTTGCTCTTATATCGGACTCGGGAATGGTCGATAAAGGGCAGCCGACAATGCTATACGGCCTGAAAGGTTTTACCGGGCTTGAAATCAAAGTAAAAGGCCCGGACAGAGATCTCCATTCCGGTTTGTATGGCGGGGCAGTTAAAAATCCCGCAATGGCATTAAGCCATATTCTTGCTTCGTTAAAAGACGCTGAAGAGCATGTCACAGTACCTGGTTTTTACGAAGATGCTGAAGAGCTGCCGGAAGATGAAAGGAAGCTTATGAATGAAGCGCCTGGCGAAAATTATGTCGAAACAGTCGGCATTCCGGAGACTGCACCTGAAAGAGGATTTACTGTAAACGAGCATATTATGGCGCGGCCTACCCTTGAAATAAACGGCTTAACGAGCGGCTATCAGGGGGAAGGAACAAAAACCATTATTCCATCCTCTGCTTCTGCTAAACTAACCTGCCGTTTAGTCCCTGGACAAGACCCTCAGAAAATCCAGGATCTGCTCGTCAGTTACATTGAAGAAAACCCTCCAAAAGGCGTCACTGTTTCTGTTAAACGTGAACCTCTTTCGGCGAAAGCATATAAAGTAGATCCTAACCATCCTTTGCTTAAAAAAGCAGCAGACAGTCTTTCTGAAGCATTTGGAAAAGAAACAGTTTTTGTTCGTCTCGGCGGCTCTATTCCTGTAGTCGAGCAGATCGACCAGCTGTTTAATATCCCTGTTGTCCTTCTCGGTTTCGGTACGCCTGAAGACAACCTGCATTCCCCTAACGAGAGCTTTCCACTTGAGCATTTTGATAAAGGCATGGAAGTGCTGGCCACTTACTATAAAGAAGCTGCCAGCTTGAAATAAATACTTCGTCCGGCTGTGCCTTCCAAGGCCAGCCGGTTTTTTTCATCTCCTCATAACGCGACCCGGATCACTCTTCTCTAAGCTGCCATATAAAGCGGATAATGACTTCAAAAAAACTCACCTATCCCTTGATAAGAATAAGTGAGCTATTCTGCATATTAATCATTCATTCCTTTATTTCATACTCATATCGAAAAAATGCGGACATACCTTTTACAAAGAAGCCTGAAAGGAGGAAATAAAGTTGAGCTTATTTATCAGCTTTCTTTTTACCACTTTATTGATCATATATTTATCGACGTTTTTTATAAATCAAAAAAACAGTCCTATGAAAGAGATGGTTATAACTATGGCCATAGCCATGGCTGCAGGATTATGTATCGGAGCCGTTACGGGCATTCTCTTTCATGGCCTGTTATTTCAATCTACTGTCTTTAGTGTGGCATCCGCTTCTGTTACCGGTTTGCTGATAGGATGGCGGTTCCATTTCCTTGCTGCCGTTGAGGGATTTTTCAGCGGGCTGATGGCTGCAATGATGATGGCGATGGTTGCAGATATGGTTACTTTGAAAGAAGCCTATAACCTTCTTTTCCTTAGCAGCATGCTTCTGATCAGTGTCATAGTATTTTCTTTTATACTGCTGAACAATCTGTCAAAGCGAAAACTGGTCAATATATATCTTGGGGCGATCGGGTGGATACTTGCCGCATTTATTTTGCTGGCTCCTGTCAATCCCGCTGACCACACCCCTCCAGGGGAAAACCACCGGCATACGTCAATTACTTCTGTTTTTTGCACAGAGGCAGGCTGATGTTAAAAGCGGTCCCTTCCCCTCTCGTACTTTTTACTTTTATTTGTCCGTTTAAATTATCTATTATCTTATAGCAGAGCATCGTCCCCATCCCTGTACCTTGATCTTTTGTCGTGTAGAAAGGGGTGCCCAGCCGTTTTATTTCTTCTTCACTCATTCCTCTTCCTGTATCACAAATAGTTATTTCCACGACGTCTCCGTTTTTCACTGCGTTAACGGTAATTGTTCCTTTTCCATCAATGGCTTCTATGCCATTTTTAAATAAATTTAAAAACACTTGCCCTAAATCACTGGCATTCCCTCTGACGTAGTAAGGGCTGTCTACACAGTTAGTAATTGTTGTGCCGTTCATTAAAGCGTATGGTTCCACTACATCGGCAGTATTTTTTATAATTTCCCTGATATCAATTTCAGTGGCGTTTTTCTTTTCTGATTTTGCCAGCGATAAGTAATCAGTAATTATTTTCTCTGCTCTCTCCAATTCAGAATCCATTAATTTCAGAGAACTTTTTTGCTTGTCTGTTAAGTTCTCTTCGTTTTTAAGGATATGTACAAAACCTTTAACAACAGTTAGCGGATTTCTTATTTCATGGGCTACGGATGCAGCCATCTCACCAATTAGCCTGACCCTTTCAGTCTGCTGGAGTGCTATTTTATTCTGCTCTTTCTCCTTTAACGTCTCTATTATAAAGACCACGAGAATCATCGTGACAAGATGGGATAGCATGAAATAAGCAAAAAACCCGGGCAGTACGTCTCTGCTGACGTTCTCCATAAAGAAATAGATCCCCGTCAAAATTAATACGTTATTCAATAAAGTAAGATAAACACTGATTTTAATCCGTTCTTTAAGCATTCCTTCCTTGTACTTGTTAAGGAAAAAAATAA
The DNA here is from genome assembly GCF_900111295.1 of Salipaludibacillus aurantiacus. Classification (GTDB taxonomy): domain Bacteria; phylum Bacillota; class Bacilli; order Bacillales; family Salisediminibacteriaceae; genus Salipaludibacillus; species Salipaludibacillus aurantiacus. The sequence goes on along the minus strand of NZ_FOGT01000020.1, from coordinate 6,358 downwards.
TAGCTCCGCTTCCCAGTACATACGATACAAGGACAATAAAAAAGCCTTCGTCCAGCCCGATGAATAGTCTGTAGATTATTAATACAGCGGTAGCCGCCATTCCCATTTTCAATCCACCGTAAAAGAAGGCCAGGAGCCACGGAATCGTGCGCAGATCAAAGATATAACCCGTTTCAAGCTCCAAAGGATAGCTCATGGACATAATAATTGCCAAGCAGCAAAGCAGACCGAAAACGACTGAGTGCTCCTTAAAAAAATCCCTTTTATATAAATAAGCAAAATAAACAAATACCGGCACTAAAACGACCAGTAAAGAGAATAAATAATTATCAAAACTAAACATAACATCCAGTCCTCTGCAACAATTTGTTCTTCCATTTTAGCACAGTAAACTGCTTTGTATAGCAAGGTAATATTTCGGAAAGAGAATAATTATTGGAATGCTGGGGGCAACTGGATGAAAAAAAGGGATGTAGATAAGGAGGGGAACGTAAGCAACTCAAAGCAAATAAAAAAACCACCATATACGTATGTATGGTGGAGACGGTGGGAATCGAACCCACGTCCAGAGATAACGCAACTTAAGCTTCTACGAGCGTAGTCAGTTTATTAGTGTTTCGCCGTCACTTCAGCCAACTAACAGGCTTCCGTGCGGCTAACCTGATTAATCTCTTCCTATTGTCCTCAGGTGGAGAACTCAAGGCGTATCCCACTTAGAGTGAGTCCCTGATCCTTCACATGGGCGATGAAGGGAGGAACCGCTAGCAGGGTTTTTACGCCGCTGCTAAAGCGAAATCGTTATCTTGTTTGCCAACTATAGGCGATGGGCGTTTTATACGAGGACACCCAGCTCGACTCGCGACTTAAGCACGACCTATCCCTGTCGAATCCAGAACGTCCCCAAGAGATAAGAGAACATTAAGGATAGATCTTATATACACTTTTCCTTAACGACAAATACTATTATAACATATCAGAGCTCCCAGTCAAATGGAAAGCTTCGCATCGGTTAACGTCCCAGCTGCTGGTCTTTAAAGGCTCTCTGGATTTCTCTTTTTGCATCTTTCCGCTTCAGATCCTCACGCTTATCATGTTTCTTTTTCCCTTTACCGAGGCCTATTAAAACTTTTGCAACCCCGTTTTTAATATAAATTTTCAGCGGAACGAGGGTATATCCTTTTTGCTGGGTCATTCCGATGAGCTGATTAATCTGCTTGCGGTGAAGCAAGAGTTTTCGCGTCCGGACAGGATCGTGGTTATACCGGTTCCCCTGTTCGTAAGGGCTGATATGCAGATTGTGCAGCCAGACCTCTCCCTGGGAAACACGCGCAAACGAGTCTTTTAAATTGACTCTCCGGTTACGGACTGATTTAATTTCTGTTCCTGTTAAAACCATTCCAGCTTCGTATGTGTCCTCAATATGAAAATCGTGGCGCGCTTTCTTATTTTGTGCGATTTGTTTTCCTTCTGTAGCCATGATTCCTGCATCCTTTCCATCTGCCTCATTATCTAATCATACCAAAATTCGGATAGAGCTTCAATTTGTTTAATCGTGATAGGTGTGGTGCGGGTTTCGCTGATAGGAGTTCCTTTTTCGCTGATTGAACGTGATTTTCGCTGATAGGGCCCCCAGTTTCGCTGATTGATCTCAATTTTCGCTGATAGGACCCCCAGTTTCGCCGATAGAACTCTCATTTCCCCCGATAGATCCCTCATGCCCCGCTGTTTAACTTCATTTAAACCCCATATCCAGCAAAAATTCAAAAGCCCACCCGCACGGGATGAGCTTCGGTTACTCTATTTCTTCTTCTTTTTCCCTTTTAAGCGTTTATTTTTTGGCACATTTTCATAAAACGCTTTTTTCTTGCGCTTTTTGCCCTTGCCTCCGGATTTTTTATCCTGTTTTTTGTCACCCAGGCTGAGGCCTTCCGTTTTCTTACCGCGTTTTTTGCGGCTGCCGCCTTCAATCACCCGCGGGGTCTCTTTCTTTCTCTGTTTACGCGGTTTCATGCCGACTACTTCAAAATCAATAATACGTTCTTCAACGTTGACATTTGTCACGCGAACTTCAATTTCATCACCGATGCGGAAGACATTCCCTGTCCTCTCACCGATCATGGCATAGTGCTTTTCGTCATAGTGGTAATAGTCGTCTGTCAAATAGCTGACGTGCACAAGTCCTTCGATCGTATTCGGCAGTTCCACGAACAGACCAAAGTTTGTTACACCGCTGATAATCCCTTCATATTCCTGGCCGACTTTATCTTCCATATACTGAACTTTTTTCATTTCGTCTGTTTCACGCTCGGCTTCTTCGGCCCGGCGTTCCATTTCAGATGAATGACGTGTAATATCAGGAAGCTTGTCATTCCATTCTTCGATCAGTTTCTCTGTCGGCTTTCCTTCAATTAAGTAAGCCCGTATTAATCTGTGAACAATCAAGTCAGGGTAACGGCGAATCGGTGACGTGAAATGGGTATAGAAGTCCGCCGATAAACCGAAGTGGCCGATATTCTCAGGATCGTATTTAGCCTGCTTCATGGACCTGAGCATCACTGTGCTGATGACCGCTTCTTCAGGCTCTCCTTTGACTTCTTCAAGCAGCTCCTGCAAGGCTCGCGGATGAACAGTGTTAGACGTCCCTTTTACGACATACCCGAAATTTGTTATGAATTCAAGAAACTGATTCAGTTTCTCTTCGTCCGGGTCCTCATGAATACGGTAAACGAACGGTACTTTCATCCAGTGGAAATGTTCGGCTACCGTTTCGTTCGCTGCAAGCATAAATTCCTCAATGAGTTTTTCGGCGACTGTACGCTCGCGGATTACGACATCCGTCGGGTTGCCCTCTTCGTCCACTTTCACGCCAGCTTCTTTAAAGTCAAAGTCAATCGCTCCGCGGGCAAAACGTTTCCTGCGCAGGATTTCAGCCAGATCTTCCATATCTTTAAAAAATGGAATAAGGGGTTCATAACGCTCTTTAACCTCATCGTCTTCATCCAGGAGAATTTTCCTTACGTCTGTATAAGTCATTCTTTCGTTTGTACGGATCACACTTTGGTAAATATCGTGGTTGACGACCTCGCCCTTTGGCGTAATTTCCATATCGCACGATAAGGTCAGCCTGTCTACTTGCGGATTAAGTGAGCAAATCCCGTTTGACAGCCTGTGCGGGATCATCGGGATCACCCTGTCCACTAAATAACAGCTCGTCGCCCTCTCGAAAGCTTCTTCGTCAATAGGTGATCCTTCTTTGACGTAATGGGAGACATCTGCGATATGGACTCCGAGAAGGTAATTACCGTTTTCCAGCCTTTTTACCTGAACGGCATCATCCAGATCTTTTGCATCTGCCCCGTCAATGGTTACAATTGTTTCATCGCGCAAGTCACGGCGCCCTTCTAACTCGTCAGAAGCGATCTCATCAGGTACACTGTTTGCCTGCTCAATAACTTCGTCCGGAAATTCGCCCGGCAGTCCGTGTTTATGGATGACAGCAAGAATGTCTACTCCAGGGTCGTTTTTATGGCCGAGCACTTTCGTCACATGCCCTTCAGCGCTCATGCGCCCCTCAGGATATTTAGTAATTTCCACGAGGACTTTATGGCCGTCTACTGCCCCTAATTCCTTACCTTTCGGGATAAAAATGTCAGCGGGAATCCTTTTATCATCAGAGACCACAAACCCGTAATACTTATCATCTACATAAGTACCTACTGTCTGGGTAATCCCGCGCTTTAAAATACGGATAATTGTCCCTTCAGGTCTGGCCCCGCTCGAATCTCTTTGCAGGCGGACCAGCACTTTATCTTTATTCATGGCACTGTTCATATCAGAACCTGCCACATAAATATCGTCCATGCCTTCTTCCGTTTTTACAAAGGCAAAGCCTTTTGGATGCATAATGACTTCTCCGCGGATCAAGTCCATTTTCTCCGGCAGGCCGTACCGGTTTGTACGGGTACGCACGACATCGCCGTCTTCTTCTAGTTCATTCAGTGTTTTGACAAATTGTTTGAATTGACTTGAATCCTCCAGGCCGAATGCTTCTTCCATCTCTTTAATAGAAAGAGGCTTGTCAGCTTCGTCCTTCATATAATGAAGAATCCTGTCTTTAGTTGCGTCTGTCATTGTATCTATATCTCCTTTCATTGCGGGAAGCAGCATGCCGGATTAGGGCGTGGGCGTCTAATTAATCTTCCCAGTCCAGGTCCTCTAAAAAGGCATACACATCCTCATGCAGCTGATCCCGTTCTTTATCCAGCGTTATCACATGTCCTGATTCCTCGTACCATTTAAGCTCTTTCTGGTCTGTTTCTACATTATCATGAATCATATTTGCACTGTCGGTGTTAATCATTTCATCATGGCGGGCTTGTACGACAAAAGTAGGGGTATAAATCATATCAAGGTTGTCTCTTACTTCCTTATTAAGTTCCTGTAATGATTTTAAAGTATTCATCGGCGTCTCTTTAAATTTAGCCATTTCTTCTTCAATTTGTCCCTCATCTTTGCCTTCCCACTGTTTATATTTTTTAGCATATTCCAGGACACCCTGATACATTGTTTCTTCACTTTTTATATACATTGGTGCACACATAGGGATAATTCCCTTCACAGGTAGTGTGTACCCGAGTTTCAAGGAAAATACACCCCCCAAGGATAAACCTGCCACAGCAATTTTATCATGGCCCATCTCTTTCAAATACTGGTATCCGGCCTGCACATCATCCCACCAGTCTTCAGGTCCGGTGTGGACTAGTTCCTCCGGAGGAACTCCGTGTCCTTTCATATGTGGAGCGTGTGAGGTATACCCTCTTTTTTCAAGGTATCTCCCCAGCATGCGTACATCGGCAGAGTTACCTGTAAATCCGTGCAAGAGCAGCACGGCCCGCTCCCCTCCTTCAAAGGTGAATGGCTTTGGCTGTGCAACTTTCATCATTATCAAACATTCCTTTCATGTTGTTACTCTTATCAGTTAATAAGTTTCCTCGACTGACGGAACCACGTCTTTGTTGATCCGTCAGCCTGTTCCTTTTGCCTCAGATTCACTCCCGGACTTCAGCGCCCCATCGGTTGTCCCTGAAAAAAAGTCGTCAATCGCTTCAAGCAATTTATCCTTACCATCGCCAAACCAAATATAATGTTTAGCCTCAGGAAAGAAGTACAGTTTCTTTTCCTCTGACTGGATATGCTCATAAATATATTCAGCGCTTTTTTGTGGGACAAGACCATCACTTTCTCCCTGAATGACCAGTGTCGGGACGGTGATCTGATCTAAATGAGGACGCAGCTTTTTGACCATTTTTGCAAATTCAATCGTGGCAGCCATCGGCGTCCGTAAAATTTTCTCGCGGTAAAACTGGTAATAATCATCTTTATCAAGTTCGCCGCGTACTCCTTCAAGAAACCAGCCAGTCACGTCCTGTACGATCTGTTTCGGATTAAGGTAATAGGCGGCGGCACTGAGGAGGACCAGTCTTTCCACCGGGTATTGGGAGGCGAGAAAACTGGCAATGACACCGCCCATAGAAAAACCGATGAGATAGACTTTTTCACATCGGTCCATTAGCTCCTCCAAAGCAACTTTAGCTTTAAAAACCCAATGTTTATAAGTAACTGACTTCATACTTTCTTTAGTCCCGTCATGCCCTGGAAGTTCGGGGCAGTATACGAGCCAGTTTTTCTTCTTTAAGTGCTGTTCAATATCTGCAATTTCATCCGGGGTACCGGAAAAACCATGGATGATCAGGCATCCAATCATAGCTATCACTCCTGAATGAGACACTTATTTATCATATGAAAAACAGCCTGGTGCTGTCACGTACCTTGCTCATCATATCTTCTTTATTCCCATTCAGGAAGGAAATTAACCTGCACGTAAAAAGCAGCAGACTGTCCCTGTCTGCTGCTTTGCTTAAGCTATTTACATAAAAAATGCAACGGCCAATGTTAACAGGAAGAAAAGCGTTCCAAGAACCACAGTGGCTTTTTGAAGAACAGCGTCCAGCCCTCTGGCCTTCTGCTTTCCTACTAACTGCTCGGCACCACCGGAAATGGCACCTGACAGGCCGGCACTTTTTCCGGACTGTAACAATACTACGCCAATTAATAAAAGTGATACAATCACTAGCAAAACGGATGCAACAGCTTCCACAGTCTACACCTCCAAATCGACATCAAAACCTTCTAAAAATATAACACGAAACAAGCTGCACTGCAACATCCTATCTGCTGCAAATACTTTTCAATATGGGGTCAGACCCAGTAGCCTTGCACGAATGGAATATATTGTAATTTTAAGTTTACAAACACAAAAAAAGCTCCTATTGTAGAGGAGAGACCAATACTTGTTCCC
>NZ_FOGT01000033.1 GCF_900111295.1 Salipaludibacillus aurantiacus | reverse complement strand
CCCCACGGAAAGCGTCCGCCGGTAGTGATGAGATCGTGAGATATCTTACTTTTCTTTTAAAAAAGGCTGTTGAGAATACTTTCTCAACAGCCTGACGCCCTCATGAGGGCGTTTTTTTGCTGGGTTAAATCTAACCGTCTTTCCTATTGGCTCTTTTAAACTTTGTTCGAGATTTTAAATATTTACCTTTAACAAACCCTGCCTGTTTAAAGCAGGTTTATTTTCTTTTCAGGTTCCTTCGTCTGCAACTCTTCCTTATCCAATCCGAGCCACTCAGAAAATTCCTCCATGGTCGGATAACGGTTATAAAAAGCGAGTTTGCCGTCAACCACAACTGCCGGAAGTGCATCAGGCCCCTCTTTTTCTAATAGCTCATTAACTCCTTTATGAGTAACAAACGGGTCAGGCTCCTGGGCTAAATTATATCTTTTAACATGGTATCCGTTTTTTACAAGTTTTAGATGCAGCCTTGAAATTCGCGTTAGCTCCGGATCTACATCCGGTCCGCAAACGCCTGTAGGACAGCAAAGCGCCGGGTCAAAAATCTCAATTTTTTTTGCCATGGTTATCACCCTCGTTATTTTGAAATAGTTGTACAAATCACGCGTTTGCCATTTGAATTTAAGTCTTCTACTTCATGTTTCTTTGAAGGAAGATCTCCTAATATCCTTTTTAACATATCCAGGTTCGGGTAGTCTTCGTTAAGACTGTAAAACTTCCATTGACCCTGGCTTCTGATTTTAATTAAAGAAGCTTCACGCAGTTTTTTCAGGTGCTGGCTGACTGCAGGCTGGCTCATCCCTAACAAATCAATTAGATTACAGACGCACAATTCATCTTCATACAAATACAGAAGGATTTTTAGCCGATTTTCATCATTCATCATTTTAAATAAACGGGTATATTCCTCTAACGAACTAGACTTTGTTAATTCCACCGCCATACACCCTTTCTTTTTTAATGTATATAAAAGTTTTATTATATAACCAATAATTTATATTCTACCAGTTTATTCACTAACCTTCAAATATATTCGGTAAAGAAAGCAGTAACTGGGGGTCCTAAGTGGGGGTCAGACCCCCCAGTTACTGGAAAAGCTGGTTCTGCGGGAGAACCAGCTTCAATAGCCTTATATTTAATTTTCAGGATCTTCCCCTACGATTTTTGCTTCGAGTTCAAGGTCTACTCCGAAGTTTTCTTTTACCTTATTCCGGACCATTTCAATCGTCGCGATATAATCAGTTGCTGTACAGCTATTTTTATTTACAATAAAACCGGCGTGTTTTGTAGACACTTCTGCACCTCCTACGCCTTTCCCCTGAAGACCGCTGTCCTGAATCAGCTTTCCTGCAAAATATCCCGGCGGGCGCTTAAATACGCTTCCCACAGAAGGGAATTCCAGCGGCTGTTTGGATTCTCTTTTATAAGTAAGGTCCGCCATTGTTTCTTTAATTTGTGCTGGATCTCCCTCTTCCAGATTAAACACAGCTTCCAGGACGATATATTTCTTTTTCCCGATTATACTCGTACGGTAATCCAGTTCGAGCTCATCTTTTTGAAGCGTGAGCAGCTCTCCACCCTGGGTCACCACCTTGACATGGTCAATCACATCTTTTACTTCACCGCCGTATGCCCCGGCGTTCATAACCATTGCGCCGCCTATTGACCCCGGAATGCCGCAAGCAAACTCCAGGCCAGTTAAGCCGTGTTTAAGAGCTAATTGAGACGCGTCTTTAATATTTGCTCCTCCCTGGGCAATCAGCTGTGTCCCTTCTACTTTCAAATCCGACAGCCGGGCTAAATGTAAGACCAGCCCCCTTAAGCCTCCGTCCCGGACGATCATATTTGATCCATTTCCAAGAAGCATAAAGGGTAAATCATGTTTATTTCTTAACCTGACTATTTCTGCCACTTGCTCATGCGTTTCAGGAATAACAAACAAATCAGCTTTACCGCCAATTTGTGTAAGAGTATGCTTACTCATAGGTTCATGTTTTAAAACATTCTCTTCGCTGCAAATCGTGATTAATTCTTCATAGATGTTATTAACGTGCATATATTTTCCCTCTTTTAATTTTAGTTATTATGATATTATAATCATTTGCCTTAAAATGTTGACCAAAGAATACTTAACCTCACCGTTGTTTTCGTACGTTATTATTTTAAACAACTTAGCCCTTAAAACCAAGTCTCAATAAAGGAAATGTCACCTTTTAAACGGTTTTCACACATTTTCAAGGCCAAAATACCTTATTTTTCAAAATTTCATTGACATTAAAACAATACAGATTATATAATTCACATGTTGAAAATATAAAACCTCGTTAGGTGAGGCTCCTGTATGGAGATACGCTACTGCCCAAAAACGTCCAAAGACGCCAATGGGTCAACAGAAATCATCGACATAAGGTGATATCTAATGTAGCTGGGCTCCGCCCTATGCCATACAGTGCTAAAGCTCTACGAATGGAGGCTCGTGGCGGTCTGATTCGCCACGCTTAGTTAAAATCGGACTTTAACACCTTCATTCTAAGATGAAGGTGTTTTTTTATTTCCAGCAGCTGGGGGGTCTGCCCCCCCCAGTTACTGGAAAAATAAACGAAATGCAAGGAGTGATGCGGGATGGACTCGGTTCCCAGGAGAAGTTTCAGCTTAGAGAAAAACGTAAAAAGTAATATTACCGGGGACCATCCTTTTCCTTCTTAGGTTTCTAAAGATGGCCCCGGTCAAAAGGAGGCCATTCTTATGGTAAAGTTAACTGAACAAAACCGTGCAGACTATGCAGAATCTGTTATTAGCGCAGTAAATGCAGGAAATATCCAGCAGTTCCGTCAGCTTTTCTTTGAGTTACACCCCCAGGATCAGCTTGATATTTACCTGTCGATGACTAAAACTCAGCGCAAGAGCTTATATGAATACCTTTCACCAGAAGAATATGCTGAGGTATTTGAAGAATTAAATATTGATGAACAAAAAGTATTTTTACATGAATTAGATGAATCGTATGCTCAGGATATGATCTCATATATGGCAGCAGATGACGTGGCAGACTTCCTTGGAGAGATGCACGAGTCTAAAGCGTCAGCAATAATCGAAGGATTAGACGAAGAAGATGCCCGGGACATTAAGGAACTCCTGAGTTATGAAGAAGAAACCGCCGGTGCCATCATGACAAAAGAATTTATAAACCTCCGCGCGGATTCTCCTATTAGTGATGTTATTGAGCTTTTACGCCGGGAAGGTCCGGACGCGGAAACCATTTATTATCTTTATGTCATTAATGAGCGCCACGAACTGGTTGGAGTAGTATCCCTGCGTGATCTCATTACTGCCGATCCTGGTAATCTTGTAGAATCTGTAATGAGCAGCCGTGTCGTTTCAGTTAAGACAAGCGAAGATCAGGAAAATGTTGCAAATTTATTTAAAAAATATGATTTTCTCGCTGTTCCAGTCATTACTGAGCATAATAAGCTTGTAGGGATCATTACAGTAGATGATATTCTGGATGTTATGGAGGAAGAGGCAACGGAAGACCTTGATGAATTCGCAGCTTCACGTGGTGCGACTGATCTAACGATTACACCGTTTACTGCTGCAAAGAAGCGGGCTCCGTGGATTATTCTATTAATGTTTTTTGGAATGGTTTCGGCTAATATCATTGCCCAATTTGAAGAGACACTTGAAGCTGTCGTTTTATTAGCCGGATTTATTCCATTGATCATGGGATCCGCTGGAAACGCCGGCACCCAGTCACTGGCTGTAGCTGTCCGGTCTCTTGCTTTAGGTTCTTTAGAAAAAAAAGGATTAAGCAAAATGTTGTTCAGGGAATTCAGCACTGGTATTTTGTTAGGTATCATTTGTGCAATCGTACTGGCTGTAATTATTCCTGTCATGCACGGCAGTTTCTTTTTAGCTTTTATCGTGGCATCCTCGCTGTTTTTATCTCTGAGTCTGGCCACTGTTATTGGAACGGTTGTTCCTTTAATTATTAATAAGCTGAACTTAGATCCGGCGATAGCTTCAGGGCCATTTATTACAACCGTTAATGATATTGTCGGGTTAATCATTTATTTTTCGGTGGCAACTGCAATGCTTGCTTATTTATAAGGGAAAGTTCCCAATGGTATAACCCGGGATGTTATTTTATCAAAAAAAAAATACAGATGACATGTTACAATAAGTGAAACTCACTTAATTAGGGGTGTTAAAACATGTACACAGTATTTTCAACCTTTGACGTGCCGCCTGAAAAAGCGAACGAAGTCATTGATATATACAGAAACCGGTCCCGTATAGTGGATGAAGCGCCGGGTTTTGTTGATTTTTATCTGCTCCAGAACGATAAAAATTCCGGCGAAATTACTGTTCAGCTTTTTTTTGAATCAAAAGAAAGTTACCTTGAATGGGTCCGCGGGGAAGACTTTAAGAAAATTCATGATCTTGAGAAAAAATACCCCGACCAGGAACTTGCCCAAATCGTGCCTAAAGTTGGCCAATTTAAAGTAGTCGCCAGATAAGTTTACTCTGCAGGCTGCAGTAAAGAACCGCCTCAAATATATGAGGCGGTTCTTTATTGTCTCGTCTGGTCGAGAGTATTTAACACAGAAGGACGTGTATTTTTCATCGGCATAGGCGTCCTGAACAGAATATCAACAAACGCTTTTCCGTTAAATGGAATGAACGGCCATAAATATGGCGTATTCATTGTTTTTAAACTTGCCAAAGAAATAATAAACAGAGCAGTCCCGCCTACAAAACCTGCCACCCCAAATAAAGAGGTCGCAACGAGCAGCAATATTCTTATTATTCTGTTTGATATACTCATCTCATAACTAGGTGTCGCATAGCTCGACAAGGCCGCTAAAGCAATATAAAGAATCACTTCATGCGTGAAGAGACCCACCTCAATGGCAACCTCCCCTATCAATATAGCCGCGACAAGACCAAGGGCCGTCGCAAGCGCGTTCGGTGTATGAATGGCCGCCATCCGCAAGATCTCCAGCCCCACTTCAGCTATCAAAAACTGGGCAATTAGCGGAACGGCTCCAGTATCATCCGGGCCGATATAATCTACCACATCCGGGACTATTTCAGGGACGGTCGCATACAAAAACCATAGCGGCAATAAGAATATTGATGACCAGACAGCGATGAACCGCACCCATCTTAAAAAAACACCAATAACCGGCTCCTGACGGTATTCTTCAGCGTGTTGGAGGTGGTGCCAGTAAGTGGTTGGGCAGATCATCACGCTCGGTGAACCGTCGACGAAAATAAGCACATGCCCTTCAAGCACATGAGTGGCAGCTGTATCAGGCCTTTCCGTGTATCTGACTAACGGGTATGGAAGCAGGTTCTTCTTAAACATAAACTCTTCCACCGTTTTTTCTGCCATCGTCAACCCGTCTATTTTAATGGCTTCCAATTTTTCTTTCACCCTTTTAATTAACTCAGGGTCTGCCACACTGTCGATATACGCGATTGAAATATCCGTTTTTGACCTGCGTCCGATCTGCATAAATTCCATCACGAGAGAACGGTCCCGAAGCCGCCTCCTCATTAAGCCGGTATTAAATACGAGAGTTTCAACAAATCCGTCACGCGGTCCGCGGACCACCCGTTCAATATCCGGTTCTTCCGGGGACCTGCCGGGATACTCCCTGATGTCGACTAGAATTGCTTCCTCGCAGCCTTCAATAATAAACGCCGCCTGTCCTGCCAGCGTCTGGCTGATGACCTCTTCCAAATCCTCTGATGTCTCAACTTCCAGATGAGGGATCAGCTTCTGGACAAGAACGGTAACCGGATCATCTTCCAGATCTTCCTTATTCAAAAAGGATAAATGCCGCATGATATGGACCATGACTTCGTCTTTTGCAAAGGCATCGACAAAGAACAGCCCAAACTTCCGCTCACCGTAAACGAGCTTATGGTGAATGAGATCAAAGTTATCTTCTATTCTCATTTCTTTTCTTAAGTACTCTATATTTTCTTCAAATGTATCAAAAAGGGGAACCTCGGTTTCCTTACTCATGCGCCGCCCACTTCCTATTAATTTTAAACTGCCAATAGTGTTTATATTCACCTGTTAAATTGCTAATTATACTGCCACATGGCAGATTCAAAACAAGATAAGGCTAAATAAGCAAGGTACGCGTGTAACTGAAGTAAATAAACAAAAACCGGCTGAACACCTGATCCAAGTGTCAGCCGGTTGATCTAAACGGTACTCTTTGTTACTTTCCAAACTTCACAGCAAAAGCTGTATACACGGCCGGGACGATGACAACCGTTAATACGGCCGAGAATAACAGACCCGAAATAATTGAAATAGCAAGAGGCACAAACAGCACGTCTCCGCTTAGAGCCACAGGAGTCAATGCACCAATAGCCGTGAACGCCGTTAACAGAATCGGCCGCAGCCTTACCCTGCCTGCTTCAACGACAGCATCTTCAATTGACATGCCGTCAGCTCTGCGCTGCTTAATGAATTCGAGCAGCACAATGGAATTTCGGACCACGATCCCGGCCAGGGATACAATTCCCATGAGCGCCATGAAGCCAAGACCTGTCTGGGTCAGGAACAAACCAACGACAGCGCCTGCGCTCGCTATATGAACCGTACTCATAACAAGGATAGGAATCGTTAAGGAATAAAACTGGATTGCCATGACGATATAAATCAGGAATAACACAACGAGAAACAATGTAAACAGTTCAAGGATGAAATCTGTTCTCGCTTCAGTCTCTCCTCCTAAGCTTACTGTATAGTCTTCGCTTACTGATTCCCTGACATCATCCGTGATCGCTTCGATTTCTGATTCAAGTACTTCATCATTATCGTTAGCCGGGAAGACTCTTACTGTAATTGTTCTGACACCATCTTCCCTCAGCACTTGCGGTATCTCTTCAGATTCAGTTTCTTCAAGGAGAGTATCAAGTGCGATCAGTTCCGGCGGGCCGCCCTGACCTTCACCCTCTTCTTCTGCCTGGCTAGGCACCTCAATATCTGATAAATCCAGCTCGCCATCTTCCTCAACTCTATCCAGGGTCAGCTGCAAATCTATGGCGTCCTGATCGGTACGGAAAGTCATTAACGGAATACCGTCTGTACGCAAGCCAATTTGTTCGCTGATCTGGCTCATCGTAATTCCATTAGCTTCCATTTCTTCTCTGACAGGCTCATAGACGACCGTTGGACGAAGCGGCCCCATATCGTCCAGCACTGTGCCGCTTTCAGGCAGCTCTGCAATACGCTCCTGCAATTCATTACTCATGTCTATCAGTGTTTCCACCTCAGGCCCTTGAAGCGTAATGGCAACAGGTGCCCCTACCGGCGGACCCGATTCGATGGTTGTCAGTTCCACTTCTGCCTCTGAGAATTCATCCTGCAATGGTTCCGTCCACCTGGAAATTGTTTCCTGAGCTGACTGTTCTTCACGATTTGTACGGAGCAGCAGATTTCCAGTCTCTTCACTGCTGTTGGAAATCCCATCGCCAAACAGCGGGGGGAGACCCTCTCCAGTATATACAGCCGTTTCGAATATATGCTCGTCTTCAGCCAGCACAAACTCCCTCATCTGCTGAAGGGTTTCTTCAGTATCTTCTATAGTTGTCCCGGCCGGCATACGTACTTCCACTGTAACCTCTTGCCGGTCAGTATCCGGGAAGAATACCACAGGGATGAATGGAATCAGCCCGTAAAAACTGGTTGTTACCACAAATCCGATAATGGCAACTTTCCAAGGGTGGCGTACCACTCTTTTTAAAATAGAATCACTGTACCAGTCAGATAAGGAATTCAGCTGTTTGCCTAACAGGCCGTCTCTTGGCGCCTTGCGTGACTTATTCTTTTTCCGCCGCTGCTTCTTCTGTCTCCATACGAGAAAAATAGGGACGAACGATAAAGCGACTATCGTAGAGGCCAGAATTGTTGCAATAAGCACCGTTGGAAGCGCGCGGATAAAGTCCCCGTTGCCGCCGGAAATAAAGACTAAAGGTAAAAATGTAAAGACAATTGTTAAAGTTGACGTAATAATAGAAGCTCTGACTTCTTTGGCGCCTGTCAATGCCCCTTCCAGCGGATCATAATTTTGTCTGTACTTATGCCTGATATTGTCGCCGACTACGATTGCATCATCAACGAGAATACCTAATGCGATAATCATCCCGATTATGGAAATCTGATTCAGGTCCACGTTAAAAAACGGAAGGGGAATCAGTCCAATAAGAACAGACGTCGGAATGGCCAAAGCTACAATAACAGCTGACGACCAGTTTAAGCCCAGGAGAGTGACCACAACGACCGAGAGCCCTGCCAATGCAAAGGAGAAAGCTAAATCTCCGAAAATCTCATCTACTACCGTTTTTTGAGTGTAGAATAAATCAATTTCCATTTCTTCCGGCAAGTCCTGGGCAAGGGCCATTACCCGCTCATCCACGTCATCATGAAGTTCTGGAATGTTCACACCGCTCCCTGGTATGACAGTAAACGAAACAGCAGGCGTATCTTCAAAGGTAATTAAATCTTCAGGGGTTTCATTCATTATCCCCACATCAGCAATATCTTCCAAATAAACCGATTCACCTTCAAAGTCCTGTCCGACAAAAATAGAACTGATTTCTTCTTCATCTTCCAAAACAGACAAAGCAAGCTGGACATTCTGGCCGTCTATCTGCTGAACCCCTAAAGGCTGAGTATTTAACTCTTCCTCAACCGCCTGGATCACATCAGGAAGCTGCAGGCCGCTGCCAAAAAGCTCATCGGAATCCACATCAATCATAAAATACTGGTCAGGGAAACCTTTCACTATTGTCCGGTCTACACCAGGCAAAGCTTCAACTTCCCCCTGCCAGTCGTCAAGCATATTTTTAAGCTCGTATAACTCCTCTCTGTCTTCATGCAAGATATGATAGCTTGATAAACCGCCTAAACTCACTTGCTGGGAAAAATCAGGTGTGACAGCTTCGTCCGGCAGATCCCCTTCTGTCCTTAAAATGGCCTGCTGAATCTCTGTAAACACCTCATTTCTATCGGCGTTTTCTTCCAGCTCAATGACTATGTTTGAAAAACCGGAGGTAGACACCGAACTCATCTCACTGATGCCGTCGATATTTTCAACAGCTTCTTCCAAAGGAATCGTTACTTGCTGCTCCACTTCTTCAGGGGCGCCACCCGGATACGGGGTATTAATAATTCCTATATCAAAAGAAAACTCCGGGACTTCCCTCTGCGGAAGCTGAAAGAGCGTGAGAGTTCCTACGACTACAAGGATAAATATAAACATCATGGTTATTTTAGGGCGTTTAATAATTGCATCAAACATGTTTGGTGCCTCCTGTCCTATTTATGTTCTATTATAAGTTTCATAATGACAGTAGTGTCATTTTAATATATAAAAAATCAGCCTTTACAGCCGTTCATGACGAGTTCGTAAACTTCATCCACCCACTGGCCAAGACTGTTATGGTGGACAGGGACTTGAACCGTTGCCATCAGAAGACCTGTCATAGTAGCCATATGAATATCTTCCCTGATTCGTCCGGATTCCTGCTCCTTTTTTAAGACGTGATGGATTTTACTTTTCATTTCTCCAAACAAGGTGTACATTACCCGGATATTTTCTTCTACTTTTGGCGTTGCTTTCTGGTTAATATAAGGCATAATTTGCAGCATCTGATGCATGTTGGCGTATCTCGACCATACACTGATCAGCTGCTTAACCGGATACTCTGCCTCAAAAGCCTCATCCATGTTTTCAACGGCTCTTTCCAACAGGCGCACCATGTAGCTTGTAATTAGCTCTTCTTTGTTTGGATAGTAATTATAAATCGTACTTCTTGCCACTCCCAGCCTTTCTGCCAACGCTTTAAAATGAAACTCGGCATAACCGGACTCCATTATAAGTTTTTCAGTTTCCTGAAAGAGCTGAGCTTCGTCTATCGTCTTTTTTCTGCTCATGGCGGTCTCCTTTATTTTGCCCCTGAAAAAAATAAATTGATACTGCTGTATACCCTGGTTTATATTATTTATAACATATTTGTACAACTTTTTTTCACTTTTTGTCAAACTTTTTTACTGAAAAATTTATTATTTGCAAAATATTTTTACTTTTACCGTTTAGAGCAATCTTATTGATTGAATACCAAGTTACATGCTATGTTTTTTACTGGACTAAAGATCATATTTTAAGTTTAAAGGAGGATATTATGTATTTTTTAAGAAAAACAAGAATACCGGCCTTAATTGCTGGGCTGTCCATGATTCTCATACTTGCCGCTTGCGGTGGAGCCAATAATAACGACACCGGGGAGAACGGTGAAACTTCCCGATGGAATGAAATAGAAGAGGAAGGCACTTTAAAGGTGGCTACTTCAGGAACTCTGTACCCGACATCTTTTCATTCCGATGAGACGGATGAATTAACCGGGTTTGAAGTTGAAATTACCCGCGAGGCAGCTGATCGTCTCGGGCTGGAAGCAGAGTTTACAGAAATGGGATTTGACGGGATGCTCACTTCAATCCAGAGCGGCCAGGTAGATATCGCCGTAAACGACATTGATATTAATGAGCGCCGCGAAGAGGACTTTCTTTTCACCGATCCTTATAAATTTTCCTACGGTTCGATGATTGTACGTCCCGATGACTACTCAGGTATTGAAACGCTCGAAGACCTTGAAGGCAAACGCCATGGCGGTGCTGCCACCACTATTTACATGGAGATTGCTGAAGAGTATGGTGCTGAAGGCGTGACATATGAAAATGTCACAAACGATACGTATTTACGGGATATTGAAAATGGCCGTCTGGACGCCGTGATGAATGATTATTATCTTCAGTCTCTGGCCATTGAAGCACTTCCTGAAATTGATGTTGTTATTCATCCTGATTTATTTTATTATCCGAATAACCAGGCGATGATCATGAATCAGGATAACACGGAACTTCACGAAAACCTTAACCGCGTTATTAATGAGATGCTGGAAGACGGCACTATAACTGAGCTGTCTGAACAGTTTTTCGGAGGCCAGGACGTGTCACAGGAACCTGACATTGATTTCGCAGACGAAGAATAAAGGAGAAGAAGCATGAGAGATATTCAGTGGGAGTACATTTTTGATATCCAATTAGCCATTGAATCCTTTCCATATGTCATGCAGGGGATCTGGTATACTCTGCTTATTTCATTAGTGAGTATGGCAGCAGGGCTGATTATCAGCTTATTTTTAGCTATAGCAAGAGCGTCAGACCGTTCCTGGCTTCGCTGGCCTGCCCGGATATATATTTCATTTATGAGGGGCGTCCCCATTCTGATTATATTATTTATGCTGTATTTCGGCTTTCCGTTTATAGGCATTGAATTCAATGCTGTGACAGCGGCGTTAATCGGATTCAGTTTAAACAGTGCAGCTTATATGGCGGAAATTAACCGTTCCGCCATCGCTGCCGTACCAAGAGGGCAATGGGAATCAGCCCGGTCTCTTGGCTTCTCTTACTGGCTGACGATGCGCCGGATCGTGCTGCCCCAGGCTTCCAGAATTGCTGTTCCTCCGCTGACAAACGTGCTGCTGGACTTAATTAAAGCCTCATCGTTGGCTGCAATGATTACAGTCCCTGAGATTTTTCAGATGTCGCGTATCGTCGCAGGACGTGAAATGGACTACATGACCATGTTTATCCTCGTTGCTCTCATATACTGGGGAATTTGTTCAGTAATGACTGTCCTGCAGAATTACCTTGAAAAACGTTTCGAGAAATACGGTGAAATATAAATACTGAACCACGCGGCCGTGCCGTGTGGTTTTCTAATTTCAGGCTGAAACTGTTAATCAACTGGTGCTGCTTTGTTTACTTCCGTGTGAAACCCCCGCTCTGCAGGCTCTTTCAGCCACTTTATGGCGAGTATGATAAAAAGCAGTGAAGCGAAAACATATAAGGAAGTGATTCCTAACCATTCTGCGGCCATGTATCCAATCAGCGGACCGAGGGCTGCCCCTGTGTCCTGTGCGACTGATAAGGTTGTCATAACATGAACTTTAGATGATCGTTGTGCGACGTCAGCAGCAAGAGAAAGAACAATTACTTCCATAGCTGTACCAATTACCTGCAGACCGAGCATAATAGTTATAAACATAAATAACGGCATTGGCAAAGGGGCAAAAACCATGAGCACAGCCGCTCCTCCCAAAAGCCCAGCGAAAACAGGAGCCCGTCTGGCAGTCCTGTCTGCAAAACTGCCAAGTAACGGTGAAAGCCACGGCTCCCATAAAATCCTGATTGACTGAATCGAACTTGCAAGTGTAGAAGCCCCTACAGCCAACCCCACTAAAATGAGTTCCGAATCAATTTGCAGATTAACAAGATAGCTGAGTGTTGATTTGAGAATTCCATCATACACCACTGCTATACACATCGCACTGGCAAGCACAGTAATTACCGACTGCTGAATAATCACTTTCTTAAAAGGAACGGTTTCTTTATTAGTAATCAATTCAGCGGAAGACTGTTTGCGATCCAGCCCCGTAAAAATAAATGGAAGAGTGAATAAGCTTGCTGCAGCAAAGACCGTCATTACAGGGAAAATGCCGAACTGGTCCACCGCAAGCCCTCCTAAGATCATGCCAAGCAGGGCACCTGACCGGTGGATTCCTTTATGAAGCCCAAACAAATACCCCCTGTTGCTGTTGTCCGAAAAAGCAGGAATGGCAAGATAAGCGCCAAGCTTTAAAAACGTCCACGCTAAGCCCCATAAACAGCGCGCTATAAAAAGAATCCAAAAAGAGTGGAAAGCGCCGTAACAAAAAGTAGTTATAGCGGCCAGAACCATCCCCCAAATAAACCCCTGACGATACGATATTCTTTTGTAAAGCCAGGCCACCAGCGGGTTTAATGGCAGACGTATAAACCTGTTAACAGACAGAAGCACCCCTATCTGCCATAAAGCATGAAGCCCCATCTCTGTCCAGTATAAAGGCAGTATAATATAAAGAAGCGCATCCCCAAATAGCGAAACAGCTGTAGCAGCTGCCATCACAATTACTTGTTTTTTTGCATTTATCTGACCTGTCGACACTTCAAAAATCCTCTCTATTCCTGAGTACTCTGTCTATCATAATGTAAAACTTCAGACAGATAAGGATGAGAGATAAATTTTTACAAGATCTTAAGTTTCAATTCGTAATCTGTTTATATTTCCCGCGATTGACGGCGGGCAGGTTGCAGAGTTGGTAGCTTGGCAGGTAGAGTCGGTGCTACCGGGGTAGCACCTACGCAGCACCTACCAACGTATCAGGTAGAAAAACGGCGAAAACGAAAGAAAGAGTGAGCCGGAAGAGGGTAACAGAGAGGTAGGTGCTACCGGGGTAGCACCTACGTAGCACCAACAAACGTATCAGGTAGAAAACTGGCGAAAACGAAAGAAAGAGTGAGCCGGAAGAGGGTAACAGAGAGGTAGGTGCTACCGGGGTAGCACCTACGTAGCACCAACAAACGTATCAGGTAGAAAACTGGAGAAAACGCAAGTAAGAGTGAGCCGAAAGAGAGTAACAGATAAGTAGGTGCTACCGGGGTAGCACCTACGTAGCACCTACCAACGTATCAGGTAGAAAACTGAAGAAAACGCAAGTAAGAGTGAGCCGAAAGAGAGTAACAGATAAGTAGGTGCTACCGGAGTAGCACCTCAGGCTGTTGAGAAACCCACCCTTTTCAAAAAGCGTGGGTTTCTTTTTTATTTTCTTCCCTTGATTTAGGTCATCTTCCGATGATAAAGGAATA
>NZ_FOGT01000019.1 GCF_900111295.1 Salipaludibacillus aurantiacus | reverse complement strand
TATTCCTTTATCATCGGAAGATGACCTAAATCAAGGGAAGAAAATAAAAAAGAAACCCACGCTTTTTGAAAAGGGTGGGTTTCTCAACAGCCTGACGCCCTCATGAGGGCGTTTTTAAATTGGCTTTCAAATGCCAGTGAATCATCTGGTGTTCTTCTTTTAACCGTACCATTTTTATTTTTTCGAGCACGCGGATAGATGAATAATTATCATGCCGGCATAAAGCTGTAATATATTTTACATTTTTAAGATAAAAAGCCCAATTAACCAGAGCTTCCAAGGCTTCTGTGGCATAGCCCCTGTTCCGTTCAGAAGTTATGATGCCATAGCCCACTTCTATTGATTTTTTGGAATCAGGCTTTCCTTTAAACCCTATGTCACCTATAACCCGGGAATTATTTCTTAGAAGAATAAGCCACGGTCCCCAGCCATATAAAGAAGGATCTTTCTTCAGGCTGTTCAAGTGAGCTGATATATGGGGACGCTGGTTATAAGACTCTGTCTGCATGACAGGAAAAAACTGAGGAGAACAGGCAGCAACCATTAACCGCTTTGTGTAAATAATAAGCTCCATATATGAGCTCCTTTCATTTCTGCCTTAGTTTAACAGTAACACACTTATTGGTTTCACAATACCTTGAGCCCTTATTGGGCACTTAAGTACCTTATTGAGTTCGGTGCAAACCCATACTATATGTTTTTGGATAGTTACAAAAAGAGGCATTGACAGAAATGAAAGAGTGAAAAACCTGGAGATTGAAGAGGCAGAGAAATAAATTATTTATTACTGAAGCGAGCAGGAAAAAAGCTCCTCTTAGGATTAAGAGGAGCTTAATGTCATGTCTTATTAGAAACGGGAATCTTCAAGCAGACGGGCCATTTCTTCTTTGTGGCCTGTTTCATCAGCGATGAAATCATCCAGTTTGACTGTCAGTTCAGTTAAACCTAAAGCTTCTGCCTGTTCTTTACGTGTTTCATAACGGTTAATAGTGTCAATCTCAGCCTGCATAGCTTCTTCAAGCATGTCTTTTACATCAGTAAGCTGTTTAACAGGTGCAGGTGTAGTTGTTGGAGTTCCGCCCAATGTTTTAATTTTTTCAGACAGGTAAAGCGCGTGGCCGGCCTCATCTGCGACTTCTCCTTCGAAAAATGGCTTGAGTACCTGGCGATATAATCCTGTTACAACTGCTGCGTTGTACGTGTACATAATCGTTGCTGCATACTCGTTAGCTAGATCCTCATTTAATCCATCAATTAATTCTTGCATTTTTGCGTCCATTACGTAATCATCCCTTCCTTTTTGAAGAAATTATTCAAAACCTATTTTGTTATTTTCCACCTATTTATAAAAATTAAACCTGAATATTTGGGGTCAGACCCCCCATTTAATTCCATGTCTTATATTTTGCTGAGGGCAAGCATATAAATGTGGGGGAGGCGGTGAAGGAGATGGCTTTTTTCTCAACGTTGTTCATGATATTTTTTATAAGTTTCGACGGGTTTATATGGGGATGGCTGATCGGGTACAGAAAGCAGTATTTTCCCTTAATTCATTTTCTGCTGCTGACTGTGGGCACGGCTCTCATTTTATGGGCGTTTTATCAGATTGGCCTTGCTTTGGAAGACGTCATTCCTTTTCATCTTTTTAATAAAATATCGGGGGTTTTCCTGCTTATTCTCAGTGTATTTCATTTAATAGATGGCGAAGGGCTTTTCAAACGTGCTGTGGCTCTTAAAATCTTCCTTATTATAAATGTAGACAATATAGGGTTTGGGCTGTTGGCCGGTTTCGATGCCATAGGCACTTATTTTCCTGTTTTTGCAGGCATTCAATTTGCCCTGTTTTTTCTGTTCGGCCTTTTCTTAGCCCATCATTCCAGGGTTTTTAAATATCAGCAGTACGGGAATCTTCTTCCATTTTTTGTATTGTTCAGTATGGGATTCTTTAAACTTTTTTTTGGATAAAAAAGAGGGTGTCCCAAAATCAGTTGGTGACACCCTTGCTTTTGTAAGCAGAGTCATTAAGCAGAACCCATTACTGTGCTTTTCCGGACTCGCGCGGACCAGTCCGGGAAGACTGCGCTGCAGGCTCTCGTCTTAATTCGTTTCTCCAAAGGAGCTTCATAATCCCGTTCAATGGTTACCAGCAGTTAATCTCTCTTATTTAAAACTGCTGTGCTGCCGCTGCTGTCTCCTGAATGCCTTCCTGAATCAATTCTTCTGCTTTATCCGGAAACTGGTTATGGCCTTCGACGATGACTGTTTGAATATCTGTGATTCCCCAGAAAGTCAGCAAGTTTTTAACATAATTAACAGCCATCTCAGCGGACTGTGCAGGACCTTCAGAATAGACGCCGCCGCGTGCGTTTAATAACACGGCTTTTTTCCCGGTTAACAGGCCGACAGGTCCTTCTGCCGTGTATTTAAACGTCTTTCCGGCTTGTGCCAGGTAGTCCAGGTAGGTATGGAGCGCAGCTGGCACGGTAAAATTCCAAAGAGGAAAAGCAAACATAACTTTATCAGCTTCAAGGAATTGATTTAAATAAGTGTTAACTGTGTCAGCAGCTTCCTGTTCAGCGGGGGTTAACTCTATTCCATTGGCTTGTTTGAACATGCCGTTAATTTTATCTGTATCGTAATAAGGTAAATTCTCCTGAAATAAATCAAGCTCCTCAATCTCATCCTCAGGATTTTCACTCTTATAGTTTGAAATAAATGTATTATACATTTTAACACTTACAGATTGATCTTCTGGTCTTGGATTAGCTTTAATAAATAATACTTTTGACATTTTCAGTTCCTCCATTCATTTTACGATAAAAAAGTTTAATACTTACAAAAAATAAAGTATAAAGAGAAGCTTTATATAAGTCAAAGAAGATGCTCGCTTCCCGCCAGCATCTTCTTTCTTCAAAAACTTTATTAAAATAGCGGCAGTAAATGATTTACTAATACAGCTGCCCCGGCAACCAAAATCACACCTTCGCTCCATGTGCCTGTCCGATACAGAGCGATCTGGGAGCGTTTTTTAGAGAAAGGGTAAAGAAGAGGAATGCCTCCGACAGAAAAGAAATCTGCAAGAATATGCAAAATAACTCCTAGAAACAGGCCAAGAAGAAATTCATTAGAAAAATGGGTGGTCCCGGCTATCATTAAGATAAGGATAAGCCCTGAATGAGTAAGCCCGCGGTGTCCGCCAAACAGTGTTTTAGCGATGGAGGATAACCCCGGAATTCTCCGGCCGATCCACGATCTGCTTTCATCAATATCAGGAAGGACAGAGCCAAGCAAAAGTCCGGAAACTGCAAGTGTGGAAGTTGTGTCTACATTTACAGGGATCGCATCGCCAAGTAACACTACCGCCGATAATGAAGTGGTAATATGGGTGAAATATCTCATGCTGTGTTTTTCCTTTCTTAAATTTAAACTGAATTAATATCATAGCAAAAAAGAGACTGAGCGGGAATCAGCCGATGGCATGAATCATTAATGATTTATAATTCCGCCGTTTTAATGCTTCTAATAAATGGTATAAAGACACTATACGACAAAGGACGCTTTTTATTAGGGGGGAGCGGTATGGAACTTACACCGGAAGTCGCTGGTTTTAGCCTTATAATTCTCGGCATTCTGCTTTTAATTGGTAAATGGATACGTGTGTTTACACCTCTTTTCCAAAATTTTTTTATACCCAGTTCGATGATCGCCGGTTTGTTAGGTTTACTTATAGGCCCGGAAGTGCTTGGCAGGCTGGGCATCAATCTGTTTGACAGCGGAGGTTTGTTCCCTGAAGTTATGGTGGAGATCTGGAGCACACTTCCGGGACTTCTCATTAACGTTATATTTGCATCCTTGTTTCTTGGAATGACGCTTCCTTCAGTTAAAAAAATGTGGGAAATATCCGGCCCCCAGATTACATTTGCCCATTTTATTTCATGGGGCATGTATGTCGTGGGAATTACTCTTGCTCTTTTAGTTTTGACTCCCTTTTTCGGCATGAATCCTGCCGCAGGGGCTCTTCTTGAAATCAGCTTTGTAGGCGGACACGGGACAGCTGCGGGTCTAGCCGGAACGTTTGAAGGAGTAGGATTTGAAGAAGGAAGGCACCTGGCTGTTGGGTTAGCAACAATCGGAGTGCTGAGCGTGGTTTTCTTAGGGATGGGTCTGATCAACTGGGGAGCCAGAAAAGGAAAGACAGCTATACTGGAGAATCCGGGTGAAATATCCGAAGAAAAAAAACGGGGGATTATTGCTGAAGAAAACCAGGAAGATGAACCGGCAGGCAGAAAAACAACACGTTCCGAATTTATTGAAACGTTAACCGTCCACCTTGGCTACATTGGCGTCGCTATTGCTGTCGGGTATGTCCTCCTTGAGGGAATTATTCTGATTGAAGAGGCACTTTGGATCGATCAAATCGAAATCTTTACCCATTTGCCTTTGTTTCCGCTCGCTATGATCGGTGCCGTTATTGTCCAGCTGTTTCTTTCAAAGTTTGTTAAATACAACGTGGTAGACCGAGGGGTAGTAAACAGAATCCAGGGTCTTGCCCTGGATCTGCTGATAGCCTCAGCGATAGCAACCTTGTCTCTGGCAGTCATAGGAGAGCATTTTATTCCATTTTTACTTATGGCTGTAACCGCGGTTGCCTGGAACTTATTTGCCTTCCTGTATATCGCCCCTAAGATCATGACAGATCACTGGTTTGAACGGGCAATAGGCGATTTAGGGCAGGCGATGGGAATGAGTGCTGCAGGCTTGCTGTTAATAAAGCTGGCTGACCCGAATACTAAATCACCCGCAAAAGAAGGGTTCAGCTATAAACAGCTGCTCCTTGATATTTTTGTTGGTGGCGGTTTTGTTACAGCTGCTTCTGTCCCTTTAATAATCGCTGTCGGAGCTGTTCCGTCGCTAATTGTAGCAGCAATTATTATGACTGGATGGCTTCTGCTTGGACTGCTTTATTTCGGAAAAAAGAAAAAGGATGAAGCTTAACTGCTATTTAACTGGCATAACAATTGACAGGTCAGGTGGACGATATAGGGTGAGGGGCTGCTGAAATAGCAGCCCTTTATTACCTTTAGAACTCTGCCATTTAACTGTACGACCGTATAAATTTGGGATTCTACCTTATAACTGAGGGACTCTACCGTATAACTGCTGAACTCTACATTATAAAAGTGTAACTCTACCGTATAACTGCCTAACTCTACCATATAACAAATTTCGACAAAAAATCCCCCCTGTAAAACACGACCTACTGCTTTCAACCAACGACTTTAAAAGTTAATTAAATTTATTAATAAAGATTCCATTCTTAGCAGTTATGTTGTATACTGAAAAATGAGAAGGAAATAACACGTAACTAATTAATTAAATAATTTAATAAAGAAAGACTATGTATTACAACCAAAAATTTTTTACGGGAGTGAAAAAAGATGAGTGAAAAGCTTATTTCATCGTTTCAGGAAGTGTTTAAGACAAACGAGCGTCCGAAAGTTTACTTGTCGCCGGGACGGGTGAATCTGATCGGGGAGCATACGGACTATAATGGCGGGTATGTGTTCCCATGTGCATTAAGTGTGGGAACGTATATCGTCATCAGACCAAGAGAAGACAGGAAGCTTCGCTTTTATTCAGAGAATTTCCCTGACCTGGGGATTATTGAGACATCGCTGGATAATCTGGACTATGAGGAGTCTCACGACTGGGCGAATTATCCGAAAGGAGTCATTTATATGTTCCGTGAAGACGGCTTCACGGGAGAAAAAGGATTTGATGCGTATTTTTACGGAGACATTCCTAACGGAGCAGGACTCTCGTCATCTGCCTCAATTGAACTCGCAATGGCGATTGCATGGGATGCCCAGAACGGGTTTGGCATGGACCGTATTCCAATGGTTCAGCTTTGCCAGCGGGCAGAAAACCGCTATATCGGAGTAAACTGCGGCATTATGGATCAATTTGCGATCGGTATGGGAAAGAAGGATCACGCTGTTCTTCTTGACTGCAATACCCTCGACTACAGTTATGCTCCGGTAAAACTGGAAGGGGTTAAGCTTGTTCTTGCCAATACAAATAAACGCCGCGGACTGGCAGATTCAAAATATAATGAACGGCGCCGGGAGTGTGAAGAAGCGTTGGCTGATTTACAGAAAGCTGTTTCAATTCAAAACCTTTGTGATTTGTCGCCTGAGGAGTTCAGTGCTAATCGCCAGGTAATTAAAAGTGATACAGCTGCCCGCCGTGCTAAACATGCCGTTGATGAAAATGACCGGACAATTAAAGCTCATCAGGCGTTGAAAGAAGGAGATGTGTCGGCTTTCGGCCAGCTGATGAATGACTCCCATCGTTCGTTAAGAGATGATTATGAAGTGACAGGCGACCATTTAGACGCTTTGACAGAAGCCGCCTGGAAGGAAGAGACTGTTCTTGGAGCACGCATGACCGGGGCAGGCTTCGGCGGGTGTACAGTTAATTTAATTAAAGAGGAAGGCCTTGAGGAAACTTTAAAAAGAATTGCTGACACTTATAAAAATCGCACAGGGATTGAAACAGAGTTCTATGTGGTTGATATTGGCGACGGTACACGGGAGATAGGGAACGATCTCGACTAAAGACTAAAACAAAAAGTTTACGATAGCAGAACCAACATAAAAGGAGAGTGAAAGAAATGGCAGTATTAATTTGCGGAGGGGCAGGTTACATCGGCAGTCATGGGGCAGCAGAGCTTCTGGGGAAAAATGAAGAAGTGGTTGTCCTCGATAACCTGCAGACAGGCCACAAACAAGCTGTTCTTAAAGAGGCAGTATTTTATGAAGGTGATTTAAGAGACGAAAAGATTCTTGATCATATCTTCCAAAATCACGACATCGACTCAGTTATTCACTTTGCGGCTGATTCTCTTGTAGGCGTCAGTATGGAGGAACCTCTTCAGTATTATGACAACAACGTTTATGGCGCGTTAAGCCTGCTTAAGAAAATGACGGAGTACGGCGTTAAGCATATCGTTTTTTCTTCTACTGCAGCCACTTACGGGGAACCGGAAATCGTTCCTATTAAAGAAACAGAGGTAACCGCTCCGACAAACCCTTATGGCGAAACGAAGCTGGCTATAGAACGGATGTTGAAATGGTGTGCTGAAGCTTATGACTTGAAATACGTGGCTTTAAGATACTTTAACGTCGCCGGGGCACACCCGACAATCGATATTGGTGAAGACCATAAGCCGGAAACACACTTGATCCCTATCGTGCTGCAGGTTGCTCTGGGACAAAGGGAAAAAATTATGATTTTCGGTGACGATTATGATACGCCGGACGGGACATGCATCCGTGATTATATACATGTGAAAGATCTCATTCAGGCCCATTTGACCGCTTTGGATTATCTTCGTGACGGCGGCCCTTCTGAAGTTTTCAATCTTGGAAACGGCAATGGCTTCAGCGTAAAAGAAGTAGTAGATACAGCAATTAAAGTGACCGGAAGAGAGATCCCGCGTGAAATTGCTCCCCGGCGGAGTGGAGATCCTGCGGTACTTGTAGCATCATCGGAAAAAGCAAAAACAATCCTGGGCTGGAAACCGGAATATGCGGATCTGGAATCAATTATCGAAACAGCGTGGACATGGCACCAGCGGCACCCCGGAGGTTACCAATCCAACGAGTAAGGAGATGAGACTATGACAATAGATCAATGGTTAAATGAACTGGTACAGTATGCTGAAAAAAAACAATTAATTGATGAAGAAGATGCGGTTTTTTGTAAAAATCAGCTCATGGAGATTCTTGAGATTGATGAAGCCGTTAAGCCTCCTCTTGATGAAGTGAATGAAACCCGTCCTCTTGCTGGCATCCTTGACGATATTCTGGATTGGGCAGCCAAGGAAGAACGGATGGCCAGCAATACGGTGACAGAAAGAGATTTACTTGATACAAAGCTGATGGCGGTGTTTGCAAAAAGGCCTTCCGGGGTTACGGCTGACTTTAGGGAGAAAGAAGAATCAGACGGGATAGAAACGGCTACCGCCTGGTTTTATGAATGGAATCAGGACATTCATTATATACGCCGTAACAGGATTGCAAAAAATATGAACTGGAAAACACCAACTGAATATGGGGATTTGGATATTACGATTAATCTTTCCAAACCTGAAAAAGATCCAAAGGAAATTGAAGCAGCAAAGAAAGCATCCACATCCAATTACCCGTTATGCCTGCTTTGTAAAGAAAACGTTGGATATGCCGGCAGGCTCAATCACCCTGCAAGACAAAATTTGCGGACCATTCCAGTCGAGTTAAATGGTGAAGAATGGCACCTTCAGTTCTCACCTTACGTCTATTACCATGAGCATGCGATTGTCCTGTCATCGGCACATGAGCCGATGAAGATTACGGTAAATACATTTCAGCGGCTATTGGATTTCGTTCAGCAGTATCCTCATTATTTTATAGGTTCTAATGCGGACCTTCCAATAGTCGGCGGGTCGATTTTAAGCCATGACCATTACCAGGCGGGAAAATATGAGTTTCCTATGGCACGGGCTGAGGAAGAAGAAACAGAACATTTGAAGAATTATCAAGGAGTGACAGTCAGTAAAGTGAAGTGGCCAATGTCTGTTCTCCGTGTGAAAGGGTCAGACAAGAATCAGGTTGTACAAGCATCCGAGATGATCCGGAAAAAATGGCAGGTTTACGATGATGAGACGGTTGGAGTGTATTCACAAACGGGGGATACACCCCATCATACGATTACACCGATTGCGCGATACAGGGACGGGAAGTATGAATTGGACTTGGTGCTTCGAAACAACCGGACGTCTGATGAGCATCCGATGGGTATTTTTCATCCGCACAAGGAAGTGCACCATATTAAGAAAGAAAATATTGGTTTGATTGAAGTAATGGGTCTTGCAGTTCTCCCCGGCAGGCTGAAAAGCGAACTGATGCAGCTGGCAGAAGCTCTGCTGACGGATGACCCTGCAAAAGAAATGGCCGCCAATGAAACCATTTCGAAACACCTTGAATGGGGGATGCAGGTAAAAGAAAAGCATCCTGATTTAAACCAGGAGAACGCCGGACACATTCTGCAGCAGGAAGTAGGCCTTGTTTTTTCAACGATATTGGCCCACGCGGGTGTCTTTAAGCGAAATTCTGAAGGGCAGGAAGCATTCCTTCGTTTTATAAGTGCTTTAAATGAGTAAAGAATAAACAGGGAAATATTAAGGGGGTGAACAACTTGTCTTCCCGAATGACAGGCAGTTTCCAGTTAATGAAATCATTGAACCGGTCATTAATCTTAAATACGATTCGAGTAAACGGTGCTATTTCCAGGTCAGAAATAGCTAAGAAAACTAAGCTGACTCCTCCTACTGTAACTAACATTGTTAATGAATTAATTAAAGCTGATCTCGTGCTTGAAAGCAGAGCGGGGACGTCTAATGGAGGCCGGAAACCTATACTCCTGACGATTAATTCAAACAGCAGGTATATTATTGGTGTGGATGTAGGCGTGAAAAAAGTCCGGCTCGCTCTAACGAACCTCAATGCTGATATATTGAAACGAAAATTAGTAAAGATGCCAGATAGAGACACGCTTACTGAAGGAAGTTTTCTCCAGTTTTTACAGGATATTGTTCTCTCTTTTCTGGAGGAAGTTGAAGAGGCCAAAGATAAACTTATTGGCCTGGGGGTAGCGATGCACGGGATTGTGGACCATGAAGCTGGGACGGCAGTCCACGCTCCAACTTTAAAGCTGGAGAACGTACCGGTTAAGCAAGTTCTGGAAGATCATTTTAATTTACCAGTAAGAGTTGAAAACGATGCTAAAGCATTAGCGTTAGGCGAAAAATGGTTTGGAGCTGGAAAAGAAACCGATCATTTTGTCTGTTTAAATGTAGGCGAAGGAATCGGCAGTGGAATTATACTGCATGATGAACTCTTTCATGGAAGTGACGACCTCGCGGGAGAAATTGGTCATACACTGATAGATTTGAACGGGCCGTTATGTTCCTGCGGCAATAAAGGCTGCTTTCAAATGCTCGCCTCAGGCCATGCATTAAAGGAAAGAGCCAGGGAAAGGCTTAAAGAAGACAGGGAAACCCTTTTGAAAGAAAGAGCGGGAAATGATCTGGAAGAGCTGGATGGCCAGCTGATATATGAATGCGCCAAGGACGGCGATGCAGTTGCTGCCGAAATTCTAAGAGAAACAGGAGAATACCTGGGGATCGGGCTGCTGAACATTATCCATTTTCTCAACCCCCGAATGATTATTGTCGGGGGCGGCGTCTCGAAAGCAGGATCTTTCTTAATGGATCCAGTCCATAAAGTGATTAAAACGAGTGCATTAAGTAAACGCGCCCGGAATACATGCATTGTTTTAAGTGAACTGGACGAAGAAGGCTCACTTATAGGCGCGTGTACACTCGTCTTATCAGAACTGTTCAGCCATGAGCATAGTGAATAACCAGAATCTGGGGGGTCTGTCCCCCCAGATTCTGGTTTTTTTACTCTCTTCCTATATGTTTACTGTTCAGTTAGAATAAGAGCAGGAGAGGCATTTGAGAAATGAAATATAAAAAGAGGTGGAGATGGTGAAAAATATACCAGAGATAAAAAATAAAATATTCGAAAGAACTCAGCTGGTAGTTATTATTACAGACGCAGACCAGGAGGACAACCCGATTATTTATGCGAATAGAGGGTTTACTGAACTGACTGGGTATACAGAAGAAGAAGTACTGGGACAGAACTGCCGTTTCCTGCAAGGGGAAGACACAGACCCGAAAGCGGTAAAAAAGCTGAAGGACGCTGTCCGTAATTTTGAGGCGGCATCTATTGATATACTGAATTATAAAAAAAATGGTGAACCATTCTGGAATCAGCTCCATATAGACCCAATTTATATAGAAGAAGATAATAAACGGTACTTTATTGGAATGCAAAAAGATATTACCAGCTTTAAACACGCCCAGAAGCAGGCAGAGGAATATTACCGCGAAATTGAATTACTATCCACTCCGATTGTTCCCGTTGGAGAAGGGGTCTCTGTCCTGCCTCTTATCGGTAATATAGATGGCGAACGCGTCGGCAATATTTTCGAGAAAGTACTCCCTGTACTGGAAAGAGAAAATGCTGAACATTTAATTCTGGACCTGTCAGGATTCACCAATATGGATGAAGAAGCAACGGTAGGGATTTTTCAGCTTAGTGATCTGCTTAAATTAAAAGGGATTCAATTGATCATTACAGGAATTACACCGCAAATAGCGATGAAAACGAAAGAATTGGATATTAGTTCTTCTAATTTCATTACTTTCAGGTCTGTCAGACAAGCCGTCGAAGCTCTGGAAAGAAACGACATATAAAAAAGCGCTCCTGCCAGTTATGCAGGGGCGCTTCAACGGTTATTCAGTGTCAGGTTCCTTTACAGCTAGAACAAGGAACAGGATAAAACTTAAAGCCAGAACTGTGCCGCTCACAATGTAGAAAATAAGCGAAAAGACATCCGGTAAGGGAATGGTATCAAGCATGAATACATACATTCCTGCGTTCAGACCAGCCGATCCGATAAGGGCAGTCCAAACGTGAAGGGTCGTTAAGAGGCTTCTTTCGGGTTTATAAACTTTATAATAAATACTCCAGGAAAATAATGAGAGCCAGCCGACCACCAGGACATGGGCGTGGACCGGACGCAAAGCATAAGAACCGGCTCCTGCCATGTGGGCTCCCATCATTACTCCAATAACTCCGAAAATAGCAGAAGCTACTAGAAGTTTTTTGCTGTGTGACACGATTATCGCTCCTTCTATTTTGATCAATCTGAAACACTATGAGTTTACCATCCTCCCCCAAATTTTGCGACTGGAAAGCTTTAAATAAAAAACGAGGCAGAGGGATGATGTCCGGTGGTGAAAACAGCTAGGCAGAGCGCACCATTTTTTACATGCGTCTATAAAAAACTTCGTCTATTCATCATCTAATATGATAAGATACAGTTTTGGCAGTGTTAAAGAAAATGGAGAATGGAGATAGAAAAATGAGAAACAGATTAATTATCGGCGGGTTTTATTTTACTGGTTTAGTCCTTTTATCCTTTGGAATAAGCCTGATTATTACAGCTGGATTAGGAGCCGGGCCCTGGGACGCCCTGTTTGTTGCTCTTTCATATAATATCGGACTTACCGTAGGGAGCTGGACCTTTATTGTCGGGTTTATTCTTATTTTGCTTAACGGGCTTCTGTTAAAACAAAAGCCTGATTTTTCAGCACTTATCACTATGTTTGTAATTGGCAGTTTAGTTGATTTTTGGCTGCTTGTCGTTTTTGCCGATATCACAATAGCAGCATTGGGGAGCAGGCTGCTTATTCTGCTGACCGGTATTTTAAGCGGTGCGGCAGGGATCTCCTGCTATTTGCAGTCTGATTTTGCCCGTAATCCTATCGATCAGTCAATGATGGTATTTCATCAGCTGACCGGTAAAAGTTTGTCATTTTCCAAGACCTTTCTGGAAGTGGCAGTTCTTATTGTTGCTTTCTTTATTGGGGGGCCAATTGGTGTGGGAACTTTGCTCGTCGCATTTGGAATCGGTCCGCTTATACAGACGTTTTACAAACCGGTCACGGCTTTAAGGACGAAGGTTTGCGACAGCGGGGAAATAAATAAACAGACAGCATAATCGTTAAATTACTTGTATATTGGAAAAAGCAGGCGTCCCCCGGGGAGCCTGCTTTTTGATTTCTATATAAGTTAACGAAGCTTATACTATTTTTCGCTATGATACTAACCGACGATATCCGCCGCGGTAAATCTCTGCAATAGACTTTTTTTGTTACTAAATAATGAAAGCCCTGCCTCTCTTTCATCCTTGCGGCTCCGAGACCGCGCCAGTGTAACTCAGGCATACTCGAAGTGTTCACAGGATTCCAGAATATAAATCAATATAGTGTGTAAGTGATGTCATAAGACCGGGGTCACTTACCAATTACTTGAATCGGTTAATCAGAACGATCGTGCTGAAATGAAACACAATAACCAATTTAAACATATATATGAGTATATGTCAACTTTGCATACCATAAACTGGGGGGTCAGACCCCCCAGTTTATGGTATTTAATTTTTCGCATAAAAATAGTCGGAATTAAGAGCGGGATTATGTATAATGGAATAATATAATAAAAGATGCTTTTTAGTAAGGAGGCGGCCAGTGAAAAAATTAAACAGTCTTATATCAGCAGCTTTTTTACTTATGGGCGCCCTCATTGCAGGACTTTTTATATTTGCGAATGGAGACGGATTGAAAAAAGAAGCAGAGGAAAAAGCTCTTGCTCTCATTGAAGATCTGCATGACAGAGACATAAACGGGTTATCTGTGGAGTCTGCGGACCGGGCCAGAGAATATGGGAGTTACGCCATTTCTGTGAAAGATGAAACTGAAGGGAATGTTTATCATATAGCTGTTATTTTAAATGAAGAACAAACGGACATTGATTTTGCAATCGATGTCACCGGCACTTATGATAAATACGGATTAGCTTATTGCCATTAAATTACTTTGTAAACGAGGCGGATAGCCCAGTCTCAGGGAAGCGGATTTTATCGAAAACAGGTTTATACGGGTACTTGGAAACGGGGGAGCCTTACTAACTAAGGTTCCCTGTTTTTTTTGTAACAGCAAGGGGAAATTATAGTTAATTTGTAGGAATCTATTAAATTTTAAAAAATATTGTAAAGGCTTGCAGAAATATATGGTAAACTAATTTTAGCAATTGTCAGACCTCTCTTTGTATAACCTGCCTAGATTTTAAAATATAAAGTGTTTATTTGCTGACAGCCGCTTCCAGCTGGCTAGTTAGCTTTATTGTGCGGAGGGGGCAGCCTGATTTTTTTAGGAGGTGTGGGGAAAGAGGAGTAGGAAGCTTGCAAAAAAGTATCCTGATTAAAATGACGCAGCTAAGTTCCCAAAGTCTTTATAAAACGTTTGGAGGTATTTAATGTTGAATACTAAAATGGCCAATGTATTTAAAAAAGCAGCTATTGTTTCATTGTTATTTATGTTTTTAATGCCTATGACAGCATTTGGCGAAGAAAATGATGATGTGCATGAACTGATGATTATGACGACTACGGATATTCACTCTTATCTTATGCCTTATGATTACATGAACGATTCAGAAGTGGACAATTACGGATTAGTAAAAACGGCGACATTGATTGACCAAATTAGAGCAAATCATGATAATACTATTTTATTTGATAATGGGGATATCTTTCAGGGAAGCCTTCTTGGCGAATTGGAAGCGTCTATAGAACCTCTTGAACCGGGTGACACTCAAGCGATTATTAAAGCATTCAATGAGCTTGATTATGCGGCAGTGTCTATTGGTAACCACGAATTTAACTTCGGCCTGGACTTTTTAGACAATGCCATTGAAACATCAAACTTTCCATGGCTGAACGCTAATGTGTATGAAGCAGGTACAGACTTGCAGGAACACAGGTTCCAGCCTTATGAAATCATTGAACATGAAGTAGACGGAAAAACAATTACTCTTGGGGTAATAGGTTTTACGCCTCCACAAATCATGCAGTGGGATAACCTCCACCTTGATGGAAATGTAGAAGTTGAACATATTGTTGAGTCTGCGAAAAGATATGTGCCTGAACTGGCTGAACAGACAGATTTAGTTATTGCCCTTGCTCACACCGGTGTAAACACTGGCGACCGTGAGACAGAGCATGCGGCAGTCAGCCTTGCAAGGGAAGTAGACGGGATTGACGCTCTTGTTATGGGGCACGCGCACCAGACATTCCCTGGAAACTCCGGCTATGACCGTGTTGAAGGAGTAGATGATGCGACGGGAACAATCCACGGGGTGCCTGCGGTAATGTCCGGTTCCTGGGGAAGCCATTTAGGGACAATCCAACTTGACCTTAAAGAAGAAAACGGAGATTGGACAGTTGTCAGTTCCAAGTCTGAAGTAACAGGGGTCGAGGACGTCGAGCCTAAAGAAAGTATCGTTGATTTAATTGCAAGTGTTCACGAAAGAACGCTCGACTATGTGAACAGTGCAGTTGGAACGATTACAGAAAGCTTTAACACATTCTTCTCTCTTGTTATGGATAACGAAGTTTTACAGTTAGTTAACGATGCACAATTATGGTTTGCTGAAGATTACTTAAAAGGAACAGAGTATGAAGACAAACCATTACTTTCCGCAGCTGCTCCATTTAGAGCCGGCTACAGAGGCGGGTATACAGAAGTTGATGCAGGAGAAATCAAAGTAAGAGACTTAGCGGATATTTACGTTTATGATAATACCCTGCAAGTCGTAGAAGTAGACGGTGATGGCCTGGTCCAATGGCTCGAAAGGTCAGCAGAAAGCTTCAAACAAATTGATCCGGAAAAAACAGAAGATCAGGAGCTGCTTGCAAGTTTCAGTGCTTTTAATTACGACGTTATTGAAGGTGTCGAGTACCAGATCGATGTGACTCAGCCTGTAGGGGAAAGAATTACAAACCTTACGTATGAAGGTGAACCTGTCACTTCAGATATGACATTCTTAGTGGCGACAAATAACTATCGTGCAGGTGGCGGGGGCGACCATCTTAAAGGACTGGACGCACCGTTAGTAGAATCTTTAGTAAGCCTGAGTGTAGAAAACAGATATGTTATTTTAGATTATCTGGAGTCGCTTGGTGAGCCTTACACACCGTATGCCTCTTACAACTGGTCAATCAAACCTGTTGAGACAAACGGAAGAGTCGTATTTAACAGCTCTATTAAAGGAGCAGACCACATTGATAAGCTGGGGTTACTGGCTGTCAGTGCAACAGGTGAGCTTGTTGAAGACAGTAATAGCGGTGCTGTCTACACGTATAACTTTACTGAAGAAATGCGGGCTGGAAAAGACCAGCCTGAGCAGAATGCCGAACAGGCAATCGCTGAGCTTGAAGATCTTATGAACAGTTACATTAACGAAGGCGCCGTTAAAGGACCTCTTGTAAATCAGTTGGGTAACACACTTAGGCAGGCAAATCATCACCACAGCCATGAGCGCTACAGCCAATCTGTTAAATTTATGGAGAATTACCTTAACCATTTAAACCGCAAACCGAATGAACGCCATATTGAAGGCTCGGTGAAGGATGAGCTTGAAGAAAAAGCAGCGCAAACCATTGACCTATTAAAAAATAAATAAAGTTAATTAAAAACGGGAAACTGTTAAATCAGTTTCCCGTTTTTAATTTGCAAAAAAACAGGGGCAATATAGTAGTAATGTTTCGCATTGCTAAAAATTAGCTGGCTAAATATTTTTTTGTTAATTATGTACTAAAATTTAAGGTTTTGATATAATTATAAGTGTATTTTAGTTAGGGGGCTAACAAAAATGAACAGAGAAATGGATGAATTTGTAGCTTATCATATGGGCTTAGTCACTCATTTTATTCATAATACCCATAGTCATAAACTTTCAGATTACGATGTCACGCGTGCACAGGCAAAAGCTCTGTATTTATTGAGCCGTTTCGGTGATTTAACCCAGTCTGAGCTTCAAAAACGCCTGTATATTAAAGCTTCTACTATGAACGGCATCGTAGAAAGTATGTTAAAAAAGGACTTAATTATCAGATCGTTGAGCCAGACTGACCGCCGTACGAAAGTGATCAGTCTGACTGCTTCAGGAGCTGAACTGGAAGAAAAGCTTTGGCTTGAAATTATCAATCTCGAGAAAGACCTGATGGAAGGCTTCTCAAAAGAAGAACAGAGCCTCATTATCAGCTGGCTAAAAAGAATGAAAACAAACTTAGAAGAAAAATCTTTGAAGAAAAGTAAAGAGAAAGAAGGCGAAACTGAATGAGCCAGAAAGAGCAAAGTACGAGATTAGGGTCGGAGCCTGTTCCGAAACTGTTAAAATCTTTATCCATTCCGGCAATGATCGGAATGGTGGTCATGGCATTGTATAATGTCGTAGACACCATTTTTATTTCTTACTTTGTAGGAATTGACGGAGTAGCAGCCGTAACCATCGCTTTTCCGATTATGATTATTATGATGGCTTTAGCAGCCGCGCTTGGTATTGGAGGATCTTCGGTTATTTCCCGCCGGCTGGGGGAAAAACGGGATCAGGAAGCCAACCGCGTTTTCAGCAACATCATTTCCTTAATTATAGTCTTAAGCTTTATTGGAGTTATAGCTTCATTTACGGTCCTTGAACCTATACTCAAAATTTTTGGGGCGACCCCTGAAATCATGCAGTATGCTTTGGACTATATCTTTCCGATAACCATGGCTACTATCTTCTTTACATTTTCTTTTACTACAAACGCGATTATCCGTTCAGAAGGAAACGCTCGTTTTGCAATGATAACCATGATTATTCCATCGGTTCTTAATATCATCCTCGACCCTGTATTTATAATCTGGTTAAATATGGGTGTCCAGGGCGCGGCTATTGCAACTGTTATATCTCAGGCAAGTATCTCAATCATAGTTCTCCACTACTTTTTAACAGGAAAAAGTTCGCTTAAAATCCGTATGTCAGAAATGATTCCTCAATTGACGATTATAAAGGAAGTCACAGTCATTGGGTTGCCTGCTTTCGTGAGGCAGGTGGCAGGGAGTGTCATGATGGTGGCAATCAATGCCATGCTAATATCTCACGGGGGCGAATTTTATGTCGGAGTGTTTGGAATCGTCCAGCGAATCGCGATGTTCGCTCTTATGCCAATGATGGGAATTCTTCAGGGGATGCAGCCTATTGTCGGCTATAACTATGGAGCCAGGCAGTTTGAAAGAATGCGCGAAACCATTTTGCTTTGTTTAAAACTTGTCACCGTTTTCTCAGCGGGTGTTTTTATTGCAATGATGGCGTTCCCCGCTGCTTTTATGAGGATATTTACGGCTGATCCGGAAGTCATTGCTACTGGAGTAGACGGTATTAGAATCATGTTTGCGGCAGCTGTTTTAATAGGTGTACAGGTGGTAAGCGGAGGCCTGTACCAGGCTCTCGGGAAGGCAAAACCTGCCCTTGTTTTATCTATGGCACGCCAGGTTTTATTCCTTATCCCGCTTGTCCTTATTCTCCCTAATTATTTTGGCGTGTGGGGGGTATGGATCGCCTTTCCGCTGGCTGATATCCTCGCTTTTGCTTTGTCGATAGGATTTATGTACCGTGACCGCAAACTCTTTTTTAAAGGGAAAGATACCGATGGAGGATCAGGCGGTTTAAAAGTAAGTGAACACCCCGTGTCTTCTTAAGACTGTCATATTAAATGGCAGTCTTTTCTTTTTTTAGAGAGTGCTGGTCATAAAACATTTACAGCCTCTTTTCTTTTAGAAGAGGTACAGGTTATAAAACTAGTAACGGTGCAAATGATCGATAAGTTAATAAACTGTTTAATAATGTAATTGTTAAATTTTGTAATTTGGAGGCTGAAATGTGATGATTATCACATTTTAAAAAGCCAGTTCCATGTACACTTAAAGTGAGCCACTCTGCAAATTTTTGACAGGAGGTGACTAATATGAATTGGAAAGGAGATAAGTGGCGGGAAAGAATTTCTAAAAAAACACTTCTGATCCTGCTCATAGGAGTGTTTGCCGGCATCGCAGCTTTTTCTGTAACCGCTACCACTCTTCAGGCGACAGATACGGCAGAGTTTTGTTCAGGGTGTCATGTTATGGGGACTGTGCATGAATCGTTTAAAGAATCTAACCACGCACATCTTAAATGTAACGATTGTCATGCACCAAGGGACAGCACCGTCTCAAAAATGACATTCAAAGCGAGGGCTGGCCTCGGCCATATTTATATGAACACCCTCGGTTCTGAAGATATTCCGGATGTCCTTCATGCCACAGCAGAATCGGAAGAAGTTTTACAGAGAAACTGTGTAAGCTGCCATGAACCAAGCCTGCGGAACATTGATTTTAAGAATGCGAAAGATAATTGTATGGATTGCCACCGCCAGGTTCCCCACGGCAACAGGATTTATAAACCGGATGAGTGGCATCAGCCGCAAAGTGTAGAAGTACCCCCTACCACGCAATAAAGGAGGTCAGTAAGATGAAGTTTAAATTGTCATTACTCCTTTCCCTTATGCTCATCACAGCACTCTCCCTAATAATTGCGGCCTGCGGTTCCCCCGAAGAACCGGAGGTCAGAGATATAAGCACAGACCTTTCAGAAGATGAAATCATTAACCACGCCTTTAAAGAAGATTTCCCCCTGCAATATAACAGCTATTTAAAAAACTTGGAGCCGAGCGGAAAGGTAACATCAAAATTTATTTCAGATATTGAACCCAACCTTCCAATTCTCTTTAATAATTACGGATTTATGCTTGAGTATAACAAAACGAGAGGACATACAAACGCTGTTGAAGATGTCAATAATATTAAACGGATAAACGATTCTTCCATAGGTTCCTGTATGACATGTAAAAGTACTGCCGTTCCGCTGCTTATTGAGGAAATGGGAGACGATTACTGGGGAGCAAGCTTTCGGGAAGAAATTTTTCCAAAAACAGTCGCTCTTGGAGAAGGTTATGAAGTCGAAGAATTAGGAGAATACGGCCATATATCAGTCGGGTGCTCAGACTGCCATAACCCTCAGACTATGGAACTGCGGATTACACGACCGTCTTTTGTTAATGCTATGGAACGCCAGGGGATAGATGTAAGTGAAGCATCTAAAAATGATATGCGCTCCTATGTCTGTGCGCAATGTCATGTAGAGTATTATTTCCACCCGGATAATGGGAAAGTCACTTTTCCGTGGGACAACGGTTTAAAGCCGGAAGAGATGTTCGAGTATAAGGAAAACCAGGCAATTGAAATGGGTTTTGATTATGATTGGGAACACAGCATCTCAGGTGCGCCAATGCTTAAAGCTCAGCACCCGGAGTTTGAAATATCAAGTTACGGACCGCACGGAGAAGCCGGAGTCGCTTGCGCAGACTGCCATATGCCTTATGAACGCACCGATGGCAGAAGGAAAATCTCATCGCACCATTGGGGGTCCCCTCTCCTTAATCCTGAACAGTCATGCCGCGCCTGCCACAGCGATAAGACAGCCGATGAACTAAAAGACCGTGTGTATGATATTCAAAGAAGCCACTTAGACGCGATGGATGAGACACAGGAAGCTTCTGTCCGGGCACACTATTATGTGAACCGGATGATCACCGCTGGCGCCCCGGATGAAAAAATAGAAGAAGCCCAATATTATGTAAGGAAAGGCCAGTGGTTCTGGGACATTATTGCAGCGGAGAACTCTGACGGGTTCCATAATCCTCAGGGCGGTATGGATTCTATGAGAATGTCTGCCGAAGCATCCCATCAGGCCATTTATATAGCCTCAAATGAACTGACAAAACTGGACGAAGATCTTGAAGAACTTGAAAGGCAGATTGAAGAGACAGTACAAAGTGTTTATGACGAGGAAGATCCATATTCAAAACATGAACATGCTACAAATGATTACTTCCCTAACGTGCTGGAACTGGACAATGATTAACAGATAATAACCTTAAAAAGGGTCTTGGACGACGTGTCCATGACCCTTGATTGTTAGTTGAGTTATTAAGCTTTTCTGCAAACAGCAATTCCAAAAGGATAACGTACACCCGCCCGTTTTTCTTTTTCAAAAGCGACTCCTTGCTGGAAATAAAAATCCGTACTTTGGAAGCAAAGTTTACTATCATTAAAAAGAGAGCGGAACTCTTCTTCAGTTAATTGATGAAAATGATATGGAGAAGCGCACGGTTTTCCGCGTCCTTCACCAAAAGGTGTTGAGAGGACAAGCGTCCCGCCTGGAGCCAGCAGATCATATATTCTGTTTATAAATTCTCTATCATTCGGCACATGTTCAAGTGTTTCAAATGAAAGGACCGTATCAAAAGTGCCAATGTCACCTTTAAGCCCGC
The DNA here is from genome assembly GCF_900111295.1 of Salipaludibacillus aurantiacus. Classification (GTDB taxonomy): domain Bacteria; phylum Bacillota; class Bacilli; order Bacillales; family Salisediminibacteriaceae; genus Salipaludibacillus; species Salipaludibacillus aurantiacus. The sequence goes on along the minus strand of NZ_FOGT01000019.1, from coordinate 69,464 downwards.
TATCCAGGGCATCTCCTGCCCGAAAAGACAAAAGGGGATGATAGTAATTTTTAGAGGCATAAGTGATAATATCCGGGTCAAGGTCTACACCTAACACAGAGCTGATATGTTTCTTTCTTGTTTTAGCCGCCATGTGTGCCCCGTACCCGGAACCGCAGGCGATATCCAGCACTTTCCCTTTTGTATAAGGGAGGGCAAAATAATACCTCGCCAGATGCTCAAGCAGCATACCGTTTGTCGGCTTCATCGCTTCAGGAATTATTCGTTCTCCAGTATCTTGTAACACATATTTTCACCGCTGTCTTTATAGAGTTATCAATTATATTACTAATATTATTAAGTGTTTGCAATGTTGAGGCAGAGAAAAAAGTCGAGAACATAATTTCTTTTTGACAGTTCCTCATTTAATTCTCCTGGCTCCTCCTATAAGTGACCAGAAAAAAACCAGCCTGGATGATTACCATCCAGGCTGGCCGATTTTTCTATTTTACCATGAGTACTGGAGCTTTAACGTGCTTCATAACTTTATGGCTGACGCTTCCGAGCACCATCGTCTGGACGGTGCCGAGGCCGCGGCTGCCGATAACAAGAGCGTCATAGGCTCCTTTATTTGCATGTTCAATAATGGATTCGGCTGCCCCGCTGCTTCCATGCAGGATCGTCGTATCATATTCAACACCCGCCTGCTCAATTTTTTCCACAAAAGGAACAAGCATTTCTTTTCGTTTCAGTGAGGCAGCATCAGAGTCGCCATATTGCAGCACGTCTGATTTGGATTTATTGCCTGCGACGACATAAAGAAGTTCGATTTTGCTGTTGTCTTGTAAGGAGGCAAGATTAACAGCTTTTTCTGCTGCTCGCATCGAATGGTCAGATCCGTCAATTGCCAGAAGTAAATGTTTAAACATGGAGTTCCCCCAATTCTAATGTCCGGAGGCTCTGCTCAAGCCGCCGATACGATTCATTAGTTCACTGCTTTCCTGATTCATACCTTTAATCTCAAATTTTACTCCACGCTGCTGAAGTTTATGCTCAATTTTATCGATTGCTCCAATAGCGGAATCATCCCATAAATGAGCGTTTGATATATCAAGGATGATTTTACGTACGTTTTCTTCATAATCCACCTGATCCAGAAAGTCAGTGACAGAAGCGAAGAACAATTGACCGTGAATTTCGTAAGTCCTCACATCCCCTGTGTCATTCAGCCAGTTTTCCACCCGGACTTTCGATACTTTCCAAGCAAAGAAGATGGCGCTGAGGACTACCCCGGCGAGAACCCCTTTTGCTAAATCGTGTGTATAGACTACCGTTCCGACGGTCACTACCATGACAGCTGAGTCGGTTCGCGGAAATTTATGAATGTTTCTTAAAGAAGACCAGTCAAAAGTGCCGATTGAAACCATGATCATGACACCCGCCAGAGCAGCGAGTGGTATTTGAACGACAACTCCGCCAAGTACGATAATTAAAAACATCAGAAAAACACCTGCTACCAGGGAAGACAAGCGGCCTGAACCGCCGGATTTAACGTTAATAACGGATTGGCCGATCATCGCACAGCCAGCCATACCGCCGAAACATCCGGTTACCATGTTAGCAATTCCCTGCCCGCGGCTTTCTTTATTTTTGTTACTGTCTGTATCTGTCATATCATCCACAATAGACGCTGTAAGCAAAGATTCAAGCAAGCCTACAATTGCTAATGCGAGCGAGTATGGAAAAATAATTAATAACGTTTCAAAGTTTAATGGAATATTAGGTAATGCGAAAACCGGAAGGGCCTGTGTTAAAGCTCCCATATCTCCTACGGTGCGCACCCCGAAATTCATAGTAATAGCTAATCCTGTCACAACAATAATTGCCACGAGTGTAGAAGGAACGGCCTTCGAAAAACGGGGGAGTATGTAAATAATAGCTAACGTAAGAGCTACTAAAGCATACATGACCCACGTTTCTCCGACAAAATGCTGCAGCTGGGACGTAAAGATTAAAATGGCAAGAGCGTTAACGAAACCGATCATAACTGACCGCGGAACAAACTTCATAAAACTGGCCAGCTTAAATACACCAAATAGCAACTGAATAATACCTGTTAAGATTGTAGCGGCCAGTAAGTATTCAAGCCCGTGATCAGCCACAAGTGTGATCATCAGCAGAGCCATTGCACCAGTAGCCCCTGAAATCATTCCCGGTCTGCCGCCAATAAAAGCTATCACTACGGCGATACAAAATGCCGCATACAGCCCTACCATAGGATCCACCCCTGCAATAATTGAAAAAGCGATCGCTTCAGGGATAAGAGCAAGAGCCACCACTATTCCTGACAGTGTGTCCCCCTTAACGTTACCAAACCATTCTTTTTTCATTTTTTCAATGTTTATCACGTTTGCACCTCTTTCTGTTTTAATAATCCCATAAAAAAAGGGCTTCTCCGTAAGAAGCCCGGTCCGACGAGAACAAAGGCATTTTAACAGGTTTTTTGAAAAAAGGAAAATGCGATGTAAGCGTCAATCATAAGCTAAATACTTTTCTATAGTCGTAATTTCTTTTGTTTACTATTATTTTTATAAAAACGGCACAACTTTAAATCAAAGACTTTATGAACAGTTGTACATACATATTTACAAGATGACCTATAAATTTACAAAACACCTAAAATATTCACAAAAGTCATACGTCTTCTCAAAAATAGCTTAAAAAAATTACTTTACTATTTAACACGTAGCAAAAATATTTTTTTAGCAGCGGGAGGAGAAGAAAGAATGACGAAATGGATTTTCAGTCTTATGACAGCATTAACATTAGTGGTGGTTACAGCTTGCGGCGAAAACAATGCCGATAATTCAGCTGAAGAAGCAGCGGCTGAGGCTTCTGCGAATGAGAACAGCAGTGAGGCGTCAAATGAAGACAATGGAGAGGCGGACGGCCGCGAAGACTGGCCTGACACATTTATTTTCGGTCTTCTTCCGACAGAAGACCAGGCAGAACTTGCTAAACGATTTGATCCTATGGTTGAGTATCTTGAAGAGTATTTAGAGATGGATGTGGAAATTTACAATGCAACAAACTACACGGCCTTGATTGAGGCAATGGCTAATGGGCATCTGCATGCGTCAACATTTGGGCCTTTCTCCTATCTGGTAGCAAACCAAAGAGCAAATGGAGAAGCATTTGCCATTCCGGTTAATGATGAAGGCGGGACACTTGATGATATCTTTTACTACGCCCAGATGATTACTTTAGAGGAGCATGGAATTGACAGTCTGAAAGATATTGAAGGCAACTCTCTTGCATATGCTGATCCGGCTTCAACTTCCGGACACCTCTTTCCAAAAGCCATGCTGATTAATGAAATTGGTTTAACGTTGGATAATGTAGACGAATTCCCTTCAGATGTTGTTTTCTCAGGAAGCCATGAAGCGTCCTTGTATTCAGTATTAAATGGTGACGTACACACTGCTGGGGTTTGCAGTACATGTATTGAAAGAGTATTCGACCGGGTAGAAGACCACGAGAATTTTGATCAGTTGAAAGTATTTCATGAGTCTGAACCGATTCCTGGAGGTCCGTATGTGATCCAGGGAGATCTTCCGGATTCGTTTAAAGAAACAGTTACCCAGGCGTTTTTAGAAATGGACCAGGACGAAAAAGGCGCCGAATTTCTTGAAGTTAACGGCTATCTCGGGGGTTATTTCGAGATTGACCATGACACCTATAACGTTGTTCAGGAAACAGCAGACGCTCTTGGAATGAGCCCGGAAGAGCTGCTGGAATAAGCATTTAAAAAGGAATCATAGGGGCAGGAGAGATACTAAGTGTATCTCTCCCCTTCCTGTCGCTATTAATACAAGAGGAAAGAGGAGATGGGACATGTCAGAAGTGGTTTTGGAAACGAAAGATTTAAGCATGGTGTTCCCGGACGGCACCCAGGCTTTAAAAAATGTGACCTTAACAATAAAAAAAGGGGAATTAGTTTCAATTATCGGCCCCAGTGGAGCAGGTAAAAGTACGTTTATGCGTTCATTAAATATGCTCAATAAACCGACAGACGGACAGATTGTATTTGAAGGGGAAAATGTACTTAAAGCAAGAGGAAAGCAGCTCCGTCAGATCCGCAGGCGAATTGGAATGGTATTCCAGCACTTTAATCTAATTAAACGGTCGCCTACTTATCAGAATGTTCTTCACGGACGTCTAGGCTATATGCCTTCTTTAAAAGGGGGATTAGGACGTTTTTCTGAGGAAGATACTCGACAGGCACTGGAAATTCTGCGACGGGTGGGCCTGGAAGACCAGGCATTTAAGAGAGCAGATGAACTTTCAGGAGGCCAGCAGCAAAGGGTAGGAATTGCCCGGGCTATTGCTCAGACGCCATCTCTTCTCTTGGCAGATGAGCCAATTGCCAGCCTTGATCCTTCTTCATCAGAAAATGTGATGACCTACTTAAAAAATGTGTGCCAGGAAGACGGGCTGACCTCCATCGTCAATCTGCATCAGGTTGATTTTGCGAAGAAATTTGCTCACAGGATTATTGGAATTAAAGCAGGGGAAGTCGTGTTCGACGGATCTCCTAAAGAACTTACTGAAGGTATTACAAATCATCTTTATTATTCGAAATAAAGGAGGGATCACATGAGTTCGCTGGCAAAACAAATTGATACTCCTGTGGAAGAGAATAAAGTACCTGATATGTATAAAGACCTTCAGCGCAGGAAAAAGGTGATTTTAAAAAACAGGCTGGTATTATGGGCCATCATCGCTGCACTCGTGACATGGGCATGGACTGGAACAAATTTCAGCATTGCATTTATATATACAGGGACTGCAAATATGGCCGCATTTATATTTACGGATTTGCTGCCCCCAGATTTTTCGGCTTTTGGCAGATACTTGCAGCCCGCCCTTCAAACGGTCTATATGAGTTTAGTTGGAATGGTCATTTCGGTGATATTTTCTATCTTTTTTGGCTTTATGGCAGCCAAAAATACGTCTTTTCATCCTGCAATAGCTTTTACAAGTCGTGCTATTATCGCCTTCCTGAGGGCAATCCCTGCTTTAATATGGGGGATCACACTTGTGGTGGCTTTTGGTCTAGGGCCGTTGGCAGGAACGTTAGCGTTAGGGCTCTCCGGGATCGGGATTTTAGGGAAAGCATTTGCAGATGTTCTGGAAGAAATAGACCAGGGGCAAGTAGATGCGGTGAAAGCCACTGGAGCCTCCTGGTTCCAGACAATGGGGCAGGGAGTCTGGCCCCAGTTTAAAACAGGTTTTGTGGCGTGGTCTTTGTATAAAATGGATTTAAATATCCGTGAAGCAGCCGTACTCGGCCTGATTGGAGCTGGCGGGATTGGTTATACGCTGCAGGGAAACATAAATTTATTTCAATACCAGCAGGCAAGTGTCGGAATTTTAATGATATTTGCTCTAATTCTTATTGTGGAGTATACCACAGCTAAAATAAGGGAGCGTTTGCTATGAGGCCTTATATTGATAAGAAAAATAAAATGACACAACAAATCTATCTTGGCTTGTTTATCATATTTTTTATTTTCAGTCTCCTGCAAGTAGGGATTCTGGATGAAAGGATTTTCCAGGCATTTTCACGTGTGGAAAATCTGCTGAAAGGGATGGTGCCGCCTGCCATTTCTGAACCTATTGATGTTGCCGGAGCAGCAGTTGAGTCTCTTCAAGTCGCCGTTATGGGGACGTTATGGGGCGTTGTTTTTTCGATCGTCCTTGCCATGTTTGCGGCAAAAAATGTATCTCCTCATATCAGCATAAGTTATGCTGTTAAAGCCTTTGCAGCGTTTGTCAGGGCAGTCCCCGCTTTAATATGGGCATTACTGTTTATTGTTGCGATTGGATTAGGGCCGACACCAGGAATTCTCGCCTTAGCAGTCAATAGTATAGGAATGCTCATGAAAGTGTACGCCGAAGCAATTGAAGAAATAGACACAGGGATCATAGATGCTTTAAAAGCAACAGGGGCCTCACAATTTCAAGTTGTCATGCAGGGGATTATTCCAAGTATCATGAGTATCTTTATTTCTTGGTCGATTTTCCGGTTTGATATTAATATCAGATATGCTGCGGTGCTCGGAGTGGTAGGGGCAGGCGGAATTGGCTGGGAACTGGTCAGAGCCTCCCGGGTCATGGCATACGATGAAGTCTTAGGAATTACTCTTGTAATTTTCGGAATGATTCTTCTCGCTGAACTTGTAACCAGGTTTCTTAAAGACAGAGCCGATATGGCAACCTTAAAAGCGATGGAATAGTAAAGGAGCGATTTTGTGGCAGTTAAGTTATTTGTAACGGATGTGGACGGCACATTACTTAATACCGAAGGACGTATCTCACAGGAAACAAAACAGATGGTGAATCAAATTAGACAGCAGGGAATGGATCTAACGCTTGCTACAGGTCGTGACCCAAGAACCTGTCAATGGATCATTGAAGAACTGGACATTATTCAGCCCATAATTACCCATAACGGGGCCTCAATTTATGATCCTGTAAAAAAAACGTATTTACATTATCAAACGTTTGATTCTGAGGAACTCTCTGAAGCTATGAAGTTTTGCAAAAAAAGAGACATCTATTTTCATATTCTTACTAAAGAAAAGATTCTTATAGAAAAACAATTCGTCCCGATATACGAAAAATACTTTCCGGAAGTTTTCGACCTTTCCATACACAGCAATCTCGCAGAAGTTAATCAGCCAATCGTAAAAATGGCCCTCGCTATGCCTGAATCTGATGTTCCTTCGGTATGGTCGAACCTGGAACAGCAATTTCCCGGGTGGTATATAGTTGCCGGAGGAGAGCAGGGAATTGACATTCATAGAAAAGCAGTAAATAAAGGAGAAGGTTTGAAAAAGCTGAGTAAAATGCTGGATATTAAACTCGAAGATATCGTCACTTTCGGAAACTACTATAATGATCTCGAATTACTCGAAGTGGCCGGAACAGGTGTAGCAGTGGAGAATGCGCCTGAGAAAGTAAAAAACGCCGCTGACAGAACAACCGCCTCATGCGGTGACTCGGGAGTGGCAAATTATTTATCTTCGTGTTTAAAGAAAATAGTTATCTGAGGGCAGGAAAGAATCCACTTTTACGTGGGTTCTTTTTTAAATGGTTTCTGAGGGTTTCATCACGCAGACGGACCCTTACTGGCGCTTGTCTTCACGAACTAATTTGACTTATCGGAGCTTCACCATAATGGATTTTCAGAAGAGGTCGCTGATCACACTGCAGACCCTGCTTTCAGTTCTTCAAATTTTATTGAAGTTACCGGCGTCTCTATATCATTTCCTGATCTTTACATCCCCTTAACGAACTCAACAAAAACGAAACAAATTGTCAAAACAAGGTTAATAGAGAGAGGCTACAATAATAATACAATTAGTTATATTAGGAGGAATGGGAATGAATATCAGGGCAGTTTTTATTGATATGGACGGTACTCTGCTTAATAGAGATAACAAAATCTCGAAAAGAAATTATGAAGCTGTTCAATTATTATTACAACAGGACATTGAAGTTTTTCTTGCAACAGGGAGACAAATGGATATTACCTTTCCATATCACCAGGAATTAGGATTAAAAACACCGATGATTTGTTTAAATGGAGCGGCGGTGTATGACTGGTTTTCGCTTGATCCCCTTTTGGTCCGTTCAGTCAATGTAGATCAGCATCTCTTATATAACCTTACTTCTGAAGAACCGTTCAATGTTATTATGCATACACCTGAAGGGATGTACTGCAAGAAGATGGACTCTACAGTTGAAAGATGGGTTGAAGAAAGCCGTAAAAATCCAGTATATGTTGGAGACTTAAAATATGCCAAACCTGTAAATGTGATGAAGTACAGTGTAATAAGCGGGTTTTCAGGTGCACCTTTTGCCCATTATTTTGAAAAAAGCGGAGAAGTCACTCGCTGGAGAGACGGGTTTGAGATTGTGCAAAAGGGAGTATCAAAGTGGTCTGCCATTGAATACCTGTTAAATAAGTATAATATAAGAAAAGAAGAGGCCGCTGCCATTGGCCGCGGACCAAACGATATACAAATGCTGAAAGCAGCGGGTACGGGAATAGCGATGGGGAATGCTTCCAAAGAGGTTAAGAAAGCAGCAGACTTCGTCACACTCAAGCAGGAAGAGGACGGCATGGCTGATTTCATAGAAAAGCACCTCATTAAATCTATTATTGCTTGAATTATAAAGCCTCCTTATGACTGTATAGGGGGCTTTTATAACACATAACTGGTATAGACAACTAAACATAACTGTAGTATAATTTTAATCAGAAAATGGTGAGGGGGGACAGGAATGATTGATGACTATTTCTCAAAAGTGCAGGAGTTGCTTGACCAAATTAAAAATGAGCAGCGCCACCTTTTAAAAGAAGTGGCTGTAAAAGCTGCAAATTCTATAGAGAATAATGGCATTATTCAGCTTTTCGGGGCGGGGCACTCCCATATATTCGGGGAGGAAGTGTTTTACAGGGCAGGCGGACTCGTGCCGGTAAAGCCGATTCTAGAAGAGGACATTATGCTTCACAGGGGTGCAGTGCGCTCTTCTATGTTTGAAAGGTCCAATGACTATGCGGCAGAGTTTGTGAAAAAACTGGAGATTGAAAAGCAGGATCTGGTAATCGTTTCTTCTACATCAGGCAGAAATGCGGTGCCGGTTGAGACGGCGATTTATGCTAAAAAACATGGGGCGTGTGTAGCGGCATTAACATCTATTGCCTATTCATCAAGCCAGGAGTCCAGACACCAGTCTGGAAAGAGATTATATGAAGTGGCAGATATAACAATTGACAACCTGAGTGTCAAAGGTGATGCGGTTCTCAGCCATCCCGGAGTTGATGTGCCATTTGCGCCGACTTCAACTGTTACAGGCGCGTGTATTATAAACAGCATCATTGCAGAAACCATCGGTATCCTCGGTGAAAGAGGCGTAAAGGCGCCCGTATTTTTAAGCGGAAACCTTGATGGAGCCGATGAGCATAATGATAAACTGATAAAACAATATAAGGACAGAATACCAATGCTTTAAAACGGGAAGGTATTGCAAATGAAGGGGGAGAATTATGAAACGATATTATTTTCAAAACGCCAGACTATACGGCGAAAGTACAACGATAGATAACCCCGTTATAGAAATAGAAAACGGAAAAGTCATCTCTGTGAAAGAAAGTGACGGCAATATAACGGAGCAGATTGATGAAAAAGTGGTATTTTCTGAACCAGTCAGGATTGTGCCCGGGTTTATTGACATTCATATCCACGGAGCAGACGGCGCAGATATTATGGATGGGACACCGGGAGCGGTTTATACTATGAAAAAGGCTCTTCCCGAAGAAGGAACAACAGCTTTCCTGGCAACGACCATCACCCAATCGGCCGAAGAAAAAATAAAGGCGCTGGAGTCCGTGCGCACAGTAATAGAGGAACAGAACCCGAATTCAGGGGCTGAAGTACTGGGAGTACACCTCGAAGGGCCGTTTATATCCAAAAAACGTGCAGGAGCACAGCCCCCTCAGCATATTGGTCCGGCAGATATCCAGCTGTTCCGGCGGTTCCAGGAGGCTTCGGGAGGAAACATTAAGCTTGTGACTATGGCTCCGGAAGAAGATAAAAATGGCGAACTCGTAAAGGAATTGACGGGTCAGAAAGTCATTCCGTCTATTGGGCATTCAGACGCGTCTTATGAAGAAGTGCGGACAGCTGTTGGCCGGGGAGTCAGCCATGTCACTCACCTCTTTAACGGAATGAGGGGAGCTCACCATCGCGATATAGGAGTCGCGGGAGGAGCGCTGCTTCATGAGGAATTAGTGACGGAAATGATTGTGGACGGGATTCATATCTCGGCTCCTATGGTAAAGCTCGCTTATAAGAATAAGGGGCCGGAACGTATCATCCTGATTACTGACGCCATGAGAGCCAAAGGCTTACAGGAAGGGAAGTTTGCGTTAGGAGGGCAGACGGTCCATGTGGAAGGTGACCGGGCAGTCCTTGAAGACGGCACATTGGCTGGAAGTATTATAAAAATGAACGAAGCCATAAGAAATATGATGGCTTTTACTGAATGTTCGTTTGAGGAAGCAGTACAAATGGCAACCATTAATCCTGCCCGGCAACTGGGAATCCAGGACAGGAAGGGCAGTATTAAGGAAGGAAAAGATGCTGACTTTAGTATAGTAACTTCTGATTTAGAAGTTGTGCAGACTTACATCGGTGGAAATAAGGTTTTTGATCGAGGAGAGTGAGCGGAATGAAAATTATTAAAGCCGAAAATTATAACGATATGAGTGAAAAGGCGGCCCAGTTCATTTTTGAAAGGCTTATAAGAGGGGATGTGAAAGTGCTTGGTTTAGCTACCGGAGGCACTCCTGTCGGTTTATACAAACGTTTAATCAAACATATCAACGATAAGAACCTCTCTCTTTCTGCCCTTCATACGGTAAATCTTGATGAATATGTGGGTCTTTCAGATGAAGACCCTAACAGCTATCATCAGTATATGGAAGACGAGTTGTTCAGACCCATTAATATACCCCGGGACCAGACACACTTGCCTCATGGTGATACAGGAGACAGTGAAGCAGAGTGCAAAAGGTATGAAAGACTGATACAAGACTTGGGCGGGATTGATTTGCAGCTGCTCGGAATCGGTCAGAACGGCCACATCGGTTTTAATGAACCCGGGAGCTCATTTTCAGGAAGAACAGCAGTAGTCGATTTGGCACCTTCCACGATTGAAGCGAATGCAAGGTATTTTACAGACAAAAATAAAGTTCCGCGTAAAGCCATTACCATGGGGATTGGAACGATTATGGAAAGCAGAAGTATTCTGCTGCTTGCCTCTGGTAAAGATAAAGCGGAAGCTGTGAAAAAAATGATTGAAGGCGAAATAACCGAACAGACGCCTGCAACAGTCTTGCAAAACCATTCAGATCTGACTGTCATAGCTGATAAAGAAGCGTTATCGCAATTAACAAGAGATATATAAACGTTCTGTACCTTGCAGGACGTTTTTCATATTTAAAGCCCAAATATTATAATTTTTATAGTAAAATAGGGGAGAGTTTCCAATTTATTTTTCTAGTAGGTGTTTTAAATGAAACTGATTGCTTTGTTTTTAATGAGTTTGACAGCTATTACTTTTCAATCCTGCAGTGATGCCCCGTCACATGAAGATGTCGAGTTAACGCTTGATCCTGTGTATGCAGGCGGCAAGCTGACAGCAACCCCTTTGCTGGTGTATGAAGGTGAAGACGACATTACCTTTAATTACGGCAGCAGCCTTGCGTGGATTGAAAGGATAGAACATGGCGATGAGGTCCTCTATGAATACGAAGAAACAGAGGCAGACCTTACTCAGCAGACGACTTTGGAAAATGGAGGCGAAAGAGAAGGTGAGCCGGTAGAAATTCAGGTTGAACCCGGGACCTATGACATCCATTTATCAGCCCTTTTTTATTTACAGGGGGAGGAATCAGCTGATAATACAGGTTTAGAAGAGTACCGGCACAATAAAATCCAGAAGGTGGAGTTGCGGCCCGATCCTTAATATGGAAAGGTTTTGGAATAAATATTTTGCTGAACCTTGCTTTCAAGAGTATTATGTGATATGGTTTAACAGTAACTGATTTGAATTTCGAAAAACAATTTTCGGCCTCGAAAAAGTAATTTTGCAAGGCATGAAAGGTTTTTACGGTATTCAAAGATTTAATTTAAGGAGGCCGTTAATATGACAGGCAAAGTAAAATGGTTTAATTCAGAAAAAGGTTTTGGTTTCATCGAGCGTGAAGATGGCGACGATGTATTCGTACACTTCTCTGCTATCCAAGCTGAAGGTTTCAAAACTCTAGAAGAAGGTCAAGAGGTTGAATTCGAAATCGTTGAAGGTAACCGTGGACCACAAGCTTCTAACGTAGTTAAACTATAATTTAGTTTTATAAAACTAACACTCATATAACCTGCTCCCCAGAGGAGCAGGTTTTTATAATTCCGTGGACATTCCATACGAGTGCATGAGAAATAAAACTTTTCATTTTAATTTTCTTCAACTCGGAAGAGGCCGTCCAGTTTAGTAAACTCAAAGATCTCTTTTACCGGTCCTTGAGGATTCGATATTTTAACTTGTCCGTTATGCTCGGCTGCCCGTTTATAAATAGCTGTCAAAACTCCCAGTCCGCTGCTGTCCAGTGAAGTAACGTTTGAAAAATCGAAATCAAAATAAACACAGCCCGATTCTGCATACTTAATCAGTTGCTCTCTAATAATGGAAGCCTCTTCAAAATAGATATCACCTTCTAATTGTACTTTTACCCAGCCATCCTGCTCCTGAATTGTTTTTATCATCCAATCGCTCCTTCCTCGTGCTGAATCCCTCCTGTAAAAATTTCCCTTGTCTCATATTATCTTTTCCCGGGTATGTTGTTAACACCACGTCTCTTTTAAAATAATTATACCACTTTAAAAACAGGTATTGCTTGCAGCTCCTTTCCCTGACTAATTAATGACGAAACTAAAAGCAGGCCTGGTTATGGTCTGATAATAGAAATCTTTTGGCTACCTGTTATATTATATTAGTAACTGAGTAAGTAAATTTCCCCCTTTTTAAGAAAAAAGCCACTTATGCCCCTTTGAAAAGCAGGACATTAAAACTATTGAAAAAAATGGATTAATTACCCATAGTAGTAGTGATATGTAAATGAGAGGTGAGTCATATTGGTAACGATAAATGATATAGCTAAATTATCAGGGGTCTCCCGCACGACCGTGTCACGGGTGCTTAATAATTCCGGTTATGTCAGTGAAAAAGCTAAAAAGAGAGTACTGGAAGTTATAAAGGAGACAGGCTACGTTCCGAGTGAACAGGCAAAGTCCCTCAGAACAAAAAAGTCAAAAGTAATCGGTGTTATTCTTCCGAAAATCAGCACTGAAACTTCAAGCCGGGTAGTGGACGGGATCGACAGGGAGTTAAGCAATCACGGGTACCATATTCTACTTGCAAATGCGAATTTAGACACAGACAAAGAAATTGAGCACTTTAAGCTTCTTCAAAGCAGACGGGTAGACGGAATTATTCTCGTAGCCACAAATATTGAGGACAGATTGATTCAAACCATTAAGGATGTTAATGTTCCGGTTGTGGCACTAGGGCAGGATGTGCCAGGAGTGTCCTCTGTTTTATATGATGATTACCACGCAGCATTTGATGTGACCTCGCTGTTTATTAAACGCGGCCATAAACGTATTGGTTTTATCGGTGTGGATGAAACTGACAGAGCGGTAGGCTACGAAAGGAAAAAAGCCTATTTTGATGCAATGGAAAAAGCGCGGTTAAATGTCGACCCGGCGTGGGTTCAAAAAGGGGTATTTGATATTGAATCGGGAGAAAAAGCGATGTTAACTATGCTGGCTGATTCCAAAGAAGCACCTACTGCTATTTTTGCCGTAACTGACAGGCTGGCAATTGGAGCGATGCAAGCTTTAAAGAAAAAAGGTATAAAGATTCCGGAAGAAATGTCGGTAATGGGTATAGGTGCATCGGACTTGTCGAAATATGTCACTCCTTCTTTGTCAACAGTGGATTATTATAATGAAAAAGCGGGAACAGAAACAGCAAAGTTAATGATTGAGCACATTAAAAATATCACAGAAATGACAAGAAAATTGTCGATGAGCTATGGACTTATAATAAGGGATAGTTTATTATAGGTGGTGGAATCGATTACATAACGATTTTCTTATTTTTTACACGTTATGGAATCGATTACACATTATTTGAACTCATTGTATGGCTCTTATCAGTCAGGGCATAATGTAAAAGAATGAAAGGAGAGTTTTATGATGGCAGATGAAAATCGGAAAATAGCAGAAGAACTCATTGAAGCTGTTGGCGGATTAGAGAACATTGACTCTGTTGCTCATTGTGCTACAAGATTGCGTATCATGGTTAGAGACAAAGAAAAAATTGACCAGAACAAAGTAGAAGACCTGGATAAAGTGAAAGGCGCGTTTTATACCGCTGGTCAATTCCAGGTGATTTTTGGAACGGGCACAGTAAACCGGATTCATGAACAGGTAATTGCTCTCGGTGCGCCGGAGTCTACTAAATCAGAACAAAAGCAGGAAACGAAAAAGCAGGGTAACAAGTTCCAAAGACTTCTGCGTACGTTTGGTGACATCTTTGTTCCAATTATTCCTGTTTTAGTTGCGACGGGTTTGTTTATGGGACTTCGCGGTCTTGTGACCCAGGAAGATATTCTCGCTTTATTCGGTACGACTCCTGAAGCGATCCCGGAGAATTTTATTCTCTATACTCAAGTATTAACTGATACAGCCTTTGCTTTTTTACCGGCATTAATTGCCTGGTCGGCGTTCAGGGTGTTTGGAGGAAGTCCAGTTATTGGTATTGTCCTCGGTTTAATGCTTGTTAACCCGGTGCTTCCTAACGCTTATGCAGTAGGTGCGGGGGATGCAGATCCGCTTTATTTCTTAGGATTTATACCGGTTATTGGCTATCAGGGTTCCGTATTACCAGCATTTATTGCAGGTTTCCTTGGAGCTAAACTGGAAAAATGGCTAAGACAGCGTGTACCGGAATCACTGGATTTAATTCTTACACCATTTTTAACGTTACTTATCATGATTACAGGTGCGTTATTCTTAATCGGTCCTATTTTCTCCATTGTCGAAAATGTCATTATGGCAGGAACGTCTGTCGCTCTAGAATTACCGTTAGGATTAAGCGGCCTGATTGTCGGTGGTCTTCACCAGCTGATCGTAATTACAGGTGTCCACCATATTTTCCACCTGTTTGAGATCCAGCTTCTTGCTGAAGACGGATTAAACCCGTTTAACGCACTTATTACCGCGGGTATTGCAGCTCAGGGTGGTGCAGCGCTTGCTGTTGGTTTAAAAACAGCTTCAGGTAAGCTAAAGGCCTTGGCAATTCCTTCTTCTATCTCTGCGTTTTTAGGGATTACAGAGCCTGCGATCTTTGGTGTTAACTTACGTTATATCAAACCATTTGTTATGGGTCTCATCGGAGGGGCAGCCGGCGGTTTCTTTGCGGCACTCTTCAACCTTCAAGGTTCAGGGATGGCAATTACCGTTATACCGGGAACGCTTCTTTATATTTATGAAATCCCAAGCCTGATTTTATACCTGATTACAAATGTTATTGCTATTGGAGTGGCTTTCACACTTACATGGTTATTCGGTTACTCAGATAAAATGAAAGAAGAAATGGACGGTTAATAGTTTGTATGAAATATGGGGTTGTTCCGAAATCCGGACTTTTGGGACAACCCCTTTTTTAGTGTTTACGCGGAAACGAACCACTCAGTCAGAGCCGAATCTGCTAATTTTATAATAAACAGAAAATTAAACCCTCTCAGAAGGCATACAGCAAATGAGTGCCTAAACAGGCATTATAACCAAAAGGGGATACAGCTCGAAAATAGTGATGAACCTCACTAGTCAGTCTCTCGGGGCTTTAAGGAAGCTTTTTAAATACATGAAGTGCCTCCCGATTTAGATCGTCTCCTCATACAAATTCTGATAAAATAGAAAGTCAGCAGAGCAGCCTTGCTGTGCTTATTTTATAAATAGATCAAGCTGTGTGAAAGTTATACATAAATTTTTTATAATAAGGTGATACAGATGAAGAGTAAGCTTCTCGTAATAGCAGCTGTTTTTGCCGGGGGGGCGGCAGGTACCTTATTGAGGTATGTGATTAACTTACAAACAATAACCCTCCTTTTTCCTTTAGGCACCATAATAGAAAATCTCGCCGGGAGTTTGTTGCTCGGCTTTCTTACAGGCTGGGTGCTCGTGAAAATGGTCCCCTCTTTTGTAAAAGAGGGACTTGGTGTGGGGTTCTGCGGAGGTTTCACGACAATGTCCACGCTTGCCGCGGATACTGTTTTTCTTACAGAAGGAGGTTCTTTATATATGGCAGGCCTGTACCTTATTATTTCTTTGACAGGCGGGGTTACGCTCGCTATAGCCGGCATGGCTTTAGGCCAGCATGCCGCACATAAGAAAAGGGAAGCAGGTGAGGGGGCTTGAATGTTTTTCTGGTCGCTCTTGGCGGAGGAGCCGGAGCAGTGGGGAGATACTTGCTCGGTCTGTGGATTAAAGATAGAATGCCGCAAAAAAAGATCCCAACTGCCATGCTCTTCGTTAATTTAACAGGCTCTTTAGGTCTGGGGCTGTTTTTTGGGTTTATTTACAATGAAGTGCCTATACTCGCTTATAATGATCCGCTTTTCCTGCTAGTTGGTATCGGATTTTTCGGTGCATTTACGACATTTTCCACTTTCAGTATTGAAACTTCTGCTCTGCTTCAGAAAAAGAAGTGGCCTGAGGCCGCTCTCTACACTGCATTGACCATAGGAGGGAGCATAGCAGTTTTTTTAACAGGTATGACACTTATGACACTATTTTAAAAAAAACCGCCCTTTTAAAGGACGGGTTAATAACTCTTATTTCTTTCTCCACTTTCTCTTTCGTTTCGGCTCATTGTTTTCTTTGGCTTCTAAGTCCCCTTTCAGCTGGTCACCGATGTCATCACGTAAATCTTCGTAAATTTTTTGTTTAAATTCTTCATACACTTCTTCCTTAATATCATCATAAACTTCGTCTTTAACTTGTTCATATACTTCATCTTTTATATCTTTGTATGCTTCTTCTTTGAAGTCTTCGTAAACTTCATCTTTTACCTGTTCGTAAACTTCGTCTTTAATTTCATCGTAAGCTTCTTCTTTAAAATCATCATAAACATCATCTTTTACTTGCTCGTAGACTTTGCCTTTGATGGTGTCTTGGGCGTTGTCTTTAAAGTCATCATAGACTTCGCCCTTCATTTGTTTATAAACTTCATCCTTCATTTCATCGTAAGCTTCTTCTTTAAAATCCTCATAAATGTTTTCTTTCATGCCGCCGTATACTTCTTCTTTAACTTTCTTCCGTTCCCGTTTAGTTGAACGTAATTTTTCTGCATGCAAATCTTTTCCCATCATAATAAGCAGGGAAAAAAGCATGACAACCATTATGATGGCAAACGGAAGAGCAGCGACAATGGAAGCAGTCTGCAGTCCCTCCAGACCACCACTGATTAACAGCACACTGGCTGTACCTGCAATCAGGAATCCCCAAATGACTTTAATGCTTAGTTTAGGGCTCAGACTTCCTGCACTTGTCATGGCCCCTAAAACATAAGAGGCGGAGTCGGCAGACGTAATGAAGAAAATGATAATAAGTATGACTGCAAGGACACTCATTATTAGACTAAACGGTAAATTCCCTAAAGTAGCAAACAGGGCAACTTCCACGTCTTCCATTACAAGGTTTCCGATCTGTTCATTCCCTCCAAGAATCATATCCAGGGCAGTTCCGCCAAATGCGGTAAACCAAAGGGCGGCTAACACAGACGGTACGATAAGTACACCCGCTACAAACTCCCTGATTGTCCGGCCCCTGGAAATACGGGCAATAAATATGCCCATGAAAGGCGCCCAGGAAATATGCCACGCCCAAAAGAAAATAGTGTTGTTACCTAGCCATTCTCCGTCTCCGAAGGGATTTAAATCAAAACTCATCTGAACAACATTCGTCATATAATCGCCTATTGTGGTTACAAAGTTCTGAGCGATTAACAATGTTGGCCCAGCTATAATAACAAAAAGCAGTAAAACAGTTCCTATAGAAAGGTTAATCGTACTTAAGATCTTAATTCCTTTATTAACGCCTGAGGCTGCGGAGAAAATAAATAAAACAGTAATAATAGAAATAATAGTCAGCTGTGTTCCCCAGTTATTCGGAACGCCGTCAATTAAGTAAGAAAAGCCGCCGGAGATTTGCAAGGCACTAAGACCAAATGTCGTAGCAACCCCTGTGGATGTCGCAAGGACGGCTAAAGTGTCGATCCCTTTTCCGAACGGCCCGTATGCTTTATCACCCAAAATCGGCTGAAAAGCTGAACTGATTAAGGCTGGCTGGTCTTTTCGAAACTGGACATATGCTAATGTAAGAGCGACTAATGAGAAAATTGCCCAAGGGTGCATTGCCCAATGGAAAACGCCGTAACGAAGCCCTGCAGCAGCTCTTACGCCATCAGGGGCACCCACATAATCCGGATGGGGATCAAAGAAATACAGGACAGGTTCCGCGACTCCCCAAAAGATAAAACCTACACCAATTCCTGCGGAAAAAAGCATTCCGAGCCATGTGTAGAACTTATATTCAGGTTTTTCGTGTGGCTTGCCAAGTTTTAGTTTTCCGAAAGGGCTGACAGCTAAAAAGAGTACAAATGCAATAAAAAAGGCAGTAGAAAGCATGTAAAACCAGCCGAAGTTGTCTAAAGTAAAAGCTAAAGCCCTTTCTGAGACTGCAGCTAAAGATGCTGGTCCTACCGCGCCCCACAGTACAAACAGGGCAACTAATGGAGCTGAAATATAAAATACGATATTAGGTTTTTTCGTTTCATATTCGTAGTTTTTCATAGTGATGGCATCCGAAGCGGATGGCCCTCCTCCCGTATTGTTAATTACTGGCTATAAAAAGAATACCACTTGTCATGATAAATATATTTACCCCGTTTGTCTATAGCATGAAACAATTCGTGGAATAACCATCAATAATTAAGATATTGGTTATAAACAGGGCGCTAAAGAAAGACTGATATATGAAACCATATAAACAAATCTAAAGGAAATAGAGCGTCTTAAAAGAAATAATTAAAGAGCGGGCACTGGAAGAAATATAGTTAATGAGAGCCGTGCCCGTAACATGCAGCCAAGATAAAGTTTGCTCTATTTTTTAGCTGGTAGACCATAGGGTAAAAGCCTATCGGCGGGGAGAATTAATTATTAATATCATGGAGGAGGTGCTTGTTGAAGTGCTTCTTTAAACGTGAAAGGTTGGCCGGAGAATAAGGTAGTAAAAAAATTAAATGAGGTGACGTCATGGCGACAATTGATGATTTTCAAAAAATTGATATGAGAATTGGCACAGTTGTAGAAGCTGAGCCTTTTCCGGAAGCAAGAATCCCTGCTATTAAATTAAAAGTAGACTTCGGAGAAGAGATTGGAATAAAACAGTCTAGCGCTCAAATAACAAAACGTTACGAGCCAAAAGACCTGATGGGGCGTCAGGTCATGGCCGTGGTTAATTTTCCCCCAATGAAAATAGCCGGGTACTCTTCGGAAGTACTGGTCATGGGCGGAGTGCCCGAAAAAGGTGATGTTGTGCTGTTAAATGTGGATGAAGAAGTACCCAACGGAACAAAAGTCAGTTAATAAAATGAATCAAGTAGTAGGAGGTTTTTAGCCATTTAGATTTGTCAGCCTAAGAGCATATGGGCCGGGCCCGAAGATGCCCGAGCGGTGTGCAGGACAGATGAAAAGGCAAAAAGACCATCATTCCAAATAAGCATCCATGCTTTCATGTGCCGCTGCCAAATACTTAACCCGTATTTACTGGGGAGGAGTAATTGTAAACTCCTCCTCAGCTTCCAGGCTGCCGTCTATATGGATTTCAAGGCGGTACTTTCCTGTTTTGGCAGCAGGATCTTCAGCATCAATCAAATCGAGGGAGACACGGTCAGAAGTGAAAAAGGTATACGTCCGTTCCCGCTCCAATGTCCAGCTGTTATCCTCCTCTTCTTTATAAAAAAGCAGCACATCGAAACGGCGGTTATCTACAGGTTCGTCCCCGTAATACAGGAAATTAATTCTGGCAGAGTATTTTTCAAATGACGGAGTTCTTTTAACATCCAAAACACCTTGGGGGGAAGGTTTGTCGTCTGAATAGACGTAAACCCCATATTCCAAAGGCGGGTTGTAAACCCAGGAATCTACTGTCTGATACGGCACAAACAGGAGAAGCCATACGATTGCCGGGGTAACAAAAGCGCTCAGCCAGGAGCCTCCCGTTTTAGTAAACAAAGGTGCCATAGGTTTATCAATCTTTCCTTCTTTCCATTGCACAAGTTTTGCTGTACGTTTTCCGTATAAAGCATTTCCTTTTAAACCGAAAAACACATTGATCAGTACAGGATAGACCATTTGCCACACAGGCAGAACATACTCAGGAATTCCCCCGTAATAAATCATGGCAGGCAAGAATGCGATCACGGCTATACCTGATAAATAGAGCAGGAAAAAAACCATGACCCAGACATACATATGACGATAGGCAAGCCAGAACGGAGTAAAGAAAAAAGCGGGCCAGTTCCAGCCGCTGTATACACCGGGATTTTTATACTTTTGCCATTTCCCGGTATAATAACTGGTGTTTTTTTCGATAATGCTCTGGACCACAGGGTTTTTATTAGTAAGAAGCACATTATTTATATAGGGGCCCGGTCTGTTCATACTCATTAGCTCCTTCAACATTTAAATCTGAGTCTATTTTACCTTAAAACCCGCGGCCTGAAAAACATTTGGAAAAAAGACTGCAGAGCCCCTGCTTTCCCGAACATTCAAATATATATTTGAATATATTCCCCTGATAAAGTATACTATATTCAAACTACCGTTTGAATATAAACTATACCCGCAGAGGAGGCGGTAAGATGGCTAAAGATACTTGTGATGTCTATTGTTATGATCCTGAGAAAGTCTCACGTTTAAAAAAACATATGGATAAAGACATGCTTCGCGGGACGAGTCTGATTTTTAAAGTTCTGGGGGATGAGACAAGGCTGAAGGCGGCTTATGCGCTGTCGAAAGAGGAGGAGCTTTGCGTGTGCGATGTTGCCAATATACTTGGCAGCTCCGTAGCAACAGCTTCCCATCATTTGCGTATACTAAAGAAACATGGATTGGTTAAATACAGAAAAGAGGGAAAGCTTGCTTTTTACAGGCTTGATGACCACCATGTCCGGGAGCTTATTGAAGTGGCGTCAGAGCATATGAAAGAAGGCAAAATAAATGAGTAAAAAACACATTTACAAAATTTCAGGATTTACATGAGCAAGCTGTGCTGCTCGGTTCGAGCAGAATGTGGAGGCCCTCCCTGGTGTTCAGGAGGCTAAAGTAAATTTTGCTGCCGAAAAACTGACTGTTGAAGGGACAGTTACAGTTTCAGAAATTGAAAAAGCAGGGGCGTTTGAAAACTTGAAAGTCCTTCAGGGCAATGAACGATCAGATGACCTGCCTGTCTGGCGAAGAACAAAGTGGCTTAGGGTAGGGGCAGCCGCTTTACTCGTCACAGCCGGCTGGATCAGTCACTTATTATACGGTGAATCGCACGGGTTAACGGTCTTATTATTTTTATCAAGTATGGTTATCGGCGGTTACGCTATGTTTTGGCAGGGTTTTAAAAATCTAACCCGGTTAATTTTTGATATGAAAACCTTAATGACAATCGCTATTATTGGGGCTGCAATTATTGGCGAGTGGGGAGAGGGAGCACTTGTAGTCGTCCTCTTCGCAATCAGTGAAGCCCTCGAAAGTTATTCAATGGACAGAGCGAGACGATCGATCCGCTCTCTCATTCATAAGAGCCCTAAAGAAGCTATAGTTATCCGTCATGGGAGCGAAGTATCTGTGCCTGTGGAGGATGTCGGCGTAGGGGAAAGAATCATCATTCGTCCGGGAGAAAAAATACCGTTGGACGGAGTAGTTACTGATGGTTATTCTACAGTTAATGAAGCTGCTATTACAGGTGAAAGCATCCCCGCAGGCAAAGAGCAAGGTGACAGTTTATTTGCCGGGACGTTAAATAAAGAAGGGGTGCTGACGGCTGAAGTAACTAAACTGGTGAAAGATACCACCCTTGCTAAAATCATTCATCTGGTAGAAGAAGCGCAAGGGGAGAAAGCTCCGGCACAGCAGTTTATAGACCGGTTTGCGGCTTATTACACCCCGGTCATTATGCTCCTTGCTTTTATGGTAATGACCGGGCCTCCTCTTCTGGCAGGTGCTCCATGGGAGCAGTGGATATATTTAGGGCTGGCTACTCTTGTGGTTGGCTGCCCGTGTGCGCTGGTTATTTCGACCCCTGTGGCGATCGTAACGGCGATTGGGAATAGTGCCAGACAAGGCGTCCTTATTAAAGGCGGAGTGTATTTAGAAGAGGCGGGACGAATAAACAGCCTCGCATTTGATAAGACAGGGACACTGACAAAAGGATTTCCTGAAGTTACTGATGTGATCCCTTTTAATCCCGTCTCCCGTTCTGATTTGCTGAATTATATTTACAGCCTTGAAAAACACTCGACACACCCTTTGGCTAAAACCCTTGCAGCGTATGCGGCGTCGTCAGGCTGTGAAGGAATTGGCTGTGAGGTCAGCGAAGCGGAAGCCATCGCTGGGAGAGGCGTATCAGCTAAAGTTAACGGAGAGTTTATTTATCTTAGTAACCCTTCATATGTTGATAAGTATTACCAGGACATTTTTTCACCCGCTGTGAAAAACCAGGTGGAAGATCTGGAAAAACAGGGGAAGACGGTCATCCTGGCAGGAAAGCCGGGCCGGTTACTCGGTCTGGTAGCATTACGGGATGATGTCCGGAAAGAAGCCGGAGATTCCTTAAAAAAATTAAAGCAGCTTGGCATAAAGCAGATCATAATGCTTACAGGAGACCAGCCGTTCACTGCAGAAGCAGTTGGAAAAAAAGCGGGAGTTACAAAAGTGGAGGCAGGGCTTTTACCTGAAGAGAAATTAAACAAAATTAAGGAATTGAAAGAAGAGGGAAAAATAGTAGCCATGGTAGGGGACGGCATAAATGACGCGCCGGCAATGGCTCAGGCCGATCTCGGCATAGCTATGGGGGGCGGCGGGACTGATACCGCCCTGGAAACAGCAGATATTGCACTTATGGGAGATGAACTTCATAAACTGCCTTATTTAGTATATTTAAGCAGGAAGACACTTAAAATTATTAAACAGAATATTGCTTTTTCGATTGGTTTAAAAGTGATGGCCCTATTACTTGTCCCATTTGGGCTGCTTACCTTATGGATTGCGATTCTTGCAGACATGGGAGCCACGCTTCTTGTAACGTTTAACAGCTTACGTCTTATAAAAAATAAAAGAAATCTGTTGTGACCATAAGCACAACAGATTTTTTTATAATTTATTTATCCAAATGGATCTCTTTCATAGTCGTTGCTTTGTCGGCAATTAAGTATTTGGACTGGCCCAGGAACAAAGGGAGCTGTAGTTTGCTAAAGTCAGGCAAGCCATTCTCCTCAAACCTTTCTTTGTCCTGATGAAACAATGTGATCTTTCCAACTATCCAGTCGTGATCTCCGTAAGTATTTATATCCATTACTTCACACTCATAGGCTACATAGGCGTTTTCCAGAATTGGCGCCCCGGTAGCTTCGCCTTTTTTCCACTTTGCCATCAGCTTAGTAAATTTATCTCCGTCAGAACCGGACTTTTTACCTGATGCTTCAATAAAATGAGCGTATTCCGCAGGGACAAAGTTAATGGCAAAGTTGCCGCTTTCTTTAATGAGATGATGTGTAAAACGCTCTTTTGCAACAGCTACCCCATAAATAGGCGGGTCATACGATATGTATGAGTGCCAGCCTGCAGCCATAATATTTTGTGTTTCATCATTTTTAGCTGTGACGAGGGCAATTAATCCAGGATAACAGTGCATCACAGTTCGCGGGGTGCTTTCTAACATTGAACATTCCTCCCAGTGTTTTAAATGCACCTTAATTATAATCGACAGACGCTTGAGTTGCACTTTTTTTATTATTTGAAAAAATAGGAAATCCAGCCAATTAAGAAGAGGCTGGGACAAAACTAAATTAAATCCAGGATAACCGAAGAATGAATTCACAATAGACCATAACATGAGATGAAGGTTCATAAATGCACTCGCTTGCCGCAGGCATCTCTTCAGCTCCTCGGCAAAGATCGCATGCGGGATCTTCAGAAGATGCTTTTCCTGCAGGCGTCTCGTGATTTTTGAACCTCATCATTTTTTAGTTTTTTTTGATTGAAGGACAGAAGGCGGCGACGCCACAGGGATGAAGTGCAGTCTGAAGATCCAATTCAACGAAGCTACCGGCTGAGTTGAATTTAGCTGAAGACAAGCCCCTGGGCAAGCGTCCGCCTGGCGGACTGATATCACTGCCATTACTATTTATCATATTAAGTACAAAAGCGAAAAGCCGAACAAAAATCATAAGATTAGTTCGCCTTTCTTTATTATTACTATTCTTTTGTCCCGGCCTCTTCTTATATTATTCAATCCACTCGAAGTCTTCAGGGTTTCCTGCTGAGACAGGTTCGGTGAGGTCGGCATGACCAAGAAAGTCGTCTACTTCTTCTCCTGAAATAAGGATTTTAGTCTGATCATAACCAAATTGCTCCATCATCATAGCAATTTGTTCAATAAGCATTAATTCACCGCTTGAACCGAGGTTTGCTTCTGTAATCTCTTCAGAAAAAGAAATATGGGCTGTATCACCCTGAAAATTAATATGTTCAACGGCAGTGCCCTCAGGTAATAAAGTATACAAGTCGTCATGTGACGGACCTGCTGTCCATAAGTCCATGGCTTCCATAGCTCCATGCTCATCCGCGCTGACTGAAAGATCAGTTTTTTCCCGGTAAGTATTTAACAGCTGGTCGTCGGAAAAGTAAAGTGTCACCGGATCCACGACTCCGTCTTCGTCTTCAGCTGCTCCTTCTTCATTGGCTTCTTCGTTAATATCCTCGTTCATATTGCCTGCATTACCTGCTCCTTCCTCAGCAGTTTCTTCATTAGCTTCGTTTGAAGTGATGTTATTTTCATTGTCGTTATCAGCATTATCATTATTATTATTACCGGCAAGGTTATTTTCATTTTCTTCATTATTTGTTTCTGCAGCGTCATTTTCATCGGTCTCTTCTACTTCTGTTTCGTTTGATTCCAGTCCTGAATTCTCTGTGTCATTACCATTTTCTTCTTCAACTACGTTCTCATTTTGTCCGCAGGCTGCTAAAACCAGCAATAAGGACAAACTTAATACAATCATTTTTAAATGTTTCATCATCCAGTCCCCTTCTTTTTGTATGTATAATTCAACTGATTAGTCGTTATAAGTAAACAGATGTTACAACTTTTCGAAGAAATATTGTCATTTATGAGAAAAGAACAGCTGCAAGGACGATTCTGGGACTATTAATTTTTATAATTGTACGCCTTAAGACGTACGAAATATATTTCCCAGGACCATACTTTCAAACCGTAAAATCGTATAAAATAGAATTAAAGAACAATATACGAGGAGGGCTAATTATGAAAAAGCTTGGCCGCAGGACATTAGGTCTTTTGTTTATACTGACTGGAGGTATATTTCTGGCTCAGCAGCTGACTGGTATTTCCTTAATGGAAGCTTTTGGTTATGTGTGGCCGATTATTTTAGTCGCCCTCCTTATCGAAGTCATATTTTTTTATCGCAACAGGGAGGATGGAGAGACCATTTCCTTTGATAAAGGAGCTCTCGTCATTATCATTATGGCGATGGTTGTTAGTGGAAGTATCCAGAACACCCAATGGTCAGGATCTGGTTTAGCACAGGGTATTCCGTTTTTCCAATGGACAGTTAACGGGGCGGAAGCAGAAGTGGAAGAAGCATACGACATACCTGCTGATATAAACGAAATCATTCTTGAAATCCCAAACGCGAAACTGCGTATAGAGGGAACGTCGGAAAATGTTATGACACTGGAAGGTATTGTCCGGGGTAATGGAAATGAGGCAGAAGTGATAAAAACTTTTGAGGAAGTAAGAAACGCTGAAATGAAAGGCGGCAGTTTCAATTATACTGTTGAAAAGCCCGGCTCATTCTGGTTTTTCCAGACGGATCAGATAATTGCAGATTTTATAGTTTACGTGCCGGAAGACAGAAAGCTGGAGGTGGCTGTCACCAATGGCTCAGTTGATGCCGGCCATCTGTTAGATGATCTGGCAGTCCGGACAACCAATGGCAGGGTGCAGGCCGAAGAGATAAAAGGAAATGTTGAAGTCGTAAATACTAACGGTCTCGTTTCTCTGAGAAATATTTCAGGGGACGCAGATGCTGCAACAACTAACGGGCGGATGTCCGCTACAAATGTGATGAAAAGCGTTAAATTAAAAACAACAAACGGCACGGTAGATGCGGAAAGCGAAAAAATTGGTGGAAACTGGGACATCAAAACTACTAATGGAAATATTACGGTTCTTATTCCAAGAGACAGCGATTTATCAATTGACGCCAAAACGACAAACGGTAACGTAGGCGGAGATGTAGAATGGACGGATAAAACAGAACGGAAAGAAGGGTCAGCTGCTATAGGCGCCGCGACCTATCATCTACAGGCGAAAGGAACAAACGGTTCTATCCAGGTGTCGTTTCTGGATTAACTTTTTTAGGTAATCGTTCTGATTAAAGGCTTCCACGCTTTCGGAAGGAAGACCTTATTCGGGAAAAGAATATGCAGTTGAGCAAGTGATATCGAAATTAAGGCCCGCTCGGATGGCATCAAAGCATCCGAGTGGGCCGAAAAATAATGCTTGTCCTTTTTATAGAACCTTGATCACGTAAACCTTTCCGGTTGAAAGGCCGTTCGGTAATGGTCATCTATCTGCTTTCCGGAGATATAGTCAGCTACTGTTTCTCCAGTGACAGGACTTAATAAAATTCCGTTTCTGTAATGGCCGGCAGCAAAAATGATATGCGGATGATCTTTAAGAGGGCCTATTAAAGGAAAGCCGTCCTGGGTAGCTGGACGGAGGCCAGCCCAGGTATGAAAAGGGCTTTTTTCTTTTAAAAAAGGCAGGATACGGCTGTTCCAGTTAACCAGCCGCGAAATCCCTTTGTCAGTCACTTCTGTATTAAACCCGGCTATATCTTCTGAAGCTCCGTTAATAAGTGTGCCATTCGACTTTGGAACAAGATAGCCCTGGCTGGTGGTTATAATATGATTAACTGTTTCATCCCCTTTATCATAAGCACAAATTTGCCCGCGTATCGGATAAACCGGTATACGGATATTAAAAACTGTTTCCAATTCCCCGCTCCAGGCACCTGAGCAGACAACGAGGGTATCCCCTGTAAAAGTCCGGCCAGACTCGGCCTCCAGCACCGGCGCTGATTCCCACTTTTTTATACGCACCTTTTTCAGGTTATCAACAATACTTACGCCATTTTTTTCGCAGGCTGTCTTTAAAGCTTTTACATAGTCCGGGGCGAATACGTGACTTTCTTCATCTGAATATATCCCGGCAATGACCTCGTCTGACAGGTTTGGCTCAAGGGATGTTAGTTGTGTTCCTTCAATAATTTCAGCCTGAGAACCGAATTTTTTCTGCCAGGCAATCCTTGATTCCAACGGAAGGGTGTCTGATTCATGATAAACAGCATGTATACTTCCGCTTTCTGTATACTCAAAATCCATGCCTGACGTCTCTTTTACATCCTGCTGCCATTTTTTAAACATACGCAGGCTATCGAGGCAAAATAAGAAAAAAGGGTCTGGATCTTCACTAATTTCAGAAAACGGAGCAAGCATTCCTGCAGCAGCCCCGGACGCCTGTCCTCCGCATTGGTTTTTCTCGAGAACTGTGACGTCGTAATCCCGCCGGCTTAATGAAAAGGCTGTAGCCAGGCCGATGACGCCCCCGCCCAAAATCAAAATTTTCTCTTTCAAAACCGGTCACCACCTGTCTGCTTAATAAGAAATAAAAGAAGGAAGACCGCTTGAAGCAGTGGCGTATCTTTTCTTTGGTATTCTTCCTGCTTCATATGACAGTCTGCCTGCGTTGATCGCATGTTTCATGGCCAAAGCCATCTTCACTGGATCTTTCGCTTTAGCTACCGGTGTATTCATTAACACACCGTCTACCCCTAATTCCATGGCTTGTATAACATCCATAGCAGAACCGAGACCGGCATCCACGATTACAGGGACAGCAGCCTGTTCGGTAATTAAGGACAAATTATACGGATTTAATATTCCAAGTCCTGTGCCTATAGGCGAGCCTCCAGGCATAACAGCAGCTGCCCCTGCTTCTTCAAGTCTTTTACACAATACAGGGTCATCAGAAGTATAAGGGAGAACAGTAAAACCTTCCGAAGCAAGGATTTCGGTAGCTTTCAGCGTTTCTACCGGATCAGGGAGCAGCGTTTTTTCATCAGCGCTGATTTCAACTTTAATCCAGTCGCTGAGACCTGACGCTTTGGCAAGCCTTGCTATTCTTACAGCTTCTTCAGCTGTTTTAGCACCAGATGTGTTTGGAAGATAGGTGAATGAATGATTATCGTCCAGATGCTGTAAAATCGCGTCTTCCCCTGGTGTTTCCAAGTTAACTCTTCGGATGGCAAAGGTAAGCACTTCTGCTTCCGAAGCCCGAATGGCTTCATTTTGTACATATGGATTAGGATAGCGTCCGGTCCCGAGAAAAAAACGGGAAGAGAGCTGTTTTCCTGCAATTGTTAATTGTTGTGCCATCTGTTATCCTCCTCCAATAAATTCAACGATTTCAATCCTGGAACCATCCTGCAAAGCAGTGCGGTTCCATGCTTCCTGATCGACAATTTCACCATCTACTTCGGTAATAATAAGGTTTGGTTTCAATTTAAAGTGGGAGACGACATCTTTAACTGTCTGAACATTAATTTCATGCTGTTCTCCATTAATCGTTAAGTTCATTAGTTACCTCCTTCAAGTTTGGCGCGAAGCTCCATGCAGACACTGCGAACGTCCTTAGCTCCTGATATTTCGCTGATCATGCAAATGCGTTCTGCTCCGGCCTCAAGCACCTCATTGACGTTATGACGTTTTATTCCGCCTATCGCTACAAAGGGGATAGAAATTTCTGCTTTTACCTGCTTAATATAATCGGTAGTCACAGGAGAGGTCACGTCTGCCTTGCTATTAGTGGCGAAAACAGGTCCTGCTCCTATATAATCAGCCCCTTCTTTTTCGGCGGCTTTTGCTTCATCGATGTGATGAGTGGAGATGCCGATGATCATGTCCTTACCTGTGATTTTCCGCGCTTCAGTTAAAGGGAGATCATCCTGGCCCAGATGGATACCGTCTGCATGAACTGCCATAGCCACGTCAATATGATCATTTACAATAAATATCACGTTGTGCTTGAGGGTAAGTTCCCTTAAAGCTTGTGCTTTCTCCAGCACTTCACGTTTACTGCCCGTTTTATCCCTGAGCTGAATAATGTCAGCGCCTCCGATAATTGCTTCTTCCATAACATCCACCACATTTTTACCCGGATGGAATTCTTCACCGGTAATGGCGTATAAACTGAATTCTTTCAAAACTTTCCCACCTTCCTGTAATAGCTTGAATTAAGAAAACCTGGGGGAATAAAAGTTGTATATAAGCTGCGAAAAATAAAAAAGCCGCATTCCGGAGCATATGGAATACGGCTGCAATCAATTTGTTTATTCGTTGCATCGACTTCCCTACGCTGGTATAAGCCAGATCAGGTTCGAGGGTAAAAGGAGTCTACCTTTTTCTCAGTTTATTTCAATAAACACCCCTAGTCTTAAAAGCTATTAAATTTTGACTCAGTTATATTGTAAACGATTTACAAAGATGGGAAAAGGGAGATGCTTAAATAAATAAACCAGCTGTACGCGGAAGGCTGCCAGGTGTCCGAAGGCGTAATAAAAAAATGTCCCCTGAGTGCATTGTCAGTACTCAGGGGACATCTTAAAAGATAATATTATTGGAGATCTTCAATAGAATCGATATCCATATATTCAGGTACTACAAGCCCTACTCTGGCTCCTTCAAGGTTAACTCCAAGATCCACCATTGTATCACCGTATTGTTCAAGAAGGTGGTCATGAGTATGAGGCAGCCATGCTGCTACCATGGCATCTGCCTCCCCTTCTGCCACTGCCTGGAACATATAAGTCGCTTCAAGAGGAGTGAGAGAGACATCATACCCGATGTCTTCAAGTACGAGACCGATCATATTGGTAGACGCGATTTCAGAATCCCAAGCGACAAATACGAGTTCGATGGCTTCACCATCTACTGAATCTACTCCATCAGTCCATTCACTGACAAGATCTTCATTATTGTCAATCCATTCACGGGCAGCTTCTCTTTCATCTGCACCTTCGTTGACGTCCATCATAATTTCTCCCATGTCTTCTTCAGACCATTGGAAGTTTTCAAGCACAGTGTAAGCTTCAGGCATGTCGTCTTCCAGACCTTCACGCACAAAAGTTTTAATATCTTCGGCATCACCGAATACACCCTCAGGATCTTCGAGATATTTCAGGTCATAAGCAGCGAACTTCCAGTGAGGAGTCCAGCCTGTGACAACAATCGGTTCCTCATTTTCGTAAGCGTCACCGAGTGCCTGAGTCATAGCCGCGTCTGAACTTGCTTGTACAGTCCAGTCTTCCAGATCGTAAACTTCTAAAGCTTCTTCAGCGGCAGACATAATTCCAGCCCCTGCATCAATACCTGTAATGGTGTAATCCAGTTCTTCACCAGCATTTGCACCTGCATTGTCTTCTGTTTCATTGTTGTTACCTGCATTGTTATTCACATCGTTGTTATCATTTGCAGGTGCGTTATTTTCTTCATTGTCTGTTCCGCATCCTGCCGCAACAAGTGCCATTGACATACCTGCTGCGATACCTAATTGACGTAGTTTCAATTTGACCCTCTCCTTTTCTTTTTTCCAGGCTCTGTTAAATTTTGCTGATTTTAAAATAAATATTCATCTTTAGCAGAGCCTTTTTAAAATTTGATAAACCTTTTTTATATACCAGGCAATGTTGAAGAGCATTGCAGCTTTATCACCGAGGTGAGGCATACACCTCACCTCTACTATTCAACAGCGCCTAATAAAACCAGTTAAATTATTTCTTAGCAGGATTCAGCGCTTGAGTAAGCCTGTCTAAAATAATAGCCAGAATAACAAGACAAATACCTGCTTCAAATCCCATAGCTATATCGTTTCGGCCAACTGCATAGTAAACCTGGCGTCCGATACCGTCTGTACCGATCATAGCGGCGATAACAACCATTGATAAAGCAAGCATAATTGTCTGGTTGATCCCGGCCATAATGGTGACTTTCGCCATCGGCAGCTGGACTTTATAGAGTTTCTGCTTCGGTGTAGAACCGAAAGCATCAGATGCTTCAATCATTTCAGTCGGCACCTGGCGTATTCCCAGGTTAGTTAAACGCACAGTCGGAGGCATAGCGAAAATAACGGATGCTACCACCCCTGGCACAATACCGATACTGAAGAAAGCTACCGCCGGAATTAGATAAACAAAGGCCGGCATGGTCTGCATGAAGTCCAATATCGGAGTGACTATTTTCTGAACTAAATTGTTTCTAGCCATCCAGATTCCAATAGGAACACCTAATAAAACAGATATAAGAGTAGCGGTTAAAACAAGTGATAAAGTTAACAAAAGGTCGTCCCAATAATCCACACTTTCGATTAACAAAAGTCCGAAAAATACTAAAGCGGGCAGGCCGTAAGACTTCTGCTTTCTAACAAGTAAATAAGAAAGCCCTGTTAATACTAAAATAAATATTATCGGCGGGATGAGCTGGAAAAAATTCAAAAACACATCTGAAGCAATAAATGCAATGAGACCTCTTACACCGTCGAAAAGAAACTGGGCATTCTTCAGCCAATCTACAAAACTTTCAACCCAGGACCCTAATGGAATTCTAGGTACAAAATTTAACAAACTTTCAAACCACGCATAAATTGATTCATACCATTCAGGCATTCCCATTCACCTCGTTTCCGCTTAATGCAGACAGTACTGCACTTCGGATAATAATACCTTTAAGACGGTTGTCGTCGTCTAATACGGCTATCGGAACAGGGGAATTGGAAACAGTATCAAACAAATCATGCATTGGTGTATCTGTATGAACTGTCGGCACATCTTTTTGCACAAGCGGCTTAAGGTCAGCAGCATTTTCTTTTACGGCTTTTGAGACCTCATTAGCGTGCACAATTCCCACCAGTTCTTTATTTCGTTTAACAACATAAACACTGGAAATCCCTGCATCTTTCATTCTTTGTAAAGCCACACGCGGACCGTCTTTCTCAATAGTTATCATTTCCGGGCGAACCATAATGTTTCCGGCTGTGAACACTTTCGAGCGGTCAACGTCTTCAACAAACCGTTCAACGTATTCGTTTGCCGGATTTGTAAGAATTTCTTCAGGCGTCCCGACCTGAACGACTGCACCGTCTTTCATAATGGTTATCCGGTCGCCTATACGTAAAGCTTCATCCAGATCGTGCGTGATAAAGATAATCGTTTTCTGCATTTTTTCCTGCAGTTCAAGAAGTTCATCCTGCATATCTTTTCTGATTAACGGGTCTAAAGCTGAAAAAGCTTCATCCATTAAAAGAACACTTGGGTCATTGGCAAGTGCTCTTGCTAACCCGACACGCTGCTGCATTCCTCCGGATAACTGATCCGGATATTGGTTTTCATAGCCTTTCAGACCTACCAACTCTAATGATTGAATAGCTTTTTCGCGGCGTGTTTTTTCATCTACACCCTGCACTTCCAGCCCATATTCAACATTGGAGAGAATGGTACGGAAAGGGAATAAACCGAATTTCTGGAAAACCATACTCATTTTTTCCCTGCGTACTTTCCTTAATTCTTTTTCATTCATTTGGGCGAGATCTTCGTTGTCAATCCAGACTTTTCCGTCGGTAGGGTCAATGAGTCTGTTCAGTAAACGGACAAGTGTGGACTTCCCGCTTCCGGAGAGACCCATAATTACAAAAACCTCGGCATCCTTAACTTCAAAGGATGCCTGGTTTACCCCAACTGTTAAACCTGTTTCCTTCAGAATCTCGTCCTTGGTTTTTCCTTCCTTTAAGAGCTTGAGACCTTGTTTCGGTTTTTTGCCGAATATCTTGGTTAAACCCTCAACTTTAATTTTAGCCACGGTTATACACCTCTGCTTTTATAATTGTTAAAATGTGGGACTTTGTTTCAAAATGTGAATGATTATGGGATTTGTCGACCTTTATTACTATAACCGTTCGCCCAAGTAAGAGCAAACGGCGTATATGTCGAATTTTGTAGTAAAAGTTCGTACAGAAAAAACTGTACAGAGTTTACTGAAGTACATCTGCTAAATACTCTGTTTTACTTATGTATGATAGGCAGGACGCTACTTTCTTTTACTAAAGTCGTTTTGTTAACATCATATATGAAGAAAAAAAGCAAAGGAGGCAGACGATGGAATCGAATGGGGATTTAGACGCAGATTTAAATAAATTAGAAAAAGCGCGCCATCGTTTTATCTCGGAAATCGCTAAGAACGTTCATTTATATGGTATTAGCCCCTCGGTTGGACGGCTTTACGGGACTGTTTTTTTCTCTGATAAACCTATGACGCTGGATGAGATGAGCGAATCACTGGGAATGAGTAAGACGAGTATGAGTACCGGGATTCGAGCTTTATACGAAGCCAATATGGTCGAGCAAGTATGGGAGAAGGGGGTACGGAAAGATTTATACAAGACAGAAGAGGACTGGTATAAATCTTTCTCGACAGTATTTATTACGAGATGGAGAAACGCGACTGAAAAAAATGTAACAGCGATTAAAGAAACGAAAAGCATGCTTCACGAGCTTGGAGAAACAACTTCCTGCGATGAGATTAAGGAGAAGGTGACCAGGGATTTAAATAGATTAACTGAAGCTGAAGCGTACTATGGATGGATTAACGATGTTATTTCCTTATTTGAAAGCGGTAAAATATTCGATATTGTGCCTAAGAAGCAGAAAGTGAATACTTAAAAGGGTTAATTCAGCTGTTGTTCATGTTTTTAAATGAGCAGCAGTTTTTATTATGGGTAAATTTCTTCTCATAGTTTGAAGGTGAAAAACCGGTCTTGCGCACTCCCGGTCCAACTTCCCAGTGGCTAACTGTTTCTTTCTTCTATATAATGTGAAGCGGGAACAATAGAAAAAGGGTTGGTGAAAAATATGAAACTAAAAAACTGGCAGGTAGCAGTGCTTTTATTAATATATGCCTTTGTAGGCGGAGCCATATTTTGGATTTGGGCGTTGGCCAGATAACTTGTTCATTGTCGTCATCTTTTACTAAAGAATAAATAGTTTGTAACGCTTCGTTTGTTAATGACGACAAAGACAATAGCCAGGGAGGGAATGACGTGAGAGAGGAGTTTGAACGGTTGTATGAAACATACCACCATCAGCTTTTCCAGTATCTTTTTTATCTTGTGCGCAGCCGTGAAACAGCCGAAGAGCTGGTTCAGGAAGTATATATTAAAGTATTAAATTCATATGAAACATTTGAGGGTAAAAGCAGCGAAAAAACTTGGCTTTACTCAGTAGCAAAACATGTAGCTATAGACTGGATAAGGAAACAGACACGAAAAAAACGAAAATCAGACGGAAAAGAATACGAGTGGACGGAGAGGGAATTTGAAGTTGAAGACAGAGCCCCTCTTCCTGAAGAAATCATTGTGCAAAAAGATGAAGTTCAGCAAGTATACCGCATGCTGGAAAAGTGCAGTGAGGACCAGCAGCAAGTGGTCCTTTTGAGATTTGTTCAGTCTTTATCTATTTCAGAGACGGCAGAAATACTCGGGTGGACTGAAAGTAAGGTGAAGACGACGCAGCACCGGGCGATAAAAACACTTAAGAAGCATCTTGAAAAGGCTGAAGAGGATTATCTGAAAAGGAGGCAAGCAAATGAACAATAAATGGGATGAAAAAGAAATAGAAAAGACGTTATCGAAGCTTCCTCCCGTCAAAGATCATCAGTCAAAAGATGATTTATTTCAAGCAATTGAAAAAAAATCAAAAAAGGAACTCCCTTCACGTTATTCGCCCCGTAAAAAAAGACCTTGGATCGTTCCATCACTGGCAGCCGCTGCAGCGATGTTCCTGCTATTATTAATCGTTCCTCCTCTGTTTGATAATGGTGACCAGCAATTTTCTTCAGATGAAGCAGCTGAACAAAACATGATAAATACAGCCATATATAATGATAATGAAGAAAATGAACGGAATGAAGAAGAGGGATTTCCTGAAGAGAATCCACCTGATGAGGAATCAGCCTCTAATAACAGCCTGAATGAAACCGAGGAAGAAACAGGTGAAGAAGCAGAGGAACACAACTCCTCTTATGAGGAAAATAATGAAAGTGATACATCTCCGGATGCTGAGCAGCCCGCACCGGTTTATGTAGCAACGATCTACACAGTGGAAAATGAAGACTCTGTTTCCGAATATGTTGTACTTGTAGAAAGTGCGTTAAATAGTGAAGCAGGTATAGAAGAGGCAGTTAAGCATTCTCTTCAGGAAAGTGATTTGACATCTGGCCAGTATATGGATAATCTAGCCGATATTTCTGCAGAAGGCGACACCGTCGTTCTCAATTTCGCAGATGAAGCTGCTCTTGAGTCTTTAACGAGTGCCGAAAGCCATTTTTTAAATGATCTGTTCCAGGAACTATTTACGGTTTATGGCTTTAATCAAGTAAGTTTTGAAGCAGAAGGGGAACCGGGAATTATTTATGGCCAGCACGGAGAAGTTGAATCGATCCCCGTTTCTTCTCATAACAGAGGCTATTATCTTATTGAAGGGGAAGAAGACTTTTACCTTATCAGTGGAATAGCGGCTGGCGAGCAAATAGAGGACAATGATAGTGGAAATCCATTGACCTTTGAACAAACAGTGGAAAAAATGAAAACAACCAGTGAAGACGCAGACTGGTACGATTCAGCTATCCCGCCGGAAGTGGAAATTAAAAGTGTCCGTATACCAGGAGACACTGCCAGAGTTTCTTATATACTCGACAGAGATGAAGAAGAAGTAAGTGACGAAAAGCTGGATACGTTTTTTGAGGCTCTGAAGTTGAGCGCAGCTCCCTTCACGCTTGATTCTCTTGAAATAGTCAATGAGGAAACAGGCGAGAAGGTTGAGTTTGAATTAGATTAATAACTGTTGGCTGATTGGCCAGGCGGCTCTAAACTGCCTGGTTTTTTTAATGCAAAGAAAATTGCCCTCCTGTAAAACACGTTTATGCTTTAAATTCGAAGTTTCCAAAAAGGACCAGACTTAATTACTTTTCTCAAGTTTTCTTTTTTAGTTTTTAAGTAAAAATACCACAATTTTCAACATTTACAAATCAAATCCTTTAATACTGGGCGTTATAGGTACTGAAAGGGCAGTTTATCTGGATATATAAGGAAGAAACAGACGCTTAGCAAGGCATGTCTTCAAGAAACCAAGTTTATCTCTTCTCTTTAGTGGAAATGGACTTTGTAACTTTATTATAAGGAGGAGATAAATTTATGGATAACATAGGAGATCAATTCCAAGCGATGCTTAGTGATTTAATATCGCTTATCCCAAATCTGATTATTGCGCTTCTTTTACTGCTTTTAGCATGGGGTGTAGCGACACTGGCTAAAAATGTCATTGCAAAAGGTCTTGTAAAAATGGGTGCAGCCCGAGGGCTTGCAAAAACACGCGTAATTGAAAATGAAGAGAAAGGCGAAGAAACTCTCAAGTATATTTCAAAAATTGTTTATTTCCTCGTCTTTATTTTGTTCCTTCCAAGTGTATTGGATGCACTAAACATGGAAGCTGTTTCGCAGCCAATCACAAATATGGTACAAACCTTCCTTGCATTCTTACCTAATGTGTTTGCGGCAGGGATCATTCTGTTTGTCGGTATTTTTATTGCCAGACTCGTGAAGGATTTAATTTTTAAGTTTCTTGAAAGCCTTGATATTGACCGTTGGTTTAATAAAGTAACAAAATCTAAACAGACGGCAGAAGGGTCAACAAAGTTATCATCTATTTTAGCTAACATCTTATTTGTTGTTATTTTAATTCCAATTATTACAGTGGCATTGGAAACATTGAATATTGATACGATCTCCCAGCCGATTGTATCTGTACTCGACAGTGTATTAAGCATGATTCCTAATGTATTTGTAGCTATTGTGCTTGTACTTGTAGGTTATTACCTTGCTAAGTTTGTAAGCGACTTGTTAACGAGCCTGCTGCAGCGAACAGGCATTGACAATATTTACAGTTATTTCAATGTTGATACTTCCAAGGCGCCGAATTTTAAAGTATCTACTATTCTGGGGCATATCACCAATGTCATTATCATTCTGTTCTTTACAGTTGAAGCATTGGGTGTCCTCCAATTAGAGGTTTTAAATAATATCGGTAATGCCATCCTAATGTATCTTCCGCTGTTAATCAGTGCACTCGTTATTTTGGGAATTGGCTTGTTTGCAGCCGACTTCCTTGGATCTCTAGTAAGAAAGTATACTAACAGTTCTTTCTATTCATCAGTTGTTAAGTATATTATCATTATTGTGGCTGTATTTATGACATTTGACCAGCTTCAGTTTGCAAGCACAATTGTCAATATCGCCTTCTTACTGATCCTTGGCGGTATTTCAGTAGCATTTGCGATCGCCTTTGGTGTAGGAGGCAGAGACTTTGCAAAAGGCAAACTGAATGAACTGGATAACAAAATCAAAAAAGAGAATAAAACAGGATCTCAACCAGGTTCAACGGAAAAACAGAACAATTTAAAAGATTTAGACGGACCTGATGTTTAAACTATAAAAAAACGGGACGGCTCAGAAAAGCCGTCCCGTTTTTTACAGTTCAGAAGAAAGTAATGTTTCCCGGGAAATAAATTTGTAGAAACAAGCATTTAATTCGTTTAATTTTAGGAATGCCGTATATTGAGCCGGTATTTTCTCAGTCTGTACTGCAGGCTTTGGCGACTCAGGCCGAGCTCATCTGCAGCTTGTGTCACATTTCCGCTGTGGCGTTTCAGAATCTGTTCGATATACACTTTTTCGACTTCTTCCATATATTCCTGCAGCGGCTTAGTAGGAGGAGCGTTTGGAACGACAAGCGCTTCCGGAGCGTGGGATATGTCGTTATAGGAAGGAAACTTGTTACGGACATGAACCGGCAGATGAGTATAGTCAATCCTTTCGTCGTAATAGATTAAATTCATGGCTCCTTCCACCATATGTTCAAGTTCTCTTACGTTCCCCGGCCAGTCATATTCCTGGAAAAGCTGCTGGACACCTTTCGCTATCCCGGGCACGTTTAACTGAAACCGCTTGTTATATTTATTAACGAAGTGGTTTGCCAGCACCGGGATATCTTCTTTTCTCTGTCGAAGAGGAGGCACCAGTATAGAAACGACACTCAGCCGGTAATAAAGGTCTTCTCTTAACCGGTTCTTTTCCAAAGACACAGCCGGATCTTCATTTATTGTAGCGATAATCCGGACATCCACCGAGCGATTTTTCGTATCGCCGATTCTTCGTATGGATTTTTCCTGAAGTGCCCGCAGAAGTTTGGCCTGCAGCGGCGCACTTAAGGAGTTAATCTCATCCAGCATCAGCGTCCCGCCATCTGCTTGCTCAAACAGCCCCGGGTGATCTGCAGCTCCCGTAAAAGCCCCTTTAACCGAACCAAACAGAATACCCTCAATTAATGAATCCGGCAATGCAGCGCAATTTTGGCTGATAAACGGCTTGGAAGCTCTTTCACTTCCGTTATGAATACTTTGGGCAAATAGTTCCTTTCCTGTCCCTGTTTCACCGGAGATAAGAACGGAAGAAGTAGTTCTGGTAGCTCTTCGCGCGTTCTCTACCACTTCCCTGATAGCATTAGAGTCTCCGATAATTTGATCAAATGTGAATCTCGCATCCTGCTTATCCCTGGCATTCTCCCTCGTAAGGCGTTCGAGCCGGGTAATATCTTTAGCAATCTCTACTGCTCCAATTCTTTTTCCCTCGTAAATAAGTGGAAAGGTGTCATTAATTGTTGTGATTTCCTGTCCTTTAAAATTAAAATAGACCTGTTTCGCATTGTGGTGCACCTCTCCATGATTCAGAGCCTGGAGAAGCCGGCTTTCTTCTTCTTTATTAAAAAGAAAAATATCCATGATGTTTTTATGGAGGACATCTTCTTTCTCCATATCTTCAATTTCCGACATCTTCCTATTATATATAATGGATTTTCCTTCATGATTGATAACATGGATCCCTATATCTATTGCATCCAGCAACTGGCGGTAGACAGAGGGCAGAGCAGGGGCAGATAACGTTTCAGCCATAGTGGTACACTCCTTTCTTATAATTTCATTGTACTCACTTTAGAAGACGACCTGCAAATATTTTTTGCAATACACCGCAAAATAATTTATCCGTGCAAAATAATTTTTCGGAAAGGCTTTATGTAAAGGCTTACATAAAGCCTTTTTAAGTTGGCATGATTATTGCAACATATTTAACTGTTAAATAAATAAATTATAAGATTTAAAGGAGTGGATCAACCCATGGTAGTACCTTACAAACATGAACCATTTACAGACTTTACAGTGGAGGAGAACCGTAAAGAATATCAGAAGGCGTTAGATTACGTGAAGAGCCAGTTAGGCCAGGAGTACCCTCTCATTATTAATGGTGAAAAAGTGTTTACTGAGGATAAAACTGTCTCAGAAAACCCTGCTAATAAAAAAGAAATTGTCGGGTACGTATCAAAGTGCAGTCAGGAACTGGCAGAGAAAGCAATGCAAGCTGCTGACGAAGCTTTTAAATCGTGGAGCAAGTGGGATCCGGCCTCTCGCGCTGACCTCCTGTTCCGTGCTTCTGCCATGATTCGTCGCAGAAAACATGAATTTTCTGCATGGCTCACTTACGAAGCCGGGAAACCATGGAAAGAAGCAGATGCTGATACAGCAGAAGCGATTGATTTCCTTGAATACTACGCGAGACAAATTCTTCGTCTTAAAGACGGTATTGAAATCAATTCAAGAGAAGGCGAGTTTAACCGGTTTAATTATATTCCGCTTGGTGTAGGGGTTACTATTTCTCCATGGAACTTTGCCTTTGCTATTATGGCTGGAACGACTGTTGGTCCAATGGTTGCAGGTAATACTATTCTTTTAAAGCCTGCAAAAACAACTCCTGTCATTGCATATAAATTTATGGAAGTTCTTTTGGAAGCCGGTCTTCCAAAAGGGGTAGTGAACTATATTCCTGGAAGCAGTGCAGAAATGGGTGACTATGTCGTTGATCATCCAAGAACACGTTTTATTAATTTCACAGGCTCTAAAGCAGTCGGTCTTCATATTGCTGAGCGTGCGGCAAAAGTTCAGGATGGCCAAAAATGGATGAAACGTGTCATTTCTGAAATGGGCGGTAAAGATACCATTATTGTAGATAATAATGCTGATCTCGATTTAGCTGTTGAGTCAATCGTTTATTCAGCTTTCGGTTTCTCCGGCCAAAAATGTTCCGCGTGTTCCCGTGCAGTCATCCATGAGGATGTTTACGATGAAGTACTTGAAAAAGTTGCGGCCCGCACGAAAGAATTAACAGTCGGCCCTACTTATAAAGATAACTCTAACTTTATGGGACCTGTAAATGATCAGGCTGCCTTTGATAAAATACTTGATTATATTGAAGTCGGCAAGAAAGAAGGAAGGTTAATGGCGGGAGGAGAAGGTGACAGCTCTGAAGGCTACTTCATCCAGCCGACGGTATTTGCTGATGTGGACCCTGAAGCCCGCATTATGCAGGAAGAAATTTTCGGACCAGTTGTTGCTTTCTCTAAAGCAAAAGATTTTGACGAGATGATTGAGATTGCAAATAATACTGAATACGGACTGACAGGGGCTGTTATTTCCAACAACAGAGACCACCTTGAGCAGGCGCGCCAGGACTTCCATGTCGGAAACTTGTACTTTAACCGTGGATGTACAGCGGCTATTGTAGGCTATCATCCATTTGGCGGCTTTAATATGTCCGGTACAGACTCTAAAGCAGGGGGACCTGACTACCTGCTGCATTTCCTTCAGCCGAAGACTGTATCCGAAACATTTTAAGTGAAAGGGGACTTTAAATGGCAACAACTACGGAGATTATCGATGTAACAGAGAAATACGGAGCCAGAAACTATAATCCTCTCCCGATTGTCATTTCCAAAGCGGAAGGTGTATGGGTGGAGGACCCTGAAGGCAACCGTTATATAGATATGCTTAGTGCCTACTCGGCAGTAAACCAGGGACACAGGCATCCTAAAATTATAGAAGCATTAAAAAATCAGGCGGACAGAATTACGCTGACGTCCCGCGCGTTTCATAATGACCAGCTTGGTCCTTTCTATGAAACAGTTTCTAAATTAACTAAAAAAGAGATGGTTCTTCCAATGAACACAGGTGCCGAAGCGGTAGAGACAGCAGTTAAAGCTGTCCGCCGCTGGGCTTACCGTGTAAAAGGAGTCGCATCTGACCAGGCGGAAATTATCGTCTGTGAAGAAAACTTCCACGGAAGAACGATGACAGCCGTTTCTCTCTCGTCTAACGAAGTTTACAAAAAAGACTTTGGCCCGATGCTTCCTGGTATTAAAGTAATCCCATACGGAGATGCTCAGGCACTGAAAGAGGCGATTACCCCTAATACCGCAGCTTTCTTATTCGAGCCTATTCAGGGAGAAGCAGGGATTAATATGCCTCCTGAAGGTTTCCTGAAAGAAGCATATGATATTTGTTCGGAAAATAACGTGCTTTAT
Organism: Salipaludibacillus aurantiacus; assembly: GCF_900111295.1. Lineage (GTDB taxonomy): Bacteria > Bacillota > Bacilli > Bacillales > Salisediminibacteriaceae > Salipaludibacillus > Salipaludibacillus aurantiacus. The sequence goes on along the minus strand of NZ_FOGT01000019.1, from coordinate 27,860 downwards.
GTGGCTGATGAGATCCAGTGCGGGCTTGCACGGACTGGGAAAATGTTTGCGTGCGACTGGGAGAATGTCGAACCGGACATGTATATTTTAGGTAAAGCCTTGGGCGGAGGAGTTATGCCAATATCAGTGGTGGCTGCAAATAAAGATATTCTTGGAGTGTTTGAACCAGGCTCTCATGGCTCAACGTTCGGAGGAAATCCATTATCATGCGCCGTATCGATAGCTGCACTGGAAGTTATTGAAGAAGAGAATCTTGTAGAGAGATCTCTTAAAATGGGACAGTATTTAAAGGATCATTTAAAAGAAATTAATAATCCTAAAATTAAAGAAGTAAGAGGGAAAGGGTTATTTATTGGACTAGAGCTGACTGAGCCGGCACGTTCCTACTGTGAAAAGTTAAAAGAGAAGGGGCTTCTTTGTAAAGAAACGCATGAAAATGTGATCAGGTTTGCGCCCCCTCTCGTTATTTCGCAGGAAGACCTTGATTGGGCAATTGTAAAAATTAAAGAAGTATTGGCTCAATAACTAATTTCTCAACAGCACTGGAACCGCACCTGTTAAGAGGAGAAATCTCAAGAAAAGAGGGGACTTCGTTTAGGCGGGTCTTCCTCTTTTTTCACATAGTTGCACGGGACGGTTGCGATGAGCCTCTATAAAACATGAGTTTAATTTGGCTGAATCTGGAGAAAAGAAAGGGGTTGATTGGAGATGATTACAAGAAATTTCTTCCTGTTTTTGTCCCAAAACAAATTTGTAAAAACGAAAGCAACGAAGTGGGGCCCTAAGCTTGGTGCTAAGTCAGTGATCGCAGGCGAAACAATTGATGAGGCAATGAAAACCGTAAGGAAATTAAATGAACGCGGGCTGACTTGCACCGTAGACCATTTAGGCGAATTTGTTTACAACCGGGAAGAAGCAATTGAATCTGCAGAATACTGCATTAGAACGCTGGACGCGATTGCTGAAACAGGAGTGGATTGTAATTTATCTTTAAAGCTTACTCAACTCGGGCTTGATGTTGACCGTAATTTGTGCCGTGACAACATGATGAGGATTCTTGAAACAGCTGAGAAACACGGAAATTTTGTCCGTATAGATATGGAAGACTATTCCCATTTAGATGCAACATTAGAGCTTTTACATGAGCTGCGCCGGCGGTTTGATAATGTTGGAACTGCCATTCAAGCTTACCTTTACCGGGCAGATAAAGACCTTCGTGAACTTAAAGGGACTAATATCCGGCTGATCAAAGGGGCTTACAAGGAATCGCCTGAAGTGGCTTACCAGAAGCAGGCTGAGGTTGACCGTAATTATTTTAATATTATAAAAACTCATCTGTTAAATGGCAGCTATGCTGCTATTGCGACGCATGACCATCAAATAATAGACCAGGTCAAAGCATTTGCAAAAGAAAACGGCATAAGCAAAGACCAGTTTGAATTTCAGATGCTTTACGGGTTCAGAAGTGAACTCCAGAATGAAATAGCAAAAGAAGGCTATAAAATGAGAGTTTACGTGCCTTTTGGTGAAGACTGGTACGGATACTTTATGCGTCGTCTGGCAGAACGTCCTCAAAACGTGACCTTTGCGATTAAAGGGCTGCTTTCAAAATAAAAGCAATATTTTTAAGAAGAGGTGGAAGGGTTGAATAGTAAAATTTCGATTATAGGCGTCCCGATGGATTTGGGGCAGAACCGCCGCGGTGTGGACATGGGTCCCAGTGTGATCCGTTATGCCGGGATAGAAGAACGCCTGAAAAATTTAGGATATGAAGTAAACGACCGGGGAAACATTGATATTGGCCGCCCGCCTCAGCTTGACGTAAAGAATGAAGATAACCTAAAAGATCTGGAAGTAGTGGTTGAGGCTAATCAAAGTTTGGAAGAGAAAGTGTCTGAAGTCATAGCCGAAGGGGATTTTCCGCTAATATTAGGGGGAGATCACAGTATTGCTATCGGAACGTTGGCAGGGGTCGCAAATAAAGCAGATAACCTGGGGGTCATCTGGTATGATGCACACGGTGATTTAAACACAGGTGAGACCTCTCCTTCAGGAAATATCCATGGTATGCCGCTTGCAGTCAGTTTAGGTATAGGCCATCCTTTACTTACTGAAATAGGCGGATACGCACCGAAAATTAAACCTGAGAATGTGGTGATTATCGGTGCCCGTTCTCTTGATGAGGGAGAAAGAAAACTTATTAAAGAAAAAGGCATTAAAGTGTACACGATGCATGAGATTGATCGAATGGGCATGAGTAAAGTGATGGAAGAAGCGATTGAGCATGTCTCGAAGAACACCGATGCAGTACACCTCAGTCTGGACCTTGATGCGCTTGACCCACATGATGCTCCTGGGGTCGGCACACCAGTCATTGGCGGACCAAGTTACCGGGAAACCCACTTGGCAATGGAAATGCTTGCAGAGAAAGATATTATTACTTCTGCGGAGTTTGTAGAAGTTAATCCTATCCTGGATAATAAAAATCAGACGGCCGAGGCTGCGGTGGGCCTCGTCGGTTCTCTCTTTGGCGAAAAACTTCTTTAACAGATTAATAGATTTATTTGACCGGACGTTCCAGAGTTACTAACGTTCGGTTTTTGTTTAGTGAGAAGTGATGAGAGCAGATTTTTTCTATGCTGTGGAAGAATAGTGCCGGTCAAGGGGCTAAACCCTGTTATTCGAACGCTATTCTAAAAATACGTTTAGTTCTGGGAATACGTGGGAACCCGATTTACACAGGAGGGTGATACGATGTCAAAACCAGGACTGAATACTTTAAAACCAGGCCAGCATTATCTTGCAAAGGATTTGGACAGCTTCATATCATCTACCGATGCGGTGCTGCTGTCTTCCAATGATAATCAGCTGTTCACTGAGCCGGAACGTGAATATAAAGTGGTGCATGAATTTACCGGTTTTTTTGAGCACTCAATGGAAGATGGCGAAAAATACTTCAGGGAAAAGAAAGCTTATGTTGTAGAAAAAGCTTAAGAATTGAGAAAAGCCATTCGTGGAAATCACAGCTTCCATGAATGGCTTTTCTTTTTCAAATAAGCAGATGCATCATACTGGTCGCGATGCCGAAGTAGATTAACAATGAAAAAATGTCGTTTAAAGTTGTAATTAACGGACCTGAAGCAACAGCAGGATCAAGCCCGACGCGGTATAGAACAAGGGGGATAACGGTGCCGGCCATGGTCCCTATAATAAGTGTAGCGAGAAGGCTTACTCCTACTACGACACCAAACATAATGGACTGCCAGAAAGTCGCTACTAAAAAGACGAGTATACCGCACACAACCCCGATAATAATCCCTACTTTAAATTCCCGCCATATGAGCTGAAGAATAGTTTTACGGTCTGTTTCATTAGTTACAAGGCCGCGCACAACGACTGCAAGCGACTGTGTCCCGGTATTTCCGGTCATACCCGCAATCATCGGCATAAAGAATATGAGAGCCACCACTTGTTCAAGAGTATTTTCAAAACTGTCCAATATACCTCCGGAAATAAGGCCGATAAACAGGAGGAGAATGAGCCATGGAAGTCTGCGGTAAGAAGCGACATAGGCTTTCGTCTGAAAATCAATATCTTTCCCGGAAGCCGATAATTTTTCAATATCTTCCTGTGCTTCTTCAATAAATACATCAATAATATCATCGACTGTGACAATTCCTTTTAGAACATTTTTATCATCGACGACGGGAACAGCGAGAAAGTCATACCGCTGAATGAGCTGGGCAACGTCCTCCTGGTCAGTGTCCGTAGCCACGGAGATTACCCTGTTAAACATAATGTCATATATTTTTTCGTTCATATCCGCCAGTAAGAGATCCCGGTACGAGACCACACCGACAAGTTTTTTATTCTCATCAATCACATACAGATAATAAATGTTCCTTGTGAATTCAGCGAAACTTTTAAATTTATCAACAGCTTCCCGGACAGTATAATAATCACGAATCCATACAAATTCATTAGTCATAATACCGCCTGCTGTTTCCGGCGGGTAACTCATCAGCTGCTGGACGGTCCTTGATTCATCTTTTTCCATAGCTGATAAGTATTCGTCCAGTTTTTCCTGAGATATTTCGCTAAGTAAATCTGCCAGATCGTCATTATCCATAATATCCATAATTTTAGATGACTTTTCAATCCCCAGCTTCTGAAGAACTTCCTGCTGCATGTCGGCATCCAGTTCCATCATTAAATCCGCTATATCTTTAGAAGTAATAAAGGTAAGGAATTTAAAGTGGTGCTTTTCTGGAAGCGCTTTGTAAAGCTCTGCAAGATCGTACGGGTGCAACTCTTCGATTATCTCCTGTAAAGCTCTTTTCTTATTATCTTTTAAATACTTTATAGCTAAAACAGTCAGTTTGTCAGTATCCATAGAGAAACACCCTTTCTTAAGTATTCAACCATAAAGGTAACAATGGGAGGTTTAAATAAATAATATTCATTTAAATGGCAATTGGACATTAAAAAACCGCTGTTTTGAGTATATCACTCTTACAGCGGCTTTATCATTTATCTTATTAAATTATTAAAAGCAGGGGACCCTGGCGGTGCATTGACAATCATATCGTAAATCGGAATAGTGTATGCAAATAAAATTAATACGACAGCAATACCGATCCACAATTTCCAGTTTTCCAGAAGTGCCGGTGTATGCGGGGTGTCGTCCGGATCCGGAGTCATTGGGAATTCAGTTTCACCCTTAGGAGCGAACCATGCTAAATAGATAAAGTTGTAAAACATGAGAATTCCAGCTGCTGTTAGAATGACCCCGCCGATAGCAACGGTGATATGGCTGGCAAATATCCCTTCAAACCACGACATAGCCTGCGGATGGTCCTGGTAGGTTGTATAAGCTGTCCGTCTTGGAGCACCAAATAGACCTAGAATATGCATTGCCCCCGACATGAGGAACATACCGATCGTCCAAAGCCAGGTAGTTACCATTCCAGACCGGTTCATAGACTTTGTCAGACGGCGGCCTGTAACGACAGGGATCAGCCAGAAGGCCATTCCGAAGAAAGTCAGGATGACAGTCGTACCCACCGTTAAATGGAAGTGGCCGACAACCCACAAAGTGTTATGGACTACAGCATTAAGCTGGAAACTGGCATTAATTAAACCGCCTGCGCCAGCAGGAATAAATACGAGCATTCCCATAAACGGGGCAAAAAACCTGACATCTCCCCACGGTAGTTTTTTAATCCAGCTGAACAATCCTTTTCCGCCCTGTTCCCGGCCGGTTTGTTCAAATGTAGCAAAAATAGAGAAAGCAGTCAGTAAGGACGGAACCACTACTACAAACGTCAGGACTGTCTGAATATACTTCCAGAACTCAGTAATCCCGGCTTCCATCAGCTGATGGTGAAAGCCGACAGGAATAGAGAACAATAGAAACAGAATAAATGCAAGACGGGCAAGAGACCCGCTGAAAAGCCTGCCGCCTATCACTTTAGGTATAACCAGATACCAGACCATATAAGCGGGCATAATCCAGAAATAAACGAGCGGGTGACCGAAATACCAGAAAAGCGTTCTGCTTAACAGGACGTTAATTTCATCAGTCATCCCTAAAGCCCATGGCAGCATTTGTCCCAGTACTGTCGCTGCTACACCCAACCCCGCGACAACCCATAAAATGAGTGTGGCAGTGGCCATAAAGCCGAAAAGCGGCGTAGGTTCACCGGGATGCTCTTTTTTCCATTGAAAATAGTGGGCCATAATAGCCGCTCCAGCCACCCAGGTTCCAACAACAAAGAGAGCCAGCCCGCTGTAAAAAATATAGTGAGCCTGTAAAGGAGCGTAAAAAGTATATAAAACAGAGGCTTCATTCGCAATAATCATGGAGGCGGCCATCAGTGTACCAATTGTCGTAATGATAAACCCTGCCCATCCCATTTTCCGAAGGCGGTCAGAAAAAGCTCCATGCGTTCTGCTCATACCTGCAAAAAAGAAGCCGAAAATTAAATAAGTAGTAAAAACAAGTGCTAATAATACCCCATGAGCAGTGAGAATCTGATAGTAGCCAAGCCAAGCGGGGAGTTCAATAATGCCGCCGCGGGCAAGACCCTGAAGCAGTCCGCCGAGAATACCGATAAGAAAAGCGAAAAATGCGACCACAACATGGACAAACGATAATGTTGCATCTTTGGAAGCCACGTGGGCAGGTTCTTCTGTGATTGGCAGTTTATAAGCTAAATTAGATTGTAGCATTACGGTGTCACCTCAATTTTCATCTGCATATAATGATGGCCTGTGCCGCAATATTCATTACAGATCACTAAATATTCCCCAGGTTCCGTAAATGTATGTTCAGTCATATTAACGTGCCCTGGTGTAATCATCATATTGACGTTTGTCCCTGGAATGGTAAAACTGTGAACCACATCCTGGCTTGTTACTTCAAAAATAACCGTAGAGCCAGCAGGTATTTCAATGGTGTCCGGACTGTAACCATAAGTCATAGCCACGAGCCGTGCACGATAGGTATCTTCATTGATCTGATCCAGGCCTGGTTCTGCAAAAACGGTATCTTCAAGGTTTTGAGAATCTACAGAAGCCATATGGCTGGGCGGCTGCTGGCCAAATGCAAAAGCGGCCACGCCTAAAACGGCAAGAAACAATACAAGTGACCCTATACCGAAGGTTAACCAGATTTTTTCATATTTGTGTAAATGCATCCCCATACTCCCCCCTCTGAAAGTTATGTTCTAATTATGAAAAGATAGAAAACAGCAAACCATGAAACAAGAATAAAAGCACCAAGAAACATAACAAAGACCAGTGTCCCTTTTAAAGATGAATGATCTTCCTGCTTAAGCTGCTGATGCTGCTGAGTTTTCAGCACAGTCCGGCTCATGTGATCCCCTCCCGCGGAAATTTACATAATTTTTTACTCCGTGTCATTTCTATCATATAAGAACGAATGAGTGTGATGAAAAGCAAATTGTGAAGAATTAGTGAAATGTTTAACAAATACTTTTAACACTGTGGCAATAGTATTTAAGAGGGAGGGATATACACAGTTTTCTTTATAAAGTCAACATTTAAATTTAATAAATGAAAAGGTTTGCAAATATTTATGACAGTGTTTTGAACAACATTGACGCTAAAAAAAATGATGTGCTATAATTCACTTATAATGAAAATCATTCTCAACTAATTTTTAATCATTCTAATCTAGTAATATAAAAACGTTCAGCCATGAGATGAAGATGACCATTCAAGTATTTCCGGGAGGTAGGAACGATGAGCTTTATTCAGCTGGAAAATATCACAAAGGTCTTTGCGGGGGGAGAAAAGCCTGCAGTGGATCACTTACAATTAAATATTAATAAGGGTGAAATTATTACTCTGTTAGGGCCGAGCGGATGTGGTAAAACAACAACTTTACGTATGATTGCCGGATTTGAGAACCCTACTAATGGAACCATCCAAATAGGTGATAACGAAGTTTTCAGTGATGCACATTCTCTGCCCCCTGAAAAAAGAGGAATAGGAATGGTCTTCCAGGATTACGCTCTTTTTCCGCATATGACTATTATTAAAAATGTTATGTTTGGTTTAAATAAATGGGGAGCAAGAGAGAAAAGAAAACGTGCGAAAGAAGTGCTGGAACTTGTAGGGTTAGAGGATTATGGAAGCAGATATCCGACTCAGCTTTCAGGAGGCCAGCAGCAAAGGGTGGCATTGGCGCGCGCTTTAGCACCAAAGCCGAATGTTGTCCTCATGGATGAACCTTTCAGTAATCTGGATGCCGGCCTTCGCGAAAAAATGAGATTTGATGTAACAAACATATTGAGAAAGACCAATACGACAGCTATTATCGTTACTCATGACCAAAAAGACGCCTTCGCGGTGTCAGACAGGGTAGTTGTCATGAAAGACGGCCTTATTCAGCAGATCGCAGCACCGAAAGAAATGTACAGGTGTCCTAAAAACTGCTTTGTCGCCCAGTTTGTCGGTAAAACCAATTTGCTTACTGGCACGATGGATACTGATTTGAGGAATATCCATACCCACATAGGGAAAGTGACGCTTCCTAATGAATGGCAGGAACGGCTTGATACCGTCAAACTGTCTATCCGTCCTGAAGGATGCAGCCTGTCAGATGAAGGCGCCTATTGCGGACAGGTAGAACGTGTCACATACAGCGGCGAATATCAGGAACTTCACGTTCGACTGCACAACGAACCGGAATTATCGGAAGAACCGATGCTGATTTATGCGCCGGTAGAAAAAGATGTTGAGATTGGAACGATTGTTTCATTTGATATAAAACCCGAACTGGTCGCTCTGGTAGAGTAGATTTTTTGCAACTATCCCGGTTTTGGGGTAGTTGCTTTTTACTGGGGACAGCAATATAAAAGCGATAATAAATACTTATTAATAATTATTATAAACTGACATTAAAAAGTCAAGAGTTTTTATTGAAAAAACTAATTGACAATCTTTCTCAATGAATATACACTGAGTTTAGTTGATAATGATAATCATTTTCAACGAACATAATTTAAACTTTAAAACGGGGGTATCAGCGATGAAGAAAGTACTTATGTTTTTATTATTAGCCGTTTTATCACTCGGCATTTTAGCAGCGTGCGGAGGTAATGGGAATAATAACGCGGCTGAAAATGCAGATGATAATGCAGGTGAGAATGCAGCTAATGAAAACAATGATGCAGTTGAGAACGAAGCTGAAGAAAATAACGATGCAAACAATAATGAAGAAGCAGTGGAATTAGATGGCGAACTTGTAGTATACTCAGCACGTAACGAGCAATTTGTACAGGCTCTATTAGATAAATTTACAGAAGAAACAGGCGTTGAAGTGAGAGCTCTTCACGAAGCCGATCCTCTTCAGCTTCAGGAAGAAGCGGGCAACGTACAGGCAGATGTGTTTATTTCAAACGACCTTGGTGCCCTTGAGTACTTAAACCAGCAAGACCTTCTTGAAGGATTTGATCCGGAGAATGTGGAATCAATCGACGAGCAGTTCCGCGCTGAAAATAACGAATGGATTGCTATTTCAGCCCGGGCACGAGGATTTATTTATAATAAAGATATGATTTCTGAAGATGAAATGCCGACAAAAATGGAAGACCTGCTCGACGCAGAATGGGCAGAAGTGGAAAATGGTTATGCGATTACCCGCGGAGGAAACGGCGGCATGATCGGTAACGTCTCCGCTTTACGTTATGAGTGGGGAGATGAAAGAACAACTGAATGGATTAATTCAATTCAGGAAAACGCAGCTGGAATTTTTGAAGGACATGGTGATATCCGCCGTGCTGTAGGAGCAGGTGAGCATGCTTTCGGTCTGGTAAACAACTATTACTACCACCAGCAGCTTGAAGAGCCTACTGATAATAATGTTGGCTTTATTTACACAGACCAAGGCGAAGATGAAATGGGAGCTATTGCCAATGCTGCCGGGCTAGGGCTTGTAGCTGGGGCACCAAACGATGAAAACGCACGGGCGTTTATCGAATGGGTGCTTGAAGAAGAGAACCAGCTGGCCTTTGTAGGGGAGTCATTAGAGGTACCTATTAACACTGATCTGGAACCGCCTTATGAAGAAGCTGTACCGTTCAGCGAATTGAAAGTTCAGGATATGCCGCTGAAAGAACTAGGAAACTACTTCCAGGATACACGGGCATTAATTGAAGATGCAGGATTGGACTTGGAGTTAAGATAATAAGTCAGTGGGAGAGGGCATATGAAGCAGGATAAACAGCAGGAGAGTAAACAGAATAAAGAACAGTATGCCAAGGTTGGGGATAAAAAATCCCCAGCCATTCTCCGTTTTATTAACAGGAAATGGCTGAATGTGTGGAAAGGGAATCCTCCAGGGATCGTTTTAGTCCTTATTGGTCTGTTTGTTGCTTTTGTCATGTCTGTTCCAATCATGTATGTGATGTGGCGGTCCTTGTCTGCCGGTGCGGACAGCTGGATGCGTTTATTGGGGGACCGTATTCCAGGGCTTCTTTGGAATACGCTTTCTTTAACAGGTGCGGTTACGTTTTCAGCTGTCCTGATCGGCGTGTCACTTGCCTGGATTGTGGTGAGGACAGACTTGCCTGGAAAAAAAGTGTGGCAGTGGATGATGGCATTGCCTCTTGTTATCCCGCCATACGTAGGAGCAGTCACTTACATTATTGTTTTCGGACCAAGCGGCTGGGCGCGTGACCTTTGGCAGGAAATAACGTGGCTTAATAATTTATTTGGCAGTTACCCTGTTAATATATATTCATTTTGGGGTGTATTTACCGTATTAACCCTTTTCACTTATCCTTATGTCTTTCTTATAGCAAGTGCTTCACTAAGGAAAATGAACCGTAACTTTGAAGAAGTAGCAAGGTCCCAGGGGATGACAACTTCGCAGATTTTCTTCAAAGTTAATCTGCCGTTATTACGCCCGGCGATTGGGGCGGGAGCCATTCTTATTTCTTTATATGTGCTGTCAGACTTCGGGGCCATTGCCATGCTTCGTTATGTGACCTTCACAGCGGCAATTTACTATCAGAGAGCTGGATTTGATATTCCTTCTGCTTCTGTATTAAGCCTTGTGCTGATTGTGCTAACAATTTTTATACTATGGATTGAAGCCCGTACACGCCGGAAAAATAAATATTACCAGACTTCCAACACATATAAAGAGCCTGATACACTGTCTCTCGGAAAATGGAAGCCACTAGCAGTCCTGTACGTAGCAGGAGTTTTCACCGTCGCTGTTATTCTTCCAATTTCTGTTCTTATCTATTGGACTGTGATTGGTGCAACGGCTGGAACAATAGATGCAAGGTTTTTTGGTTTTGCGTGGAACAGCATTAAAGTATCCGGGCTTGCAGCTTTATTATGTATGATACTTGCTACACCTATTATTTATCTTAAGTCCCGGCATCCGTCTGCTATTTCAACTGTGATCGATAAACTGAGTTATGCCGGTTATGCCCTCCCGGGGGTTATTGTGGCGCTTGGAATGGTCTTTATTTTTAACAACCACATTCCTGCTTTATATAACACGTTTTATATGATAGCTATTGCTTTTGTAGTCAGGTTCCTTCCTCAGGCTATGCAGTCCGGTGAAGCGTCGTTAAGCCTTGTCTCACCCAGGATGGATGAAGCGGCACGAAGCTTAGGCTATCCTGCCTGGAAAGTGATGATTAAAGTGATCATACCAACGATTCTCCCTGGTATTCTCGCAGGCGGCGCTCTTGTGTTTGTAAGCTCGATTAAAGAACTCCCGGCAACCTTAATGCTTCGTCCGCCAGGTTTTGATACGCTGGCTGTGAGAGTTTATTATGAAGCTTCAGAAGCACTGTACCATCAGGCGGCACCAGGAGCACTGTTAATTGTATTAGTCTCCATCATTCCGCTTCATTATCTGCTGAGAAAATATTAAAAAGGGCAGGCTCAATGTATGAGCCGCCCTTTTTTTGTGAGGTGGAGGTTTCTCCTGGTATTGGGTGAATTACTTTGGAGCTGGCTATTTAAGTGATCGGCCCTGGCCCTGCTTTTGCCCGTTCAGCCAGGGCTTTCTCCGCCCAGGCACAACCCGTCTTGGCGGTTCATCCTCTGCAGGAAAGTCAGCTGAAAACTTCCTCTGTATATATTAAAATCAGTCTTTTTTTTAAAGTAAAAACGTAGAGACGAGGTAGAAAAACAGAATCATTCCGATAAAACCGGCAATGCTGTAAATAAGATACCGCTGCTTGCGGTTGGCTCGTTTGGCCCATCGGTTAGGGTCAAAACCAATATCACCAGGGGCATGAACGTGGGTTTGATGGTGATGAAATCTGACATTCGCCAGGATCAGAGGAGCAAGAACCGCCCCTGAAATAAGTCCGAATAAATGAGCGAGAATATTAATCCCCGGATTGATAAATGTCATGATGACCCCGAGTACCACAATCGTCATAATCAACTGGGAATTCATCCGGTTAATCAGATCTTTCCGGAAGACTACCATATAAACATAAATTCCGAATAAACCAAATACAGCTCCGGAGGCACCAAGGTGGCTGACTAATGGATTCCCTAAGAAATAATAGGCAATATTCGCAAGAATCCCTGTAGCAAGATAGGCTGCCAGGAACCTTTTCCACCCGAGCAAAGATTCGAGGGCGGGCCCGAATAAGACGAGTGAAAAGGAATTAAAAGCCATATGCATGAGTCCGCCATGTAGAAAAATTGGAGTGACCAGCCGCCAGTATTCTCCCATGGAAATCATGATGTTGTTTCCAATTCCAAGATAACGGATTTCTGCTCCTCCTAAAAAAGGGAACCAGTAAATCCATATATAGAAAAAAATATGAATGGCAACCAGGCTTGTAATGACTTTATAGGACTTTATAAAACTTTCAAAACTTTCGTTTCGAATAAACATAGACTGAACACCTCTTCTGTTTAAGTCTTATTTATTTTATCATATGTTTGAATTGCAAGCCTATTGTTAAGAATTTGTTCCATTACAGATAACAGGGGCCTTAATAAAACGTGCCCGGATGTTATGATTATAAAAAGAGGTGGAAATATGATACAGGGAATTGGGTTAGATGTGGTAAGCCTGGACCGGATCGCCAGGGCATATACAAACAAAGCAGGGTTTGCGGACAGGATATTAACGGGAAAAGAGAAAGACCTTTTCAAATCATTTTCAGATAAAAGGAAAATAGAATTCCTTGCAGGCAGGTTTGCTGCCAAGGAAGCTTATGCTAAGGCTCTCGGCTGCGGAATAGGAAAAGATGTGTCTTTTCAGGATATTGAAATCTTGTCAACTGAAAAAGGGAAACCTGAATTAGTGAATTTAAAAGATAATAAAAAACCTCTGGTTATTCATTTGTCTATTACTCATACGAATGAATACGCTGCTGCACAAGTGGTTATTGAAAAGAGAATGTAGCTGCTCTATCTAATCAGCATAATGTTGTGGACGACCTCATATAGTGTTAATGCGGATGGGAGGGACAAACATGTACGTGGTAACGGGTGACGAAATGCACCAAATTGATCGCTATACCATGGATCATATCGGTTTGAATGAAGAAACACTGATGGAAAATGCGGGTCAGGCATTTGTGCGCCAATTATCCTTAATTTTAACCGGAAGAGAAACAATCACGGTGCTCATTGGAGCCGGTAATAACGGAGGAGATGGTTTTGTTATCGCCAGGCTTCTGATGGAGAAAGGTTTCGACACAGAGACCTGGGTGATCCCGCCTGCGAACAGGATTAAAGGAACAGCCAGAAAACATATGGAAATTTACACACAATGCGGGTACACTTTCCATTCCTATGAAAAGGAGCAGGCTGTTTTTTCTGAGAAGGCGGGCAAAGGCGGAATAATCATTGATGCTTTGCTGGGAACCGGTATCAGAGGCGATTTAAGGCCTCCTTATAAGGAGATTATTAAGCGGGTCAACGCGTCTGAAAGCAAGGTTATCTCAGTGGACATACCAAGCGGCCTGCCGTCCAGTGAAGGGGCGGAAGTCAATGAAGCTGTAATGGCGGATCATACCATTACCCTTCAGGCGCCTAAGCTGACTTCTTATTTATATCCTGAAGCCGACTTTTTTGGAGAGCTTCATATCGTGGATATAGGGATTCCCAAAAAGGCTTTTAAAGAGGTTGCGCCTTTCCGGAAACTAGTTACAGAAGAGCAGGTGAAATGTACTTTAGCAGGGAGAGAAACGAGTGCTCATAAAGGAAAAGCAGGCCGTGCTTTAGTGATTGGAGGCTCACTGTCCATGACCGGCGCTCCTGTTTTGACGGGGGAAGCCTGCCTGCGGGCTGGGGCAGGGCTTGTAACGTTAGGCGTGCCGGAATCAATACACCCGATTGTTGCACAGAAAATAACTGAGGCGATGTTTCGCAGGTTAAGTGAAGATCAGGGAGAAATAACAGAAAAAGCTCTCTATAAAGATATGGATCTAAGCCAGTTTAATGGACTGGCGCTGGGGCCGGGACTTGGAAGGGGGAACCACCTTCCGCTGTTCAAGCGTCTACACAGTTTTGAAGGTCCTCTCGTTATTGATGCCGATGGGTTATTTCATATGGCAGAAGAGCTTTCTGACTGGGCAGCCAATCCCCGGCCGCACCCGACTGTCATTACCCCTCATCCGGGGGAAATGGCGCGGCTTACCGGTTTAACAGTTAAAGAAGTGGAAAAGCGCCGGTTTGAAGTGGCCCGGGAGTTTGCCGCGGCATACAATGTATACGTGGTGCTTAAAGGCCCCTTTACGATTGTTTCTTCTCCTGACGGAAGCCAGTGGGTGAATACGACAGGCAATGCGGCCCTTGCTAAAGGCGGTTCTGGAGATGTGCTGACAGGAATTATCCTTGCGTTTCTTCTTCAGCCTCACTCAGCCATTCATGCTCTCTGTAATGCTGTATATATCCATGGTAAACTGGCGGATAAAATCCTGGAAACTCATGATCTGTTCAGTGTAAATGCTTCAGATCTCATTCAAATGCTGCCCGAGGTCATTCGTTCATCCCGTTACTGACTGCATGATATTCCCCTCCTTTGTCGTCGAAATGACACAGAGGGGTTGAGTAAATGAAAAAAATCATTTCCTTGCTTATCTTATTGGCTGCTCTGACCGGCCTTCTTACAGCGTGTGGAGAAAAAAGCCAGGAAGACGTTATAGAGGATTTAGAGAGAACACTTGATGAACTGACAGGGTACAAGACGCAGGCTACAATGACGCTGCAGACAGGTGAAGAACCGCAGGTATACGAAGTTGAAGTGTGGTACAAAAGCCCTTCCTTTTACAGGGTGGCATTAAGTCATACTGAAAAAGACCAGAATCAGATTATTTTGCGGAATGAGGAAGGGGTTTTTGTACTCACCCCGGCCCTGAATAAAAGTTTCAGGTTCCAGAGTGACTGGCCTGAGAACAACAGCCAGGTTTACTTGTATGAATCCTTAATGAATGATATTTTGATGGATCCTGAACGGGTTTTTGCAGCAACAGAAGATCATTATACGTTCCAGACTAATACCACTTATACGAATAAAAATTTAAACCAGCAGGAGATAATGCTGCGTAAGAAAGATTTAACTCCTGCTTCAGTAAAGGTTATGGATGTTGAACTAAATGTTCTGGCTGAAGTGCTGTTTGATGACTTCCAACTGAACGCGGATTTCTCAGAAGGCGATTTTGATATGGACCGCAATATGACGGCAGCCCAGCTGCAAATGGATGTACCTGCCATGCTGGAAGAAGAGGGAGAGGCAGATAAAGAGTTTACAGTCTTCTATCCTATGTATGAGCCGCAGGGCACCCAGTTTTCTCATTCAGAAGAGGTTGTTTCGGATAATGGGAAAAGGGTTATCCTGAGCTATGAAGGAGACCAGCCGTTTACGCTAATTCAGCAGGGAAGCCGGGTCATGGAAGCGAGTACACCTGTTAAAATGTCAGAAGGGGAACCTGTTGATTTAGGAATGGCGGTCGGTGTTTTCACGCAGGACGGTGAAAACAAATCAGTTTCATGGTCATATGAAGGCACAGACTTTTTCCTTATATCCCAACATATGGAAAAAGAAGACTTGATGGCTGTAGCCCGGAGTGTCTATGGGACGCATGAAAAATAAATAATGAACGCATGGAAGCCTGAAATGCTTTCCGTGCGTTTTTTCTATTTTCAGTTTCATTCTTTTATCCAATTGACATTGGTAAGTTGTGCGATAATATTAAAACAGAAACTGAAAGTGTATAAGTACTGTTATTGGAGGAAGCAAAAGTGACACATTTACACCCTTTTTACAGAGATACGTGGGCTGAAATTAACTTAAATGCTATTTCAGAGAATGTTAAAAATATAAAGAATAATTTACCTCAGGACGTTGAAGTGATGGCTGTAGTTAAAGCCAACGCATATGGACATGGGGCAGAAGAGGTGGCCAGGGAAGCATTAAGCGCTGGGGCGACCTACCTGGGTGTGGCTATTCTTGATGAAGCCATTGCTTTGAGGAAGGCGGGGGTCGATGCTCCGTTATTAGTGCTTGGATTAATTCGTCCTGAAGACGTTCAGAAAGCGGCCGAACTGGATATTACAATTACCATTTTCCAAAAAGAATGGCTGGACAAAGCCGCCGGATTCCTTTCGGAGGAAGGCGAAGTAACGTGCCATATTAAGTTTGACTCCGGCATGGGCAGAATTGGCCTGAGGACACGGGAGGAAAAAGAGGAATTGATTAAAAGCCTTCAGGCCGCTCCTAACTTTAAGGTGGAAGGTTTATATACCCATTTAGCGACTGCCGATGAAAGAGATCTCTCCTATTATGAGAAACAGCAGCAGCGGTTTTCGCATATGATTAAGGAATTTGAAGAGTTATACGGGGAGGGAGTTAAGCTTAAACACTGCGGAAACAGTGCGGCGGCGCTCCGGTTTGGGACAGAGTGTTACAATCTCGTCCGTGTAGGTATTGCGATGTACGGGCTGTCACCGTCTGAAGCGATTAAAGATTTGGTCGAAGTACCGTTGAAAGAAGCTTTTTCTCTGCACAGCCGTATTACTCATATTAAAAAGCTTCCTAAAGGTGAAGGGCTGAGTTACGGAATTACTTATGAAACTGAGGGTGAGGAATGGATTGCTACTGTTCCTATCGGCTATGCTGACGGATGGATCCGCGCGAACCAGTCAGGGGATGTGCTTGTCAATGGCAAAAGGGCAAAGATTGTAGGACGGATTTGCATGGACCAGATGATGATCAGGTTAAATGAACGGGTTAAAGAAGGGACTCAGGTCACTCTGATCGGAAGAAATGGAGGGGCATTCCTCTCCGTCGATGAAGTAGCAAGACGCCTTCAAACAATTAATTATGAAATTCCGTGTATTATCAGCTACCGTGTACCAAGGGCTATCGAAAAAAATAATGAAATATTAAAAGTTCACAATAATATTTTTTAAAAGAAAAGGTTTTTCCCGATTTTTGGCGAATTAAACATAAAAGAATTTAAAAGTCACTTTGCAATGGCCCAATGCAAGTGATATGATAATAATGGATAAAAAATCGGTCGATAGCTGTGTGGAGGTGTTTTTGTGTCTATGGATAACACAAAAAAGATTATGGTTAATTTACCACAACATTTAGTCAATGAACTTGATGCACTAACTGAAGGAGCAGACATCAACCGCTGCGACGTTATTCAGAAAGCTACGAAGATTTATGTGCAGGAACAGAAGAAACAGCAAATCCGTGAGACAATGGAACAAGGGTATATGGAGATGGCGAAGATTAATTTAAATATTGCAACCGAGTCCTTTTTAGCGGAGGAGGAGGCTGAAAGCACGGTGGATCGCCTGGTTAGCGGGGTGTAAGGGATTGATAGTAAAGCGCGGTGATGTTTATTTTGCAGACCTTTCACCTGTAGTCGGGTCAGAACAAGGCGGGGTCAGACCTGTATTAATTATTCAAAATGATATAGGGAACCGGTTTAGTCCGACAGTCATAGTAGCAGCCATCACTGCTCAGATTCAAAAGGCTAAGCTGCCGACACATGTAGAAATTAACGCAAAACGGTACGGATTTGACCGTGATTCAGTCATATTACTGGAACAGGTCCGGACAATTGACAAACAGAGGTTAACAGATAAAATTACTCATCTAGATGATGATATGATGTTGAAAGTGAATGATGCACTTAATATCAGTATAGGTCTGATTGACTTTTAATATCATCTTGGGAAAGCTGCTTTTTAAACTGAAAAGCGGCTTTTTCTGTTTTCCCTTCACTGTGGCTTGCTTATGTGTCATTCAGCCACACTATAAATAAACAAGAGTGGAATTAATTGTTATCCCCTGTCCCCCTTCACATTTGCTTTGTTAAATAAGTGTTACAGAAAATCTGGAAGCCCCTCTTTCATTGCAATCTGTCTAAATCAATGAAATAATAAGATCATTACAGCTTAAAATGGAGGAAGACAGAATGAAACCATTTATTCGTGACATAATTTTAGAGCATAAAATAGAAATTATGGAAGAATGGCAAAAAGAGATTAATAAATTCAGAACAGATGATTCACTTCAGAATATTACAGATACGATGTATGAAAATACAAACAGGGAATTTGTAAACAAACTTATCTTAACAGTTCAGACTGAAGGTGGAGGCGATCACGATGAACTGATTCAGTTTGCAGAGCGCCTCATTCAGTTAGGATGGCCTTTGAATTATATAACGCGGGGCCTGCAGGAGTTTCGGAAAATTACGATAGAAACATTGTCTGAAACCTCGGACAACTACTGTAAGAGCATTGAATTTTTCCAGGAAATTGAAGACTGGATTGACGGAATTGTTAATTTGCTAGTTAATCAGTATTCAGGATCGTGGGAAAACACGGTGTTTTTACAAAAAATGGCGTTAAAAGAATTGTCAGCCCCATTGATTCCAGTATTTGATAATATCAGCGTCATGCCTTTAATTGGTACAATTGATACGGAGCGGGCAAAACTCATTATGGAAAATCTTCTTGACGGTGTGATTGAACACCGCTCTCAAGTTGTTTTAATAGATATTACAGGAGTGCCGGTCGTAGATACGATGGTTGCGCATCATATCATACAGGCATCTGAGGCAGTCAGATTAGTTGGAGCAAAGTGTATTCTTGTAGGCATAAGACCGGAAATCGCCCAGACTATTGTCAACCTTGGCATCGACTTAGGGAAGTTTCCAACTAAGAGCACGCTGAAAAAAGGAATTGAGTCTGCACTGGAACTAACAAAGAGACAAATAGTAGAAATTGAGCAATAAAGGAGGAACTGGCATTGCGAATTCCAATTCTGAAACTACACGATTATTTATTGATTTCTGTTCAAGTGGAGCTGGATGATCAGACAGCGCTCCAGTTCCAGGAAGATGTGTTAGGGAAAATCCACGAAGAAGGTTCAAGAGGTGTTGTAATAGATTTGACCTCTGTTGAAATGATTGATTCATTTATTGCTAAAGTTCTTGGTGACGTGGTGGATATGTCCAATCTTATGGGAGCTAAAGTTGTTTTAACTGGAATACAGCCGGCCGTTGCAATCACTTTGATTGATATGGGTATTGTCTTAGATGAAGTACCCACTGCATTGGACCTTGAGCAAGGGTTGGAGAGACTCCAGCTCGAATTGGAGGGTTGATATATGCAAGTCCAAACCCATGTAGATATCCACAGTGAGTGGGGGATAGTCGCTGCAAGACAAGCAGGACGCAAACTTGCACGCGAAATCGGGTTTGGTTCCGTTGATCAGGCGAGAATCACAACTGCGATTTCCGAACTAGCCAGAAATATATATTTATACGCTAATAAAGGGCAAATTCAAATTGAAGAAGTCACGGTTTCGGGGAAACGCGGTATCAAAATTATTGCCGTTGATGAAGGCCCCGGGATTAAAGACCTTCGCCGGGTGATGGAAGATGGTTTCACCACTTCAGGCGGATTGGGTGCAGGACTTCCGGGAGTGAAAAGATTAATGGACGAATTTGATATAGATTCAGAAATGAATGCCGGTACCTCGATTTCGGCAATTAAGTGGCTTCGTTAAAGGAGGTGCTGTTGCTTGGAAGAGACGAAGATTTCAATGTATCAATTATATAAAGATATGCTTACCAGTTATTTAAAAAACAAAAGTGAACATGCTCTGTATCATGCGCAGCAATTCAGCAAAGAGATGATGGAAAAAGATATGTCGCCAGAGGAAACGGTCAGTCTTCATCTCTCTGTCTTTCAGGAACTGGCAGAGGACCTTCCTGAAGAAGTAGTAGACTCCTTTGATTTATTGCTTGAAGTCATGATTGGTTATGGACTTGCTTACCGTGAACACCAAAGTCTTCGCGACCGGCAGCGTCAGATCGAGTCAGAGCTGAACGTTGCTGCAAGAATGCAAAAGTCCCTTCTGCCGAATGGAGAGATTTCCCTTGATTCGGTAGATCTTGGGGTAATTAGTGTGCCGGCAGGAAAAATGAGCGGTGATTACTATGACTATTCTTTAGATGAGCACGGCAATATTGGTGTAGCAGTAGCGGACGTGATCGGTAAAGGTGTGCCTGCTGCTATGAGTATGTCCATGATCAAATATGCCATGGATACGCTGCCTGAACAACGGCTTGAACCAGGTGCCCTTCTGGAAAGCTTAAACAGAGTGGTGGAAAGAAATATTGACTCGGATATGTTCATTACAATGATGTATGGATTCTATCACCCTGAAGAACATTATTTCAGTTATGCCAGTGCAGGCCATGAGCCTGGATTTGTCTATAACTTGGAAAAGGATTCATTTGAAAGCCTCGAAGCAAAAGGCCTCGTACTTGGTGTGTCCCCTAAAGTAAGGTACAAACCGGATGTCATCAACTTAAATGTAGGAGATTTTATTGTCCTGCTTTCAGACGGTGTAACTGAATGCCGTGTCGATGAGGAGTTTATCGAGAGGGAGCAGCTCGTTCAAATGATTCGTAAATATAAGCATTTGTCTGCCCAGGAAATTGTG
The DNA here is from genome assembly GCF_900111295.1 of Salipaludibacillus aurantiacus. Taxonomy (GTDB): domain Bacteria; phylum Bacillota; class Bacilli; order Bacillales; family Salisediminibacteriaceae; genus Salipaludibacillus; species Salipaludibacillus aurantiacus. Next base: position 7,363 of record NZ_FOGT01000019.1, on the reverse strand, counting down.
GAACAAATTTATCAGGACCTGGAAAAAGCTCAGGAATTCCAGTTGAGGGATGACTTTACTCTTCTTATTTTACGCCGAAAGGTTTAAAAGCATCGCAAACGTGGTAAGTAGTTAAAGTGGAAAAACTTGAAGGTTGATATTTTAGGAGGGGAAAGAATGAATCTGGAAATAAATGTAACTGAGACGGATAATCAAAATGTAGCTTACCTATCTGGAGAAGTCGATGTTTATACGGCATCTAAATTAAAAGAAACGCTTACGCCTTTAGCTGAGCAGAGTGATAAGAATTTAATTGTAGATTTATCCGGTGTCGACTATATTGACAGTACCGGTTTGGGTATTTTTATTGGTACGCTTAAAACCACTGAAAAAACCGGAAACACATTAATGCTGACCGGATTAAATGAACGTGTACGCAGACTTTTTGAGATCACTGGGCTTAACGAAGTAATCGATATTGAGGTCGATAATAAAAGGGAGGAAGCTTAGTATGACTCGGACCTCTGATTCTATTGAAATGAAAGTGCCTGCTAAGCCTGAATATGTCGGAGTTGTCCGCTTGACTGTTTCAGGCATCGCAAACCGCCTTGGCTATTCATATGACGATATTGAAGATATCAAAATTGCTGTGGCGGAAGCGTGTACTAACGTAGTTAACCACGCTTACAACGAGGGCCAGGAAGGCAATGATATGCAAGTGAATTTCGGTGTGTATGAAGACCGGCTGGAACTGGTTATATCTGACCAAGGCGGAACGATAGACGTAGAAAAATTAAAACAAGAGCGCGGTCCCATTACTGAAAACCAGGCTATTGAAGATTTAAAGGAAGGAGGGCTTGGGCTCTTCTTAATCGAGACGTTAATGGACGAAGTGGAGATCCGCGGTGACTCAGGAGTTATGATAATCATGACAAAGTTCCTGCAGAGAGATGAGGTGGAACACCATGGCTATGGAGTCTCAAAGGAAATCCCCGAACAGCAGTAAAGAAAAGAATAAAGAAGAAATACTGAAATGGATTGAAGAATTTCAGCGTACAGGGGACGATGAACTCCAGACAAGACTGGTGAAAGAATATGAGAACCTTGTGCATTCTTTAGCAAGGAAATTTTCGCGTGGACAGCGTCATGATGAAGATTTAATTCAGGTAGGTATGATTGGTCTTCTGGCGGCTTTAAGGCGTTTTGACCATTCCTATGGAAGAAGTTTCGAATCATTTGCTGTCCCTACTATAGTCGGGGAAATTAAACGGTTTATCCGTGATAAGACCTGGAGTGTCCATGTTCCCCGGAGAATAAAAGAACTTGGTCCCAAAATTAAGGGAGCTGTGGAGGATCTCACGACTACTTTGCAGCGCTCGCCGAGAGTTGAAGAAATAGCAGATCACCTCGGCGTTTCTGAGGAAGAAGTACTGGAAACAATGGAAATGGGAAAAAGCTATCAGGCTCTTTCTGTTGACAGGTCAATCGAAGCAGATGACGAAGGAAGTGCAGTCACTTTACTCGATCTGGTCGGGTCAAGTGAAGAAGGCTATGAACAGACAGACCAGCAGATGCTTCTGGAAAAAGCATTTACTGTACTTACCGATCGTGAAAAGCAGATTTTACAGCTCACCTATTTTGAGAATTTAAGTCAAAAGGAAACCGGAGAAGAGCTGGGCATTTCGCAGATGCATGTCTCCAGGCTTCAACGGAGAGCTTTACAGAAACTGAGGGAATCCATACGTATAGAATCAACGGAGTGCTTATAAATGATTGAGCATCAAGTATTGAAAGAAATGGATATCAGTATTTACCAGGTCGCTAAAAAAGGAAACTGGTGCTCGGGTGACGCTTTTTATACTGTCCGCACAGACAATTATATATTATGTGCAATGGCTGACGGATTAGGCAGCGGTGAAGAAGCAATGAGCGCTTCTTCAGCTGCCATGTCAGTTATAAAGAAAGATCATGATCTGGATACAGAATCTTTAATGGACAAATGTAACCAGGTAATGTGGGGCACCCGCGGAGTAGTTTTAACCATTCTGAAGTTTGATTTTCGTTCAGGCGTCATTGAGTACACGAATGTAGGAAATATCTCCTGCACTTTTTACAAACCATCGGGAGAATTATACAGGCCTGTTCCAGTTAGAGGTTACTTGTCGGGTAAGAAGAAAAAATTCAAAACCCAGCGAATCCCTTACGAAAAAGATACAGTTTTTATTATTTATTCAGACGGAGTGGTATTTGATCCGGTATATCATGCTCTTTTTTCCAAAAAAGACACTCCGGAAAGGATGCTTAACAGAGTCGTAGATTTAATGGAAGAATCTAATGATGACACAACCCTACTTGTAGGCAAAGTTAACTGATTTATCCCGCAAAAAGCCGGACCATCGAAAAGATTTCGATGGTCCGGCTTTTTGTATTGAAACAGCAGTTCTTTAAAGGTGGTTGCCCCGGGCATAATTCAGGTATAATCTATGGAGTATACCTGTGTTATTAATGTGCTGATTATAAGGGGGAAGGTATAAGGGAAATTAAGACCTTCGCCATCAGGCGGCAGTGTGCAAGTTTTTTAACTGATATACATAATGGAGGAGATAATACATGGAATGGCACGAACAGCAGCTGAATATTCTTAAGCTCGTAGCAGGAAAAATAAAACTTCAGGAAAACCGGGTTAAAAACGTGATAGAAATGTCAGAAGAAGGCAACACAGTTCCGTTTATAGCTAGGTACAGAAAAGAAATGACTGGAGGCATGGACGAAGAGCAGATTAGGAGTATTCTTGAAGCCTGGGAATATGGTTCAGCTCTTGCGAAACGCAAAGATGAAGTCATTCGTTTAATTGAAGAACAGGAAAAAATGACACCTGAACTGAAAAAAGAGATTTTAAAAGCTGAAAAGCTTCAGGAAGTTGAGGACTTGTACAGGCCTTACAAACAAAAACGCAAAACAAAAGCTTCAGCAGCCAAAGAAAAAGGACTTGAACCTCTTGCTCAATGGCTTTTATCCTTACCTTCTTCAGGAAATGCAGAGAAAGAAGCGGAGAAGTATATTGACGAAGAAAAAGGCGTTAATAATACTGAAGAAGCGCTTCAGGGAGCTAAAGATATCATCAGTGAATTCATATCTGATGACCCGTCTATCCGTAAAAAGGTAAGGGAGCTGACCTTTAAAGATGGTAAACTGACATCTGAAAGAAAGCCTAAAGCTGAAGATGAGAAAGAAATTTTTGAAATGTATTATGATTATTCCGAACAAGTACAAAAGATCGTGCCGCACCGGGTCCTTGCGCTGAACCGCGGGGAAAAAGAAGGTGTATTAAAAGTGGCTGTAGAAGCGCCGGCAGACCGGATTTTAAGCTGGATTGAAAGACAGATTCTTAAGAACAGACAGACTGTCGTGAAGGACCTGCTGACAGAGGCTGTAGAAGATGGCTATAAACGGCTGATCCAGCCTTCAGTGGAAAGAGAAATTAGAAAAGAGGCCAGTGAAAAAGCTGAAGAGCAGGCTATCCACATTTTTTCCGAGAACTTAAGAAACCTGCTGCTGCAGCCGCCGTTAAAGGGAAGAACGGTTCTGGGTGTTGATCCGGCATACCGCACCGGGTGCAAACTGGCTGTTGTTGACGACACAGGTAAGATGCTTGAAGTGGGCGTCATTTATCCAACGAAGCCATGGAACAAAGTAGAAGAGGGGAAAAAGGCAGTGAAAAAACTGTTAAAAACCTACGGCATCGAAATGATTGCTATTGGCAACGGGACAGCCTCGAGAGAAACAGAGCAGTTTATTGCCGACCTTATAAAGGAAGTAGATGAGGAAGTTTTTTATCTTATTGTTAATGAAGCGGGAGCAAGTGTTTACTCGGCATCAAAGCTTGCTAAGGAAGAATTTCCTGACCTTCAAGTAGAGGAGAGGAGCGCTGTTTCTATAGCCCGCCGTATTCAGGATCCTCTTGCGGAGCTTGTGAAAATCGACCCTAAATCTGTAGGGGTCGGGCAGTACCAGCATGATGTGACGCAGTCCAAGCTGAATGACAGCCTGACTTTCGTTGTAGAAACGGTAGTTAACCAGGTTGGGGTAAACGTGAATACAGCTTCGTCTTCTTTATTGCAGTATGTGTCAGGCTTATCGAAAAGCGTAGCCAACAATATAGTTAAACGGAGAGAAGAAGAAGGGAAATTCACCAGCCGCACTCAATTGAAAAAGGTGCCGAGGCTGGGGGCTAAAACATATGAGCAAAGTATCGGCTTTATCAGGGTGCCGGATGGGGAACAGCCGCTCGACCAAACGGCCATCCACCCGGAAAGTTATCCAGTGACGAAAAAAATAATGAAGGAGCTGGATATTGCAGTAGGCGGGATAGGAACTGAAGAAGTGAAAACTAAACTTTCTTCAGTTGATGTTCAGCATCTCGCAGAAAAATATGAAGTGGGTGTGCCGACGCTGCAAGATATTCTCGATGCTTTGAGCCAGCCTGGGCGTGACCCGCGTGATGAAATAGAGAAACCTTTATTGAAAACAGATGTTCTCTCCATGGAAGACCTCTCCAGGGGGATGGAACTGCAAGGCACTGTAAGGAACGTAGTGGATTTCGGCGCATTCGTGGATATTGGAGTAAAACAAGATGGACTCGTCCATATTTCCAAACTGGCAAGACGTTTTGTTAAACATCCAATGGAATTGGTATCTGTGGGAGATTTAGTCACCGTATGGGTGGAAGATGTCGATGTGAAGAAAGGCCGGGTTGCTCTGACAATGCTTCAACCTGAAAATCAGCCTTCTTCATAAAAAAGGCTGGGACAAAACTAAAAACAAGTTTGTAAAAGACGAACCATATTTTTTATCAGAAAGGCGTGTCACTTTTAGTTTTACCAGTTATTCAATAGCCTCAGCTTTTTTGATTGAAGGACAGAAGGCGGCGACGCCAGAGGGAGTATGCGCAGTCAGAAGATCCAATTCAACGAAGCTTCAGGCTGAGTTGAATTTAGCTGAAGACAAGCCCCTTGGCAAGCGTCCGCCTGGCGGACTGAAATCACTCCTTTTCCCAAAAAGAACAGCCGGACAAAATCGAAAATTTTGTTCGGCTTTCTTTATGATTACTATTCTTTTGTCCCGGCCGCTTTTTTATTAATTGACAGAGAGAGGAGGGAGAGTAGCTGGGCTGGTTAATAAAACAGTGCATGTATGTGTTTAAGGCGGTCTTTTATAAGCGAAAAGCATGGCGGCACCATGCTTTAGCTTTATTTATGTGCTCGCAGTCAGAGGCGGGACGCTTTAATCTGCATTAGAACGTGAGTTTTTATAATAAAACCAGCATTGGTTAAGGACTTTTATTCTCCTTAAATCTCTTCGGTCATAAGCTTCCTGTAACTGCCGCTTTAACCAGGACGGCATCTGAATTTCCCCCTTTCGTTCAGTTGTGATTTTTCCTGTAAAAGTAGTAGTATTAGTAGTGTATGAACGAAAGGTTGGCCAGGATTTTAAAATATGAAAATTTTTTACAAGGAGTTTCATTGGATGACTAATGACGAGCTGCAAACATTGACAGAAAAAATATCGTTAGAGTTTTTTAAAGAACCATTCAGGCATACAGCTTTCTTTAATAAACGATTACGAACAACCGGGGGCAGATATTCATTAAACTCCCACCATATTGAAATTAATCCGAAACATTTACAGTACTATGGAGAAGATGAACTGGTCAGTATTATCAAACATGAACTCTGCCACTATCACTTGCATTTGCAGGGAAAAGGATACCAGCACAAAGACAGGGATTTTAAAGTGCTGCTGAAGAAGGTGGGCGGGAGCCGGCATTGTCAGTCCATTCCCCAGGCGAGGAATGAGGTACGGACGCTGCACTTATACAGCTGTACAAAGTGCGGAACAGAATTCCGCCGGAAGCGGCGTATTAATACAAAACGGTTCGTTTGCGGAAAGTGCAAAGGCACCCTGAAAAAAATTAAAACAAGGTCTTTAAAAAGTCATTGACGAGTGATAATATCATATGGTACATTATAAAAGTCGCTGACAAAACAGCCCGTAAAAAAAGCTGTTGACAATTTCGGGTAAATCAGTTACAATGTAATTCGTCCTTGAGAAAATAGCGATTACATAAGCTCGGAACACAAAGAGATTCGCAGCTTAAAGCATTATTCCACAGTAGCTCAGTGGTAGAGCAATCGGCTGTTAACCGATCGGTCGTAGGTTCGAATCCTACCTGTGGAGCCATACGGAGAAGTACTCAAGTGGCTGAAGAGGCGCCCCTGCTAAGGGTGTAGGTCGCGCAAGCGGCGCGAGGGTTCAAATCCCTCCTTCTCCGCCAGTAACGTTCTTTCATTTACTGGCCCGTTGGTCAAGTGGTTAAGACACCGCCCTTTCACGGCGGTAACACGGGTTCGAATCCCGTACGGGTCACCATACATAGTGGAGGATTAGCTCAGTTGGGAGAGCATCTGCCTTACAAGCAGGGGGTCGGCGGTTCGAGCCCGTCATCCTCCACCATTAATTTTCATATTTTTTATTATTTGAGTGGTCCCGTGGTGTAGCGGTTAACATGCCTGCCTGTCACGCAGGAGATCGCGGGTTCGATTCCCGTCGGGACCGCCATTGATGATGCGGGTGTGGTGGAACTGGCAGACACGCTAGACTTAGGATCTAGTGCCTTCGGGCGTGGGGGTTCGACTCCCTTCACCCGCACCATTTAATTAAATATTTCAAGGTGTTAAGCGGTCGTGGCGGAATGGCAGACGCGCTAGGTTGAGGGCCTAGTGGGAGAGATCCCGTGGAAGTTCGACTCTTCTCGACCGCACCATATTATATTTAATAGTTTTTCATTTACATATTCTGCTTTTAAAAAAGTGTCGGTTGCAACAACAAAATACGGCATTTGAAATCGGGAAGTAGCTCAGCTTGGCAGAGCACTTGGTTTGGGACCAAGGGGTCGCAGGTTCAAATCCTGTCTTCCCGACCATTTTTATTTTACAAGTATAATTATTATTTATTATGCGGGTGTAGTTTAGTGGTAAAACCTCAGCCTTCCAAGCTGATGACGAGGGTTCGATTCCCTTCACCCGCTCCAAAAAATTATTTTAAAAAAACTCTTGCATCATCACACTGTTACATGATATAGTAACTAATGTTGCTTGAGGGCCTGTAGCTCAGCTGGTTAGAGCGCACGCCTGATAAGCGTGAGGTCGGTGGTTCGAGTCCACTCAGGCCCACCATTTATATTGACCTTTGAAAACTAAACAAAAAGCCAAGCGAAGAGGGATATTTAAATATCCCGTCAATGAATTATTTTTATTTTGATGTCAGAGACATCGAACTCTTTTATGGAGAGTTTGATCCTGGCTCAGGACGAACGCTGGCGGCG
>NZ_FOGT01000018.1 GCF_900111295.1 Salipaludibacillus aurantiacus | reverse complement strand
TATTCCTTTATCATCGGAAGATGACCTAAATCAAGGGAAGAAAATAAAAAAGAAACCCACGCTTTTTGAAAAGGGTGGGTTTCTCAACAGCCTGAGGCATCCGAACAAATGTTGTTCGGATGCCTTTTTTTGATAGCAGCAGTGATTTCAGTCCGCGAGGTGGACGCTTGCCTAACGGCAAAGGTCTTCCAGTTCACTTAACACCTTCTCTGTCTCGCTCCAGTCTGAGAGAGAAGCCCCAGAAGCCATTGGATGCCCGCCCCCATTATAACGGGCCGCCAATTCGTGGATTTCAGGACCCTTGGACCGGAGTCTTACCCGGATCACGTCTTCCTCTTCGACAAAAAACACCCAGGCTTTCAAACCTTTTAAAGTAGAGAAACTGTTAACTATGGAAGCTGCTTCTTTAGAAGTTACTTTATATTTATCAAGAATGTCTTTTGTTAAATACACGTACCCGGCACCAGCGGGGGTAATTTTAACTTCCGATAACACATAACCCTCGAGACGCAGTAAAGATAAAGAGGTCTCATATAAGTAATCATAAAGTTCAGGCCTGGAAAATTCGGCTTCAATTAAGCGGCCTGCAGCAAAAAATGTTTTTTCCGTTGTATTAGGAAAACGGAATCTGCCTGTATCTGCCACAATACCCGCATAGAGAAGCCTGGCCATCTCTTTATCCATAACGAACCCTTCCTTCTCTGCCTCTTCAAAAAGCTCAAAAATCATTTCACTTGTTGAACTGGCAGAAGGATCTACCCACATCAGATTTCCATATGGATCCACATTAGGATGATGATCTATTTTAATTGTTTCAGCACCGTTTCTGTATCTCTCATCATCGATTCGGGCTGTATTGGCCGTATCACAAATAATAACTAGTGATTTGGCAAAAAGGCTGTCTTCAATTTTGTCCATGCTTGCAAGAAAAGCAAGAGAACTTTCCTCTTCTCCTGCCAAATATACTTTCTTATCAGGATAAAGAGACTTAATTAAAGCTTTTAATCCCGCTTGTGATCCTATCGCATCAGGATCAGGCCTGACGTGCCTGTGAATAATAATAGAATCCCATAATTTAATTTTATTTAATATATCTTGTTTCAATATTCCCACTCCTGATTTAATTTTGTATCATGCGTGTAAAAAAATTTGCCTGGAAAAGGTTTGTCCTTTAAAATGAATATGAGTTTATTACATTTTAAAGGAGCCATTAATATGTTCTTCATATTCATTATATTTGCATCATTAGTTGCTTTCGTTCATTTTAAAGTCCAGCAGGGACGAGGTACCGGACCTGTGGAAAAACGGAGTAATTCTTCCAAAGGAAGCATTGCTATCGGAATATTCTTTATTTCATTCGGGGTTAACAGTTATATGAACCTGCAGTCCTCCGTCTCGGCTTTTATCACTCTTATTTTTGTTATTTTTGGAACGATTAATGTGTTTTTTGGTTTAAAGCATTACCGTATGCTTAAGCCGCATCTATCTAAAGAAAAAGCAGCCCTCCAAAAAAATTAAACAGTTTTTAAGAACAGCACCTGATCAGACGGCTCAGGTGCTGTTCTCTCATTAACGGTCTATCAGCTGCGCCATCAGCATCGCTTTTCCTACAATTTGATCCTGATGATATAATTCCACATCAACTTTTCCGAATTTCCGTCCGACTTCAAGAACTTTAGGCTTCACCTGCATCAGTGTATCAATCTGGACAGGTTTTATAAAGAACAATGTAATGTTTTCAACGACAAGGTCGCCTTTTTTATGCTTCCGCAATACTCTGCTTCCTGCCTCTGTTACTATAGTAGTCATTACTCCATATGAGATGGTTCCGAGATGGTTTGTCATTTGAGGTGTCACTTCCAGCTGGAAGGTATATTCATTCGCTGTTGACACATCTTCAAAGTGGCGTGTAACGAGATCTTCGATAGTATCTCCTACGTGCGGCTGCCGCTGGATCATTTGCAGAGCTTTCAGGACATCCTGCCTGCTGATGATTCCTATTAATTTCTTTGACTGGTTAATAACCGGGAGCAGTTCTATGCCTTCCCATACCATCATGTGAGCAGCAGAGGCTACGGACGTCTGATTTGTCACCGTAATAGGCTGTTTAGTCATCACTTTTTCTATTTCCATAAACTGACTCACACCCATTACATCTTTTGCGGTTACAATACCGTGAAGTTTCAGCTCTTCATCTACAATCGGATAACGGTTGTGCCCTGTTTTATTATTTAATTCATGCCATTTCTCGACTGTGTTTGATGTCGTAAGGAAATCCGTCTTTTCAACTGGAATTAAAATATCTTCCACTGATATAATTTCCTTTTTTATAAGCTGGTCGTAAATGGCGCGATTAATCATCGTCGCCACTGTAAAGGTGTCATAGCTTGTAGAAATAACCGGCAATTCAAGCTTATCTGCCAGCTGCTTTACTTCTTCACTCGTGTCAAATCCCCCTGTAATCAGTACAGCAGAACCTTCTTCCAAAGCCAGTTTATGTACCTGCTCCCGGTTCCCTACAATCAGAAGGTTTCCCGCTTCCACATAACGCATCATTGCTTCAGCTTTCATGGCACCGATTACAAATTTATTTAATGTTTTATACAGACCGTTCCTTCCGCCCAGTACCGAGCCTTCTACAATATTAATCACTTCCGCGTAGGTCAGCCTCTCAATATTATCCTTTTGCTTCTTCTCTATCCGGATGGTTCCGACCCGCTCGATCGTACTCACCAATCCCTGGTTTTCAGCATCCTTAATAGCTCTGTATGCTGTCCCTTCACTTACATTTAATACTTTAGCAATATGCCGGACAGATATCTTATTGCCAATTTCTAAAGAACGTATATGCTGTAATATTTGTTCATGCTTTGTCATTAGAGGGTTCCCTCCCTGTATAATAAACTGTTCAATTAATATTCTTCCCCTGTACTAACACAAGTATAATCGTCCTGACTTTCTACATCAAGCTAATTTCTGTTAAATTGACGCTTACTTCACCCTTGTTTCAGGGTATAACTAGTTAAGGTATATCTATTATTAATTGAACAGGGTAAAAAGAATGTCTTAACTATGATAATCAGGTAATATAAATCTCTGTATAAATCTGATAATATTCAATATGATATGTTATGATGATTTACCTGAATTTTGATTGACAATCAGCAGAAAGGGGGATCCGGGCAGTTGTTTAAAATATATGTATTACCGGCTTTATGCACTTTTTGTTTATTATTTTTTGTGTCATGTAATGACAGTAATTCAGAATCATCTCAAGTAGTAAGTGAAGAAAGCAACCCTGTGGAAATTATCTTTGGAGAAAATTATTCCAATTTAACCTCCGAAGATTATGAAGAACTGACAGCCCATGCTATAGACGTGTATGAAGAGGAAACATCAGTTTTTAAGCCTGACCGTGAAAATATTAAAAAGTGGTTTGTCCGCTATTATATTCAAAAATACGAATATAATGAAGACTGGTCTGAAGAGGAAATGTTTCAAATGGCTGAAGAAAGATTTGAATATGAACAAGCCTGGATAAATTATGCGGAAGAACAATACTCGGTGAGTGTGTCAGATGAAGAAGTAGACTCTCAGGCCAGATATAATCTTGAGATTTACCAGAATAACCTCCCTCCTTCTATTAGGGGGATGTCTGAAGCAATGGATTTATCTGTAGAAGAATTTATGATTGAATTTGACCGCGACCATGCTAAACGGACAGTGTTATGGGAAACTCTTGAACCTGTCCTGCTGCAAAAATATGAGGAGGAAGATGCCAGGCGGCTGGACAGTGTCTATCTCGGACAGAAGTACAAACAAGAAGTGGAAAGTTATATGGAAGACTCCAATATTTAAAAAAGCTGTCGAAGGCAAATAAGCCTTGGACAGCTTTAGTTAATTTTAAGCTTTATGATGAAAAAAAGTTAACTGCCGGCTACTGTAATTAGAGCTCAAGCTCGTCTCCTGCGTTTAAAACGATGCCTTCCCCGGTCTTTACTTTCTCTGCAAAAGCCAGCGCATTCTGTTCAATTACAGGGAAAGTGTTGTAATGGACAGGAACCACTTTCTTAGCGCCGATCCACTCTGCTGCAATAAGTGCATCTTCCGGCCCCATTGTAAAATTATCTCCTATTGGAAGGAAGGCCAGGTCAATATCATGAAATTCCCCTAGCAGTTTCATGTCAGAAAACAAACCGGTATCTCCTGCATGATAAACGGTTTTACCTTCCGCGGTAAATAAAATGCCCGCAGGCATGCCAGTATACACGATTTTTTGGTTCTCTTCTTCTGTATAGGCAGACCCGTGGAATGCCTGAGTCAGTTTTACTTTTCCAAAACCGAATTCATGGGCCCCGCCAATGTGCATCGGATGGGCATTGACACCTTGCCAGCCTAGATAAGTCGCCAGTTCAAAAGGAGCGACCACTAATGCATCATTTTTCTTAGCCATCTCTACAGTGTCTCCCACGTGGTCGTTATGCCCGTGAGTTAATAAAATCACATCAGCTCTTGTATTCTCAGCTTCCAGGTCAGTTATTCCGTTACCTGTAATAAATGGGTCTATGAAAATATTTGTCCCATTTGTTTCAATTTTAACGACTGAATGTCCATGATAAGATACTTTCATCTGTGATCCCTCTCCTTTTTTAAAAAATTTGTCTCTTAAGTTTCATACCCTGTCTTTTTTAAGATTATGCGTTTGATTTTCACCTTGTATGATATCATAATTAAAAATCCGTGTAACACTGGTTAATCACTAAGGAGGTTTACGACATGCACCGTCTGAAAAACTTACAGGAAAAATTAATAGAAAAAAATGCAGATGTCCTTATTGTTCAAACAAGACCGAATGTGTATTATTTAAGCGGTTTTGATACTGATCCACATGAACGCCTCGTCGCTGTTTTTATACTGAAGAACCATCCTCCTTTCCTTGTATGCCCCCATATGGAAGTAAATCAGGTGCAATCTGTTTTTACTGAAGGAAAAATAATCGGTTACAGCGACACAGATAATCCGTGGGAAAAAATCGCAGGACACTTATCTGAAAATAATATTGACATTCGTACAGCTGCGGTAGAAAGTTCTATCTCATGGGCCAGAATGCAAGCCCTTGAACTAATGAACAATTCTATTTCTTTCATAGAAGCTGATTCTATGATTAATGAACTGAGGGTAATAAAAAACGATTCAGAAATAGCGATCCTTAAAGAAGCGGCTTCGCTTGCTGATAAAGGAATCGAAGCAGGAGTCGCCGCGTTAAAAGAAGGAGTTACTGAAATGGAGGTACTGGCTTCAATTGAGTATTTCCTAAAAAAGAGAGGAATAAGGGAAATGTCTTTTTCCACTATGGTTCTTTTTGGCGGGAATGGAGGAGATCCGCACGGGAATCCGGGGGACAGAACTTTGAGAAAAGGAGACGGTGTCCTTTTTGACTTAGGTGTCGTTTGGAAAGGCTATTCCTCTGACATTACCCGAACAGTTTTCTTTGATCATGTGAAAGAAGACGACCGGAAGATATATACCACTGTGTTACACGCTCAGCAAAAGGCGCTGTCTCTGTGCCAGCCGGGCGAATCTGTCAGTCTGCTGGATAAAGTGGCAAGGAGTTATATTGAACAAGCGGGATACGGATCATATTTCCCCCACCGGATAGGCCATGGACTCGGAATTGAAGTACATGAATTTCCTTCACTCAGTGCAGAAAATCACTCTTGCCTGAAAGAGGGAATGGTGTTTACAATCGAACCGGGTATTTATATACCAGATCAGACAGGAGTGCGGATCGAAGACGACGTTCTTATTACTAAAGAAGGGCATCAATTATTGACTGCCTTTCCTAAAGAATTAACAATTATCCCCTCATAAAAATTATAAAAAAGAGGCCTGTAAGCAATTAGCTTAAGGCCTCTTCTGTTCCTTCGCCCTTATTCCAGAACCACGTTTGAATACAGTTATCAGAATCAATCCGCGTGACAGTAATACGCTCAATCTGTTCATACTTACTGCTCAGCTTTTCTGCTGTATGATCTGAAATAACCGGTTTAGTTAAATCGATAATAGTTAACAAGTGTTCAAAAGACTGCTTTGCTTGATCACCGCGCCAAATTGTATGGCCTTCTTCATATTCAAATTCATCAGGATTCTCATATTCCCATTCATAAAGCTTTGTTTCTGTTTCAATAGTTACTTTAAGAGAAGAATGTTCATACCATGCAGGCTCTGCAGCTAATCCTGCCTTGCCAGCAGCGAGTCCACTTATTAGCAGCAGTAATAGCAGGATAATAAAAAGAGATAGCCGGAAAGTTTTCATCATATAATCACCTCATCGTTAGGATGAGGAAAAACATGGATTTTATTCGCTTTACCTGTATCTATGCAAAACATTTACCCCGCCAGTCACCTCAAGTATGGCTCCAGTGATCAAATCCGATTCAGTGTCGCATAGAAACTTTACCGTTCTTGCAATATCTTCTCCTGTACCAGCTCTTCCTACAGGAGTTTCTGTATCAGCGACTGCCTCCGCAATAGATGCCTCCTTCATCTCCCCGGTTATTTTCCCTGGACAAACCATATTCGCCGTTATTCCATTAGGAGCCTCTTCAATAGACACCGTTTTTGTTAATGAAACCAGCCCCGCTTTTGCGGCCGCAAAAGCAGACCGGTAAATCCAGCCAGGCGCATGCTGAGCATCCTGAAAGCCGTACGTGATGATCCTTCCATATTTCTGATCCCTCATAATAGGAATAATTTCCTTAAATAAGTAAAAAGCAGACGAAAGGTTTCCGTTCACCATCTGTTCCCACTCTTCATTTGAATAATCCACCAGTTTTTTTCTTTCAAAAATATAGGGGCCTGCGTTTAAAATCAGTACATCTATACGGGAAAAGCGGTCGTAAGCCTGCTTAACAAGCTGAGTTAAATCAGTTTTAGAGGTTACGTCCCCTTTAACAAATTGAATACGTTCAAGTTTGTCACGAAACTCCTCTCTCAGCCGTTCAATCGCTTCTTCGTCTTCCCGATAATTAATTGTAACGGAATATCCGTCAGCTATCAGCTCTTCGACTACTTTTTTACCTAAGCCTTTAGATCCTGCAGTAATTAAGGCGTGACGCATCCGTATACCCTCATTTCTTAGTATGATCGTTAAGATTTGTATAACTGTGACTATATTTTATTATACTTATTGTGAAGGGAAAAAGTAAAAGCATTTACCTTAACTGAAACTGTGAATAATTACTCAATTTGTCAAAATAATTGAATTATCCCTCGTTTCAGTAAAGATATCTTTGATATAATATAACTATAAAGAGCTAATTTTTTTATTCCCAAGGAGGTAATACTATGGCAATCAAATATAACACTATTTTAGTTGCAGTCGACGGTTCAAATGAAGCAAAACGCGCATTCAGGAAAGCCGCTTTGCTGGCAAAAGATCATGAGGCCAAACTATTGCTCACACACATTGTAGATACAAGGACATTTGCATCTGTGGAGCATTATGACCGGACTATATTCTCAGAAGCAGAAAAGTATGCCAGAGAAATGCTTGAAGAATATAAGCAGCTTGCATTGGCTGATGGTCTGGATGACGTTACTCTAATCCTTGATTACGGCTCTCCAAAAGTAAAGATTGCGAAAGACGTCGCTAAAAAGTATGAAGTGGATTTGATTGTCACAGGTGCCACCGGACTAAATGCAGTGGAAAGGTTCCTAATAGGAAGTGTATCAGAACATATTACAAGACATGCGAAATGTGATGTGTTAATCGTCCGTACAGATTCTGAATAATATAAACTGGAGGAAAACCATGCTTGTAACCTTCATCTATGACCCCCGGCTCGGCATCAAAGTCCCTTCTCTTGAAAAGCCGTGGGATGAAATAGATGCTCATACCCAAAGCGAAATTTTAGCTAAATGGGAAAAAGTCCGCGGGGATATTCCCGACCGGATTAAAGAACTGGAAAGACAAATTAATCACCTGCAAGGCCAGCTATACAGAGAAAACGATTTTAACCGAAGCTGTGAATTAAACAGTGAAATTGCCGAACTTGCCTCTATCATAAACGACTTATGGATCTGGTACCGTACTGGAGATGAAGTTACAGTGACATGAGTTTAGAGAAACTGAGCACCTTTTATATGCCATTCTCTCAAATTGCAGAGAGACCTTTTGCCTGATACGAGCAGAAGGCCTCTCTTTTTGTATTAAAGAATTAATTATGGGGTGACTTCGGAGTTTTCACAGGACGTGAAGGGGTTAGCCGAAGATCCCTGTGACAATGTTGCACTTATGCCTGTGGTATAAGCCTTCGCCGGAGTGAACGGCAAATTAAATAAAACTTTATATATTTTAAACAGCTAAAAATTAATCAGGCTCCCTAATAGCCTCTGCTATAGTCATACACGTCACTCTAATAACAAATAACCTGCCGTTGAACGAAGGCGAGGACACCCGGAGGATAAGCGCAGTCTGAAAATCCACTTTCCCAAAGGTGTCTTTCGGGGAAGTTAGTTGAAGACAAGCCCTCGGGTAAGCCTTCGCCGGGAGTGAAACGGCAGAGCAAGTATACCTAGATAATGTCCCAGTCTCCTGTTTTTTCCTGCAAATGCCTTTTCTGATAAAAGTAGTGAGAAGCCTGAGAAACACCTTTAGTAAACGTGTAATTCATGCCTGCTCCTAAAGCAATCCCTGCCACAGGTATACCCTGGATAACTTTTTTTCTCGCAAATCTCAGGAACATGAGCTTCATTATCTGTTTAAGGGGCTGCTGAATCCACTGTTGCGTGAGCACATCGTCTTCTCCTTCATAAAACAGAGCATCCTTCTGATGATCCGGGATTTGATTATACAGATCCTCCCATGCTTCCTTCTGAAGTTCCCGCGGCAGAGACACCGCATGGAAGACTTTCAGAACCAGCATCATTTCGTACGGTTTACGCATATCGTATCCATATGTCATGGCAGTCAGTTGTACAGACCTTAAATTGATAGCCAGCAGAAGAGGTAAATCAGCGAATGTAACGAATAATCCTCCAGCACCTGTTACTCCTCCCTGACCAAACGCAAGGAGATTCTGCCTGGCAAGCTGCTTTTTAGCAATAAACCGAAGCTGGTCAATTGTCAACTTTTTCATATCTTTCACTTCAGAGATATCCGGGTGGAAGACCCTTGCTTCAGTAAATAAATAATCAATTGCCCGCTGGTCAAACCTGGCCTGCTGAACTGTTGACTGCAAATAAAACAACGTCTCATCGAGCAAAGTTAAAGCCCTCTTTTTTAATTGAGGATTCATCTTCTGCAAAGTCTGTTTTGCCCACTTTTGATAGGTACGTGAAAAATCTGTGGCTTTATCCGAGAATTGCCACTGTTCCCAGTCTTGGATTTCTTTTAATATAACTTTTTCCCTTTCGGTTAATTCCATCTGTAAACGCCCCCTTACACATCATCCATCTTCATTACTTTTCCATTTACCTGCAGTAATATCCTGCCCT
The DNA here is from genome assembly GCF_900111295.1 of Salipaludibacillus aurantiacus. Classification (GTDB taxonomy): domain Bacteria; phylum Bacillota; class Bacilli; order Bacillales; family Salisediminibacteriaceae; genus Salipaludibacillus; species Salipaludibacillus aurantiacus. The sequence continues at coordinate 84,279 of NZ_FOGT01000018.1, read as the reverse complement.
CCTTATAAAAATAGGTAGTTTAGTTTATGATTTCCGCGGCAACTAGTGTTCATCAAATGGAATAAAAAAGAGCTGGCCCCAAAAGTTTATCTTTTGAGGCCAGCTCCTTAAATATTTTTTAACAGTCAGTATTATGATGATAACCTGACTGTGTCTCTTGCAATCACAACTTCTTCATCAGTAGGGATAACCATTACTTTTACAGGAGAATGCGGATAATTAATAAACGCTTCTTTCCCTCTTGTTTTATTCAATGTTGGATCCCAGTAAATCCCCATAAATTCAAGGCCTTTTAACACTTGTGACCGGATAACATCACTGTTCTCACCGATACCGGCTGTGAAAATAACAGCATCTAACCCGTGCATGCGGGCAGCGTAGGAGCCAATATATTTGTGGATACGGGATGTAAACACTTCAAGAGCTAACTGGGCACGTTCATTATCTTCTTCTGCCTGCACTTCTATATCTCTTAAGTCACTTGAGAAGCCTGATAAAGCAAGCATACCACTTTTCTTGTTTAGGACATTCATAACTTCTTCAGCAGATAAATCGGCTTTTTCCATAATATAAGGTATCAAAGCCGGGTCAATATTACCTGAACGAGTTCCCATCGTCACACCTGCAAGCGGTGTGAAGCCCATAGACGTGTCAATGGACTTTCCTCCTTCAATCGCTGCAATACTTGCCCCATTTCCTAAATGGCATGAGATAAGCCGAAGATTTTCAAGAGGACGACCCAGCATTTCTGCTGCACGTTCGGAAACATATTTATGTGAAGTCCCGTGGAATCCATATTTACGAATCCCGTATTTCTCATAATATTCATATGGAAGGCTGTATAAATAAGAATTCTCAGGCATTGTCTGATGGAAGGCTGTATCAAAAACGGCTACAGCAGGTACATTGGGAAGAATTTCTTTAAAAGCACGAATTCCTACCAGATTAGCCGGATTATGAAGCGGCGCAAGTTCTGAAACTTCTTCGATTCCTGCAATGACTTCATCTGTTATTAGCACGGAATCATTAAACTTTTCTCCACCGTGAACCACACGGTGTCCAATTCCTTCAATTTCATCAAGAGACTGAATGACATTATGGGAAGTAAGTTTGTCCAGAAGAATTTTAACTGCTTTTGCATGATCTTCAATCTCAGTGGTTTCCTTTTTCTTTTCCCCATCTACTTCCAAAGTAAATACTGCATCGTTTAAACCGATCCGTTCAACGAGCCCTTTAGTCACTACTTCTTCACTTGGCATTTCCAAAAGCTGAAACTTTAATGACGAGCTTCCAGCATTGATTGCCATAATTTTAGACATGAATCATTCGCTCCTTCATTCTTCTAGGTTTTATACTTTACTTACAATTGCTTGACTCTTTTTTCACCATAGATAATTAAAACATGGCAAGTATGAGATTGCAACCACTGTTTCAATAAATTTAAGAAACAGAACTATAACAATTTTCACATAAAAAACAAGGCTTTATGTGTACTGCTGTTTATATACTAGCCTCATTCAAGTGAAAAAATAGTACAGCTACTTAAAATATGACACTTTTGTGAAACCTTATTTTTCCTGTTTCAAATGATCGTCAAACCAGCCTGAAATCTTCTGCATCATATCCGCAAGCGCCGATTCTTTTGTAAAAGAAGGCAATTCTGCAAGTAACGCTTGTTTTGGTTCTATAATACCTTCTTTCTTTTTCCTTAAAACGAGGATACTTTTGGCTGCCTGTTTATTTTTAAACATGGAAGACGGCAGCTGCATTAACGAATATATTAAAGCTTCTTCTTTAATAAAGGTGTGTAATTGTTCAGACTGGTCTGTCTGGAAAATATAATTAGGGACAAGGAATATGAGGAACCCTCCAGGTTTCACATGTGTTACAGCCTTTTCTATCAGTAAATGGTGCACATAAGACCGGCCAGTATCAGCTTTCGTGGCAAAATTACTTACCTGGTCTTCTTTAGGATAGTACCCGGCAGGCAAGTCTGACACAATCATATCCAGATTTTTTACGAAAGGAGCACTTACACTGTCCTGATGAAATAAGTCAACTGAATGTGATTGTAAATTGGCATTGATATAAGCAAGCTTTAACAGTGTCTCATCCGGGTCTGCACCAATAAATGCTGCCTTTCTGTCAAGCTGGTTTAATACGGCAGTCATAAGATTCCCCGCTCCAACCGCAGGATCTGCAAGAACCTGTGTATCGGATTTTTTATCATAACTTTGTAATTTATTAACTAAATAACCGATAAACAAACTGACCGCATCAGGTGTTAACGCATGATGAGGCTGTGTCGCTTCACGCATTCCTTTTAAAACTGCCAGCTGTAACGCCCGCCGGTATTCCTCAGGAGCCGTATCCTGTTTTTCCGGCAGCTTTTTAAATATTTCCTCCAGCTTATGAGAAGTTTTTTCGTCAATGTCCCGGCTGATTTGTCCCTGATGCACCATGTCCCCGACATGGCTTAAGGCGTCTAAATAGATTAGGTCCCATTCTCTTTTTAAAAGTTCCGCTCCTTCATCGAGAACGAGATATACAGCTTCTGTATTTGTATTTTCCTGCAAGGCCGTCACTTCCTTTTCAATTTTAACCTGATGATATAAGTAAAGAATCATTTCCATTAGTCCATTACATTGTAGTAAATTTACCCCGTATTTACAAAATAAAAAAGCATCTGCTGGGACAGATGCTTTTCAGAGTTCTTTAATTTGCACTTTTAGCCGCTTCAATCGCAGCCTCATAGTTCGGATGATTTGTAACTTCAGACACATATTCTGCATATACCACCGTGTCTGAACTGTCCACGACGAAGATTGAACGAGATAACAATCTAAGTTCCTCTATCGCCACTCCATATTTTTTCCCAAAGTCCAAGTCTCTGTGATCGGATAACACCTGGACGTTATCTATTCCGGCAGCCGCGCACCAGCGTTTCTGGGCGAAAGGAAGGTCTGCGCTGATTGTCAGAATTTCGATATTACCCAAGTTTGCCGCTTCTTCATTAAATTTGCGTGTCTGCTGATCGCATACACCTGTATCAATAGAAGGTACAACACTGATCAGCCGGACCTTTCCTTTATAATCAGAAAAATTCACTTCTGAAAGGTCATTCGCCAGTACTGTGAAATCCGGTGCATTGCTTCCTACAGTTACTTCATTTCCCATCAAAGTGACGGGCTTTTCTTTAAATGTTACTTGAGCCATTTACAGATCGCCTCCTACTAAAAATTACTACTTAATAAGAGTACCATAAACAGCCTGATGTAAAACAGAAATTTGCTTAATTTTCTTAATAGGTAAACGGTTTTTCGTGATTTTCAGTATGAGAGGTTTTTCTTCGGTTAGATTCTCCGCCTGTATTCTGGATCATTTGCTGGATTTTATCAACCACCTGCGGGGTGAATTCCATCAATTTTTCATACAAGTGCGCCTGGTGGTCAAGATGAATCATTTTAACACCTTGGCTGCTCACTACAAGAAAGGCAATTGGGGTAATAGACACCCCTCCACCGCTTCCTCCACCGAAAGGATGTTTGTAACCGCCCTCTCCTTTTTCCCCCGGGCTGTCCTGAAGGATAAACTCGCTGCCTCCTGCTGCAAAACCAAAACCAACCTTTGATACAGGTAAAATCACGCTTCCGTCAGGTGTTTCTACCGGGTCTCCGACAATTGTATTGACATCGACCATTTCTTTCAAATTTTCCATTGCTGTTTTCATCAATCCCTGAATTGGATGATCAGACATGTAAATTCCTCCCATGTTGATGGTTTAAAGTCGTGCGTTGCCTTTTTTTAATTTTTTTCCGGTGTAACAAAACTTTTATTCCTGCAAGAATAGCATAACCGATCCTGAAAGAAACCATGCATCTAAAAACGGTAGCGAACATAAAATGCTGAAATTGAGGATAAACTTCCATAGAGGGCGGAGAAGATAATTGCATATATCTGGATAAAATACCCGTAAGACTTCCTTTGACAGACCATAGAAGACCGCTGGTCTGCCCGGTCATCGCAGCGTCACCTGCCCCAAGCCACGTGCGCCATTCCAGTTTTGAAACAGTCACTTTTGACATAAATTTTTCAGTAATAATGTAGAAACCTTTTACATCTTTGAGAAACTCCCTGAACTTCTGGAAACTTCTTACTAAATCAAAAACCGAAAGCTTTGTCTTTTTTTCTGTCTCTGGTCCGGTTCCTTCGCCTTTCTCTTTAAATACTAAGGAAGGTGTTTCTTTATCCATATCTATTGCCGGTATGGAAATGGTATAGCGGATAAGACGGAATAAAAGAAAAAGCCTTACTTTTCCCTCAAAATCCTTGTTTTTCTGAGTTATATTTATTTCCACCTCTAACTTCATAATAAGAATGAGAAAGATGATGGCAGTAATGGTGAGCACTAAGGCCAGCAACAAAGTGTTTCCTCCCCTCGTCCAGCTTCTTCCAGTCTTATAGTATCCAGTTATGAAAAAAAAATCCCACCGGCTTTAACCGATGGGAAAAAATTAATTATTATCCGGTAAAGGAATTGTTCTTGTCTTTCTTGGTTCCAAGGCTACAAAAGTATTGCCAATTCTGTCGTGCAACCCTCTTTTCTCTGGAGAAAAGGCCACAATGAGATATAACAGATTCGTAAAAGTGAGTGATTGATGGATGAACCGTCCCACTAGTTCTCGAAAAATAACATCCAGCCATGTGAGCTCCTTATCTTCATAACTGAAAACTTTTATACCTAAAAGCTGTTTTCCCAAAGTCTGGCGATACTTTTTTGTCATTAAAATAAAATAAGCATAAGCAGTAATAACGGAAATGATTCCCGCAAGCGTAAAGATACCCCAGGTTAATTCATTAACATTCATAACAAGAAACAATGGAAACAAAACCAGGCCATTAATGCTTGATACAACAATCAGGTCAACGATATAGGCCCAGAACCTCATCCAGAAGCCGGCATACTGCACCGTTATTTCTTCTTCAGTAACGATTGAAGTCTCTTCGTTTTTTATATTATCCTGAAAACTATTGTGTTCTTCATTCATCCAGCTCACCTCAATCTGTATACAAGTACATTAATCTCGGACCTTGGTTTTGGCGCATCCAGCTTTTAACTTCTGTAAGCTGCTGATTTTGGAATACTTCCTGGACAGTGGCCCCTATAAGCGAAGGGAAGCCGACATTTGCCTCATATTCGACTACTGTTAAATCTCCCCGTCCTAAATCATCTTTTAAACTGTAGATCACGTCTTCCATATGCCCTAAGCCATCAATCAGGCCTGCTTCCATTGCTTGTGACCCGGTATATATCCTGCCGTCAGCTAACTCGTAGACGTCATCACGGTCAAACACTCTGCCATTCTCAATCACATTAACGAATTGTTCGTAGGCGTCATCGACAAGGTCCTGAAGGATTTCACGCTCATCATCTGTCATTTCCCTTGTGGAAGACATAATATCTTTATATGGCCCGCTTTTAATAACATTTGACTCTATTCCTAGTTCTTCAGCCAATTCACTTACATTAATTGATTGCATAATTACACCGAGAGATCCGGTAATTGTTTGGGGATTAGCATAGATTTGCTCGGCAGGAGCGGAAACATAGTATCCGCCACTTGCTGCCATACTGCCCATAGATACAAACACCGGTTTACGGTAGTCTTCCTGAAGCTGTACGACTTTATCATGAATTTCATCACTTTCTACCACACCGCCCCCAGGCGTATTAACTCTTAAAACGACTCCGTGAACGTCAGGATCTTCCGCTGCGTGATCAAGCTGGTCTAGTAAAAGCTCATGGTCATACCCTGCAGCAAAAAGACCGCCTGAAGGGTCACTTTGAATGACACCATCTATATGTACGACTGCCACTTTCCCTCGGTCGGCCCCTTCTTCAAGTACTCTCTCCTGGAACCTTTCTGTGCCGCCGAAAAATCCATCCATAGTTGAAGCCACGTCTGTCTGAAAAGCTGAAACTGCAAGAGAGGCAACAAATAATACTGCGGCTATCGCCAAGGCTATCCATCTTTTTGTATTCATGTTCTTCCACCTCTTATCTTTATAAAGTTTATATGTCTCTCCCGTGCTAAGGGAGTCATATTTCTGATACGATTGAAGCAGGAGTTCTTATAAGTATCCCGAATACTTATATTATACGGCGAATCACGTCGTTTTTCCTTCATTCACTGAAAATCACTATGTATAGAAAGGAAGAAATCACCAATGGATAATCAACAAAAAGCTTATTTATTTTACAAGCCTTCCGAAGAATTGGAAGAAAGAGTACAAGCCGTCCGGAAAATCGGCCGGAAATATGATTATACACTAGTCGAAGACCCTAAAGATGCTAACCTGATTGTCAGTTTCGGGGGGGACGGAACATTCCTGCAGGCCATCCGTAAAACCGGATTTCGCGATGACTGCCTGTATATCGGTGTTAACGATGGCCGGCTTGGCTTTTATACCGACTTTGATACGCATGACCTTAACAAAATTGAGCAGGGATTGCAGCAGTCAGATAATATTGAAGTCCTTAAATACCCGACTCTTGAAGTTACGGTTGATGATAATCAAAATTTCCACTGTCTGAATGAGCTGTCCATCCGTTCAAATATCATTAAAACGTTTGCCATCGATGTTTATATAGATGGAAATTATTTTGAGACTTTCCGGGGGGACGGAATGGTCGTTTCAACTCCAACAGGAAGTACGGCTTATAACAAATCGTTAAACGGTGCTGTTGTAGATCCAAAACTTAAAGCAATGCAATTAACAGAAATTTCCTCTCTTAACAATAATCAGTACCGGACTCTTGGGTCACCTCTTTTATTAAGTAAAGGAAGAGAACTTACTCTTAAAATTGTCCAGGACGGGAATGATCATCCGATTATAGGCGCTGACAATGAAGCTCTAAGTATAAGACATTCTCATGAAATAAAAGTTAAAGTATCAGAAAGAGAAATTAAGACTTTACGCATGAAAGACAACCTTTTCCTTGATAAAGTAAAACGAAGCTTTCTATAATTCCATACTGAATTTATACGTCAGGAAGGACAGATTTAGTCCTTCCTGTTTTTTAATTGTTTGTATAGTTGCCATTTAAGAAGATTTAAACGTCTTCATTCATTTGCATTGCCTCAGGCTTCAGAAGACCTGTCCATCAGATCACTGATCAGGGTGAGCAGTTTCTTTTTCATCATACATGATCGTATTATCCACAACCGTTTTCACCACTTTTACATTTAGCCAGTCGTCGGGTTGAAGCTCAAACAAATCTGCATCTAAAACAGTAAAGTCCGCTTTAAAGCCGGGTGCGATAACTCCTCGGTCATTTTCCTTCGATATCGCCTTTGCACTTCCGGATGTAAACAGCTGGAGGGTCTCGTATAAAGATAGTTTCTCTTTTGCGTTATAACCTTCATGTTTTTCCCCCGGCTTTCTTCTAGTAACAGCCGCGTGAATCCCAAGCATCGGGTCAATTGGTTCAATTGGTGCATCAGAGCCTCCGGCACAAACGAGACCTGACTCAATCAGGGTTCTCCAGGCAAACGAACAGGATAACCGTTTTTCTCCTAACCGGCTTTCCACCCAGGGAAAGTCTGAGGCCACAAACCTTGGCTGTATATCAAGAACAACCGGCAGCTTTTTAAGTCTTTCTATTAAATCTTTTCTTGTGACTTGAAGATGAATGAGTCTGTCTCTTTTCCCAAGTGAAACAGGGTGTTCTTCAATAGCACTGATGGCATATTCCAAAGCTAAGTCTCCGATAACATGGATTGCCACAGGCATACCGTATGCCCTGGCTTCTTTAATGAGTCCCTCCAGCTGGCCCGGTGTATGAATGGCGACTCCCTGGGTATCAGCTGCATCTGTATAAGGTTCACTAAGCAAAGCGGTTCTGCCTCCTAAAGCGCCATCAGCAAAAATCTTTACTGACCCTAGTTCTAAAAATTCATTTTCAATTTCTTTTCTCATGTCTAAAATCTGCGGGGCTGCTTCATGATGGACAAGAAGATTAGCTCTGAATTTCCGTACAGATCCGTCAATCACTTTTTTAAATGTCTGAAGGGTTTTTTTTGCGTTCCCATAGTAATTCAGGTCTTCCGTATGGGCTCCTGTATAGCCCTTTGCATATAAATCGTTTAAAGATGTAATAAGTGCTTTTTCAATATAATCAAATCCTTTTTCAGGAATATGCTCCCTTACCAGCTCTTGAGCCTGATCATGCAGATAACCGGTCGGAATCCCGCTTTCATCCTTCTCAATCAGCCCGCCTGGTGGGTCAATTGAATCCGCTGTTACACCAGCCAAATTTAACCCGTAAGAATTGGTTACTATCGCATGCCTGCATACTCTCGTAACCATAATCGGGTGTTTTGTTGACACCTCATCCAATACAAACCTGTCCGGCACGGTATTATATTCATATAAATTTTCATTAAACCCTTCTGCTAAAAGCCATTCCCCTTCAGGTAAAGAAGAAGCCGCTTTGGTTAAAACTAATTTTAATTCTGCCAGACTGGTGACTTCAGAGACGTCTAATTTTAATATTTTTTCTCCATGGCCGATCATATGTAAATGGCTGTCTACGAACCCAGGGTACATCACAGCTCCTTCTAAATTTATTTCCTCGGAAATATGATTTTCGTAAAGCCGTCTCAATTCATCTGAAGAGCCAATATCAGTAATGACGCCATTTTCCACGTAAAGAGCTTCGCAAGTTTCATCTTTCCGTCGTAACGTCCGGATCTTTCCGCCATGCCATAATGTTCCCATGTATCTGCCTCCTTTCATATCTGTTAAAAAGTGTATTTTTAGTATAATTAACAAATTCATCATACAGGGAATTAGAAAGGAAATCAAAAAGAAAGGGCACCTTTTCAGATGCCCTTTCAGCCAATTATTTAAATTATTGTTGCTGATACCCGTTTAGCTGTTGTTCAGCCATTTGTACTAATCGCTTTGTAATTTCTCCTCCTACAGATCCGTTAGCACGAGAAGTAGAATCAGGACCAAGCTGAACACCGAATTCAGTAGCGATTTCATATTTCATTTGGTCAATTGCCTGCTGTGCACCTTGTACTACTAGTTGATTACTGTTGTTGTTCGCCATTTATCTCACCTCCCTTGTACATATAGAATGTCACTCAAGGAGACTTATGATTCGAGAGAAACAATGGCGCGCTATCCATATTTTATGGAATGAAAAGGGGCGATAAAGTTTGAATACAAGAAGGGCAGCCTTTTAAAATAAATTATCGAAATCCTCATCCAGTTCCATATTTCGGGAAAATTCTTTGACTGCAGTATTTTCTACTGCCTCATTCACCATTTGATCAATATCTAAAAAACTTTCGTAACGGCTCGCTTTAAGTTTATTTGGTTTTGTTTTAGATTCAGCAGGCAGAAAAATTGTGCAGCAGTCTTCGAAAGGCAAAATGGATATATCATACGTGCCGATTCGTCTGGCATAATCAATTACTTCCATCTTATCCATTGTTATTAACGGTCTTAAAACTGGCATGGCAGTTACTTCATTAATTGTATACATGCTGTCCAATGTCTGGCTGGCTACCTGGCCTAAACTTTCTCCATTCACTAGTCCTTTTGCTTCCCGGTTCTCAGCCAGTTTTTCACTAATACGCAGCATAAACCTGCGCATCACTGTCATCTCATAATTATCGGGGACTTGTTTATGAATCGTCGTCTGAATATCTGTAAATGGCACAATATGAAGGTTAATTTTTCCGCCAAACCTCGTAAGAACCTGGACTAGATCTTCCACTTTTTGTTTCGCTCTCTCATTCGTAAACGGCGGGCTGTGAAAATGAACCGCTTCTAAAGTCACACCCCTTTTTAAAGCAAGATACCCTGCTACAGGACTGTCAATTCCGCCAGAAAGCATTAGCATAACTTTACCGCTTGTCCCTACCGGCAAACCTCCTGCTCCATTAATAACCTTGGCAGAAATATAAGCAGCATCGTCCCTGATTTCCACTTTCAGCTCTACATCGGGATTATGCACATCCACGCTGATATTTTCCATATTGCGTAAAACATGGCCTCCGATCACTTTATTCATTTCCTGCGACCGGAGCGGGAAATCTTTATTAGTTCGTCTGACAGATACTTTAAACGTTCCACGTCCTTCAGGCAAAGAATCTTCGGCAGCCCAAAGCGCCCCTTCGCAGATATCCTCTTTATTCAATTGGACTTTTAAAGAAGGACTGAGAGAATGAATTCCGAAAACATCTTTTAAATGATCTGTTACAGCATGACCATTTTCCCCATTTAATTTAACAAACATACGTCCAAAAGAGCGTCTTACTTTTATAGCAGGAAACTCTTTTAATACATCCCGGATATTAGCTTCGAGCTTTTTTTCAAATTGTTTTCTGTTTTTACCTTTTAAAGACAATTCCGCATAACGGATTAATATATGATCATAATGCATTAAAATTTCACAACCTTTTTCATGGAAGTCACGGTTTCCTTAAATATCTCTGTAAATAGTGCTGCTTCCTCCATTGTATTTTCAAAGGAAAAAGATAAACGAATCGCAGATGCAGCCACGGGTTCATCGAAGCCCGCCGATAATAAAACACGGCTTGGAGTAAATTGTTTAGACGAGCAAGCCGACTTAGTCGATACGAAGATGCCTTTCTCTCCCAGCGCCTGAATGACAACTTCCGGTTTCATATTCGGAATAGAAAAATTCAGGATGTGAGGAGCTCTGTCCCGGGGCGAGTTTAAAACCACTCCGTCGATAGCCGACACTTCTTTTTCTATCCAGGAGGATATTTGCTTTATATGGTCTATCCCTGAATTCGAGGCTTCTATTGATAGGCGCAAAGCCTTAGCCATCGCTACGATCCCCGCAAGGTTTTCGGTGCCTCCTCTGTACCCGCCTTCCTGTTCGCCACCGGAAAATTGGGATGTTAAGGTGATGCCGCTTCTTATATAAAGAACCCCTGTCCCTTTAAGCCCGTGAAATTTATGGGCAGATATCGTACATAAATCTATTCCCGCTTTTTTGAAGTCAAGAGGCACTTTTGTCATGCCCTGAACATGATCGACATGAAAAAGAATTTTTGGATAATTCGCTAACAATTCCCCTGTATCCTGAACGGGCTGAACAGACCCTAATTCATTGCTAACATGGATCATGCTCACAAGAATTGTATCCTCTGTGAGGGCCTGCTCCACTTGGTCCTTTGTAATTCGTCCAGTGTCATCTGGCGTAATATAAGTGACAGTGAATCCTTCTTTTTCCAGCTGCTGGCAAGCTTCGAAAGTGGATGTATGCTCGATGCCTGTCGTAATAATATGCTTTCCCCGTGTCTGAAGCCGATAAGCCGTACCTTTAATTGCCAGATTATTACCTTCAGTTCCTCCTGAAGTGAAGACCAGTTCTTCGGGCTTCACCTTTAACAGCGAGCCTACTCTTCTCCTCGCCTGCTCTTTTAATCTTTCTGCTTCCTTTCCTAATGGATGAAGTGAGGAAGGATTGGCAAAATAAGAACGTGATACTTCTGAAAAAGTGTCTATCACTTCGTCATATGGAACGGTTGTTGCACTGTTATCGAAATAAATCATAAGAAGGAACTCCTTTAATTTTGTCAACAATCACATTTCAACAAAACATCATACCACATTTTCTTTCTTTTCAACAGATTCAGCTTAATGACAATTAAGTTCGTAATTCTCTTTTAATTTTTACTGTTCTAAATCTTTTCATTTATGTTAATATGCTTATGGCTGAATAAATGTTATTAAAAAAACTTAATCGGAGGTCTCGTATAAATGGAGAAAAGTAACTATTCATTTAAAGATACGTTAATTATCGGACTCATGATGTTCGCCTTATTTTTAGGAGCAGGGAATTTAATTTTTCCTCCTGCATTAGGCCAGGAAGCAGGTACATCCGTCTGGCCGGCAATTACTGGTTTTTTAATAACCGGTGTCGGGCTTCCTGTATTAGCGATTATTGCAGTAGCTAAGTCCGGAGGAGATTTGCAAAAGATTTCAAAACGGGTAGGGGCTGTGTTCGGGTTATTATTCCCTTTAGCTGTCTACTTAGCCATCGGACCATTGTTCGGTATTCCAAGAACCGGTTCAGTTGGCTATGAAATCGGAGTGCTTCCTTATTTAGCAGAGGGCGGAGCTTTATCCCTGCTTCTTTTCACCATAGTCTTTTTTAGTCTTAGTTACTGGTTAAGCCTTAACCCTTCAAAATTGGTTCCCAGAATCGGTAAAATCTTAACACCTATACTCGTAGTTGTCCTCTCTGTGTTAACTTTTTCAGGCATTTTTAACACGGCCGGAGAAGCCCTTTCACCGACAGGAACATATGAATCCTTTCCATTTTTTACAGGATTTCAGGAAGGATACTTTACCATGGACGCCATTGCAGCCCTTGTGTTCGGAATTATTGTTATTACGAGAATGAAGGAACGGGGGCTTACGGACAGGAAAGCATTAACACAAAAAGCGTTTCAAGTAGGATTGATTGCAGGGACAGGTTTAATTTTTGTTTATCTGTCTTTAGCTTATTTAGGTTCCACAAGTGTTTCTATTCTTGGTTACCAGGAAAATGGGGGAGTGATCTTAACAGGATTATCACAATTCTTAATGGGCGGGACCGGTTTAATACTCTTATCAACGGTCATAACGATCGCCTGCTTAACTACCTCAGTCGGTCTGATATCAGCCTTTGGGGAATATGTACAAAAAACCTTTAAGGCTGTACCATACTGGGCGGCAACTGCTGTAGTCACTGTTTTCAGTTTTGTAATGGCAAACATGGGGCTGACCCAGCTTATCCAGTTCTCACTGCCTATGCTGGTTATGATCTATCCTGTGGCTATAGTGTTGATTATTCTTACTTTATTTGATGAACTATTCAAAGGGCGCAAGGAAGTTTATGTTGGTTCTGTCGCGGGTGCTGCCCTTGTGAGTATAGCAGACGGCCTTGCAACTGCAGGAATTTTCCCGCAGATAAGTACGGCTATTATCTATATGTTTCCTTTAGCGGAAATAGGGATTGCCTGGTTAATTCCATCTATCATTGGCGGCGTGGCAGGTTACGTATTTCAAACCGTCTTTCACACCTCCGCTTCCAGAGCATGATAAATAAAAAAAGTTCGGATTATCTCAGAATGATAATCCGAACTTTTTTACTTCTATAAACGACTTTCGTTCCGTCCCCAACCCGTCATCCAAAAACTGTTGAAACAGATTTCTAAAATGATATTAGGCGGCTCACATAGTCCTTGAATAACTCCTTTCATCCCCCTATTAAGAATAAGACAATGAAAGTTGTTCCTGTTCTTTAATTTTATCCAGGATATCAGGTTCGTGAGGCTCAATAGCCTCCAAAGCTAATTCAAGTGCTTCTTCGTAAAGGTAGTTTCTAAAACGGTCTTCCGCTTGTAATAACTTAATATTCACTTCCTGATTGTGGCTTCTATAGCGGTTTCCGTATTGGATAACCAGTTCAGCCAGCTTAGCCTGTTCAATTGTTTCATTTAACAGTTCAACCGATTTATCTACATACTCCCTGGAAGCTTCTACTTTCTTATTAATTTCCTGCATCGAAATTGGGACTTCGGTCAGCCCCTGGGAAGCTTCTTTCAACAATTTTTCGGCCTCGTCCAGCTTGTATATAAGGTTTTCAGGAATCCCCGGGATATTACTCTGTCTAAGATGCTTTTGGCTTTTCAAAAGAATCCCTTTCAGCTCCTTTATATTTTCCTCTGCTTTAATCTCATCACTTCTGAGATGGTTCAGGTTTTTCTTTTCCTCTGCAATCTCATTTTCAATCTTTTCCAATTCCGCATGGATCTCATTAATCATCTGCCTTAAAGCAGTAAAAGACTGCTTCTTTTCTTCCACCGCATCATCAATCACCGCAAACTGATTAAACAAATCCTTAATATGTTTTTCGAGTTTAAACTGCTTTTTGTCATGTTCTTCATCCAGCTGATAATTTAATTTAATCGCTTCAGTTTCGGCTCTTAAGTGTTCAAATAAATCCGGCAGTTCACTTAATTTATCTCTTAAAACCGGAAGCTCTTTCTCAACATAATTTCTGGAAAGAACCTCGTGTTCAAGTTTTTCGTAAATATCGTTTATTTCATTTTCAATGTTTTCGACCGGCTTTTCAGCTTCTTCAAGTTTAAGGTTTTCTATTAGCGGTAAAGATGCTTCGAGGCGCCGCTTCATGTCAGTTACCTGCCAATGGTAAGAGAAATGGTGAACAGGATAACCATTTTCAGCCATTTCTTCTAAGCCGTTTTCAAGCTCATTTAACTGTCTGGGAAGATCTTTTTCCATTTTAACGAGATATTGAGGGATGTTATTTATATGTTTGTCATACTCATTCAATAATTCCTCAATGGTCAGCAGAACCTCTCTGGCCTGAAAATAATTCCCTTCTTCTGTATGAGTGTCAAATGTTTCAAACATCCCGGCAATTTCCTGCATTCTTTGTTCTAATATACCAGCTGCTTGTCCGAGCGTTCCTTTTTGAACCCATAACTTTTTCTTTGTTTCATCGTATAAATCCTTCACACCATTTATATCCTGACGATTTTGTTCTTCACTATGTATGAGCTGGTCTACTTCCTCAATCATTTGTTTCATCTGTTCCTTCAGAGCCTCCAGCTCTTCATCTACAAACTTTATATACTCTCTGGCTTTTTGGAAACGGTATTTATTAGCCATCTCTTCTATGTCGAACAGTTTCTCTTCCATATCAGGGAGCTGGATAGTAACAATGTTATCCCACTCTTCCCTCCACTGTTCAAATCTTTCTTCAGTTTCCCCGGACATTTTTAACCCTTTAATCTTTGAAAGCTCTTCTGTCACAGGCTCGTTCATCAGCTGCATCTTCTCATTTTCAAGCCGGTCTACTTCTTTAAAAATCTTCTTTCTCGCCCATGCCCCATAAATAATCACAATCAAGAAAAGAAGAATTGCACCATAAATAATATATAACATTCTCATGAGGCCCCCTTACACCCTGTTGAATTGAAAAGTGTGATAAAATATACCCGAATACCTCCCTTATAAAACTTGGAATATTTTAAAGGGTTGATCTGGAAATTCAGGATGGAATATGTATGATTCTTTTACAAATTTCTTCATCTTTAATTAAATTCTCCCTTCTATCATATCACGGAAAAGTCAAATTTGGTCGGATTTATTCATGTTTTTTACAGGGAAAAGAAAAAGAAAGGAGTTTTTCTAGTGATCTTACATGATGGTCATGTTCACTCGCATTTTTGCCCCCACGGCTCTGCAGATAAAATGGAAGAATACATAGAACGGGCAATCAAACTGGGGCTCTCCTCAATTTCATTTACAGAGCATGCTCCTTTACCCCGGGGGTTCAAAGACCCGGTACCCGGCCAGGACAGCGCTATTACATTAGACGTACTGCCTGAATATTTAAAGGCAGCCGAGGAATTAAAGAACTATTATTCCAGCAAAATCAACGTTAATACAGGGTTAGAAGTTGATTATATTGATGGCTATGAAATAGAAACTGCATCTTTTCTTAATGAGTGGGGCGGAAAGCTGGATGATACCATTCTTTCTGTGCATTTTCTGCGGTTGCCGGACAATTCCTATATCTGCCTGGACTACAGTCCGGAAGCCTTCCAGTCACTTATTGAAAAATGCGGCTCATTGAAAAAGAGCTATGAACTGTATTACAAAACTTTGCTTCAATCCGTGAAAGCTGACCTGGGTCCTTTTACACCTGTACGTATCGGGCACATCACACTCATAAGAAAATTCCAGAAACTTTTTCCGCGGAACTTTGATGATTCTTTATTTTTGGAGGAAGTAATGACCGCCCTCAATGAGTACAGGAAAGAAATGGATGTAAATACAGCCGGTCTCGAAAAAGTGTACTGTAAAGAAACATACCCTCCTCAAAGGTGGATTGAAAAAGCAGTCTCCCTTGATATACCGCTTGTATACGGTTCTGATGCTCACAGCGCCGGCAGGACAGGAGGCGGCAGGTCATCTGTCGAAAAATATTTTTAATTAGCTTTCGGGAGCCGGAACAGCTATCACACATTCTTTAAAATGGGTTGCAACCCATTGACACAATTCTGAAAAATACTGGTCTAAGAAGTGGTTTTCATGGGGCATTAAATGATAAACTTCCCTGATATATTGCGGATGCAGAAATGGCATTGTAAGCATGCCGCGAAGCTGCAGCACAAAATATTCATTTGGGCGTGTTGCCATTTCCCCTTTTTCATAAGCCGCGTTAAGAAGTGTATGGTAAAGGTGTTTCTCTTTAGCCAGGTAGGAAGCCATGAGTTCTCTGACGAGGGTGGTATCCAGTGTTATCTCCCGGTGGATAAACCTCGCAAGCTCATGGTTGTTCTGCTGGTAAACCATTACATTCCAAATAGCCTTTAATAATCGGTCAAATACAAGTTCTTCTCCATTCTCGTACGCCAGTTTTTCACATTGAACTTCAATCGCTGAGACATAACCTTCCAGAAATCCTGTCATCAAATGTTCCAGTAACCCTTGTTTACTCCCGAAATAATAAGAGATTAACGCTACATTGGCTCCCGCCTTATTGGCAATATCCCTCACTGAAGATCCCGTAAATCCCTTCATATTAAACATCTCAATGGCAGCTTGCATAACCTTTTCTTTTGAGGCTTTTTTATTCATCCTGCTTACCCTCCTGCTCTGCTGCTCATGGTTCTTCTGTGTATTTATTTCCCTTCCAGCCACGCTTTTTCCTGCCTAAATCACTCGACAAAATCTTTAGTATTTCTTAGCAACAGCCCCGTGTGTTATAATTTTCAAAAATGTTCGAAAGGGTGAATACAGTGTTTCAGTCGCAAACTTATGAGGGGCCGATACAGGAACAATACGATTTATTATCACGTCAGCTGGATGCTTTACTCGATGGGGAAAGTAACCAAACAGCCAATTTAAGCAATGCTTCAGCCTTGTTAAACCAGTTTTTAAAAGACGTTAACTGGGTTGGTTTCTACATATGGAAAGACGGCGGATTAGTATTGGGTCCATTTCAAGGGCTGCCTGCCTGCGTAAGAATTGCCTATGGAAAAGGAGTATGCGGAACAGCGGTAAAAGACAAAAGAACGATGCGTGTGGATGACGTTCACCAGTTCCCGGGTCATATCGCGTGTGATGCAGCTTCCAATTCCGAAATTGTTATCCCTTTAATTCGAAACGGCGAGCTATTAGGTGTACTCGATATTGACAGCCCTCTTAAAAACCGTTTCTCTGAAGATGATGAGAAAGGGCTTGAACAATTTGTCCAGGTTCTGCTTAAACATGTATAATAAAAGCGTCACAAAGTGATTTGAAAAATCGCTTGTGGCGCTTTTATTATAATTAACTAGTGCTTGGCTATTCTAATATATTCTCTCTCTATTATTACACATGAATTAAAAAAAATCATTGGGATAAAGCAATCTTCTTACTTATAAATGGCGGGCAGTTACTGATTTTAAAGAGATTTACCTTGACTTTAGTTATAAAAAATTATAAACTGTACTTTGTGCAAATAAGACAGCCAAAGTAAACGTCGTGTTGTTCATTTCATTCCCGCTAAATGCGAGGGGTATTGTGTAACCTCTAGCTGTCGAGGCGAAGATGCCTAAAATGAAATGGCTGTGCGAACGGGATTACTACTGTTAATTATTTCACGAAATTTTCTTATTAAAAGGAGGAGCTACTTATGGCTCGATATACTGGACCAAGCTGGAAGCTTTCACGCCGCCTTGGAATTTCTCTTAGCGGCACTGGAAAAGAGCTTCAAAAGCGCCCTTACGGCCCGGGGCAACACGGACCGAACCAAAGAAAGAAATTAACTGAATACGGACTTCAGCTTCAAGAAAAGCAGAAGCTTCGTCACATGTACGGCATGAATGAGCGTCAATTCCACCGTCTGTTCGAACAGGCTGGCAAACGTGAGGGTATCCATGGTGAGAACTTTATGGTTCTGCTTGAATCCCGTCTTGACAACATTGTTTACCGTTTAGGTCTTGCGCGTACTCGCCGTCAGGCCCGTCAACTTGTTAACCACGGACACGTTACTGTAGACGGCGGCCGCGTTGACATTCCATCTTACCGGGTTCAGCCTGGTCAGACAATCGGACTCCGCGAAAAGTCCCGCAACCTTGATATTGTTAAAGAAGCTGTTGAAGTTAACGACTTCACTCCTGCATTCGTTGAATTCGACGCAGACAAACTTGAAGGTACATTCACACGTTTACCTGAACGTTCTGAACTACCTGCGGAAATCAATGAACAGCTTATCGTTGAGTGGTATTCCCGTTAATACCCAAAAAATCAAAGAAAGCCCAAACCTTGGATTCACCAATGGTTTGGGCTTTCTTATTTCATGAATTATTTTGCTTCAGGCAGCCTGTTCTTCTTCACAGCAGGCAGGCTTGGGACAGTTCGGGTGCTATTTTGGTTTGTATTGAAAATGCGACGGTTTTAAACGTGAGACGTTATTTATCGTCGACTACTATATACGTGGCCTGAACCGGTCCGTGCACCCCTACTACGAGACGCAATTCAATGTCTGCGGAATTACTTGGTCCTGAAATGAAATTTATACATGAAGGCATTCTTCCCTGCTCTTTAGCAATTTCATGTATTTTTTCCGCCGCCTGTGTCATTCTCGGTACGAGAGTACTTTTAGGTATAATAGCTACATAGCGCTGAGGAAGGAGGCTGACTGAACGGCCTTTCCCTTTGTCACTGAACAGGACAACGGTGCCTGATTCCGTAAGTGTCATATCTGAAAAGGTAATCCCTATGTTCGCTTGTTCGGCTTTTTTAATATTTGCCTCGCCTAATTGGTAATTCCAGCAGTGAACGTCAGTCCCCTGTTCTTGTTGCTTTTTAAGCGCACTGTCCAAACCGAAAGATTCAAAACGCGGATCATCCCAGTGAACGATGGATCCTCCTCCCATATCCTGAATGACCTTGTCAAAATCGTCATTCAGCTTGTCAGCTTCAGTTACAATCACATTTGTGTGGATAGCATCGCACTGGAGAACAAACTGATCAAGCAATTCGTCTTGTGATAAACCGTCGAACACCTCATATTGCGGCTGTTTACTCCAAGTTGGAAGCTGAACTTCTTCAGTGATCCGCTTTCTGTTTAAACGGTCTGCCACCTTATTTAAAAAACGGTCTTTATTGTGAATTGTGCCTTGTTTCATTATTGATCGCCCCCTTTACTCCTGTTTTCAAACCACTTACGGAAGGAGTTACCGTCTGATTCCGGAAGATCGCGAATATTGGTCCACAGTTTTACAGGTCCTACACCTTTTCCTTTTCCATCCTCTTCACTTTTTGCAATTGATTTAATGTAGGAAGGCGCCATATTGGTTCCCATTTTATAAAGATTAGGATTACTGGCAGCTTTAGCGTACCCTTTCATAGCCATCTTTTCTGCAAAACCTATTTTCCCTGTTTTTTCAACGATGTCCTTCCGGTGTTCAACGAGCAGTTCATGGAGCGGGATCTTGACCGGACAGGCTTCAGTACATGCGGCGCACAGTGAAGAAGCATAGGGCAGTTCTTTATGGTCCTCATATCCATCAAGAAGCGGCGTAAGGACAGCTCCAATCGGCCCGGGATAAATAGATCCGTAAGAGTGACCGCCAACATGCCGGTAGACAGGGCATACGTTTATACAGGCTGCACAGCGGATACACTGAAGGGCTGACTGATATTTTGTACCAAGTATTTTTGAACGGCCGTTATCTACAATTACCACGTGAAATTCTTCAGGACCATCCACATCCCCGTCTTCTTTTACAGCTGTCAAGCCTGTAATATAACTCGTTAGTTTTTGTCCCACGGCACTTCTGCAAAGCATGCTGACAAGGATGTCCAGCTCTTTCCACGTTGGGACAATCCGTTCCATTCCCATTACTGTAATTTGTGTTTCAGGAAGAGTAGTTGCCAGCCTGGCATTCCCTTCATTGGTGACAAGAGACACAGAACCCGATTCAGCGACTGCAAAGTTACAGCCGGTTATGCCCACTTCTGCAGAAAGGAAGTCCTTTCTTAACTGTTCTCTTGCAAACAGAGCAAGTTCATTAGGATCCGACGAGTTGCTGTACTGCCTTTTTTCATGAAAGGTTTCGCGGATTTGTTCTTTGTTCTTATGAAGGGCGGGTACGACGATATGAGAAGGCGGATCATGGTCATCCAACTGCAGAATCCACTCGCCAAGGTCTGATTCCACTACGTTGCACCCTGTTTCTTCCAATGCTTCATTCATTCCAATCTCTTCTGTTACCATCGATTTAGATTTAATAATATTTTTTGCATTCTTCTTTTTTACCACGTTGGTTATATAGTCATTTGCTTCCTCCGCTGACTCGGCAAAAAAGACATGTCCGCCCTGCTCAGCTACGTTTTCTGCAAACTGTTCTAAATAAAAATCAAGGTTGTCCAGAGTATGCTGGCGGATTTCCTCAGAGAGGTCTCTCCAGTCCTCCCAGTTGCCCATTTCCTCCTGGGTTTTAGTCTTTCTTCCCTCCAAACGGGTTTGAGCTTCCACGACTGCTTTTCTCATAAACTCATTATTGATTCCTTTATCTACGCGGTCAAAAAACTTCTCGCTGCCTATTCTGACTCCCATGTTTTCACTCCTATCTTGTTGTCATTCTTATGATCCCTGGCTGTTCAGCACCTCTGCAATATGCATGACTTTCACCGGTTTCCCCTGCCTTTCAATCCGCCCGCCGATATTCATTAAGCATCCAAGGTCAGCACCTATCAGGACGTCTGCATTCGTTTCTTCTATATGTTCTACCTTCTCATTAACCATCTGTTCTGAAATCGGAACCATTTTAACGCTGAAGGTTCCGCCAAATCCACAGCATTGCTGTTTATTAGGCAATTCAGTAAATTTCAGCCCTTTAACATTTGCTAATAATTTCATAGGGGCGTCCCTGACTCCAAGCAGTCGGGTCATATGGCAGGAGGTATGATAAGTAACATTCGCTTCAAGCTCAGCTCCTACATCTTCCACTTTAAGGACTTCAACAATAAATTGAGTGAGTTCATACGATTTATCTGCCAGCTGACTCGCTCTGTCTGCCCAATCAGGATCATCAGCAAACAAGTGCGGATATTCTTTCAGCATTGATACACAGGAACCAGATGGTGAGACCACATATTCCGCATGTTCAAATGTTTTGATCATATGCTGAGCAACTTCTTTTGATTCGCGATGAAAGCCGCTGTTAAAAGCAGGCTGTCCACAGCATGTCTGCTTTTTCGGGAAATCCACCTCACATCCAAGCCTTTCAAGCACTTCAACTGTACTCTGTCCGACAGAAGCAGGATAAACCACATCTGCGAGACACGTTAAAAATAATGATACCTTCATAATAAGTCCTCTCCTTTTACACAAGTCATAAGGTCATCTGATGACTGTCTGTACACTTCTATATCCAAACCCCATCTATCACTTTGGAAATATTACCCTTTTTAAATGATAAAGTAAAGAAGGGAGCGTCATCACAGACGCCCTCCTTCCTATTATTTTACATAAATAATACTAAAATGGAACCCGCAATTCCAAGGAACAAGGCATAAATCAGAGCCGGAAGAAGCGTTTTCCTTATAATATCTCCTTCTTTACCGACCAATCCTACCACGGCTGACGCAGCTACGACGTTATGGACACATATCATATTCCCTGCGGCTGACCCCGCTACTTGCTGAGCAAGTATGACATTTGTACTTAAACCCGTCTCTATAGCCACATTATACTGGATTGGAGAGAAAGTCAGAGTAGAAACAGTCGCGCTTCCGGTAATAAAAGAACCTAACAGACCGAGGTACGGCGCTACGAATAACCAGACTCCACCAAGCGCGCCAGCCATAGTTACCGCTATATACTCCGGCATAGCTATAAGGTCATTTGTATTAATTCCGGAGTTGGTAAAAACCTGAACGAGCGCGAGCGTCGGAAAGAGAGCCAAAGTTGCTCCTTTAATCGCGTTAAGAGACTCCTTTGAAGCTTTTGTAAAACTTGAGATCTTCGTACGTTGGGTGAAAATTGAGATAAACGCAGCAAGTACAAGCACAGCTCCCGGAGAATAAAGGAATTCCCAAGCTGAGGTTACTCCATCAATACCGAGAATATCGTTCCATGTGAAATCAACAGCTGTCTGAGTGAAATTTTGTACAGCCGGTATGATCCGCGTTAATAAAAGAAGGGCCACCACAATAAAATAAGGACTCCAAGCCGAAACAAGACTCATTTCTGATTTTTTCTCTTCTGCTTTAAACCCTTTAATCAAGGCACCTTGCCATGGGTCCTTTGGAAGCAGAAAGTTTTTCTTTGCTGTCAGTGTGGCCACTGCAAGCGCGGTTAAAGAGGCTAAAATAGCTACAAATTCCGGTCCGAATAATGCTGCGTAAACTGCCGCAGAGACAGAATAGGAGGCTCCTACAAGGAGTGTCCATGGCAGCATGGGTAAAGCATGTTTTAAAGATTTGTCTTTACCGAAAGAAAGAGTCAGTACGATAACGAGTATAAAAGGAACTAATGTCCCAATCAGCAAATCCATTAAAGTAATGTGAATTCCAATAGTCTGAAAGAAGCCGATCCCGGCTCCGTCGATATTACTTAATCCCACAATAACAGGTGTACCAACCGCTCCAAAAGAAACTGAGGTGCTGTCTGCAATTAATGCAGTTGTTGCCGCTGCAAGAGGTGTAAAACCTAAAGCAACCATCAATGGGCCTGTTACTGCTGCAGGTGTTCCAAAGCCTGCCGCCCCTTCTATTAGTCCGCCAAAAAGGAAAGCTACAATAATAACCTGTACTCTCATATCTGGAGAAATATTACGGAACCCTTCGTTAATTCTGTCAACCGCCCCTGTATGCCGTAAAGTGTTTAATAACACAATCGCGCCAAACAGAATAAACAGGATGGTCAAAGCTCTGTGAGCGCCCTGTAAAATTGAGGCTGATAGAACTTGCCAGTCCATTCCCCAAACAGCAAATGCAAGTAAAATGACAATAAGTGCGCTGTAAAGCATACCTTTTTTGGCAGGCATTCTTAGCAGGACTAAGAAAATGAATGGGGCAATAATTGCACTAAAAGCAGTTAAAAGTAACATCTAATTCCTCCTACAGTGTAAATTTGGCCTGAGGGGTAAACTGCAGTCCTCCAAGACCCAGAAGTAAGTTCATCCGGTCATCTGATGACCTTATGTAAGTGCTTTCATTATAAGTAACCTTTAATTATTATTCAATATGTTTATTTAAAATAGTTTTTAAGTTGCTTCTTGTATATACAAGTAAGGTAGAAAGAAGGTGATAAATTCAATGGTTTTAATTTAAATTATGGAGCCAATGTTAATTTCTTCACATATATGCTTATCAGCAAAAATTAACAATTAATTTACATTTAAAAGGATCCCGGGTCTTCCAAACCCGGGATCCTCTCTTCTTAATATTTAATAAGATAAAACTTCTTCTTTCCTCTGCGAATAATGGTGAATTGACCGTCGATCTTATCTTCTTCATCCATAGACTTAGTCATTTCCTGGCAGCGGTCACCATTAATATAAATGGCTCCGTTCTTTATATCCTCTCTCGCCTGCCGCTTTGATGGAGATATTCCCGCTTCTGCAAGCAGATCAATTAACCCTTTTTTATCCTCCTGGACAGAGTAGGACGGCACATCTTTAAACCCTTGTAAAACTTCCTCCCCGCTCAACTGCTTTAAATCACCGCCGCCGAATAGAGCTTCACTGATGCGTTTAGCCTGATTTAATGCTTCTTCACTGTGCACAAACCGGGTAAGCTCTTCAGCAAGACGCCGGTGAGGCAGCCTTTCATGCGGCCGTTCCTTAAGCTCAACTTCAAGCTCATCAATCTCTTCTTTAGAGAGAAAAGTAAAGTATTTAAGAAACTTTATGACGTCCTGGTCATCTGTATTTAAAAGAAACTGGTAAAATTCGTAAGGGGACGTTTTTTCAGCATCGAGCCATATTGCTCCGCCCTCTGTTTTACCAAACTTTGATCCGTCAGCTTTAGTGACCAAAGGAATAGTGAAACCAAATGCTTCTGGCCTGTCGCCTTCTTCTGCACCTGTCATCCGGCGGATAAGCTCAAGGCCTGCTGTAATATTTCCCCACTGGTCACTTCCCCCTATTTGCACTTTTACGCCTTCTTCTTTATTTAATCTGTAAAAATCATATGACTGGAGAATCTGGTAACTGAATTCAGTAAATGAAATACCCGATGATATACGCGACTCAACTGATTCTTTTGCAAGCATATAATTTAACCCGAAGTATTTCCCTACATCTCTCAGGAAGTCAATCACCGTCATCGAGCCGATCCAGTCATAATTATTAACAAGTGTTGCTCCGTTTTCTCCGTCAAAATCAAGAAATCTCATTAACTGGCTCTTGATTTTGTTACTGTACCCCTCCACGACACTTTGTTCGTTTAAGGTTCTTTCAGCTTTTTTTCCGCTAGGGTCACCTATAAGCCCTGTCGCTCCGCCAACCAGCGGATACGGTTTATGCCCGGCCAGCTGAAACCTGCGTAAAGTTAAAATAGTTAATAAGTGTCCAATATGAAGACTGTCTCCTGTCGGGTCAAACCCGCAATATAACTTCACAGACTCCTTATTAAGGAGCTCTTCTAACCCTTCTTCATCTGTAACCTGATTGACAAGGCCCCGAAATTGTAAATCTTCCAATAATGTCATATCTTTCACCTCATATCATTGATTTAACCCTCCGCTTTGTTTTTAAAAATCAACTAAACGGTATGGTCTGAATGCTTTTCTCAGAACCGGGGTGGCTTCCTCTAGTAGACTTTGTTCCCCAATGACCTTAAGTCCTCAATTTTTTAAGCCACTAAAAAACGCCCCTTAAATAATAAGGGACGAATAAATCGCGGTACCACCCTGATTGGAATAATAATTCCCGGCTCAAAAATGAGTTAACGCCTCATCATACGCTTCGTGTTTCCACGAGATAACTCCAAGGAGGTAATTCATTTGACGACTTTATACCGGTTTACAGCACCACCGGCTCTCTGGGACAGGGAGACGCAAACTACTTTATCCTTTTCACAGTCACTTATATTTTCATTATGATTTATATTAATATCATACTTGCAGTTTGCTTGTCAATGTGAGAAAAGTGTTCCACGCTTGAGGCTATATTCCATATTCCGGTTATGCTATAATATGAGTGAATTTTTAGGAGGTATGAAGATGAGCGATCGACGATCCATAACAGAGTTCTTTAACCGGAAAGAACCTCAATATGTCTTTAAAGGAGTAAGGGTGACCTCTCAGGTTCTATGGAACTTATTTTTAATATTTTCTGCTCTGGCCCTTATTTCCTTGTTTTTTGTAGGCGGGGCAGCAGCAGGTTATTTTGCCTCATTAGTACAGGATGAACCGGTACCGAGTTACGAAGAGATGCAAAATGAAATTTACGATTATGAATCAGCTACAGAAATTTATTTCGCAGACGACATTTATTTAGGAGATATGCCAACCCCTCTTGAACGGAGAGAGATTCCTCTGGAAGATATGTCTCAAACCTTAATTGAGGCTGTGATTGCTACAGAAGATGAATACTTCTTTGAACATGAAGGAATTGTTCCTAAAGCACTTTTCCGTGCAGTTTATCAGGATTTCTCCGGTGCAAGCACCCAGACAGGCGGAAGTACACTGACGCAGCAGCTTATAAAAAACCAGCTGCTGACCAGTGAAGTGACCCATGACCGGAAAGCTGCTGAAATCCTGCTGGCTATGCGTACTGAAAACTTTTTTGAGAAGGAGGAAATTTTAGAAGCCTATATGAATGTGGTGCCTTTTGGAAGAAACGCTAACGGCCGGCAAGTAGCGGGCGCACAGGCTGCCGCGCAGGGAATATTCGGTGTCGATGCGTCCGAATTAAATATAGCACAGGCTGCTTTTATTGCCGGGCTCCCTCAAAGTCCTTTTGCTTACACTCCTTTTACTGGGAGTGGAGAAGTTAAAGAGAATTTTGATGCAGCCCTTCACAGGATGGATACTGTGCTAAGCAGAATGCATTCAAGAGGCTACATTAACGATGAAGAGCTTGAAGAAGCCCGAAATTATGATATCAGAGCAAACTTAGCGGAAAGGCAGCCAACAAGCCTTGACGAATACCCGTTTATTATAGATGAAGTAAGAAGAAGAGCTGAGGATAAACTGACGTTCGCCCTCATGGAAAAAGATGAGGTGGACCTTGATGCAATTGAAGACGACGACCGCCGGAACCTGATGATCACCCGGTATAGAGAAGAAGCCGAGCGGGCACTTCAGCGTAATGGATATAAAATTCATACAACGATAAATAAAGATATTTACGATGCCCAGCAGGAAGTTATAGAGAACTTCGAGTATTTTGATAAAGACAGGCCGGAGACTTTAATAGATCAAGACGGTGAAGAAGTGGAAGTGATGAGGAAAGAAGAACCCGGGTCTATGCTTTTAGAGAACTCTACGGGCGCTATTCTCAGTTTTGTAGGCGGACGTGATTTTGAACACCAGAATTTCAACCATGCAACAAGAGCTGAACGGTCTACAGGTTCAACGATGAAGCCGCTTCTCACCTATGCCATCGGGTTTGAAACCGGAGAGCTCCAGCCCGGCTTTATTACACCTGATACCACATTTTATTATAATGAAGATGATGAAGACAGTGAGTTATCAAATTTTGATAATAAGCACAGAGGTTTAATAACCGCCCGGGAAGCTAATGCTTCTTCAAGAAACGTGCCTGCCGTAAGGGAATTTAAAAAAATTGACCATGAGGTCGCGCGGGAAGCTTTAATTAATTACGGTTTCGGAAGCTATATGGATGAAAGCGAGCCTTATTTAAGTACTCCGCTAGGGACGATTGATCTCACAGTCGAAGCTAACACATCTGCTTATTCCACTTTTGGAAATGAAGGCAAGAGAAAAGATCCTTTTATGATTGCTAAAATAGAAACGCAAGACGGAGAGGTGCTTTTTGAACACGAGGAGAAAGAGACTGAAATCATCTCCCCGCAGACAAATTACCTTATGATTGATATTATGAGAGACGTGCTCGTATCGGGAGGTACGGCTTTCCGGATGCATGATTTGCTTAATTTCGAAGCTGACTGGGCCGGGAAAACAGGAACTTCCAATGAAATTATAGATGCCTGGTTTGTCGGCTTTAACCCGAATGTCACTCAGGGACTGTGGATTGGTTATGACGACCGGGATCCTATTTCAGAGGAGGTTCATAATATGAGCTACAGCCACCGGACTCAGCTTCTATGGGCGGAACTTGCCAATGCGGCTTATGAGGTCGATTCCGATCTGGTAGGTCCTTCAGAAGACTTTGAATCTCCGGGCGGTATTGTTGAACAAACCATTTGCGGCATTTCCGGTAAACTGCCTTCTGATTTATGCCGTGAAGCAGGTCTCGTCACGACTGATCTGTTCAATTCAGAATTTGTACCTGATGAAGAAGATGACAGTTTGACAAGAGTGCAGTATGTGAGGGTAAAAGATGGCGCGTATAAAGCGCTGGATTCTACTCCTAGTGAATTTACCAGATCTGGTGTGGCTATTAAAGAAGAATACTTCGACTTTGCAGAAGACGAAGATTTATCACAATATATTCCAGATGGCTGGGATGATCTGGTCCCTGACCGTGAAGCACCTGATAACGGCAAGACACCGGACACCTTAAGATCGGTCTCTTCTTCAGGTGGAAGTGTCACATGGGACAGCCATCATGAAGACGATATTATCGGCTACCGCGTATACAATTCGTCTGGTAATGAAGTCGCCTCAATAAGATGGGATGAAGATTACAGTTATTCAGGGTCTGGTACGTATTATGTAACAGCTGTTGATACAGCAGGCAGAGAATCATCGTCAAGCAATGAAGTGACTACCGGCGGGTCTTCCTCCGATGATGATGACGAAAGTTCTTCTGATGATAATAATGACGGTGAGAACGGTTCTGCTTCTGACGAACTTTTTGATGATTCCTCTGAAAATGACAGTGATAATAATAATGACAATAATAATTCAGCCAATAACGATGAGAATGCCAATGATAACTCAGAAGAAAATAATAATGATTCCGGCAGCGGCGATATTGGCAATAACAACGATAATAATAACGGCAGCAACAATGGAAGTGACAATGGCAACAGTAACAATAATGGCGATAACAACAGTGAAAATAATAATAGCAATAACACCGGTAATAATAACAGCAACAATGGAAGTAATAATGGCAACTCCAACAATAATGACGATAACAACAGTGAAAATAATAATAGCAATAACACCGGTAATAATAACAGCAACAATGGAAGTAATAATGGCAATAACAATAGCAGCAGCAACAACTCGGATAACACTAATAATGATAGCGGAGGTAACGAGACCAACTCCGGTGCGACTAATGAAAATAATAGTGGGAATAACTCGGATAATAACAATAATGCTGATAACAGTGACGGAAACAACTATAATAGTGCGTCAGATAATAATGACCCTGATGGTAATAATGACAATGAGGAGAACGCCAGTAATAACGGAGCAAACAGCAATAACAATGAATAATTAACTCTTGAGAGAGGGAAACCGCTGCTGGCGGATTTCTCTCTTTTTTATATAATTTCCTTTGTTTTCCTCTCGGATAATTAGCGATTATGGTATAGTAAAAGAAAGGTCTTGTCAGATTATTAAGACTACATTTTCTTCAAGGTGGGATGCCTGTGAAGCACCGTAAAACATATCATTCGATGGAAATTAAAGCAAAAGATAACAAAGTATTTCTTATTGAAGGCCCTGTTGAGAAACAAGTAATTGAAGAGTGTATTTTTGATGAAGGGCTTCTCGCTTTCCGTCCTCCTCCCCAGCAGAAAAAAGCACTTCTTAAAGTAGCTGATCTGGACGAAAGCCGGATTATTGTCGCAAGGGAAGATAACAAGATAGTTGGCTATGCTATTTATCTTTATCCCGATCCTCTGGAAAGATGGTCGGAAGTAGAGCTGGATAACCTCCTCGAATTGGGCGCTATTGAAGTCTCTGCTAATTACCGGGGGTATCAAATAGCCAAACACCTTCTGAAAGTCTCGATGATGGACGAGGCAATGGAGGATTATATTATTATTACTACGGAATATTATTGGCATTGGGACTTGCGGGGGACAGGCCTGTCAATTTGGGAGTACAGAGATGTAATGGAAAAAGTTATGAAAACAGGCGGTCTGGAATGGTATGCGACAGATGATCCTGAAATCTGTTCACACCCGGCAAACTGCCTGATGGCGCGAATTGGTAAACGTGTTTCTCCCGATGCGGTACACGAATTTAACCGTGTCAGATTTAAACATAAATATATGTTCTGAGAACAGGAAGGGGTATGTCAGTGAACGTAAGGGATATTATGAAAAAAGATATTATAGTTGCACAACGGAATATGCCTGTGTCGGAAGCGCTCGATTTAATGAAAACACATAAAATAAGGCATTTGCCAATCGTTAATAAACAAAATGAAATATTAGGTATTGTGTCAGACAGGGATTTAAGGGACGCTGCTCCCTCAATTTTTGATGAGAAGCATAAAGAGTTTATTAACCTTCCTGTTTCCAAGGTTATGATAGAAAATGTCATAACTGCTCTTCCGCTTGATTTTGTCGAAGAGTCAGCCAATACGATGACTGAAAATCAGATCAGCTGCCTCCCTGTTGAAGAGGACGGCGTCCTTGCAGGAATAATTACAGAAACCGATTTGCTCCATACCCTTGTAAGGTTGACCGGAGCCGCTATGCCAACTTCACGTCTTGAAATTGAGGTGCCGAATGAAAGCGGACAGTTATCTGAGGTCTCTAACATTATAAAGGATCACCAAATTAATATTCAAAGTGTTCTGGTATACCAGTCTTTTAGTGATAACACTAAAAAAATTCTTGTTTTTCGTGTCCAGTGTATGGATATGCGCCCCTTATTAAAATCATTGAAAGAAGCAAATTATAAGATTATCTGGCCTACAGAGTTGGAGATGAAACCATGAGTCAGGAAGCAGCATATATCTTTTCACCCGAGCAACTTCAATATAAATTTCATAATGAGCACCCTTTCAACCAGCATCGTTTATCAATAACAAACGACTTACTGATGAAACTTGGCGCGCTATCCCCTGAAACTATATTGCCTGCCAGAAAAGCGACCATTGACGAGCTATTGCTGATTCATGATGAAGACTATGTGCAAGCAGTTATAGGTGCAGCGGAGGGACAAAGCCGTTCGTCTTACCGGACCACCTTCGGTATAGGAACAGAAGATACCCCGGTCTTTCCTCATATGCATGATGCGGCCGCATGGCTTGTAGGAGGAACGCTTGCAGCAGTGGATTATGTTTTTGATAACGGTTACAAGCATGCTTTAAACCTGGGCGGCGGACTCCACCACGGTTTCAGAGGAAAAGCCTCAGGTTTCTGTATATATAATGACAGTTCAATTGCTATTGAATATATACGTAAAAAATATGATGCCCGCGTACTGTATGTAGATACAGACGCTCATCACGGGGATGGGGTCCAGTGGGCTTTCTACAACGACCCGGATGTTTGTACGCTCTCTTTTCATGAAAGCGGACGTTTTCTCTTTCCAGGCACAGGCCATGTTAACGAAAGAGGACACGGAGACGGCTATGGTTATTCTTTTAATATTCCGTTTGAAGCATTTACTGAAGACGAGTCATGGCTGGTGGCTTACAAAGCAGCTATGAGGGAAGTGACTGAATACTTTAAGCCGGATATCATCTTAACCCAGAATGGGGCTGATGCCCATTACTACGATCCACTTACCCACCTTTGCGGAACGATTAATATTTTTCATGAAATTCCTAAATTAGCTCATGAACTGGCTCACGAATTCTGCGACGGGAAATGGATAGCAGTCGGTGGAGGCGGCTACGACATCTGGAGAGTTGTCCCAAGAGCATGGTCTTTAATTTGGCTTGAAATGTCAGAACAGAAGGAAGCTCTTAAACAATCTATTCCTAAAGTATGGCTGGATAACTGGCAGGAAGAAGCTCCTGTTCAGCTTCCGCCTGAATGGTATGATCCAAAAGGACTGTATCCGATGATTCCACGCAAAAAAGAAATTGAAAAAAAGAATGAACGAACGTTATTAAAAGCATTAAAGCCAATTTACGACCATCAGAAAAAAGTTAAATCTTAGTCTTGCATTACCTTCTGCCAGCTTTGTTTATAAAAAGCTTCAAATTGCCGTTTTATTTTTCAGAGCGAGCGATCACTTTTCTCGTAAAAGATCTGGAAATTAAAAAGGCCTCCACAGGTTTTTTGTACTGAAGAGGCTCCGAACCGCCCACGGCATGAAGCTAGAAATCAACAAAAAAGTTAACAAATCAACAGCAGCAAAAAACGAGGATTAATTTTCCTCGTTTTTTATGCTTTTCATCATATCAGCAACAATTTTTGCCGAATTATCCGCGGCTGTTTTCATGAAATCCTGAAAACTTCTGTTGGCTTCCCCATTGGCTTTATCTGAAATCGAGCGGATAACGACATACGGAATGTTGTTAAAACAGGCTGCCTGGGCAACTGCGGCGCCTTCCATTTCCACACAGTCAGCATTGAACAGCTCGCGAAGTTCTCTAATCTTTTCCTTATCGGCTATGAACTGGTCACCGCTTACTACTTTCCCTTTTAATACTTTCTGTTGGCCGGCTGTTTTCTGGGCTGAGTTGTAAGCTGTATCTACAAGAACAGGATCTGCCTTAAAATCAGACGGTCCGTTAAACATAGGTATAGTTCCTTTCTTAAAACCAAGAGGAGAAGCGTCAATATCGTGCTGCTGGCAAGAAACAGAAATCAGTATATCCCCTACGTTAAGGCTGGGATTCGCAGCTCCGGCCACCCCGGTAAAAATAATTTTTGTAACGTCAAATAGATCGATCATTTTTTGAGCCGCCATAGCCGCATTTACTTTACCTACACCGCTTTTTACAAGGACAGTTTCTTCCCCGTTCCAGTTTCCTTTATAGAACGTCTGATGACCCTTTTCAACTTTAACGGATTTTTCAATGTACTCCTGAAAGTAATCTATTTCTTCGTCCATGGCTCCTATAATTCCTATCGCCATTAATAACCACTCCTTTTTTAAATGGCTTTATTAAAATTCATTGCGGGTTTTCATAAATTTGCGAAATACCATGCTTAAAAATACAGCTTGCATCAAGCTGATGAAAACATACACTTCCGGTGAAAGAAGGCGAGGAGACCGGGAGGATCGGCACTGTTTGAAATCCACTTTCCCGAAGCAGTCCATCGGGAAAGTTAGTTGAAGACAAGCCCTCAGATAAAGGAAACACAGCGAACTTCCACACGGATGTGGTGACTTCGGCGTTTTCACAGGACGTGAAGGGCTTAGCTGAAGCTCCTAATGACCTATGGTGCACTTATGCCTGTGGTGTAAGCCTTCGCCGGGAGTGAACCCACTGATTAAGTAAGCTCTTTTTGCATTGACTGCCCGCACTTGTTCCAGAGTAAGAGAATTAAAAAGTCAGCACTCACCTTTAACTAAGCTAAAATATAAAAAATCCGGTGTTAAACCCGGATTAATTAATATAACTCACTATTTTCGTATGCCGGATCTGAAATAACTATAACAACCCGCCGGTTTTTCTGAAGATTATCGGCGCTCGTGTTAGGAGCTACCGGCCGTGTATCCCCATACCCTACTGCAAGAAACCTGCGAGGCTCCAACTCTTTATCCGATATTAGAAATCTTATCACACTACTCGCTCTTGCTCCTGATAATTCCCAATTTGAAGGGTATTGGACAGTATTAATGGGACGGCTGTCAGTATGGCCTTCAACTTTTACCATATTGGGAATTCCATTGAGCAAAGTTCCTACTTTCTCCAGAAAAGGCTCGGCATCCTTAATAATATCAGCTCTCGCCGTCTTAAACAGTGCTTGCTCCTGTAACACGAGCACGACTCCCCTGTCATCCCGGGAAACCGTTATTTCATGTTGCAAATCATTTGTCTCCAGGTAGTCTTCAACCTCTTCAAGCAAAAGATCCAGCTGTTCATTCATTTCCTCTCCGTCTAATTCAGTTGAAGAATCAGAGGATTCACCTTCTTCTTCATAAGGATCAATTTTTACGTCCCGGTCCTCAGCGGGATTTTCAAAAGGTATGAGAGAGGGGTAAAAATCGAAAACAGCTCTGTCCTGAAAAGAATCAGCAATGGCACGGAATTTATTTGCGTCGACTACCGACATGGAAAATAAAAGGATAAAGAAAACGAGAATAAGTGTCATCATATCGGAGAATGTGACCATCCATTTAGGAGCCCCTTTGTCCTGTTGAGTGTTCCTCCGTCTATCCATTCACAACCTTCTCCTCCAGCACTTCCTCCTCCTCTGTTTTTACATGATTAGGAAGGAAGGCACTTAACTTTTCCTCTAATATTTTTGGGTTCTGACCGGATTGTACTCCTATGACACCTTCTACTACAATTTGTTTAACAAAAACTTCTTCCTCCGTGCTTAAAGCCAATTTATTTGCCATAGGATTAAATACAAGGTTGGCTAACAGCGTTCCGTATAAGGTCGTTAATAAAGCTATAGCCATATTAGGACCCAAGGTGGCAGGGTCATTTAAATTTTGCAGCATCAGCACGAGTCCCACCAGCGTTCCGATCATCCCCCAGGCCGGAGCATACTCTCCTGCTTTCTCTAGAATATACCGGCCTTTCCGGTGCCTTTCCTCCATAGCTACCACTTCTGCCATCATAATATCTTTTATAATATCCGGTTCTATGCCGTCTACTGCCAGCAGAACTCCTTTTTTAATAAAAGGATCCTCTACATCTTCCAACCCGGCTTCCAGCGCAAGGAGACCTTCTCTTCTCGCTCTGGAAGAAAGACTTACAAACGTATCAATTAATTCTTGTAAATTAAGATCTTTCGTTTGAAACGTTTCCTTGATGACTTTAGGGAGAACCCGTAAATTTGATATAGAAAAGTTAATGAGCATCGCCGCAGTCAGGCCTCCTAAAACAATGAACATGGAAGCAACCTGAATAAAATCCGTCAGTTCACCTGACCCTGCTGCATTTGTATAAATAGCTGCCAAAAGAGCCGTTAACCCTATAAATATTCCTATTGGTGTTAATAAGTCGATTTTTTTCATAACCCTCTCCCTAACGCTGCACATTTCTCATACACTTTATTTCTATATAGAGAACGCTCCAATTAAGGAAAGGCCCCGCCATTAAAAAAGGACGGAAAGCCCTGAAAAGGATATAACAGCTCAGTCTGCTTCACCAAAAGACGTGGATTGACGATATTCCACTCTGTGCGGCAGCAGGACTACTTTATCTGTCACCTCTTCTTCGTTCATATATTTTGTTAATAAACGCATAGAGACAGCCCCGATATCATACATAGGCTGCACAACTGTCGTTAAAGTCGGCCGTACCATTGTTGCAAGTCTGGTGTTGTCAAATCCGATAATTTCAAAATCGTCCGGGACCTTGAACCCTGCATCCTGGGCTCCGTGAATGACTCCAAGGGCCATTTCGTCGGTAGATGCAAAAATAGCTGTCGGTCTTTCGTCCAGTTTAAGAAGTGATTCCATAGCTTCCAGACCTGAGTCATAAGTATAATCTCCAATGATTACAAGATCTTCATTCAAATCGAGACCAGCATCCTGGAGTGCTTTTTTGTATCCGGCGAATTTCATATACCCGTTAATAGGATCTTCCAGTGTTCCTGAGAGCATCGCTATTTTTTTATGCCCCTGCCCTGTTAATGCGGCTACCGCATCATAAGCTGCCTGTTTATAGTCAATATTAACTGAAGGGAACTCTTTCTGATCATCAATAGTTGCCGACAGAACAATAGGTACCGGGGAATTCTTGAACGTTTCTTCGTGTTCCTTAGTAATCTCTCCGCCCATAAAGACAATACCATCTACCTGTTTTTCTAAAAGCGTGTTAATTAAATGAATTTCTTTCTCTTTATTCTGGTCAGAGTTACATAAGATAATATTGTATTTATACATTGTCGCAATATCTTCAATTCCTCTGGCGAGCTCCGAAAAGAACGTGCTCGAAATATCAGGAATAATGACACCTACTGTAGTTGTACGTTTACTTGCCAAACCTCTTGCCACAGCGTTTGGTCTGTATCCGAGCCGTTCAATTGCCTCAAGTACTTTCTTTCTTGTGGTCGGTTTGACGTTAGGATTGCCGTTCACCACACGGGAAACTGTTGCCATAGACACTCCTGCTTCTCTTGCTACATCATAAATAGTTATATTCATCTGTTGCTCCTCCTTATATATCATACATGATATGGTTTTCATACTTTCATAATGTACTGCTATAATACGACACTTTCAGGAGGCGCGCAAATTCTTATATAATATCGTCACGTCCCCGCCAAAAGTTAAGAATTCTTTATAAATTTCTTACTGCTTTGCATTTAAACATCCTGCTTTTTTTCCATTAAAAGTTAATATTCAACATATGTTTTCTGAACTATTTTTTTATGTTCCCCAAAACGGTTTTTCATAATAGTGTATTGCAGCCTGTATGGTATTTTTCCTTCCATAATTTCCATTTCCACTACAGAATGGACAGTAGTGTGCTGGATAAGAGCGATTGTATTTTCTGTTGCATCCTCAATTGTTGGATACTTTGCGTCAATGACGGCAGCTAAATATTCTCCATCTTTACTTAAGCTTAAATCTGACAATTTCCGGGCCATCGTATCAGCGAGTTCAATTGACAGAACAGCCTGGAAGTATTCAAACAAATCGTTTTTTGTCTTAAATTCAGCCGGAAACACTGGAACACCGTCTCCATTCAGCACGGCATCTTTGACCGGCTTTTGTATATGTGCCTCTGCTTCATAAATAAATGCTACAAGATCTTCCTTTTCTTCTGAGGTATAATGAGGCTTTGAAAACTTTGTATATTCAATTGGCGTATTAATATTATAATTGCTTAACGTGCATCCATTTAACAAATATAGCAAACATACAAATAAAAAAGCTGAACTTTTTCTTAAACGCATTCTGTATCCCACCCTTATCTATAGAGTGTCACAAAAGCGTTTTATCTATTCTTGCTTAATCTCAAAACAGGAAAAAGCTCCTTGATATGAAAGGAGCTTTTTCGTTGCATCTTTATTTTACTTCAGCTGTCTTTTTCTTATAAAGACCTGATTCTTCAAGGCGTGCCATAAATTCATGGAATTGAGGAATGTCCATTTGCTGGGCTGAATCAGACAATGCTACTGCCGGATCAGGGTGGACCTCTGTCATTACCCCGTCAGCCCCAACTGCCAACGCCGCTTTGGCGGTTGGGAGAAGAAGATCCCGCCGTCCTGTCGAGTGAGTAACGTCTACAAAGACAGGCAAGTGAGTTTCCTGTTTCAGGATCGGAACAGCAGAAATATCAAGCGTATTTCTGGTTGCTTTTTCATAAGTTCGGATTCCTCTTTCACACAGCATAATATTTCCGTTTCCTTTTGAATGGATATACTCAGCAGCATTAATAAACTCAGAAATTGTGGCAGAAAGCCCGCGCTTTAATAAGATTGGTTTATCTACACTTCCCGCAGCTTTCAGCAGTTCAAAGTTTTGCATGTTTCTCGCACCAATCTGAATGACATCCAGGTAATCCACCGCTTTTTCAATATCGTGCGGAGTGACAATTTCACTAATAACAGCCAGGTCATGTTTATCTGCTACTTCTTTAAGAATTTTCAATCCTTCTTCACCAAGGCCCTGGAAGTCATAAGGAGACGTTCTTGGTTTGAATGCTCCGCCTCTTAAAAACTTAATCCCTTCTTTTTTCAAAGCTTTCGCAACTTCGTCTACCTGCTCAAAGCTTTCAACAGAACAAGGGCCTGCTATTAATTTTTGCTCTCCATTCCCGACTTTTTCGCCGCGGATGGTTACGATTGTATCTTCAGGATGCTTTTTACGGGAAACCAGCAATGCTTTCCTGTGATCGTCTTCCTGAAGCTCCAGGCTCGCCTTAAAGATTTCTTTAAAAATATGCTGAAGGGTGGATGTTTCAAAAGGTCCCTCATTATTTGCCTCAATTGAATCAAGCATCTTTCGTTCTCGTACCGGGTCAAACCTGTTAAGACCCTGCGCACTCTTCACTCGACCGATTTCCTGAGCAATCTTTGCCCGTTCATTAATTAACTCTACCAGCTGATCATTTACTTTATCCAACTGGCCTCTCAGCTCTTCTAATTGTTCATTACCCATTAAGAAAACTCCTCTCTTTGCAGCAAAGTCTTATATGACTTTTTTTGATTTAGCCACTATTATATACGATACGTTTAAGAATGTCACCACCTTTTCTTTAATTCTTAAACGCTTTTAAGCGGTAAAGTGGAAGTGAGCATCTCAATATGCCTTCATATCAGTATGCACGACTCTTTAAAAAAAATATATAATTTTTTTAATCCAACATATTCTGGCTAAATTTAGTAAACCTATTATGTAATTTATTTGACCTGACGATAAGGTGTGAATAAGCCGAATGAGATTACAATCAGTATTGTAACCAAAAGCAGGAGTATGGCGCTGATCGGGGAAAATATTCAAGGTATTAAAAAACTGTGCCGGTGATTAGTACCGGCACAGTCTGTTTTTTAAAGAGCTTCTGCAGCCCTTTCAGCGTTTTTCTTTGTTACTTTCCAATGGGAAGCATCCCATACAACATCATTTTTTTGTATTAAAAATACTTGGGGAGATTCGTGCTTTATACCATACTCATCTGCTATTCCGTTTGACACTTCCCTTAATTCCTGAACATTTAAATAATAAACAGGAAGAGCTGAGTCGGAATCAGAATACTTTTCCATTTCTTCCAACGCTTCCCTGCTAACAGGGCAAGTAATACTGTTTTTTAAAAGAAAAAATCGTTCTGTTTCTCCTTGTACTTGCTGCAGTTCTTCTTTGCTTTCAATCTTCTTGATGCTCACTGAATATCCTCCTTCTCCTCCTCTGGAACGCCCTCGTTTTTTTGTTTTAATCTTTCTTTTTCTTCCACTTCTTTAACGAGCTGCTCCACTGAACGCTGTAAGTCTTCTACTTCCTGTTTTACTGAAGCTGCTATATCTTCACTGATTCCTTCAAGATCATCTGCTAAATAATCTGCAGACTCAGTTAATTGTTCGACATCTTTTCTGACTGATAAAGAAAGCCGCCTCATTTTGTCTATAAGGTGCGTTGACTGATCCGATACACTTCTGGCAGCAGTTGACGCCATAGAACTGCCTTTCTCTACAGCCTGATTTGTCCAGTCAGACGTTTTATCTTTAGCTGCTCTGGCCTGATGATTAATGTCCTGCCTTAACTCTTTTCCCGATTTTGGAGCCAGTAAAATTGCCGTGGAAGCACCAACTATTACTCCGATAACTCCACCAATAAAAAAATCTTTTGTATCAATCCCTTTTCCGCTCATTTCAATACCTCCCTCGCAAAATCCCTTCCTTAATTATTACTATTTGCAGCTGCTTTTGATGTTTCCGCTTTTTTAGTCTTCCACTTTGACCAGAAGTCTAATACGACATTCCCCCATTTTACAGCCTTTGCAACTTGTTCAGACTCCTCATCAGCTTTTCTGGATACAGCATCCGAGACTCTTCTTACTGAATGGTTCATGTTCTGGAAGGACTCTCCAAGATCTTTAGCTGCAGCAAAAACAGAGTTTAGAGAATCTGATTTCTGCTGAAGATCGTCAGCCAAACTGTTTGTTTTATGTAATAATTCTGTTGACTCTTTAGTAATGCCATCCACCTGACTCTGCAGCTCTTCTACCGTGGTAGAGACGTTATCCATTGTTTTTTTCAGTGACTGCAACGTCTGGATAATATAAAACACGAGAAAAGCAAAAGAAATTGCAATTATTGCAACGCTTACATAGATTAACCATTCCATGACAAATACCTCCTGAATTTTTCTTGTAGTTTCATTTTAATCTTATAAGAACAAGATTCAACATCTTTTGTCAAATTCCTGCCGGCAAGTAATGATTTTTTGTCCTTACCCGCTGTTTTCATGACGTCTTCTGGCTTCCAAATTAAGATGTGTGTAAAATAGTAGATGGTATTCCATTATTCCAAAAGGAGGCAATTTTTTTATGAGAGATCCGCGTATTTCCATACTTGCTCAAAATTTAATCCGTTATTCAACAAACCTGCAAAAGGGAGAAAAGATTTTGATAGAGAACTTCGGCGTTCAGACGGAATTAGTTAAAGCTCTGGTTGAAGAAGCTTATAAAGCTGAAGCTATTCCTTTCGTTTCCCTTAAAGAACACGAAGTAAACCGATATCTGCTTAAAGACGCAACTGAAGAACAGCAAGAGATGACTGCTGATTTTGAGGCCTATGTAATGAAACAAATGGACGCTTACATCGGCTTAAGGGCAGGGGACAATATTAACGAATTATCCGACGTCCCGTCAGATAAAATGAGTTTGCACCAGCAGACAGTAGGGACTAAAGTACACCGCAAAATCAGAGTTCCTAAAACTAAGTGGGTAGTCCTCCGATACCCAAGCCATTCAATGGCCCAGCTCGCTCAAATGAGCACCGAAGGGTTTGAGGATTTTTATTTTAACGTGTGTAACCTGGATTACGCAAAAATGGACAAGGCTATGGATGCCTTAGTCAGTAAAATGAATAATACTGATAAAGTACGCCTTACAGGTGAAGGCACCGATTTGCAGTTCTCCATTAAAGATATACCGGCAATTAAGTGTGCCGGAAAGCTGAACATACCTGACGGTGAGGTTTATACAGCTCCTGTAAAAAATTCTGTAAACGGAACAATTACTTATAATACTGCTTCACCCTACCAGGGCACTACTTTTGAGAACATTTCCTTAACTTTTAAAGATGGGAAAATTATTCACGCCGAAGCCAACCACACGGAGAAAATTAACGAAATCTTTAATACTGATGAAGGCGCAAGATACATCGGTGAATTTGCCATCGGCGTCAACCCTTACATTTTACATCCTATGCAGGATATCTTATTTGACGAGAAAATAGACGGAAGTTTCCACTTCACGCCCGGGCAGGCTTACGAGAATGCTTATAACGGCAACG
The DNA here is from genome assembly GCF_900111295.1 of Salipaludibacillus aurantiacus. Taxonomy (GTDB): domain Bacteria; phylum Bacillota; class Bacilli; order Bacillales; family Salisediminibacteriaceae; genus Salipaludibacillus; species Salipaludibacillus aurantiacus. The sequence continues at coordinate 44,055 of NZ_FOGT01000018.1, read as the reverse complement.
ATTCAGCAATCCACTGGGATATCGTAAATATTCAGCGTCCTGAATATGGTGGTGGAAACATTTATTTCGATGGAGAACTGATCAGGGAAAATGGACGCTTTGTAACTGACGACCTTCAAGGCTTAAACCCTGAAAATCTTAAATAACGCCTGGCACCAGCCAGTTCATTATTTCTTCCAGCCTCCAGTCTCTTCTGCCGGCTGGATTTTTAATAACCAGTCTCCAGTCCTGGTAAAGCCTCAATGTTCAAACGCATAACAAAAAGAAGCTGGGACAAAACTAAATTAAACCCAGGATAACCGAAGAATGAATTCACAAAAGACCATAAGATGAGATGAGGTTCATAAATGCACTAGCTTGCCGCAGGCATCTTTTCAGCTCCTCGGCAAAAATCGCCTGCGGGACCTTCAGAAGATGCTTTTCCTGCAGGCGTCTCGTGATTTTTGCACATCATCTATTTTTAGCTTTTTTGATTAAAGGACAGAAGGCATATCTGAAGATCCAATTCAACGAAGCTCTAGGCTGAGTAAATTTTAGCCAATCATGCAGAAATAACTCACCCCTTAAATATATTAGTAATCCGATAAACGAAGGCGAGGACACCCAGAGGATGAGCGAAGTCTGAAAATCCACTTTCCCGAAGGAGTCCTTCGGGAAAGTTAGTTGAAGACAAGCCCCTGGGCAAGCGTCCGCTTGGCGGACTGAAGTCACTCCTTTCCTCAAAAAGAACAGCCGAACAAAATTCGAAAATTTTGTTCGGCTTTCTTTATGATTACTATTCTTTTGTCCCAGCCTCGCACCATACTCTTAACCTGTTAAAATGTTTTTTCATAAGCAGCCTGAAACTTCTGCACATCTCCTGCTCCCATAAAAATAAGTACAGCTTCTTCATGTTTATGCAGAATATCCATCTTTTCTTCCTGGATGAGAGAGGCTCCAGGAATTCTTTCAAGTAAATCTTCAATAGAAAGCTCTCCGTCTTTTTCTCTGGCTGAAGAAAAAATATCACATAAATAAACATGGTCAGCAGCTCTTAAGCTCTCTGCAAATTCATCCAGAAAAGCTTTTGTGCGGGTAAAGGTATGAGGCTGGAATACGGCCACAACTTCTTTTTCCGGATATTTTTTTTGAGCCGCCTCAATAGTGGCAGATATCTCTGTTGGATGATGGGCATAATCGTCGATCAAAATTTGGCTTCCCTGCGTTTTTTCTGTAAAACGTCGTTTCACCCCTCCAAACGTCTTTAACTGGGCCTGCACTTTATTCAGATCAATTTCTTCATAATCGCATAAAGTGATAACAGCTAAAGCATTTAGGACGTTATGAGATCCATATCCATTGATTGTAAAAGAGCCGTAAAATGAGCTTCTGATATAAACATCAAAATGTGTCCCTTCTTTATCAGCTCTGATATCTTTAGCGTAAAAGTCATTTTCTTCACTCAGGCCGTAATAAAGTACAGGCACCTGTACATTCAGCTGCTGCAGATATTCATCGTCTCCACAGGCAATAATCGCTTTTTTCACCTGTCTGCCCATTTCCTGAAAAGCGCTGAAAACATCCTCTACATCCTTGAAATAGTCTGGATGATCAAAATCCACGTTCGTCATAATCGCATAATCCGGGTGGTAATTTAGGAAATGTCTGCGGTATTCACATGCCTCAAACACAAAATACTCACTGTTCTCCTCACCTTTACCTGTCCCATCCCCAATTAAATAGGACGTCGGTTTAGCCTCTCCTATAACATGAGAAAGCAATCCGGTGGTCGAAGTTTTGCCGTGAGAGCCTGTAACGGCCACACTCGTAAAATTTTGAATGAAATCACCTAAAAAATGAGGATAGGAATGAACTTTGACGTTCAACTCTGACGCAGCCTGTATTTCTGCATTGTCACTATTATAAGCAGGTGATGCAATGACTGTCTGACCTTCCTGAATATTTTCTTTCTCGAAAGGAAAAATTGGAATACCCTTTTTCTCCAAAGGTTTTTGTGTAAAGAATACTTTTTCTACATCGGATCCCTGAACTTTGTATTTCATATCGCTCAGAATTTGCGCGAGGGCGCTCATCCCGGAGCCTTTAATACCAATAAAATGATAAACTGTCATCATTAAACCTCCACGATTATATTGAGATCTTACAACCAGCGAATATAACTTGCTTTTTAAAGTTATGATACATTATTTTTTGTATTTTATTCCAAATTGACCACTTTAAAGCTTGACGTTAGACCATTATATCAAAAATGAATAGGCAGAACCATTAAACTCCGTGTCTTCTTTGTCTCTTTTATATTTTACTTCGTTTGACACCGGACGTTCATCTTACTTTTTGATACTTGAGCATATCAATCCCATACTCTTTTAAATATCTGCGGTACTCTTCATGCCCTTCCTTATACTTTTTTTCAAGCCGGGCAGCTGCCTCTTTTTCAAAACGCTGGTCTATAACTATACACGGGCCTATAATTCTCTTCTCAAACCCTATCGTGGCAGTTCTTGCTAAAATCAGGTCTCCCTCTTTTATATCCGGCCTGAACAAATAAGGTTCAGCTTTTATCTGGCTGTTTTTCTCTTTGAAAAATGGGGATAGTAAAATGTGGTTTTCTTCTATCTTATTCACCCGAACGGGTTCGAGGTGCATCACCATTAATATCCCACAAATTCCCAGCATTGTTTTAGACATTTTATCCTGTTTTGTTCGCACAAACAAGTCAAGCAGTCTTGAACCTACAACTGTTACGTAATCGAACAGGAGCCAATGTTCAAAATGAAGATGAAGCCCGGCATCCAACTCGTCTGTGTCCTTCAGACCCAGTTTATGGCGGAAGAGATGTTTCGCACGGACTTTCTCCCTTAGATTTGCTTCCTTTTGAACATAAGTAAACATCCAGTCATATAAATCTGCAAAGTTCTCATCCATCCGCTTTTGTTTTTGTTTTTTTAATTTCTCAAGATCTATCAGAAACTCTGCTCGTTTTCCTTTCATTATCACTTACTCCTTTAATTAAGACCGTTCAAAAGACATAGGAATCCTATTTTGCGGATTCCCTTCTAACCTCTTTTTATGCTAACATGCCACCCAGCTTTTTAAGTTATAAAAAACGGTGTCATCAAATTGACGAGAGCCTGGAAGCCTTTTGTCTTTAATCTTTTAAAAATTAACTTTCCAAAATTACAAGAGAAAAAAGCTGTTCATTGGTAAACAATTGAACAGCTTTTTGATCATTGCCCGAATGTTATTTTTTGTAAACGCGGGTTTTCCCGGAGTTTTCGTCCTGCTTTCGCTTCGTGATTCCCGTTCAGCTTAACATTATCACCTGTAAAACCAATATGCACCTTAAGAAGGCTGCTGCCGACCCCATACATATCCACCGGTGCGCCGATCCGTTCGTATCTTTCTATACGTTTAGCATCAAATCCTCCGGAGGCCACTATTTTAACATGATTAAACCCTTCCTGATCAAGTGCTTCCCTAAGAGCAAAAAGGAGTTGTGGATTGACTCCTCTTGGATCAAAGGTACCAAGTACTTCCGGATGCCGGGTGAAATATTTATCAATTAAATGATTCGACGTATCGACCCGGACGCCTTCAAGGTTGTCTCCAAAGGCACGGGCGACTTTTAAAGAGTCGGTGATAACATCATTATTGTAATCGACCAGAGCTAATAAATCATCATCCGGATAAGTTTCTTTATAGGCTTTTGTGGCCTCAACCACATCTCCTTCAAACAGCTGAATCAAAGCATGGGGCATTGTTCCAATTCCTCTTTTTCCCCACCACTCATTCATTGCATGTGTTGCCTGGGCTTTTGATCCTCCAATGTATGCAGCGTAGCCATCACCGGCCTGCATCATAAAATGATCGTCCCGGTCACCCATAAATATAACCGGTTTTTCATCGCCGGATGATTTAGCAGCTTTTACCACTTCATATACGTTAGTCGCAACAGAGGTACGCCTTGCAAAAATACCGTCAATTACTCCTTCAAGAAAACCGTAATTCTGATAAGGCCCCTTAATGGTCAAAACGGTTTCAAACGGCTCCACTTTATCGCCGTCCTCAAGCGAATGAACTTCAAGCTCATCAGGGTTTAAGGCAAAGGTTTCCAAAAGGGCGATCACTTCATCGGTGCCGCATAATACAGCTTGTTTTTTCTGAAAAAATTGCATAGTTACGATATTATCCGACTTGTACTTTTCTGCAATTTCTTTTGTTTTTAAAAAGTAAACAGCGGAGAACCAGCCGTCTCCCACTCTTTCATCAAATTTAAATGTTTTATTCGTCAGACGTTTAATTTTCCCTTGAAGTTTCAGATGAATTTCTTTCATTTCTAATCTCCTTGAAAATCCCTGCTTCGAATTAATGATAGAGGGTTTCTTTAGCGTATTCCTTAATCACAGCTTCCATAATTTCTGCGACATCTTCTTCATTTAATTTCTGTATCCCGTTACGCAATACAATAGACCGGGATCTTTCTTCCATTTTCAAAAGGTGAAGCCACTGCGGAGATACGTATTGAACCAAATTTTCCAAAGATACCTGTTGCATGAGAACATCCCTCCCTGGTTTAGTTCGATCTCGCGTGAATCGTGCTAGCCGACGAAATCGAGGAATTGAATCGTGCTGTAGTGCATTCTTCGCGGTTCTTCGTTCCCTTAAAAGCTCTCACGGATCTCTTACCTTATGAAATTGTGTGGAATATTATAAACAATACATACACATTGTATAAAAAAAGAAGCTGCATGTGTAGTATTAATTATCTTTTTATATATTCTCCTCTTTATAGTCATGGTTTGTCAAATAAACTTCACGGGGTTTACTGCCTCTTTGAGGAGAGACCAGTCCTCTCGCCTCCATATCGTCAATTAACCTCGCTGCTCGGTTGTACCCCATCCTGAAGCGGCGTTGTATAAGTGAAGCTGAAGCAGCCTGCTGTTCTGCGACAAACTCACATACTTCATCAAATAGCGGATCTTCTGTTTCCATAGGGGTCTGTTCCTTTAACTCGTCTATTTGAAACAGCTTACCAGGAGCCGGAGACTTGCTGACATAATCAACCACCCGCTCTATTTCATCATCAGAAACAAAGGTGCCCTGAACTCTTAACGGCTTTGAAGAGCCATTCTCCAGCATCAGCATATCTCCTCTGCCCAGAAGCTTTTCAGCACCACTTCCATCAAGGATCGTACGGGAATCTACCTGGGAAGAAACAGAGAACGCTACCCTTGTTGGTATATTTGCTTTTATCAAACCTGTTATAACGTCAACGGAAGGCCGCTGTGTAGCAACCAGCAAATGAATGCCGCAAGCCCTGGCCTTCTGTGCAATCCTGCAAATTGAGTCTTCTACTTCCTGTGGTGACACCATCATTAAATCTGCAAGCTCATCCACAACAATCAGGAGGTAAGGTAAAACAAATTTCTCATTACCGGATTTTTTCATTTTTTCATTATACCGGGAGATATCACGGGCTCCTGCTTTCGCAAATTTTTCATATCTGTTTTCCATTTCACTTACAGCCCACTTGAGGCTTTTAGTTGCCTCTTTAGGGTCTGTAATTACCGGAGCCGCCAAGTGCGGCACCTCATTATAAGGAGCCAGTTCAACCATTTTCGGGTCAATTAACAATAAGCGCACCTCATCAGGGGCTGCTTTATATAATATACTTGTAAGAATGGAATTGACACACACACTTTTACCGGAACCTGTGGCCCCTGCAATCAGCCCATGCGGCATCTTTTGTAAATCAGTCACGATGGCTTCTCCTGATATTCCCATTCCCATGGCTGCACTCAATGGAGAAGTTTGCTTCTGAAAAGCGGCATCACGGAGAATTTCACTTAGATGCACAGGTTCAGCTACTTCGTTCGGCACCTCAATTCCAATAGCATTTTTTCCAGGAATAGGCGCTTCAATCCTGATTTCCCTCGCAGCAAGGCTCAGCTTTATATCATCTGAAAGATTTACTATTTTACTTACTTTAACACCTGGGTCCGGTTGAACTTCAAACCTTGTCACACTTGGTCCTTTAGTGACTTCCACCACTTTTGCGCGAATACGGAAATATTCAAACGTCTCATTCAGCTGCTGCGTTTTTTCCTCAAGCCACCGGTCATCCTCCAAAGACTTTTCTGCCGGGAGGTCAAGTAAGCTGAGAGGCGGGAATGCATAGCTGTTCCCTTGATTAAAATGATGTGAACCTTCGCTGATTGCAGCATTTTCTGCTGTGGCGGATGTTTCAGATAAATCGGGCTTATGACTGTTCTCAATCAGCCCGTCTCCACGGGAACTTCTCTTTTTGTGCAGCAGCCCGGCCAGCTCTTTTTCAGGGGCAGAAGAATCGGCTGATGTTTCTTCCTCTTCGTGAGCCCCGCCTTCTGATCTTTCGCTTCCTTGATGTCCCTGAATCTTTGATATTCCTTTCTCATTAGGTGTGTAGTCTTCTTCAGAAACAAAAGTGATATCACTTAACCCGTAAGAGAAGTCTTCACTATCTGCGGGTTCTGTTTCTCTCTGAACCGCCACCTCTTTTTCCTGGACTGAAGGTTTAGCCGGCTCTCTTGTCATTTCAGTCTCCTGTATAAGTGTTTCCTCAGTATCAGCAGAGCCTGCAGCTTCTTCATTTTTGTCTTCTTCCCGTTTTTCTTTTTTAGAATTACGCTTCTCTTCGCGGGGGTGAAACCCGTAAACTGGCGAAGGAATCATTTGGGGTTTAAAATGTTCTCCCTGAAACTTCTTTTTAGGTTGTCTTTCATCCTGTGCCCCTTTTTGTTCTTTCTGTTCTTTCTGTTCTTTTTTCCTTGTAAATTCAGAAACATCAGGTTCCGGACCAGAGTCTTTATTTTGTTTCAATGCAGGGGGTTCGGGAGATTCATCCTCTATGAGAGGGAAACGAAACGTTCCCTTTTTAGGATACTGGTGTATCATTTTTACATCATATTCTTCTTTATTAATAACTTGTTTATGAGGAATGTGAATCATCCTCTTTTTATTTTCAGTTGCCGGTTCATACTTTTCTTCATCCGGAAACATCCATTGTTTTAATTTAGAAAAATACTCGTTCCAGTTTTTTTTCATATTGATCACCTATTTTCCAATTAGAAATGCAAAATTATTATTTCAGGATAAAGAAAAAGAACCACCAGAAGGGCGATTCTTTATTATCTTACTTAATAATAACTTTTGTGAACAGATAATTCATCAATCTTTTTTCGTCTCTTTCGGCTTTTTCTGTGCAAGTATAAAGATAGGCTCTAGTTCTCCGTCCTCATACATAAACGGTAGTGCCGTAATAGGTACTCTTCCTTCCGAGAAAAACTGAAAAACCATCTGGGCAAGGACATCGTACCCGGTTTCATTTTGAATATCCCCGAAAATAAGGACATCGTGGTGAGGTACTGCTGCGGTTAACTGTCCGTGAACTTTTTCATCCATTTCTTTAAGCAGAGATTCATTCAGAATTCTGCTCGCATCGTAGCCATCATCCATACTCAGAAAATAAAAAGTATTCCCTGCCACTTTGTCCTCTTTCATTGTGTGCTTCAAGGACCGTAGATTAAACTGGGCAGCTTCCTGAACTTCATTTAAGGTTTTATTATCCTTTTCAAGCATGTTTTCGTCAATTAAGGAATATGACGTTCCCTGGTCTACGGCGTAAAATACTCTCGTTTCCGCGGTATGGTCTGCATACACTAATTTTCTTCCATCTTTTGTTTCAGTAGGAAAAGACGTGGCCCTGATCACAGGAAAAATATGGCGCTCATTCCCTGCGAGGTTGACTTCGGCAGTTAAAAGTCTTAACCCTTCTTTGATCGTTTTCATTGTCTCCTGTAATACCTGGTCTTTATTTTCGTTCATTTTAGGGCCAAGGTTTCCTAAATTAATTGTAACACCTTTATCTACCCGCTTATCTATAATTCTTAAAGTTTCCTGCTCTCTGTCGAAAGAAGTGATCCAGTTTTCATTATCCAGTTGTTTTTCAATTTCACGCTTTAATTGAATCGGTTTCATTAGTTCTTCCCTCCAGTACATTTGTATTTTACCATGGGAAACGATCAACTCCAATTTCTCTGCTTATTCCAAGGCAAAGGCAGTGACCGGGCTCTCAGTAATAAAGCAGCTCGTTACGGAGCTGCTCTGCAGGATTATTTCTGTTTAGCTTCCTGTATAAAAGTATCAATTTCCTCTTTCGTTTTACGATCCTTGCTCACAAACCGGCCGGCCTCTTCACCATTTTTAAAAACAATAAAACTTGGAATACCGAAGATATCTAACTCCTGGCACAGTTCGATAAAATCATCCCGGTTAACTTTGTAAAATCCCAATTCAGAATGTTTTTCTTCCAGTTCAGGCATCACCGGATCTATCACCACACAGTCCGGGCACCAGCTTGCCGAAAACATCAGCACACTTCCCTTCTCCCTGATAACTTTACTGTAATGATCATGAGATGTAATTTGTTCCATCTTAATTCCTCCTTAAGATTTTTCGATTGTCATATCTCCATACTTAATCAGATTTTTTCTTCTCAGCCACTCTGAGAATAACAGACTAAGTAATGCCGGGCCAATAAAATGAAGCAAGAGAATACTCAAAAGAACCGGTGTTCCGCTCCCCATCGTATGAACCGTCATTATTTGCCCTACAAAGCCGCTCGTTCCCATGCCTGCTCCGGCTGCGTTATTTTCCATTACAAAAACCATTGTGGCAGCCGGGCCGAGTATGGCCGCGGATAAGGTGGGCGGAATAAGAATCAATGGGTTTTTAATCACATTGGCAATTTGCAGCATGGATGTACCTATTCCTAATGCCAGCAGACCGGCCCATCGATTTTCCCTAAAACTGCTTACTGCAAATCCGACCATCTGGGCAGCGCATCCTACAGTCGCTGCTCCTGCTGCTACCCCTTCCAGCTCAAGCATAAAAGCGATGGCAGCGCTTGAAATAGGCGCGGTTAATGCGAGACCCATCAGGGCGGCAACCAGTATTCCCATTACAAATGGTTGCTGCTCTGTCGCCCACATTATAAAGGAACCAAATTGCCGGATACCTCCTGCGATCGGCGGACCAATCGTTAAAGCCGTGCCGACACCAGCAGCTATTGTAACGAAAGGAGTGACGATAATATCCACTTTAGTTTCCTGAGAAACCATTTTACCAATTTCTGTTGAAATGAGGGCCGCCAGAAAACTCCCAGCAGGTCCTGCCATTTCCCCTCCTGAAGCCCCGCTTACGAGTGCTGCAAACAGAACAAGACGAGGCGCCCCAAGTCCGTAGGCAACAGCCGCTCCAATAGCCGGTCCGGAAAGACTCATGGCAGTCTCCCCCATCTGGACTAAAAGCTGGCCGCCCGGACGGCCCCCAAGCTGGGTACCTGCCGTTTCCATTATCAGCCCGATAATTAACGAGGAGAACAACCCTAAAGCCATATAACTTAATGCATTAATGACGTAGTTTTGAAAAGATGGTTCTATTCCTTTTCGTTTCAGAAATTCTTTCATCAGGAACTCCTTTCACTTCTTCACACCTGCTGTCCTGCATCTGTTGTTTATCGTTTATTATAATAACACACTCAATTACGGGTATGCTTGCCGTGAAAAATGTTTGTTTTTGTTTTTTTATTAATGGGAAAATTGTAGAATGTAAGTAATGCTGATAAGGAGGTATAAGATGGAATTAACTGTTTATTTAGCTGGCCAAATCCACGATAACTGGCGGGAGGAAGTGAAAGAAAAAGCGAAATCCAAAAACCTCCCTGTCTCTTTTACCGGTCCTATGGAGAATCATGACCGCTCTGATAACATAGGAGAAGAGATTCTTGGAGAGCAGCCCGACAACATATACAAGGATGAAGCAGCTTCTAAAATTAACAATTTACGAACGCGAGTTTTACTGGAAAAATCTGATGTTGTTATTGCTCTTTTCGGAGAAAAGTACAAGCAGTGGAACAGTGCCGCAGATGCTGCCGCCGCTGTTGCATTAAATAAACCGCTCATACTTGTCAGACCTAAAGAACTTCACCACCCGCTAAAAGAACTCTCGGAAAGAGCCCAGGTTACAGTAGAAAATACTGATCAGGCCCTGCAGGCTCTCTCATATATTTTTGAGTAGTAAAAGAACGAAGCTGAGACAAAAGAATAGTAATCATAAAGAAAGCCGAACAAATCTTATGATTTTTGTTCGGTTTTTCGCTTTTGTAACTTCTGATGAATAGTAGTCATTTCAGTCCGCCAGGCGGACGCTTGCCCAGGGGCTTGTCTTCAGCTAAATTCAACTCAGCCTGGAGCTTCGTTGAATTGGATCTTCAGACTGCGCTTAATCCCTCGGGCGTCGCCGCCTTCTGTCCTTCAATCAAAAGAGCCTGAGGCTTTTTAATATGTGGTAAAACTAAAAGTGACCCACGTTTCAAACTGTCTGATAAAATTATTGTTCGTCTTTTACAAACTTGTTTTTAGTTTTGTCCCGGCCTCGTTTTTTGAGTACTTATCAGTATGTAAGAAATTTTTCATACTGCCCTTTAAGCATCAAATTAATATGGACAAACATTTCTGAACGGGTAATGTGTCCATTAGTCAGTATCCCGATTGCACCTTCTTTTTTACGGGTGTCTCGCTGCTTCGTATATATATCCATTACTTCTCCTAATTCTAGTCCGTCCTGAAGGAGCTTTACGACAGATTCAGGCAGAGGTACTCTTGCTCCTCCGGCCAAATACACCCCGCCTTGTTCAGTGACCAGAGCCCCCCAGTTACATAAATACAAGCCTTTATTAAGAGTCATTATTCCTCCTTCAAGACCGAGAGCTAATTTTCCATCGGTTTTGGCTATTAAATATCTTGCTCTGTTCACAGCTCCCTGCATTGTTTCTTCGTCTGAAGCAGGTTGACTCGATACGCCCGAAGGAGCCGAAACACCTCGTATTTCAAAGTCTTTACCGAACACTTCTTTGACCGATGCTATTTTAGCCGGATTTTCAGAACCGACATACAATCCTTTTTCCATCACTCCAAGCCCCCTTTCTTTTTTCCAGCATCTGGGGGGTCTGACCCCTAATGTTATTCGCCTAAGACATGTCACCCCCTGCCGATTACAGCCAAAAGAAAATCCCGATCAGCTGTCGGGATTTTCAGGATACGATAATCGTTATTTATACGTTATCCCGGATGGTTTTTAATGTCGTTTCGTCCGTCTGTCTTACAAGGGTGGTAATCAGTTCTTTGGCAGCGGCATAATCATCCACATGAATCATTGAAGCAGCGGTATGGATATACCTTGAGCAGATGCCTATTACCGCTGAAGGGACACCGCTGTTGGAAATATGCACCCTGCCGGCATCTGTGCCGCCCTGGGAAATAAAGAACTGGTATGGAATCTTGTTCGTTTCTGCTGTATCGAGAATGAACTCTCTCATGCCCCGGTGAGTGATCATTGTACGATCAAATATTCTTAATAATGCCCCTTTGCCAAGGTGGCCGAAAGCATCTTTCTCACCTGATGCGTCATTTGCAGGACTTGCATCGAGAGCATAAAAGATATCGGGCTTAATCATATTAGCGGCAGCCTGAGCCCCGCGCAGCCCAACTTCTTCCTGAACCGTCGCTCCTGAATATAATATATTAGGAGTCTTCTCATCTTTAAGTTCTTTTAAAAGTTCAATCGACAGACCGACACCATATCTGTTATCCCAGGCTTTGGCCAGAATTTTTTTATCATTAGCAAGCGTCTCCATTGGACAAACCGGCACAATCTGCTGGCCCGGTTTAATACCGATTCTCTCCGCATCTTCCTTATTGTCCGCCCCTATATCTATATACATGTTCTTAATTTCCATTGGCTTATTTCTCTTCACCTCATCTAACAGATGTGGTGGGATAGAGCCTACAACCCCTGTGACAGGGCCATTATCAGTTATAATTTGAAGTCGCTGTGCAAGAAGGACCTGGCTCCACCAGCCGCCTAAAGTCTGAAAACGGATCAGCCCTTTTTCATTTACAGACGTGACCATAAAGCCTACTTCATCCATATGGCCGGCAACCATAACTTTAGGGCCTGTTCCATTTCCTTTTTTAACTCCAAAAACCCCTCCAAGGCGGTCCTGGATCACTTCATCACTGTATTGTTCCAATTCTTTTTTTACATATGCCCGGACTTGATGTTCAAAACCGGGTGCCCCCGGAAGCTGTGTTAATGTTTCAAACATTTTGTATGTTTCACTGTTCATATCTTTTCAATCTCCTTCCCTGAAAATTGTTATGTAAGCTATTTTTATTTTAACGAATTGTCTGAATGGTTTCCACTTTTTTCGGTAAACGAAATAATTATCTCTCTCATGAAAATTATCTTTTATGAAAAAATAAACTGGAAGATTGGCTTTTATTATTAGTTTCGATATACTAATATTGGGAACTAGAACTACAGAAGTATATTTTTAGAAAGAGGTGTGCTTTATGGGTTGGAAACGTTTCGCAGCTGGTGTTGGCGCAGGGGTCGCAGTGACTATACTGGCTAAAAATCAATTGGAAAAGACAGATGGAAAATTATCACCGGAAAAAGCACTGAAATCGGTTAAACGAAAAACGACACATCTTGGAACCATTGAAGGGTCATGGGTACATATGATTACCGAGGAGTTTGAACAGGACCAGCTCGTCTATGATGTTTACCGAGGCGGGATTACATGTTCAGATGAGAACGGTAAAATGGCAGCCTATGAATTCTTTGTAGATGCTTCAACTGGTGCAGTCCTCGCTTTGAATAAACAGGAAGATTAACTCTCTTTTCTCCTGCCGGAGTTTTCCGGCAGGCTTTTTTATTTAAAAGGCCTATCTTAAATTAAATCGATCGGCCTATTTCTTTTTTTTGCTATTTAATAACCTCCCTTAATATTTAATTTTCTTCATTTTCATCAAATGTTTTTTTCATTTCTCCCGTAAATATTTCATTTTTTTATTTATTTTTCAGAACTTTCATACTATACTAACCTTTCATTTCAACCGTGAAAAAACAGACCTAAAGACCCAAAAAGCTGTTACATCGCTATTTATAAGAATTTGTTATAGTTTGTAAAATTCAGAATAATAATCCAATTGTTTCAAGAAAAAAATCTCGTTTTACGAAATAATTTATAGAGAGAGTTTTTTCCAGCTCTCGTATACATAACCAATTTCTGGAGGTGACTTTTTTTCAGTTTCCGTCAAATAATATTTAGGAGGGGTCTTTTTGAAAAGTTTTTTACAGAAAAAAGCAGCTTTAATGATCATGGTCCTGGTGTTGCTTGCATCCGGTTTTACTCAGACTGGACAAGCGTCTGGACAAAATTCAGACAGTCTTGGAGAACTCAAAGGAACCTATGATTTTAATTCTTCTGAAGAGATTACAGTAATGGTTCAGCTTGATGAACCTTCTATAACTGAAGCGAAACATAAAGGGCTCGCTCAGTCTGAAGCTAACCTGAAAAAGAACCGTGAGCAGTTAAAGAGTGACATTGCAGCTCTTATTCCAGACAGTGAAGTTGAAAGAGAATATGACCATTTATTCTCAGGTATTGCGTTAACTTTATCTGAAAAAGAAGTGCTGCAGTTAACTGAATTGGACGGAGTTCAGGCGATTTATCCGTCTGTGACTTACCAAGCTACAGAATTTTCTCCTGAAAAAATCTCTAGTGAGGAATTTTCTCCTGAAATGATGGACAGTGCTCCTTTTATTGGAGCTGATGAAGCCTGGGAAAGCTTAGGAATTACAGGTAAAGGTGTGACAGTAGCCATCATTGATACAGGTGTTGATTATACACACCCTGACTTGGCTCATGCTTTTGGAGACTACAAAGGTTATGACTTTGTCGATAACAATGACGATCCTCAGGAAGGGGAAGGTCAGTACCACGGTACACATGTAGCAGGAACCGTTGCTGCTAACGGAAACATTAAAGGGGTTGCACCTGACGCCAGCCTGCTTGGCTACCGTGTTCTTGGACCGCAGGGCGGTACGACAGCTGATGTCGTAGCAGGTATCGAATTAGCTGTTAAAGACGGTGCTGATGTCATGAACCTGTCTTTAGGAAATACAGTAAACGACCCTGACTGGGCTACGTCTATCGCTCTTGACTGGGCAATGGCTGAAGGCGTAGTAGCTGTAACTTCAAACGGAAACAGCGGGCCTAACAACTGGACTGTCGGTTCTCCTGGTACGAGCCGCGATGCCATATCAGTTGGTGCCACCCAGCTACCTTATAATCTATACGAAGCCGACCTTTTTACAAGTGAAGATGTTGAATATCCGACAGCAAAAGTAATGGGCTTCAATGATGATGAGGAGCTTCTGGCATTAGACGGAGAATCGTATGAATTCGTCGATGCCGAGCTTGGCAGAGTTGGAGACTTTGACGGCGTAGATGTAGAAGGCAAGATTGCTTTAATTAAGCGTGGAGATATTCCTTTCGTTGAGAAGGCTGAGAACGCCGCTGCTGCTGGAGCTGTTGGGGCCATTATCTTCAATAACGGTGAAGGCGAAATACCGTTCGTTATTCCTGGTATGGCCGTGCCAACACTAAAGTTGGACGATGTTGATGGCCAGAAAATGGTTGACGAATTGAAAGCCGGAAACAATGAAGTCACTTTTGATATTCAATTCGACCGGGAAGTTGGAGAAACTGTCGCTGAGTTCTCTTCAAGGGGTCCAGCGTATGCGACGTGGATGATTAAGCCTGATGTCTCTGCTCCAGGTGTCGATATTGTAAGCACATTCCCTGGAGAAAGTTATGCCTCTTTACAAGGTACAAGCATGTCAGCGCCTCATGTAGCAGGAGCTGCAGCACTTTTATTAGAGAAAAACCCTAACTGGGGAACTGATAAAGTTAAAGCTGCCTTAATGAACACAGCTGAATCAATTTATGACGAAAATGGGAATGTTTATCCTTTTAATACTCAGGGAGCCGGCAGTATTCGCGTGGTTGAAGCTCTGACTGCTGAAACGCTTGTAAGCCCTGGATCACATTCTTTCGGCGTCTTCGATAAAGAAAAAGGCCGCCAGACAGAAAGACAGCATTTTGAAGTCATGAATTTGTCTGAAGAAGGAAAAAGATACTCAATTGACGTAGACATCTACGATGGAGATAAACATATTAAAGTAAATACGAGTAATAACCTGAATGTTAAAGCAGGGGGAACCCAAAAAGTTAACATGAACGTTCAAGTTAACGCAGGCGTACTTGAACCTGGCTATTATGAAGGAATGATCACTCTTTCCCGCGGTAATGAAGTGATTGAAGTGCCTACCATTCTCTTTGTGATGGATCCTGATTACCCTCATTTAAGCTACGGCGGAATCACTTCTGTCACTGAAGATGGAAGCATAGAGTTTTATATGAACCTTAACCGTGATGTAGATTATGCAGAAATGTATATCTTCACTGCCGGATTTGCTCCTGTAGCATATGTTGATACATTCGGCCCTCTCTCTCAGGGAGACCACGATTTAACATTGGACGCTTCAGGCGTTTATGATAACCTTGATGCTGGTGACTATGCACTTGTTGCCTTCATCGGCAAGGGAGATGTTGAAGAAGGATACGTGATTGGTAACTTCACAAAAGAGTAAGCTAATCAAAAAACTGCTCCTGGGCTTTAAGGCCCTGGAGCAGTTTTTCTATTCGTTGCTTCGGTTTCTTTCAACACTTTCCAGTAATTCTTTCCCTGACTTATCCCATCTGACCGCTCTGTATTTATGGTCATGATAGAAAATAAACCAGGATTCTTTTTCAATGGCCGGCAAAACGTATTCCTGTTTTTTGGCTATCGAGTCCATAGGGTAATCATCGTAGGCGAGTACCCACAGGACATTCTGATGAGCATGAGTGGGCATAATATCCGCCATATGCCAAAGCTCTTTGCCGCCTCGTGAAATATGAAGAATACAATGGCCGGCACTGTGACCCCCGGTATGAATAAGTTTTATTCCGGGAACGGCTTCATAATCAGATTTAAACGTTTCGACCTGGCCGGCAATGCCTTCCCAGTTTTCTTTGAAATACGTATTTTTAGATCTTATATTAGGATGCTTCATTTCTTCCCACTCTGTCTCCTGCACATGTATGACAGCGTTTGGGAAAGAAGAGACCAGTTCATCACCTTTCCATTCAGTCAACCCGTTGGCATGATCAAAGTGCATATGTGTCATGAGGACATCGTCTATGTCATTTTTTGTTAATTCTAATTGGCCCAGGCACTCATCCAGCTTAGATTCCTGTGTAATGCCAAAGTTTTTCTTTGCTTTCTCCGACAGTTTTCCATTACCTATTCCTGACTCTAATAAAATATTCTTCCCATCAGCTTGAATAAGGAGAGGATCGCTCCTTAATGTAATTTGATTGTTCTCATTTGGAGGGTATTTTCTGGACCAGAGAGGCTTAGGCACCACGCCGAACATAGCTCCTCCATCCATGTGGGTGACACCGCCGTTTAACCACGTCAGTGTCACACCCTCTCCCACTTTAAACTGTTCCAACGCCATATCCATCCCGCCTTCCGAAGATTATTTTCTTAAGCTTGCTTCCAGCCGGTAAATCCTCATTCCTTTTTTTGAAAATTTTTCTTCATATTCTGTCATGATATTGCCCTCTATGTCACTCTTATGTAAGTCGAGACTTACATTGTTAAGCTGGAAACCGAATTGAGTCATACTCTCAAGGGAGTATTCAAACAGCTCTTGGTTATCTGTTTTAAAATGAATCTCTCCATCTTTTTTTAAAACATTTCTATATTTAACTAAAAAATTTTCATGCGTTAACCTTCTTTTTGCATGCTTATTTTTAGGCCAAGGATCAGTAAAGTTAATGTAAATCCGATCCACTTCTCCTTCTTCAAAAAAATCAGTCAGTTCTTGGACATCTTCCTGGAGTAAAAGGACATTCGGTACTGGATTTTCTAAAAGCCGCTCCACCCCTGTCACGATCACACTCTCATATTTCTCTATACCGATAAAATTAACTTCTGGATGAACTCTTGCCATTTCTGTCACAAACCGGCCTTTCCCGCTGCCTACCTCTACATGCAAAGGACCGTCATTGCCAAACTTTTCTTTCCATCTTCCATGCCACCCGGCCGGTGAACCTTCTACAATTTCCGGATGTGATTTTAAAAAATCTTCGGCCCAGGGCTTATTTCTTAAACGCATATCAGTTTTCACACTCCATTATTATCCATCATCTAAAAACTACAAAATAAGAATATCATAAATAACCAATTACGTCAGACGGCTTTTAATAAATAAAACTTTAAAATGTATAGAATTATGTGTAAATTTTCCAGCAAAGGGAACATAATAACAAGATATTTGCTGAAACTCACTTCTTAAAGGAGGAATTAAATATGGTCAGTTATCAGATTTTGGAACAATTACAATCACTTGTAAAACAACTGAAAGAAAAGGAAGAGGGTACTAAAGATGAAATAAATAAAATAGAAGGAATAATTAAAAGTTTAAAAGAAGAACCACTAAACGAGAATTTTTCAGGGACGATTCAGGAGATTGATGCTTTTATAGAAACTGCAAAAGAAAGCAAGGAAACGAATGAATTAATTAAATATCACAAACTGAATCTCTCCCGTTGGACAGAAGAGTTATCTTTATTAATTGACGGAGGCGGAAAGGTTACTTTTGATTATGAACAGCGTAAAGGAAGAGAAATTTAAACTGTTTGTATAAAATTTCTGTTTTTCCACATCCTTTGTCCATAGGAGACTCTTTCTAATGGAAAGGATGATTAATGAATGTCTATCAGTTATCACCATCAACTTGAGCTTTTAAAAGACATACTTGGAAATCAGCAAAGCGAGCATTACGGGTCCCATGATGAATTTCACCAGCTTCAAAGTCTGGTCAATTCCCTTATGCAAAACGGGGCTATATCGGCAGAACTCAAAGAATTGCTGCTGTCTGTTGAGCAATATGCTTATCAGCACGATAAAGAAGGCCAGCATTCAACTGTCTCTTCTGCTGACTTAAATTCGTGGATTCAACAGGTCGACAGTATTAACCGTACTGAGTAATCATTACAAGATAAATAGGCATCTAAACAAAATACGGCAAAAAAGAACCTGGGCATAAATCACACCGTGATTGCCAGGTTCTTTTTAACTCGTATGATGGCCTGCTTCATGAAGAATAGTGTGTAATAACTCCGACCACTTAGCAATATCATTAAATTCATTTCGCTGCCAGTACCAAAGAATGTTCTCAATACACTGGCCTACCATATACCATTGCATACGTTTAACGAGGTCTTTTGTGATATCGACACCATAAGTGCCAAGCCAGGACTCCCAGTCTTTCTTCGGAATATAAACGTATAATAATGGAGCTAAATCTAAAGCAGGGTCAGCAACCTGGGCACAATCCCAGTCAATTAAATAAAGATGGTTTTCACTGTTGCTGATCCAGTTATTATGGTTAACATCTGCGTGACAGACCACATAATTGTCTTCACTATACTCTGGAAGGTTATCCTCCAGCCATTTTAAGGCCTCTCTTACGAAAGGATCTTGTATATTAATTTCATCGCTTTTTCTGCTGACTTTATAATGAATGTGCTCAGGGGTCAGCGGATGGTTTCCCATTCTCTTGAACATATCAAGTAAATCCCTGGACTGATGGATCTTGGATAATAAAGAGGCTACACGATCATTGTTCATCTCGTAAGATTTTAATTCTCGCCCGTCCACCCACCGCTGAGCAGTGATCACATCTCCGTTTTCAAGGCGTTTTGTCCATAATAGTTTAGGAACAATCCCTTCCGCGGAAAGAACGGCCAAAAACGGTGAAGAATTACGTTTTATAAATATTTTCTGATCCCCTTGTTCAGCAACATAAGCCTCACCGGTAGCACCACCGGCAGGCCTAAGCTGCCACCCTTCACCCATGAAATGTTCCAATCGTTTCACCCTCATTTTCTTTCATAGCTTTAATCCTATGTCTAATCTCTGCTTCTCTACAGGATTAAAAGTCTTTTACTATTGTAAATAAGATTTGCTGTTTCTTCAACTAAAGTCTTGATTTTTTTGTGACGATCAGCTCATAAGGCTCCACTTCTGTAAATTCTCCTTTAATAACAGAGTTTGACCGGAAATCCTTACCTTTACTGGACAAAAGTATTTTCCAGCTTCCGGGTGACGGGAGTTTCAGCTGATAACGTTTTTTTGTTGGATTTACAAACACACAAAAGTCGAATTCCTTCCCAAGCAGCGTATATCCAAATACAGGTGCTGGTGTCGCCAGCACATGAAGCCGCCTGGTTATTTCGGGGGCCGATCTGATTCTAAAAACAGGATATTTGTTCCGGATAGTTAATAAGTCCCTGACATATTGAATATGTTCATTATTTAATTCTCTCTCAGACCAATCCAGCTGATTTACCAAATCGCCGGAAATATAGCTGTTTCCATCTCCATTTTTCGAACGGAACCATTCCTGCCCCGCATGAAGAAACGGGATACCCTGACTCAGTACCGTCAACCCTGTCGCCAGTTTGTGCATTTCCATCCTGTCTAACTCATTCTCATTGGAATTGGTGATTAGCAGCCGGTCCCATAGTGTATGGTTATCATGGCATTCCACATAATTAACTGTTTGCGTTACATCTTGAACGAAAGGAGGGTGGCCTTCCCCGGTCATGCATGATCCTTTAACAAGGTGGGACAGCCTTTCAATAAACCTCCCCTTTCCATTAATGTAACCATAGTCATTAAAATCAAACAGGCTTCCCTTTAACGAATCGCGAAATAAGTCGTTAAAGAAATGAACATCCGGGATCTGCCCAGACTGGAAATTCGTTGCCTTTCTTGTACTTTCAAGCGCAGTGGGCAATTCCCATCCTTCTCCTAAAAGCATGACAGGCCTGTTTTCTTCCTTGCACCGTCTTGAAATCTCTTTCATCGTGTCAATATCCATAGCTCCCATTAAATCAAATCGGAACCCGTCTACTCTGTATTCTGACAACCAGAAATCGATTGTATCCAATATTAACTTCTTTACCATGTTTCTTTCAGTTGCTAAATCGTTGCCGACGCCCGTCCCATTGCTTAAAGAGCCATCAAGGTGATAGCGGAAATAATAGCCGGGTACAAGCTTCTCCAACGGCGATTCTTCCATAATAAACACGTGGTTGTAAACCACATCGATGATGACTGAAAGTCCTTTAAGGTTAAAGGACTTAATCAATTGTTTCAGCTCGGTTATTCTACTATACGGATCCGATGGGACTGTACAGTAGCTCCCTTCAGGGACTTGATAAAATAAAGGATCATACCCCCAGTTATACCCGCTTTCCGGTCTGTAATCATCCACTCTTGCGAAATCATTAACTGGAAGAAGCTGGACGTGAGTGACCCCCAGCCCTGCAATGTAATCAAGCCCTGTCGTATACCCATTACCTGTTTTTGTCCCTGATTCAGCCAGCCCTGTATACTTTCCTTTAGCAGCAGCCCCGCTCTCCTCATGGATCGTAGCATCCCTTATATGAACTTCGTAAATTGAACTGTCCTGTAAATGTCCTAATTCAGGTTTAGGGTACGTACGGAAGTGCTCCGGGTCTGTCTTCCCAAGGTCAGCCACGACTGCTGAGGTGCTGTTAGCTGTTAAAGCCTTAGCATAAGGATCAGATGCTTCAACCACTTCCCCATTGACTTTGGCAGAAAATGAGTATGCTGCAGTTTCACAATTCCCAGCCACTGTATGTTCCCAAACACCATTACCTTTCCTGTTCATAGGATAAGAGACTTTATTGAGATTAAGTGTCATTTCGACAGCCACCGGGCTCCATACTCTGAAAGTTGAACTTTCGGGCTTGTAAATTGCTCCAAGCATTTCCTCCGAAGCATTGAATAAATCGTCAAACCATTTCGTCCGGACTACTTCACCTGCATATACTGGAGCAATAACCTCTTTACATTCCAATACCATTTCTGCTCCAAACGGCAGATCCTCTGTTGAATGCAAAATAACCCGGTTCTCGTCCACGTGATCTGCGTATAAAGGAATAAGTATATCATTTCCCATGATAACTGCCTCATCTCCTGAATGGATTGACCGTCCGGCCCCCTCTCCTTTCAGCTCGACACATTTCCGATCTTCTATCCATGCTGTCATATAATCCATGGTGTATTATCCCTCATTTCTGCATCCTACCATTTATTTAAACGAACTTTGAAAAGCAGTATTCTCTATTATACCTCATCCTTAATTAAGTACAATCTTTGTGAAAACCCTTTCTTTAAAATAGTTCTTAAAAATGTTGAAAAACTCGCACAATTTTAACTTTTTTTAAGTTATATTAGAGGAACCTGGCATACTAAAAGAGAAATAATTTATGACAGGGCGCTACTCATATTTATTCTCTTGCACATTAATTTGCTTCATTTATTTCAGGTCACTTTTTAAGAAAGGAACATGTTGATGGATTATAACCTGTCACCCCAAGATATTTACTTGTTTCATCAAGGAACCCATTACCACAGTTACAAGCTGTTGGGCTGCCATGAAATTAAATGGAAAAATAAAATAGGCTACCGCTTCGTTGTATGGGCTCCAAACGCGTCCGCTGTCTCTGTAGTCGGAGATTTTAATAACTGGGACGGTACGGACTCTCCTCTAAAACGTGTGAATAAAGAAGGTCTCTGGGCAGGCTTTTTATCTGACATTCCACCGGACAGCCCTTATAAATACGAAATCATCCATGCCAGCGGGAAACGCCGATTAAAATCCGATCCTTACGCGGTCCATTCGGAACTGCGCCCTGCCACTGCCTCATTAACTCCGGGCAATGCCCCCCCTTATAAATGGAAGGATAAAAAATGGCAGGAAACCAAAAAACACTATAACCCTTACAAATCTCCTGTAAATATTTACGAAGTCCACTTAGGGACATGGAGGAAGAAACCTGACGGTAAACTGTACACTTACAGGGAACTCGCAGATGAACTCATCCCGTATGTAAAAGATTTAGGATATACGCATATCGAAATCATGCCCATCAGCGAACATCCATATGACCTTTCCTGGGGTTACCAGATCACAGGATATTATTCGGTAACGAGCCGTTACGGCAAACCTGATGACTTTAAATATTTCATAGACCAATGTCACCAGGAGGGCCTCGGCGTTATTTTAGACTGGGTACCCGGTCATTTCTGTAAAGACGATCACGGCTTGAGGCAGTTTGATGGAGAGCCTCTTTTTGAATATGCCGATCCCAGAAAGTCCGAAAAGACGTCATGGGGAACGCTCACATTTGATTTCGGCCGTCAGGAAGTCCAAAGTTTTTTGATTTCTAATGCCGTTTACTGGCTAAAAGAATTTCACATAGACGGGATCCGCGTCGACGCAGTAGCAAGCATGCTGTCTTTGAATTTTGATAAAAACGAAGATGAAGAAAAAGTTTACAATTCGTATGGAGGAGATGATCACCTTGAAGCTTTTGCTTTTATAAAGAAACTGAACCAGGTCGTTTTCGAATATTTTCCTTCTGTCTTAATGATGGCTGAAGACAGCTCGGATCTCCCCTTGGTAACTGCCCCAACACACAGCGGTGGACTTGGTTTCAATTTTAAATGGAATATGGGCTGGATGAATGACATGCTTGAGTATATGGAGCATGATCCTCTTTACCGGAAATGGCACCATAACTTATTAACTTTTTCATTTATGTATATTCACACTGAAAACTTCGTGCTGCCTCTGTCACACGATGAAGTAGTGCATGGAAAACGCTCGCTGTTAAATAAAATGCCCGGAGACCAGTGGCAGCAATTTGCAAACCTGCGCCTGTTATACGGCTATATGATGGCTCACCCCGGGAAAAAACTCTTATTTATGGGAGGTGAGCTTGGCCAATATGCAGAGTGGAAAGATAAAGAACAATTAGACTGGCATTTAACTGATTACCCATTCCATCAAAGTATGTTTACTTATGTAAGAGAACTGAATAAATTTTACCAATCTCACCCTGCTCTTTTTGAACTGGATCACGATCCTGAAGGCTTCAAGTGGATTGACCCTCATAACATTGATCAAAGTACAGTCGCTTTTATTAGACAGGGCAAGAAGGACAGCGATCAGTTAATCATTATTTGTAATTTCACTCCTAATGTTTATCACGATTACAAAGTAGGCGTCCCATCCCCGGGCACATATGAAGAAATATTCAACTCCGATTCCGAAGAATTCGGCGGCTCCCATCAGGTTAGTGGAGACAAGCATTTTAGTTTTTCTGATAAGTGGCACAGTTTTGACAATCATATTAAAATCAGCATCCCCCCTTTAGCTGTAGCCATTTATAAAAAAATAGATAAAGAAAAAATTGAGGAGGAATCTTAAATGTCCAAAGAATGCGTAGGAATGCTCCTTGCAGGCGGAGAAGGCAAACGGCTCGGTTTGCTTACTAAAAACCTTGCAAAGCCTGCAGTCCCGTTTGGCGGCAAATACAGGATCATAGACTTCACATTGAGCAATTGTACAAATTCAAAAATTCATACCGTCGGTGTTTTAACCCAATATTCACCTATGATTTTAAATAAGCATATAGGCATCGGGAAACCTTGGGATTTGGACCGTCAACACGATGGTGTATCCATTTTGTCGCCCTTCACCGCCCAAAAAGGAGGCAGCTGGTATAAAGGGACGGCCGATGCCATCTCCCAAAACATGCAATTTATTGATCAGTTTGACCCTGAATATGTCCTGGTCATTTCAGGTGACCACATCTACCAGATGAACTATCAGAGGCTCATTGACCATCACAAAGAAAAACAGTCAGAAGCAACCATCTCAGTCATAGAGGTCCCTTGGGACGAAGCTTCGCGTTTCGGTATATTAAATACGAAAGAAAACCTTGAAATATATGAATTTGATGAAAAGCCCCAAAACCCTAAAAATAACCTGGCCTCAATGGGAATTTATATATTCAACTGGAAGACACTGCGCAAGTACTTAATAGACGATGAAGCGTCAGACAGTTCAAGCCATGACTTCGGAAAAGATATTATTCCAGCCATGCTTAATGACGGCTTACGCTTGTTCGCTTACCGTTTCCAGGGGTACTGGAAAGATGTTGGAACAATTAAAAGTTATTGGGAAGCGAATATGGACTTATTGGAAGAAGATTTATCCCTGTCTTTAAACTCCAAGGAATGGCGGACTTACTCTCATGATTCCAACTATCCGCCGCAATTTATTGAGCCTAATGCAGAAATAGATAATTCGCTCGTGAATTCAGGGTGCTGGATCAGCGGAACCGTTCAAAATTCAATTCTTTTTGAAGGCATAGACATAGGTGAAAATACTTTAGTTAAAGAATCTATTCTCCACCCCAGCGTGAAAGTCGGCAACAATTGCACTATAAACAGGGCAATTGTTATGGAAAAAATAACCATCCCTGACGGGACTGTTATTAATGGTGAAGAGTATGATGAACCTGTCGTCATAAGTTCAGAGAACATTGAAAAATTTGTAACGGAATAATAAAGGAGGCTGCCATATGGATACGTTAATGGGATTAATTAATATAGAACATGAATATGACTTTTTGGAAGAACTGACTTACTTCAGGTGTGGTTCTGCTGTTCCTTTTGCCGGACGCTACCGTTTAATCGACTTTACTCTTTCAAATATGGTGAATTCAGGCGTAGGAGAAGTAGCTATTTTCAGTAATAGAAAATACCGTTCGCTTATGGACCACTTAGGGACAGGCTCAGACTGGGAACTGGCCAAACGGCACGGAGGCTTGTTCATCCTCCCTCCGGACTGGAATGATCCAACCGACATTTCACGGGGAGATTTACGTCATTTCCATAATAACCGGGATTACTTCCACCGTTCAAAAGCTAATCACGTGATTATCAGCGGAAGCCAGTTCATTTCAAACACCCGGTATGAAAAAGCTTTCAATCATCACCTTGAAAACGATGCTGATGTTACCTGCATCACTACCAGGGTAAATGAATTTAAGCCTGAACATGTTTCCCAGCTCCGGGTAGAGCATGATGAGGACGGTAAAATCCTTAATTTAACTAACGACCAGCAAAACCCGCACGTGTTTACCGGGGTGTATATTATAAAAAAAGATGTGTTACTGAAACTGGTTGACGAATGTATTGCCTATCATAAAGACCATTTCTTCTTTAACGGAATAAAGGAAAACCTTCACAGACTGAATGTCCAGTTCTACCGGTACGAAGGCTATAGCGCTTTTGTAAATTCCATAGAAAGCTTTTTCAGGCAGAATATGAATTTACTTCGCCCTGAAAATTATAAAGCTCTCTTTTTCAAAAACCAGTTTGTTCGTACAAAAATCAGCAATGAACCGCCGGTTAAGTATAGAAAAGGTGCGAAGGTATCAGATTCCATGCTTGCAAATGGTTCAGTAATAGACGGTGAAGTCACGGGAAGTATATTATTTAGAGGCGTTAAAGTAAGAAAAGGAGCGCAAGTAAAGAATTCAATAATTATGCAGCGCTGCACAATAGAAGAAGGCGTTCGTCTCGAAAATGTCATTTTGGATAAAGACGTCCATATATCCGCCGGCCAAACCTTTATCGGATCAAGAGAAAAACCATTTGTTGTAGCTAAACGTAAAAACATTTAATTAAAAGGAGAAGAGATTCAGGATGAAAAAGATATTATTTACTGCTTCAGAATGTACCCCTTTTGTAAAGACAGGTGGGCTGGCCGATGTTATAGGATCTCTTCCCCAGGCCCTCCAGAATGAGGGCCTTTGCGAAGTCAGGGTTGTGCTGCCCTTATATGATGAAATATCATCGGAATGGACAGAGCAAATGGAAAAAACAGCTGACTTCCAAGTACAGGTCGGCTGGCGCTCTCAGGAAGCCTCCCTTTACGAACTAAAACATGAGGGAGTCACCTATTACTTTATCGGAAATGATTATTACTATACAAGAAAAGGGATATATGGCTATTACGATGATGGTGAAAGGTTTGTTTTCTTCAGCAGAGCTGTGGTTGAAGCCCTTCAGCATATTGATTATGAACCAGACATTTTACACGGGCATGACTGGCAGACCGGTTTAGCCGTAGCCTTTGCAAAAATATTTCATCCCGGCAATTTAAAAACAGTCTTTACCATTCATAATATTAAATACCAGGGGCTCATGCCTCACCATGCGTTTAATGATCTTATTCAGCTTCCTTTAGAACACTTCGGAGGGTTTGAATGGAATGGGATGATTAATTGTATGAAAAGCGGAATTTTTCACGCTGATAAGATAACGACAGTAAGTCCCAGCTATGCCGAAGAAATTAAGGATCCATTCTATGGAGAAAGCCTCCACCCCCTTCTCAGGGAAAGAAATGCTGATTTATCAGGTGTAATTAACGGGATTAATGCTGAAGATTATAATCCGATGAAAGACCCTAATATTCCAGTTAATTACAGTCATTCGCGGGTAAAAAAGAAAGAAAACAAAGAGGCGCTTCAAGAGGAACTGGGGCTGCATGTTAATCGTGACATTCCTGTTTATATCGCCATATCAAGGCTGGTCGAACAAAAAGGGTTCCACCTGCTTGAAAGAATATTGGACGAGTTTTTACAACAGGAGGTTCAGGTCATAATCCTTGGTACGGGAGAGTATGAATTTGAAGAGTCTTTCAAACACCTGGCATGGAAGCATCAAAGTAAAATGGCGACTCTGCTCAAGTTTGACGAAGGGACCGCCCGTAAGCTTTATGCAGGCGCAGATTTCTTTCTTATGCCATCTAAATTTGAGCCTTGCGGTCTGTCCCAGCTTATCGCTCTCCGGTATAAAACGGTTCCGATCGTGCGTGAAACAGGCGGCTTAAAAGATACAGTCCAGCCTTTTAATGAAATAACAGGCGAGGGCAACGGATTCAGTTTTACTAATTACAATGCTCACGATTTATTGTCTGTTATGAATTATTCCTTAAGTATTTACCACCAGCCTAACCTTTGGGATAAACTTATTAAAAATGTAAATAAAAGCCAGTTCAGCTGGAAAGAATCTGCAAAGGCTTATGCCGGCATCTACAGCGGTCTGACTGAAACAGAAACTGCACCCGAGGAGTGAACGTAATGAACCAATACAGCAAAGAGGCTTTTATTAATCTTCTGGAAGATAAACTGACCCGTCAACGCCGAAAATATCTGGAAGATGCTACCGACAAAGACCTGTATTATGTTATCTCCTCTATTGTGAAAGATGAGTTGATCCCTAAATGGCTGGATACTCAGGAAAGATATCAGCAAAACGAAACAAAGCAGGTTTTTTATCTGTCGATGGAGTTTTTGATCGGCCGGCTCCTTGAAACCAACTTGTTAAACTGCGGCCTTCTCGATACGTGCAAGGAAGCATTGCTTGAACTTGGAAGGAATCCCGAAGAAGTCTTTAAAAATGAACATGATGCCGGCTTAGGGAACGGCGGCTTGGGCAGGCTGGCCGCCTGTTTCCTCGATTCCATCGCTTCCCTGAGTTACGCCGGCCACGGCAGCGGTATCCGTTACAGATACGGCCTCTTCGAACAGAGGATCATACACGGGAACCAGATTGAGCTGCCTGATTACTGGCTCAAAGAAGAGTATCCATGGGAAACAAGAAAAGCTGATGAAGCAGTAGAAGTTCAGTTTGGAGGTAAAGTACACCTTCATAAAAAACAGGACGGTAAATTTGAAGCGAGCTATGAACAGACTGACAAAGTGATGGCTGTTCCTTATGATGTGCCGGTTTCCGGCTATCAGAATAACGTGGTAAACACTTTAAGGCTCTGGAGTGCGGAAATTTCTCCTGAAACATCCGATTTCCTGTCTGGTCCTAATTCCCAGTATTACCACCACCTCGATCATACCCATTCTGTAGAACAAATTTCAGGATTTTTATATCCGGATGATTCAAGCTTTGAAGGAAAAGAATTGAGGTTAAAACAGCAATATTTCCTTGTATCGTCTACTATTCAGGGAATTATAAAGAAATTTAAGACAGACTATAATCTTCCGCTGTCATCGATGGCTGAAAAGATTGTCATTCAGATTAATGATACACATCCCAGTCTCGCGGTTCCTGAACTGATGCGCCTCTTAATGGACGAAGAAGAGTTTGAATGGGATGAGGCATGGGAAGTAACGACAAACGTCATAGCGTATACGAATCATACCACCTTAAGTGAGGCTTTGGAGAAATGGCCTGTCTCAATGATCCAGAACCTGCTTCCGAGAATTTATATGATCATTGATGAAATAAATGAGCGTTTTTGCCAGGGGATCTGGTTTGACCACGAGGAACTGCGCGAGAAGATTCCGGAACTTGCCATTATCGCTGATGACCAGGTACATATGGCCAGGCTGGCTATCGTCGGAAGCTTCAGCGTCAATGGGGTAGCGAGAATACACACTGAAATTCTTAAAAAGAAAGAAATGAAGGATTTCTATACCCTTTTTCCTTCCCGCTTTAATAATAAAACTAACGGGATCACCCACAGGCGCTGGCTCCTGCAGGTCAACCCGTGTCTGTCCCGGGCCATAACTGATGTCATAGGCCCTCAATGGATAAAACAGCCGAATAAATTGATCAGTTTGCTGCGTTATTCAAATGATAAACCATTTCTGGAGAAAATTGACCGCGTGAAACAAAAAAATAAGCAAGCCCTTGCTAATTTAATTCATGAAAAAACAGGCTTCACTGTAGACGAAGAATCAATTTTCGATGTCCAGATAAAACGGCTGCATGAGTACAAACGGCAGTTACTGAATATTTTTCATGTTATTTACCTTTATAATGAATTAAAGGATAACCCTTCACTCGATCTGACACCAAGAACATTTATTTTCGCAGCGAAGGCAGCTCCAAGCTACCATCTGGCAAAAGAAGTGATTAAGCTGATCCATCATGTCGCCTCCATTGTCAATCATGATAAGTCGATCAATGATAAACTGAAGGTTATTTTCCTTGAAAATTATAACGTCAGCCTCGCCGAAAAAATAATACCAGCTGCAGATATAAGTGAACAGATCTCTACAGCGAGTAAAGAGGCCTCGGGCACAGGAAACATGAAAATGATGATGAATGGTGCCATCACTCTGGGGACACTTGATGGAGCAAACATTGAAATTAAAGACCTTGTGGGAGAAGACAATATATTTATCTTTGGGCTGAATGCTGAAGAAGTGTTAAATTATTACCAAAATGGTAATTATGTAGCTAAGGATATCTATCATACCGACGACCGTGTAAAAAGGATCCTGGATCAGTTAAATCACGGAGAGTTCGGGGCTGAAGAAATTGAATTCAAAGATATTTTCTATAATATTCTTTATCATAATGACCCTTATTTCGTCTTAAAAGATTTTGATCCTTATATCGAGTCACACGAATTAGTCGAACGGGCCTACCGGGATAAACAGACATGGCAGAAAATGAGCGTCACTAATATTGCTTACTCAGGAAAATTTTCCAGCGACAGGACGATCAGAGAATACGCTTCTGAGATATGGAAATTAAATTGAAATCAGAGGCTGAACTAACAAAGCGACAAGCTCTTCCATTTTGAAGGGCGGGCCGCGGGAGTACCGGGGCTTGCACTCTGGAAAGTATCCGAATGTTACCGGCAGATATGCTACAATTTTGAACACATCCATAAAAAAACACTGGGGCAGCGTTTGCTCCAGTGTTTTTTATAATTTTGAAGCCCAATTAACAAGAGAGTCATCCACTTCCTGTTTTTCTTCACAAGTCATGGCAGGCTGGATAATAAATAATTTATCATTCCAAGAACCGCTTTGGTTTTCCCCTTTTAAATACGCGGCTTCAAGATCTTTTACAGCTAAATGAACTGAATAAGCAAATAAAGGATCTCCTTCTTCAGTCAGAGCCACTTCAATCCCTTTATTTCCTTTCCAGTCAAACGCATGGCGTATATAAACATGACAGCCGGACTGGCAGGATAACATTGCTTGATTATTTTCATCTGTCACACGCTTCACCTTCATTATCTGTTTCTGTATTAGCACACTTTTCCTATAATACAGAATAACGAGGGGATATTCAACAGATAAATATTTATATACTGACCTTTATTGCTCCCCCTCCGAGAGCCTGTGTTCAGACTTTGTAAGGCTTTGGGATAAAAGGATATCGGCAGCTTTTAACTGTACATGTTTAATAGGTGACTTGTTTTTTAAAATAGACTGTTTAAATGTGTCAAAACTGCGTTTATCAATTATTTTTATATTTTTGCCTGCTGCTGGCATATCAATGAAGCTGTCTTTCGCTACTACTGCTGTCCGAATAGGCAAAGACATCCCTTTCTCTGACAATATGCCCTCAACTACTGTTTTCATCCGTCTTAAAGAAATAAAAGGATGTAATATACGTTCATTCCTTCCATCTTGCTTCCTTACCCAGAAACGGTCTGACTCAGGCTGGAATATTGTATGGCTATTTCCCCGCAGCGGATGAATCAGCCAAACTTCAGAGGGAGTCAATACTATCACTTCCAGATCGACTGGTGCTTTTTTTAATATAAAGGACGGCTCATAAAAAACAAAATACGTATCAGGCAACTCATTTAGCAAAAAGTTCAATAAAGTATCAAAATAGTAACTTTTCTTTACATAAGATACTTTTGAGACGGTGGAACTTGCCCAGTTTACCTGAAACTCAAACAGCTCTTTTCTGAAGGTCTCTTTCAGCTCTTCCATTGTATGGTGCCTGAGCTGCTGTTCTGAAGGTAAGTCCACTTCTTCTTTAATATCCTTCTTTTTACGGCGAAAAAGTCTCAGGGATTTTATTATAATTGAACTATCCTTTTTTTCATAATCATTCCAAAAAGGAAGATCATTGTAACCTTTTTTTCTGTTCTCCCAATCCTGTTTCAGCCTCTGCCAACGTTCCTTTTTCAGTCGGACATAGCGGGCTGGGTAACGGTAAATATCTATTTCATAACGTGAAACGTAATCAGACAATTTTAGGAGCTGTCCCAAAGTTCTTCCTCCTCTCCTTATTCCCCGTCTGCTAAATCAATGACCTCAATTACTTCATACATATGATCTTTTGACGGGTGAATCTGGAATAAACATACTTTATTTATCTGTTGTTTACTCTTATTAATTTCTGACGGTAAATCCCAGCTGGCTGGACGTTCGCCCTTTGGATTTTTCCATTTTTTAGCCAGAGTAGCATGCGGGCGGTAAGGGCGGTTCTCTGCCGGAAAGCCGAGCGAGATGGCTTCATCTTCAATCACCTTCTGCAGATAAAACAGGTCCCGCTTAAACTCAGGTTCCATGTAAAAGACCCCTGGCTGACGTTTATTTCCAAAAAAATTTAATTGAGAAAAGGTGATAGTAAAGCTGGGAATCCCGCTAAGTTTTTCTTCCAGTCTTCTCCATAACTTTACCCTGTTTACCTCTTCCCATCCACCTAAAAACAATAAGGTAATATGAAAATCCTGTTTATTAACCAGCTTTTTGTAATATTTATCCAGATGATAAACCTCTTGCCATTGCTCACACTTTTGTCTGACTTCTCCGCTTAATGGTATGCCTATAAACGTATGCACGCCGCTCATATTCCTCACTCCTTTATACTTATAGAAAAGCTGTGATACAATATAGATTAAACATATCTATTTAATACGACTTTAACTTCTAGTAACCGTGCTCTTTAAGATAGCCTCTCCAACTCTAAAGACATACCTTCTGGTGAACGAAGGGACGAACACCCGCAGGAGCGAAGTCTTCGCCGCGTGTCAACTGCCAAATTAAGTAAATATTTTTATAATATATCTTAAATTATTATAACCAGGAAAGGATGAACAGCCGCATGAAAGTAGTAAATAATATGTCCGAACTGATAGGTGATACACCTCTTGTTAAACTGCAGAAACTGCCTGAAGAAGGAGGAGCCCAGGTTTATTTAAAGCTTGAATTTATGAATCCAAGCGGAAGTGTAAAAGACCGCGCTGCTTTTAACATGATTGACCAGGCAGAAAAAGAAGGGTTTATCAACGAAAAATCAGTAATTATTGAACCTACGTCCGGTAATACAGGCATCGGTTTGGCAATGACTGCAGCAGCCAAAGGGCTTGAAGCAATATTAGTCATGCCTGACACGATGTCAAAAGAACGAATTAATCTGTTAAAAGCTTACGGAGCAAAAGTGGAATTAACTCCCGGAGATAAAAAAATGCCTGGAGCTATTGATAGAGCTCATGAGCTTGTTAAAGAAATTCCCAACAGTTTTATGCCTATGCAATTTGAGAACGCTGCTAATCCGGATGCCCACCGGCACACGACAGCTTCTGAAATCATTGATGGTATGAATCAACTTGGAAAAAAGCTGTCTGCATTTGTTGCAGCTTCCGGAACGGGCGGAACCATTACCGGAACAGGAGAAGAATTAAAAAAAGAATATCCGGACCTTTCCGTGCATGTCGTCGAACCTAAAGGTTCGCCTGTCCTATCAGGAGGAAAACCAGGCCCCCATAAACTTGTCGGTACCAGTCCCGGTTTCGTACCTCCTATCTTAAATGAAAAAGTGTATGGAGAAATTTTCAGGATAGCAGATGAAGATGCATATGAAACAACCCGCCGTTTATCAATGGAAGAAGGAATATTAGTCGGTCCTTCATCCGGAGCTGCCTGTTATGCTGCTTTACAAGTTGCTAAAAGGCTGTCTCCTGATGATGTGGTGGTCGCTATTGCATGTGATACAGGTGAACGTTACCTTTCAACCGATTTATTTGATTTTGAATAAATATTCTACAGGCAGCTTCTTCAGGAAGCTGCCTGTATGTTGTCAGAGCTGTTTTGTTTAATCATCCAAAGGGTTAATAACGCCCCTGCAAGCGATAAAACGCCGTAAAATAAATACACTGACAAAATATTGTACCAATCCATGATTAAGCCTGCACTTATGCTGAAAAACCACGCCCCTAAACCATTACCGACAGCTGAGTATATCGCTACAGCGGTTGCTTTAACTTCTTTAGGGGCGAGTTCCGTTACATACTGAAGAGCAGCCGGGACAAATAAACCTATACTGAACCCCTGAATAATGGTAGTCACATATATAAAACCCGGTTCAGGCCCTGTGGCATAGAAAAGCCATCTGATTCCGGAAGCAAATGCCGCAGCAAACAAAATAACAAGTATGCCCCGTTTCCTGATCCAGTTCCCAGCCCACCTCATGAAAGGAACTTCACTGCCGGCGGCTAACAGGAATGCAAAACCTACCCCTGCAAGTGAACCGCCTGTAAATTGAATCAATAAACCAAAATAAAAATTATTCGCCATAATTGGGCCAAAAACGAGAAAGGTAACCAGGAGGAACAGCATAAAGCCTGGGACTTTTACAAGCCGTTTCATCCCCCCTTTTAAATCCACTTTTGTAGTCACCTGCTCTTTAGGCATGCCCCACGAAAAGAAGGCGCTTATAAATAAAACGGCCGCAAAACCGTAAAAGATAACAGACTGTGCAAACCAGTCTGATAAATTACCCATTAACCAGACAGAGACAGCAAAACCTACTGCTCCCCACATACGAATATTCCCGTAGTCTCCGCCATGTCTGTATACATAATTCATAGCCATACTGTCTGACAATGGGATTACAGCACTTTGGAAGACAGCCAGACCTGCAGCAATTGTTACAAATACGATATACTCTTCAGCAAACAAATACGTAAAACCGACCGCTCCTGCACCTATACAAGCTGCTGTAAGAAGCATTCTCGGCCTCTTTGTATAATCGCTTAACATTCCCCAGACCGGCTGTGTAAGCAGCATAACAATAGGGCCAATGGACGTTATCACCCCTATTTGAGAACCGCTCAGCCCTGCCTCACTCTGTAAATAAACGCTTAAAAGAGGAAATAAACCTCCAAAAGCGAAATATGCAAAAAAATAAAAAGCTTTCATATTAAAAAAAGTCTGTTGTTGGCTATCCATTTAACATCCCTGGCTTTCCATAATTATTGTTGATTACATAGCTCGTAAATTGCTTCTGCGTACATAGCTGTGATCTTAACAAGATTATCAATATCAATATACTCATCGGCCTGGTGTACCACGTCTTTCTGGCCTGGGAACAGCGGGCCGAAAGCAACACCTGCCTTTAAAGATCTCGCATAGGTCCCTCCGCCAATCGCAATCAGATCAGCTTTACTGCTTGTCTGACTCTCATAAACCTTTGAAAGAGTCCTGACCAGCTGATGGTCTTTATTTACCGCATGAGGCGGAGCATGTGAAATAATACTTCCAGTAAACCCTGTACTTGTGAAAATGCGGTCCAGCCTTTGCTTTACACTGTTAAAAATCACCCCGTCAGGATAACGCAAATTAATACCAATGCTGCTGGTGTTTCCTCCTTCAAACTTAATTGTTCCAATATTTATGGTGAGGTCCCCCAGCTCTTTATGCATATAGTTAACTCCTGCCTTTTTACCGCGTGAATCATTTAAAAAGTAGTCATTTAATGTATAGAAAAACCTTTTTTCATATTCTTTAAGAGGCATAGTGCACAAAAAATCAGCTAAGTACAAACCCGCATTCAGTCCGTCTTCCGGTTCCATCCCGTGGGCTGAGCGCCCCGAAAAAGTCAGTAATACGGTGTCTGAATCCTCCTCTACGCCCCCTTCAGCCTGAATTTGCGCTAAGTAGTTTTTATATATTTCTTTTAATTGGAAGTCAGCATCCAGCTCTTTTTTATTTATGACTGCTGAAGCAAAATCAGGCACCATGTTCAGCCTGCTGCCTGAGCTGAACGAACGGATCAGGCCTTGTTCTTCCCACAAGTCCAATTTATAAGTCAGGTCGGCTATTCCTTTCTCGGCATAGATTATTGGAAAGTCAGCATCAGGTGCAAATCCAAGCGAGGGCATCTCTTCATGGTCAAAATAATGACTGACGCACCGCCATTGACTCTCTTCATCTGTTCCGATAATCAGCCTGACTCTTTTTTCTAACTTTACTCCCTTGTCCTTCAGTAACTTCAATGCATGATAAGCAGCCATTGTCGGTCCCTTATCATCCAAAGCTCCCCGGGCATAAATTTTCCCGTTCCGAATATCCGCATCAAAGGCAGGGGTCGTCCAGCCTTCCCCCTCAGGTACAACATCAATATGACATAAAACCCCTACCAGCTCTTCTCCTTCTCCCCATTCAATGTGAGCTGCCTTTCCATCCAAATCTTTCACAGTGAATCCATCTTTCTCAGCTTTATGCAACAGCCAGTTATACGCTTTGCGGATCCCTTCACCGAAAGGGGCATATGAAGAAGCAGTTGCTTCGTCTAAGACACTTTTTATTTGTAAAAAATCCTGTGTATTATTTACGATCATTTCTTGTCTTTTTTTAACTAATTTGTTCCAATCCATATTTTCTTCCTCCATTTTAATTT
Source organism: Salipaludibacillus aurantiacus (assembly GCF_900111295.1). Taxonomy (GTDB): domain Bacteria; phylum Bacillota; class Bacilli; order Bacillales; family Salisediminibacteriaceae; genus Salipaludibacillus; species Salipaludibacillus aurantiacus. The sequence goes on along the minus strand of NZ_FOGT01000018.1, from coordinate 8,644 downwards.
CAAATATGAGTATACGCTTTTACAGTGTAATGGAAAAGGGAGTCTGTGAATAGATATCTTTACATAGGCTTAATAAATGTTAACAAACCGATAACTTTACTAAAAGCACTTTCGTACGTTAAAATATAGAAAAGGAGGGAGACACATTTAACTTTACCTCTTAGACAGGAGGTCTGAGTTCTGACTTGGCACATATTATTTTTGGCGAATCACATATTGGCCGCGGACTTAGATAAACGCTTTAAATGACGTGGAGTATTTCTGCAGACACTGAGACGCTTTTCTTTATCCGTTTAGGATAATGACCGGACACTTCAGTAGGCTGTCTTTTAAACATTCACCCTGTCTCCATTAAATTCAGTCTTACAATCTCTGAACACGGGTGACAAAAATAAGGAGTGGTTTTTTGAAACCTTCAACTGAACGGATGTTAACTCGGATTAAATCCATTTACCTTTTTATCAGTCAAAGAGGAAGCGTCTCTACAAAAGAATTGGTTGAGGAGTTCGGGATCACTGAACGAACTGTCCAGCGGGATTTGAATGTACTGGAATATAATAACCTTGTAGTCAGCCCTGAGAGAGGGTTGTGGACTACAACCAATAAAAAAGTTAAAGTCTCCTAAAAAGACAGAAAACCTGTTGTGATTTTTTCACGACAGGTTTTCTCTGTATTACGTACTGTTTATTAAGTTTTGGAGTTCGTCCTCTGTCAATTCTCTATAAGTTCCTAAATCAAGCGTCTCATCAAGATAAAGCGGGCCGATACGTTCTCTTTTCAGCCTAATGACTTTTTTTCCTCTTGTTTGGAACATGCGTTTGACCTGATGAAACTTTCCTTCATGAATAGTTATTCGCACGACATCAGCATTTTTTCCTTCTATACGTTCTACTTTAGCAGGCCTTGTCACATACCCGTCATCCAGTGTGACCCCTTTTTCCAAAGAATCAATATCTTCCTCACTAACGGGGCTGTCAAGATGAACGAGATACGTTTTATCAACCTTCTTTTTTGGGGAAGTAAGCTTATGGGCCAGTTTTCCATCATTAGAAAGGAGCAGGAGTCCAGTTGTATCTTTATCAAGCCTTCCGACCGGGAAAGGGTTATATAAAGCATCTTCGGCTTCCAGAATTTCTGTGACAGCCGATTCCTTCAAGTCCTCCGTTGCCGACACATAACCTTGCGGCTTATTCATCATTAAATAAATAAATTGTTTATACTCAAGTCTTTCCCCGAATACTTCAAGCGTATCTTTATCAGGGTCTACATGAATTTTCCCGTCTTTAACTGTTTCTCCGTTTACAGAAAAACTGCCTTTTTTTAATAGTTTCTTTACTTCTTTCCGCGAACCGTAGCCCATGTTGGCTAATATTTTATCAGCACGCACTGAGAATCCCTCATTTCTTCTACTCTTCTTCTCCAAACATATAGTGCCTCGTTCTGATATTTACATTCAGGACAATCCCGACGGCCAGCATATTTGTTATTAACGCACTCCCCCCGTAACTGATAAATGGAAGAGCTAATCCTGTAATTGGTACAAGACCAATCGTCATCCCTATATTTTGAAAAATTTGAAAAACAAGTAACCCAATGACTCCGGCAACTAAATAGGTGCCAAAGCTGTTATTGCAAGTAAAAGCAATAATTACCATGCGGTACAATAACAGAAAGTAGACAACAATTAACACAGTCGCCCCAACAAAACCGAACTCTTCTGCAATCACTGTAAATATAAAGTCGGTATGTAATTCCGGAATTGCCCCGCTTTGTGATTTTACCCCGGCCCCAAATCCGCTTCCGTAAAGCTGTCCTGCGCCAATGCCCTGTAAAGCATGATAAAGCTGGTACCCTTCAGCGCCTATATTTGCATTAGGGTCCAGCCAGGCATAAATTCTGCTTAACTGGTGAGGGGCTATAAGATAGTTGGAGAAAAACGCGAAATAGTTGTTATGAAGCCAAACGAGCAATGCTATAAAACCTAGAGCAAGCGACATAATTAAACCAATCATCCTGAAAGTGACCCCTGCCATTAGAATAGCAATAAAAATAATGGCTCCAATGACGAGCGCTGTTCCCAAATCAGGCTGTATAAGAATAAGGCCGAACGGCGGCAGTCCGACAGCAAGTATTTTTCCTACAACAATACAGTCAGTTGTAAATGACTTCTCTCTGGGGGTTCTCGTAATCTGATATATTAAATGCGCCAGAGAAATAATGACGAATATTTTTACAAACTCAGAAGGCTGAAAGCGAAATAATCCGTCAATTCCGATCCAGCGCTGTGCTCCATTTATTTCTATCCCGAAAAAGTGAACCAGAAGCAAAAGAATCATTCCGAGAATATAAAAAGGAATAGATAAATTTTTAAAAAAATCATAATCAATGACCATTGCCCCCATCATAAGAACAGTACCGATGGCAAACCACAGAAGCTGCCGCTGAATAAAATGACCGGGACCGACATTATACTGGTCAGCAGTTGCAGCACTGTATATAGCTAATAAACTGATACACATCAGTACGAATAAAAAGAACAGGAGTGTATAATCAAGCTGTTGAAAGGGACTTTTACGTTCTTGCATGTTTCCACCTACTAACACTTTCCTAATTTATCTTACAAAAGAGGCAGATGGTTTACCCACATATCCTCTCTTTTTTTCTGTTGTTCCGTCACCGTTTTCATAAAGCCGTTCCTGGCGTTCCTTTTCTGTTCTTCGTGATATATTAGCCAGGATGCCCATGGAGATAAAGGTGACCATTAAAGAAGACCCACCGTAGCTTAGGAATGGAAATGGAATACCAGTAATAGGAAGGAACCCGTTTACTGCTCCGGCATTAAAGACCATCTGTATCCCCAGCTGAAACACAATGCCAAACGCCAGCAAACTGCCAAAAGCATCCTTGCACCTGGCCCCAATGACTACTCCTCTTCCAATGATGACGAGCATTAATAGAAAGACAAAAGTAATACCTATTAAACCCAGCTCCTCACTGATAATTGCCAGTATAAAATCTGTATGGGCTTCAGGCAGATAAAATAATTTTTGAACGCTCTGGCCTAAGCCTGCCCCGGAAACGCCTCCGTGAGCAATCGCAATGTAAGACTGAACAAGCTGGAATCCTTCCGTCTGTTCCAGTTCAAACGGGTTCCGGTGGCCAAGAAGGCGGTTTAATCTGTATGGGGCTGACTGGGCGTAATGGTACAGCGCCCATCCTGCCAGCGAGCCGAGCGAAATAATATGAAGAAGCCTTGCACCGGAACAAAAAGCAATCAGGCCTGCCACTAAAACAATAGACGTGGCTGTTCCAAGGTCAGGCTGAAGCATAATCAGCACAAAAAAGACCAGTACAACAATCAAAGGCGGCATAACTCCGGTAAAAAATTTATTAATGTACGCCTGTTTCCTTGAATACACATAGGCTAAATAAATAATTGAACCCACTTTTACAAATTCTGACGGCTGGATTCTTAACCCGCCTAAATTGATCCAGCGAGTGGCCCCGTTTACCTCGTGCCCGACTCCAGGAACTAAAATTAACAGCAGCAGAAATATAGAACCTAACACGATCCATTTTGCCAGTTTACGAAAATGGCGGTATGGAAAGAACATAAATAAAGTGAACAAAAAAGCAGAAATCACCAGCCACTGAAGCTGACGATCGAAGAAGTAAGTTATATTATCATGATGCTGATAACCTTGAACAAAACTCGCACTGTAAACCATCACAAGGCCGAATAATGCAAGAAGCAGTAAACTTACTATAAGATACCAATCTATGTAAAGCTTTTTACCATTTTTCTCTTCCAAGGAGTTCACCTCCATAGGCCACCCAAAGGCAACCATGCACATATTAATTCTTACATTATAGCAGAAGGGATAGAGCTCTAAAAGAGACTTGTGAACTGACAGAGGAAATTATTTTCAGTACATAATAAAAATCTGCTGTAACCATGGTCACAGCAGATTTTTCAGGCTTATTCTATTTATTTTCGTGGATTTTTACCCTCTTAATGCTTTAGCCACAGTGGCCACCCGTTTCCCTAAACGTTTAGCCATTGTTAAATCTCTCTCATCAGGCTCGTTGCTTCCATCAGGGCCCGCTACTGTGGAAGCTGAATAAGGTGAACCGCCAACAGGATCATCTGTCATCATTTCCGGATTTTCCCCATAAGGAAGGCCTACATAAATAAGTCCAAAGTGAAGCAATGGGACTATAGATGTAATTGCTGTTGTTTCCTGGCCGCCATGAATGGTATTAGTACTTGAGAAAATCCCTGTTGCTTTGCCTTCCAAGTCGCCGTTCATCCACAAGGCACCTGCCGAGTCAATGAATTGCTTCATTTGGGCAGGCATAGAGCCGTAACGGGTAGGAATGCCCCATACGATTCCGTCGGCCCACTTTAAATCATCGTGGGTCGCAACAGGAATATCTTCCTGCGCTTTTTGTGCTTCTACATAGGCATCCTGTCCGGACATCGCTGCTTTAACTGCTTCAAATTCTTCTACCCGGACAATTTTAACTTCCGCACCTTCTATATCTGAGACACCTTCTGCGACTGCTTTTGCCATTTTATAAATATGGCCGTATGAACTGTAATAAGGCACAAGAATTTTTGTCATTTTAAACCACTCCTATAATAAATTTTAATTGCTTGAAAAACCGCTTACCCGTAAATAACATTCCTTGTACAGAAAAATAATAAACCTCTTATTTTTTTAAATTTACAATAGTTTAATGTGTTACTAACTATTTGTAAGTATAATATCGCAGCTGCTTACTAAAGTCAAGTGATTATGGTACAATAATTCAAAGGGATAACGTCTCCCAGGGAGTGATCATATGGTTAAAATGAACTTGTGCCCTAAATTTGAAACTGCTTTTCAGCTGCTAGGAAAACGGTGGAACGGGCTGATTATCCGTGTTTTGCTGAATGGCCCTGTAAGGTTTCGTGATATTTCTGCAAATATTCCGGGTATGAGCGATAAAATGCTTGTAGACCGGCTTAAACAGCTTGAAGCGGCCGGGGTGGTCAAACGAAAAGTGTACCCGGAAACTCCCGTCCGCATCGAATATCTGCTGACTGATAAAGGAAAAGCGCTCGAACCCGCCTTAGATGAAATACAGGCATGGGCCGAAAACTGGATGGATTAAAAAGGTGCTTCGCAATTATAGCGAAGCACCTTTTGTTTGTTTTAATGAGTCATTATTTTTTATTCAGGAAATCAAACCTGTGGCCCAGAATTTGGCCGGCAAGCCCGGAACGTACACTGATATTTAAGTAAACTGCTATTCCCGCGACCACGGAGACAGTTAATATGAGCAAAGCGTCCCAACGGCTATTTACGGGGATAATCTGCTGAAAACCGTAATTCAGGAAAGCGACCACTGCTGCCATCCCTGCAGTAAATATGCAAATGAGTAAAAACCGTTTTAATACGAATGTAAAGTTATATTCTGCAAACTTATGAACAGCCCAAAGGTTAACGGCGATTGCAATGAGATAGCCCGTTCCTGTTGCAATAATGGCGCCATGTGCCGCGAACCAGGATATAAGCAGGCTGTTTCCTGAAACTTTAAAAGCCAGACCTGCTAATAAAGCAATGACAGCATATTTTTGTTTATTAATGCCCTGAAGCAGAGCAGAGGTCACAGCAAAAATTGAAAAGGCTATAGCAACGGGAGCATAGAACCTTAGAACATCACTTCCTACAGCCACTTCTTCTAAACCAAACAGTGCTCCATAAGCAGGCTCTGCCAAAACCATTAAACCTGTTGCTGCCGGGACAGTTAAAAACAATATAATTTGAAAAGTCTGTGTAATCGTCCGCTGGAGTCTGTCTTTTTCCTCATTAATATAGGCGTTAGTGACAGTAGGAATAATTGTTAATGACATCGCTGTTGCTAGTGCTACAGGTATAAGTATGAGCTTGTGGGAAGCCTGCGTAAAAGATGCGTAATATGTTTCCGTGACGGCTTGACTGATGCCTGTTGCCATCATTGCAGGGTTAAAAGTAATTAAATCTACTGTTTGATATAGAGGAATAGATAGCCCTACAAAAGAAATAGGCAAGGCATACGCAAACAGTTCTTTATACATTTTCGGAAGCGGAATCTGATAATCCACAGTGCTCTCATCAATCTGCTTCTGCAACCCGTGCCATCTTCTTTTCCAGTAGAACAGCAACACTGCCAAACCGGCAACCGCACCGACAAATGCTCCAAATGTCGCAAAACCTACTGCAATGCCTAATTCTCCGCCAAAGACGTTAATAATCAAATACGTAAATAAAAGGATAAAAATAATTCTGATTAACTGTTCCACTACTTGTGAGACAGCCGTGGGGCCCATTGACTGGTGTCCTTGAAAATACCCCCGGATAAGCGCCATGACCGGTACCACGAGCAGGGCCACGCTCACCATACGAATAGTGAAGATGGTGTCAGCCACTGTGTTTCCTTCCAGACTTTCCGGATCAAGTACCTGATGGGCGATCGGACCGGCTAGAAAAAATAAAACTAGAAAGGCAATAAATCCTGTAATCGTCATAACAACTAAGCCCGATTTTAAAAGGCGCTGTCCTGTCCTGTAATCGCCTAATGCATTATATTTTGAGACAAACTTTGAAACAGCCAGAGGGACACCAAGCGTAGCAAGGCTCAGCAGGACGGTATACGGTGTATAACCGTATTGGTAAAGCGCGAGCCCTTTATGGCCGACAATTGCTGTAAATGGAAAAACATAAATCAAACCGAGCATTTTAGAGAGAAAAATGCTGGCGGTTAATATCATTGTGCCTCGGATTAATTGTTGTTCAGACATTTAGCTTACTCCTACATCATTTTTTTCGCATACTGATAGCATTTTATCACATTTTGTTTCGAGGGGGCTGATTTTACAGAGAAAAGTAAATGACACAGGAAAAAAAGGCCCAGCTTGCCGCTGAACCTGAACCTGTTTTATCCAATGATCTGTCAGCCTTCTATTATTTTAATATATACATTCCTTTGCCTTGGGCCATCAAACTCACAGAAGTAAATCCCTTGCCATGTCCCAAGGATAAGTTTTCCGTTATCAATAATGACTGCTTGTGAAGCACCGACGGTACTTGCTTTTAGATGAGATGCCGTGTTTCCTTCTGCATGGCGGTACTGCTCATGATGCCATGGATATACTTCGTCCCAGCGCATAATCATATCCCGCTTAACATCTGGATCGGCATTCTCATTAATGGTGATGCCTCCAGTGGTGTGTGCACAATAAACATATACTACTCCGTTATTTACACCGCTCTCATCTAAAACTCGCTGCACCTCGTTCGTGATATCCTGCATCTCGTCACGTGAACCGGTCGATAAGGACAATTTTTTCAGCATGCAAATACCTCCAGTAACTTAATCTTTTCCGCCACGGGCATGGTCATTAGTTGCCTTTACAGCCTTTTTAACAAGAGAACCGAAATTTTCCTTTTCAAGAACTCTCAGCCCTTCTGCTGTAGAGCCTCCCGGAGAGGCTACTTGCTGCATTAACGTTTGCGGTGATTCACCTTTTTCAAGCATGGATGCTGATCCTTTAAGCATATGAGTCACCAGCTTTCTTGCCTGGTCAGGGCTGACCTCATAAGATACGGCCGCTTCTTCCAGTGCTTCTGCGAAAGCATACAAAAATGCGGGCGCGCTCCCTGTAATTGCTGTTAAATCATGAACTTGTTCTTCGGGCAATTCTTCTGCTTCGCCAATGGCTGATAAAATCTTGTAAAGTATTTTCCTATGATTCTCTTCCACATAATTGCCGCACGCAAACGTAGACATTGACTGGCCGATCTGTGCGCCGGTATTAGGCATAATCCATGCTGCAGGTGTTCTGTCCGGCAGACGTGCTTCCATATATGAAGGGTCTATTCCGGCTGCAACAGTGATAATAAACTGGCCTTCTATCATGCCGGAAAGCTGCCTGAGCAACTCATTATGCGTATGAGGAGGTGAAGCAAGCAGAATAGCATCATGTTTGTTTACTTCTGTTTTCCAATCGCTGCTCACTTCCACTCCGTATGTGTTTTTTAATCTCTCAAGTTTTTCGGTATCAGCCCTATTTGAAACTGTCACTCTGGTAAATCCGTTATTTTCATCCTCTGTGAGGCCGGAAATAATAGCTTCTGCCATCCGTCCAGCACCAATAAAAAGTAATTTAGTCACCATTATTCATCCCCTTTAATCATGTTATTTAACATATCATGTTTAAAGGGGAAAGACAAAGAAAGGGAGGGCGTATGGTTGGTGCTACCGTTGTTGCACTCTTCACCTGCGACGAGCAAGCCCCTGGCTGCGCAGGAGCACCAACAAACGGATCACGAAGAATTCTTAAACAATCGCAAGCATAATGGAGTTTAAAGTCAGTAACTAAGCGGTTGGTGCTACCCGTGTTGCACCAACCTCCCCCCATTGTGACAACTAATCTTCACCTGCGACGAGCAAGCCCCTGGCTGCGCAGGGTACCCGGCTTTCCGCCCCTCTTTTTAAACAGGCCTTCCCTGCCTTTTTAAGAAAATCGAGTAGGAGGAGGGTTCGACCCTCCGTCCTCTCACACCACCGTACGTACGGTTCTCGTATACGGCGGTTCAATGAGTTGAGTGATGCTTTT
>NZ_FOGT01000003.1 GCF_900111295.1 Salipaludibacillus aurantiacus | reverse complement strand
GCCCCACGGAAAGCGTCCGCCGGTAGTGATGAGATCGTGAGATATCTTACTTTTCTTTTAAAAAAGGCTGTTGAGAATACTTTCTCAACAGCCTGAGGACTTGAAAAAGTCCTCTTTAAAAATCCTTAATTATTTCTTGTGGCTGCCGCCCATTTTTTCAAAAATAAAAGCAATTGAGCGGTAAATGCTGAACAGCACCACCGCGGCGAGCAGAGAGCCTGCCATGTAGCCTGCTGTAAAATTCCTTGATGCAATCCATTCTTCGTTTGTGCCGACAAAAATGCCAACTGCAACGGCTGCACCTAGGAGAGCGAAAACTATAATTATATTTATTCGTTCCTGTTTAGACATTTCTTTAAGCTTTAATGCTACCATCAAAATCCCCCTCTGAGTCTTACTTGTAAATTTATTATAATAGCAATCCTTTAAGGGTGCAATTTGGAAAAAAGAGGAATGTTGGAGAGAAGTAAAGGGAACGCCGGCTGAGGCGTTCCCTTTATCTTTTATTTGAATGATTTAAGTGCTGTTCCAATGGCTTCATCACCGCTGAGTATCTCGATGACGCTGTGGTTTGTTTCTTCAATGGTAAGAGAGGCGGAAGCTACAGCTGCCACATCTTCTCTTGGAATATCTGAATCTGTGTTATCAAGAGATGTTTTTGCAGTTATTTTACCGCGGGCCGGTTCGTTCACCAGTTTGCCCGGGCGCAAAATAGTGTAGTTCAGAGAACTGTTTCGCAGTTTGTCATCGGCATCTTTTTTCGCTTGCATATAATGCTCAAGTTCTTCCGGTCCTTCTTCAGGGTGATCCGCACCAAGTGCGCTAATCATAATATACCTTTGGACACCAGCTTTTTCGGCCTCTTCAATCGACTTGATAGCTCCCAGTTTATCTACATCTACTGTTTTGTCTTTACCCGTGTGAGGGCCGGAGCCGGCAGCGAAGATAACTGCATCTGTATTTTCAAATGCGTGGCTGAAATCTTCTTCCAGGTTCCCGATGACAATTTCCTCAGCCCCCAATTCTTCCATAGCCTGGCGCTGGTCCTCATCACGGATCATCGCTTTTGCTTCATGAATCGTGCTTAATCCTACCATTCTGACGGCATGTCTGCCTACTTGGCCATTTGCTCCAATAATTAATACTTTCATCCGAATCTCTCCTTTCACTATCCACTAATTCCCAACCGTCATGGGCGTTAAACCTGATTAAATAATACTTTTAATTGACGTTTTCATTTTCTGAAGATTATGATAGAAAAAAAGAGAAAGCAGGTGGAAGAGATATGATAAAAAACTGGCCGGAAGTAGCGACTTTTTCAATTATAGGGTTCGATCCGGAGACAAAAGAATGGGGAGTAGCAGTCCAGTCCAAATTTCTTGGTGTGGGAGCGGTTGTTCCATGGGCAGAGGCATGTGTCGGGGCAGTGGCTACTCAGTCTTTTGCAAATACGGCTTTTGGACCTGAAGGACTGGCTTTGCTGAAAAAAGGCCTTGCGCCTGAAAAAATAATAGAAGAGCTTATTAAAGAAGACCCTGACCGTGAATTAAGGCAGTTCGCAGTGATGAACAGTAAAGGTGAGACAGCCGCTTATACAGGGGAAAACTGTTACCACTGGGCCGGGCATCAGGCAGGTACATACTGTACAGCCCAAGGGAATATACTAGTAAGTGAAGATACTGTCCAGCAATTAGTTAAAACGTTTGAAAGTGCTTCTGGCTCCCTTGCTGAACGCCTTGTAGAAGCTTTGGATAAAGCGCAGGCTGCAGGCGGTGATTCAAGAGGAAAACAATCTGCTGCCCTGTTTATCGTTCAGGATAAAGGAGGCTACGGCGGCTATAACGACCGTAAGTACGATTTAAGAGTAGATGACCATAAAGAACCTATTAAAGAACTGAGAAGGCTTTATGAGCTTCATAAGCTGTATTTTTCACAGCCGGCGGAAGAAGATCTCCTTCAGCTTGAAGGCGACGTGCTTAAAGAAGTTCAGCAGCTGCTTGCCAGCAACGGTTTACTGGAACGCGCCGAGGACACTTATACTGACCATGTAAAAAAACAGCTGAAAACTTATTATATGCAGGAGAATTTCGAAGAACGCTGGAGAGATGACCATTTGATCGATCCGCAAATTATTACTTATATGAAAGAAACCGCAGACCAAAAAGAAACTTTATAGGTGTATTTTGCGTATAAGAAGTAATAAATGTTCCGAGGAGGAATGGAAATGATAGTGGTAAACACCGAACACATAGCTGGTATGGAAATTGAAAAGCATCTGGGAATTGTATCAGGCAACACCGTTCAAGCTAAGCATATCGGAAAAGATATAGTAGGCGGCCTGAGAGGGCTGGTCGGCGGAAAGATGAAAGAGTATGAAGAAATGTTTAATGAAGCAAGGGATATTGCTGAAAAAGAGATGATTTCCCAGGCAGAAAATCTTGGTGCAGATGCTATTGTTAATGTCCGGTATACGTCTTCTTCTATCATGTCCGGATCCTCTGAAGTGATGGTCTACGGCACGGCTGTTAAATTAAAAGAGTAAATTGTTTCGCAAAGTATATAAAGCGGGAAAATAAAGATAAGTATGTTAACGTAAGGAGAGAATACACATGGATGTTATGCAGCCGCTTATCTTTATAATAATGGCTTTCCTGTTGATTTTTGTTTTCATAAGCAAAATACCTGACAACAGCTCATTAAAAAAACCCGCTTATTATCTGGCAGGCATCGTATTAACTTTAACAGTATTTATAATAATAGCAGGCCTTATCCCCGTCCTGAATTAAAAAACCTCTGCCCGTGAACTGTACGGGCAAAGGTTTTTTTAGTGGTAATTTCTGGGGGGTCTGACCCCGAATTATTTGTCGGATAACGTCGGTATTTGTTATACGGTAGAGTTTCGCATTTATACGGTAGAGTTGTCCGGTTATACGGTAGAGTTCCACTATCATACGGCAAAGTTCTACCTCTATACCCTCTGATAGCGGGACTAGAATGCTGATAATTAGGGAAAAGAAAGAAAAAGATAATAGGCATATAGACATTAAAATTGAGGTTTGAGTACAATGGAACTTAAAGGCAGCTTGAATGTGTGAAAGGAGACGGAATATGAAAAAACAGCTTTTGTGGCTAGTCATACTGGGATTGGTGGTAGCTGCCGCGTGCAATGGTGGTAATGGCCCAACTGAAACAGAACAGGATATAACTGAAGATAATGAGGCTGAAGAAGAAAACAGCGTTCCGGAAGACAATGAACCAGAGGAAAACGAAGGTGAAGAAGAAGGGAATCAGCCGGTTGTATCTGAAACCGATGCAGGAGATTTTATGCTTAGGCTTGTGTCAGAAAAGGCAATTTATGATGCGGAAGAAGAAGTTCAATTAAAAGGTAAACTGAAGTATATCGGAGAAGCTGAAGAATTGGAAATCATACATCAGGAAAGTCCATTTAATTTTGAAATGATTGAAATAACCAGGGGGGCAGAACTTCCTTATCCATTAAAAGAGATTGAGCAAACGAGTACTCTGGACCAGAACCAGTGGTATGAAGAAGAGTATATTAAACGAATCGCTTACAGTCTGGACGATAAACATGCCGATTTTTATCAGACATTTATGAACGAGACCGGATTCCCGCCGGGAGAGTACGAAATAGAACTAAGAACGGACTTTGCTGTTACGGTAGAGGAAGTGCCTGAGAACCATACTTATACCACTTCTATTGTGATTGAAGTCAGAGAGTAGAGAAGGAGGATAATCATGTCACTTGCCTCGTTCGATTTTTCACCTTCGATGACACTTTCATATTTTGCAGAGCGGCCGAACCGTTTTATAATCACGTGCATACTTGCCAGTAAAGGCACCGAAATAGAAGCACATCTGCCTGATTCAGGAAGGCTGACCGAACTTCTTAAGCCGGGAGCAGAAATTTATTTATTACCAAATAACAACCCTGAAAGAAAAACGGCGTATTCAGCAGTCTGTGTTAAAAGGCCTGATGGAAAAGGGTGGGTATCTCTTAATTCCACTGTTCCTAACAGGCTTTCAGGCCTTGCGCTGAAAAATAATCTTCTTCCGAGTTTCGAGAAGTGGAATTATGTACGTTCAGAATATACAAAAGGGAGATCAAGGTGGGATCATTTACTTGAAACCGACAGCGGAGAAAAAATGGTGGTGGAAGTAAAAGGCGTCACCTTGACTGATAACAATCAAACGGGCTATTTTCCTGATGCAGTTACTGCCAGGGGGACAAAACACGTGCTTGAATTGATTGATATAAACGAGGAAAAAGGCTGGCATGCAGCGTTACTTTTTGTGGCACAGCGAAGTGATATAAAGGAATTAAAACCAGCTGATTGGATCGACCCGGCTTTTTCCCAAGCTATGAGAAAAGCCGGGAGCGCAGGAGTTCTGACAGCTGCCTGCCGTTGTGACGTATCGCCGCAAGGCATGCGTTTGACTGATGAAATTCCTGTAATCCTGGATAAGTCAGCTGATAAGTTTTAATGCTCTTTTCCCTGCAGCATGTTTTTGTGATGGGCCAAGTTCAGATGAGCATATAGATTATATGCAGTGAAAGCAGACCCACACTAAAACTTGCAGGAGGGGTTAGATGTTTACGCGTATTAACAAGCTTCAAATTGAACTGCCTATGCCTAAAAGCCCGGACGCAAATGGAGCAGCGGCCGTTCAGGAATTACTCGGTGGAAAATATGGCGAAATGTCGACGTTGAACAACTATATGTTCCAGTCATTTAATTTCAGGCAAAAAAAGAAATTTCGGCCGTTTTATGAGTTAATTGCCAGTATTACAGCTGAAGAATTGGGCCACGTGGAGTTAGTTTCTAATACAATCAATCTCATGATTGCCGGAACCACTTTTCCAGGAGATCCTGATATCACACCGATGCAAAATGCCAAAGATAAACGAAATTCTTACCACTTTATTCAAACTGCCCAGACATCTTTGCCCGGCGATTCAATGGGAAGGCCATGGACGGGAGATAACGTCTTCAGCAGCGGAAACCTCGTCCTCGATTTACTTCATAATTTTTTTCTCGAATGCGGAGCACGCACTCATAAAATGAGAGTCTATTCCATGACGGATAATCCTGTCGCACGTGAAATGGTCGGATACCTGCTTGTAAGAGGCGGCGTTCATATTCTGGCTTACGCAAAGGCGCTTGAAGTAATAACAGGGGTGGATGTTAAAAAAATGCTGCCGATTCCCAATTTGGATAACAGTAAGTTTGAAACTGCGAGAAAGTTTGAGGCGGAAGGTTCTCAGAGAAAATTATATACATTCAGTGCGGAAGATTATAAGCAGATTGGCCAAATATGGAAAGGCGTACATCCAGATGGCGGTCAGCTTGAAGTGATACAGGGAACCCCTGAAGGAGGCCCTGTCCCCGACCTTGAAGAGGTACCTGAGGAATTTGCGCCTGGGATTACGGAAGATATGTTTCAGGAAATTGCTAAACGCCTTCAACGGTCAGCTGGAATATAGAATAGCAAATTATGACACGGTTTTTATCGAAAAACCGTGTTTTTTATCGGATTTTGCGGAGATAAACCGAGAAATAATCTGTAAAAATTTAAAAAAAATCATAATTAATTATAATTTTTTGGTAAGATAGGAATAGATTGACTCTTATTGTACTTATCAGAAAGTATAATTTTTCATTTATTTAAAATTTGTATGCGCTTCAGCAAAAATTTTCGCCAATAAACTTTAAGATAAGTCACGTTTTTCATATGGACCATAGGGGTGACAAGCATGAAAGCTGATAAACATCATATATTGCAAAATGATATTCTCTCGCTTATAGGACAAGAAGAAGACCGGGAAGGGGTCGTATCTTCTTTTGCAAGTACGATGGATCTTCTGTCTGATGGAGTTATGTATCTTAATTCCCGCTGGGAAATTCAATACATAAACAAATCAGCAAAAAAGTACCTTGGAAAAGACAGAAATTATCTGCTTGGAAAAAATATATGGGAGGAGTTTCCAGGTCTCGTCCGTACGTTCTTCTATGAAGCTTTTTACCATTCCCTTATGAACGAGACGCCGGTAGAGTTTGATGAGTACTACTCAGCTAATGATACGTGGTTCCATGTTAAGGCCTATCCGAAACAAGGAGGGCTGTTAATTGTCTTTCAGGATATTACCCAAAAACATTTAGCGATGGAAGTGGTGGAAGAAAGCTACCGGACCCTTTTTCAAAAGCATCCTGACGCTGTATGCTCAGTTGATATGGATGGTAATATGCTTGCGGTGAATTCAGCGTTTCAAAAGTTATTTCCAATAAATGAGAAACTATTGCTAGGAAGCAATTATTTAGAGTTTGTTCCGGAAAGTAAGAAACATATCCTTAAAAGCCTGTTTAACTATGCAATTAACGGAAAACCCCAAGCAGCGGAATGTAATTTTTCGGGGAATGTTACTAAACCATTCCATCTCTTAATTACAGCTTTGCCAATTATTGTTCAGTCAAATATTATCGGTGTCTACGGCATTATTAAAGATATAACGTCAGAACGGGAAAGCTTGGAGAAATACCGAGAAGTTTTCAAAACAAATGAATTGATTCTGGAATCGGTTAAAGAAGGGATTGCAAGCTTTGATAATGATTTTAACGTCATTATGTGGAATCAGGCAGCAGCTGAAATGACAGGTTATTCAAAGGAAGAGTTGGATGAATATACGCTTGGCCGGCTTTTTAACAAAGATAAAAATGTGATGTTAAGAGATATATGCCCGGATGTCAGCGATTTGTCTAAAGAGACGGTAGTCCGTAAAAACGATGTGTCTATTTTCAGGAAAGACGGAAAGCCTTTGATTATAGAATACGTCATGACGCCTATGGTAATGGGCGAAAAAGTGGTAGGGACAGTGTTTACATTCAGGGATGTGACAGAAAAGAAGAAATCAGAAGAACTGCTTTACCAGTCAGAAAAATTATCTGCCGTTGGGCAGCTGGCTGCTGGAATCGCCCATGAAATACGCAACCCGCTGACATCACTGAAAGGGTTTCTTCAATTAATCCAGATGAGCGGGGAGGGCAAACAGGAGTATTTCGATATTATGAATTCTGAATTTGCCCGAATAGAACAAATTTTGAATGAGCTTCTTATCTTATCTAAACCCCAGACTTCAGCCAAAGCAGTCTGCTCATTAAACTCGCTGCTTGACCATATCGTTACACTCCTGAATACTCAGGCGATTATTAAAAATATTTATATTTATATAGAAGAAGAGACGGAAGATCTGAGAATCCGCTGTATCAGCAACCAGATTAAGCAGGTTTTTATGAATTTTATTAAAAATGCTATTGAGGCAATGGACAATGGAAAAATAACGGTCTGCCTGAAAAAAGAGAAGACATTTGCGGTGGTAGAGATTATTGACGAAGGATGCGGGATTCCTGAATCTATGCTGTCCCGTGTTGGTGAGCCTTTTTTTACGACTAAGGAAAAAGGGACCGGACTGGGTCTAATGGTTTCTTACCAGATCATAGAAGATCATGATGGCGACATAGAAGTTGAAAGTACAGAAGGCGTAGGTACTAAATTTACAATTCGTCTTCCCCTTTACCTTGAAGACTGCTGAAATTAATCCGATGGATAGAGGGAAGAGGTGTACATGCATTCGGTTTTTCTAAAGCTGGCCGTTAATCTGTGACTTTATAAATGACCACTATTCCACACGGATAAGTGGTTTATTTTTAATACTTAAATATCCGGGGGAAAACAATGTGGATCAATTCAATAATTATCTGGACCCTGATTTTTTTTATGTTTGTTGGAATTGCAGATAAAACCACGGGTTACAAAAAAGGATACGGAAAGGCGTTTGATGAAGGGTTTCATGCGATGGGGCCTCTTGCTCTGGTGATGGTAGGTATGATTTCCTCGGCCCCGGTTATAGCAGAAATAGTCAGACCGGTTATTACGCCGGTTTTTTCGATCATGGGCGCTGATCCCGCAGTTTTTCCCGGTATGCTGCTGGCCATAGATATGGGAGGCTATCCTTTAGCTTTGGAGCTGGCTGGCAGCGAGGAAGCGGGTCTTTTCTCCGGTATCATTCTTTCTACAATGCTTGGCCCTACGTTTGTATTTACTATACCAGTAGCCTTAGGACTTGTAGGCAAAAAAGAATACCCTTTTTTGGCAAAAGGGATCATGATAGGACTTATCCCAGTCCCTGCAGGGGCTTTTATAGCTGGGGTTATAGCAGGTTTTTCACCTTTGTTTCTTCTTCAGCAGTTAATTCCTATTATCTTATTTACAGGAATAATTATTGCCGGACTTTTATGGGCAGATAAATTAATGATTCAGTGTTTTATTATTTTGGGGAAAGGCATTATTGGTTTTTCGGCTGTTGTGCTCGGAATTGTAGCAGTACAGGAGTTAACAGGGAGCGTGCTGATCAGCGGGCTGACTCCTTTTAAAGAATCCATGGAAATCATCGGGCTGATTGTATTAGCTTTAGCAGGTGCTTTTCCACTCGTTCATTTCCTTAAAGAGAAAGCCATTCCATTTTTCAAACCGCTGATTCAGAGAAGCGGAATAGGTGACATGGCCTGGGTAGGGCTCACTGCTTCATTGGCACACAGCATTCCTATGTATAAAAAATTACATGAATTAGATAATAAAGGAAAATTAATCAATGTTGCTTTTTCTGTCAGCGGGGCGTTTGTATTGGGCGGTCATTTAGGTTTTACTGCTGCCCTCGAACCGCATATGGTAGTGCCGATGGCAGCAGGTAAGCTGTCTGCAGGGATAATATCAATTATTATAGCTGTATATATATCGGATAACTCAGTCAGATGAAGCGGCTGTTTCTAAGGATTTATTTTTATTCACCGAATCAGAATTATACGGAATTTCTTCATTATTAACCGGCTCTTCAGGAATGTTGTTTTGGTGTCCCATTAAAGCCTTCGAGGCTTTTTCCTCGTGCCTGGTTATCTTACTTGTATATTTTTCGGTGCCGTAATAATACCCTTTCGCTTCATACCACATGGCCCAAAAACAGTGCCATTTATATTTGTAATAATCTTTACTGAATTTTATCTCCATATGAATAACCCTCCTCTGTTGATTTATATCTTGCTTTTATCATATGCATTCCCGATATAAAAAAATAAAAACAAATTATGCCAGAGTATATAAAAGTCCTGCTTTTATATACTCCTTTTTTATGGTGTTGATTAGGATAATATACACATGCAAAAAGAACCATGATATAATGAAAACGATTTCAAAATCTGGGGGAAGAAGGGACCTTATGAGAAAATTAAACATGAAACACTTTTCTCTGACACGAAAGTATGGCATTGTTTTTATTTTTACAGCAGGTTTATTTTTAGCTTCTGCTCTATTTGTTGCTTACGCATTGAATAATGTACAGCAGGATGTAGAGGAGATGGAAAGAAGCGGTGAACGCGCAGTCATTTTAACGGATATGGCTCAATTATTTGAAGAGCGGTACGCCCTGCTGCTGGAGTATCTTTTTATACCTGAACCCGGGGTAGAAGAAGCGTTTGCTGAAAATGGTGAAGCTTTTACAGAGCTTTTGCATGAAATTGAGCCCTACCTGGATACGGAGGAAATGCAGAGCCTTATCAACCTTGTGAGAGGAAATGCGGCTGACATTAATGAGCTGTTTTTCAGTCAAGCTTATGAAGTCGCGGGAGATACAGATAATCTGGTTTTTATTAACGTTATTAAAGACAGAGGAGAAACGATTAAAAACAGAAATGTTTATTCTTTGCAGCAGTTAAGGCAAATGGTCGATGAAGAAAGAGCCCAGGCAGCAGATTCAACACACCAGAGTCTCTACTGGTCTTCCAGCTTATTGCTGTTTTCATTTTTAATTTCTTTAATACTTGCTGTTTTGTTATTGCTGATTATAAGCAGGAATGTAAAAAAACGGCTATCCGTCATGATCGGTTACAGCAGAAAAATAACCTCCGGAGAGTTGGATATCGAAAACCTCCATGATGAAAGCAGGGATGAGTTAGGGCAGATTTCACATGCACTGGATGAATTAAAGGAACGTCTTGCTTTAATGATGGGGCATATTAGTGAAACTTCCACAAACGTTAAAAATAAAACTGACTTTCTTACTGAATTTACTGACCACCTCAAAGATAACAGTTTGAATGTCCATTCAAGTATGCAAACATTACTCGCCGGAATAGAAGAACAAAGCCAGTCTTTCGTAGACATATCTGAATCAGTAAGTATTAATTCAGACGAAATTAATCAGCTGCTGGCAAGCAGCGAAAAAATGAATCAGTCTGCAAAAGAAATTGCTGAATTAACAACGGAAGGCAACAGAAAAATGGAAGCTTCAGTGAACCAGATAGAAAACGTCCGTGATGTAGTGGACGAATCGAATTATCAGGTGAAAGTGCTGGGCGAACGCTCTCAGGAAATTTCAAGATTTGTGAAGAGCATTAAAGATATTGCCGAGCAGACTAACTTACTGGCGCTGAACGCTTCAATTGAAGCAGCGCGTGCCGGCCAGCACGGGAGAGGATTTTCGGTCGTTGCCGGTGAAATACGTAAATTGTCAGAAGAAGTAGCGGTTGCAGTAAGAGAAATCACAAGCATTGTGAATAAAATACAGCATGATACTGGAGAAGTGGGGAAAGCTTTGTCAAACGGGGCTATTCAGGCAGGACAGGGAGTTAATCAAATACATGAAACAGGCAGTTATTTCAAGCAAATATTTGACCGTATAGGAGAAATGGAAAAGCTTGTTTCTGATAATACTGATTCAGTTTTTAAAGTAAACAGGCAAAGCGGAGAAATTAGCCAGGTTATAGAAAGGACGACACAAACAGCGTTGGAAGCTTCGGAAAAAATCGAACAGGTTACACATACTATTGACCAGCAGCAGCAGCAGGTGGAAGAAGTTGCAGCAAATTCGGAAGATCTGCAGGCTACCACTTTGCAGCTGAACGGTTTGATCAGCCAATATCATAAAGTCAGTTAAAAAAAGTGTCTCACAGCCATTCAGGTAATGTGTGAGACACGCCGCATCAAACTTTTGTAGTTGTTTTAGTATTTTCGTCTAAATATTTATATAGTATATCCCGAATCACAATTTCACTTATAGGTTTCTGAATAAACGTATAAGCTCCAAGGTATAATGCCTTGCGTAAATGAGACTGCTGCGAGCAGGAAGACGTCATAATCACTTTTATCCCGGGATTGATTTGGACGATCTCTTTTAAGGCTGCGATACCGTCTTTATTCGGCATAATAATATCCATAAACACAAGGTCGGGGTTTAATTTTCTGCAAAGCGAAACAGCTTCTGATCCGTCTTTTGCTTCAATTATGGTCTGGACGCCTATAGAAGCCAGTGTTTCTTTCAGCTGTGTCCTCACAAGTTCCGTATCATCACACACCAGGACACTAAGTTCTTTCAAAATCATCCCTCCCATTTTGGTGATAAAGTCTTTGTATGTAATCTTAACATAATTTGGACAAGAAGAGGGTTAAAAAATCATTTATGTAAGCGGTTCATTAAATTGTAAAACAAAATATAAATTTCTTCAAAAAAACTATTTATTATCTCTAAAAATAATGATATATTTATCACGAATCAAAAAACGTTGATAAAAGGAGAAGTTTGACAGTTGAAGTTGTCAGACATCGTACCAATAAATAAACATATAATCCCTTTTTGAAAACGTTTTTAAGATTATATTTTTCTTCATTTTATGTCATAATAGTGGTTGAACTGTCATCATCTAACATACATATTTGATGGCGGACAAAATACAATTTCAAGGGGGATTTACAGATGAAAAAACGTTTCATGATGCTCATGTCTTCTGTTCTGGCAGCCGGGACACTTCTTGCTGCGTGCGGCGAAGGCGATGAGGACACAACTCCTGTCAATGACGGGGGAAACAATAATGAAAACGAAACGGCAGAAGGCAACAATGAAGCTGCAGGGGATGATGAAGGTTTCTCTTCTAAAATGGTAACTGATACCGGCGGTGTAGATGACCGTTCATTTAATGAATCTGCTTGGGCAGGTTTGACGGCTTTCGGTGAAGATTACCCTGAGGCAGACGTGGATTATATCCAGTCAAATGATGCTTCTGACTATGCTCCTAACTTAAACAGGCTTGCTCGTGAAGGGACAGATATTACTTTCGCAATCGGTTTCTTAATGGAAGATGATATTCGTACAGTGGCCCAGCAAAATGAAGATCAGCAGTTTGCAATTGTAGATACTGTAGTAATGGGAGACGACGATGAGCCTGTTTCTAACATTGCTAATATTACCTTTGCCGAGCATGAAGGTTCATTCCTTGTAGGGGTGGTTGCCGCTATGCATACTGAGACCAATGAGGTTGGTTTTATCGGTGGGGTTGAAAGTCCTCTTATCAAAAAGTTTGAAAACGGCTTTAAAGCTGGTGTGAAATACGTAGACTCTGATATTGAGGTTAATGTTCAATACGCCCAGGACTTTAATGACGCATCCCGCGGTCAGCAAATCGCTGATACGATGTATGCAGGTGGCGCAGATATTATTTATCACGCAGCCGGCGGTACTGGAAACGGACTCTTCACGGAGGCAATTGACCGTGCCCGTAACGGTGAAAATGTCTGGGCTATCGGTGTAGACCAGGATCAGGCTCTAACCGAAGGTGAATGGGATGAAGGAAACGTTATTTTAACTTCTATGGTTAAGCGTGTAGACGAAGCAGTATACCAGGTGTCTGAAGATACAATGAACGGTAATTTCCCTGGCGGAGAAATCCTGGAATTCGGTCTGGAAGATGATGGAGTTGGAATTGCGGAAACACGCGATAACGTCTCTGACGAAGCAATCGAAGCAGTGGAAGACTATGAGGAAATGATTATTAACGGGGAAATAGACGTTCCTGAAACAGATGAAGAGTATGAGGATTTCCAAAGCTCACTTTAATTTAAACAGATCTATTTCTTTTAAATAAGTTTCGAACTAAAGGCTAGTCTTGTACTAGCCTTTGTTCATACACAAAGAAGACTCTTATAGAGAATTGGCACAGGAATTCAGTTCGGTCTCTCGTCATTAGAAAGACGGAATGCAGGGCGAAAGGTCCGGCCGTAAGCCATGTCAAAAAGACACGTTTTTCTTATGAGTACGATAGGAGTGTTTACATTGGAATACGTAATCGAGATGAACAATATAAGAAAAGAATTTCCCGGTATCGTTGCCAATGACAATATTACATTGCAGGTCAAACAAGGCGAAATTCATGCATTACTGGGCGAGAACGGGGCGGGGAAATCAACCTTGATGAACGTCTTGTTCGGTTTGTACCAGCCGGAAAAAGGCGAGATTAAGGTGAGAGGTAAAAAAGTTGAAGTCACAGACCCCAATGTGGCAAATGACCTGGGTATCGGAATGGTCCACCAGCACTTTATGCTCGTACAGACTTTTACTGTTACAGAAAACATTATTCTGGGCAGTGAACCGGTGAATAAAGGAACTATTGATCACCGGAAAGCGGTTAAAGATGTAGCTGATATATCTGACCGTTACGGCTTAAAAGTAGATCCGAATGCTAAAATTGAAGATATTTCAGTAGGTATGCAGCAACGTGTTGAGATATTGAAGACCCTCTATCGCGGCGCAAATATACTTATTTTTGATGAACCAACAGCAGCATTGACTCCTCAAGAAATTAAAGAACTTATTCAAATTATGAAAAATCTTATCAATGAGGGAAAGTCTATCATTTTAATTACCCATAAATTAAAAGAAATCATGCAAGTATGTGATCGCTGTACAGTCATTCGGCGCGGTAAAGGAATTGGTACGGTTGACGTGGCAGATTCCACAGAAAACAGCCTGGCTGAAATGATGGTTGGACGGGAAGTCAGTTTTGAAGTAGAAAAAGAAGCAGCAAAACCAAAAGACAATGTTCTATCCATAAAGGATTTACACGTCGAAGATGCAAGGGGAATAGGTGTCGTTAACGGACTGAACCTGAACGTAAAAGCAGGGGAAATTATAGGGGTAGCAGGTGTAGACGGGAACGGCCAGACAGAATTAATCGAAGCCATTACCGGTTTAAGACAAGCTAAAAGCGGTACAATTAACGTCTCCGGTAAGGATATTACGGCCTTTAAACCACGTAAAGTAACTGAAGCAGGTGTAGGCCACATTCCGCAAGACCGTCATAAACATGGCTTAGTGCTTGAATTCACGGTAGGAGAAAATATATTACTACAAACTTATTACCAAAAGCCTTATACGAAAAATGGTGTCTTGAATTATCCTAAAATGTACGAAAAAGCACGTGAATTAATCGAAGAATATGACGTCCGCACACCGAACGAAAAAACAATGGCGCGTTCTCTATCAGGCGGAAACCAGCAAAAAGCAATCATTGCCCGGGAAGTTGACCGTTCACCTGATCTGCTTATTGCGGCCCAGCCTACCCGCGGACTCGACGTGGGAGCTATTGAATTTATTCACCGTAAGCTAATAGAAGAAAGAGATAAAGGGCGTGCTGTGCTTCTCGTTTCATTAGAGCTTGATGAGGTGCTTAACGTAAGTGACAGAATCGCCGTAATATATGAAGGTGAAATCGTAGAAATAGTTAATGCAAAAGAAACTGACGAAAAAGAGCTAGGTCTTCTTATGGCTGGCGGTAAAAAGGAAGCGGGTGAGCCTAAGTAATGACAAATATGTTTAAAGGAAAACTCTTCGGAATAATGATTCCTTTGATTGCCATTGGATTCGGTTTCCTTGCCGGCGGAATCATTATGCTCATCAGCGGAAATAATCCGATTACCGGTTATGTCGCTTTAATTCAAGGGATATTTGGAGATATCTATTATTTTGGTGAAACACTCCAGCGGATGACACCGTTAATTTTTTCTGGGCTTGCTGTTGCATTTGCTTTCAGAACAGGGCTTCTGAATATTGGTGTTGAAGGCCAATTGATTGTAGGCTGGTTTGTGTCTGTACTTGTAGGAATTGTGATAGAAGCTCCTATGATTATTCATTTACCACTGGCAATTCTTGGCGGAGCTCTTGCAGGTGCATTATGGGGTTTTGTACCAGGGGTCCTAAAAGCCCGGTTTCAGGTACACGAAGTTATTGTAACGATTATGATGAACTATATCGCCATGCACGTGGTGAACCACTTTATAAGAAATTATATGTTAGAGTCAGGGCAGAGAACGGCATTTATTAACGATTCAGCTTCCCTTTCTTCAGATTATTTGTCAGCTATAACTGACTTTTCACGTCTGCACTGGGGATTTTTAATTGCTATAGCAGCCTGTTTTCTGATGTGGTTTATTTTATGGAAAACAAAGAAAGGTTTTGAACTTCGTTCAGTTGGATACAACAAGCATGCTTCCTCATATGCAGGAATGAATGTAAATTTGAATATTATCCTTTCTATGTCTGTTTCCGGCGCGTTTGCCGGGGTAGGCGGAGCTATGGTAGGGCTGGGAACTTATAATTATGCTAATATTTTGCCTGGGTTTACGAATTTAGGGTTTGATGGAATTGCCGTTGCCTTATTAGGATCTAGCACTTCCATTGGTATTTTCCTTTCAGCCTTCTTATTTGGCGGCCTTAAAGAAGGGGCAAATAACATGCAGGGTCAAGCTGGGGTTGCTCCTGAACTTGTTGAAATAATCATTGCTTTAATTATTTTCTTTGTAGCTTCAAGCTATCTGATTCGCTGGATCTATAGCCGTGTGCAAAGCAAGAAGGAGGGGAAATAAATGGATATGACGTTACAGATCCTTTATACCATTGTACCGGCTGCCCTAATCGCAGCTACCCCTTTACTTCTTACTGCAATGGGCGGTTTGTTCAGTGAACGTTCAGGGATTGTAAATATTGGCCTGGAAGGTCTCATGGTGATGGGTGCCTTTGCTGGTATCGTCGGCACTTTATTTTTTGAATCTCTTGGTTTTGGTTTTGCGTCGCCATGGATGGGAATATTGGTAGCAATTGTGCTGGGAGCCATTTTTTCTCTTTTCCATGCCGTAGCCTCGATCTCACTCAGAGCGGATCAAATAGTGAGCGGTGTGGCTCTTAACTTTCTGGCAGTCGGTTTAACCGTTTTTATTGTCCGTGAAGTGTTTGATAAGGGACAAACTGATACGATTTCAGCAAGGATTTTTAGAATCAACGTTCCGTTTTTAAGTGATATACCTATTATAGGTCCAATGTTTTTCTCGAGAGTTTATCTTACAACTTATATCGCCTTCGCTCTGGCCATCCTTGTATGGTATGTTGTTTTTAAAACACCATTCGGTCTTCGCCTGCGATCAGTAGGTGAACATCC
Source organism: Salipaludibacillus aurantiacus (assembly GCF_900111295.1). Taxonomy (GTDB): domain Bacteria; phylum Bacillota; class Bacilli; order Bacillales; family Salisediminibacteriaceae; genus Salipaludibacillus; species Salipaludibacillus aurantiacus. Next base: position 333,224 of record NZ_FOGT01000003.1, on the reverse strand, counting down.
AATGGCAGCAGACACGATGGGTATTAAAGTTAACCGTATGCGGTACATCGGTGTAATGCTGAGTGGAGCGTTCGGAGGCATGGGTGGTGCTGTTTATGCAATTACTACAGCCGGTAACTTTGCCGGAGGGACAATTACAGGACAAGGGTTTATGGCGTTAGCAGCCCTCATATTTGGTAAGTGGCATCCGTTTGGTGCAATGGGTGCGGCTGTGTTCTTCGGGTTTGCTCAGGCCTTAAGTATCTCGGCCCAGCAGATTCCTGGCTTGGAAAATGTCCCTCAAGTATATATGCTTATACTGCCTTATGTTTTAACCATTCTGGCTCTTGCCGGGTTTGTTGGTAAGGCTGAACCTCCAAAGGCTCTCAACCAGCCTTACGAAAAAGGCAGCCGATAACAAACACCATCAGTTCCTTTCTGAAAGAAAACGTACCAGCAACATGCTGGTACGTTTTTTTACACAGGTAAAATCGTTTGCTTTTTAGCACTAAATCCATTAGATTAAGTAAAGATATTCATCACGATTGCTGCCTGGAAAGGATGAACATTATGAGCCCGCTGGATATGTCCAAATTTGAAAAAAAAGTAATTATACGAAATATTAGGCATGAGGATATAGAAGATATTATTAAGCTTTCTAAAATATGCTTTCCAAACATGGAGCCGTGGAAAAGGTCCCACCTTATGAGCCATTTGGAAATGTTCCCGGAAGGCCAGTTTTGTGTAGAGCTGGAAGGAGAAATCATAGGATCATGCTCGAGTTTAATAATTAACTTTGATGAGTATGATGATCAGCATACTTGGGATGAGATAACAGATGAAGGTTATATTACAAACCATGACGATGAGGGGTACAATTTATATGGCATCGAGGTAGCCGTTCACCCCGACTACCGCCGTATGAAAATCGGCCGGCGCCTTTATGAAGCTCGAAAAGAGCTGGCGAGAGAGAAAAATCTTAAAAGTATTATAATTGGGGGTAGAATTCCCAACTACAGAAAACATTCACCTGAATTAACGCCGCGCCAATATGTGGAAGAAGTGATTCATCATAATATATTCGACCCGGTACTAACTTTTCAAGTGATGAATGGTTTTACGTTAAAAAGAATTAACCGAAATTATTTATTAGATGATGAAGCCTCTATGAAGTACGCTACTTTAATGGAATGGAATAACGTAGATTACAGACCGACGACAAAACGCCATTTTAAAACAGCGTTCCCAGTAAGGATATGCGCGATCCAATATATGATGAAGAAAATCAATTCTTTTGAGGAATTTGCCCAGCAGTGTGAATATTACGCAGATGTGGGGGCGAGTTATGCGTCTGATTTCGTTGTATTTCCGGAAATTTTTACAACCCAGCTGCTTTCATTTATTGAGGAAAAAAGCCCCAGCCGGGCGATTCGCCGCTTAACAGATTTCACAGAGGACTATATTAATTTATTCACAGACCTGGCGATAAAATACAATATTAATATTATTGGAGGCTCTCACTTTGTAGAAGAGAGCGGGAAGATTTATAACATTGCCTATTTGTTCAGGCGTGACGGGACCATTGAGAAACAATATAAGATTCATATTACCCCTAATGAAAGAAAGTTCTGGGGGATTCACGGCGGTGACAAAGTGGAAGTCTTTGATACTGACTGCGGGAAAATTGCCATTCAAATTTGTTATGATATTGAATTTCCAGAGCTTGGCCGAATTGCTACAGAGAAAGGCGCTAATATAATTTTTACTCCTTTCTGTACAGATGAACGGCAAGGATATTTGCGAGTCCGTTATTGTGCGCAGGCCAGAGCTGTAGAAAACCAAGTTTACACGATGATTGCAGGTACTGTGGGGAACTTGACCCATGTGGAAAATATGGACATCCAGTATGCCCAGTCAGGAATATTCACCCCATCTGATTTTGCTTTTCCGAGAGACGGAATTGTTGGGGAATGCCATCCGAATATAGAAACCGTGGTCGTGGGAGATGTGGACCTGGAACTTTTAAGGCGCCATCGTAAATCAGGAAATGTCACACAATTGCGCGACCGGAGAAAAGACTTGTATGAAGTTTATTTTGACTATTGATTAAAAATGACTAGACAGGGACAAACCCAATGAATAAGAATGGTGCACCTTGTTGAATGGAACTGGGACAAAACTAAAGACAAGTTTGTAAAAGACGAACAATAATTTTATCAGACATTTTTAAGGTGGTTACTTTTAGTTTTACCAATTTTTAAATACCCTCAGCTTTTTTGATTGAAGGACAGAAGGCGGTGACGCCACAGGGATTAGCGCAGTTTGAAGATCCAATTCAACGAAGTTCCAAGCTGAGTTGAATTTAGCTGAAGACAAGCCTCTGGGCAAGCGTCCGATTGGCGGACTAAAATCACTCCTTTTCTCAAAAAGAACGCCGAACAAAATTCTTCAAAAATTTTGTTCGGCTTTTTTGCCTTCCTGAAGACTTTCAGATTCTTATACTCTAGAAGTGAAGCTCCATATATACTTACTGATCATCCCTTTATACAATAAGAGTATATTTATATTTATTGAAAGGGGCATGCCTAATGACTGAACCTGTAGTTTTCCCGCCTTTGAACGAGAAGGCCCCCGGTCTGCTTCATGGTGCCGATTACAACCCTGAACAATGGAAGGATTACCCTCATATTTTCGAAGAAGACTTGAAACTGATGAAAAAAGCAAAATGCAATGTGATGTCTGTAGGTATTTTTTCTTGGGTATCACTCGAACCGGAAGAAGGCCGTTTTACATTTGAGTGGATGGATGAGGTACTTGACCGGCTCTACAAGAATGGCGTATTCGTATTCCTGGCTACACCGAGCGGTGCAAGGCCTGCATGGCTTTCCCAAAAATATCCCGAAGTTCTGCGAGTCACAGAGAGAAGGATGCGTAATCTGCATGGCTTCAGGCATAATCACTGTTACACCTCGCCAAAATACCGCGAAAAAGTATCAATTATTAACACTGAGCTGGCAGAAAGATACAGCCAACATCCAGCGGTAATTGGCTGGCATATTTCTAATGAGTATGGGGGAGAGTGCCACTGTGATTATTGCCAGGATGCTTTCCGAGCCTGGCTGGAAACCAAATATAAGTCGCTTGATAAATTAAACCATGATTGGTGGACGTCATTTTGGAGCCATACATATACTGACTGGTCCCAAATTGAGTCCCCATCGCCTGTGGGCGAAAATATGGTTCACGGCCTGAACCTTGATTGGAAAAGGTTTGTAACCGACCAGACAGTTGACTTTTTAAAACATGAAGTGAAACCGCTCAGAGAAAAGAACCCGAAGATTCCGGTGACAACTAATTTTATGGGAGATTATGAAGGATTAAATTATTGGAAATTCACAGAGATACTCGACATTATTTCGTGGGATGCCTATCCGGACTGGCATGTCCCGCGGGATGGAAGCAAACTGGCAGCAAGAGTTGGCCTCTTGCACGATTTAAACCGCTCTTTTAAAGGCGGCCAGCCATTCATGCTTATGGAGAGCACGCCAAGCATGACCAACTGGCAAAGTTACAGTAAGCTTAAACGTCCTGGAATGCATCTTCTTTCCTCTATTCAGGCAATAGCTCATGGTTCTGATACTGTCCAGTATTTTCAGTGGCGGAAAAGCAGGGGCTCCAGCGAAAAATTCCATGGAGCAGTCGTGGGGCACGATGGGACCGATAAAACACGAGTGTTTAAAGAGGTGCAGAAGACAGGGGAGACTTTGGAAAAACTTTATGAAATAAGCGGGACGAGTGTGCAGCCTGAAGCAGCCATTATTTATGACTGGGAAAACAGGTGGGCGTTAAAAGATGCCCAGGGGCCAAGAAATATCGGCATGCATTATGAAGAAACAGTAGAAGAACATTACAGACCTTTTTGGGAAAAAGGAATTCCTGCTGATATTGTGGATATGGAAGCAGATTTTTCACGGTATAAATTAGTCATTGCCCCAATGCTTTATATGATTAGGGCGGGTGCTGCTGAGAAATTAGAACAGTTTGTAAAAGATGGGGGCACCCTTGTGACCACTTACTGGTCAGGAATCGTTAATGAATCGGACCTCTGCTTTTTAGGAGGTTTTCCAGGTCCCTTGAAAAATGTACTGGGGATTTATTCTGAAGAAATTGACAGTCTCGTAGATGGGGAAACAAATGCCGTTGATTTCAAGACACCAAACCATTTAGGGCTTACAGGGAGCTATACAGCAAAAGAGCTCTGTGACCTCATTCATCTGGAGACAGCCGAAGCACTGGCAGCTTATTCGAATGATTTCTATGCAGGAACCCCTGCGCTCACGGTAAACCAGTTTGGCAAAGGGAAAGCTTACTATGTTGCTTCCCGTAACTGCAGTATATTCCAGCTTGATTTTCTGTCTGCCGTTATATCAGAGACCAGTCTTAAACCTGTGTTGAATGCTGATCTCCCTGCAGGAGTGAGTGCCCAGAAGCGGACAAACGGACAAGAAGAATTTATCTTTTTAATGAATTTTAATGAGTCGGAAGTTTATATTGAACTGTGTAGGGACAATAACGGACTAACAGACATGCTTTCCGGTAAAATGAGTGAGGAACGAATCCTTCTTGAACCTTATGGTTTTAAAGTCTTTAGAAAAGGGCTTTCATAAGTCGCTTTCCATGAAGGAAGTTTTTGTGTAAAATAGACCTATTATAACTTACAGGGAGGGAGAACAGGTGCCGGAAAATTTATTCAGCAGCCGAAGATATTCTTTTTCCGCTCATGACAAGTCCCTCCCTCTGTTTATTGAAACCATTGGTTACAACTCACAGGAAAGTACTATTTCCAGGCCTGCGGGTTATCCGTATATTCATTGGCTGCAAACGGTTAGCGGGGAAGGGAACTTCCGGACAGGGTCTGAAATATTTACCCTTAATGAAGGGGAGGGGATATTTTTACCGGCTAACATTCCCCACCAATATGAGCCAGCTGGAAAACAATGGGCAACGGTTTATTTAACGTTTGGCGGGGGAGCAGCGGAATCGATTCTGCTCGGTTTAAAATTAAATCAGGCTGTCGTTTTAAAAGATACACAAGACAATAAACTCCAAAAGACGCTTATGGATCTTATGGAAAACGTTAGGAAACAGCCAAGGGCTTTACCTCTTGAAGTTTCCAGTTATATATATAATTTTTTAATTTTATTAAGAAAGTATGGCGCGTTTAATTTTCAACCTTCTCTCACGAGTAAAATGGCCCGTATCGAACCATTGATTGACTGGATGAGTCACTATTACAGCCAAAATATTGGTCTTCAGGAAATGGAACAAAAAGCAGGCATAAGCAGCCAGTATTTATCTAAACTATTTAAAGAAACAATGGGGACAAGTCCTTATTCCTATTTAGTTCAGGTTCGGATCAGGAAAGCGAAAGAATTTCTTATCAAGGAGCCGGAACTGCCTTTGAAAGAAATCAGCCGGATGACAGGCTTTGAAGACGTCAGCCATTTTATAGCTACTTTCCGCAAAAAAGAAGGATTAACACCGGGAAATTACCGGAAATTACATACAGAAACGAGGGAGTTAGAATGAAGAAGAAAGTTGCGAGTTTTAATGGCCAGGATATTTTTTCTTACACTATTGAAAACAGCCGGGGAGTCTCTCTTACCGCGCTAAATTACGGAGCAGCGATTATTGAGCTGCTGGTCCCTGACCAATATGGGAAAAAAGAAAACATAGTTATTAATTACAGTGATATCTCTGATTACGAAAATAACCCGCATTATTTAGGGGTGGTAGCAGGCCGTACAGCCGGAAGGACGGCAGAAGGAATTCTCAACTTTGACGGACGTTCTCTTCAACTGGACAAAAATGATGGGAATAATCATCTGCATGGAGGATTTAAAGGACTGTCCAGGAAAATATGGGATGTGATTCAGGATGAAGCGAGACTGACATTTGAGTGTGTAAGCGCGGACGGTGAGGATGGTTATCCGGGGGAGGTATCTTTTAAAGTTGTCTATGAGTTAACGGATGAGAACAAGCTGGTTATTTCATACTGGGCTGAACCGGATGAGAAGACACCAATTAACTTAACGAATCATACGTATTTTAACTTAAGCGGGGATAAGAAAACGACTGTATTAGACCATATTTTGCAATTGTCCAGCAGTAAATTTTACGAGTTAGCTCCAGACTCCATTCCGATTGGAACAACAGATGTGGACAGGCATCCTGCGTTTGATTTTCGGGCTGGAAAACCGATCAGGGATGCAATTGAACAGGAAGATAAGCAGTTGGAAATTGTTAAGGGAGGGCTTGACCATCCCTTTTTATTAGATGAACAGCCTAAAGTAAAAGCACGGCTGAGTGATCCCAAATCCGGAAGAACGCTGGCTGTTGAAACAGAGGACCCTGCGATAGTTGTTTATTCAGGCAATCAAATTGAACAAAAGCCTGAATTAAATGGAAGCGAAGGGAAAAAATATGACGGGATATGCCTGGAAACTCAAATGCCTCCAAACGAGACTGAAACCTACCTGGTTGATAAAGGAGACATTTACGAAAAACAGACAGTTTTCTCTTTAGGTACAACTGACACAGAAATGTGATCTTTTTTCTTCTGTGTTCTGCTATAATATCTGTTACATGAGTTCACAGAAGGAAAAGGAGGAAACCATGCATTTCTCAAACTCAATGATTCTTCCAGCCATACGCGACTTGAAGGATCTGGATAAAGTAGCACAAACAGATTACGAATACATCGTTCTATTAAATACTCATATCGGTCAGCTGAAAAGCCTCGTTAAGATGCTGCGCGACCATGATAAGAAAGTATTGCTGCACGCAGATTTGGTTCAGGGGCTGAAAAGCGATGAGTACGGCGCCCAGTTTCTATGCAGGGATATCAGGCCGGCAGGATTAATATCTACGAGAAAGAATGTTTTATTAACAGCTAAAAAGGCGAAGTTGATCACAGTACAACGGTTGTTTCTTCTCGATTCAATCGCTTTGGAGTCGAGCTACAATATGCTCGAAACAATACAGCCTGACTGCATCGAAGTGCTCCCTGGCATTATTCCGCATATTATTCAGGAAATTTATGAAAAAACAAATACGCCTATAATAGCCGGGGGACTCATCCGGACAGAAAAAGAAGTCCAGGCTGCGATTGATGCCGGGGCAACTGCTGTGACAACGTCTAATAAAGAACTTTGGAACCGGGATCACGGACTTTAATAGAACATCAGATAATTAATTATTTTAATTATCTTCCTTTTGTTGACAACGCTTACATCCTCTGTTTTAATAAAGGACAAGTTAATAATTTTTTCGTGGAGACTATGGAGACCAACGGAAATTCACCTGGAGTGATTTGACGCCAGGGAGAATTCTGTTGGTCTCTTTTGTCTTCCAATCTTTTAAGAGGGGGAAAAGGAATGTCGCCTGTATTAGCTGAGTTTTTAGGTACGATGATGCTTATTGTCTTCGGGGGAGGTGTCGTAGCAGGGGTAGTCCTTAAAGGGACAAAATCAGAAGGCACAGGATGGGTTTTAATCACTTTTGCCTGGGGTCTTGGTGTGGCCATGTCGGTTTATATGATTGGAGAAATCAGCGGCGGCCATATTAACCCTGCAGTAACAGTAGGCTTAGCGTTAATTGGGGATTTTGCGTGGTCGAGTGTGCCAGCTTATATTGGGGCACAGGTAGCCGGAGCATTTACCGGTGCCGCACTGGTTTTCTGTGTGTATTATCCTCATTTCAGAAATACAGAAGATCAAGGGGCAAAACATGGGGTATTTGCTACAGCTCCCGCAATCAAACATACACCATCAAACTATTTTAGTGAAGTTATAGGCACATTTGTATTATTATTTGGTATCCTTGCATTAGGTGCCAATGATGCAGGTGGGCTTGACCCTCTTCTCGTTGGATTTTTAATCGTCGTCATTGGTATGTCTTTAGGTGGGACGACAGGGTATGCAATTAACCCTGCGCGTGATTTAGGACCAAGAATTGCTCATGCTATATTGCCCATTCATAACAAAGGCGGTTCCGGCTGGTCCTATGCGTGGATACCTATTGCAGGACCGATTATAGGAGGAGCATTAGGAACATTGAGTTACGTCGCTTTATTTGAAGGAGTTGTAAATCCGGCTCTGTGGCTTTTCATTGTATTGTTTTTCATTGTTCTGTTTATCTCTTATAAAATGGATCAAAAAGAGTTACAGCCTAAGAGTTTGGAAGATACTTATCACAATCCTGAACAAAAACAAGCATAGGGGGAAATTAACATGGAAAAGAAATATGTATTAGCATTAGACCAGGGGACTACTAGTTCAAGAGCGATTTTATTTAACAAAGAGGGGAAAATCGTAGATGTTGCCCAGAAAGAGTTCAGGCAGATTTTTCCTAAGCCAGGCTGGGTAGAGCATAATGCTAATGAAATCTGGTCTTCAATCTTAGGGGTTATCGCAGAAGTACTCAGTAATCAGGATGTATCACCTAAAGAGATTGCCTCAATCGGGATTACAAATCAGCGTGAAACCACGGTGGTATGGGAAAAAGATACAGGCCGGCCGATATATAACGCGCTTGTGTGGCAGTCCCGCCAGACTGATGATATTTGTCAGGAACTGAAAGAACAAGGCCATAACGATCTTTTCAGGGATAAAACGGGATTATTAATTGATGCTTATTTTTCCGGTACAAAAGTGAAATGGCTCCTTGATAATGTTGAAGGGGCGAGAGAAAAAGCAGAACAGGGCAAACTTTTATTCGGAACCATTGATACGTGGCTTATTTGGAAACTTTCCGGAGGTACAGCCCACGTCACAGATTATACAAATGCTTCCCGTACGCTTATGTATAACATTCATGAATTAAAATGGGATGAGGAACTTCTTGATATTCTCGGTGTTCCACAATCGATGCTTCCTGAAGTAAAGCCTTCTTCTGAAGAATACGCTAAAACGATCAGTTACCATTTCTTTGGAGAAGAAGTGCCAATCGCCGGGGCTGCGGGAGACCAGCAGGCAGCTTTATTCGGACAGGCATGCTTTGAGAAAGGGATGGCTAAAAATACTTATGGGACAGGCTGCTTTATGCTTATGAATACAGGAGAAGAGGCGGTTAAGTCCAATCACGGGCTGTTGACTACCATCGCCTGGGGAATTGACGGAAAAGTGGAATATGCACTTGAGGGAAGTATTTTTGTAGCTGGTTCAGCGATTCAATGGCTAAGGGACGGATTAAGAATGCTTAAATCGGCACCGGAAACCGAAGGATATGCGTCGAGAGTGGAATCAACTGACGGAGTCTATATGGTACCTGCGTTTGTCGGATTGGGAACACCTTACTGGGATAGTGAAGTTCGCGGTGCGATATTCGGTCTTACGAGAGGAACGGAGAAAGAACATTTTATACGTGCGACACTTGAATCCCTTGCTTACCAGACACGCGATGTACTGGAAGCCATGGTTGCTGATTCCGGGATCGATGTTAAAACGTTACGAGTTGACGGAGGGGCAGTCGCCAACAACTTCTTAATGCAGTTCCAGAGTGATATTCTTGACGTGCCTGTTGACCGGCCGGAGATCCAGGAAACAACGGCCCTGGGGGCAGCTTATTTGGCAGGACTCGCTGTGGGATTCTGGCAAAATAAAGAAGAAATCGCCCAGCAGTGGCATATTGATAAAACGTTTAATACTGAAATGGATAATGACATGCGTGAAGAATTATATGAGGGCTGGAAAACGGCGGTCGAGGCAACGATGGCATTTAAGAAAAAGAAAAAACAGACTATTTAATACAATTAAATTAAAAACTATGATATAATGACCTTAAATTAATGATGAAGGTCTGGAGATATGGAGAGACCACAGCACTTAAGCATAAAAGGATTTCCTTTCATGCTTAGGATGTTGTGGTCTTTTTCTGTATAGCCTCCTTCCCACCAGGAAAGGATGTCTCAAATGGTAAAACCTTTTTCAGCAGTTCAACGGCAATCATATTTAAACCAGATGAGTGAAAATGAACTCGACCTTCTAGTAATCGGCGGAGGAATCACAGGCGCGGGGATCGCACTGGATGCGACTTCCAGAGGCATGACGACCGGGCTTGTTGAAATGCAGGATTATGCAGCAGGAACATCAAGCCGCTCGACAAAGCTCGTACACGGCGGGTTGAGATATTTAAAACAGTTTGAATTTAAAATCGTTTCTGAAGTAGGAAAAGAAAGAGCGATCGTTTACGAGAATGCGCCTCATGTGACTAACCCTGAATGGATGCTGCTTCCGATTATCCAGGGGGGAACTTTTGGAAAGTTTGCCACGTCCATGGGATTAAAAGTCTATGATTTTCTAGCAGGCGTTAAACGTAAAGAAAGACGAAATATGTTAAGCAAGAAAGAAACTATGAAAAAGGAACCTCTCCTTCGACAGGACACGTTGAAAGGAAGCGGTGTATACGTCGAGTATAAGACGGATGATGCAAGATTAACTCTCGAAATTTTAAAAGAAGCTGTTCACAGAGGGACAAAAGCAGTCAACTATACAAAAGCCGAGTCACTCTTATATGAAAATGGCAAAGTAACTGGTGCTAAAGTAAAAGACCTGGTCAGCGGGGAAATTCACCATATCCGGGCTAAGAAAGTCGTTAACGCTGCAGGGCCATGGGTGGACGAATTAAGGGAAAAAGACCGCTCTAAGAAAGGGAAGTTCCTTTATTTAACGAAAGGTGTCCATATTGTCATCGACCAATCCCGTTTTCCTTTGAAACAGGCCGTTTATTTCGACACCGAGGGAGACGGCCGGATGGTCTTTGCAATTCCAAGAGACGGGAAAACTTATGTAGGTACGACGGACACTCATTATGCTGAAGATATTGCATCTCCTCGAATGACCGAAGATGATTTAACCTATCTTATTGATGCGACCAATTATATGTTCCCTTCAGTGAAGCTCCAAAGGGAAGATGTGGAATCGAGCTGGGCAGGGCTTCGTCCGCTTATTCATGAAGAAGGTAAGGATGCATCAGAAATCTCACGTAAGGATGAGATTTTTGAATCAGAATCCGGCCTTTTATCCATTGCCGGAGGAAAGTTGACTGGTTACCGGAAAATGGCTGAACGGATTGTCGATTTGACAGCGAAGGAACTCGGAGTTCCTGAAAAGTGCACCACAGAAAAAATCGTTCTGTCGGGCGGTGATGTCGGAGGCTCCGACCAGCTGGAAACGTTTATAGAGAACTGGACGAAAAAAGGAAAAGAGATTGGCCTGAGTGAGAAAGAGGCCAGGAAACTTACCCGTCTTTATGGTTCCAATGTAGCGAGAGTATATGAGATATTAGAAACTTCCGGAGATGAGGGCAAACATTACGGGCTGCCTGCAAGTGTCTACGCTTCTCTCGTATATGGAATCGAAGAGGAAATGGTAGTTTCACCAATTGATTTCTTTAACCGACGTACGAGCGCCTTATTCTTTGATATAGACTTTGTTAAACAACATAAAATAGGAGTCTTGAAGTATATGTCTGACCGTTTTCACTGGAGTGAGGAAGAACGTGACCGGCACATTGAACGTCTTGAAGAAGAAATTTTCTATGCTGTAAATCCTGTGGCAGCAAAAGAAAAAAATTAATGTGAAACCTCTTTACTATAGGCAGGAAATTGCGTATAACTAAACTTAAGAACGTTGCCTATATATAAAGAGGAGGAAACTAAATGGATTGGAAACAGCAGTATGAGAAATGGAAATCAAAAACAGGACTGGATAAAAATATTAAAGAAGAGCTCCTTCAGTTTGAAGATGACGAAAAGTCTCTAGAGGACTGTTTCTATAAAAACCTGGAGTTTGGGACCGGAGGCATGCGCGGAGAGATCGGGCCAGGCACGAACAGGATGAACATTTACACCATCAGAAAAGCAGCCCAGGGCCTGGCCCAGTTTATAAAAAACGCCGGACAGGAAGCCGCTGATAAAGGGATAGTAATCGCCCACGATAACCGGAGAATGTCGAAAGAATTTGCTCTTGAAGCTGCCTGCACGTTCGGGGCGAACGGCGTTAAAACGTATCTGTTTAAGGAATTGCGGCCTACTCCTGAACTTTCTTTTGCAGTCCGTGAATTAAATACGCATTCAGGGGCCATGATTACAGCGAGCCATAATCCTCCGGAATACAACGGTTTTAAAGTGTACGGAGAAGATGGCGGACAGCTTGTCCCGGAAGAGGCAGACCGTCTTATAGCCATGGTTGATGCGGTTGAAGATGAGCTTGACGTAAAGACAGAAGATGCCGAAAAACTTGAGCAGCAAGGCCTTCTGGAATGGGTCTTGGAAGATATCGATGCCCGCTATCAGGCACAGTTGGAAACGGTGCTTATTGACAAGGAATTGATCCGCCAAACAGGAGATGAGCTGTCTATCGTGTTCACCCCTCTTCACGGAACAGCTCAAGAGCCTATGACGAGAGCTTTTGAGAAGGCAGGGTTTACAAATGTGAATGTAGTGGAACAGCAGGCAATACCTGATACAGAATTTTCAACGGTTAAATCGCCTAATCCTGAAGAGCGTGAAGCATTTGAATTGGCAATTAATCTTGGAGAAGAAACCGGAGCTGATGTATTAATTGCTATGGATCCCGATGCAGACCGCGTTGGCCTGGCCGTTAAAAATAATGAAGGCAAGTACCAGGTATTATCAGGTAACCAGACAGGAGCCCTGATGCTTGATTACTTGCTCAAAAAGAAAAAAGAAAAAGGGCTTATTCCTTCAAACGGGGTCGTTATTAAAACAGTGGTGACCTCTGAAATAGGCCGTACAATCGCTGAATCTTTCGGTGTTAAAACGTTAGATGTACTTACCGGGTTTAAATTTATCGGGGAAAAAATCCGCCAGTTCGAAGAGAGCGGAGAATACACCTTCCTGTTCGGCTACGAAGAAAGCTTCGGATATTTAATCGAGCCTTTTGCAAGAGATAAAGACGCCATTCAAGCAGGCCTGTTAGCCGCAGAGATGTGCGCCTATTACAAGCAGGAGGGAATGACCTTATATGAAGGGCTGATCAGCCTTTTCGATACTTATGGTTATTACTATGAAGATTTGGCTTCTTTCGTATTTAAAGGCAAAGAAGGAGCAGAGAAGATTCAACGGATTATGAGTGAATTCCGCAATGACATTTCTAATGGGAACCTTTCAGAAGGCGTATATGCAGTTGAGGATTATAAAACCAGTGTGCGGCACTTAATAAGCAGCGGCGACACAGAGACGATTGATCTCCCGCAGTCCAATGTACTTAAAATATTGCTTGAAGATGGATCCTGGTACTGTCTCAGACCGTCAGGGACAGAGCCGAAAATAAAATGTTATTTCGGAGTGAAGGAAGACTCTGCTGACCTTGTTCATAAACGGATTGACGAGATTAAACAGAATGTTTTAGAAAAAGTTAATAATATTTAAAGAAAATTTCCAGAGGCATGCAGGCCTCTGGAAATTTTTTAATCCATTTTTGGGAAAAAAGAGGAATTATCGCAAAACTTTTTAGTTTGTAATAAAATAAAATGTTATTTTTTCATAAACTTTTGTGTAATTTTAATAAAAGTTTCGTTTTTTGGCGTTTAATAATGGAAATAATGAATAATAGTATGGTAAAATTACAAATATCGTAAGTACACATTACCTGTAAATTTTCTGAAACATTGTATGAGAAGAATCTAAATCGAATGTAATTCAAGGTGAGGCGATTGTAAACAATGGGTTTTAAAAATTCCTTAAAAGTCCAAATGGAAGCTAAACGTAAATTAATGATATATTCAGCCAACAAACACGGTTTTACTTCCTCAGAAACCATTCGTTACAGCCAGGAACTTGATCATCTTATGAACCTTTACAGGAAATTCGAAACAACAGCAGAAGAAAAGACGACTTCTGTAAAATGAAAAATTACTTCATGACTAAACAAACAGAGTATTTTTACAGAATAAAAAGTATCGTAATGGCCGGGCCGTTACGATACTTTTTATGTTTAACCAGCAAAGTATATCCGAAAGGAGACGACAGTTAATTATGATGAGCAAACAGTTCACAATCAGACTACAGCCATCAATGTAGTGAAAATAGAGCAGGCTTAAAAAAAATAGAGGTTTAAAGCCGGTACGGTTTCTTCTGTGACCCTATACATTATAAAGAAGGACAATAAGTGGATAAGTTTCTTCTATAAGGTAATTGCCAGCAAAACATAACAAAATACTTGCAGATTCGTATGAGAGAGTACCTCCGCTGATATTGCCACCTGAATGACGGTTTCCGTCTGTCATTCATATGACCACTAGCTAGGGGCGTACTAAAGTAAGTGTAGGAACTGACAATGGAATAGGATATAATACACTGTGCAGACTTATTTAATGTCGAAAGGAAGGGTAATAATGAAAGTTAAAATGACTGATTTGCCGGGAATAGGCAAAAAAATTTCATTTATAACTGGTGAAGGCAGTATGATAGTGCTGGTAGTTCACCATACAGGGAAGAGAGAAATGTATTTTTTCTATGATAAAGACAATGATGAGGCAGACTTCAGCATAGATTTAACCGCCGATGAAACACGTGAGTTAGGCGCCCAGCTTTTGGGGGCTGTTTACCAGCCTGTCGATTCAGAAAAAATGAAACTTCTTAAAAGTCAAATTGTAACTGAATGGATTAAACTTGAAAAAGAATCACCGTTAGTAAACAAGTCAATCGGAGCTTCCGAGATAAGAAAAAAAACCGGGGTTTCGGTGGTGGGAATTTTCAGAACTGATGAGGTGATTGCGAGCCCTGATGTAGATCAGGTACTCTTGGCAGGCGATACACTGATGGCTATTGGGAAACAGGAGGAAATCAGTCAGTTTGAAGATCTATGCGCAGGAGAGGCGGTTATATAATTGGATGTTCAGATGCCAGTGATCCTTACGGCCGGCTTTTTATTCCTTCTGATGTTTTTTATAGGTGTTTTTGGAAGTCGCTATAAAGTACCTGAAGTCATCGTATATATATTATTAGGAATGGTATTAGCTTCATTTATAGGTGAGTCAGAATTGCTTTATTTAGTGGGGGAAATTGGAATTATTCTTTTGTTCTTTATGCTGGGAATGGAATTTCCTCTTAAACAGCTAATGAATGTAGCAAAAAAAGTTACACCCGCTGGTACTTTGGATGTTATTTTAAATATCGGAATAACTATGGGGATTGTTTTATTATTTGGTTTAGGTCTCATCGAAGCATTATTAATAGGAGGAGTAGTTTACGCTACCAGTTCTTCAATTACCGCTAAAATGCTGGAAACATCTAAACGAATGGCTAACCCCGAATCTGAGTTTATATTAGGATTATTAATTTTTGAGGATCTTGTGGCTCCCGTCTTAGTGGCCATTTTAGTCGGCTTGACAGCAGGCACAGCTTTAACTGCCGGTGCTTTCAGTATAATCGCATTTAAAGTTATATTGCTGATAGCAGGAGCTGTCATCCTGGGACAGGTTTTATTTAAAAAGCTGGAGAAATTTTTCGATAAGTATTTGAATTATGATGCTTTTATACTTTTTGTGGCAGGGACGGCTTTAGCTTATGGTGGGATCGCTTTATATTTGAACTTATCAGAAGTATTGGGGGCTTTTCTTGCTGGTATTATGATTGCTGAAGTAAGGAAAACGGAGCAGCTGGAACATCTTATAGTTCCTGTAAGGGATTTGACTTTGCCTATATTCTTTATCTGGTTTGGAACAACAATTGAATTCGGTGAAGGAATTCCTATGCCCGGTCTTCTTATTACTCTTATAGTTTGGGGAATAGTAGCTAAGCTAATAGTCGGAGTAGTTGGAGGAAGAATTTACGGCCTCTCTAAAAAAGTTTCACTCAGAGCCGCTTTCTCTCTCGTTCAGCGGGGAGAGTTTTCCATTATAATTGCCGCTTTGGCTTCTGCGGAGCTCATGGTTTTTAGCAGTGTCATCATTTTATCCACGGCTATCACAGGCATCATTCTTTTTCAGTTTGCTCCAAAGATTTCAAGCGCGTTTTATCCTAATAAAAAGCCATCTAAAGTTAAATTACCTGGATAAACAGAAAGGGGCTGATACTTAATGTATCCAGCCCTTTCAGTCAAAATTTTGGAGTAGCTCAAAAATATTTAAATGGCCTGCTATTCTCTTATTTTCATCCAGCACAGGCAGCTCGTCAACATTATTTTCAACCATAAATTGAAGGGCTTCTTCCAGGGAGTCATCTTGATATATGATAGGACACTTGACCATTAAATCTTCAGCAGTCATGTGAGAAGATGTCAACTGGAATAAACTTTTAACAGAATAAGAGTGACGCGTGCGGATTCCTTTTTTCAAAGAGAAACCTTTTATCATTTTAGAGACTGGTATAGTTCCTTTTAACCTGCAGTCGATATCAATTACGAATATTGAGCGGAATAGAGGATTCATATTTTGAAATGATGTGAATATTTCCTCAAAGTCCGCTGATGGTGCTACTGTTGGAAAGTCATTTGTTATAGTGGTAAAGACATCCCTTACTTTGAGCATAGTGTCACTCCTTTTTCTTCTTATGAGCCCTTATTTAGGGGCTTCTTTCATAAGGTGGTGAATGCCAATTGTCTGTTCCACCGGAAGCACAAAAGAAATTCCTTTTCCAGGTTCATTTATTTGTACGTCTTCTTCAATAGCTTTTAAAACTTTTTTAGTATAACTTTTCTTAATCAATGTGAGCACCACGTCTTTTTCAGGTTCGATAGCAATGGAAAAAAGTTTAGCTTTTTCATGAATACCGCTTCCGCGTCCGTTAATAACCGTTCCGCCTTCAGCGCCTCCACGGTTTGAAGCATCAATGACTTTACCTGCGTCCCCTTTGTTCACAATGGTGATTATAAGGTCAAATCCTTTATGTTTAATATCATCAGTCATTTCTTCTATATCCTCCTTTACTTCTTCCTCGTAATTCATATGGGCTATTCCGATTGTTTTTTTTATGTCAATAATGAATCCCAGTCCTTTTCCTTTTTCATAAAGTTTGGCTTCTGTTAATACGGCATTCAGCACATTAGGAAGAATGTCTTCAGGGATCAGGTTGAGAACCAGTTCTTTCTCATAGAGAGCATCAACTCCAAAAACTTTCTTTTTTTCGTGGATGCCCCTTCCGGCGCCTATTAAAATTGTGCCGCCTTCGGATCCTGCGGATTTAGCTGCTTTCATAACTTTTTTAGCTTTGCCCTTTTTAACAATAGTGACTAAGAGCTTGTGGTCTCTGCGAAGTTTATTCATTGTTCCATCCGCTCCTTTTGTTTGTAGATCAGACCGAGTATGAGCACTGAAATGATAGGAGTCAAGGCTACTAGAGCAATCATACCAAATCCGTCCACTAACGGATCCCTGCCTTCTGTAACTGTTGCAACACCTACAGCAATAGCCATTATAAATGTTACCGTCATTGGTCCGGTTGCTACTCCCCCCGCATCGAAAGCAATAGAGATAAAGCGGTCTTTAGAAATAAAAATAAGGATAAGGGCAAGTGCGTAACCGGGTACGATAAACCACCATAACGGTATCCCTGCTAATATTCTGAACATCGACAATGCGATAGATACACCGACACCCAGAGAGAGAGTAATTAACATCACGTTTTTTGATATGGAACCGGCTGTCACTTTTTCTACTTCATAATTTAGGATCCTGATAGCCGGTTCAGCGAAAGTGGCTACAAGTCCGAATAAAAATCCCAATGCAGGAAGAAGGAACATGGTATTTTCCCGGGCTCCCAGGGATTCTCCAATTGCTTCGCCGGCAGGGAAGAATCCAACTTCAACACCTTGCAAAAATAAAACAAGTCCTGCAAAAGTAAAAATGATCCCGATCACTATATTTTTTATCTTTTCTTTTTCCAGTTTAAGAAAGAAAAACTGAAAGACGAAAAAGAAAATCAGCAAAGGAATGACCGCCATAGTTACTTCGATTAAAACATGCTCAATGTCTTCAAACAATACTCTAATCATCCGTAAATCACTCCCAAAATCATCACTGAAATTATTGGACCAATGGAAGCTAAGGCAACTAGGCCAAACCCGTCACTAGTGGATTGCTTACCTCTTAAAACTGAGGCAACTCCAACCCCCAGCGCCAGTATGAAGGGAACGGTCATAGGTCCGGTCGTTACTCCGCCTGCATCAAATGATATGGGTATAAATGCGTCTGGGGTGAAAGAAGCTAAAGTGAAAACAGCCGCATACCCGGTCACCAGTATATATTTTAAAGGAATATTGAAAATGGTTCTGGCCATCGCCACGGCCACGAAGAATCCAACGCCCATAGCTACGGCATATACAAGTACTAAATTGGAAATTGCTCCGTCGGAAACCTGATCCACCTGAGAAGCAAGTACTCTGACGTCTGGTTCAGCTATCGTTACTACTGCGCCAAGGATAAATCCAATAAGGATAATTAACCAGGGTTTTTTTGTTTTAGGTAAGGCAGACCCTATCATATCCCCAATAGGTAACAAACCGATATGTACGCCTACGAGAAACAAAAATAGACCAAGTCCGACCATGATGACACCTGCAATAAAACGGAAAAAAATATCAAAAGGGAGACCGATTACCGTAAATTGTAAAATAATTATTAATACAGCCATAGGCAGGATTGCCATTATTACTTCTTTCAGCTGTTCATATATATCTTTCATGTTTTCCCTCCAATCAGATCGTTTACTAAGAGCTCTGTGGCTTTGTTAGTTCTTTACCCTATAATTAAAAAGTTCACGCACTTTCTACAATTAATTGAATAGTTTGAAAATAAAAGATATAATTAATTTACCATCATGTCTTCATAAATTGAAGAAAGCGGTGATAAGACATGGCCATCATTTATATTTGCAAGCAGTGTAACGGGTCGGGTCGTGTGGAAAGGAAGCTTTGGTTTGTCACTGCGTCATTATCGTGCCGCTCGTGTGAGGGAGAAGGAAAGAGAAAATCAGTCAAAAGAAAAGTAACAAATTAAGAAGCCTGCAGTTTAAAAGCTGCAGGCTTTATTCTGTTTATAAATCATTCCAAAATATCCCATCCTGTAGATAACTCAACGTCAGGATGCTTGTCGCTGAACCACCTGAGGGCAAAGTCATTTTCAAATAAGAGGACGGCGCGTCCCTGCTGGTCGTTAACAAGCATTTTACGGCTGTCTGTCATGTCATCAGAGACTTTTCCTTTTGTTACCCATCTGGCTAGTTCGTGGGTCATATGCTGGAACTCTATATCCACTTTATATTCATTTTTCATCCGGTACTCGAATACCTGGAACTGAAGTTCACCGACAGCCCCGATAATATAATCTTCAAAGTACGGTGTTTTATATAACTGAATCGTTCCTTCCTGGACGAGCTGCTCGATTCCTTTATGATACTGCTTATGTTTTAGAGCATTTTTGGCAGTGACTTTAGCGAACTTTTCAGGCGGGAACTGCGGCATTTCTTCATATTGCAGACGCTCTCCGCCGCCGACAATCGTGTCGCCGACCTGAAAGTTTCCGGAATCATATAAGCCGACAATATCTCCAGGCTTGGCACTTTCTACTGTTTCCCTGTCGGAAGCAAAAAAGGAATGTGACTGGTTCAGTTTCATTTTCTTCCCTGTCCGTGACAATGTCACTTCCATTCCTCTGTCAAACTGCCCGGAACAGACTCTTAAAAATGCAATCCGGTCACGGTGATTCGGATTCATATTTGCCTGGATTTTAAAGATAAATCCGGAAAACTGCGGACTTTCCGGAGGAACGGACTCACCTGAAGCTTTACGCGGCTGGGGTGGAGCGGCCAGTTTAACAAATTGATCAAGAAAAGACTGTACTCCGAAATTAGACAGCGCACTGCCAAAAAAGACAGGGGTTAAGGTCCCGTTCTGAACTTTTTCATGAGAATACTCATTTCCGGCTTCCTCCAGAAGCATGATTTCTTCTTCCAAAGCCTCGCGTTCATAATCCTGCAGTACTGATTCCTCTTTGTAAGGGATGATCTCTCTCTCATGTGAATCATTATAAATTTCGACGGTGTCATCGGGAATACTGTAAATTCCTTTGAGCCGTTTTCCCATGCCGACCGGCCAGTTCATAGGATAAGTGTCCATTTCCAGCGTCTCTTCAATCTCAGAAAGAAGGTCTAATGGCTCCTTGCCTTCACGGTCAAGTTTATTTATAAACGTTAAAATCGGAATACCTCTCATCCGGCAGACTTTAAAAAGTTTTAACGTCTGGGCTTCGATTCCTTTAACGCTGTCGATGACCATAACTGCCGTATCCACAGCTGTAAGTGTACGGTAGGTGTCCTCACTGAAATCCTGGTGACCGGGGGTATCCAGAATATTAATTTGCACATCATTGTATAGAAGCTGCATGACACTGGAAGTAACAGAGATTCCTCTCTGCTTCTCGATTTCCATCCAGTCTGATGTGGCAAACTTACCTGATTTTTTTCCTTTTACAGTTCCGGCACTGCGAATCCCGCCGCCCAGGAGAAGCACTTTCTCAGTTAATGTCGTTTTACCTGCGTCAGGGTGGGATATAATTGCAAACGTGCGTCTCGGTGTGTCAACTGACATAAACAAATTCCTCTCTATAATAAAGTTATAAATGAACAGCAAGTTAATGTTATTCCAATACTCCATTATAACTAATAAACAGGAAAAAGCGAAGGCTGAATATCAGTTAATTATTTTTAGCCCATACCGTGTGAATAGTTATGGCATAAGCTGATAGGACCTAAGAAAGGGGGAAGTATGCCATGAGTTATACGCCGCATAACGGAATGGGTTATGGAGACAGCTTTGTGCTTATACTAGTCCTGTTTATTCTGCTCGTCATTATCGGGTCGGCTTATATGTATTAAACGGCGGAAAAACCACCAGCTTTTATTTGCTGGTGGTTTTCTCTTGCGCTTGTTCAAAAGCGTCAATTTTATCCTGATGGGTGAGAGTCACGGCAATTTCATCCCATCCGTTTAAAAGCATTTCTTTTAAATAGTTTATTATTTCAAATGAAGCTTCAAAACCGGTATCGTCGTACACGACTTGATTTTTCAGGTCTACGGATAAATTGTAGTTGCCTGATTCCGCTTTTTTAACGAGCTCTGAAGTTTGTTCTTCCGGCAGCTGAACTGGCAGAATACCATTTTTCACACAGTTATTATAGAATATATCCGCGAAACTCGGTGCTATAATCACTTTGAAACCGAAGTCCTGAAGAGCCCACGGCGCATGTTCCCGCGAGGAGCCGCAGCCGAAATTTTCACCGGCAATTAAAATAGATGCTCCTTCATAAGCAGGGTCGTTTAATGAAAAATCCTCTTTGGGATTTCCTTCATTATCATAACGCCAGTTATAGAATAAAAACTGGCCGAAACCCTGGCGTTCAATACGTTTTAAAAATTGTTTAGGGATAATCTGGTCGGTGTCAATATTGGAACGGTTTAATGGATAGACAAGGCCAGTATGATGTTTTACAGGTTCCATTAATAATACCTCCTGACTGTTTCGGATTTATACTGGAGCGGTTAAATAGCTGCGCACATCTACAAAGCGGCCTTCTACAGCAGCGGCTGCTGCCATTTCAGGAGCTACCAGGTGAGTTCTTGCTCCGTTACCCTGGCGGCCTTCGAAATTCCTGTTCGATGTGGAGGCGCATCTTTCTCCTGGTGGAACGATGTCATCGTTCATAGCCAGGCACATACTGCAGCCCGCTTCTCTCCATTCAAATCCCGCATCTGTAAAGGTCTTATCGAGGCCTTCAGCTTCAGCCGCCTTTTTGACTGTTTGCGAACCTGGGACCACCATAGCTTTAACAGAAGGGTGGACTTTCTTACCTTCGACTACTTTAGCGGCCCGGCGTAAATCACTCAGACGCGAATTAGTACAGGAGCCGATGAAAACGTGGTCGACCGTAACTGAAGATATAGGCTGATGTGCTTCAAGTCCCATATATTCCAAAGCCCGTTCAATTTCTTCTTTATCTGCAGCAGAACGTCCATCTTCAGGTGCCGGGACATGTCCGCTTACCGGGATACACATACTTGGGTTGGTTCCCCATGTGACTTGAGGCTCCACCTCATCCGCATCAATTTCTACAGTGGCATCGTAGGCTGCCCCTTCATCGGAAGCGAGGGAGGACCAGTAATCGACGGCGTTTTTAAATGCCTCTCCTTCAGGAACATGGCGGCGCCCTTTCAAGTAGTCGAAAGTTGTGGCGTCAGGACTGATTAAGCCTGCTCTTGCACCTGCTTCAATGGACATGTTGCACACTGTCATTCTTTCTTCCATCGTCAGGTTCCGAATCGCTTCTCCGGTGTATTCAACGACATACCCTGTGCCGAATTTAACTCCGAATTTAGCAATAATAGCCAAAATTAAGTCTTTCGCTGTTACAGCAGGGTTAAGTCGTCCATTTACCTTTACATTCATTGATTTCGGACGGGCTTGCCAGAGTGTCTGAGTAGCAAGCACATGCTCTACTTCACTTGTTCCAATCCCGAATGCGAGCGCGCCGAAAGCTCCGTGGGTGGATGTATGGCTGTCGCCGCATACAATTGTTTTTCCAGGCTGAGTCAAGCCGAGTTCCGGCCCGATCACATGGACGATCCCCTGGTCGGGGTGGTCAATATCCGCAAGAGGAACATTAAATTCCTCGCAGTTTTTCTGCAAAGTTTCCATTTGTTTTTTTGAAACAGGATCATTAATAATATGACGGGCAACAGTCGGTACATTATGGTCCATAGTAGCAAACGTCCGGTCAGGGCGGCGGACACTGCGGCCTTTCATCCTCAGTCCTTCAAACGCCTGGGGAGAAGTCACTTCATGGACAAGTTGTAAATCAATATATAATAAGTCCGGTTTGTTTTCTTCCTGGTGTACGACGTGCTGTTCCCAAATTTTATCAATGATTGTTTTCGGTGTTGCCATGTGTGTCACTCCTTTAGGCATAACAGCTCATAATGCTTTTAGTGGTATTATTTGATTTAATACAGTCAACGACCAGTTGGGTCATTTTTTCTGTGCCTACTTTATGGCCGCCTCTAATGTTTAAGTCACCTGTATGATATTTGTTATCCAGTACTTCCTGCACTGCCGCTTCTACGACATTTGCTTCATGTTCGAGATGCAGGGAATGACGTAGCATCAGCGCTGTAGACAAAATCATTGCTAAAGGATTAGCAAGCCCCTGGCCGGCAATATCCGGGGCTGAGCCATGCACCGGCTCGTATAAGCCGAAACCGTCTTCCCTCAAACTTGCTGAAGGAAGCATGCCCAATGAGCCAGTCAATACTGATGCTTCATCACTTAAAATATCACCGAACATGTTTTCCGTAACAATGACATCAAAGTAGGCAGGATTTGTGATCAGTTTCATAGCTGCAGCATCCACCAGCATATGCTCGACCTGTACATCGGGATAATCTGCTTTTTTCTCTTCGACGATCTCACGCCAGAGTTTACTTGATTCCAGGACGTTGGCTTTATCTACAGATGTTAACTGTTTTCTGCGGATACTTGCTGCCTGAAAAGCTTTTTCAACGATCCGTTCAATTTCTTCGCGGTCGTAGGCAAGCGTGTCTACAACCGATTGGCCGTTGTTTCTTCGTTCACTCGGAGTCCCGAAATAGAGACCTCCGGTTAATTCCCGGACAATCAGCAAATCGCTGTCTTTGACTACCTCATGCTTTAATGGAGAAGCATGCAGCAAGTTCTCAAAACCCTGAATCGGACGAAGGTTTGCGAAAAGACCAAGAGACTTGCGAATACCGAGCAACCCTTTTTCCGGTCTTAAGTGTGAAGGGTTCTGATCCCATTTTGGACCGCCGACGGCACCTAACAGCACAGCGTCAGCCTTCTGACAGGCCTGATCTGTTTCGTCAGGAAGAGGAGTGCCATATTCATCAATAGCAGCTCCTCCTATGGCATGGGTTTCAAAGGAAAAAGTATGGTTAAATTCATCTGAAATGGCTTCAAGCACTTGTTTTGCGGATTCAATAACTTCAACACCGATCCCGTCTCCGGGGAGAAGAACGATCTTTTTATTCATAGTGGACCTCCTTTAATTTGTATGAGCTTGAACCATTTTGTCTTTAACAGGTGCCGGCTGGTAAAAAGCCCGGTTTACAGCATTTAAGAAAGCTTTAGCCGAAGCCTCCAATACATCTTGTGAAGAGCCTCTGCCGCTTACAGGCACGTCATTAACGACCATTTTAACGTGGGCCTGCGCAAGAGCATCCCGGCCTCTTCCGATTGAACTTAAATGAAAGTCTGTCAGGTGAATTTTCTCTTCAATCATAGAATCCAGAGTGTTATATAAAGCTTCTACACTTCCTTGTCCTGTTGAAGCTGTCTCGAGTTTTGATCCATCCGGAGCAATAAGCGCTACTGTGGCAGTCGGAAGGTTTGAAGAACCATACTGGACTTGGAAAGCTTGAAGCTGATATCTTTTAACATCGTCTGAATAGGTTTGAATTTCCGTTAAAATGGTAAATAGATCTTCATCGGTAACTTCTTTTTTACGGTCTGTCAGCTGCTTGAATGTTTTAAAGGCTTCAGCGAGTTTTTCTTCTGAAAGCTCGTAGCCTAACTGTTTTACTTTGTCGTTAAACGCATGTTTTCCGGAATGCTTTCCCATTACGAGATTGTTAGATTGTACTCCTACAAGCTCAGGGGTGATAATTTCATAGGTAGAGGCGTTTTTAAGTACGCCGTCCTGGTGGATTCCGGATTCGTGTGCGAACGCATTTTGCCCGACAACAGCTTTATTGCGGGGAACCGCCATTCCTGTCAGTTTACTGACCAGATCACTCGTCCGCTTAATTTCTTTTAAAACCAGGTTTGTTTCAAAAGGATAGAAGTCTTTACGGATATTAAGGGCGACCGCCAGCTCTTCCAATGCAGCATTGCCGGCGCGTTCGCCAATTCCGTTAATAGTTCCTTCAATTTGGGTAGCGCCATTTTCAATGGCGGCGATAGAATTGGCAACTGCCATTCCTAAATCATCGTGGCAGTGTGCCGAAAGGATGGCCTGGTCAATATTCGGGACGTTTTCCTTTACATATTTGAACAGTTTTCCGTACTCATATGGAGTAGTGTAACCGACAGTGTCAGGCAAGTTAATGACAGTTGCTCCGGCATCTATCACTTTTTCGATTATTTTTACAAGGAATTCAGGGTCGGAACGGGAAGCATCCTCAGCTGACCATTCCACTTTAGGGAATTTCCGGCGGGCATATCGTACCATTTCTTCAGCTGTTTCCATGACTTCCTCAGGCGTTTTTTTCAGCTTGTAGGTCATGTGAATAGGGGAGGTGGCAAGGAAAATATGCAATCGTGGATCCGAACCTTCCTTTAGAGCCTCCCATGCTGTATCAATGTCTGATTTTTTGGCCCTTGCCAATCCGGCCACTGAAACACCGCGTATATGGCGTGCAATCTCACGGACGCCTTCAAAATCGCCTTGTGAGGAAGCAGGGAAGCCTGCTTCCATCACGTCGACGCCGAACCTTTCCAATTGTTTTGCAATTTCAAGTTTTTCTAATTGGTTAAGGTTAACGCCTGGCGATTGTTCACCGTCCCGAAGAGTTGTATCGAAGACGTTAACGTGAGCCATGGGTGACCACATCCTTTTTCTTTTTAGACTGCTGCTTGACAAATGGCATCAGTTCGCGAAGCTCACGTCCAACTTTTTCGATCTGGTGCTGGTTTTCTTTTGTATTAATTGCTTTAAACTGAGGCCGGTTTGCCTGGTTTTCAAGAATCCAGTCTTTTGCAAATTTACCTGTCTGGATATCTGTCAGCACATCTTTCATACGCGCTTTTGTGTCTTCATTAACGACACGCGGGCCTGATACGAAATCTCCCCACTGGGCAGTGTCAGAAATAGAGTAACGCATTCCGGCAAGTCCTCCTTCATAGAGAAGGTCAACGATCAGCTTTGTTTCGTGCAGACACTCGAAGTAAGCGACTTCAGGCTGATAGCCTGCTTCAGTTAAAGTTTCAAAGCCTGCTTTAATCAGGCTTGTAATTCCGCCGCAGAGAACTGCCTGCTCACCGAACAAGTCTGTTTCTGTCTCTTCCTGGAATGACGTTTCAAGAATTCCGGCGCGACCGGCTCCGACACCTTTTGCATAAGCGAGAGCTACTTCAGCAGCCTGGCCGGTTGCATCCTGGTAAACACCGTATAAGGCCGGTACGCCTGCACCGTCTTCAAACGTTCTGCGGACAAGGTGGCCTGGTCCTTTAGGAGCGACAAGGAAAAC
The DNA here is from genome assembly GCF_900111295.1 of Salipaludibacillus aurantiacus. Lineage (GTDB taxonomy): Bacteria > Bacillota > Bacilli > Bacillales > Salisediminibacteriaceae > Salipaludibacillus > Salipaludibacillus aurantiacus. The sequence goes on along the minus strand of NZ_FOGT01000003.1, from coordinate 306,949 downwards.
GTCGACGTCTTCCGGAGGCTCTACCTGACTGAAATGGATATTAAACCCGTGGGCAAAAGCAAGCGCATTTCCTGCTTCAAGGTTCGGTTTAATTTGTTCTTCATAGATTTTCGGCTGGCGTTCATCAGGAAGAAGAACCATTACGACGTCGGCTTGTTTGACGGCATCCGGAACAGTTTCTACCTGAACTCCGTCTTCAACAGCTTTATCCCATGACTTTCCTTTTCGAAGACCTACTACGACGTCAAATCCGCTTTCTTTAAGATTTAAAGCATGTGCATGGCCTTGGGAGCCGTAACCGATAATGGCGATTTTTTTAGCTTTTAGAACCTCGTCTTGAATATTGTGATTGTAAAGTACTTTTGTCATTTGAATACATCCTTTCGAATTTGAAATTTGAAATTTGAAATTTTTAAATTTATTAATATATTTCTAAGAATTTTTACTGTCCTGTAAAAATGTCTTATTTAAGAAGAGAGTAGGACGTCATTTCCGCCACTTGCGGCTGGTGCCCGCGAGCGAATGCTGTAAGGCCTGTACGTGCAATGTCTTTAATGCCGTATGGCCGGAGCAAATCAATGAGCGCCTCGATCTTATCCGGTTTCCCGGTTACCTGAATGGACAGGCTGTCTTTACTCACGTCAATAATGGAAGCCCGGAACGGTTCAATCATGCCTTGGATTTCATTCCGGTGGTGGGCGTTGCTGACTACTTTAATCAGGGCAAGTTCCCTCGCTACAATAGCTTTATCTGACAGGTCGGTGACCTTCAGGACGTCAATCTGCTTGTTTAATTGTTTTGTCAGCTGTTCAAGCTTTTGGTGGTCTTCTACGTGAACCACAAAGGTCATTTTCGAAATTCCTTCAGTTTCTGTTCGGCCTACGGAGATGCTTTCAATATTAAATTGCCGTTTATGCATGAGTCCTGTAACACGGTTTAGCACTCCGCTTCTATTTTGAACGACTGCTGTGATGATTCGTTTCATGGTTTCACACCTACCATTTCGTGAATTCCTTTACCGGGAGCAATCATTGGATAGACATTTTCCTGCTGCAGTACCCGGCAGTCCATGAGTACAGGGCCGTCGTAAGCCATGACCTCATGAATAATATCTGTAAATTCCTTCTGTGTCTCTATTTTCATGCCGCGGATGTTATAGCTTTCAGCCAGCTTCACGAAATCCGGCTGCACCCCGACAATCGATTCAGAATAACGTTTATCATAGAACGCTTCCTGCCACTGCCTTACCATCCCTAGTGCGCCGTTATTAACGATAATGATTTTAACAGGAAGGCCTCTTTCCTGAAGGACTGATAATTCCTGTAAAGTCATTTGAAAACCACCGTCACCTACAATAGCGACAACAGGATCTTTTGGTTTTGCAAGCTGGGCACCGATAGCTGCAGGGAAGCCGAATCCCATAGTGCCAAGCCCTCCTGATGTGACCCAGCGGTTTGGGCGTCCGAAAGAATAATACTGTGCCGCCCACATTTGATGCTGCCCCACATCCGTGGTCACAATCGCTTCACCTCTTGTAGCGTGGTAGAGGGATTTCATGAGCCACTGAGGAACCATCTCTTCAGGAGGGTTGTTATACCAAAGCGGATAAGCCATCTTATTCTGGTTAAGCTGATCCATCCATTCCTCGTGGTCCGGCCCTTCTTTTAACTGTTTCTTAAGCTCTGCTAACGCAGCTTTTGAATCAGATACGATCGGAATATCAGTCGGTACGTTTTTGCCTATTTCTGCAGGATCAATATCTACATGAGCGACAGTTGCATTTTTGGCAAAGTAATTTAGGTTCCCTGTTAAACGGTCATCAAACCTTGCACCGATATTGATGAGTAAATCACATTCGGCGATCGCCATGTTTGCTGTATACGTTCCATGCATGCCAGCCATACCGAGGAACAAGTCGTGCTGACCCGGGAACGCCCCGAGACCCAGCAGGGTGGATGTCACAGGAATGCTGTATTCTTCAGCAATTTCTAATAAAATATCGGAGGCGTGCCCGTGAATAACGCCTGCACCGGTTAGAATTAATGGTTTCTTCGATTTTTTAATTGCTTCTGTCAGTTTTTTGATCTGAAGCGGATTAGGCTTTATTGTCGGCTGATACCCAGGCAGGTGAAATGCCGACTGGTCTGTTTCTGTACACAAGTTTGCTGAAATATCTTTAGGAATATCAACCACTACAGGTCCTGGTCTGCCAGTGGAAGCAATATGAAATGCTTCTTTTATGACTTTTGGAAGTTCATAACTGGATTGCACCTGATAATTGTGTTTTGTAATAGGTGTCGTGATTCCCATCACATCTGCTTCCTGAAAAGCATCTGTCCCTGTGACAGAGGTGGCAACCTGCCCTGTAATAACGACGAGTGGGAGAGAGTCCATCATGGCATCTGCTATTCCTGTAACCAGGTTAGTAGCTCCTGGTCCTGAGGTAGCAATAACGACACCCGGTTTTCCTGCTACCCTCGCATAACCTTCCGCGGCATGGATCGCTCCCTGTTCATGGCGGGTAAGGATATGCTCGAAATCCCCGTCTGACCGGTATAAAGCGTCATAAATAGGGAGGACGGCCCCTCCAGGGTAACCGAAAATTGTTTCCACTTTCTGTTCAAGCAATGACTCTACGAGAATATCTGCACCTGTTTTCACTGCGGCTTCGGGCTTTGTTTTTGGCTTAGTATCTACCTTCACTTTATCTTCCCTCCTGAAAATATAGGCTTATAGTGTAAGTTGGACAAGGCGTCCAATTTATGTCCAATATAAAAAGGCCTGTTTCTCCCGTGACATTCAGAGCCTGCTCTGCAGGTTTAAATGTTCAGCGGGGAGAAAAGGCCTTTACTTTTCTCGGTACCACCCGTTTTTACAATACTCTCGCGAATATTGTCTCATGAAGCAGGACAGATTATCTGCTGCTTCTTTTGGTAACAGGTGCGTTCATACACCTGATTATGCCTACTAAATTGACTTGTTCAGCATAACACTCGGGGAGGATGTCGGATTAAGCTGTATTACCGGGCTTCCAGCGACCCCGGTTCTCTGTGAATACAGTCCCTTAAACCTTTTTTCCCATCATCGATTTAAAGATATTAAATTTTTAATTCAGACTAGCTGACGATAGCCTTACCGGTTGAAGAAGATTCGTAGCAAGCAACACCGTCCGTTCTGACGACTTTTCTGAATTCTGATAATAGATGATTTGTTACTTTACCAGGTTTGCCGTCCTGAATCTTTCGCCCATCTACTTCAACGACAGCAATAACTTCGACAGCTGTGCCTGTAAGGAAAACTTCATCGGCAACATAAACATCATGCCGTGTAAACGGTGTTTCCTTCATTTCGTACCCATGCTTTTCAGCAAGATCAATAATAACATTCCGGGTGATTCCTTCAAGTGCTCCAAGATAAACAGGAGGTGTATAAATAGTGTTGTTTTTTACTAAAAAGATATTATCAGCAGAGCCTTCAGTAACGTACCCTTGATCATTCAGCATTAGGGCTTCATCTACACCGGCCTGGTTAGCTTCCAATTTTACAAGTATATTATTTAAATAGTTCAGCGACTTAACTTGAGGACTGAGTACATCCGGCCTGTTTCTCCGGCTGGCTACTGAGCCGACTCGCAGGCCGCGCTGATATAATTCTTTAGGGAAAAGCGCGAGCGCCTCAGCAATCACAATAACTTGGGGCTCAGAACAGGAGGAAGGATCGAGTCCTAAGTTTCCCCGTCCTCTGGAGATGACTACTCGGATATAAGCACTATCCAGTTTATTTTTTCTGACCGTGTCTACAATAATCTGCTCCAATTCCTCCTTCTCGTATGGAATGCTTAGCATTATTGATTGTGCAGATTCAAAGAGGCGCTGAAGGTGTTCATCCAGTTTAAAAACATTTCCGCTGTAAACCCTAATGCCTTCAAACACCCCGTCACCATATAGAAATCCATGATCATAAACAGAAACGACGGCTTCTTCCTTTTTAACAAATTTGCCTCCAAGAAAAATCCACTGGCTGCTCATACCGATCCACTCCTTTCTTTAAAGTTTAGACGCTGTAACGTGTTAAAATTATAAGGACTAATATTAGCCTTCCGTTCATTCTAATTTCAGAGTTTTTACTCTCCAAATTTTAAAAATGAAAAAAGGCCGTTGCGGGAAAATTTAAGTCTTTCAAGTGTGTAACTTATGGCCAACAAATATGATATTGACGCCAATAATACAGCCAAAAACAGTGAAGGTCAACAGCTATTTGTTAAAAATTCTAACATTTCAAAACTATCAGTCATATAGTAACCGCTTACATCCTTGCAGTTGAGCTAAATAAATTAAATTTTCTGATAAATTGTAAATTTTTTTAAAGCGCTTTCAATTTTCGGGTCTCAGCCGAGCAAAACAGTCGCTGCTCACGAAAAGGGGTGTTTAGTAATTTTCTCCGGAAGAACAGTTTAATAATTTATTAGAAAATGTATTGCTTCAAAGAACAGCTTACTGTTTAAATAGACTTAGACAGTTAATGTAAAGGAAGGATTAATAATGGATGGAAAGTTTGGTAATTTTCTGGATGGAAACATCGACTTAGACTTAAATGTTGACATGATTATTAATGCCCTGCCTTTTGGTGTATTAGTTGCAAATGCTAAGGGCGAGTTTAAGCATATGAACACAAAAATTATTGAAATATGGGGGGGAGACCCTTCTAAACTGACCCGCCATTCTATTTATGACAATTATGAAGGATACTACAAAAACACCGGCAAAAAAATAGCTGTTGGAGAATGGGCGGTAGTGAAAGCTGTAGAAAAAGCAGAGTCAACCTTCGGTGAAGTCATTGAAATTATCAGGCTGGACGGAAAGAAAGCAACAATCCTTAATTCTGCTATTCCGTTGTTTGACGATACAGGAAACGTCAAAGGGGCAATTCTTACTATTTCTGATATTACTGATGAAAATAAAATAGAATGGGAACTCGACATACATAAACGTTATCTGAATAATCTTGTCGAAGAGAAAACAAATGAGATCCAGGCTCAAAACCGGAAACTTCAGGAAGAAATATCCGAACACAAACGAATGCTGAAGCAGAAAGACAGAATAGATAAACTTAAGCTGGTTGGAGATATAGCTGTCGGATTTGCACATGAAATCCGTAATCCGCTAACGACGGTAAAAGGATTTTTGCAAGTTTTTCAAATGAGAGAGGAGTTTAAGGGGCACCTTGACAGCATTGAGCTTATGCTGTCGGAGTTGGACTATACGGATGAAATTATAAAAGACTTTTTAACTCTGGCTGATAACAAAAGAAATGAAATTAATAGATACAATTTAAATGACTGTATTCAAAAAATAAAACCGGTAATCATGGCTCAGTCGGCCGTGGATGAAAAAAAACTTATAATAGAAATGGCTTCTGTACTTCCTGATACTCTGATAGATGAAATAGAAATCCGGCAGCTCATTCTAAATTTGGCGGCCAATGCACTGGAATCAATGGAAAGTAATAAGTCTCTTACTATAAAAACTGAGGTTGAAAATGACCAAGTTGTGTTGTCAGTCAAAGATGAAGGACCAGGCATTTCAGACAGTATAATTGAAGAATTAGGAAGGCCGTTTTTATCTACAAAACCCGGCCATCAGGGGATGGGGCTTTCTGTTTGTTACAGTATTGCAAGACGGAACAATGCTGAAATAGATTTTGAAACTGGTGATGACGGGACAGTATTTTTTGTGAAATTCCCGGTTGATATTATAGAAAAAGACTTAAAGGCTGAGACAACAGAATAGCAATCTTATAGACATCCGAACCAATCTTTTAATGAATGTGATTCGGATGTTTTTTTATTATAAGAACGGATGTCAGTCAGCGAGGTAAACGTTTTAAACCCTCAAGGCGGTTATCCCTGTAAGGTTTGAGAGAGAAGAAGTTATTCTAATGGGTGATTGATTAGGCAAATCTCTCATCATTTAGCTGCCTCACACATAAGTTGTAATAACCGGAAAACAAGGAGGAAGCTAAATGAGCGGACAACTGGAACTGGGCCGTGCCATTGAAGAAATTACTGAAATAGCGGAAAGTTTCGGGCTTGACTTTTACCCGATGAGATATGAAGTGTGTCCCGCGGATATTATTTATACGTTTGGTGCCTACGGTATGCCGACGCGTTTTAATCACTGGAGCTTTGGAAAACAGTTTCATAAAATGAAACTTCAATATGATTTAGGTTTAAGTAAAATTTATGAATTAGTCATTAACTCTGATCCTTGTTATGCTTTTTTACTTGACACGAACTCATTAATACAAAATAAGCTGATAATAGCTCACGTACTCGCCCACTGTGATTTCTTTAAGAATAACGCCCGGTTTTCAAATACCCGAAGAGATATGGTTGAAAGCATGACGGCCACCGCTGAAAGAGTCCACCATTATGAGACGGTACACGGTAAAGAAGAAGTAGAAAAATTTCTTGATGCGGTCCTGGCTATTCAGGAACATATTGATCCAGGGCTCCAGCGCTCCAAGTTAAGCTGGTCCATGGAGGATGTCTGGGTAGAGGTTGATGAAGAAGAAGACCAGAAGAAAGAAAGCCCGTACGATGATTTATGGAATTTAGACCAGAAAGAAAAGACAAACAAGCCGTTTCCTGCAAGGAAGAAAAAGGCGTTTCCCCCTGAGCCGGAAAAAGACCTTTTATTATTTATTGAGCACTACAGTAACGAGCTTGAAGGCTGGCAAAGAGATATATTAACAATGATGCGCGAAGAAATGCTCTACTTCTGGCCTCAGCTTGAAACAAAAATTATGAATGAAGGATGGGCCAGCTACTGGCATCAGAGGATTATCAGAGAGATGGATCTCACATCAGATGAATCGATTGAGTTCGCAAAGCTTAATGCGGGGGTGGTCCAGCCTTCCCAAACCCAAATTAATCCTTATTACCTTGGATTGAAAATATTTGAAGACATAGAAAAAAGATATGACAATCCGACTGAAGAAATGAGGGAGCGGCAAGGGGTCAAACCTGGCAGCGGGAGAGAAAAAATCTTTGAAGTCAGAGAAATAGAATCTGATATCTCTTTTATTAGAAATTATTTAACAAAAGATTTAGCGGCTCAGGAAGATATGTATTTATTTCAAAAACATGGAAGAGATTATAAAATTGTGGATAAAGATTGGGAAGAAGTTCGTGAACAGCTTATAACAAGCAGGGTGAACGGAGGTTTCCCATTTATAACTGTAAAAAACGGGGATTATTTAAAAGCTGGAGAGCTGTATTTAACTCATGAATTTGAAGGGGTAGAGCTTGATACAAAATATCTGGAAAAAACTCTTCCATATCTGCACCAGCTCTGGGGAAGGCCGGTTCATATGGAAACGGTGCTGGCAGACAGAAAAATCGTTTTCTGCTATGACGGAAAAAAGATATCGAAAAGGTATGTGTAGGACTTAAGTGGCTGGGACAAAAGAATAGTAAAGAAAACCGAACAAATCATATGATTTTTGTTCGGTTTTTCGCTTTTGTACTTACTCTGATAAATAGTAATTGCAGTGAATTCAGTTCGCCAGTCGGACGCTTGCCAGGGGCTTGTCTTCAGCTAATGCATGACGGTATGAGTAAAAATTTCCTTGTTTAATTCTGAATAATTATAAATGATTAGTGTGAGGGGATATGGTATGTTTACTATATTCCTGTTACGAGAGGGGCTAAAGTTTATGTATAATATAAAACCTGTTTCGATAATAAAAATAACCAGTGTTCTTTTCATTATAGGTTTTCTTTTTTGGTTTAACTGGCGCTATGTAAATCTGGGGCCTGAAGATATAAAAACGGTCTTTCACGAATTCGGTTGGGCCGGGCCAATAGTATTTGTTACGGTTTATATTTTTCGCCCCCTCGTCCTGTTTCCCGCTTCAATTTTATCTCTGGCAGGAGGTTTAATATTTGGTCCGTTTCTTGGAATGGCCCTAATTATTACAGGTGCAGCCGGAGGAGCGACCCTTTCTTTCTGGATTGCAAGAAAACTCGGAAAAAGTATTGCAGCAAAAAATTGGACAGGCAAAGCTGAAAAAATACAAAAGCAGCTTGAAAGAAACGGATTTATATATATTTTAAGCCTGCGTCTGATACCTGTTTTAAATTTCGATCTTATCAGTTATCTTTCAGGTATTTCTAAAATCTCATTTCGGCATTTTCTGATTGGAACGATTATTGGAATAGTGCCTGCTACTTTTGCTTACAGTTTTCTTGGTTCCAGTTTTGCGTCGGGGGACATGACAGTCATTATTTTTGCATTGTCCTTATTTCTTGTCGTAAGCTTAGTTCCTTTATTATTAAAAAAAAGGTTAAACCATTTGTAAGTGGCGCTGTTAAGACTGAACCGCTTTTCCGACTACTTTCCGTGGATTCGGGGAATACCGTACTGGAAAAAAACCTTTAACAGAGCCTGCAAGAGAGGCGGCCGAAAAGGGGGAAGACTATGAAAACCTACGATATAGTAGTAATAGGAGGCGGTTCAGCAGGATTAACTGTGGCAGCAGGAGCCGCCCAGTTTGGTGCTGAAGTCGCTTTAATAGAAAAAAAGAACACATTGGGAGGAGATTGTCTCCATTACGGCTGTGTTCCTTCTAAAGCTCTTATTGCAGCAGCAAAAGAGGTTCATCAGCTTTATAAATCAGCAAAGAGATTTGGTTTAACTGTACATGGTAAACCTGGATGGCAGACAGCTAAAGAAAAAGTAAAGGAAGCGGTAGCGTCTATTCAGGAGCATGACAGTGAAGAGAGGTTTCGTGGTCTCGGTATCGACGTAATTTTTGCGGGAGCACGCTTTAGAGATAACCATCATATTCAATTATCTTCGGGTTCGATTATTAAAGGAAAGCGAATAGTTATTGCCACAGGTTCCAGCCCTGTGATTCCTCCTATTGAAGGGATAGAGCATCTTAAAGTAGCAACAAATGAAACGGTGTTTGATATGGAAAATCTGCCGGAACGAATGGTTATGGTTGGCGGAGGACCGGTAGGACTGGAACTTTCGCAGGCGCTCAGCAGACTGGGGGTGCACGTCACAATTGTTGATTCAGCTTCCGAAATTCTGCAGAAAGAGGACGAGGACATTTCCAAGCCTGTAAGAGAACAATTAAAATTAGAAATGACTGTGCTTACTTCCTCTACAGTGGAAAAAGTCATAAAAAAAGAAGGGAAAACGTTCGTTGTTATTAGAGGGGAACACTCGCAGGAATTAGAAGCCGATACGCTTTTCATAGCTGCAGGCAGAAAGCCCAACACAGAAGGTCTGGCATTGGAAAAAGCCGGAGTGGAAGTGAATAAGAAAGGTGAAATAATAGTAAAAGAAACGTTACAGACGTCCCAGGCCAATATTTATGCAGCTGGTGACGTTAACGGAGCATTTCCATTTACACACGCTGCCGGACATGAAGGAAAAACCATTGTGGCAAATGCGGTGTTCGGACTGAAAAGAAAAGTGTCTTACGAGAATGTCCCCTGGGCTTTTTATACTGATCCTGAAATCTTTCATCTTGGTAAAACAGAAAAGGAAGTTCGTAAAGAAAAAGGCCGTGACTATCGTGTCTATTCAATGGACTGCAGCCGTGTTGACCGGATGATTGCCGAACAGGACAAGCTGTCAGTCGTAAAAGTAATCACTGATAAGAAAGGGAAAATCCTGGGGGCGCACGCGGCAGGAGGACATGCAAGTGACTGGATGCAGCAGCTGATCTATATGAAAACTAATGACGATTCTTTCAGTAAGGTTTCAAACAGCGTCTATCCTTATCCATCAAGAGGGGAAATCGTTAAAAATGCAGGGGATTTATACTGGCGTGAAAAACTGTTTGAGAGCGGGCTGTCAAAAGTTATGGCTAAATATGTCTCGCTGTTCCGGTAAGGATTGATAAGAAGCTGTCCCGAAAGCCTGACTTTCGGGACAGCTTCTTTATAGGCCCTATACCGGCCATTTCTGTACAGTATAAGCCATATCAAAAAACATGTATTCCATTCGGCAAGCTGTATAAAAATGTTTTTTCATATCCGCCATTTCCTTTTCTGAAGCATTTACAGCAAGTTCATCTAAGCGGTCGATTGTTTTTTGGATGCGGGGCATTTCCTGAGCGCCGTAGAAAGAAATCCATGGATAGAACGGGTGGTTTTCATCCGGCTGAAAGTCTTCCATAAGTTTCTCTCCAATATACAAATAGATCCAAGGGCAAGGCAAAGCAACTGCCAAGGCTTCACCTAAAGTCCCGTTTGATGCTGCCTGGAGCATAAACTGGCTGTAATGATGGGCAGCAGGAGCAAGGGATTCTCCTTGAAGGTCCTCATATTTTACCCCTGCCTGTTCACAAAAATTATTATGGGGATGGGTTTCGTCATTTAAGATAAAAGAGATCCCTTCGTTTAATAGAGCCATATCTTCACGTGTCGTGCATTTAGCCATAGTTAAAGCCCGCGTCTGGATCATTGCATTTAAATATTCATAGTCCTGTCTCACATAATGAAGCAGCTGCTCTTTCCGGAGTTCCCCTTTCCCAATACCTTGAACAAACGGATGATCATAGCAGGCTTTAAACAATTCCTCTGTTTCATGACGCAAGTCTTCAGTAAAAGTCATAACAATATCCTCCTTTTTATTTCCAAGATCCACAGGAAAACGGGGAGAAAGAGACGTGCCGTTATAAACTAAAAAGCCATTCCCGGAAAGGAATGGCGTAACGGACACGGATGTATTAACTGGTAGTCATGATTAAAAACATCACGAGCTGCTGCACCACTTCCCTACGCTAGTATAAACTAGATCAGGTTCAAAGGGATCAAGATTCCTTTCTTGTCTCAGCCTTTACAGGCACCCCTAGTGGATCTTGTATGAAGTTATTTCCAGATTACCATTGGTCAGCAGGAAAATCAACTTGCTTCTTAATAATTAATAGTAAAGTAACATTGGTGCTAAGTGACCGCCCTGAATGGCGGTGGTAAGGCTTATGGCTAATCCCCATCAAGCAGACGGGAGGGCCTGGGCATTACTGCTCGTCTTTTACACCAATAAAACTGAGCATTCTGCCTGTCTTTCCTTTGTCTCTCCGGTGTGAAAAGAAAAGGTCATTCTGGCAGCTGGTGCAGTAGGTTGATACATGAATATTTTCTTCACGTACCCCGGCCTGAAGAAGGAGCAATTTGTTTACAGTTTTTAAATCAAGGCGGTACTGCCCTTCACTGATTTTTTCGTATGGAGCCGTACTTGTTGCTGGACAGTTTTCAAGTGCCTCATCAACTTGAGTGACCACCCGGTCATCAACGATATAGCAGCAGCTGTCAATGGAAGGGCCAATTGCTGCATGAATGGAAGCGGCAGGGATATTCTCAGTCATTTCCCATAGCTGCACCATTTTACCTGCAATATTCTTGACTGTCCCTTTCCATCCGGCATGTGCAATCCCTGCAAACCCCTGCTCAGGAGCATAAAAATATACAGGTACACAGTCAGCGTAACACAACGTCAGTAATATATTTTTTTTATTCGTATAAAAGGCATCCGTTCCTTTTATGCTGTCATCATAATTCGTTGTGCCGAATCCGGTAAGTTCTTCTGTAACTTTAACGATCTGGTCTTGATGAATCTGGTCAGCACAAGCCCATTTAGAAAGCGGGAATCCTAATTCTTCAGCTAACTGCCTCCGGTTAGCTGCCACGTCTTCAGAATTATCATTTACATGTAAACCTAAATTGTTAGTGTGGAAGGGGCCGCCGCTTATCCCGCCGTTCTTTGTCGTGAATCCAGCTATCAGACCTGGCGAAAGTTCTGACCATTCTTTTAAAATTAAGCGGGAATTGCTGTGGTGTTTAAAAGGTTCGTTCATCACTGTCCTGCTCCTTTCATAATAAAACTCTGCACGTATAGAAAATAAAATAAGCACGGGTTTGAATAAACTTCCCGTGCTTTAGCTATATTCGGAGTTACTGTTTTTTGTCTTCCGCTTCATACATTTCGTAAGCTTTTGGCACTTCCTGCTTTTTATTTTTTTGTGCAGATTTTTTTAATTTATATACTGTAAAAGATGCAGCGATAAAGACAAAGATCATAATAATATAGGCATAGCCCATTCCGCTGTCTGATGGATCAGGCACTGTAAATATATCCATACAGAATCACAGCCTTTCATAAGAGTCTGCTGTACACAAATATTATAACAAGTTTACGGGAGATTTTCTCTACTCACGCTCAACTTTCAAGTTTTACAGGCTTAGGAGACTGGAGAATAGCAAGACTTCTGATGCCGGAAAAATAATGTTTAATGACAGGATATCGTGATCTATAAAGGGGAAATTTGTCTCACCCAGGGAGCAAAACTTCTGTTCCTTTCACGTGTCATTTCCCCGATTGTCGGGTAGGGACTTATGTCAGGAGTTTATTTCACCTTCTTGTCCCCAGTGAAAAAGGACTTTTAAAACAGATTGTGTATCGAGAAGTTCAGCTTGCAGGTTTTGCTGCAGGCGTCCCGGAATATTTAAAATGACAATAAAATTAACAAACCAAAAAAAAAAGCACCCGATTAAGGGTGCTAAAAGGGCAGGGAGGGCAAATTAACTGAAGAAATGGCCCACCACTGCGAAGAAGAAGACGACGCTCATGCCAAAAAATGTCTGTCTCATTCTGAAGACCTCCTTAGGGAATGGGTGTGATGCGATAAACAGTCGAAAAGCAGGAATAAACCTCATATAATTGCGTTTAGGAAGATTAAACTGATATATCGTTGTATATCTCATTATATCGGCATTTTAATATATATAACTGAATTTGTGAAGAGGTTTTTAATATTTTTTTATAGAAAAAATTTCGATTATTTTCGCATTATTAGTTTTCCCTCACACACATATTTGAAACTCAACTTATACCTGTCCTGATTAACAGATCAAGTAAAAAAGGAGGTTAATGATGAAATTGATCGCCACTCAGCCTTATTTTAAGGTTCAAAGAGAAGTAAACAGTATAGAACAAAAGAATATAGAAGATGAACGGACATTATATCTATATGAAGATAAACTAATGACAAAGCACCGTGAATTCCCTGCGGATAAAATATTTGATATGTCTTTCCGTAAACTCCCGAAAGGGGAAGGATTATTATTTATTCATACGAGCCAGGGCGTGTTTTCTTATATGGTAAAAAAAAATCCGGAGGAGTTTATTCAAGCTTTTAAATCGCTTGAGAAGGAAATTTTAAAGAGAAAAAGAGAGGAAAACTAACAAAGTTAAACCGGTCTCGCCCAAGTAGGCTGACCGGTTTATTTGATTTATGGACGCAGGTCATGTAATTCTTTTTCGACAAAAGCCATTAGTTCTTTAATCATTTCTTCTGAAAAATCGAAGCGGATGCCTGCTTCTTTATAAATATCAATTAAAGATTTAGAAGCCCCAAGAGATAAAGCATTCTTATAATTTTTCAGAGTCTGTTCAGGGTTTTCACGATATTGTTTATACATCTGGACTGCTCCGAGCTGAGCGATCACATATTCAATGAAGTAAAAAGGTACTTCAAAGATATGAAGAATACGAAGCCAGGAAGTTTCCGCCCACTTTTCATAGCCGCTCCAGTCAACGACAGATGAATTCAGGCTCTGCTGAAGTTCAAAGAATTTTCTGTTGCGTTCTTCTGCCGAGTGGGAAGGGTTTTCGTACATCCAGTGCTGGAACTGATCGACTACCATTCCCATAGGCAAAAATTCAATTATTCCCTTCAATTGTTCTTCTTTCGCCCTTATAAGGTCTTCTTTATTATTATAAAACAGTTCCCACTGATCCATCGTTAAAAGTTCCATCGTCATACTTGCCAGCTCAGATGATTCCATAGGGGTGTCCCTGTATTTGCTAAGTGGAATGTCTTTCTTAAAATCGTTATGGATGCAATGCCCCATTTCATGAAGAAGAGTAATCATATCATCGTGGGTCCGCGATGCATTCATAAAGATAAAAGAGAGTTCTGAAACTGGCAAAGGAGCGCAAAAACCACCTGGTGATTTTCCTTTGCGTGTCGTTAAATCAAGCATGCCCCGACTATCCATTTCAGTTAGCAGCTCCTCAAAACGTTTATCCATATTGGAAAAGATAGAAGCGGTTTTTTCCACCAGTTCATCTCTTTTCTCAAATGGATTCAGCGGATCCAATCCTTTAGGAACGCCTTTCGTATCCCATGGTCTGTATATGTCTGTCCCTAGTTCCTGCTGATGGGCTTTCTGAATCTTTTCTTTCAGAGGAGTAACATGTTTTCTCACTGCTTCAGCCAACTTTTTGCAGTCGTCAGGCGTATAATCGAAGCGCTCATATTTCTTAAACATGTAATCTCTATAGTTATCCAGGTTTGCGTTTTCCGCTTTTTTCTGTCGGAGTTGAACCAACTCATCCATTATGTTTTGTAATTTCGGTTCGATAGAAATAAATGCTTCAGCAGCCTTTTCAACTGCTTTTTTTCTCGTAGGTCTGTCAGAAACCTGGGTGAAAGGTGAAATTTCGCTCAGCGTTTTTTCTTCGCCGTCCCAGTTTACCGTCAGGTTTCCGGTATGTTCAAAATAGCTGGTAGCAAGGCGGTCCTCTTTCACTTCCAACTTAATATTTTCTTCCCGGAATAATTCCTTAGCGTTTTTCTTACTCTTGATAAACTGTTCGTAATAGTGCTTGTCAAGAGCTTCTAATGAAGGTTGTGAGAGAATTTTTTCATCAAGAAGGGCTTCATACCGCTTGACTAAAGGTTCAATTACTTGCTGGTCATGTTCAAATGCCTTTTTAGCTTTCTCAGAGTTACTGTGGCATTGGAAGTCTATGTAATGGCCTGTCAAACCTTCTTCCAGCGCATCAAATAAAAAAGATTGTCTTTTAAGCCAATCTTCCAAGGCTTCCGCTGAGTCTGTTTTCTCATTCAAAAGCTGCTGAAAAGAGGATTCGATAGATTCAACGTCCTGAAAATCCAGCTTCTCTTTATAGAATTTTGTCATATTTTTCCTCCTTAGAAAATAATTATCCATATCTTTAAGGATAATATATATTTTTTGAAAGGTCTAAATAAATGACACAATCACTTAAAGATAATTCATCGTACGTTACAAAAACAGAGTATGATATGATTCAACTGTGGTAATAGTAATAACTTTTATTAGTTTAGGGGGAGACAGGGAAGAAGATGAAGAAAACATTAGTAATGGTCCTTATTATTCAATTTTTAGTATATGCCGGCTTCGGAATGGTCATTCCGGTTTTGCCTGAAGTGGTTGCCGGGGTGAGCGGGAGGGCCGGACATATTGGGGGAGTGCTGGCTGTGTATTCCCTGGCTTCATTTTTAACTTCACCAGCATGGGGGCATTTGGCTGACCGCCATGGCAGGCGGCGGATTCTCATCACAGGTCTGGCAGGTTATTCAGCCGGTTTTTTTCTGTTTGGGTTATACCTCGATTCTCTGCTGATGATGTATCTTTCGCGTGTCCTGAGCGGGGTGTTTGCTGGAGCTCTTTATGCAGCAGCTATGTCGACTATTTCAGATATATCTGATGATAAAACGAGAAACCGTAATCTGGGTTTAGTAGGAATGGCTATTGGTGTGGGGTTTATTATCGGACCTGCCTCAGGGGGACTTCTCAGTGTATTCGGGTATGGGGTGCCTTTCTTTTTAGCAGGGGGGATCCTGCTTCTGCTTATACCGGTGGCCTGGACAAATTTAGATGATGCCAGCTGGGTGAAGGTTGAAGCAGAGCCGGAGCAGAAATGGCTTCCTTCTCTAAAACTGCCTTCCGCCAATCTGCTTAAACTTTTACTGCTCATGAGTTTTAGTGCTTCCTTTTTATTGGCCGGACTGGAAAGTGTCTTTCAGATTTATGGGATTGATATGATCAACATGACTCCTGCAGAAATGGGAATGCTCTTTCTTATCAGCGGAATTATTCTGGCAGGGGTTCAGGGAGGTTTATTGCGGAAAGTAAAGACAGGTACAGAATACAGATGGATTATTCTGGGGCAGGCGGCTTCAGGCTTAGCTTTCCTCTTTATGGCTCTTGTCTTTAACCTTGTGCTCGCAGCGGTTTATTTAATTTTATTTGTAGTAGGAAATGCCGTAATCAGAACCTTGTCTCTGTCCTTAATCACAAGGGCAAGCGGCGAGCGGTCAGGCTATGCGTCTGGTCTTCAGTTTTCAGCAGACAGTATGGGGAGGATACTTGGACCTCTCCTGTTCGCCTTCCTTTACGATTTGCAGGGCGGCAGCCTGTTTTACATAGCTGCCGGTTTTTCATTTATGATTGTTTTGTTTATTGTGCTTAAAAGAGAGCGGCTCAAGGTAGCCTCTGTTGTCTTAAAGGACTAGATCCTACCTTTATAAGATGAGTTGAAGAAGAGGAAACTCAAAAAAGGAGTTTTCTCTTTCTTTGTGGAATGAGTGTAAAACAGAATTGATGAGGAGGAGTAGAATGAAAGTTTTAGTATTAGGTGCAGGTGCTACAGGAGGCTATTTTGGAGGAAGACTTCTTGAAAAGGGAGAAGACGTTACTTTTCTAGTAAGAGAAAAAAGAGAGAACCAGCTGAAAGAAGAAGGACTTGTAATAAAGAGTAAGCACGGAGATGCCCATTTGAGGCCCCGCACAATAAGAGCAGGAAGCGGGGATGAACCATTTGATGTTGTATTCATTGCGACAAAAGCCTACCACTTGAAAGAAGCATTAGAAGCAGTAGAACCTTTTGTGCGGGAATATACTACGGTCATACCTTTATTAAATGGGATTGAGCACCTTGATGAAATGAGGCGGTTCTTTTCAAAGGATCAGGTTATAGGGGGCTTATGTTTTATAGAATCAACTTTAAACGAGAAAGGCCATATAATACAGACGAGTGAGACGCACGAACTTGCTTATGGAGAATGGTCCGGCAGGGAAACGGATCGGGTAAAGAAATTATCTGAGACTTTTTCAGGCACAGAAGCGTCTTTCCGGCTTAGTGACACTATTGAACAGGATATGTGGCAGAAATATTTATTTATCACCACTCTATCCGGAATGACCTCACTTATGCGCTCTTCAATTGGCCCTGTCCTGGATACTTTGGAGGGAAGAACGTATCTTCAGCAGCTGTTTGAAGAAGTACGTTTGACTATGGTTGAAAACGGGGCTCCTTTAGCGGAAGGAATTGTTGAAAAACAAATGGGATTAACAGAAAAGTTAGGTTACAATATGAAATCTTCCATGCTGAGAGATATCGAAAAGGGCTTACATATTGAGGCTGATCATTTACAAGGTTATTTATTGTTGCTGGCTGAACGAACCGGAGTGGAAACGCCTTTATTGCGTTTAATCTATCAGCATTTAAAAGTGTATGAAAAAAACCTTCAATAACAAAGCGGGCTACTATAAAGAGAGTCGTTGAAAACTTGAAGTACAGACATAAAAAAAGTATCCCGTCAATACAACGGGATACTTTTTTTGTTTAATGTTAGTTTTATGGTGTTTCTACAATAGTTACTTCTACGTCACGACGGCCAAATTCATATGCTTCTTCTTTAGTAGCCACGTGGAGGTCAATACGGTTACCCTGGATAGCTCCTCCAATGTCGCCGGCTACAGCCTGGCCATATCCTTCAACTTCTACGATAGATCCTAAAGGAATAACATTAGGGTCTACTGCTACTACTTTTTTATCAGGATTATTTCTTAGGTCCTGACCTGTATAAGTGATACCTGTGCAGCCTTCACAGAAAGCAGTGTAAGCAGTTGCTTCCATTGTAAGTGTTTCTCCGTCAGTTCCTTCAGAGGCAGTTTCTTCTGTGGACTGTTCAGTCTGTTCAGCTTCTTCAATTGCTTCTTCAGAAGTCTCTTCTGTGGCTTCTTCAGTTGATCCTGCATCAGCTGTTTCAGTTGATGCTTCGGCGGATTCAGCAGCAGCCTCTTCAGCAGCTTCTGTTTCAGTTACATCCACAGTGGATTCTTCAGTTGCTTCTTCAGTTGCTTCTTCTGTAGATTCCTCAGTTGTTTCTTCTGTGGCTTCTTCAGTAGATTCTTCAGTAGATTCTTCAACTGGTTCGGATGTTTCTTCTTCAGTTGCTTCTGTTTCAGTTACTTCAGTAGATTCTTCAACTGTTTCGGAAGTTTCTGCTTCGGCTGATTCTGCAGATTCTGTTCCTTGACTGGCAGAGCCATATTTTCCAAGCTGTTCATATAAAGCAGCGTAAGTATAAGGACCGGCTACACCTTCGTCGTCTTGAACACCTTCATCGTCCTGCAAGTCAATAACTGCTTGTTCAGTTACCGGACCAAAAATACCGTCTACACCAAAGTCATAATACCCAAGTGTTTCAAGGTCTTCCTGAAGGTTGATAACAAGTTCGCCTTCGTCTCCTTTTTCAAGTCCGGAAAGCGCTCCAACTGTCTGATTCCCAGCAACTCCATCGACTAACAGACCGTATTTTTGCTGGAATTGTTTAACGGCATTTTCAGTAGCGGAAGTATAAACGCTGCTCCATGCACCTGTTTCCGGTTCTCCATAAATGCCATTCTCAGAGAGTAAATCTTTAAGCTCCAGAACATGCTCGTTGGATTGACCAGTATATAGTAACTTTTCGCCAAACTCTTTCCCATCTCCTCCAGCGGCATCAACCTGGGCACCTGAAAATAAAACGGCACCTGCTGCTACTGCAGTAATTCCCAGTCTTTGAAAAGACCGGATTGTCTTATTCGTTTTCATAGAAAGAAAACCTCCTTCATGTGATTCTTTCTTCTTCAACGATGCCTATCGTATCAACACGCACATGAAGGTTCAAGGGTTTTCCATGTTATTTAATCTTTTGCAAAACACTTGTCAATGTCTGCAATCTCCCTGTCATTTATTAGAGAATTTCTCATTATTCACCAACAATTCTTCGTTAATTTGGTGCCACTCACTGTCGAGTATACTCATTTCGTACATTCCCCAGTAACTATCCCCAATTCTTCTGTAATCTCTAAAGTATCCTTCTGTTTTAAATCCATATTTAGAATAAATTTTTTTAGCATGAAGGTTATTGTCAAAGACACCTAATGACACACGATGTAACAGAAGCTCTTCAAAAGCAAACCGGAGCAGTTCATGAAGGATATAAGGTGTAAAGCCTTTATTACGGGAGGCCGCCTCTCCAATGAGGACTTTTCCCAGACGGGCAGACCTGTGATGATAATCTGTTTTTCTTAACGCAATGTGGCCAATAGCCCGTCCGGTGTTCTGATCTTCTACCGTAAAAATAAAGTCCGGGCTCCCTGGAAAGTTAGCTTTTTGTATATATTGCTTTAATTGTTCATCCGTTATAGGAAACTCAAAAGTCACCCCTCCCCATTTCAGAAGAAACTCGGGCGATGTACAGTTGAGCCAATTTTTAAGTAAAGGAAAATGATTTTCAGTAAATGGTATAAGCTTGATCATAGGTCCCCCTGTTTTTCAGTAATTGTAAAATAATAACATTGTATATCTTGCCGATTAAATTGACTTTCAAAAACTAAAGTGTGTCCAATTAATTATAAACCAAATAATGGGGGGGCTGTCCCCCCATTAATTCCCAGGGGTTATCAACTGGGCGAATGACAGCATTTTATAAGTGTACATCTAAGTGTTGAAGTGGGTAAGCCGATATTGGTATGATAAGTCTTGGTAAAGCAGTTTATCAACTGACTGAGGTTCACAGGACGGTCTGTTCAAGAATAGTTTATTCTGTGAGAAATTGGGATGCTTAATAGGAATAAACAGTAAAAACATATTTTATAAAAAGGAGACCTTGTAATGATTCAACGTAAATCCGAACGTGAAATTGAACTGATGAAAGAAGCTGGCAAACTTGTGGCTAGCCTGCATCGGAAGCTGGCGACCATGGTTCAGCCTGGAATAACCACAATGGAACTGGATGAGTTTGTGGAGAAGACTTTAAAAGAATTCGGGGCTACCGCTGCACAAAAGGGTTATCACGGTTATGAATACGCCACATGCGCCTCTGTTAATGATGAAATTTGCCACGGCTTCCCCCGTAAAAAGCCGCTAAAAGAAGGGGATCTTCTCACGATGGATTTTGTAGTTGACTTGAATGGGGGGTTAGCTGATTCAGCCTGGACCTATCCTGTTGGGGAAGTATCTGAAGAGATTAAACAATTAAACCGCGTGACAAAAGAAGCGTTATATAAAGGTATTGAAGCGGCTAAATCAGGAAACCGGGTGGGGGATATTGGAGCCGCCATCCAGTCATATGTGGAGCCTTATGGCTATGGAATTGTCAGGGATTTTGCAGGCCACGGGATCGGGCCGACCATTCATGAAGAACCAAATATTCCGCATTTCGGACAGCCTGGGAGAGGAAAAAGGCTGAAAGAAGGAATGGCCATTACGATCGAGCCGATGATTAACATGGGAGTATGGCAATCAAAAATGGATGATAACGGTTGGACCGCCAGAACTCAGGACGGTTCAATATCCACCCAATATGAACACACGCTGGTTATAACAAATGACAAACCGATCATTACTACAGACCAAAGTCAGCCGGGTCTGTTTGATTTGTAAAATGAAGATATAAAGCGGCTTGCCGCCAGTCACAGATAAGCTTCTTTATTTCTTGCCGGGAATACAGAGGACTGTATGTACCAGGGGCGGGTTCTTGCTTTATAGCTCCTTATTACAGATTGTGCTTAACCCACGCATAAAGAAGACACTCCTTTTAAATGAGAAGTGAGCGATTATCCTTATTCTCCATTTCTTATCTTTACTTAAGGTTTTTGCTATATAGGCAAGCACCATGGTTTTCAGTCTTTCATAGTCTGTATTGAAAGATAGGAAAGGAGAGGCTATTGTGTACAATCGACAAATTTTCAACTGGCTATTTCCCTCTCAACCAGGCCAATTTGGTACGGGCGGTGGAGGTTTAGGATCTTTATTTGGATTTGGTCCGCCGGGACCACCGCCGGGGACGGCGTTTGGCCCTCCAGGAGGTCCGGGACCGGGATTTGGTCCTCCAGGAGGTACTCCACCGGGATTTGGCCCGCCAGGGGGACCGCCGCCGGGACCGGGATTTGGTCCTTCAGGGGGACCGCCTCCAGGTCCGCCACCTGCTACACCGCCACCGACAGGCCCAGAGGGAATAGGAGTGTTCGCAGTAGACCCGGGAGCTTTTAGGAGGTGCTTGTACCGGTACACTTACGTGGTCTTAGTTGACGGCCGGCGTTTCTGGTTCTGGCCTACATTTATAGGCCGCACTTCTGTGGCAGGCTACCGCTGGAGACCAAGGCAATTCAGATGGGTGTACTTTGGCATCGACGCAAACCAGATCAGATCCTTTCAATGTACGTAAAGCATCCAAAAAATGGGGGGACAGTCCCCCCCGTTTTTGGAAAATATTCTTTTGTATTGTAAGGCTGTCTGTTAACTTACAGTATAAGAAAATATTACAATGTTTTCTTTTAAAAAACAGGTTTTAAAGTGAGTTAGCTGTGGTAAATTAATATGATAGAGAATTCAACAAGATGGGAGGCATTTAAAATGGCGGGGGATTTTATTGCAACACTTGGTCAAAAAATTTTAGAAAATGAGGAAAACCTGGCCTACCGCATTAGGGACCTTTATTATGAAGAATATGAGAAAGACGCCAGAGATTTAAATGAAAATGAGTCTCAGTACAATATGGTGGAATTATTACATAGGATAGGGAAAACTCTATTAGAAAATAATGGACAGGATACAAATTCTTCTATTGAAGAATGGGGCGCAACATTTGGAAAAACAGCGGTTCAATCAGGTGTAGCAATTGATAAAGCGATGCTTGGGCTTCCGTTTTTCAGAAAAGTTATGGAAGAATTAATTCGCTCAGAATTTAAAAAAACAGACAGGCCGGTGGAGGATTATTTTCAAGCGGTGGATTATATAAATCCGATAGTCGACAGGACAATTTATGCTTTTAGCCACGCATATGTTGAATATAATGAAGATACTTTTAAGAAGGCTAAGGAAGAATTAACGGAATTATCTGTTCCTGTGGTTCCTTTAACAAAAGAAGTTGCCATTTTACCGATTATTGGGACAATTGATACTCACCGGTCTAAAGAATTACTCGATAAATCGCTTAACCGGGGACGCGAACTGGAGTTGGCGTATTTGATTGTTGATTTATCCGGCGTCGATATTATTGATACCGCTATTGCTCATAATTTATTTCAGTTGAATGACGCCTTGCGTGTAATTGGTGTGACAGCTATTTTCTCAGGGTTGAGACCGGAGCTTGCTCAAACGATCGTTAATTTAGGTATTTCATTTGAGAATATGAGAGTGGTCAGTGACCTTGAACAGGCTTTAACAGTAACTGGGCTTAAAATAAAAGAAAACAATCCAAATTTAACTATTTAAAGTAAATATATCTGCAGTTCCCATAATCTGCTTTATGGAAATTTTTTCCCCTTTGCCAAAAGGGGTTTTTTTTATGTCATAATAATCGCCATGGAGGTGTTTCACAGATGTTAAAAAAAATTATGACATCATTTTTGGTTTTAGGTTTAGTGTTTCCTCTGTTTGTTTCAAATGCTGAAGCAAACACAACTCATCAAGTCAGATCTGGAGATACTTTATGGCTGATTTCCCTTCAATATGATCTTTCATTCTCAGATCTGTTGTCGGCTAACCGTCAAATTTCCAATCCAAATGTGATTTACCCGGGACAGCGGGTGGCCATTCCAACAAATAATAACAGCCAGGCTGCACCACAGCAGACTTCTGCAGAGCAAGTGTCCAGTCAGCTTTCTCAGTTTGAACGGGAAGTGATCCGTTTAACAAATGTAGAAAGACAAAATAGAGGATTAACTCCTTTGCAAATTGACGAGGAAGTTTCGAAGGTTGCCAGAATAAAGTCTCAGGATATGAGGGACCGGGGATATTTTTCCCATCAGAGCCCGACATACGGAAGCCCGTTTGATATGTTAAGGAGCTACGGAGTGTCTTACAGGGCGGCTGGAGAAAATATTGCAGCAGGCCAAAGAACACCTCAGCAAGTTGTCCAAGCCTGGATGAATTCCCAGGGCCACAGACAAAACATATTGAACAGAAATTATACACACATAGGTGTGGGCCATGTCCAAGGCGGCTCATACGGTCATTACTGGACGCAAATGTTTATAAGTAAATAAATTCTCTTAAAAGACCGGTTTATAAATTATGAGCCGGTCTTTTCCATGTTTGGCTCTTGCAAGTTTCACAGAAAAAGTAAGTACAACCTCCTGTCGCCTCGAAAGTTCTTTAATAAACCTCTCCAGTGTCCCTCCCAAACATCTTTTCTAAAAAAATTACCTGTTTCCACACACATATATAGGATTGAATATTTGCTTGAATTTACCTAAAAAATTTAAAAATAATGGAGGAAGAAGTGGAAAAAGGTATAATAGAATAAGAGGAACTGCCGTAATAGAAAGGGTGGGAGAAATGTTTGAATGGAAATGGATGACGAATGATGCAGCTTTGGAGATAGCAGAGTGGGAATACGAAGAACCGTATTCATTTTATAATTTGCAAAATGATGTGGATGATTTAGATGAGTTTTTAAATCCGTTCCGGTGGAACCATTATGCTGCGATTTATGAAAAAAATGAGCTGGTTGGTTTTTATACATTCAACCCTCTAAACCTCGAAGAAGTGGAGATTGGCTTAGGGTTACGTCCGGATTTAACAGGTAAGGGGAAGGGCGTTCCATTTGTGGACTATGCTCTTGCCGTGGCAGTAAAATGGTATGACCCTAAAAAACTGATAGTAAAGGTGGCAGAATTTAATGAGAGAGCCATGGCAGTTTATGAGAAGGCAGGCTTTCAAAAGACTGACCACTTTATGCAGCATACAAATGGAGAAGAGGTCCCATTTGTACGTATGGAAAAAAAGGTTTTATAAAACGACATGGATGATTAGAAGGATATTCTTGTGTTGTTCTTGAAGTATTTAACAGGTAAATCAAGCTGGAAGGAGGGCTAATTATGAAATTCACCCGGTATGATTCTGCCTCTCTTATTTTAAATAGAGCAGAGGATTTCCTTTTGAAAAAAGAAGTGACCCATAATCTTCCTCTCGGTATACTCCGGCAATTTTCTAAAGAAGAAGAGAGATCACCGGACTATTCCAAAGATATTTTCATGGCAGCAGGGGAAAATGATAAAAGAGAAGTGGAAGTGGTGATGGTAAGAACACCTCCGAGAAACCTGATTATTTGTGGAACGGGCTCAGGAGTGGAAAAGGCAGCCCGCTGGTTAGCTGAAGAAGGAACGGAGCTGCCAGGAGTGGTAGGCTGCTCAAATACAGCTAAAGCTTTCTCCGAGGAATGGGCTAAATTAACATCCTGCCGTGTGGAGCAGGCTATGAAACAAAAGATATACCAGCTGCAGGAACTTAAAAGTTTCCAAAGAAATCCCGGGAGGTTAACTTACGCAACTGAAGACGATATCGCATTAGTTTTAGCGTGGACAAAAGAATTTGAAGAAGAAGCTTTAGGGATAACAGAGCACCCTAATCTTGAAGAAACGGTTCGAAGGGAAATAAGGAACAATCAGGTTTACTTTTGGAGAGATGAACATTGCACGCCCGTTTCAATGGCTAAAAAAGGCAGAGAATTAAAAAATGGAGTGGTGGTTAATTTCGTTTACACTCCTGAAGAATACCAGCGGAAAGGTTATGCGACCAGCTGCGTAGGAGCCCTGAGTGAGCGTTTATTAAATGAGGGCTTTCGCTTTTGCAGTTTAAACACAGACGCTGAAAACCCTGCTTCTAATTCCATATATATGAAAATAGGCTATGAATCAGTAGGCGATGCTGCTGAATACAAATTTATTTATAATTGATAAACTTCACCCCAGTGAAGTTACTTTTTTGTAAATTACTGGGGGGTCTGTCCCCCCAGTAATTTCCTTTAAGGCACAAGCTGTCTGCAAAGTGGCAAACCGGCTGTTTATAAAGTATACTGGGATTGAAATTACAGTCTCTGCAGCCGCCAGGAGGATTAAGTCTTTGAATAAACGTAAGAAACGAATGAGAGAAAGAATTAAAGAAGGAAGAACCTCTTTTATTGTGAAAGAAGGTCTTTACCAGTTCGGAATTAAATTGTGGTTACTTTATATGCTTGTAAGTTTGATCATATCTTATCAGTTTGATTTTTCGGTCATGCTTTCAACTTCCGAACTGATAAGAAGCACAATATATCTCCTTGTTTTTCTAGCTATTGGAGCTTATTGGGGATTCATCTGGTTTCAGGTACATACATCTGAACAAAAGAGAGAAGAAGAGCTTAAAAAAGAAAAACCAGGCAAGAAAAAAAGAAATAGCAACTGAACGACTGTCTTTTAAACCTTTCCTGTCAAAGAGACAGGAAAACTTATAAAGCGCTGCTAAACTGCTTTAGCTTTTCAGGCTAAAGCAGTTTATTTTTTTCAAAGGGCAGCAGCAGAACCAAAGACGGGGTGAAAAAGAGCAACAGGTAGGTAGGTGCTACCGGTGTAGCACCAACAAACGTATCAGGAAGAAACAAAGAGGAAACGGCCGCATAAGCAAGCTAAAAAAGAGTAACAGAGAGGTAGGTGCTACGGGTGTAGCACTTATCACCTGCGACGAGCAAGCCGAAAGCGGCGCAGGAGCACCTAAAAATGTATCAGGAAGAAATCAGGAGGAAACGGCCGCATAAGCAATCTGAAAAAGAGTAACAGGTAGGTAGGTGCTACCGGTGTAGCACCTACAAACGTATCAGGAAGAAACAAAGAGGAAACGGCCGCATAAGCAAGCTAAAAAAGAGTAACAGAGAGGTAGGTGCTACGGGTGTAGCACCAACAAACGTATCAGGAAGAAATCAAGAGGAAACGGCCGCATAAGCAAGCTAAAAAAGAGTAACAGAGAGGTAGGTGCTACGGGTGTAGCACTTATCACCTGCGACGAGCAAGCCGAAAGCGGCGCAGGAGCACCTAAAAATGTATCAGGAAGAAATGAAGAGGAAACGGCCGCATAAGCAATCTGAAAAAGAGTAACAGGTAGGTAGGTGCTACGGGTGTAGCACCAACATGCTACCGGCGTAGCCCTCCCCACTTGCGACGAAGCAGAGCCACAAAAAACAGGAAACCGAGAGACAGCCCATCTTTGTCCCCGCGGTTTCCCTAATTAAATAAAAAAGTTTTTACGTAAAATATTCGATGGTGGCTTCAGGAAAAAATTGCTGTTGATACTCATACAGTGTTTTTTGAATATCTTCCTGCTCGTCACTTTGATATACGTACTTGCCAATTCCGTATTTTCCCCACTTATACTTCCTTTTTTCCTCGTCAAGCTCCAGTTTTGTCATAGGGTAATTTTTTTGAATGACCCGCTTGGCCGGCTTTGTAAAACGGTGCTGGATCAGTTCGAATGTCAGATCATCCAAGGCATAGGCAGGGAGCTCGTCATAGAGCTTTTCAAACATTTCCTTATACCCTTTTTTCCACCCTTCGTGTAAATAAATAG
Organism: Salipaludibacillus aurantiacus; assembly: GCF_900111295.1. Classification (GTDB taxonomy): domain Bacteria; phylum Bacillota; class Bacilli; order Bacillales; family Salisediminibacteriaceae; genus Salipaludibacillus; species Salipaludibacillus aurantiacus. The sequence goes on along the minus strand of NZ_FOGT01000003.1, from coordinate 280,445 downwards.
GTGCAATGATAAAACCAAGAGGATAGCCAGCTTTGGCTGCTTTAGCTGCCGCGCCGATTCTTTCATTGAGAGGAGAGGTTCCTTGTTCAAAGCTTTTTATCACATAATCTGCATTGATGCTGAAACGAAAACGCGTTTTTCCTTGATGGTCCGCATCCAGTAAGTGATCAATATGATGATACTTGGTCACAAACCGCAGTTTTCCATATTTGGACTTACCGAAGTATTCGATGGCATGTTTTAAAGAGTGTGTTAAATGGTCAATTCCTACGATATCAGACGTACATGCTGCTTCGAAACGGGTTTCTTCCGGCGCGCGCTCTTTCATATATTGTTCAGCCGCCTCAAAAATTTCGTCTGTGTTTACATATGTCCTTATATAAGGCTTGCTTCCCATAGTCGTTTGAAGATAACAATACTGACAGTGGCCCATACACCCGGTTGCCAGAGGAATAGCATATTCGGCTGACGGCTTGGATGTGTCAAATTTGAGTGTTTTTCTCACACCGACAACCAGTGTGGACTTTGCATTCCTATATTTTTGTAAATCATTTTTGCCCGGGATATCTCTTACCTGATTATGGGAAGTAGTTTTTCTTATTTCAATTCCCATCTCTGTAAATTTTTTCTTCAGTTGAACCCCGGCTGGATATTCAAGTGCGCCAGGCTCTATATAAACAAGCTGAGGGACGAAAGGTTTTATCATAATCTGTATACCTCATGAATTGGGTTGAAATCCAGCTCCTCATCATTTGGATTAAAAATATCCCTGTAGACTTCTTCAGCTTCTTCATAACTTGGGAACATTGCGAAATCGTCAGTTAGAGGATAATATTCATCTCTAAAAAAAAGTGAAAGCTCCCCTGGGTGATAAGGATTATCTATAATATAAGCTTCCTGGATATGAGCAACAGATTGTGTATGGGGGTTTCGTTGAATAATATAAACCTTGTCTCCGGCGTGGAGTTTTTCAATAGTCATTTTCACCCTCCTTTACTTTAAGCAGTCTTTATAACTATAGCTTGACAGCAAAGGTACGTGAATATTCAAGGAAAAATTTCACCATCTTGTCAGCACAAAAAAGCAGCAGTCTGGCAGACTGCTGCTTTAATTAAAATTCGCTTTGATTGTCATCATTCGTTTGTTTGTTATCATGTTCCAGCTGCATGATTTTCTGCTCAAGTACTTCTACTTTTTGTTTAAGCTGTAAGTGTTCGTCTCTTGAAACAATGTTTAAATCTTCCATTACTGAACGCATTCTCTCTTTAGAGCGGGTAGACCATTGTTCTTCCGTTTCCTCTCCTTTTTTTAAGAGGGATTGATATAATTCATCTGCCTCTTTAGGAGTCACTTTCCCTTTTGATAAAAGGTCGTCAATATACTTTTCCACTTTTTCCTTACTTGATACGGCAGCGCCTAATCCTAATAAAAATCCTGTTTTTAATAAGTTGCTCATTTGGTTGCCCTCCTTTAAATAATTTCCCGCTTATCTTCGAAATTTATCCACCCAGCGTTTATGCAAGATAAACGTTAAGATACTTATTATAAAAGAAATAATTGTCAAAACTGACGTGACGAGCAGAAGATAAGAATGCGCCATTATAATAGAAACCAATAAAAATACTAAAGACAGCAGAAAAGTTAAAGCGGAAATACCGGCCATCATCAACTGGCGCTGATGGTCAAATTGTCTCCATTGCCGGCGTTCTTCCGATCTTCTCTGATATGTTGGAGCTTCAAGCCACTCATTTATATTACGGGGAAGCGATAGTAAAGGTTTCGCTGAATCCTTAATAACCTGCATTTTAAGGCTTCCCGTATCTTCATTGTTCTCTTCAAGCCACTGTGTGACAACAGGTTTCCCCAAAGACATAAAATCGATGTCAGGATCGATAATTGTCAAAACACCCAGTCCTATTGAAGCTGCACGGCCTAGAAAAGCGAATTCGGCAGGCAACTGGATAGGCTGTTCGTGGACAATTTCCTGAAGATCCCTAAAAATTTCCTGAACCACTTCTTCGTCAAGCTGTTTAATATCCTGTTCCAGATACATTTCCACATAAGTTCTCAGTAAAGACTGAAGCTTATATTTATTTGCATGGGGAAGGAGGAAGCCAAGCTCCTGCAACTGGCTGATTACCAGTTCATAATCATCAAGAACAAATCCTTGGATCATTTTTCTGATTTGCTGTGTTTCTTCCCTTGAAATCTCACCCACCATGCCAAAATCTATAATAACAATCATACCATCTTTTGTTATAAGAATATTTCCCTGATGAGGATCGGCGTGAAACATGCCGTAATCCAGCAGCTGATCGACGAAAAACTGAAATACTCTGCGGGCAGCTTCTTTCCGGTCAAGCTGATTCTCTTTTAAAAAGGAAATATCAGTCACTTTTCTTCCTTCCATCCATTCCATGACCAGCACTTTACGTGTACAGTAATCTTCATAAAACTGGGGGATATAATAATCATTGCTGTCATGAAACCTTTTCTGGAAATACTGGCCGTTTTTTAATTCTTTAGAGTAATTGAGCTCATTGCCGATAATGGTAACGACTTCTTTATAGAGGGCTTTCGCATCTATCTCTTTTCCCAATTTTGTAAAAGTGCTCGTTATCCATAAAACAATGCGCAACGCTTTAAAATCCGTATGAATAATTTTATTAATATTATGGCGCTGAATTTTAATGGCTACTTCCTGGCCGTTAATCAATTTACCTTTGTATACTTCTCCAATTGAAGCAGAAGCCACGGGTTTATCGCTGATCTCCGATAAATAATTTTCGATGGGCTGGCCCCATTCGTCTTCCAGTATTTTCTTGGATATGTCAGCAGGAACAGGCGGGACCTGATCGATGAGCCCGGAAAGCTCTTTTAAAAATACTTCCGGCATAATATCCGCTCTTGTACTGAGAAACTGTCCGACTTTAATCATCAAGCCTTCCAGTTTAATTGCCTTTTCCCTGTATTCTTCGGCTTGCTTTTTTAGAAGCTCTTCCCATTTTTCCTGAGTTTGGGCATCCCATGTTTTATTTCTTTTGTTAAAAAAATAAAGTTGAACGATAAATTTTATAAACATTCCTACAATAACCATTATACGATATAATGAGAAGTTTTTCACAATGGTCCTCCCTGTCAGACATAAACTGGATCTGTAACTAAATAATAACGCTGTCTTTTAAACTTTGTATACCCCTTTAAGAAAGAATGTATGTCAAAAAAAGAAAGGCCTTTCTGGAAAGGAACAATAAAAAGCGACTCTGCTTTCAGGCAGAGCCGCTCATCATGACTTAAATTTTTTCTTTAGAAACAAATTTTCCATAGAGATAAGTTAAAGTGAAAGGTACTATAAGCACAATAAACATACCTATGAAAAATGGCACCCAGTCCTGAGGGAAGATGGATAAGAATGCAGGGATTCCGCCAACACCGATGGCTGAGGCTAATACCCCGCTAATCGAAATAAACGTTCCGGCAATTGCTGAACCAATAATGGCACAGACGAACGGATACCTGTACCGAATATTAACCCCGAACATAGCAGGTTCCGTAACACCTAAATAAGCTGATACAGCTGATGTACCTGAAAGCCCTTTGAGATTTTCACTTCGGGACACAAACATCATTGCTAATGCGGCAGAACCCTGGGCGATGTTAGATAAAGCAAGGATCGGCCATAAGAACGTACCGTCGCCAGTTCCTGTGAGCTGCAGGTCGACAGCAAGAAAGGCGTGGTGCATCCCAGTGATAACTAAAGGTGCGTACATGATACCGTAAACTAAACCGCCTAAAGCAGGAAGGACATCAAACAACCATACAAATCCGCCGGTAATACCGTTACCTAACGCAAATGTCAGTGGACCAATAGCGACAAAAGTGATAAATCCTGTAGCTAAAAGTGCCACTGGAGCAACAACAAGGAGCTGGATAGCATCAGGAACCCGTTTTCGAAGGAAAAGTTCGATCTTCGATAAAATATAAGAAGCGAATAAAACAGGTAATACTTGTCCTTGATAGCCTATTGCTTCAACTTCAAGGCCAAACAGATTCCACATTGGCACGTCGCCGGCAGCCTGTGCATCTGCATAAGCCCAGGCATTCAACAAGTCAGGATGAACCATAATTAAACCAAGAACAATTCCGAGCAGATCGCTGCCCCCGAAACGCCTGACTGCTGACCAGCCGATCAAAGCGGGGAGGAAGGCAAAGGCTGCGCTTGCAATGATATTAATAATTTCAGCCATATCCGCCCATTGCGGATAAACTTCGATAAGTGCTTCGTCAAAGAAAATTCCTTCACCGGTTAAAATATTATTTAAACCAAGTAATAAACCGGCAGTTACAATCGCAGGTAAAATAGGTATAAAAATATCAGCTAATGTTTTGACCGCTTTTTGAAAAGGATTCATTTTTTTGGAACCTGCGGACTTCACATCATCTTTGGAAGATTCACCGATATCAGTCATAGCAACCATTTCCCGGTAAACCTGATCCACAGTCCCTTGTCCAATAATAACCTGAAACTGTCCGTTCGTGGAAAAAGACCCTTTAACTATATCAATAGATTCGAGCTTCTCAGAATCAACTTTAGATTCATCTTTTAAAGCAAAGCGAAGTCTTGTCACACAATGAGTCGCTTTATCAACGTTTTCTTCTCCTCCAATAGCTTCCAGGAGTTCACGAACTTGCTGTTCGTATTTTTGCATAAATTACCCTCCTAAATAAATCGTTTACATTAGAATCAAGAACATGTATATACAAATATCTTAGCTATCTCTATTATAATTTGTATATACATGTTTTGCAACCGTTTTATTTATATAAAATTTACTGGAAAAACCCCTGGCTGCCGCAGGTACTGGGAGATAAAAATGATTAAGGTTTTCCATAAAATTGAATATTCATTGTGACAATCCGCCTTCCAATCAATAAAGCAAACAATAAGAATGTAGTAAACCCGATCCAATACGCGATTATTCTTAAAGCATCAGCGCTCCAAGGAGCCAGCGCAGAGACAATCATCCCGCCTGCCAAAGAAATGCTTATTGTTATCCCGGTAAGAAATACAGGATTAAGAACTTTAAAAATTAAAAACTCTCCATTATGTTCAATTTTGTTTTTTTCGTAAAGATAAGTACTCAGCCAAAGAAAAAGCCCGGTAAAAATTAATGGAAGCACGACAGATAATATCTCTCCTGACTGATTAAAAACATAGTTGAATGGGGTTAAATAATTAATCCAGTCCGGCAAGCTGAAAATATATCGGAAATGAACCTCTGTAAAAGATTGAATTAATGCAAACACCCCTTGAGGCAAGAAACCTAACAGGAAGGTCAGTCCGACCTGGGAGATCATTTCCCCTGTAAAGGTTCCAATCAATAGAGCGAAAGTAAAAAACATTATAAATCCTAAAAGCGGGCCCCAGAAAATCTCAATCCACGAAACGAGATAAAGGGCAGTCGAATAATCAGACTGATAAATAATAAAAAAAGCTGTAAAAAAATTAATAATATGAAAGAAAAAAATGGCTGAAACCCCGTAAAGCCACTTAGCTAAAAATAAATCTTTTCTCGAAAAAGGCAGTGAAAAAGTGAAATCGTTTCTTCTTGTATTCCTTTCTAATCCAATTAGCAAACATGCTAAAGCGATAATAGAAAAAGATAAAAAGACAGGCAGAGTCCCCTGTGAAAATATTTGCAGCACATCCCATTTTTGCACCTCATACACATATCCTTCTGCTTGATTGGCTTGTTCTTCTCTCTCTTTCCACGTTTCCAGAGACAGAACTGACTGAAACGGCATATGAATAATGAATAAAGCAAGAATAATCCATATAATCATTCTGGTCTGTTTATAATTCTGATACCAGAGAGCTTTATGAAACATTGCTGACACCGCCTAATTTAGCTACAAAAATGTCTTCAAGTAATAATGGCAGTTCTTCAAAGAGTAGGGGGTCTGTTTCTTCAATCATGTGTTGTAGCTTTGGATCATTTCTATCCATTATTACTGTGTAAACTCTTCCTGTCTGATCCAATATAGTAACCTCTTTTTTCAGGTTTTGAGGCATCGCTTCTTTAAAAACAAGCTGAACCTTTTTATACATTTCTTTCATTTCTTCAATCTCATATAGGCTGTCTACTTTTCCGTCTTTAATCATAATTATTTTATTTGCCATAAACTCCAGCTCATCCAGTCTGTGTGAGGAAATAATGATTGATACGTCTTTAGCGGCTACTTCTTCGACCAGAATTTGCAGCACCTGTTTTTTAACAATAACATCCAGCCCGTCAGTCGGTTCATCAAGCAATATATACTTGGCGCCTGTCGAGAAAGCAATGATAAGTGAGAAAAGTGCTTTCATTCCCTTAGAATAAGCACCTGTTTTTTTGACAAAGGGAAGGGAAAAGCGATCCATTAATCCATAAAAATACTCTTCATCAAACTTTGAATAAATATTTTTGTAAAGTGTTAAAATTTCCTTTGTGCTGTAATTTTTAAAAGCTTCCGAAGAATCCGGCACGAATATAACTTGTTCTTTTGTTTGAGGTTTTTTAAATATACTGTAACCATCAATTGTCACATCGCCTTTAGTTGGGTCGAGGATTCCGGTCATGGTGCGTAAAAGAGTTGTTTTTCCTGCCCCATTTCTTCCGGTTACGCCTATAATACTTCCTGTTTCAATTGAGAAATTGATATCGGACAATATGTGTTTGCCATGAATGGTTTTAGACAAGCCGCTAATTTTCATCTGTTTTTCCCTCCATTTCTTCATATACCTCTTCCAATAATTTAATAAGCTCTTTTTTGGAATACCCTGCATAATAATTTTCAATGACTGCTTCCTTTAAAGACTCTCTGATCGCCTTTAATCTGCCAGGATCGCTTGTACGGTCTGTTTTTTTTGAAATAAATGTTCCCCGGCCGCGGACGGTAACGATGATCCCTTGCCGTTCCAGTTCCTGGTAAGCTTTACTGACCGTATTCGGGTTTATAACCATATGTGAAGATAGTTCTCTTACAGAGGGCAGCCTTTCATCAGGGGTAAGCAACCCCTTGGCGCACATCTCTTTAACTTGTTGAATGATTTGTTCATATAAAGGAGCATTACTTTTCGTGTCAATATGAAAAAACATCACTGTCCCCGCCTTTAATTAACAGGTGCCTTAACAGAAACACCTGAAAGTGTATTAAGGATATTAGTACACCTATAGTCTAAAGAGGGACAAATAACGGCGTCAAGGAAAATTTAAAGAGGGAAGGGAGTATTTGAAGGGCGATAATAATGTGAGGATTGCTCAAAAGGATAAGGGTTTATCCGTCCTGTAAGCACCAGAAGAGGAGGGACGGATAACGGATTAGTAAAAGGTAAAGGCCTGGTTTTGACGGGCTTTTTTCCAGGGCGAAAGAAATTTATTTAAGTCAGAGGAAGGGTGCTGGAATACAGTTTTTGCATGACCTTGATCAGCTACTTTTCCTTTATATATATATATAAAATAACTGGCGAGGAATTCTATTTCGGTTAAATCATGGCTAATCATTAATACCGTAGTCTTAGTTTCGGTTAAAACGTCGCGTAAGGAGTCCAGCACATGCATTTTTGCAGGCACATCGAGGGCAGAGAATGGTTCATCTAAAAATAATACTTTTGGCTCCAGAACAAAAGCACGAGCAAGGTTCATCCTCTGTGCTTCTCCTCCGGAAAGGTTATGGGCTTTCTCCTGCGATAGGTGGGAAAGGTTAAACCGGGCAAGCCACTCCATCACCCGAAGGCGTTGTTCTATTGGGGAAACTTTCCGGAGTTTCAATCCGATTGCCACGTTATCATAAACTGTACCGACGAACCGGTAAGAGTGCTGGAAAACACACGCCCATTGCCTTCTTATATGAAGCTGTGGTTTTTTCAGGTTTACTTCTTTTCCCTTGTACGTGATACTGCCGTCTGATGGAAGTTCAAGCAAGCTGAGAGCGTTTAAGAGTGTAGATTTTCCGGCTCCGTTTTCACCCATGATGCCAATAATTTCGCCTTTTTGGACGTCAAGAGCGTCAAGGGAGATAATAGTTTTACCGGATTTCTTACATACAATATTCCTGTATTCCAAAAGCGGGGTCATACAGAGGCCTCCTTTTGCTGAAGTCTTAACAATACAAAGGTAAGTGCAAGCGCAATAGTCATTAGAATGAAAGAAAGAGCAAGGGCAATCTCAAAGTTGCCCCGCGATACCTCCATCACCATAGCAGTGGTAAGAATCCTTGTCTGCCCTTGTAAGTTGCCGCCGACCATCATAGCTGCCCCTACTTCAGCTAATACTCTGCCAAGACCCGCCATTACTGCGGCCCATAAACCGAATTGAGCCTGCTTCAAATAGAGCAGCAAAGTTTGAATTTTTGTAGGAGCGAGGGCTTTCAGTTGCAGCCTCGTCCCTTTGTCTATTTTTTTAAAAGATGAGTAAGAGAGAGAAATAAGGATAGGGAGTGAAACGACAATTTGAGCGAGTACGATGGCATTTGTTGTAAACAGCCATTGCCATTCACCGAGGGGGCCGGATCTCCACAGAAACATCGTCACCCATAATCCGGCCACTACTGGTGGAAGACCCATGCCTGCATGGCTTAACAGTAGAACGGCTTTTTTCCCGGGAAAAGATTTAAAGGTTAAAAGCATGCCGACAGGTACACCTAGAATTGTACTGATCAGAGTTGAAAAAAGGCAAACTTGCAGCGTGAGCCAGGTTATCTGGAGCACCTCACGATCAGCTGATAAAATCATATGCACAGCTTCAATAATACCTCTCCAGATTAATTCCACTCCCGGCACCTCCTACGTCTGTCAGTCTATTAAATGAGGGAAGAATAAAGGCTCTCCCCATTCGTCTATTCCATAATTTTTTATTATGCTCTGAGTATCGTCCCGTACAAAGAATGATACAAATGCTTCGCCAGCCTCAGCATTAATTTGATCTGACAAGTCAGGGTTCACCTGCATCACATGGTAAATGTTTTCCAGTGACTGGTCACCATCCACTAAAATAGAAAGAGGATCCAGCACATCTTTTAAATAAAGGAAGGTCCCGCGGTCTGACAGGGTGTAACCATCTTTTTCCGCAGTTATTCTGAGTGTATCTCCCATACCTTGTCCTGTTTCCTCATAAGCTTCAAATTCAGGTTCTATCTGCGCACTCTCCCATAAATCCAGTTCTTTAAAATGCGTTCCTGAATCGTCACCTCGGGAATAGAAAGAGTGGTTATCTTCTGCAATAGATGACAAGGCCTCATCAACAGGTAAACTGTTTATATTCGCCGGATCATCCTCAGGACCTAATATCACAAAGTCGTTATGCATGACTCTATGACGATTAATTACTGCGCCTTCCTCCTCCAGGACTTCTTCCTGAGCAGGGGCATGAACGAGCAGAACATCAGCTTCTCCATTTTCGCCCATAGCTAACGCCTGGCCTGAGCCGACTGAAATAATTTTAACATCCGTGCCCGTTTCTTCTTCAAATACAGGAACGAGTTCATCCAGCAACCCACTGTCATATGTACTGGTAGTAGTAGCTAAAATCATCTGCCCGCCAATGTCATCAGATTCCCCGCTTGCATTTTCTTCACTGTTTGCACAGCCTGCCAAAACTGTTAAGGCAAGCATTCCCATCATACACTTTGAAACTTGTTTCATCATTTGTCCCCCGCTCTCGAAATTTAATCCTTCACCTTCCACAGCCGTTATAAAGGCAGCGTCCTTGCCAGGAGTAAAGCGCGATATCTATTAAATTTTCTCATAAATAAAGCGGCCTTTCCATCAAATCTTTGACAATTCAGCTAATATCTGTACTTAAGATGGCGAATTAACGGAACGCTGTTATTTTCACTCCTGTTATACTAAAATAGACCAATAAGAATTGTCTGAATACGAATGATCGGAGTGATAAAATGAGAAAAATACTTGTTTTAGGCGGAACAAAGTTTTTTGGGAAAAGGCTGGTTCATAAACTATTAAACAATGGAGATGAAGTGGCTGTAGCTACAAGGGGAGAAACACCGCACCCATTTGGAGAACGGGTTCATCATATCAAGGTGGACAGATTTGACCGCGGGTCAATGGAAAAAGCATTTCAGGATGGAGAATGGGACGTCATTTATGATCAAATCTGCTTTTCTCCGGATGATGCTCTGGATGCCTGTGAAATTTTTGAAGGGAGAACAGACCGTTATGTATTAACCTCAACCTTATCTGTTTATGAGTTTAATGAGAAACCAGAAAAAAATGAAACAGATTTTGATCCTTATTCCCATGAATGGCGTTCAGGGAGAAAAGAACAATTTGATTACGGTGAAGGAAAACGCCAGGCTGAAGCAGTTTTTTTCCAGAAAGCAAAGTTTCCGGTAGCAGCACCTCGCCCGCCCGTAGTCTTTGGTCCGGATGATTATACTGAAAGACTTCATTACCATGCGCGAAAAGTATTAGCCGGGCAAAGAATCGGATTGGATCATCCGGAAGCAGCCGTATCATTTGTAGATTCAGACGATTTAGCAGAATTCCTTTACTGGACGGGCTTTCAGGAATTTACAGGACCGGTAAATTCATCTTCGCCAGATCAGATTACACTCGGCAAGATGATTGAATTAATTGAAACAGCGTCAGAAAAGAAAGCAGTTATAGAGCCAACCAGCAGCGGGGCAGAAAGTTCACCTTTAAATTTTCCGGTTTCGGCTTATCAGGATGTCTCTTTAGCTGAAGCAAATGGCTACAGCTTTAAACCTCTTTCTGAATGGTTTGAACCGCTTGTCCGGCAGATTGTAAAGGAAGAATCTACAAACTAGTTTCAGATAATAGACCTCGCCTTTGAAGGTGAGGTTTATTCTTATACGTTTTTTCTATGAGGCATTGTTCTGCTAATTTCCTATGACAAAATGTTCACACTTTATACGTAAACGTTTACTTTACGGAAGCGTTCAGATATGGGAGAATAAGAGCTATAAAGACATACATAGGACGTTACTTAACAACTTAAAATGGAGGCGTTTTCATGAAAAGGCAATGGTGGAAAGAGGCAGTAGTTTACCAGGTTTATCCCAGAAGCTTTAATGACTCTAACGGAGACGGTATTGGGGACCTGCAAGGAATCATTGAAAAAGCTGATTATTTACAGGAGTTAGGTGTGGATGTGGTATGGCTGTCTCCAGTTTACAAGTCTCCTAACGATGATAATGGGTATGACATCAGCGATTATCAGCAAATTATGGACGAATTCGGAACGATGGAAGACTGGGATGAACTGCTCGATGCTTTGCATGACAGGGGAATCAAGCTGATTATGGATCTTGTGGTCAATCATACTTCCGATGAACATCCGTGGTTCGTGGAATCAAGGCAATCGAAAGATAATCCATACAGGGATTATTACATTTGGAGAGATCCTAAACCAGATGGAAGTGAACCAAATAACTGGGTGTCTTTCTTCAGCGGCTCTGCCTGGGAATATGACGACCGGACAAACCAGTATTTTCTTCATCTGTTTACAAAACGCCAGCCGGACCTGAACTGGGAAAATACTGAAGTGCGGAACGATGTATATAAAATGATGACATGGTGGCTTGACAGGGGGGTTGACGGATTCCGGATGGATGTCATAAATAATATTTCCAAGTCTCCCGGGCTGCCGGATGCCTCAGTCAAGGACCCGGACTCCGACTATCAATTTGCTGCTGAACATTTTGCAAATGGACCGAGACTGATGGAGTTTTTAGGGGAAATGAAAGAACGTGTATTAAAACATTATGATATTATGACGGTCGGTGAAACAGCATTTTTGCCTATCGACTCTGCTCGAAAGATGACTGATGAAAACGTCGGATTTTTAAATATGGTCTTTCAGTTCGAACATATGGCAGTGGATGCCCAGCCCGGCACGCATGCAGGGAAATGGGAGACGCGGCAGTGGGAACTGCCGGAATTGAAACATATTATGACAAAGTGGGATAAAGAAATGGAAGGCGGAGGGTGGAATAGCCTGTATTTTAATAATCATGACCAACCACGGCAAGTATCAAGGTTTGGAGATGATAAGCACTACCATAAACATTCTGCGAAGCTGTTAGCGACTTACCTTCATACGATGAGAGGGACGCCGTATATTTACCAGGGAGAAGAACTCGGAATGACGAATGTCCGCTTTCCTTCAATAGAGGATTACCGTGATGTGGAAATTCACAATATGTATAAAGAATATACGGAAGAGCGGGGCTATTCACATGAAGAAGTAATGAATAAAATATGGACCACCGGACGTGATAATGCGAGGACTCCTGTACAATGGGATGATTCCGAAAACGGCGGGTTTACGACAGGCACGCCATGGATCAAAGTGAATCCAAATTACAGGGAAATTAATGCAAAACAGCAAATGTCCGATCCGGATTCTATCTTTAACTATTATAAACAATTGATCGAACTTCGTAAGCAGGAAGATGTGATCGTTTACGGGTCTTATGAGCTGTACATGGCAGACCATGAAGAACTTTATGTTTATACGAGGTCTATAAACGGAGAAAAATTGTTAGTCATCTTAAATTTCTTTGCAGGGGAGCCGGTATTCGAGTTGCCTGAAGACATTGCATTTGATCATAAAACACTGCTTATTAGTAACTATGAGGTGAAAGAAAGCGAAAGTATTTCCAGCTTCACGCTTCGGCCATATGAAGCACGCGTTTACAAATTGAACTGACTATATGCTTGTTAAAGTAAAGGAGGATTAAAATGAATTATCGCCGATTGGGAAAGTCAGGCTTAAAAGTGAGTGAAATCAGCCTGGGAAGCTGGCTGACATACGGAGACAGCGTTGAACGGGACGGGGCTGTAAAAACCATTGATTTTGCTTATGAAGCAGGAGTAAACTTTTTTGATACAGCCAATGTCTATAACCGGGGAGAAGCAGAAAAAGTAGTCGGTGAAGCTTTAAGAAAATATCCAAGAGAATCGTATGTGCTCGCCACCAAGGTTTTTGGGCCGATGGGAGAAGGGCCGAATGATAAAGGGCTGTCCAGAAAACATATATTTGAACAGCTGCATGCGAGCTTGAAGAGGTTAGGACTCGACTATGTGGATATCTTTTATTGTCACCGATATGACCCTGAAACGCCGGTGGAAGAGACGCTCAAAGCTATTGATGATCTCATCCGCCAAGGTAAAATACTTTATGCCGGTGTCAGTGAATGGTCAGCGGCACAACTAGAAGAGGCTGTGAGAATTGCTGACCGGAAACTTCTGGACCGGATTGTTGTCAATCAGCCGGTCTATAATATGCTGAACAGGTATATAGAAAAAGAGGTCATACCAGTCGGCGAAAAGCACGGCATTGGACAAGTTGTTTTTTCACCTCTGGCCCAGGGGGTACTAACTGGGAAATATCGAAAAGGCGGAAAAATTCCTGAAGGCAGCAGAGCTTCAAACCCGGAACAGAAAAAGTTTATTGACCGCTTCCTGACAGATGAAAAACTGGATAAAGTCGAGAAACTGAGCGGGATAGCGGCTGATTATAATATTAAATTGTCACAGCTTGCTCTGGCTTGGGTTCTCAGACAGGAAAATATAGCAAGCGCCCTTATTGGTGCAAGCCGGCCTGAACAAGTGGAAGAAAACATAAGAGCGATTGATGTTAATTTAACAAATGAGACACTTGAAGATATAAGCGATATTTTGTCAGAGGAATAACCAAAAAGGCGGTATGAAACTCTTTTGAGGTTCATACCGCCTTTTTTCTTCTCTAAAAAGGATCAGGGGAAGGTCAGCTGTCCCGCTTGTTTCTTTTTCGGATGTTGTTTTCCTCTTCAGAAATAAATGAAGGAGGGTTTCCTTTAGCGCCCCACCAAAACAGACCTATAATTGTGACAATAACCATTGCTGGCGGGGCTACCATAATTAAAAACCAGTGCAGATCCATAAGTTGACCTCCTTAACTTCAGTTATTTTTTACCTTCGATATAATCGGCATCAAACAAAAACAGTTTCATCAATAAATATAATGAAGGGATAAGCATAGCAAGACCGCCAATAAATGCCGCAATGAGAGCGATCGCCATCGTTTCATTCGTAAATCCGTCATAAATGGTTAAATACGGATACAGCAGGTAAGGAAGGTGGGAGGCGCCGTAGCCGAAGAAAGCCAGGAAATACTGAATCATCACCATGATAAAGGCAACGCCCAATGCTTTTTTCTGCCAGATCAAATATGTGGCTGCGGCAAACGCTGCTAATGACAAAGCGAAAACCCACCAGATATCTACCATGTTCTGAAAATGTTCGGCGTTTCTTTGGCTTAACAATAAAAAGACAACGACCCCCATTCCTATAGAGGGAAAAGACCAAATAAGAGCGTACTTTCTAAGCAAGGCCAGTGCGTTTCTGTCTTTAGCCCGCGAGGCGTAATAAGTTAAGAAAGAAGCTGAGATAAACAAGACACTTACAATCGCCAGAAGAACAACGCCCCAGGAATAAAGACTCCCAAACAATTCTCCGTAGAGCAGCTGAACATTTCCGTCTTCATACGAAATGTACCCGCCTTCGGAGATAGTTAATACAGTCGTTAAGGATGCAGGAATTAAAAGCCCCGTCGCTCCGTATAAAAAGGTGTATATTTTGCTTTCATGTGCGCCATACGTGGCAAAGGCATAGTAAGAGCCCCGAATAGCAAGCAGAATTATCGCCACACTCCCGGGGATTAACAATGCCGTTCCATAATAAAAGGCGGTAGCAGGGAAGAAGCCTACAATACCTATAAAGAAGAATACAAGAAACACGTTTGTAACTTCCCAGACGGGCGATAAATAACGCTGAATAATGTCGTGAATGATATGGTTTTTATTGGTGCGTTTCGTGTAGTAACTATAGAATCCGGCGCCGAAATCAACCGACGCCACAATTAAATAGCCGTAAAGAAATATCCACAATACTGTAATTCCAATTACTTCATAAGTCAATTTAAATCACCTTCTCTCTTTATTAGGCTGTAGGCTGGCTGATTCCGCGCTCTTCCAGTTCGTGTTCCACTGGATTTCCTTTAAACATTTTCCTTAACACCACGGCGCACGTTACTCCAAGAACCAAATATAAGACCGAGAACAGGATCAGCATTAAACCGACATGCGAAGAAGTAGTCGCTCCTTCCGCAGTAGTCATTAAACCTCTTAATATCCAAGGCTGGCGGCCGACTTCCGTAAAGACCCATCCTGACTGGATGGCCAGCATCGACAGAGGTCCGCCTGCTGCTATCATCCACGCAAGAGGTCTGTTAAACGGGTTCCAGCCTTTCTTTCGGCTTAATACGACGAATAAAATTGAAACTGTCGCCAGGAACATGCCGATAAAGACCATCAGGTCAAAGAAATAATGAATCCACAATGGCGGAAGCACTTCTGGATCGAACTCATTCAGCCCTTTCACTTCAGTGTCTGGGGTCCCTCCTGACAGAATACTAAGGGCATATGGAATTTCCAATGCATACTTAACCTCGTTATCTTCTGTTAAAATACCGCCGAGAATAAGTGGAGCCTCTGATTCTGTTTCAAAATGCCATTCAGCAGCTGCTAATTTTTCAGGTTGGTA
Source organism: Salipaludibacillus aurantiacus (assembly GCF_900111295.1). Lineage (GTDB taxonomy): Bacteria > Bacillota > Bacilli > Bacillales > Salisediminibacteriaceae > Salipaludibacillus > Salipaludibacillus aurantiacus. The sequence continues at coordinate 264,838 of NZ_FOGT01000003.1, read as the reverse complement.
CTCATGAAGATACTTCCCTGAAAAATCTCCTACTAACGCTGTCCCAATTGCAAAAATAGCTGCCGAAACCATTGTCAGGTGAAGGGCTTTCTTGTGATAAACATGCTTGTTTCCTCTGATAAGGTGAATCGCTGCAATAGCCCCTAAAATAAATGCAGAGGTTAAATAAGATGCCAGAATCACATGGGATACTTTCGTCGGTGTAGCCGGGTTAAACATAGCTGCAAGTGGATTAACATCTGTTAATACGCCATTAACAAATTCAAATCCCTGCGGCACATTCATAAACGCATTTACCGTGGTAATAAAGAAAGCACTCGCGGTAGCGCCAATGGCTACTGGTATAATAAGTAAAAAGTGTTTCATCTTGCTTTTAAACCGGTCCCAGGTATATAAGTATATTCCAAGGAAAATAGCTTCAAAGAAAAAAGCAAATACTTCCATAAACATAGGAAGGCCGATCGTATGGCCGGCGGCCTGCATAAAATTAGGCCACAGCAGACTGAGCTGAAGACCGATAGCTGTACCTGTAACTACCCCTACAGCCACTGTCACCACAAAGCCGCGGGCCCAACGTCTTGCAAGAAGTGTATAATGAGGGTCATTCCGCTTTATTCCAATCCATTCAGCAATGGCGATCATTAACGGAATTCCGACACCTATTGTGGCAAAAATGACATGGAAACCAAGCGTAACATAGGTCAAAATTCGGCTTAATAAGACCGGATCGTTTTCAAAAAACATAGAGGACATTCCTTTCTTTATATATGTGTGAGAGCAAAAGGTATTAAATGATAAAATAAGTACGCCACTCTTTACCCTTTATTAAAAAATTTATGTGTTATTTTGCACATGGTTTAACACTGTTTAAATAGTAATAAATATTACAGCTTTCGTTGATAGGTGTTTTCCCTTATATTATTGTGAATTTGTGAGCGTTTTTTGAACGAGGAGTGATTTAATTGTGAAGTGAGTTTTTAAGCCGTTCAAACTTGAATAAGCCGCGCGAAGATGCTACGTTAACAGCATCAATACATACTGATGTGTACAGGAGGAAGGAAAATGAGGGTTTTGACAGCCATGAAACATGAACTTCTCCGATATGGACTGATCCAGCTGATCAAAGATGTTCATCCAATCGAATCAATGGTGATGAGTGAGTCTGCTGAAGAGCTTGTCTACGCTTTAAAACAGTATGCATTCGATTTAATTGTCATTGATGTCCGTCTGGCAGGGCCGGGCGGGTTAAGAAATATTGTGTCACTTCTCGAAACCCAGGCCCCCGGGTGCAAAAAAGTATTTATGTATACAGAACCAGTCAGGGAACTGGAAGACATGTTAGAGACAGATAAGCTGGATGGCCTTTTTTATGAACAATCCTCCTTAAATGAATTAATGGTCTTTTTTGAAAAAGTGATTAGCGGTGAAAAAAGTATACTGAAAGTGTTTGGTGATGAAAACATCCATGGAGAAGAAATTCCAAGTGATTTATCACCTAGGGAAGAAGAAATATTTACTCTTAAAGTCCGCGGGTACTCTGTCCTTGACTCGGCTAAACTTTTAAATATTTCTGTAAAAACAGTAGAAAACCACCGCCGTAATATTAAGAAAAAATTAAACATAAAAAAGAACCATGAATGGTATGAATGGGGAAAAAGGTTAGGCAACATATAAATTGGAAAACTGTATTGACTGGGGGCTTGCCCCCGGTGTAAGATAAAAAATGAAAGTTATCTAAAAATTTTGAAAGGAGGAGAGCAGCATGAAAAAGAGAGTAATGAACATTCACCTAATTGAATACCAATGTCTCGTCCATGCTGCGGCTGACCGGTCTCCTTCTTAAAAAACACCAGTTCTGTTAACAGAAGTTTTTTAGTTGTTCACATGGATAGGAAAACCATGTGTTTTTTTATGACTTGAAACTGTAAAAAAATGTAATTCGCGCATGGGATTAATTAATCTCATGCTTTTTTTATTACTGATTAAACACTGTTAGACGTAATTATTGAAATAGAACTTTTTGTGCTGCCTGCCATCCTGGAGACTCCTTGGTATTTAAACGCAGGTATCACTCCTCTTTAACAGCGTCTATGAATCACAGGTGTTAACGGCTCTGTCCGTTCACATAAAATTTATTTTGGAGGGATGAACATGCTGCACGTGAGAATGGGTAGAAGAGTTAGAAAAACAGAGGAGGAAACGACAGGCGGAGGTTAGTTTACTGAGTTAAATTGAATAGGAAGTGACAATCTATGTTTTCAGTATTAAAGAAATTGACTTGGTTTTTTAAGAAGCATAAAAAGCGCTACATCACAGCAATCGGGTTGTTAATTTTCGCGAGTTTTTTAGAGGTCCTCCCGCCGAGGCTGATTGGTCTCGTAATTGATGACGTTCACCAGGGGAGGTTGACAGAAGAGAGCCTGAGAAATTACATTCTCCTGTTTATCGTTCTTATGGCGGTAATTTATGCCATTACGTTCACTTGGATGCGTCAGCTTTTTGGAGGGGCCTTCATTATTGAAAGAACGTTGAGATCAAGATATATGAACCATTTAATGAAAATGACACCGACTTTTTACGAGAAAAATAAAACAGGGGACTTAATGGCTAAAGCTACCAATGACTTAAAAGCCATTTCCCTCACGACAGGGTTTGGGGTATTAACGCTTGTGGATGCCACCGTGTTTTTGATTATTATCTTATTTATGATGGGCTTCCTTGTCAGCTGGAAGCTTACTATTGCCGCGTTTTTACCTTTGCCTCTTATGGCGTGGCTGATGAAAAAATACGGAAAAATAATTCATGAACGCTTCATGGGAGCGCAGGAAGCTTTTGGTGATCTTAACGATCAAGTGCTGGAATCCATCTCAGGGATAAGAGTTATCAGAGCATTTGTGAAGGAAAAAGATGATCAGAACCGCTTTAACAATAAGACACAGGATGTACTGGATAAAAATATTAAAGTAGCAAAAATTGACGCTCTTTTTGAACCGACGATAAAAATATTAGTCGGTATGAGCTATATGATCGGACTGGGTTACGGGGCGTTTCTCGTTTTCAGAAATGAGATTACTCTAGGACAGCTTGTCTCGTTCAACATTTATTTAGGTATGCTTATCTGGCCGATGTTTGCTTTTGGTGAATTAATGAATGTGATGCAGCGCGGGAATGCATCAATGGATCGTTTAAATGAGACATTAAGCTATACAGAAGACGTGAAAAGCGAAGGGCGGGGAATGAGAGAATTGGAATCTATTAATATTAAGAATCTCTCCTTTCACTATCCTTCGTCCGGCGGGGAAGTGCTGAAAAACATAAATGTGCACATTCCGAAAGGTTACAACGTCGGTATTACAGGAAAGACTGGGAGCGGAAAAACAACCTTATTTAAACAGTTGCTCAGGGAGTATCCGATTGAAAAAAACCAGTTATTCGTTTCAGGTATACCTGTAGAAAAAATTGCATTAAGCGAATTGAAAAAATGGATCGGTTATGTCCCGCAGGACCAATTTTTGTTTTCAAAGACCATCAGGGAAAACATCCTGTTCGGAAATCCGCACGCTGACGGGGAGGCTCTTCAGAGGGTCATGGACCAGGCATCCATTACTGCAGATATAGAAACGTTTGCGCATGGCCTTGAGACCCTGGTTGGTGAAAAAGGCGTCTCACTGTCCGGAGGACAAAAGCAGAGAATTGCAATTGCACGGGCGTTAATTAAAGATCCTGAACTGCTGCTGCTTGATGATGCTTTATCGGCAGTGGATGCTAAGACCGAATCGGTTATAGTTAAAAATATTCGTTCCGAAAGAGCTGGTAAAACGACATTTATTGCTGCCCACCGGATGTCGGCTGTCAGGCATGCCGATCTCATCCTTGTTATGGACCACGGCAGAGTCGCTGAAGCAGGAACACACGAAGACCTGATAAAACTAGAAGGCTGGTACGCTGAACAATATGCAAAACAGCAATCCGCCAATGCAGAGACAGAAGAAGAGGAGGTGCCTGCCTCATGAAAGATGCAGATAAAAGGCTCATAAAATACGCCGTTCAATTCAAACGAACGATTTTACTTGCACTCTTCTTTCTGGCGATTGCTGCTGCTGCGGAATTAACCGGTCCGTTTATTGCTAAAACGATGATTGATAATCATATTATCGGTATTGAACAGCCTTGGGTCGAAGTGGAAGAAGGAGATGTCAGCTACAAGGGCAGGGAATTTGTTCGTTCCGACCGTATGGAAGCAGACTGGCAGGCGGATCGGGAGGTTAACCTGCTTCAAGTCGGCCTCACCTATTATTTTATTGACAGTCCTGTAGAATTTGACGGAGAACGAAACTATGAAAATCACGAAATGACTATTACAAGAGGGGACGATTCGGCAGTCTATGAAGCTGCACCTATGACACAGGCAGAAATTTATTCATTTTTCCAGCAGGAAATACCGTATCTGCTGCTGTTGATGGGAGGGTACCTTCTTCTGATTTTAATTTCTTCGGTGTTCCATTACTATCAGAGTTTCTGGCTGCAGACATCTGCAAACAGGATTATTAAGAAAATGAGAGAAGACGTTTTTGCGAAAGTCCATGAACTGCCGGTTCAGTACTTCGACAGTATGCCGACGGGGAAGATTGTTTCAAGAATTACTAATGACACTGAGGCGATCAGAGAGCTTTATGTCCGTGTATTAGCTACCTTCTTTACAAGTCTGGTTTATATGGCGGGTATCTTTACAGCCCTGTTTATTCTCGACTCCAGACTGGCCTTGGCTGCTTTGACGATCATTCCTGTATTGATTGTCTGGATGACCTTGTACCGCAAGTATGCCGGAAAATATAATCGAGTGATCCGTGAAAAGCTAAGCGATATTAATGGGAAAATTAACGAGAACATCCAAGGCATGCCGATCATTCAGGCATTTGGCCGTGAAAAAGAAATTACCGGCGAATTTGAAAAACTGAATCAGGAACACTTTAAATATAACAATAAACTTCTTACGTTAAATGCCATGACGTCTTTTAATTTATTGAATTTCTTTAGAAATGCGGGGTTTGTTGCTTTAATCTGGTATTTCGGCGGTGGTTCTATAGGTGTAGGGATGGTTTTCAGCCTTGGAGTCGTCTACGCTTTTGTAGATTATATAAACCGGCTCTTTGAACCGTTGAACGGCATTGTCAATCAGCTCGCCCAACTGGAAGAAGCGAGAATTGCCGGAGAGCGGGTGTTTAATTTAATGGATGAAACAGGCATACCATTAACAGAAGAAAGGCGGCCACGTTTTAAAGGAGAGGTAGAGTTTAAAGATGTCTCATTTGCTTATGAGAAAGATCAGTACGTTCTGAAAAATATTTCTTTTTCGGCCAGTCAAGGTGAGACAACGGCTTTTGTGGGGCATACGGGCTCCGGTAAGAGTTCAATTATGAATATTCTTTTCCGGTTCTATGATCACCAGGCAGGTGAAATTACAGTGGATGGTGTTGACATTCATTCAATGACAAAGCAGGAATTAAGGGAACATATGGCTATTGTGCTTCAGGACCCTTTCCTGTTTACAGGCACCATTGCCTCAAATGTGAGTATGAACGACCCTTCTATTTCACGCGGGCAAATCATAGACGCTCTACGCAAGGTAGGGGCAGGAAATATGCTTGACTCGCTGCCTGGTGGAATTGATGAAGAAGTAAAAGAGAAAGGAAGTACGTTATCCGCCGGACAACGCCAATTGATATCATTTGCGAGGGCCCTCGTATTTAATCCACCTATATTGATATTGGATGAAGCCACAGCTAATATTGACACTGAAACAGAAGAAGTTATTCAAAAAGCACTTGAAGTTGTAAAAGAAGGCCGAACCACGTTTGTGATTGCCCACCGTCTGTCAACAATCAGGCAGGCCAATCAGATTATGGTCTTAAACCGAGGGGAAATAGTCGAGCGGGGAAGCCATGATGAACTGATGGACGTGAAGGGGCGTTATTACAACATGTACCAGCTCCAAAAAGGGGCCATAAGAGAATCGGCAGGTTAATAGTGAGGGAAAGAAGAGGCTGGGACAAAAGAATAGTAATCATAAAGAAAGCCGAACAAAATTTTCGAATTTTGTTCGGCTGTTTTTTTTGAGAAAAGGAGTGATTTCAGTCCGCCAGGCGGACGCTTGCCCAGGGGCTTGTACACTAATAATTTAATCTGTGGGTTCACTCTCGGCGAAGGCTTACACCACAGGCATAAGTGCAACATCGTCGCAGGGATCTTCGGCTAACCCCTTCACGTCCTGTGAAAACGCCGAAGTCACCACATCCGTGTGGAAGTTCGCTGTGTTTCCTTTACCCGAGGGTTTTCCCCTATTCGGTCTCGCCAATACCGATCCGATGCCTTGTAAATGAGTCATTAAACATTTGAGAATAAGAAAACTGAGCCGTATTACCGACTGATATTTTTTTGACGTTTTCCGGAAGTTTATCCAATTCATATATAACATTTCCAGTGGCTTCACCGTCTGGCAAATAAGTAGGGCAGAATATTATCCAGTCCAGCGTACTTTTTTCCAGGGACTTATAAACAGCAAGGTGTTCTTCAGCCGCAGCTGTGCTTTTCCGCCTGGATTCGCTTGATTGAAAGCGGTAAAGGGCGGGAGCAGAACGGGCTTGCAGTATTCCTGCAGTGCCAATGGATATGAACCTGTTTATGCCGTGTTTATACATGGCGTTTATAATATGAGGGACTCCTTTGGAAAGGGTAGATGATTTATCAGTAGATAAGGCACTGAAGACGAGATCATAGCCGCCCGACATCACATCTTCGACATCTGACTTGTTTAACACGTCCCCTTGGTGGATTTTTAACATTCTGTTTCCGGAAAGGCTTTGTGGCAGCCGAGCGGCTGAACGGACGAAAGCTGTAACCTCATGCCCATCTGCCAAAGCCAATTTTAAAACGTCTTTTCCTACTCTTCCAGTTGCGCCAAATAAAACGAGCCGCATATAAATTCTCCTTTTATGTCCAATCTGATAAACTATTAGAGACGTTATCTTGCCTGTTTCGGTTTTTAACGATTTTATAACTATTGAAAAACCTTGCAAAAAGTTCACATTTATATCCTATCATACAGATTGGAATATGCTAAAATCACATTGAATAATACCTCCCGGAAGGAGTGTCCTCCATGTTTGAATTTATAGAAGGAATCAGCCAGTTTCTGCGGGAGCCGTTTATGAATGCAGCAAACAGCATGGAGTCCGTTCCGTTGCTGTTTGCTTTGCTGCTTGGATTAGTCGGTGCCTTAGCCCCCTGCCAGTTTTCGGGGAACATAAGCGCCATTACTTTATACGGTACGAATTCACTTAAAGAAGGTATTTCCTGGTCAGATACCCTCTTCTACGTCTTTGGAAAAATCGTTGCTTTTTCAGGATTAGGTTTGATTGTCTTTCTGCTTGGACAGGAATTCCAGCAGCAATTGCCGTTATTTTTTGAGCCGATGAGAAAAATACTGGGACCAGTCCTTATCCTTATTGGGATTTATATGCTTGGCTTTTTTACGATGCGCTGGAATCTGCAGCTGTGGAAACCGTCCGGCAATAAAAAACGGAAAGGGAAATGGGGAGCTTTTATGCTTGGTTTCAGTTTTTCCCTGGGCTTTTGTCCAACAATGTTTATCCTGTTTTTCGTATTATTAATGCCACTGACTTTAGCAACAGGGTATGGCGCTGTCCTGCCGAGTTTATTTGCAATTGGGACTTCCATCCCGTTTCTGTTTGTTATTTTTGCCATCTGGTATTTGGGTTTAAGTGGAAAGGTCATGAAAAAAGGCCGTCGGATCGGCCTTTATGTTCAAAGGACAGCCGGCACGTTTATGATTGCCATTGGGATCTTGGATATCCTTACTTTCTGGTAAGCTCTACATGCTAATGGCGGGGTTCACCTGTTAATAAGAAGCCTGCTTCGTTTAACGCATCTACCGCATCATCTAAATCTTTTTCAGAATTTGCTTCAATTGTATGCAAGTGCACTCCCCCGGTCAGCTCAGACAAGTAGCTGGCCTTTGTTCGTTCCATCTTTTTCAGAAACTGATAGACTTCTTTCCGGTTGCTGACCATAATACTGGCTGTTATATCTCCGTAAATCGGATGTTCAACTTTCACGTCATTTACCCGTACACCTTGATCCACAAGCAGAAGCAGCTCTTCCTCTGTTTGTTCCGGGCCATGGTAGCAAGCGACGATCCGCTTTATTCCTTCTCCAGTGTCATTATTTTCTGTGAGAATATATCCTTGACTTGTTGCCATCACCGGATAATTTTTGGCTTTTAATAATGAAATATCCTGGACAATCACTTGCCGGCTGACATTCATACGTTCAGCGAGTTCACCACCGGTTATAGGGGCAGCTGTATTTTTCAGGAGTGTAAGTATTTCATTTCGGCGCTCATCTCCAAGCCATTTTCTATTTTTCAACATAGAAATTCCCTCCTATTCATCCGCAATCTGCAGTATTTTATCCGCAGCCAGCAGAAGTTCTTCCAAAGTTGTATTTTTCCCAAAAGAGACACGAAAAAAGCGAAGTCTTTCCTGTTCTGATTGATAAATGGCCTGCATGACAGAAGAAGAATCCAGTTTTCCTGATTGACAGGCACTTCCGGTAGAAATACAGATTTGAAACCTGTCCAGGGAAAGGAGCATGTATTGTCCTTGCACCCCGTGTATGGCTAAACCGGCAATCCACGGGGACTGCTCTTCTTTTCTGGGAGAGCCTTCAACGGTTAAACGGTCCCCTAAAGAAGACAGCGCCTGTATAAATAGTTCCCTCTTGTGCCAGGCGGCAGCCAACTCTTCCGATAGACGAGCGTAATGTTCGGCGGCTGCATGTGTAAAAGCAGCTATTCCCGGAGTATTCAAGGTGCCTGGACGAAAACCATGCTGATGGGTTGTTAAGGGATAAACGGACTCCCATTCAGTGTCTTTGGATAAAAAGACAGCACCAACCCCTTTAGGGCCGTTTAGTTTATGACTGGACACTGAAACGGCGTCTACATTCAGGGAAGACAAGTGAAATGGAATTTTTCCAAATGACTGGACACAATCACTATGAAAAACAATTCCTTTTTCCTTAAACGATTCACCAAGCTGCTTCAATGGCTGAATAACACCAATTTCAGAATTCACATGCTGGATAGAAGCTAAAAATGTATCTGGACGAATCGCTTTTTTAACTTCTTCCAGTTGAAGAAGGCCACTTGAACCAACAGGCAAATAGGTCACCTCCACACCACTTTTTTCAAGACGATTAAAAAATGAGTGGACTGAAGGATGTTCAATAGAGGAAGTGATGACATGGTTTCCGCGATGTTTATTGGCTAAATACAGGCTTTCCAATGCAAGGAGGTTTGATTCTGACCCGCCGCTAGTAAAAAAAATGCGTTCGGAAGGACATCCCGCCATTGAAGAAAACCGTTCTTTACAAGTTTTGATCAGTTCGTGAGCGTTGTTTCCAGCTTCATGAAGACTGCTTGAATTGCCAAAATAGTAATGGCTGGCTTTCACCCATGTTTCCATAGCGCCATCTGACATTGGTGTTGTAGCTGCGTAATCTAAATATATCATGAATATCCCACTTTCATAAATGTCTTGTCATTAGTTTAAAATTATGTAAATATAGGTGTCAAGACAGTTGTAAAGAATGAAGGTGGTTCAGATGGGGAAATGTGATGTACTGATCATAGGCGGAGGTTTGGCTGCCACTATGGCGGCTCTAAAATTAGCCGATCAAATGAGTGTGATCCTGGTAAGAAAAGGAACCGTAGAAGACGGCAATTCATGTAAAGCACAAGGCGGCATTGCGGCTGCTCTTCATAAAAGTGATTCTCCATCTCTTCATGAACTGGATACGCTCATTGCAGGCTGTCATAAAAATGACCGGCAAATGGTAAATATTCTGGTTCATGAAGGAAAAGTAAGGTTAAAACGCTGGATTGGAGAGGGCCTTCCTTTTGACATGGCAGAGGACGGGGACTATTCATACGGCATAGAAGGCGCACACAGGATGAGGAGAATTCTTCATTCCGGGGGAGACCGGACAGGGGAAAAAGTAATGGATTATTTCGGCCAACGGTTAAAGGGGAGGGTTCGAGCTTATGATTCACTCACAGCAGCAGAACTTCTCATAGATCAAGGAGTATGCCGAGGTGCCTTGTTTACAGGTAACCAAGGAAGCGTAAAAAAAATAGTTGCCCGGCATACGATACTCGCAACAGGCGGTGTAGGCGGACTTTTCCAGGAAACAAGCAATGACAGTCTAATCACAGGAGACGGGTTAGCGATGGCCTGGCGGGCCGGGGCAGCTCTGAAAGATTTAGAATACATCCAGTTTCATCCCACTCTAATTTATTCAAATGGAAAAGCAACAGGGCTCGCCTCTGAAGCTTTACGGGGAGAAGGAGCCCGGCTTATTGACGAAACAGGGAGACAAATAATGGAAGGTGTTCATCCATTGAAAGATTTGGCCCCGAGAGATGTGGTGGCCCGGAAACTATATGAAAAAGTCCGGGAAGGACATGATGTTTATTTAGATATCTCCCGAATCCACCGGTTCTGTCAACGTTTTCCTCAAATATCACGAATTTGCAGGGCACAGGGAATTGATTTAAAGCAAAAAGTGATTCCGGTCCGCCCCGGAGCGCATTTTCATATGGGGGGAGTCCGGACAGACGAAAATGGCAGGACGACTGTTCCAGGATTATATGCGGTAGGGGAAGCAGCCGGGAATGGGGTTCATGGAGCAAACCGGCTCGCCAGCAATTCTCTGCTTGAAGCAGTAGTTTTCGGTGAAAGAACAGGAGAGTATATATTGAGCCACCCGGCTCCTTTTCATGCAAGGAAGGTGAGCATAAAATTACAGGACATTCATGACGGCGGATTAACCAGGCTTCCAGGGAAGGAAGTCATCCGCAGGAAGGTATCCTCTGCACTCGGAGTCTGCCGGAATAGAGAAGATCTTCAGGATTTTATTTCATGGGCTGAAGTGTATGAATTTAAATCTTCTTCCATTGATTCCAGCTCTCTATTTAATAAAGAAATGATTGAACAGAGAAGTATGCTCCTTTCGGCATGGTTAATTGCAAAAGCTGCTTTAAAAAACGAGCATAGCTGCGGGGCTCATTTCAGAGAAGACGGGAAGGGGAGAGGCGTTAATGAACAGGTTTTTGCTGAAACAACAATTAGCTGATTTTTTCTCGGAAGATATAGGTTACGGTGACATCACTTCTAACGCTATTTTTAAAGATGAACAAGGCGAAGGGGTATTTGTCGCAAAAGCCCCCGGTGTTTTTTGCGGGGAAGAGATTATTAATGCTGTGAAAGAGCTTTATCCTGAACTGGGCTTTACGTTATTTGTCCGGGATGGTGAATCCTTCAGTGCCGGCAAGACATTATTAAAAGTTAAAGGACCTGTCACTTGCATTCTCAGTACTGAAAGGGTGATTCTAAATCTCGTTCAGCGATTATCAGGAATTGCAGCCATGACGCATGAGGCAGTATCCCGTACAGCGGGTACACAAGTAAAGATAAGTGATACAAGAAAAACAACCCCAGGCCTCAGAATGCTGGAAAAGTATGCGGTCCGGTGCGGTGGAGGGATTAACCACCGTTTTGGCCTGGATGATGCATTTCTCATAAAAGATAATCACATTGCCCGTGCGGGATCAGTCACAACTGCTATTAAAAAAGCAAAACAAGCGGGCGGCCATATGGTGAAAATAGAAGTTGAAGTCGAAAATACGGATCAGGTGAAAGAAGCAGTAGCAGCTGAAGCGGATGTTATTATGCTGGATAATTGCGGTCCTCAGCAGGCTGCAGACTGGTGCAAAATGATTCCTTCCCATATTACTGTTGAAATATCCGGCGGTGTGACCATCAGTCAGATTGAGGCATTCACGCAGACAGGAGCAGATGTCATTTCCATTGGCGCCCTGACTCACTCTGCCGGCTCAGTGGATATTAGTCTGGATATTTTAGTAAAGGAGAGGACCAGCTATGTTTAAAACAGATTTATTTCAGGAAGTTCAGCCGCAACTGCCTCCAGGTTACAAGGAAGCGAGTGACAAAGAACTTATCGCCCGGGCTCATCAGAGAAAAAAGCAATTAGGAAAAGATTTATTTATTCCCGGGCATCATTATCAGAGAGACGATGTCATACAGTTTGCTGATGTAACAGGAGATTCGCTGCAGCTTGCTCAAGTATCGGCTAATAATCAGCATTCTTCCTTTATTGTGTTCTGCGGTGTGCATTTCATGGCTGAAACCGCTGATATCTTAACGAATGACGGGCAAAGTGTTCTGCTTCCCGATTTGAGGGCAGGCTGTTCAATGGCCGACATGGCCGACAAAAATCAGACTGTTAGAGCATGGGAGAAATTAACGGCTTACTACGGAGATACTATTATCCCTCTCACTTACGTCAATTCATCCGCAGAGATAAAAGCCTTTGTAGGGAACCACGGGGGAGCTACGGTGACTTCTTCAAATGCTAAAGAGGTTCTAAAATGGGCCTTTGCTCAAAAGAAACGGATCCTTTTTCTGCCGGATCAGCATCTTGGAAGGAACACGGCTTATGAGTTGGGGATCCCACTAGAAAACATGGTCGTGTGGAATCCTATTCTTGATGTAGTGGAGGAAGAAATTCCAAAAGACAGGGTGCAGATGATTCTTTGGAAAGGCCATTGTTCTGTCCATGAAAATTTCAGAATTGAACATGTCAATCAGAGTCGGGAAAAGGAGCCTGACCGTAAGATTCTTGTTCATCCTGAATGCTCCTGGGAAGTCACACAAGCAGCAGACCTTGCAGGGTCCACAAGGTTTATTATTGAGCAGGTCAGTCAAGCTCCTGCTGGCACAAAATGGGCCATAGGCACAGAGATGAACTTAGTCAAAAGGCTGAAAAAACTTTATCCGGATCAATCTGTTGAATCCTTAAATCCGGAAATGTGCCCTTGTTTAACGATGAACAGAATCGATTTACCGCATTTCGTTTGGACTCTTGATGAGATTTATAATGGGAAGTTACCTAATGTGATTACAGTGGACAAGGAGATTTCGAGAGCAGCTAAACTTGCAATAAACAGAATGATGCATGTGTAACCAGGATACGTGGTCAGCGAAAGCCGGCCACGTATCATTTTATAAATTTGAATATTAAAAATTAATTTACAATTCTAAATTCATTTATTATAATAATAAATAGTTATTTGATATGGGTCTGAGCGAATGCTCAGTCAGTTTTAAAAATGTTTTTGTAAGCCTTTACATTTAAATAAGAGGAGTGTTGACATGGATTTCTCATTTTCTAAAGAACAGCTGATGATAAGGGATATGGTCAGGGACTTTGCACAAAAGGAAATTGCGCCTATTGCAGAAGAGGTCGACCGGACAGAAAGATTTCCAATTGAAAACTTTAAAAAAATGGGGGAGTTAGGACTTCTTGGCATTCCTTTCCCTGAAGAATATGGTGGTTCCGGCGGGGATACCTTATCGTACATTTTAGCTGTTGAGGAAATTGGTAAAGCATGCGGAAGTACAGGACTAAGCTATGCTGCCGCTGTTTCTCTAGGAGCCTCTCCTTTATATGCTTTTGGGACAGAAGAGCAAAAGAAGGAACATCTGGTTCCTCTGGCTAAAGGAGAAAGCCTGGGAGCCTTCGGGTTGACAGAACCTAATGCAGGATCTGATGCAGGAGGGACAAGAACAAAAGCTGAGCTCAAAGGAGACAAATATGTCATAAATGGCGAAAAATGCTGGATAACTAATGCCAGTTTTGCCAGGACCGTTATCGTAACAGCCGTAACAGGAAAAGATGACCGGGGGAAAAATAAAATATCTGCTTTTATTGTACCGGCAGATTCGCCAGGCCTTACCATCCGGAGTGAATACGAGAAAATGGGCGTCAGGGGATCAAATACGACAGAACTTGTTTTAGAAGACGTGGAAGTCCCTGAAGAAAACATACTTGGCGACCCGTCCAAAGGCTTTAATCAGTTTTTATATACGCTTGATGGCGGACGAATCTCTATTGCTGCACTGGCACTCGGTATTGGTAAAGCAGCATACGAAGCGGCTTTGCAATACAGCAATGAAAGAAAACAATTCGGCAAATTGATTGGCAGTTTCCAGGCGATCCAGTTCAAGCTCGCAGACATGGCGATGGAACTGGAACTGGCTAGTAATATGGTTTATAAAGCTGCATGGTTGAAAGATCAGAAAAAGCCATTTAAAAAAGAAGCAGCTATGGCAAAACTTTTTGCCTCGGAATCTGCTACAAGAGCATGTAACCAGGCTCTGCAGATCCATGGAGGATACGGTTACATGCGGGAATATCATATCGAGAGGTATTTACGTGATGCTAAATTAATGGAAATTGGTGAAGGGACATCAGAAATCCAGAGGCTTGTCATTGCCCGGGAAATAGGTTGCCCCCGATAACGTTTTTCTGCAGCATCCGTCTATGATGATACTAACTTTCAACAGAACGAGAGATAAATAAATTTTAAAACCAGGAGGTTAAATATGATCAATAAAATATTAATTGCTAACAGGGGCGAAATTGCCTGCCGTATCATTAAAACATGCAAGTCCCTTGGTATAAAAACAGTGGCTGTTTTTTCAGAGGCAGACCAGTACAGTGTCCATGTGAGTGAAGCAGACGAAAGCTATTTAGTTGGCGGAGCCAGGGTCAATGAAAGTTATCTGAACCAGTCAAAAATTATTGAAGCAGCTAAAGAAGCAGAAGTGGATGCGATCCATCCAGGGTACGGTTTTCTGTCTGAGAATGCAGAGTTTGCTCAAAAAGTTCAGCAGGAAGGCATTATTTTTATAGGCCCGTCATCTGAAGCTATTGATAAAATGGGGGACAAAATTCATGCCAGAAAACTGATGGAAGAAGCGGGAGTTCCTGTCGTGCCTGGTATGACACTTAAAAACACAGAAGAATTTGAAGTCATTACAGCCGCAAAAAAAATAGGCTTTCCTCTGATGGTTAAAGCGTCTGCAGGCGGCGGGGGAATTGGAATGCAAAAAGTGGAACATGAAGATGAACTGATGAAAGCTGTTCAGTCTGTTGTGAAGAAGGCAGAGACATTTTTTGGTTCGGCAGATATTTTTCTTGAGAAATATATTGAGCATCCCCGGCATATTGAAGCGCAAATTGCAGGGGATAATGAAGGTCATATCGTGGCGGTCGGCAGCCGTGACTGCTCAATTCAGCGGAGACACCAGAAAATAATTGAAGAAGCTCCGCCGCCGGAGTTTTCAAAAGAAGGAAATCAGCGCCTTCTTGAAGAAGCTATTAAGGCAGGAAAAGCATTAAATTATACGAATGTCGGGACGATAGAATTTCTGGTTGATGAGGAAGAGAATATTTATTTTCTTGAAATGAATACACGTCTCCAGGTAGAGCATCCAGTGACAGAAGAAACAGCAGGAATTGATCTGGTTGAGTGGCAAATCCGGCTTGCAGAAGGACAATTAATTGCTGAGCAAAAAGAAGGTGGTCATAAAGCGGCACATGCGATTGAAGTAAGAGTATATGCAGAGGACCCTAAGACATTCTTCCCATCCCCAGGAACTTTAAATACGTGGCGTTTTCCGGAAATGGATGGTATCCGTTATGACTTTGGCGTTCAAGAAGGAACAGTCGTCACTCCGTATTATGACCCGATGATCGGTAAAGTAATAGCTTTTTCTGATTCAAGAGACAATTGTATAAAATTATTAACTGAATGTCTTGAAAAAGCAGAAGTTGAAGGAATTAAAACAAATATTCCAATGCTTTTGGAAGCTTTGAAAGATGAGCGGTTTAAACATGGAAAAGTAAATACCCATTTTGTGGGGCAGTAGCAGATAAATGATGGAGGCGATCAGCAGTGAAGGAAATTAAAACAACAATGGCAGGTAACGTATGGAAAATTCAAGTGGCACAAGGAGATGAAGTGACTGCTGGACAAGAAGTGGTCATATTGGAGTCAATGAAAATGGAAATTCCTATTTCGTCTGAAGTAGAAGGCGTAGTGGAAGAAATTCTGATCGAAGAAGGCTCATTTGTCAATGAAGAAGACGTACTGTTCAAATTAAAAGATAAATAAGGAGGTTTCACATGAGGCTTCCGGAAGATGTGATTTTGAAAGAAGTTGGGCCAAGAGACGGCCTGCAGAATGAGAAGGTATTTATCTCAACAGAGGATAAAGTTGAATGGATTAATCAATTAAGCGAGAGCGGACTTTCTTATATTGAAGTGAGTTCGTTCGTACATCCGAAGTGGATTCCAGCGTTGTCGGATGCTGATGAAGTATTCAGCAAGATTACAAGACAGCCTGGGGTTACTTATTCCGCTCTAGTACCTAATGCCAAGGGAACTGAGCGGGCATTGAAAGCAAATGTGGATGAATTTGCCGTCTTTATGTCAGCAAGTGACACGCATAATCGTAAAAACATTAATAAATCAATTGAAGAAACCTTTCCCGTCCTGGAAGAAGTGGCAGATGAAGGGAGGAAAGCAGGGAAGAAAGTCAGAGGATACGTTTCAACGGTATTCGGATGTCCTTATGATGGTAAAGTGGCTGTCAGTGAGGTAAAGAAAGTGTGCGACAGACTTTTCAGCATGGGAGTTTACGAAATCTCTCTGGGGGATACAATTGGTATCGCCAATCCGAAACAAGTTGATGAGGTATTGCGGGAACTGGTTAACGATTTTGATGCTGATCGTTTTGCTCTCCATTTTCATGATACGAGAGGATTAGCGCTGGCAAACACGTTAGCCGGTTTAAACGCCGGTATAACGACATTCGATGGTTCGACTGGCGGACTTGGAGGCTGTCCTTATGCTAAAGGTGCCAGCGGGAATGCAGCCAGTGAAGATTTAATTTTTATGTTCGAAGAAATGGGTATAAATACTGGGATTGATTTTAATAAATTTTTGAAAGCGGCTTCATTCATTGAAAAGGCTTTAGGTAAACCTCTGCCTGGCCGGCAGCTGAAATTGCTCGAAGGGAGGACTTAATTTTGCCTGTCATTTTAAGTCAAATTAAAGACTCTATAGGTGTTATTACCCTGAATCGTCCGGAGGCCGCGAATGCGTTATCGCAGGTGCTGCTCCGGGAATTGAGAGAGCAGTTAGAAAGATGGACAGACCATCCTGAAATACGCGTCTTACTTATTACTGGCGCGGGCGAGAAAGTTTTCTGCGCCGGTGCTGACCTGAAAGAAAGGGCGCAGATGAGCGAAGAAGAAGTACCGAAAGCTGTCGATCAGATCCGCTCAACAGTACAGGCTGTTTATGATTTTCCTAAACCTGTCATATGTGCTGTAAATGGAGCAGCTATTGGAGGCGGATTAGAGCTCGCATTAGCGTGTGATTTACGAATCGCTTCAGAAAATGCCACTTTTTCTTTAGCTGAAACAGGGCTTGGTATTATCCCCGGGGCAGGAGGAACACAGCGTTTGCCAAGAATTATCGGAGTTCATAAAGCTAAAGAAATGATTTTTACAGGCAGGCGGTTAAGCGCACAGGAAGCTCTGCATGAAAGGCTTCTTTTAAGAGTGACTTACAGGAAAGAGTTATTGGATGTAGGATTGGATTTAGCTTATGAAATTAGTACAAAAGGGCCTTTGGCCAACCGATGGGCAAAACATGCCATAAATAAAGGAATTGAGTCCTCTTTGGAAGAGGGATTAACAATTGAAGAGGACGCATACGGGCAAATAATAGCTACTGAAGACCGTCTTGAAGGACTAAAAGCTTTCAAAGAAAAACGAAGCCCCGTATTTAAAGGGAGATAGCAGACGAAGTTCAGGAGGAGTGACACGGATGAAGTTAGACAGGAACTGGGAAGAAAGAATTAAGAAAATTGAAAGCGGCGGGGCCCCAAAATATCATGAGGCTAATGAAGCTAAAGGTAAGCTCTTCGTAAGAAAAAGGCTGGCTTTATTATTTGACAAAGGGGAATGGCGTGAAGACGGGAAATTTGCTAACGGCGAAACAGAAGGCCTCCCAGCCGACGGCGTAGTCACTGCTATCGGAAAAGTAGAAGGAAAGACCGTCTGTGTCATGGCCAATGATTCCACGGTAAAAGCAGGCTCTTGGGGAGCAAAAACGGTCGAAAAAATAATCAGGATTCAGGAAACAGCCGAGAAGTTAAAGGTTCCATTGTTCTATCTTGTAGACTCGGCAGGAGCCAGGATCACTGACCAAATAGAAATGTTCCCGGGCCGAAGAGGGGCAGGGAGAATCTTTTATAATCAAGTCAAACTGTCAGGGATGATCCCGCAAATTTGTCTTTTGTTTGGTCCATCTGCGGCTGGCGGCGCCTACATACCGGCTTTTTGTGATGTCGTTATGATGGTTGACGGCAACGCCTCAATGTATCTTGGATCTCCAAGAATGGCTGAGATGGTGATTGGAGAGAAAGTGTCGTTAGAAGAAATGGGAGGAGCAAAAATGCACTGTTCCATTTCAGGATGCGGTGATATTCTTGTAAAATCAGAAGAAGAAGCAATCAGACAAGCACAAAAATACATTTCCTATTTCCCTTCTAACTATAAAGAAAAAACGGAAGTTAAAGAGCCGGCAGCTCCTAAGCAAATGGATAAAGCCCTGGCGGATCTGATTCCTGAAAACCAGAATGCCCCTTTTGATATGTATGAATTTATTAACGGCTTAATTGATGAAGACAGTTTTTTCGAGATAAAAGCTTTATTCGCTAAGGAACTGATCACAGGGTTTGCCAGAATAAATGGTAAAGCCGTTGGTATTGTAGCTAATCAGCCAAAGCAGAAAGGCGGGGTGCTTTTCCACGATTCTGCAGATAAAGCGGCAAGGTTTATCACTTTATGTGATGCTTATCATATCCCTCTCCTGTTCCTGGCTGATGTCCCAGGGTTTATGATTGGTACAAGAGTAGAGAAAGCAGGTATTATCCGACACGGGGCGAAAATGATTTCGGCTATGTCAGAGGCAGCTGTTCCTAAAATTTCGGTCGTCGTGCGTAAAGCCTATGGCGCTGGTTTATATGCGATGGCAGGCCCTGCATTTGAGCCGGACTGCTGTATTGCTCTTCCTTCTGCCCAAATAGCCGTTATGGGGCCTGAAGCAGCTGTAAATGCTGTATATGCCAATAAAATTCAATCGTTGCCTGAAGAGGAACGCCCTGCGTTCATTCAGGAAAAAAGAAAAGAGTATCAGGAAAATATTGATATTTACCGGTTAGCCTCTGAATTAATTGTTGATAATATTGTGCCAGCAGATGAATTAAGGGATGAGCTGGTGGATCGTTTCGAAATGTATGAATCCAAAGATCAGATATTTTCAACTCGTAAACACCCGGTATATCCTGTTTAATGAGGAGGAAATTAAAATGAAAGAGATTTATAATTCATTTGAAAAAGCTGTTGATGAGATCCACGACGGTGCCACACTCCTGGTAGGAGGTTTCGGATTATGCGGAATACCTGAAAACCTGATAAAAGCCCTCCGGGAAAAAGGAGTAAAAAATTTAACGGTTGTTTCGAATAACTGCGGCGTGGACGACTGGGGACTTGGCCTGCTGTTAGAGAACAAACAAATTGATAAAATTTATGCTTCTTATGTAGGAGAAAATAAAGAATTTGAGCGCCAGGTGCTTAACGGGGAACTGGAAGTGGAGTTAGTGCCGCAGGGGACTCTATCTGAAAGGCTGAGAGCCGGGGGAGCTGGTATTCCTGCTTTTTATACACCGGCCGGAGTAGGAACAAAGATAGCCGAAGGGAAAGAAATCCGTGAGTTCGATGGTAAAGAATATGTGATGGAAAAAGCTATAAAAGGTGATTTCAGCCTTGTAAGAGCATATAAAGGCGATAAATACGGCAATTTAATTTACCGGAAAACTGCGCAGAATTTTAACCCGATGGTTGCAGCAGCAGGAAAGATCACGATTGCAGAAGTGGAACATTTAGTTGAACCGGGAGATCTGAATCCTGATCATATCCATACGCCAAGTATTTATGTTAATAAGTTAATCCAGGGAGAACAGGAAAAGCGAATTGAACGAAAAACGGTCAAGGAAGCATAAAGGAGGAGAGAACTTTATGAGTGTAGATCGTAAAGCAGTAAGAGAAAAAATAGCCCGTCGTGCGGAAAAAGAAATTTACGACGGAGCTTATGTAAATTTAGGCATCGGGATGCCAACCATGGTAGCAAATTATATCTCTGATAATAAAGAAGTTATTCTCCAGTCGGAGAATGGCCTCCTGGGCATTGGTCCTTATCCGACAGAAGAAGAACTGGATGCCGATCTGATTAATGCAGGTAAAGAGACAGTGACAGCAATTGATGGGGCAGCCTACTTTAACAATGCCGAGTCTTTTGCAATGATTCGCGGAGGACATATTGATGTAGCCATACTTGGGGCTATGGAAGTGGCCGAGAACGGTGATTTGGCTAACTGGATGATTCCGGGCAAAATGATAAAAGGAATGGGCGGAGCAATGGATCTTGTCCATGGAGCCCAAAAAGTGGTCATTATTATGGAACATGTCAACCGTGCCGGTGAACCGAAAATACTTAAGGAATGTGCTCTTCCGCTTACTGGTAAAGGAGTGGTTGACCGTATTATCACTGATCGTGCTGTTATGGATGTGACAGAAGACGGATTAGCGTTAGTTGAAATTCTGGATGGAAGTACGTTTGACGAGATCCAGGCTGTTACAGAACCTGTTTTAAAAAATCAGCTTAATTAAATATAAGAAAATCCGAACAAAATTCTAAAATTTTGTTCGGATTTCTTTATGGTAACCATTCTTTTTTCATCCTCTTTAATTAAAACCTGCTAAATATTGCTATTAATAAATTTACATACCTCAGAGCAATTGTAACAAACTATGCTTACGACAGGAGGTGAGACAAATGGCTAACAACAATAACAACAGAAGTTCAAACCAACTTGTAGTAGCTGGAGCTCAACAAGCAATTGATCAAATGAAGTATGAAATTGCTCAAGAATTTGGTGTCCAACTAGGACCGGATGCTACTTCCCGTTCTAACGGTTCAGTTGGTGGTGAAATCACTAAGCGTCTTGTACAAATGGCTGAGCAGCAGTTCAACGGTCAGCAACAACAACGATAATTCAACTGAATACATGGCTGTAGCAGCACCTGCCTCATGCAGGTGCTGCTGTGTTTAGAAGTGCTCCTTTGATTTTTACGCTCATAAAAAATGATTAATACATACAAAAGCCCCCGAAATCTTAGAAAAGATCTAAAATTTCGGGGGCCTAACAGATTAACTAAGCCTTAAATTAAAGTCAAAATTAATTAGCGGATACGTTGTTCATCGTCAGGATCAAAGAAATGAGCTTTATTCATATCGAAAGCCAACTCCAGCTTTTTACCGCTTGAGACGTCTGTTCGGGAATCAACCCGTGCAATGAAATCCTGATCATTTACTTTTGAGTAAAGGTAAGATTCAGCACCCATAAGCTCCGCAACATCAATAGTAGCTGTAAACTTAGAGTTTTCAGAAGCATCAAGGAATACTGGCTCATCATGAATATCTTCAGGACGTATGCCTAAAATTAATTCTTTGTTATTGTATTTTTGGAGCATTTTCAGCTTTCCTTCAGGCACTTTTACCGGGAATTCTCCCAGATAGAAGTTTCCGTCTTTTAATGTACCATTGAGGAAGTTCATGGCAGGGGATCCGATAAATCCGCCGACGAATACATTCTCAGGATAGTCATAAATATCCTTAGGCGCCCCTACTTGCTGGATATATCCGTCTTTCATAACGACAATACGGGAAGCCATAGTCATCGCTTCAGTCTGATCGTGGGTCACGTAGATTGTTGTTGTTTGTAGACGGTGGTGCAGCTTAATGATCTCTGAACGCATTTGAACACGCAGTTTCGCATCCAGGTTTGATAACGGCTCGTCCATTAAGAATACTTTAGGGTTTCGGACGATCGCCCGGCCTAATGCGACACGTTGACGCTGTCCGCCCGACATCGCTTTCGGTTTCCGGTCAAGCATTTCAGTCAGCCCCAGGATACGCGCAGCTTCTCTTACCCTCTCGTCAATATCTTCCTTTTTAAACTTTCTCAGTTTTAAACCAAATGCCATATTTTCATATACATTCATATGCGGATAAAGAGCATAGTTTTGGAAAACCATGGCAATGTCCCGGTCTTTAGGGGCGACATCATTTACTTTATCTTCTCCTATGAATAAGGAACCTTTTGAGATGTCTTCCAGGCCTGCAACCATACGTAAAGTGGTTGACTTACCACAACCGGATGGGCCGACGAAAACGATAAATTCTTTGTCTTCGATATCCAGATTAAAATCTGTAACTGCTTGTACATCACCGTCATAAATTTTGTATAGACTTTCAAATTTAATATCTGCCATTATTACAACCTCCTGAATGAATTGCTTCAAGTAATTAATTAACTGACCACAGTATATCGCGAAAGGGTTTTCACTTCTATTGACAAAGTGCACAAAAAAAAGAAACCGTTTTTGTGCACTTCTGCAAACGATTTCAGTTTCTGCGGATTGAGAAAGGTTTTATGAAAATAAACCAGCCGTTCTTTTAAAGGTGAGACAGGCTGAAGGTGTCTCCGTGCAGCCCCAAGTCCATCCGGGTTAATGGGGGTCTATGGCAGCTAATATCACATACACAGCCACGGCATTAGGGAATTGTTTAATATCGATAGACGTCTTTTCAATAAATTTATCTACCCTGTACTGAAGAGTGTTGCGATGCATAAACATCTTTTTTGCAGCCAGGGTGGTATTCAAATTACACTCCAGATAAGTTTTCACAGTATCAATCAGTTCCTGGTCATCCTGGACTGGAGCCAGCATTTTTTTCATCTTTTCGGTTGAAGCACCAGGCAGGTTATGTAACAGGTAGTAAATTAATATTTCCTGCTCATAGAAGTAATTCTTTTTAGGGAAGTCAGCTCTTACACTGTTATAAATACTTTTCTCCCATTCATACCTTTCTTTAAGAAGAGGCAGGTCTGTTATCGGAGAGCCGATGTAAAAAGATATTTTTATAAAAAAATCAGTGGTAATCGTATCAATAATTGATTTTATTGAGAGTTCTTCTTCAAATTCAGCGTCTATTTGCTGTATGAGGATTCCCTCAGTTGGACTTTTCCACAGAAGGGATTTAGTAACTGGGAATAAACCTTGTAAAGCCTCCGAAAAACCCTCCTTTTCTCCGAGTTCTCCATACACATTAAAATGGATCAGCCTTACAGGAGGAGAGAAAATATTGATCAGTTCTTCCGTATTAACGTTTCTCTCTTCAATGAGCCATTCAAAGACAAACCGGTCATGATAACTAACAGGAAGCAGCGGTGACTCTTCCCCGTCAAAAAGTGCTTTTAAGAGAGCGGTCTCTTCAGAAGAAAGTTGAGACTTATCAAGAATTATTTGGCTCTGATCAGGAAAATTGAGAGTGAGTTTGTGCTCTGCCGGCAGATTGCCGTCAGACAGTGCATGCGAGTAATAACTGAGTAAGCGGTCAAACATGGTTGGCAGGTCCTTTCATCGGTTTAATTTTAATGATCTTCATAGACGTGGTAAAGCATAAGGTCATGGACGCAAGAAGAGAGAAATTTCTCTTCTTCTTCGGCAAGAGATGAGGGGGAGAGCCATTTAATATCCCCGTTTTTATAGTATTTACCCCGGTAACGGGTTTTTTTATAGTAAAAAGAGAATTCCCATTCCTGATTAATCATATTATTCTTTATCTCTTTTAATTGAAAATGAGTAAGCAAACTTAGCCCCTCCTGTTTTGATAGCATATATTAGTTATATGTTACCATGAAGGGAAAACGCATGAAAGAAAGGGAGATTGGTTTATTATTATTTTGGGAATGAATGTACCATAGCACATAAGAAAAGTAACCAAAAATAGACACTAACAAAAACGACCAGTGAGTAATGGAGGATCGTTATGGGCAATGCCATTATCTTATTAACTATACTAGTTTTAATCGGCGCTATTATCGGAGGAGGCACCAATGTTATAGCTATACGTATGCTGTTTCGTCCTTATAAGCCGGTATATTTAGGTTCTTTCCGTTTACCGTTCACTCCGGGGCTGATTCCTAAAAGGAGACAAGAAATAGCAGACAGTTTAGGTAAAACAGTTGAAGAGCATTTAGTAACCCCTGAAGGGATACAGGCAAGACTTAAAGACGGGGTACTGCTTCGGGAAATAGAAGACAGACTTTCCAATGGAATAAAAGAACTCCTGCAGGATGAACGGACCCTGGATGAGTGGATTGAAATAAACCTGGAAAAAAAAGATCAGATGAAAACAGTCAGAATGTCTATTGAAAAAGGCATGAAAGCAAAACTGACGGCATGGATCTATGAATATAAAGACAGACCTGTTAAAGAATGGGCACCTTTAGCCTGGCAGAAGAAACTCGAATCCAAAATACCGGACGTAGCTGAAAATATTCTTAAGAAAACCGAAACATATCTGCTCTCAGAGGAAGGCAGAAGACAGATTGACGCGATGATTGATCGTTTTTTCGAATCTAAAGGAAGCTTTACCAGCATGTTTGGCAGAATGGCGAGCCGTTTTTCTTTGTCTTCTGCTATCACGAAAGAGCTCCTTCGTTTTTTAAGGCAGCCGCATACGAAACAGCTTCTGACACATCTTCTGCATAATGAGTGGAAAGCTGCCGTTTCTAAAGCACCATCAGAATTTATTACTGATGAAATGATTGAAGAAAAAGTTCATATATTTACTGAACAGGTGGTAGGACAAGCACCTGTGATTGGGGAATGGAGCAAGCCGCTAAGTGCCTGGAGCGGGAAGTATGAGTCAGTCATAAGGGAGACGCTTCTTCCAACTTTTATGGCTTCTGCGTCTACGATCTTATCCCGCTATATTAAGTCAATGATTAAAAAAATAGGGATTCGTGATATTGTAAAAGACGAAGTAAACCAGTTTCCCCTCTCCAGACTGGAGCATATGCTTTTATTGATCGCAAACAGGGAATTAAAAATGATTGCGGTGCTCGGAGGAATAATTGGGGCTCTCGTTGGTTTTGTCCAGGGTATAATTGTTCTTTTTTTCATTTAAAATGGCTGTGCAGGATGAATTCATAATTAATTCATGTTATAGTCTTCTAAGAGTCCAGATATGTGCGCTGTAACAAATGAATTTTTGACAGAAACGCACGTAAAATACTGAAGGAGGACATTACACATGGCAAACCCATACGATAAAGCAAATGAACTGGCAAGAGAATTAAAAGAAAGCGAAGAGTTTACAAAACTTCGTGACTTGCACAACGAAGTTAATGGAGATGAAGTAGCTAAGAGAATGCTTGATAATTTCCGCCAGGTTCAAATGGAACTTCAGCAAAAACAAATGCAAGGTGAACAGATTACGGAAGAAGAAATCCAAAATGCTCAAAAGCAATTTGAACTTGTTCAGCAGCATGAAGTGATTTCTAAGCTTATGGAAGAAGAACAAAAGATGAGCCAGCTTGTTGGCGAATTAAACAAAATTATTACACAGCCTCTTGAAGAACTTTATGGAGTTGACCAGCAGCAAGGTGAATAATTAATAAAGAACGAAGCGATCCGGAGTAATCCGGGTCGCTTTTCTGTTCTAATCCCTTGTCCCTGCTCATATATAGTACCAATCAATGGAATTAGGGGGCTGACAACCATGGCATACCGCTTACTTGCGTTAGACATCGATGACACCCTGTTAAAGTCGAATCATCGATTAACAAAAGAAACGAAAGAAGCAGT
Organism: Salipaludibacillus aurantiacus; assembly: GCF_900111295.1. Taxonomy (GTDB): domain Bacteria; phylum Bacillota; class Bacilli; order Bacillales; family Salisediminibacteriaceae; genus Salipaludibacillus; species Salipaludibacillus aurantiacus. The sequence goes on along the minus strand of NZ_FOGT01000003.1, from coordinate 239,042 downwards.
CGAATACGTAAAAAATAAAGGAGTTTACATTACGCTTGCAACAGGGAGGTCATTTATATCTGCTAGAAAAGTAGCGAAATCTCTCAAACTTTCCGATCCTTACCTTATCACACATAATGGCTCTTTTCTGGCCTCACATGTGAAAGAGCCGGTTTTCGAAAGAAGAATAGGAGCAGAAACTGTTTATCAGGTAGTAGATATTCTGGAGAATTACCATTGCCACTTTAAACTTTTTCACGAAAAATACGTCATTGCAAATAAAACAAGACAAAAAGCCCAGCTGATTTCGAGAGTGAACCTTCAGTTGACAGACCCCTTGTTTTATCCTGTGCATTATGTTGAGTCACCAAGCCACCGTCTTATTGACCAGCCTTTGAGTGTGTTGAATATCCGTGCTGAATTCTGGAATAAAAGAGAGCGAAGGGATGCTTTAGAAGAATTGGAAGAGTCCGTTACAGGAATCCGTATCACGCCAGGCGGAAAAGAGGAACTGTTTATTAACCATGAGAGTGCCTCTAAAGCACTCGCTCTTCAAAATCTTGCCTCCAGGCTGGGGATAGCTCCATACGAAATCGTAGCCGTAGGAGCGGATATGAGGGACAGGGATATGGTTTCCCAGGCAGGGCTGGGGGTAGCAATGGGAGACGCCCCTGAAGAAGTTAAAGCGTCAGCAGACTGGATTACTCGTTCTAATGATCAGAGCGGTGTCGCCTATATGGTGAAAGAGGTATTCAGAAAGCAGCTCAGAATAGAAACACCACACCAATGAGCTATTCACTGATTAATTTACAGGAAATTTGCAGAGGGATCTTAGTATTTTCATGACGAAAGTAACCATTTATTTGCATGAACCGTCCTTCCCGTTCTTCCCAAGGCGGATGTCCAACATGGGAGGAACTTCCGCTGCGTTGACGATGTGATTGGCGGGAGGGGTAAGCCCGGTGAAAAGAATAGTAACCAAAAGGCATCCGGACACATAGTGTCCGAATGTCTTTTATTATTAACTTTCAAATTAAGCAGACAGGTTTTTACTTTTTATCGCTGATTATGTCTCTAAAGAAGGTATAATAAAAAGAACAAACAGAGGGAGGGGAACTAATGGATAAACAAAAAATGAGGGAACGGTTTGAACAGGCTTTAAATGACCACGAAGATGGCACGCCGCAACTGTTTTTATATTCCATGCTTGATTTTTCATTCGAGTATGGTGAAGAGAATGAAGAAGTGAAAATAAAAGCTCCAATATCAGAAATAATGTACAACCCGGTCGGTTATATTCATGGCGGGATAATTACATATATGGCTGATACGGCGATGGGTCATTTATGCGCCGCATTTCAAGACAGACCATCAGTGTCTTTAGAGTTAAAAACGCAGTTTCTCAGATCTGTCAAATCAGGAGAATTAGAAGCAAAAGCCTATTTTATTAAAAAAGGCAAACAAGTACAATTTGCAGAATGCGTAATTCATAATGAAGAGGGATATTTACTCAGCAAAATAACCGGTACCTTTTACACAATTTAGTTCAAATAAACCGGCAATGAAGCAGGCCTGTTCAAAAGGCCTGCTTCATTTTTGTTATGGGTGAAAGTGTACAAGTCCTCCCGATGACCGGACAACACGGCTGGGATTAGCGCTTAAGCTCTCAGCATCAAGTCTTTCTTTACCTTTATCCGAGGCTTCATTGTCAGAATCTGCTTCAATTATTTCATTCAGCAGATGCTCACCTGATTTACTGTATGCAGTTAAAAAATATTTGGCCATCTTAGAGCAGCTCCCTTCAAGAAATGAATACATATTCATTTTACTATGAAATGTCTTTTTATTCAAAAAGATTCCTCTTTTTTTAAAGTTATTTATTTAGTTAAAGAGTTTAGAGGGGCTTCTCCAGATAAAACTACCATTCTTACCTATTTTTGGGTTTTTGTCACGTTTAACTCTCTGGTGAATAAACTGGGCAGTAAAGGAGGCGATGTAATGAATGCCCAGGAAATGAAAAAGCTCTGTGAAAATCATAAACACCGTTATGTACTGGTAACAACTAAGGACGGCCATCAATTTGATGCAATAATAGAATCTATAGATAATGAAAATGTATCTTTTGCCGTACCCATGGGAGGAGAAATGCATACGGGTGCTTCGCATGGAGAGGAGGGGTTCAGGTATGGATATGAAGGCGGTTTCGAAGGAGATTATGAAGGGGGACAGACCCGCCAGTTTTTCCCAGGCTACCAAACTTACGGATTTCCTTATACGCCTTATCCGTCTTTCCCGCCTTATGGTTATTATTCTCCTTTCTATTACCGCCCGCGGCGTTTCCAAAGGCTGATCTTGCCTCTGGCTGCGTTAACCGCTTTATCCGTTCTGCCTTACTTTTAAATAACTCACATATCGATATAAGGGGCGGTGACTCAATAATTATTGAGTCTTTTTTTTCTGAAGATCTTTGGCAGCTTTTTTACATCAGAGGCAGGCTTTCGCACGTTTATCTCCGGCGAACGTTTATTCGCTTTGTGTTATAATTTGATTATAAAAGGAGGAATAAGAATGATTCGTTTTATACATTGTGCAGACCTTCATTTAGGCCGCTCATTCAAAACGGCTCTTGATATGAATGAGAAATTTACAGAAGAGGCAGTAGAATCTGCTTATACTTCTTTTAAGGCTATCGTTCAGGAAGCAATCAAAAGAAAAACAGATTTTATTATTGTGAGCGGGGATATTTATGACCAGAAAGACCGTGCTATAAGAGCACAGTGGTTTTTTAAGAAGCAGGCAGAGCTGCTGAAGGCCAATAATATACCCTTATTCGTTATACATGGCAACCACGATCCGGTTTTCGGCAACAAGGAAATGGTGGAAATGCCCGACAATGTACATATTTTTTCAACAGAAGTATCCCATACCGTTTGCCATACAGCGGGCGGTGAAAAAGCAGTTATTTACGGTTTCAGTTACCCGCAAGCTGCTTATACAGAAAACCCTTTGCCCTTTTATAATAAAATTGACGATGAAGACGCCTATCATATAGGCATGCTTCATGGCCAGGAGCAAGGACAGGAAGGCCATGATCCATACGCTCCTTTCACGTTAAAAGAGCTCGTAGAAAAATCGTTTAATTATTGGGCACTTGGCCATGTCCATAAACAGCAGATTCTCAAAAAAGATCCTGCCGTTGTGTACCCGGGCAATATACAGGGAGCACACAGAAAGGAAGAAGGCCCTAAAGGGGCGATGTATGTAGAATTATCAAAACAGAAAACACATTTAGAGTTTATTGATACAGCACCTGTCAGGTGGGAAAATATCCGCGTGCCAATTGACGGACTTCGAAATATAGACCATCTGACTGAAGCAATTAATAATCAGATTGACCGTTTGCCTGACCATAAAAAGTACGTATTAGTCTTGCATATTACCGGTGTCGGGGATCTTCACGATCAGTTGTCTGATAAAAAAAGCAGGGAAGAGGTCGTTGCTTTTTTAAATGAAGAGTATTCCAGCGAGAAAACCTGGGTTGACCGTGTCAAAGTCCGTTCTTCTCCTCCGTTAAAAAAAGACCAATGGAAGACGCAGGATAATTTACTGGGAGATGTGGTCCGGACAGGAGATTCCTTAAAATACGACGGGGAATGGACAAACATATTATCCCCTTTAACAGACCATAGAAAAATACGTCCTTTTATAGATGAAATAACTGGGGAACTTGAAGAGGAAATTATAGAAAAAGCAGAAACACTCATTTTATCAGCTTTATTGGAAGAGAGGGAATATTAGTGCAAATAAAAAAGATAAAAATTTACGGTTTCGGAAAGTGGGTCGACTGTGAATGGGATTTCCCTTCAGGAATGTCGGTGATATATGGTGACAATGAATCCGGAAAATCAACATTAATGGCCTTTATTTATGCCCTCTTTTTTGGATTTCCTCCCAAAAGGGAAGGGCAGTATCACCCCCGTGAGACAGAGAGGTATGGAGGGGCTGCCCTGATTGATCTTCCGCCTTATGAAAATATTTTTATTGAACGTGTGGCAGGCAGGAAGCAAAAAGGAAAAGTTACCGTCCAGTATGCTGATGGAAGGACAGGAGATGAACGGGAGCTGGAAAAGCTACTTAAAGGCCTGGATGCCGGCAGTTTTAAGGGCATTTTTCATTTTGACTTAGATGGTCTTCAGGAAATGAAGAATTTAAATCCAGAAGAACTGAACCGGTATTTATATGACGCGGGAATGTCCGGTGCTTCACGCCTGTCAAAACTGGAAAAAACAGTCCAGCAGGAAACAGACAGGCTTTTCAAACCTAAAGGGAAGAAAACAGATATTAATGCTCTTGCTGAAGATATTTCACGAGTGAAACGGTCTCTCCAGGAGTGGGAAACGCGGTTAGATAAATATTCTTATTTACAAATTGCCGCGGCAGATAAAGAAAAGAAAATCAACAAAATACATACGGAGCAAAAAACTATTCAACAGCAGGTCCGGGAACTGGACAAAAGAATTTCTTTATCTCCGCTGGTCCACGAGTGGTTTGCCTTAAAAGAATCTGCTAATAAGGACGAGAAAATAACTTTTCCGGCTGAAGGCATCTATCGTCTTAAAGAGATAAATAATCAGCTTGAAGAAAAAGAAGTTCAGTTGGATCATGAGGAAGAGGCCGTTAAGAAGTTAATAAGCGAGCGCAGTAAGCTGCCGGAAGTTTCTATAACAGACGATTTGGCACGCGAACTGTCAGAAACGTTTGAAATGTATCCGGTTTATAAGAAAACAAAAGAAGAAGTGAAACAGCTGAAGTTTGAAGAAAAATCCCTTATTAATCAAAAATCGAATTTTACAGAAGAGTGGCAGCTGACTGATAAGGCGTTTAATAACGCATCGGTTAATACGTATATCACTGAGAAATTTGACCGGCTGAAGAAAAAATGGCATACATTAATGACGAAAGAAACAAAGCTTGTTGAAGAAGAAAAAAAACAGCAAAAAGAAAAAAATACCGTCACAGATCAGCTGGAAACTGAGAAAACATTTTTGCTGGACGAAGACAAAGTGAAAGAGTTTGAGGAAACAGTAGCTTTAAAGAATCATCCCGGTGCCTTAACTACGGAGAAAAAGTTACTGAAAGATCAGATTGAATGGCTGGAAAATGAAGAAAAGAAAGTCAGACTTAAAGAAACTTTAAAAATCAAACAGTTAGCTGGTACGAGTCTGATCTTGCTGATTGCGGCAGTAATCTCTTTCTTTACAGCATCTCCTGCTGTAATTCTTACCTTTTTATTTTTAACTGCAGGTACAGGGGCTTACTTAATATTTTCCATTCGAAAAAGAGAAGGCTCCAGTCCCATGCCTGCTGAAAAAGAAGAGCTTGCAAGAAAAGTTAAGAAAATCGAAGAAGAAATTCAATCTTCCCGCAGCTCAAATAAAGAAGAAATTGAGAACCTTCTTGCCAATCATAAAGAAAGAAACATGCGGATAGGGACCCTTGAACAGAGACTCATATTTATAAAACGTCAAATTGAACAATGGGAAGAAGAGTGGGAGGAGTTGCACGAAGAGTGGAAGCAGGCAGAAGAGGAACTTGCAGGATGGCAGGAAGAAGCATCCTTACCTCAAGGAAAAGATATTCTTTATTACGACAGCCTTCTAAATGACGTTAAAGAATGGAAAAGTCTTGATGCCCATCACCGGGTAATTGCAGATAAACACCGGTCTTTAATAAATGAACTTGAAAAGTATGAGCAATGGCTCTTTCGCTTAAGTGTTTCTTCGCTTGGACGAAAAGACAGCCAGCCGGCTGATGAGGAAATCAGGGCGTTAAAAATATACGTAGAGGATCAAAATGCACTAAAAGAAAATATTCAGCAGTTAACAGAAAAGATTAAATACCGTGAAGAGGCTCTAATAAAAGCAAAGCGGGAAAGAGACCTCATAAATAATAAAAAAATGAAGCTTTTTGAACATGCAGGAGTTGAAAAAGAAGAGGATTTCAGGGCGAAAGCCAAACTTTATGATAACCAGCAGCAGGCATATGACCGTATGAACGATTTATGGCTTCAAATAACAGCAATTATACCTGTTGCCACTGAAAGAGAAGGCTTGATTAGGGCGGTCCTTCAAGAAGACATTGATGAAACAGGAGAGCAGGAAAGGCTTCTTGGACGAGCGGCTGTTTTAGAAGAAGACAAGAATGATCTTATAACTGAGAAAACAGAATCAATAAACGAGATGAAAGAAATGGAAGAAAGGGGGACGTATGAGGAGCTTCAGCAGCGCTATATCAGTATGAAAGAGAAGTTGAATGAATGGGCTAAAGAGTGGGCAGTTTTAAAAACAAGCCAGCATATGATTCGTAAAGTAAAAGAGATTTATGAAAAAGAACGTCAGCCAAAAGTAATGAAGCGGGCACAGAGCATCTTTCGGGAGCTCACTTCCGGCTCTTACCTATTTTTATTTGCTCCGCTCGGGGAAGAACGGTTTATTGTTGAAAGATCTGATGGACAAAGGTTTGATCCTGCTGAATTGAGCAGGGGAACAGGTGAATTGCTCTATTTATCTTTGCGCTTAGGGCTCGCGATTGAAGATAAGGCGAAGACCGCTTTTCCTCTGTTTATGGACGAAACGTTAGTCAATATGGATAAAAACAGAAGAAAAAAAGTAATAAGGATGCTGCATACGATCGCTCAGGAAAGACAAATATTTTTCTTTACTTGCCATAACCATCTAAGGGATGAATTTAAAGAGACATCTCCTCATTTACCCGTGCTTTACTTAAATGATCTGAAATTTGAGGAGCAATACTGAATTGTGTGTAAAAATGTCGTTCCGTTTCATTTTTTATTAGTTTTATATTAAACTAAACGTGATGCCCTTCATTTTTGCACAGGCCAAAATAACTACACAGTATATATAACTTTCATTCAAAGGGGCAGATGGAAACAGAGATTAAAGAGAAAATTAATTATAAAAGGGATGATCACATGGGTGAGTTTCTAGTTTATTTAGTTGAAGATGAGGAAAACTTAGGTGAAGTCATCAAAGCTTATATGGAAAAAGAAGGTTGGAAAGTTAAACATTTTACTGACGGCAGAGAAGCCTATAACGAAATTCAAAACCCGCCGCATTTATGGATTCTGGATATAATGCTTCCCGGAATGGATGGTTACCAGCTATTAAAATCAATTAAGAGTGAAGCGGATACTCCGGTTATATTTATTTCCGCTCGTGATAAAGATCTGGACAGGGTGCTTGGACTGGAGTTGGGCAGTGATGATTATCTTGCGAAACCTTTTTTGCCTGAGGAATTGCTTATAAGAGCAAAAAAACTTCTGGACAGAGTGTATCCACCGGAAGTTCAGGAAGAAGATGCTATTGATTTAAACGGGTATCTGGTCGATCCAAAATCACGAACAGTGTACGATGGGGAAGAACCAATTGAATTAACTACAAAAGAAATGGATCTTGTCATTCTTCTTACTTCTAATCTGGGGAACGCATTATCAAGAGAAACTATTATTGAATACGTTTGGGGCGCTGACTATTTCGGTTCAGAGCGTGCAGTGGATGACGTGGTCCGGCGCGTAAGAAAAAAACTTCCACGTATCCATGTTGAAACATTATATGGTTATGGGTACAGGGTTCTCTCTTCATGATCAGGTTGAACTTAACCCAGCGAATCTGGTTTTCTTTTATTTCTATTCTTTTGATGGTGGCTTTGCTCATTGGAATTATATATCCTATTTCTTTGAAAAGCACTCTGACTGAAGAAACGTACCGTATTATTGAACAGGAACAGACCCGTTTTGCAAACCCTTCCGGTGAGTATATCGCTCCGCCTCAATCTGAACTGGATTTTATAGAAAGGCGGGAAGCGGAACGGTCTGTATTTCATTTTTTCTTAATGAATCAATTCGGTACAATTGAGGGGGATCCTGTTCCCAGTGAAGTATTAAGGGAAATGGGAGACAGGGCTCAAAATCAGATGACCCGCAGGGGAAGATACGAACTTACTTATAATGAAGCAACTCTATTTTATGTTGTCTATAAAGTCTATACGACTGGCGGCGAAATGTACCATATTTCATACATGTGGGACACTTACCGCGATCAGATGGTTAACAGGCTTTGGGGCCGACTCAGTTACATCATGCTTTTTGCCAGTCTCATGAGCTTAGTACCCGCATTCTGGCTGAAGTATTATTTAAAGTCTCCTCTTACCAGCTTAGGAAACCATTTTGAGCAAATTGCTGAGCGCAACTGGAAGGAGCCCTTTCACTGGGAAGGTGATGAAGATTTCGAAAAGCTGTCCAACCAGTTTGAAGAAATGAGGCAGAACTTAATTAAGTACGATTCTGCTCAAAAAACGTTTATCCAACACGCCTCCCATGAACTTAAAACGCCTATTATGGTGGTTAAAAGTTATGCACAGTCTGTAAAAGACGGGATCATGCCGAAAGATAACATGGAAAAAACGATGGATGTTATTATAGAAGAATCAAACCGGATGGAAAAACGAGTGAAAAATATGCTCTATTATACAAAGCTTGATTCACTAAAAGAAGCTCCGATGGAAATGTCGGAATTTCCTTTTGGTTCAATTGCTTACCATGTAGAAGAAAGGTTCCGTCTGGCCAGGGACGGTGTGTCAATTTCTGTCCAGGGAGACCAGACAATGTTGTATGCGGATAAAGAACAGATGCGTGTGCTTATGGAAAACTTAGTAGAAAATGCGTTGCGCTATGCGGTAGATGAAATTGAAATGAGAGCTGAAGATATAGACGATAATTACGTTCATATTGAAGTTAAGAACAATGGCGAAAAAATACCTGAAGACGAACTGGATCATTTATTTACCCCATTCAGAAAAGGGAACAAGGGACAATTTGGATTGGGGCTTGCTATCGTGAAAAGAATTTGCGAACTTCACGGAGGGTATCCTAAAGTAAGAAATGAAGAAGACGGGGTAGTCTTCATAATGGTCATACCTAAAAAAGATGACGGATCCGGCTTGCAGTCTCAAATTTAATGAGGCTGGAGCCGGTATTTTTTATATTTGGGGAAGCTTAATTTGCCGGTTCACTCCAGACCATGGCTTACACCACAGGCATAAGTGCCACATAGGTCATTAGGAGCTTCGGCTAAGCCCTTCACGTCCTGTGAAAACGCCGAAGTCACCACATCCGTGTGGAAGTTCGCTGTGTTTTCTTTACCCGAGGGCTTGTCTTCAACTAACGTTCCTAAGGATTGCTTTGGGAACGAGGCTTATAGATGATTATCGTTAGAAAAAGCTGCTTATGTTATAATTGGGAAAAGTAAAAACTGGAGGTAATTGGCGGAATGAAAAAAGGAATACACCATCATCAAATAGGTGAACAAGTCGATGCCTATTTATTAATTAAAACATCTAAAAAAGGGATTGCGAGTAACGGGAAACCTTTTCTGACTCTTCAGCTTACAGATAAAACAGGAGAAATTGAAGCGAAGCTGTGGGGCATTTCTCCGGAAGATGAAGCTACTTTCATAAGTGGAACGGTTGTCCACCTTCAGGGAGAGGTTCAGGATTTCAGGGGAATGAGGCAACTCAAAATAAAGGCTATTCGTCCGACTTCCGGAATGGATCAAGTAAAAGCGGATGACTTTTTACCTTCAGCGCCGAGAAACCGGGAAGAAATGCTTGAAGAGATTACCCAATATATTTTTGATATGCAAAATGCAAAAATCCAGCGAATTACTAGGCACCTTTTTAAAAAACATCAAAAAGCCTTTTCTGTGTCTCCCGCAGCGACGAAAAATCATCATGAATTTGTTTCAGGACTTATCTATCATGTTGTGTCTATGCTGCAGCTGGCCAAAGGAATAGCCCAGCTTTACCCAAGTTTAGATAAGGATTTACTGTATGCCGGCGTTATTCTCCATGATATGGCAAAAGTCAGGGAACTGTCAGGACCTATGGCTACTCAATATACAGTTGAAGGGAAACTTATAGGCCATATCAGTATGATGGTAAATGAAATTGAAGAAGCTGCAAAAGAACTGGGAATTGAAGGGGAAGAAGTTATGGTTCTTCAGCATCTCGTTCTTTCACATCATTCAAAAGGCGAGTGGGGGAGCCCTAAAGCACCGATGATCAGGGAAGCGGAAATGTTACATATGGTCGATAATATAGATGCGAAAATGAATATGATGGACAGAGCGTTAGACCGGGTTATGCCTGGGGAATTTTCAGAGCGGGTCTTTGCTATGGACAACCGTTCATTTTACAAGCCAGGCTTTCATCAGAAGCCAATCGATTTATAGACCGGCAGATACATAATTTAAAAGAATATAAAATGAGTCCACCACTCTGTAACTATGTCATACCTCTTCATCCATAGTTACTAAGATTGGTGGACTTTAATGTTTCTGGACAGCTTATTTGTTTTCAACCGGGTTCACTTCCTCTGTCTGCTCTGTAAGGTCAAAGAGGTGATCCGGTTCTAAAATATCATCAAGTACTTCATTTTCAAAAATAGTATAACAGCTGGATAATAACCATTCATTCCATGTTAACTGGTTGCATTCCTGCCATGCCTGCTGCCAGTGAGCAAGTAAAAATGCTTCCACTCTTTCATGTACCACTGGGAAATAAATAAGTGAAGATGTATCCTTTTCCTCTTCGATTTTTTTCATTACGTGGCGGACAAGCTGCTCTTGAAATTCGCCATATGTCATTTCATTAAGCTGAATATTTCTCATGATTAAGTCTCCTCCGTATTAAGTAATGTAATGTTTATCTACCCTTATAAAAAAATCCAAAACATCTATCATTTTTTAATAGAGTTACTCATACCTTTTAATAGAGCAAATCATTTAGTATAAGGAGGTATTTCATGAACCCGTTAACAGTTGTCTTTACCCTGGCAGGAGCAGTCTTTATGGTCATTGCGATCCGTATCATTTCTTTAACGTCTTTAGGTACTTGGTTGTTTAACCAGCCGTGGTGGATTTATTTTCTGCTATTGGGGGTCATTGCAAGCGGATGTATGACTATTAAAGAAAGAGCTTATGAAAAGAAGAAGGGAGAAGCTCCCACATTTAATTTTCGATGGGAGCCCGGTTTATTTAGAAAAAAACTAATACAAGTAAGCAGCGCCTATAATAATAAGAAGAATAAACAAAACTACAATTAATGTAAAACTTGAATATTCAGGAGAAGCGGCATTGCCTGACATTCTACTTCACCCTTTCCTTGATGGAATTAGGCCATTAACCTATATTTACTTTATGTAAGCCTGAAGGATCAGGTGAAAACAAAACGGCGAATAACATATGATAAAAAACAAAGGGGCAAAAATCGAGCCTTTTAGGCTCCCCTTTTGTAACGTTCGGACAGATAAGTAAAGACCCACTCAGCAGGCAGTACCTTAACTGAGTGGGTCAAAAATTGCGTATGTTATCTATTGACGAGGTTGAGGCAGCTCTTACTCGGTTTCAGTATTAAAAAGATGCTCATACTCTTCAGAGTGGACTTCGATATTAATATTATCCATCAACTCTTCTTGTTCTTTATTCATTCTGTGAAGTTTTCGCTCGGTAAATGCTGCCCTCAGCTGTTCTTTTACTTCGTCAAAGTCATCCTCAAAAGGAATACGGTCAGTGACCTCAATAATATGGAATCCAAACTGGCTTTCAACTGGATCACTTAATTCCCCGATTTCCAGATTAAATGCTGCTTCTTCAAAAGGAGGAGTCATCGTTCCTCTTCGAAAACTGCCCAGACTGCCGCCTTCATCTCTGGAACCAGGATCTTCAGAATATTCCTCGGCAAGATCAGCAAAATTGTCTCCTTCATTTAAACGGTTATGGAGCTCTTCAGCTGTCTCAGCGTCAGAAACAAGGATGTGTCTGGCTTCGACTTCTTCTCCTTTTTCAAATTCTTCTTGAAGTTCTTCATCGCTGACTTCACCGACATGACCAACACGATGCTGCATAACGAGGTGGTTAACGATACGTTCCCTAAGCTCTTCTTCATCAGCCACTCCTTGCATCTGCATCATTTCATAAAACTGTTCTTCATTTGAGACTCCCATGTTTTCCATAAGAGAATCAATTTCATTTTGGACATCTTCTTCATTTATTCCTAAATTCTCTGCTTCAGCTTCAATTACTTTTTGCTGAACTAGCTCAGTGAGTACCTGGTCACCGTATTTGTGTTTTAGAGTCTGAATAAATTCTTCTTCAGTCACATCCCCCGCATCAGTTTCCACAATAATCTGCTCATTGGTTTCTCCGTTATCAGAATTAGCCAGGTTATTTGCTTCTGAATCATTCGTGCACCCGGTCAGCATTACAAACCCTGTAAAAATAAATAATACCGTTCGTTTTATCACTTTACCCGTCACTCCTATGTTATTTTTCATTAAATTGATAAAGCTTCTGTATAAATATAGCATATACAAAATCAGTTTGGAATATTTTCTTAACCTTACCTTCTTATTCAACTTTTATTTAAAACCGTGATAAACGTCCATACATTTTTTAATTTTAGTAATAGGATGTATGGAACGTTAAAACAAGGAGGAATTTAAATGTCTCACTCTTATCATTCAGGCTTTGCATTGTTAGTTGTACTGTTTATTTTACTGGTAATTATTGGCGCGTCCTGGGGGTACTAAATCATTGGAGCGCTCTGCATAATTTCAAGAGGAGGTGTTAATATGAGTTATTCACATCATAATGGTTTCGCTTTACTGGTGGTATTATTTATCCTTCTCGTGATAGTAGGGGCTTCCTGGTGGTATTAAAATGACCTAAAAAGAAAAACTTGGCTCTTTGCCAAGTTTTTCTTTTTAGGTTCGCTCTGTTGAAAATAAGTGTTAATTTTACCTTAATTATTAACAAAACATTTAGTTAAAAGAGCGGTTATGCTAAGTTAAAAATATCCTGAAAAATGAAGAAGTAATCAGTATGGTTATAAGAACATTAATAGTCCTGAAAACCTTCCCTTGCCGCTCTTCAGGTATTTCTTTTTGAATACATAACGAGTTTGTCATAGAATTAATAATGAAAAGATACAGTGTAGCAAAAAGGAAAAAAGGTAAATACATCAAGTAAGTAACCTCCATTTAAGGTAGACTTCTATCCTACTGAATTTAAACTCTAAAAGTGACTGAACAGGGAAAATGTGATCCTGTAAAATTGAAGGCAGGATGAGTGTCTTTAATCATAATATGTCCATTGTAACAGAGATTTCCCTTTCCGTGAAATGAAGAAACTGGGATGTTAGCAAACTTGCATAAGAGCCGGGTTTTGTTTAAAGTTTTTAAAGAATGACTTTTTTTATAAAAGAGGAGGGAACACATTCCTCAATCATTAATCATCCACATAGGAGGGCGTTATGGTTAATAAATGGAAAGCTGCTTTTTTTATTCTGGCGGGTTTAATTATTATATTCTTTATTACGGCAATCGTCTGGGTGAACAATACTTTTCCTGATCCTGAGGAGGGAGAACGGGGATTTGAAGCTTACGAGTTTGAAGATCGTGAAGGGGCTTCCTTCACCGTAACTACAACGAGAGAGGATATAAACTATTGGCTTCAGCAGGAACTGGCAAAAGAAGAGGATTCGGATAAGTATGAGTTATATATAGAAGATGCTGTCTATATGGAAACAACTGTTCAAACTTTTGGAGTCACTATCCCTATAGAAATGGTTCTGTCTCCAAATGTGACAGAGGAAGGAAATCTGGAACTGCGGGAAGAGGCATTCAGAGTAGGTAATATTAACCTTCCTTCAAGCCGTGTGTTCCAGTTAATCAGTGCCACTGTAGACCTGCCGGAGTGGATTTATGTAGTCCCTGAAGAAAGCTTATTTTATGTTAATGTCAGGGAAGGGGTCTCTGAGGAGATGGTATTGCAAATTCAATCATTTGACCTGGAAAATAATGATATAGAAATCCATATCACGTACGATGAATGGTAAAAACTGAAGAAACAAACTTAAAAAAAGAACCCTTTAAGAGGGTTCTCAGATGGTCGAGAAACCCACATTTATAGAAAATGCGGGTTTCTTTTTTACTTGCTTTAGTGAAAAGGGAATTGGAACAATGATTGAAGAACGAAAGGCGCCGGCGCCAGCGCCAGTACAGTCTGAAGATCCAATTTAACGAAGCTCGAGGCTGAGTTAATTTTAGCTAATCCTGTAGAAAAACGCACCCGCTAAATACTTTTTTTCTGGTGAACGAAGGCGAGGACACCCGGAGGATTGGCGAAGTCTGAAAATCCACTTTCCCGAAGCAATCCTTCGGGAAAGTTAGTTGAAGACAAGCCCTCGGGTAAAGAAAACACAGCGAGGTTCTGTCGAGCTGATGTTGCACTTATGCCTGTGGTGTAAGCCTTCGCCGGAAGTGAACCGACAGATTAAAAAGACAATCCCCTGGGCAAGCGTCGGCCTGGCGGACTGAAATCTCCTTTTCTCAAAAGAACAGCCGAACAAAATTCGAGAATTTTGTTCGGCTTTCTTTATGATAACTATTCTTTTGTCCCAGCCTTGAGAACCCTTTATGAGGGTTCTTTTTTCCAGCTATCAGTAAAAGTTGGATAAAGGACGTAAAATCCGTCCCGGGTTTCTTCAATCAAACACTCTTTAGGTGCGCTTTTAATCTGTTTAAAATTCATAAAGTCATAAACACAAATACCGACATTCAAAGCAGACATCATAGCAATATAATGAACGAGATGAGGAAATAAAAACGCTCCTGCTATTGAAACAGCTGTTAATAAAAAAGCAGGCGAAGCCGTTGATAATAAACTCATATGCTTGGAAAGCGGCTGTTTTGTTGAGTAATAGAAATATGGCCATTGATTTTTTCTGATTCCAAAGGTTGCTTTTTTACCGACGAGCCATATAGGAAGACAGTGTAAAACTAAATGGAGCGGCAAAACAACAGCAAGGGAAAGAAGCAGAAAAATTGCCCCGTAATCAACCAGAGGTGCTGCAAAGAAAAAGGTTCTGAAAACCATAAAGAATATTAAAAAGTATCCCATCATAATAAGTGATGATAAAAACCAAAGACGCATTTTACCAAATTGTGTTTCTACCGAAATTGTTTTTAGACAGTTCATCTGCTTCCACCTCCCAAAGCTGTAGCCTGCATTGAAAATACGAAATTATATATTGGAAATAAAGTAAGCTTCAATCAAGCACTATAGTAATTTACGATGAAATCGAAAAGAAATCAATAGTTTTTAGCAAAAAAAATATTAATTTTTCAGCTCTTCGTTTATTGTGAAGCGTTCACATCTTCTGTTCTTCTAATTCCTTTGATTTCCTAAGGATATCGAATGACTCTGTTTGAATATGTTTTTATGAAATGTTTGTGACACTTAGTAAAATACATTATCTTTTTACAAGATTCATAAGAGAATATTACTTATAAATCCATACGATTTTTTGAAATACTTTGAATGAGATAATTTCGGCACGGATCAGAGCATAAATAAAGCCCCCAAATGTTAGCTTGCGGCTAACACTTGGGGGCCAATGAGGCACCGTCTGCTTTTTTACTAAGAGGACGACGCTTCTTTATTTTTCGGGATGGGGCGCAGTTTCCCATCCTCTTCAGTAAAATCTTCTTCAAATTTGGATAATGATTTCTCAAAAATTGAAATAAAATCAGGGCCGTAAATATGTTTAACGATACTCATCAGTTCTGAGAATTCAGGAAACTTTCCATAGAGGTCTTTAATCGGCAGCGAGCCGCTGTAAACCCCGTAAGTCTGCGGGTTATAACATTCAAACGTTTCCAGTAACAACTCTTCACCCTCGGGAGTGAGATAAACGTAGGTATTCCGTTTATCGGTCTGGCGTTTTGAAAAAGTCAGTAACCCTCGTTCTTCCAATTTTTTCGAGAAATTAAATGCGGTAGACACATGCATTACCCCGAATTTTGCAATATCGGAGATTGATGCCCCTTCCAGATGATAAGCGATCCACAAAATATGGTGCTCATTGATGTTTAAATCGAATGGCTTAATCCAGGCTTGCCAGTCCTTTTCAATAGACTTCCATAGGGCTTTACTCAGCTGAGCTATTTTATGACTGAACATTATAGACTGTTTCATGGATTGCGAAGATTGTTGATCCATAGTTTCCCTCCATCTGAAAAGTTAAATTTTCATATTTTCAAAAAATTCATTATTTTACTAGGAAAATGATATTAACATCATAACATAATAAATGTTTGGTTCTCAATATCATTCTGTATTTTCTGAAAATTAAATTAGGGAACTGATGGACCATTGGACCCGGAAAATACCTCCATGTGGTGCACTTTTTAAAATAATACCATAAAATTACAATTATATAAGTGAGTTTTGCCAGGAAAAACAGGCTCGTTTTTCCTGGCTATTATATTAATGAAGAACGTCAATATTATAGAGAGGTAGAATTGGTTTAAAGCGTTAAAGTGGAAGTTTAAAATAATCAGCTGTGTCTATTCATAAATTCGATCATGAAGTCTTTAAGGATTTTTACATGGGAAACAGGTACCGCGTTGTAATTCGAAATCCGGCATCCGCCAACAGACCGGTGCCCGTTTAATCCAACAAAACCTTTAGCTGCTGCTTCTTGGAGGAACTTTTTCTCAAGATTTTCCGATGGAAGTCGGAAAGTTATATTCATCATGGATCGTGAAGGAACGCTGGCGTGTCCTGTGTAAAAACCATTAGACTCGTCTATCAGGTTATAAATCATGTCTGCTTTTTCTTTTGCCAATTGAGCCATTCCTTCTACGCCGTGTTGTTCATCAATCCAGTCAGCAACTAAGCCGGTAATATAGACTGCTGCCGTTGGCGGAGTGTTATAAAGTGACTGTTTATCAGCGTGCTGTTTATAGGACAAAGAGGGAGGCAGCTGGCTGTTAGCTTTTTCAAGTAAAGATTTTCTTAATATAACTAACGTTACTCCTGACATACCTGCGTTTTTCTGGGCTCCGGCATATACCATATCAATATTTTCCCAAGGAATATTCCGGCTCAATATATCACTGGACATATCTACAATGACAGGGCAGTGACTTTTCTCCGGGAAATCAGGCCATTGGGTACCGAAAATAGTGTTATTGGATGTCAAGTGAACATAAGCCGTGTTTTCCGGCAGCCCACCCAAATCAACTGAAGGAATATAGCGGTAGTCATTATCTTTTGAGCTGGCGAACGTTTCAACCTTACCGATCGCACTTGCCTCTTTTTGCGCTTTTTCAGACCATGACCCTGTTAATACGTAGGCGGCGGATTTATCTTCAGGGAGAAAGTTCATTGGGACCATAGAAAATTGAAGGGTGGCACCTCCCTGCAGAAACAGGATCTCAAACTCCTCAGGAATATGAAGAACTTTTCTAATCTGATCGATAGCATGAAAATGAATTTTTTCGTATAAAGCGCTCCGGTGGCTCATTTCCATCACCGCCATACCGGATTGTTCAAAATTGAACATTTCTTCCTTGGCTTTTGCTAAAACGGGCGCAGGTATCGGACTGGGCCCTGCATTAAAATTATAAACTGTTGTCACTTTACAAAACCTCCTGAATAAATTCTTTAAACTTTCTGACAATCCTGTTTAAAAATAATGGGCTCCGTCATTAGGGCTGCTGATTTTAAAAAAAGGCCGCTCCGCTCTTTAAAACAGCCTGCCATTAACAGAGCTAAATAATAAATTGTACGAGAGTTAGTTCCCGTACAATCGATTTGCTTCGGGTGCCTTTACAGTTTTGATTGAATCGTTTTTGCAATGTTTTTTAAATCTTCAGAAGAGTATTGGCTGCTGTGGTCGTGCCAGACAGCGCCGAACCCGTCCCCTTTTCCATAGCGCGGAAGCAAGTGAACATGATAATGGAAAACAGACTGGCCGGCAGCTTCCCCATTATTGTTGAGCATGTTTAATCCGAGAGGGTTAAACGCCTTCTTTATAGCATTAGCTACTTTAGGGACTGCTTTAAATAACTTTTCAGCTGTTTCTTCAGATAATTCATAAAGGTTTTCTTCATGATTTTTTGGAATTACCAGCGTATGACCTTCTGTTACCTGGCTTAAATCGAGGAAAGCCAGAACATCTTCATCTTCATACACTTTCGCAGAAGGAATATCACCTGCGATAATTTTACAAAAAATACAGTCTTCTTGTGCGTGCATAGTTATCACCTCTTTAAATAGGATGGCTTAAGCGGATGGACTTATGTATGCTTAAGGAAGCATAGAAGATCAGAAGTTAAAGCTCACAGGGAAGGCCTTTTATGCAGAGACCGCACGTTCTTAAAAAATTGAAAGTTATACAGTCTGCCCCCTGCGGTGCTTTAACATCACCTAATAAAAATCTTTCTTAACATATTATCATATTTTTGCGGTGCTTGCTTTTCAAGTTTAAGTGTTTTAGATATAGTAAAGAATGGAATAAGATGTGGTTAAGAGAAGGAGGAATTGGCAGATGAGTGAATTGTTGGATGTCCGGCAGATTTCAGGCGGGTATCAAAAAAATAAGCCGGTCTTACATAATGTCTCTTTTTCCGTCCATCCGAATGAGATGGTTGGGTTAATTGGTCTGAACGGGGCCGGGAAAAGTACGACAATTAAACATATTCTTGGATTGATGGAACCTCATGAAGGGCAGGTTCGTATTCTTGGGAAAACGATGGCAGAGAACAAAACCGATTACAGGCAGAATTTAGCCTATATTCCTGAAACTCCTCTTTTATATGAAGAAATGACACTATGGGAACATTTGGAGTTAACAGCTATGGCTTACGGATTGGAAAAAGAGGTTTTTGAGGTACGGGCAAACCGTTTGCTGAAAGAATTCAGGATGACTAAAATGGCAAAATGGTTCCCGAGCCATTTTTCAAAGGGAATGAGGCAAAAGGTGATGATTATGAGTGCCTTTTTAATCAGGCCTTCTATTTACATTGCTGACGAACCTTTTGTGGGCCTCGACCCTATAGGAATAAAATCTTTTCTGGACAGAATGCTTGAACTTAGGGAAGAAGGATGCGGAATTCTTATGTCTACCCATATATTAGCGACGGCAGAAAAATATTGCGACCGGTTTTTGTTTCTTCACCAGGGAAAAATTATATTACAGGGAACGATGGATGAACTGCAGGCGCAGGCTAAAATGCCCGGTGCAGACCTGGACGATATTTATGTTGAAATGACGAAGGAAGATCGACATGACTAATGCGGAGCTTTGGGATAAAAGGCGCAGTGATTACTGGACTATGGCGGTAAGATATCTGCGCCTTATTGGAAACAGCGGATTTTTATTTACAATTTATTTACTTTTTGTGTTTGGCAGCTATTACTATGGGCAGTTTTTGCAATGGCTCCCGGAAACTTTTCCAGCTGTCATCTTTTTTACGCTGGTCTTTACGTGGCTAACAACCAGAGGCCGGGTCCGAACGTTCTTTAAGCAAGGCGATCTGATTTTTCTTACTCCTCTGGAAGGAAAACTCTCAGCATATATTCGTTCCTCTATCCGGTACAGCTGGATGATGGAGACGTTTTGGCTGACTTTAAGTATGCTCATCCTTGCCCCGTTGTTTTTTGACAGGCTCAGTGAGACAGGAACCAGTTTTATTCTTATTTTACTATTATTAAGCGGATTAAAATTATGGAATCTGGCAGCCGGCTTTGAAGAACAAAGAGTACTTGACAGGAAACAGTACACAAACCATACATTCCTCCGTGCAGGACTTAATGCTGTAGCTGTCTATGCCCTGTTTTCCCAGCAGCCCTGGTGGCTTTTCGCTTTTATAGCTGGTGCGCTGATTATTTTCTATATTGGGTATTACAGAGCAATAGCCAGAACTTACAGTTTAAAGTGGGAAAGGCTCGTTGAGATTGAAAATCAGACCGTGATGACTTTTTACCGGGTAGCTAACAGCTTTACTGATGTACCGAGTTTAAAATCAAAAATAAGGTTTCGGCGCTGGTTGAATCCCCTCTATAACCTTGTCAGTTTCGAGCAGAAAAATGTTTATAAATACATGTTCGCCCGGTCTTTTTTCCGAGCTAATGATTATTTCGGAATATTTTTAAGGCTGACAATTATTGGCGGGTTATTCATATCGATTGTAGAGCTTGATTGGGGACGCTGGTTAGTTGCCGCCTTATTTGCCTATATGACGGCCCTTCAGATAGAAACATTAAAGAACCACTATGATACGAGCCAAATGGTTGATTTATATCCTCTCCAGACCGAAAATAAGCAGGCAGGGCATAAATTCTGGATTGTATTTCTCGGGATTATTCAGTCGCTTATCTTCGGAATAACGGCTTCACTTACTTACGGAGCCGGCCAGGGGCTTATCATTTTAGCTTTGTCACTTGCAGTTTATTCGTACCATCTGATGGTAAGACTTCCGAAAAAGTACGAAACTCTCTCCCGGTCTTAACGTAAAATATAAATAAGGAGGGACCGAGATGAGCGAGTATATGGAGAAGGTCGAGCGTGAGATGCAGCGTTGGGAACATAAAACACGCCGTGAACCATCAATGCCTGCTAAAGTCAGTAAACGATGGCAAAACAAAATTAATAACAGGCTGCCGGAAAGGTTTCATGCAGTGGTTACAGAAAGTGTAAGGCAAATGGTTCAGGCAGCTTTAGTGAGCAGTGATTATTTGTCCGATTTAAATAAGCTTGAAGATGTGCCGCTTGAAGAACGGGAATCAATTTTCGATAAACGGGTCACCACCTATAAGCGGACAGCGGCAGTAGAAGGGGCAGGCACAGGTTTCGGAGGGATTTTACTCGGGGTTGCAGACTTTCCGCTGCTGCTGACTATAAAAATGAAATTTTTATTTGATGCAGGAAAAATTTACGGTTTTAATGTCGACGAGATTGAGGAACGCATGTTTTTACTGCACGTCTTTCAACTGGCTTTTTCAAGAGAGGAAAAGAAGAAAGAAGTTTTTTATAAAATTACGAACTGGGAAGAAAACGTGCGGAGTTTAAAAGGTGAAGCAGCTGATTTAAGGGATTTGGACTGGAGATCTTTCCAGCTCGAGTACCGGGATTTTATTGATTTGCCGAAAACGCTGCAGTTAATTCCCGGCTTTGGTGCTATTGTAGGAGCAACGGCTAATTATCACTACTTGGATATTCTCGCCTATCATGCGAAAAACAGTTACAGACACCGTCTATTGAAGGGCTGAAGAGACTATTCTTTTTGTCTCCGCCTCATCAGAAAGCCTGTTTGGGAACAGTTCCCAAACAGGCTTTTTAACATGGTTTTAACCCTTTAAATCTGTAAAAATGACGAGACGCTCTTCGTGCGTTTTCAAGTCCCGGTTAAATAAACCATGGCATGTGATCAAATTCAGGCGAGGTTTACTCGAATAACCGAATATTTGTTGGATAGGGGCATTTTCCCTTGGATATGCTTTCAAATCAGTCACTTGGAAGACAAGCGTCTGGCTGTCAGCGGACTCTACGATTATTTCATCACCTGCAACCAGGTTTTTTAAAGGGAAAAAAGCAGCAGGCCCCGTAAAGTCATCCACATGCCCTGCAATAACAGCATTTCCTGAAGCTCCCGGTTTAGAAGAATTCGTAAACCAGCCGGCGACGTCCCCGGATTCCGGCAATTCGAGGGAGCCGTCCTTCTTTAAACTGCAGGATTCCACTGTCACAGACAGATTAAATTTTGGAATATGGATGAGTACAGGCGTCACACCTTGAGCAGTTAGTCCCTCAGCGGAAGCTGACGCGTGTACGTTCGATCCAAAAAGCAGAACGCCTGCTGACATCACCATATATAACTTTTGCTTAGTTTTCTGTTTGCCATGGCTGGCGAAATAATAAAAAGATTGAGCCAAGTGCGATTAAAATCATTAAGAAGCCGCCAAGGACAGTAGAGTTATCTGAATAGGAGGAAGCGCCGCCCATTCCAGTAGCCGGCATCTCAGAAGGCATGCGGTCCATAGATGGATCAGCGAGAACAATAGCGTCCAATCCAGGTTCGCCTTCTACTAAACCAACAGCTAATACTGTATAAAGCGTATCTGCTTCTAACTGAGTCTGAGGAAGTTCAAGGACAGCATCTTCAGTGCCTGCAACTCTGACTTCTAAATCGGCAGTCATTGGAGAAACTTCTGCATAATCCGTTACTGAAGGGAAAGAAGCACTTGCAAAAAGAACCTCTCCATTAGCGGTAATGTCAACGCTCGGCGCATCTGGTGAAAGGTGGCCGGCGCGAACCCAAGTCATACCTTCTGTTGCAGCAGTCTCATCTTCAATTACTTTCAACTGAAGGTTTTCCAATCTATCAATTGCTGCCACCGTATAAGCCTGTCCGCCTTCAACCGACAAGTCTTTCGTTAGTACCGCTGTTTCTAAGTCTCCTGCAGGAAAGATTTCAACCGTATGTGTGCCTTCAGGGAGTTCTAAGTAATCAGTCGGTGTTTTGAAATCAAGGTTTTCTACAACGACATCGCCATTAACCGCAATGTCAACCGCTGGAGCATCAGGAGAAGCATGCACTATCCTCACCATAGCATTTTCCATTCCGTCCGCTGAAACCATTTTTGTGAAAGTTACCAGGACAAATAAAATAGTTACAATACGAAGCATTACTTTTCTTTTCTTCATCTTTTCATCTCCTCGAGTGATAATTTACTACATTTGGTAGGATGATCTAATCACTGGGTAATTATGTATAATGAAATAAGAAAGTAATGGGATACTGATAAAATTGTTGTTCGTCTTTTACAATCTCGTGGTTAAGTGATTTCAGTCCGCCAGGCGGACGCTTGCCTAGGGGCTTGTCTTCAGCTAAATTCAACTCAGCTTGGAGCTTCGTTGAATTGGATCTTCAGCCTTAACCCCCTGTGGCGTCACCGCCTTCTGTCCTTCAATAAAAAACTGAGGCTATTTAATAATTGGTAAAACTAAAAGTGATCCACCTTTCTCAAAAAGAAAAGCCGAACAAAATTTTCGTTTGTTCGGCTTTCTTTATGATTTCTATTTTATTGTCCCAGCCCTCTAAATTAATTATTTTCAAACGTTTTTAAAACAAGGTTGCCGAGGACGTTTGCTCCATGAAGCATGGAGCGTTCATCTATATCAAAATGCGGATGGTGATGAGGATAGGCTGTTTCCCATTCAGGATTTTTTGCGCCTGTAAAAAAGAAAGCTCCTCTGACATTTTGAAGATAGTAGCTGAAGTCTTCCCCTCCCATTTGAGGTTTAGCATGCACCACTTTTTCTATTCCTGCTGTTTCAGACGCGGTTTCTCTTAAAAATTCTGCTTCATTTTTATGGTTTATAACAGCAGGGTAGCCTTTGAAATATTTAAAATCGGCTTCCGCACCGAAACTGGCAGTCACTCCATGAATGACTTCCGACATATCCTTTTGAATCTGCTCCTGGACCTCCTCACTGAATGTCCGGACGGTTCCGTCCATTGTGGCCGTATCTGCTATGACGTTAAAAGCGTTTTTTGCTTCAAAAGCCCCAATGCTTATAACAGCGGCATCAAGAGGGTCTACCCGTCTGCTGACAATGTTCTGTAACGATTGAACAATTTGAGAGCCGATTAACACAGCGTCTTTTGTAAAATGAGGCTGGGCCCCATGTCCGCCTTTGCCCTGCACCTTGATTTTGAAGCGGTCAGCAGCTGCCATAAGCGGGCCTTCATTATATTCTATAGTTCCTAAAGGAGTTGTCGCCCATAAATGGGTTCCGTAAATGACATCCACCCCATCTAAACACCCGTCCTCAATCATCGGCTTTGCTCCGCCGGGAGCTAATTCTTCTGCATACTGATGGATAAAGACCACATTCCCTTGGAGTTCCCCTCTCATCTCATTTAATGCTTTAGCGAGCACGAGTAGAAGCGCCGTGTGGGCATCATGCCCGCAAGCATGCATAACTCCGGGTACTTGTGATTTGTAAGGCACATCTTTCGCATCCTGGATAGGCAAGGCGTCAAAATCGGCCCTTAAAGCTACCGTGGGGCCGGGGGAATTACCTTTAAGCACGGCTGTGACTCCGTTTTCACCGACGTTTTCTCTTACATCATGCCCAAGTTGTTTATGATAGTCGGCAATATATTCGGGTGTCTTAACTTCTTTAAAAGACAGTTCAGGATACTGGTGCAAATGACGGCGGATATTCACCATTTCTTCGTAATAAGCTGCAAGTTTTTCACTTAGTTGTTTGTACATTCTCCTATCTCTCCTCGCAAAAAAATTCATACTTATAGATTCTTTATCTTTAAAATATTTCTGGACAGGACGGGCTATCTCCTTTATTTAAAAACTCTCATTCCTTTTTAAAAGGAAATGAGAGTCTGAAATAAGCTAAATATTAAATGGGATAAACTGTGACAGATAAGCAGCCATTCTGGCAAATATTCCGGTGAAGAGCATTACCCCTAAAACAATCATAATCGCCCCGCTTGTTTTCTGGATAACAGGCAGATACCGGTTAAGATTACGGATTTTATTAATCGATTTTGAATAGATCATGGCTACAATTAAAAACGGAATACCGATCCCGATAGAATAGAAAAATAAAAGCAGCATAGCTCCATACGTATCTGTACTTTGAGCAGCCAAGGTAAGGATAGAACCTAATACAAGACCAATACAAGGCGACCAGCCGGCAGCGAACACTAAACCAAATAAAACAGACCGGCCGAAGCTTGTTGATTTAGTAGGTTTCATAAGTTTTTTTTCGCTCATCAGGAAATTCAGGTTAAATACGCCCATCAGCTGAAGCCCGAATAATACGATAATGATTCCCCCAAGCTGTTCAAGCAGGCCCTGGTTCTGAAAGAAAAGGGTACCGATAAATGAGGAGGAAGCACCGAGAATTAAAAATATGGAAGTGAAGCCGATTATAAAGCCTATACTTCTCGTGAAGATCAGTCTCCGGTCAGCTGCAATTTCATTATCCGCAATTCCGCTCCCTGTCAGCTGAGCAATATAGGCAGGAACGAGCGGGAAAACACAAGGAGATAAAAAAGAAATTATTCCTGCAAGTAAAGCAATCCATAAGGACAAAAATGTGACTTCATTTATAACAAAAATACTCATTAAATCCATCTCTATAACCCCCAGCCAATTAAAAACAGTTATCACTAATACTATACACGAAAATTTAGTAAGTTAGAATGAATTTCACTTATTGTTCACTTGTTGAAACCCCAGGAAACCTTATCCCGTAAACTGGAGGTGTGAATATTCGTCAATTTTTTCGACGTGGCGTATAATGGTTAGATAATGGGGGGGTGAAACCATCATGTGGAAACGAAAGATGATGCTAGGTATTGTATTTATTCTATCATTCTTAATAATCGGATTCTCTGTTTATGCGGGGATCATCATATTTGGAAACTATGCCATTGATGAAAAAGAGCTGGTTTTTAATGAATCAACGACGGTGGTTAACCAGGAAGGGTATGAAATCACTAAATTATTTCTTGAAAACAGGGAAGTGGTGGACTTAGAGGAGATTCCGCAGCATGTTCAGGAGGCGTTTATTGCTGTGGAAGACCACCGTTTTTTTCAGCATACAGGCATAGACTTCAGAGCGATCGGGCGTGCTCTGTACAGGGATATTATCTCCCGATCTAAAGCTGAAGGAGGGAGCACCATCACCCAGCAATTAGCCAAGAACGCTTTTCTTACCCATGAAAAGTCATGGATGAGAAAAACTAAGGAAGTCTTAATTGCTGTGAATCTCGAAAGAAGGTACACAAAAGAGGAAATTCTTGAAATGTATTTAAACCGTATTTATTTCGGCCACGGGGCCCATGGGGTCGAAGCAGCGTCTAAACTGTATTTTGATAAGCCTGTCAATGACCTTTCTATAGAAGAAGGTGCTTTGCTTGCCGCCTTGCCAAAAGCTCCTAACCATTATTCTCCATTCCTGGACCCTGAAAGAAGCAAGGAAAGAAGAGATCTTGTGCTGGATGTGATGGAGCGCCGTGATTTCATTACAGCTGAGGAAGCCGTAAGGCTGAAGGGACGCACATTGCCTTCCGACCAGACGAAGATTACACAAAACCCTGCTTATTTAACTTATATTGATATGGTTTTGCTGGAAGCGGAGGAAAAATACGGTATAAGTGAAAATGAGCTGTTGAAAGGCGGTTATAAAATAGTCGTAGCGATGGATCCGGATGCCCAGCAAACGACATATGATAACTTTCAAAAAGATGATTTATTTCCGGCTTCGAAAGACGGACAGGATGTTCAGGGAAGTGTCGTGCTTCTTGATAATAAAACTGGAGGCGTTGCAGCAGTTCAGGGCGGGCGTGATTATGTGAGGAAAGGCTTTAACCGTGCTTTGGCAGAACGTTCGCCGGGTTCTGCTTTTAAACCTGTGGCAGTGTTTGCTCCTGCCATGGAAGAAAATCTGTTTAATCCGTTCTCATTATTAAAAGATGAAGAAATGGATTTTGAGGGTTACAGTCCTAGGAATATTAATCGGAGCTACGCAGGCGAAGTGACAATGTTTGACGCAGTGAAAAACTCGGTAAATCTGCCAGCTGTCTGGGCACTTGAGCAGCTTGGTGTGGAGACTTCTAAAGCGTACATGGAAAAACAGAATATCCTTCTTGAAGATGAAGGGCTCAGTATTGCGTTAGGAGGACTGGAGAATGGAGTCACTCCTGTTCAGCTGGCTGCTTCTTACCGTACATTTGCTAATGAAGGGACATACTCCGACCCTTATTTTATAGAAAAAATTTACAGCAGAAACGGTGACTTAATTGCCGAGAATGAAACAGAGGAAACGGAGGTCATTTCACCCCAGACTGCCTGGTATATGACAAGAATGCTGGAATCTGTCGTTGAGGAAGGGACTGGAAGTGCCGGCGATTATAAAGGGGCCTTAGCAGGTAAAACAGGAACGACTTCTTTTGAATCAGTGGAAGGAGCTGCCAGGGATTTGTGGTTCGCAGGATATTCCCCTGACCTGACCGGAGCAATCTGGATGGGATATGACCGTACAGATTCCGATTACTATTTGACTGACTCAAGTGCTGTGTCAGTCAGAGCGTTTAAAACGATACTAGGAGAAATTAATGACAGAAGAAGTGAAACTGCTTTGGCATTTCAAAAACCTTCCGGTGTAGAAGATTTGGCCGAGCCCATCCGGCTGGTTGAAATAACTGACTTATCGGCAGATTTTTCTGTCGGCTTCAGAGGAGCACACGTTGACCTGGAATGGTCAGGGAGCGGTGATAAGCGGGTGCATTACCGGATTTATGAAAGAACAGGCGGTGGGAAAACGTTAATTGATGAAGTAGTAGGTGAAACTGAGTATACTGTTCAAGGGGCGAGCTTATTTTCGTCATCACAGTATGTGGTAGTACCGTACAATCCCCAAATTGACAGAGAAGGCTCCGAGTCAAACGTCGCTGAAGCACGTTTTCGCCTGTTTTCCCAGGATAACGCTTCTTGAAGCTCTATTTCAGAAAAAATGGCAGGCAGGGACTTTTGGAAGGATATAACGGGAAATGTGATAAATGTGTGAACAAAAGAGCATCTGCACTATACCCGGATGCGGGATGTAGTGTAAAATTTACCTTAGTGTTCTTTTTTATTGGAACGCTTTTAATAGAGAGAAGTTATCCTATGATTTGAGGTGTAACCATTGACCGTTCAGTTTAATGACCAGTTTTTGAAAGCTTGTAAAAGAGAACAAATTGACCACGTTCCTGTCTGGTATATGAGGCAGGCAGGCAGATCACAGCCTGAATACAGAGAATTAAAGAAAAAATACAGTCTTGAAGAGATTACACACCGGCCTGAAACCTGTGCATGGGTAACCAAACTGCCGGTTGATCAATATAACAATGATGCAGCCATTCTTTATAAAGATATTATGACCCCTTTACCGGCCATGGGAGTGGACGTAGAGATTAAAAAAGGAATCGGGCCGGTTATTGGAAACCCGGTCAGGACTCTTGATGACGTTAAGCGTCTCACTAGTATTCAACCTGAACAAGACGTGGATTTTGTTCTGGAAACAATTAAAATCCTGCGTACACAGTTAAGCGTTCCTTTAATCAGTTTCAGCGGTGCTCCTTTCACACTTGCGAGCTATATGATTGAAGGCGGACCTTCAAAAAATTATAATAAGACGAAAGCTATGATGTATTCTCAGCCTGAAGCATGGAATTTGCTGATGGAAAAACTTGGCGATATGGTCGTAACTTATGTCAAATCTCAGATAAAAGCAGGTGCCCAGGCCATTCAAATTTTTGATTCCTGGGTTGGCGCTTTAAACCGGGAGGATTACCGGACATATATCAAACCGGTTATGGAGAAAATATTCTCCCAGTTAAGAGGAGAAGGGGTACCTCTTATTATGTTCGGAGTGGGGGCCAGGCATCTCACAATGGACTGGCATGACCTTCCTCTCGATGTCGTTGGACTGGACTGGAGATATCCTATTCAGGAAGCGCGGGCAGACGGGATTACTAAAGCGGTTCAAGGGAACCTCGATCCTTGTGTGCTGATGGCTCCCTGGTCTGTTATTGAAGAAAAAGCAAAACATATTATTGATCAGGGAATCAAGCAGCCTGGTTTTATATTTAATTTAGGCCATGGTGTTTTCCCAGAGATCGATCCGGCTGTGTTAAAACGGCTTACTTCATTCGTCCATGAGTATTCAGCTGAGAAATTAGCTCAAATTAACCGGTAAAGGGTGAATGTGATGCAGAAAACAATTGGTTTATTAGTTATGGCTTACGGAACACCAAGAAGCATGGATGAGATTGAACCGTATTATACCCATATCAGAAGAGGAAGAAAGCCTTCACAGGAGCAGCTTGATGATTTGACTGAACGTTACGAGGCGATTGGAGGGATTTCCCCGTTAGCTAAAATTACGACGTCTCAGACAGAAAAGCTGGAACAGGAATTAAACCGGCGTTCTTCTGATGTTCAGTTTAAAGCTTATCAAGGGCTGAAACATATTGACCCTTTCGTTGAAGATGCTGTACACAGCATGAAAGAAGACGGGATCAGCGAAGCGGTCAGTGTTGTACTAGCGCCTCATTATTCTTCCTACAGTGTAAAATCATATAATGGTCGAGCGAAAGAAGAGGCTGAATCTATTAACGGTCCATCAATTAAAAGTGTGGAAAGCTGGTATAATGAGCCGAAGTTTATTGATTACTGGGCCAAAGAAATCAGGAAAACACGTGAAACCATGTCTGAAGAAGAAAAAAACCATCACGTCGTTATTTTCTCCGCGCATAGCCTGCCTGAGAAAATTTTAAAAAATGGCGATCCATATCCTGATCAGCTAAAAGAAACCGCTGAATTAATTGCTGAAAAAGCTGGGGTGGAGAATTATGGAATAGGCTGGCAGAGTGAAGGAAATACGCCGGATCCCTGGATCGGACCGGATGTGCAGGATCTCACAAGAGATTTATATGAGAAGCATGAATATAAAGCGTTTATGTACTGTCCGGTAGGCTTTGTAGCTGACCATCTTGAAGTGTTATACGATAACGATTATGAATGTAAAGTGGTAACAGATGAAGTTGGCGCAGGCTACTACCGCCCTGAGATGCCAAATGCAAAGGACGAATTCATCGATGCCCTCGCCACAGTGGTTGAAAAAACATTAAAGGATGTATAACCTATGCCTAAACAAAGAATTGCAGTGATTGGCGGCGGTATGACAGGTCTTTCTGCCGCTTTTTACTTACAAAAGAAAATTAAAGAGGATAACCTTGATGCGGAATTTGTCCTGTATGAAGCGAAAGACAAACTGGGCGGCCGTATCGAAACGGATTACACTGATGGATTTATTATTGAGCAGGGACCGGATTCCTTTTTAGCCAGAAAGACAAGCATGACTAAGCTTGCCCGGGAATTAGGAATGGAAGACGAGTTAATTGATAATAAATCAGGTTCTTTCATTCTTCATAATAATAAGCTCTACCCTATGCCTGAAGGGGCCGTTATGGGTATTCCAACCCAATGGATGCCATTTATTAAGACAGGCCTTTTTTCGCCTGCCGGAAAAGCCCGTGCAGCTATGGACCTTGTGATTCCGCGGACAGCGGAAGGGGATGATGATCAGTCTCTGGGGAGATTTTTCCGAAAAAGACTGGGAAACGAAGTGGTTGACCATTTAATTGAACCACTCTTATCAGGGATTTACGCAGGAGATATTGACCGTCTAAGCCTTAAGGCTACTTTCCCGCAATTCAGGCAAATTGAAGCAAAGTACCGCAGTCTCATCGTAGGAATGAAAACTTCGATGGCAAAGCGTCAAAGTGCTTCCCCTTCTTCTAATGAACCTGAGAAAAAGCCGTCCGGGATGTTTTTAACCTTCAAAAGCGGCTTGCAGTCGCTCGTCGACCGAATGGAAGAACATTTGGACAACGAAAACGTACAAAAAGGAAAAGCGTTGACAGAGATTAAAAACGAAGATGAGCGCTGCCGTCTTATTTTTAGTGACGGGACAGAAGATACAGTGGACAAAGTTATATTGACTACGCCTCATCAGCACGCTTATGAGCTGTTTAACGGCCACGGATTTATGAAGCCTTTAGGAGACATGCCTTCAACGTCAGTAGCGACTATTGCACTAGCTTATCCTAAAAAAGCTGTTAAGAAAGATATTGACGGTACAGGGTTTGTAGTATCAAAAAAATCCGATTATACCATTACCGCCTGTACGTGGACTCATAAGAAATGGGAACATGCCGCTCCGGAAGATTATGCTTTACTGCGGGTGTACGTAGGTAAAGCTGGCGATGATGCAATCGTAGATCAGCCGGATGAAACGATCCTGGCTAAAGTGAAAGAAGATATTAATCATATTATGGACATTGAAGGGGAACCCCACTTTTACCGTATAAAGCGCTGGAAGGAATCAATGCCGCAATATGAGGTCGGGCATGTTGAGAAACTTCACTATGTAAAGACCAAACTGGCTGAACATTATCCGCAAGTTACTTTAACAGGTGCCAGTTATCACGGTATCGGCCTTCCTGATTGCGTGGATCAGGGTAAAAAAGCAGTTGAGGATATATTAACTGGCGGAAATTAAAGTGGAGTCAGAAACAAAAGAATAGTCATTAAAGAAATTCGAAGAAATGTTTGATAGTTGAACTGCTCCGTATCTCCTTGATATTAGGGCAGTTCACTTACGATATTTCTTCGGATTTTTGGTTTATTTGTGGTATTTAGGCTAGTCTGAGCCTCTGTTGTCATGAGAGCAAAAAAAGACCGCACGTATAAACGTACGGCTTCCACAGGGAGAGGAAAATATGAGAAAGTGGGGGGAGTTATATAATATTAAATACCCGTGTATTTTATGATTAAACCTCATTTTTAAACTTTTTTATTTTTAATATTTGTAACATGGCCTGCTAAGGCGTACAGTGCGACGAATGAAGCGAAGTGGGAACTGAAGTCATTGCCATCCTGCTGGGGATAAACTTCAACAAAGTCCATTCCAATGACTCCAAGAGAGCAAATTTCATGCACAATGTTTAACAGCTCATAAGAGTTTAGTCCATTGCCGTCTACCGGGCCTCCCGGGTTAAAGGCATGGTCCAGCACATCGCTGCAGATGCTGAGATAAACCGCGTCTGTGTTTTTAGAAGCAATTTCGTAGGATCTTTTAGCGATCTCCCTGACATGGGCAGCTTGCCGGATATCTTCAATTGTTAAAGTGGTTGTTCCTGCTTTTTGGGCCAAACGGCCATTTTCAGGCTTATTTCTTGGTCCATGTATTCCCAAGTGAACGAGAGACTCATTTACTACGCCATCGGTTTCATAAAGACGCGCGAAAGGGGTTCCTCTTCCATATGGGTCGCCATTTGACTCATTGTTATTATCATAATGGGCATCTAAATGAATAATACCTACTTTTTTCCCGGTCGCTTCGATGTAACCTTCCATAATAGGATAAGTAATTCCGTGATCGCCGCCAAAAGCAATTGGAAAGGTGCCTTTTTCCCATATATTTTTTGAGAATTCCCGGATTTTTCTCATTGTATCTTCCGGTTCAGCAGGAGTGACGGCAACATCTCCTTTATCACCAAGTTTCAAATGTTCAAATACATCTATGTGGTCCAGTTCCGGTAAATAGCCGCTGTACCTTGCTGAACTAAGCCTGATGACCTTAGGGCCCAGTTCGCAGCCTGTATAGTCGCCCCAGGTTACCGCTCCTTCCCATGGAACGCCATAAATAGTCACATCCATATCCTTTTCTTTGTCGGGGTTGCGGACTAAATTTTCAGCGCCTAAAAAACAGGGGGTATTACCATAAATAAAAGGTGTAGACATTATCATATCCTCCTCTGTAAAAGTGCTCTCTCTGTTAATTTCCCTTTTTTCTAACCTGCTAAACCAATTATTAAAATATGCTATGCGGGATGAGCTTGAAGCTTTTTTTCATAGCCGTATAAAAGCCCAGGGATCCTCTCCGGCTTTAATAAAGTGATTAGGTCCTCTCATCACGCGCCCCGGCAAGTGAGTGGGCCATAAACCGAAATTAAAATCCACTTAGAAGACGTAACCTGGCCAACTCATAAAATTCCTGTTTTGTATGCCATTTTTTCACCTGAAAAAATCACAGGCAACGCAAATAGAGGAAGCTGTATAAATCATTTGACCTAATAATATGATGTTTTTGTCGAGCTTTGCCTAGTTTAAAAAAGATACTGCAAAGATAGACATATTTGATATTGAAAATAGTCGAAAAAAGAGTGCAGGGGAAGAAAAATGTCTAAAAGTCATTGTGCGATAAACTGCCGTAGTAAATTATACTAATTAAGAAACAGAACGGGAGGGGACTGTACTATGGACAAGCTTGCAATTAGACACATGGTGGAACTGTTAAGGGACAAAAAAGAACACATTATAAAGGATATGGTGTATCCTTTTAAAGATATATTACGCAGTAAAGAAGATCTCGAAGCGTTAAAATTAAGAATATCATTTTTGTTTGATCTATTTTTACTGAAAATTTCGTCAGATACCTGTTTGAATACCGCTGATTTTGGTGCAAGGGTCCAGGAATTTATGTCCCGGTATGATATGGAAGTGGAAGACTTTCTTACAAGATTTGATGAGATAAGGGTGGTCATGGAAAGTCATATATCCTCAATGCCAGTAGATGAAACAAACAAAACATTAACCATTGCAAAACTTTACCGGTTTTTTTTGGACCTTCAAAAAGAGGCTTATTTAGAAACAGCTAAACAAAAAAATAAAGAATTGCTACATAAAGATGATCAGCTTTCCCAATTGAAAAGCGACCGGATGGAGATACTTTCCAAGCTGTCGTCGAGTTTTGCTCATGAAATCCGCAATCCGTTAACGTCCATTAAAGGTTTTATAAAATTGATTGAACAGCGCATGGAGACACCGGTGGAAGAAAAAAACTACTTTAGTTATATTTATAATGAAATGGAAGAACTCGAGCAGCAGGTAAATCAGATCTTATTTTTGTCGCATGAAAAAAATCATCAGGATATCTATTTTACTTCTGTCAGTTTAAACCAATTGTTATATGATGCTGTAGACTATTTTCAGCCCCTGTTTTATCAGAATAAAATAAATGTGGAACTGAACTTATGTGAAAACGTCACCACGTTAGGTATAGAAGAACAAATTAAACTTGTACTTTATAAATTAATGCAGAACGCCCATGATGCCCTGATAATGAAAGAAAAAAACAGGTGTTTGAAAATATGGCTTACTAAAAAAGAGGCTGATGCCCTCATTACTTTTTCAAATAATGGCCCTCCAGTCCCGGCGCTAATCAGACAATCGATGTTTGAACCTTTTGTGAGTACTAAAGAGCTGGGAAAAGGATTAGGACTGGCGGTTTCAAAGCAGTTAATGAAAAAACACGAAGGAGATATCGATTATACTTCAAAGGAAGGTTGGACCGTTTTTAAACTCCGTTTCCCTGTGGAGAAAGAAGTCAGGCAGTAAGTAGTAATTAATTAGTTTTCCTGTCGAAAATATGGTATGATAAACGTTATGGTTTATTCTAAATAAATGGCGAATCACACTAATTTTTTTTCCAGAAGACTACCACAGGGCGGCTGTTAACAGACAGAGAGCAGCCAAGTATGATTTAGGAGTGTTCATATGCAGAAAGAATGGGATGTTATCAGCATTTTACGCCATTATCGTCACGATTTGTTAAACCATATTCAGTTAATTAATGGTTATTTAGCAATGGGGAAAGTTGAAAAAGTCCAAAGTTTAATTGATGAATTAGTGCGGCAATCTAAGAATGAAAGCCAGTTATCAAATTTAAATTTGAATCAGTTTGCAAAAGAAGTGCTGACTTTTAACTGGGAAGCGCACTCTTTTCATTTAAAGTTTGAGGTACTTTCTAAAGCGGATGATTGGTCATACTGGGAAGAAATGATTGTATCTTTTTTTCGGGAATTGATGAGTCTGTTTGATGAATACACTAAATTCGGCGAAGACCAGAATGTCTTTTTAATGATAAATGATATTGAAGAAAAAGTATTGGAAATAGATTTTCAGGGCAGTCTTTGTGTAGATAAGGACTGGCACAGGAAAATCACCCGTTTAGAACAAGCTTATGGACAGCAAATTGATGAAATTGAGTGGAATGAGTCCGAATGCTATGTAAGGTTCTGTGTAGAGAGAGTTAATCAGAGAAAGTACGCGGAAGGCAGCTATACACAGCCTTAACAGGAGCATTGGATGAAGAGGTGAAAAGAATGTTTGTTGATAAAGTAAAGATTTATGTAAAAGCTGGCGACGGTGGAAATGGAATTGTCGCTTACCGCAGGGAAAAATACGTTCCGGATGGTGGTCCGGCTGGCGGCGACGGAGGCAAAGGAGCTGACGTCGTATTTGAAGTGGATGAAGGTTTAAGAACCCTGATGGATTTCCGTTACCAACGCCATTTTAAGGCTGACCGCGGTGAAAACGGACGTCCGAAAAACCAGCATGGCAAAAGCAGGGATGCAATGACTGTCAGAGTCCCGCCGGGAACAACTTTAACAGACGAAGAGACTGGGGCGGTCGTGGCTGATTTAACAGAACACGGCCAGAGAGCCACTGTTGTAAGAGGAGGGAGAGGCGGTCGAGGTAATTCAAGATTTGCTTCTCCTTCAAATCCGGCGCCTGAAATTGCTGAAAACGGGGAACCAGGCCAGGAAAAAGAGCTGGTGCTGGAACTGAAACTACTGGCAGACGCAGGCCTTGTCGGTTTTCCAAGCGTCGGAAAGTCTACATTCCTGTCCGTAGTCTCAGCTGCTAAACCTAAAATTGCAGATTACCATTTCACTACATTGGCGCCGAATCTGGGAGTGGTTGAAACAGATGACAAGAGGAGTTTCGTTCTTGCAGATCTTCCGGGGCTTATCGAAGGGGCTCACTCCGGGGTCGGACTGGGACACCAGTTTTTGCGCCATATTGAGAGGACAAGAGTTATTGTGCATGTCATTGATATGAGCGGTATCGAAGGACGGGACCCTTATGAAGATTACCAGACAATTAATGAAGAATTAAAACAATATAATATGCGGCTGACAGAACGACCGCAGATTATTGTGGCTAACAAAATGGACCTCCCTGATGCAGAAGAGAACCTGGAGATTTTTAAGGAAATGGCTGGAGAAGATGTTGAAATCTATCCTGTCTCTGCAGTTACAAAACAAGGTCTTGCCGGAGTATTGAGAAGCATCGCTGATAAAGTGGAATCTACACCTGAGTTTCCTCTGTATGAAGAAGAAGAAATAGATCAGCGTGTCGTGTATAAGTACACTAAAAAAGAAGATCCGTTCAAAATTATTAAAGATGATGATGGCGGGTTTACTATAGAAGGACATGAAATTGAAACAGCGTTTAAAATGACTGATTTCAATAGACATGATTCAGTTCAGCGCTTTTCCAGAAAGATGCGCCGGATGGGGATTGATCAGGCACTAAGGGATTTAGGTGCTGAAGACGGCGATACGGTCCGAATCCTCAATTATGAATTTGAATTTATTGAATAGACGAAAAGCCGTAACAGCCCAAAGTACTGTTATTGAAGGTACAAGGGAACTGTCACGGCTTTTTATGTATTAATATTGAATTGAATATTCAGAAATCGTCAGAGGCAGTGTTGTCAACTTCTTAATCTGACTTTATAATGGTGGAATAGGTTCCTTATCAGGTGGTGAACAATTTGAAAAAAAGAACAGACCAGTTTTATTTAGTAAGAGAAGATATGCTGCCGGATGCTATGCTGAAGACAGCAGAAGCTAAAAAAATTCTGGATAGCGGGAAACAGTATAAAATAAATGAAGTGGTAAAGCAGGTGGATTTAAGCCGCAGTGCTTTTTATAAGTATAAAGACGGGATATTTCCCTTTCATACAATGGTAAAAGAGAAAATTATTACTTTATCTGTTCATCTGGAAGATCAATCGGGAGCACTCTCCAAACTTTTGTCGACGGTGGCTCAAACAGGCGCTAATGTCTTAACAATAAATCAGACGATTCCTCTTCAGGGGAGAGCTACGATTACATTAACTATTGAAACAGCTGCGATGAATTCAGATGTTACGGTATTGTTAAAAAAACTTGAATCGCTTGAACCTGTAGTGAAAGTTGAACTTATAGGTTCCGGTGCTTAAATTATTTGCAAGTCAGTAAAAGGAGTGGAACGGTGTGGAAAGAACAGGTTATTTAGGTCCACAAGGATCATTTACAGAAGCGGCAGCCAAGGCTCTTGTACCAAATGATGAACGGGTGCCTTTCCGTTCTATTCCAGATACAATGGATGCTGTGAAAGAAGGGACTGTCAGCCGCGCGGTTGTACCTATGGAAAACGCAATTGAAGGCTCGGTAAATATTACACTCGATTATTTTATTCATCATCAGAGGATGAATATGGCAGCTGAAATATCTGCTCCGATTGAGCAGCATTTACTTGTTGCTCCATCACACCTGAAATCATGGGACAGGGTGAAAAAGGTTTATTCCCATCCTCATGCCATTGCCCAGTGCCATCAATTTTTACGAACATACTTGCCTGAAGCGGAAATTTCTTACGTTAACTCAACTGCAGCTGCCGCAAAATATATTCAGGAAAATCAGCAGGAAAATGCAGCAGCTATTGCGAATGATATTGCGGCAGAAGCGTACGGGCTGAAGATAGCTCAGAAAAAAATTAATGATTACGAAAATAACCGGACACGGTTTATGCTTTTTACCAATGAAGAAGCTCCTTTCACAAACGGGTTTATTTCAGCTAAAACAGACTATAAAACGACTATGATGGTAGGTTTATCGTCAGATTACTCAGGAGCTCTCCATCAGGTACTTGCGGCATTTGCCTGGAGA
Source organism: Salipaludibacillus aurantiacus (assembly GCF_900111295.1). Classification (GTDB taxonomy): domain Bacteria; phylum Bacillota; class Bacilli; order Bacillales; family Salisediminibacteriaceae; genus Salipaludibacillus; species Salipaludibacillus aurantiacus. The sequence goes on along the minus strand of NZ_FOGT01000003.1, from coordinate 201,715 downwards.
AAAATTAATTTATCGAAAATAGAATCCAGGCCTACTAAAACAGGCTTAGGGAATTATTTCTTTATTATCGATGCGGCAATGAAGCAGGACGACATTCTTATTCCTTCCGTCTGTGAGGAATTAAAAACTTTAGGGTGTGAAGTGCAAATTTTAGGGAGTTACCCTTGTTTTACATGGGAAGAGTTAAGCGGGTTTCAAAAAGAAATGGTGAAAAAAGAAGTTACTTAACCGTCATTTTTTGATGACTGTGACGTCACGGCTTACAGCCTGGTGTCACAGTTTTTTTATTTTCACTTCTAATACACCAGCATGGTACATATATTTTTGTGAAGTAAACTGTCATAGGCGTATTTATAGTGACGATTCGCCCAAGTGTGCATAGGATAAAGTGACATAGTATGGGAGGGATCTTTAAAGTGAAAATGCATATCGTCCAAAAAGGTGACACCTTATGGAAGTTATCAAAAAAGTACGGGGTCGACTTTGAAAAACTTAAACAGGCAAATACTCATTTAGCTAATCCGGATATGATTATGCCGGGAATGAAGATTAAAATACCTTCAGTCGGAAAGCCTATGAAAAAAGAGCAGGTAAAAACACCGGCAAATGAAGCACCTGTAAAAAAAGAAATGCCAAAAGAGAAGCCAGTTAAAGAAAAGCCTGTAAAAAAAGAAGAAAAAAAGCCTGAAGCAGTGGCTCCGGCACCAATGCCGCCGCCCAAGCCAAAACCTAAGCCGAAGCCTCAGCCATCTTATCACATGCAGCAGGCTAAAATGAATGTCAATGTATATAAGCAGCCTTCCTATCCAAAAATGCCCGCTCCACCACCGGCACCAAAGCCGCCTAAAGAAAAGAAAGTGAAAGAAAAACCTAAGGCGAAGCCGAAAGAGATAGTTATGCCAACTCCAATGGAAAAAATGCCTGAAAAGAAAAAGCCAGCGCCGGCTCCTAAACCAGCGCCTATGCCTGCAATGAAAAAGCCGATGCCGCAGCCCGAAATGAAGAAGCCAATGCCGCAGCCGTATCCAAAGCCTATGCCTATGGCTCCTATGGAAGGATGTTTATCTCCTGAACAATTGTGTGCTTATCACCCGCACGGAATGTGGCCTCAGGGAGCTGTACATGGTATGTACCACCAGCCTTACCATCCGCAGCATATGATGCAGATGGGTATGCAGCCAATGATGCCAATGATGCCTATGCCGCAAATGCCGCAAATGCACCAGATGAATCAGATGCCTCATCCACAGCAAATGCAGCAGCCATATTTCCAACACCCTTACCACCAGCAGCAATACGGTCACCAGTCGCAGGTGAGGCATGATACAGACAGTGAAGAAGGTCAGGAACAGGTCGAAACAGAAGAGAGGGGTAACAGTGACTATGGCGATTTAACAAATGACGCCTATGGACAGGGGACTCAGCCTGCTTATTCATATCAGCATACTCCTCCCCCTTATGATGCTTATTACGGAATGATGCCGTGGACGTATCCTCCTCTGCAGAGGACTTTTACAGAACAAAAGGCGCATGAGGAGGATGAAGACGCTTAATACCTTTATTTAACAGGATTATTTTATTCTTTTCCGATCACCCTATATGGTGAAAGGAGGAGAATGAATGAAAAAGATGACTTTATGTTTATCACTTGCTACATTAATGTTCACAGGTATTACTGGTTGTGGAGACATGGATAATGCTAATAACGTTGAAGGCCAACGTTTTGGCGGTCAGAACCGTTATGAAACAGGTTTTGATGGCCAGCGCATGGATGGCACTGGCATGGGTAGTGCAAATTATGGCCAGCGCGGAATGATGGGCAGAGAAACAGAGCGTTACGGCATGAACACTCCAGGAGGCCAGGACCAAATGACCGGTTACCAGGGAGCTGCTAATCAGCGTGGCGGGATGTTTGGCAAAGGCCAAGGCCGAGGCCGGTTCGGCGGACAGCAAGGATTTGCTGACGGACGTGGAGGTTTCTTTGGCAGAGGTCAAGGTGGAAGAGGCTTTACAGGAGGGTTTTCCAGAGGTATTACTGGTAATGACAGACCGGGTATGGTTGACAGCAATGGTTTAATAAACGGCCGTCTTCGCGGTTTAAACCGTACTGAAGGTTTTACTCAAACTGAAGGCTTTAACCAGCATCAGGCCGATGGCCAATTAAACAGAGGCACCAGAGGCCAAATGGATGGAATGGCCGGGCGCACTCAACAGCAAGGCGGAAGAGGTTACTTCGACACTGATGAAGGAAGAACAGCAAGAAAAATTGAGAATCGCGTAGAAGATATTGAAGGCGTTAGAGACGCTAACGTGATTGTCAGAGACAATGATGTAGTAATCGCCGTGGAAGCCAGAGGCAATAACGAGCAAATCGAAGATGAAGTAAGATCTCTTGTAGCAAATATGGATGACGATAACCAAATCTTTGTCGTTACCGAGCGTTCAGGTGTGGAGCGAATTCAGGGCATGGAAGACAGGCTGAGAGATGGCCAGCCATTTGAAGAAGTCGGCGCTACTTTTAATGCGATGCTTGATGACCTTGGAGATGCTATTCAGCGTCCATTTGAACGAACCAGATAATTATAAACTGCATAAGGTTAAGGGTATCCCGTTTACAAAATGGAGATACCCTTTTACTTTGCTATGCCAGTTTTGCCTTTCTTCGTGTTGTGCTATAGTAAAAACAGAAAGTTTAAGCTGGTGCAAGGGGGAATTGGAAGATGGCAGGACATTCGAAATGGAGTAATATTAAACACAGGAAAGGCCGGCAGGATGCCAAAAAAGGAAAAATATTTACTAAATTATCTAAAGAAATTTTTCAGGCAGTCAGACAAGGCGGGGATGAGCCGGGGACCAACCACAATTTAAGATTAGCTATAGATAAAGCGAAACAAGCTAATATGCCAAACGATAATATTGATAGAACGATAAACAAAGCGCTTGGCAATGTTGAAGGAGTTGTATATGAAGAGATTACATACGAAGGGTATGCGCCTCATGGAGTAGCGGTTTACGTGCAAGCTTTGACTGACAATAAAAACCGGACAGCAGCTGAAGTCAGGCTGGCTTTTAATAAAAATAATGGAAATCTCGGTGAAAGCGGCTGTGTTGGATTCATGTTTCAAAGAAAAGGAGTACTTTTATTTGAAAAAAATGAAAGCCTTGACGAAGAAGCATTTATGCTCGAAGCAATTGATGCCGGTGCAGAAGACGTTCTATTTTTAGAAGAAGCGTTTGAAGTATACACTGCCCCTGAGGAATTGCAGCAAGTAAGAAAAGCACTAACTGATACTTTGGAAACGGATCCTTCGGTGTCGGAGGTTTCTATGATTCCTGATACTTACACTCCTGTTAGTGAGACTCAGGCAGAAGAAGTCCTTCAGCTTATTGAAGCTTTGGAAGATAACGATGACGTTCAAAATGTATACCACAATTTAGAATTAAAAGACTGACTTACTATCTTGTAATGAAGGAATAAATTCCCTGTCTGATGGCAAAGCTAGGCATGAATAGCTTAAATTCATTTTTTTCAGACGGGGGGCGGCTGACATGCCAATGTTTGTGATCATAATAAATCAGAACCAGCCAAATAAATATAAAGAGCGTTTGCTGTTGATAGGTGCCGTATTATTTATATCTGCTGTCTTTGTAAGTAATACTTTACCGGATGCTGTGGCGCTGGCTGACGCGCCGAAAGTTTCAGAAGGGCCGCATGAGGTGGAAGTTGTGTTGCAAAGACATTACCTTGACGGGGAAATCAGTGAAGAAGAAATAGAAGAGACAATCTGGTCAATGGAAGATTTCTGGTCTTATTATAATGATTGGGATCTGGTTAATCTGAGTGAGCATCAAATTGTATTTAAAAAACATATTAATGATATTTCCCCATTATTGAAAATGCACGGATATTTTGGTGTGGACGAAGACGGCACACTGAGTATTTATAATGGGAAACCTCAGGAAAATGAGGTTATTCAATCGTTCTTCCAGATTAATACAAAACAATTGAAAAGCCACATTCATGAATCTCTTATGGAAGGAATACCTGTTTCAACGAGAGATGAGTATATGGAAGTCTTGAAAAATTGCAAAAAATATGCCATAAATGGTTTATAAAAAAATTATTAAAAGCTGCCCGGTGCACGGCAGCTTTTATTCGTTTTCGCTGGAGACTGACCCCCGACTTTGTTAAGGATTTATGCTAAAATAGAAATATGTGTTCGTATTAGAATTAATGAGTGGGGGAAAAACGGTGATTGAATGTTTAAAAGGAAAAGTTATTAATATAGAACCGGAAACTGTCGTAATAGAAGTACAGGGAGTCGGTTATTTGATATATGCAGGAAATCCATACAAGTATGAGGAATGGCTGAATGAAACAGTTATTGTTTATACTTACCAGCACGTGAGAGAGGATGCTATACGGCTGTACGGTTTTCGCCACCGCGAAGAACGGCGGCTGTTTGAAAAATTACTTCAAGTATCAGGTATAGGCCCTAAAGGGGCACTTGCTATTGTTGCCTCAGAGCAGCCGGGGCTCGTAGTGGAAGCTATTGAAAATGAAGATGAAAAGTTTTTAATTAAATTCCCTGGGGTTGGAAAGAAAACGGCCCGGCAGATTATTTTGGATCTTAAAGGAAAAGTGGAAGAGTTTGTCCCTTCTCTGACTCAATCTGTGCCAGGCGAAGCCAGGACGTCCAGAACTTCTTCATACTCCCAGGAGCTTGAGGAAGCAATAGAGGCTTTAAGAGCCTTAGGTTATATAGAGAAAGAAATAAAGAAAGTTATTCCGACGCTTCAGAAGGAGTCTCTCAGTACCGACCAGTACATTAAACTGGCATTAAAAGAAATGCTTCAAAGATAAAATGAACGAGCTACAAATCGGAGGAAGATAGTATGGAAGAACGTATTGTCAGCGGAGAAGCTCAAGGACAGGAAGATTGGGAAGAGCGAAGCCTCCGTCCCCAATCGTTGTCTCAATATATCGGGCAGAAAACAGTCAAAGAGAATTTGACGGTATTTATTGAAGCGGCCAGAATGCGTGAAGAATGTCTGGATCATGTGTTGCTTTATGGACCGCCAGGACTGGGGAAAACAACATTAGCTATGATTATAGCTAATGAAATGGGAGTAAATTTAAGGACTACTTCAGGACCTGCAATTGAACGTCCTGGAGACCTCGCAGCTGTACTTACTGCACTTGAACCGGGAGATGTCCTTTTTATTGATGAAATACACCGGTTAAACCGCTCCGTTGAAGAAGTGCTTTATCCTGCTATGGAAGATTACTTTCTCGACATAGTAATAGGAAAAGGACCGTCAGCACGCTCTGTCCGTCTGGACCTGCCTCCTTTTACTCTTGTTGGAGCAACAACGCGGGCGGGCATGCTTTCAGCACCATTAAGAGATCGGTTTGGAGTAGTCAGCAGGCTGGAATATTATACTCCCTCCGAATTGGAAGAAATCGTGGAACGCACTGCGGAAGTTATGGACGTAAAAACAGATAAAAAAGCAGCTGAAGAAGTGTCCAGGCGGTCACGTGGCACGCCGAGGATTGCTAACCGTATTTTGCGGAGAGTGAGAGATTTTGCGCAAGTACGGGGCGACGGCACAATTGATTATGCTATTACAAGCGAGGCTCTGGATCTGCTTCAGGTTGACAAGCTTGGACTTGACCATATAGACCACAAACTCCTCAGGAACATAATTGATAAATTTCGGGGCGGGCCTGTAGGGCTGGATACGATTGCAGCGACAATTGGGGAAGAAGCCCACACGATTGAAGACGTATACGAACCTTACTTGATGCAGATAGGATTTTTGCAGCGTACGCCGCGCGGGAGAATGGTAACTCCTCTTGTTTATCAGCATTTTAATATGGAGGTGCCTGAACGGTGACTCAAATTCCTAAACTGTTAATCATAACAGGAGTCGTCATAATCATTGCCGGCCTGGTCTGGCAGGTAGGAGGAAAATACTTCTCTTTGGGTAAATTACCCGGCGATATTATTATACGCAGGGAAAATTCGACGTTTTATTTTCCGCTGATGACATCTATTATTATCAGTGTGGTGTTATCTTTAATTTTATATTTATTCGGACGATTTCGATAAAAGAAAGGAAATAAAGTAATGGATGTATCACAATTTGATTATGATTTACCGGAAGAACTGATAGCTCAAACCCCTTTAAAAGACCGTATAGGTTCAAAACTGTTAATAATGGACAAAATAGATGGAAATATTAACCACGGGCGCTTCCCGGATCTTCTGAATTACCTGGAGAAAGGCGATACACTCGTACTAAATAATACAAAAGTAATTCCTGCAAGGCTATTTGGCGTAAAAAAAGAAACGGGTGCGAAGATCGAACTCCTTCTTTTAAAAGAAGAGGAAAATCATACGTGGGAAGCATTGGTCAAGCCGGCAAAAAGAGTCAGGGAAGGAACCGTGATCGATTTCGGTAACGGTTTATTAACCGGCGTATGCAAAGAGGAAATGAAGGAAGGGCGCCGAAAGATTACTTTTCATTTTAATGGCATCTTTCACGAAATACTGGATCAACTTGGAGAAATGCCGCTTCCTCCTTATATTCAGGAGCAACTTGAGGAAAAGGATCGTTATCAGACCGTCTATGCTGAGCATCGCGGGTCTGCAGCTGCACCCACAGCCGGGCTGCATTTTACGACAGACCTTTTGGAAGAGGTTCAAAGAAAAGGCGTGAAAATTGCTTATGTAACGTTGCATGTCGGCCTCGGAACTTTCAGGCCAGTCTCCGTCGACACCGTAGAAGATCACACCATGCATGCGGAGTATTATGAGATTGGAGATGAAACGGCAGAGCTGCTTAATAAAACGAAAACAAATGGAGGGCGCATTATTGCTGTAGGGACAACATCTGCGCGTACCTTGGAAACTATCGCACGGGATAATGAGGGAGACTTTAAACGTTCGAGCGGATGGACAGATATCTTTATATTTCCTGGGTACCAGTTTAAGGCCATAGACGGGCTTTTAACAAATTTCCATTTGCCGAAATCCACTCTCGTTATGCTAGTGAGTGCGTTTGCAGGAAAAGATAATATTCTTGCAGCCTATAAAGAAGCAGTAGAAAGACGCTACCGATTTTTCAGTTTTGGGGATGCTATGCTGCTTATTTAATTAAAGTAATGAAAAGAAAGAAGGAATAAAATTATGCAAGCTATTACGTATGAACATATAAAAACATGCCGGCAGTCGGGGGCGCGTCTCGGAATCGTGCACACACCCCATGGATCGTTCGAAACACCGATCTTTATGCCTGTAGGTACGTTAGCAACAGTTAAAACAATGAGCCCTGAAGATTTAAAAAGTATGAACGCGCAGATTATCTTAAGCAATACTTATCACCTTTGGCTGCGGCCTGGAGAAGATATTGTAGAAGAAGCTGGCGGCCTTCATAAATTTATGAACTGGGATCGCCCTATTCTGACTGATTCAGGCGGGTTCCAGGTTTTCAGTTTAAGCGATTTGCGTAAAATTACAGAAGAAGGGGTACACTTCCGAAATCATTTAAGCGGCGAAAAGTTATTTTTAACGCCTGAAAGGTCAATGGAAATCCAGAACGCCCTGGGACCTGATATTATGATGGCTTTTGACGAGTGTCCGCCATATCCAGCTGAGCATGCTTATATGAAAGCTTCGGTGGAACGGACAAGCAGGTGGGCTGAACGCTGCCTTGAAGCCCATTCGCGTGCGGAGGATCAAGGGCTATTTGGAATTATCCAAGGCGGGGAATATGAAGACCTTCGCCGTCAGAGTGCAAAAGATCTTGTTTCCCTTGATTTTCCGGGATATGCAATAGGCGGTTTATCAGTAGGGGAACCTAAAGACGTCATGAATAAGGTACTGGAGCATACGGCACCGCTATTACCCGATAATAAACCCCGTTATCTGATGGGGGTAGGCTCGGCTGATTCTCTTATTGACGGGGCGATCCGCGGGATAGATATGTTTGACTGCGTGCTGCCAACAAGAATTGCAAGAAATGGTACCATTATGACTAGTGAAGGACGTTTAGTGGTCCGTAATGCCTCGTATGCCAGAGATTTCAGTCCACTCGACAAAAATTGCAGCTGTCATGTGTGCCAAAACCATTCCAGAGCGTATATCAGGCATCTAATTAAATGCAATGAAACGCTGGGGCTTCGGTTGTGTTCTTACCATAATTTATACTTTTTACTTGAATTAATGGAAAAGGTAAGACAAGCGATCCGCGATGACCGCCTGCTCGATTTTAGAGAAGAATTTTTTGAAGCATACGGCTTTAATAAACCAAACGCTAAAAACTTTTAATAAAACGTTTAACTTTCCTATCTTTTGATTGATTTTTAAAGGGAAGTTTGTCTACAATAGTACGGGAGAGTTATTTAATGCCATTCGAGGTAAACGAATGAAATAAGGCACTTTTGCCGGTTTAGACCTTCATATGAGCGATATATGGCAAGAGTAAAGGTGTTAGTTTTGAAAGGGGTGAAATGAATGGACTTATTTGGTGCTTTAATCCCGCTTCTGCTTATGTTTGCGATTTTCTATTTCCTTTTAATTCGCCCGCAGCAAAAGCGTCAGAAAAAGGTGCAGGAAATGCATGCTTCTCTTCAAAAGGGAGATAAAATTATCACGATCGGCGGTCTTCATGGTACAATTGATGCTATTGATGACAATCGTGTGGTAGTGAATGTTGACGGTGCTCAAAAACTTACTTTTGACCGTCAGGCAATAAGGGAAGTAATTAACCCTGACTGATAGCTGGAATTTCAAAAACGGCTTCCATTTTCATGTGGAAGCCGTTTTTTCAGTAGGAGGAATGATCAGCTGTCCCTGTGCGAATTTCCATGGATATTGACACCGATCATCCCTCCGAAAACCCCTGTTATCAAGTAACCGCTGTGCATGAGCAACTGCTGTAAGTCAAAGGTTTCGTTAAAACTCAAGTACTGTGTCAGAAAGACAGTTAACGAATAAACCAAAGCTGTAAGCGCACCAGCAAACCAGCCCCGTTCACCTGTTCTCCCTCCTGAAATATATCCTCCAATAAACAAGGCAATAAAAGAAAGGATAATTAAAATCCAAAGGAATGTTCCTTCCGCAATTTCCGTATAGCGGAGAATGACTGAGCTTATGAAACTGGCTGCTATCACTATTATAAAGATAGCCAGAACGCCATAAAGCACACTGCTGATTAATCTGTGGGAAAGCATATTAACTCACCTCTGTCTTTTTTATAATTCTTATTCTGCCAGAGGGGGAAATAGACGGGCTTTTTTTAATAATTTTTGCATTGATTTGTATGACAGAGTGTTTTTTAACATGATTGTCCACTCTTTTTCATAGAATGTATCGATGAAACAGGGAGGGACGTTGTTCTATGGAATGGATTCTGGCACTAATTATATTTATCGCAAGTTATACGCTCATTATAGCGGAGAAGTTCAACCGTGCACTTGTCGCGTGTCTCGGCGGGGTATTTATGCTGCTGGCGGGTGTTTTAAATTTGGAGAATGTCTTCTTGCAGCATATTGACTGGCACACTATTATTCTGCTTTTATCGATGATGATTCTTGTCTCTATTACGAGTCAGAGCGGATTATTTGAGTTTTTGGCTATTTCCCTGGCCAGGATGGTTAAGGGAAAGCCTGTTGCTTTATTAGTAGTCATTTCCACTCTTACCGCTGCCGGATCTGCGCTGTTAAATAATGTTACAACTGTCCTTCTCATCGTACCTATTGTTATAACACTTACCAGTATGCTGAAGATCTCTGCCATTCCCTATTTGCTGGCTACTATACTTGCTTCGAATATAGGAGGCACGGCTACGCTCATTGGGGACCCTCCTAATTTAATGATTGGCCAAGCCGTTGCCCATTTAAATTTTAATGATTTTCTCATCCACCTGGGACCTGTTGTTCTGGTAATTTATATTGTAGTAATTGCAGGGATTTCTTTCCTTTACAGAAACAAGTTGACGGTAAGAGATCACGACCGGAACAAGTTAATGAATGTGAATCCGCGAATTTATTTGACTCGGCGTTCACTGCTGTTTAAATCTGTCACTGTCCTTATATTGACCACAGCGGGGTTTATTGCTCAGCCTCTGCTTAATGTAGAGTTAACAAGTATTGCTATGGCTGGCGCTCTGCTACTTATGCTGCTGACGAATGATGACCAGAGGACGGAGGAAGTTTTCCAGACGGTGGAATGGGTAACTATTTTCTTTTTTGCGGGATTGTTTATGCTGGTTGGGGGGTTAAAAGAAACAGGATTAATAGATGAAATAGCTAAATCGATCATTTACTATACGGAGGGGGATGTTCCTTCTACGTCGTTATTAATTTTATGGTCCTCAGGAATTTTATCAGGGTTTGTTGATAACATTCCTTTTGTCGCTGCGATGATTCCTGTCATTCTGGAATTCCAGGAATACGGAATGACAAACCTTGACCCTCTATGGTGGGCCTTAGCTTTAGGAGCCTGTCTCGGAGGAAACGGCACACTTATCGGGGCGAGTTCAAATGTCATTGTCGCGGGCCTTGCCATGAAGGCAAAACAGCCGTTTACTTATGTGGACTTTTTAAAAGTCGGAGTGCCGACTGCTCTTGTATCATTCGTTATTTCAAGCATTTATCTGTATTTCAGATATTTAACTGATTTTTTATAAACGCAGGAATGGAATTGCTCTCTTTAAGTATTCTTCTGGTTAAAATGGTAAACCTATACAGAGGATATGAGAATGAGGGAGAGAGAAATGGAGCTTTATATTATAGTCATTCGGACGCTCGTTATTTATGTTGTCATTTTGGTTGTTTTCAGACTCATGGGGAAAAGGGAAATTGGACAATTATCCATCGTCGACTTCGTCATTTCTTTAATGATCGCTGAACTGGCGGTTATGACTATTGAAAATATCCGGGTTCCTGTCACACATCAGCTTGTGCCTATGTTTCTGCTTATGATGATTCAGATTTCCCTTGCTTATGTCTCTTTAAAAAGCAGAGGGTTAAGAAAATTAATCGACGGTAAACCATCGGTCATCATCCGGCAGGGAAAAATAGATGAAAAAGAAATGAGCAGACAAAGATATAACTTTGATGATTTAATGCTTCAGCTCAGGCAGAAAGATATCCAGTATATGTCTGATGTGGAATTTGCTATCCTGGAACCTTCAGGGGAATTATCGGTCATACGAAAGGACCCTGATCAGCTTATTACCGGAAAGCCATCCTTCCTCCCGCTTCCTTTAATACTGGATGGGGAGATCCAGGCTGATCATCTTGAGGAAATAAAGCAGGATGAGAAATGGCTGAGACAAGAACTGAGAGAGCTGGGGTACTATAATGTGAAAGAAATCTCTTTTTGTTCTTTGAATAAAGACCACTCCTTGTACGTTGATTTAAAAGATAAGTAATGCCAAAAACTGGGGGGACTGTCCCCCCAGTTTTTGGTTTGCATTAAAACCACTTTTTTATGACGGGCATTTTTTTGAGTTCATTTTTGTGGATAAGCTTCATAAGGAGGACGAGAGCCATATAAATGACAGATGTAAATAAAATACTGATAACAGTCTGCCATAATAATGAATAATCGTGGCTAAGCGAAATCCAGACAAGGCGGCCGGCAAATCCGCTGATTGCCATGGCTGCAAGTACTTTAAAAGTGTCACGGAGGTGGACCGTGAAACTAATCGCTTTCACAAGGGTGGCAAAATGGAGCATGGTGACTAACAGAAAACCTAGAACAATAGCTAAGGCTGCGCCCATGATGCCTAACTCCGGACGGGAAGCGAGGATAAAAATGGCTGCTGTTTTCACTCCTGCCCCTATCAGGCTGTTGATCATCGCAGCTTTTGCCAGGTTAAGGGCCTGAAGGGTTGCCTGAAGTGGACCTTGAAAATACAAAAAGAGACTGAACGGCGCCATAATTTTTAAATAACTGGCTACTTCAGGAGCATTATAAACCAGATCCATGACGGGTTCTGCAAATATATATAAAATTACAACAGCACCGCCGCCGGATATCAGTGCAAAGCGAAGGGCCTGGGCTAAACGGTGGTGAATCATCTCATAATTTTTTACAACAGCTGCTTCACTTATAGCAGGAACCAGCGAAACGGATAAAGAATAAGTAATAAACGTAGGCAAGAGCAGCATGGGGATAACATATCCCGCGAGTTCGCCGTACTGGGCGGTAGCCACCACGGTTGCAACTCCGGCAATAGCCAGGCTCTGGGCAACTACAATAGGCTCAAAGAAAAAGGAAATTGAACCGATCAGCCTGCTGCCTGTAGTCGGGAGCGCGATTGTCATCAAATCATTAAATGTATCTTTACCTTCTTTGATCTGGCTGACAAACTGTTTTCTTACTTTAAACGTTTTTCTCCGTTTAAACATTGTAATCATAAATACAAGGGAAGCAAGCTCTCCAAGCACAACAGAAACCATAGCTCCTGCGGCGGCGTATTCAACCCCGTAAGGCAGGAACAAAGAAGTTAAGGCGGCAACGAATGTAATTCTTACAACTTGCTCAATCACTTGTGAATAGGCTGTAGGCTTCATGTTCTGCAAGCCTTGGAAGTAACCTCTGATGACAGATGAAAGAGCGACAATCGGTACAATTGGTGAAATGGCGATTAACGGGTAAAAGGCTCTGCTGTCAGTCAAAAAAGTAGAAGAAACAACTGGCGCAAATAAAATCATACAAGCTGTAAAAACAATGCTTAAGGTTCCTGTGACCATGAGGGAAACTGCCAAAATTCGTTTAATCCTCGGTCTGTCGCCTTCCGCGTCTGCTTCAGCGACCAGTTTGGATATGGCAACCGGCAGTCCAAGCTGGGTTAAAGTAATGACAAGCAGTAATGTAGGAACAGCCATCATATACAGGCCGACCCCTTCAGCACCCATAATCCGCGCAACAACTATTTTATTAATAAAGCCGAGAATCCGCGTTACTAACCCTGCTAAAATTAGAATAACGGCTCCTTTTAAAAAAGTTTGTCTAGTCATTCCGGTCCCTACTTTCTTTTCAAAAATCATAGATTTTTTCGCTAAAGATGTATATGCTGAAAAGGTGGCCAAGCATGACAAGGTTTAGAAAATAAATATATATTTTTTAAATCTGCTAATATACATAGTGAAAAAGGGACAAACAAAGGAGAAGTGAAAAAGGTGGAATGGAAAAATATTTACAGAGGGATGCTGATGGGAGTCAGTAACATTATCCCGGGGGTGAGTGCAGGGACGATTGCACTCGTTTTAGGTATTTATGATAGATTAATTGTTTCCATTAGTGATTTTTTCAGCCCAAGGTGGCGTCAGACCTTAGGGTTCCTTATACCTTTAGGGATAGGGATTATTGGAGCAATTATGGCCTTCGGCAGACTGATCACGTGGCTGATTACCCACTTTGAGCAGCCGACGCAGTTTTTCTTTTTAGGACTTATCATCGGAGTGGTTCCACTGCTCTTTAAACAGTCAGATATGAAAAAAAAATTTAAGGCAGTACATTATACAGTGCTTATTCTTACGGCTTCCCTCGTCGGAACTATAGGTATAGTAAATCCCGACGAGACGGCTGTCGTCCTGGACCTGACAATGGTTAACGGCATCTGGTTTTTTATTGCCGGATGGGTGGCCAGCATGTCATTGCTTCTTCCGGGGATGAGCGGAGCGCTCGTTCTCATTCTGTTTGGTGTGTATTACACAGCAATGAACGCACTGGCTACGCTGGATTTACCTGTTATATTCATTCTTGCTTCAGGAATAATCGTCGGTTTTGTTATCAGCAGTAAGTTTATAAAATACTTGCTTAACAATTTCCCGTATATGACTTACGCCGCTATAATAGGCCTTCTGCTCGGATCGTGTGTGCTCGTTTACCCGGGGTTTGGCAACGGGGGGGCTGCAGTTTTCCCAAGTCTTCTCACTTTCGCTGCGGGTGCTTATACAGCTCTTATGCTAGGTTCAAAAAAATAGTTTGCTGCTAAAAAGTGATCCTGCTGTTCTTTCTTTTTCTATTAAGCAGCCGGGTCAAAACTGACTAAGCTCTCTCTGAACAATCTATTATTCGAGGAGGTAAACTAAATGGGGATAGAACAGTGGAGTTACTGGAAAATTAAGCTCGAGCCAATTATTCAAAGTAAAGTAGAAGAGTGGCATATGCTGGGTTACGAAAACGTAACAGAGAAAGATGTATGGGAATGTTTTATTGCTAAACTGGAAAAAAATAAAGACAAACCCGATAAAATAAGGACACACTGGATTGCAGCTGAACTTTTCAGACTTAAAGCCAACGACTATATGAATTTATTAACTATTGAAGCTTATAAGGGGCCTGACTGGTTTGACCGTGATGAACCGGTGGATGGCCGGTTAAATTCTTATGAGGAGGACCACGCTTAGGTATTCTGCCTGATATTGACACTGGTTTTTCAATATCGCTATAATGGTACTACTGGTTTAAAGATACAGGTGTATTGCTTTAGCTTTTTAACTGCAGAGTTAGAGATATACGAAACGTTTAATCAAACGGTCCTGCTTTCCGTTCAGGACCGTATCGTTATGTGGATTTGTGAAGGAGGAGCATGCGTTCATGAAAAAGAGAAAAGGGGTCAGAAAAGGGCTGATTGTTGCATTCTTTGCCATAATAATTGCACTAGGCGCTCTGATTGCAACAAATGTCCAGGACCACGCAGAAGATATCAGTTTAGGGCTGGACCTTCAGGGAGGCTTTGAAGTTTTATATGAAGTGGAGCCGGTAGATGAAGGAAGCGAAGTGAACAGGGAACTGCTAAGTGACACTGTAAGTGCGTTAAATGCGCGGATAGATGTCCTCGGGGTTTCAGAACCAAATATTACGATTGAAGGAGAAGACCGGATCCGGGTGCAGCTGGCAGGAGTTACCGATCAGGCGGCAGCCCGTGAGTTATTATCGACTGAAGCACGTCTTTCATTCAGGGATATAAATGATGAATTAAAAATGGACGGGTCTGATTTAGTTGAAGGAGGAGCGAGACAAAGCTTCCACCCTGAAACTAACCAGCCGATTGTAACAGTAACAGTTGATGATCCTACTCTTTTTGAAGAGATAACGAGAGATTTAAGCAACCGTCCTCCTGGAGAAAACATCCTGGCAATATGGCTGGACTATAACGAAGAAGATTCTTTTGAAGAAGAAATAGCAAAAGAAGATTCCAAAATCGTCTCAGCGCCTACAGTCAGGCAAGTCATTCCCAGCAGAGATGTGATGATTGAAGGCGGTTTTACGGTCGATTCAGCTCAGGAGCTTGCCGGTATATTAAATGCAGGGGCATTGCCGGTGGAATTGACTGAACTGCAGGCTGAATCAGTAGGAGCGTCTTTAGGTGAACGTTCTATGGATATGGCTATCAACGCCGGGATGGTTGGTGTAGCCCTCATATTTGCTTATATGCTTGTTTACTATCGTTTTATGGGAATAATTGCTGTTTTAACTCTCACAGCATATATCTACTTAGTGCTTGTTGTCTTTAATTGGTTAAACGCTGTTCTGACACTTCCTGGTATAGCTGCGTTAATCTTGGGAGTGGGCATGGCGGTAGATGCTAATATTATTACTTTTGAACGGATAAAAGATGAACTGCGTTCTGGCAAATCAACGATCAGCGCTTTCCGAGCCGGAAGCCGCCGCTCATTATCGACCATTCTTGATGCCAATATTACGACTATTCTGGCTGCCGGTGTCCTTTTCTATTTTGGCACCAGTGCTGTTCAAGGCTTTGCTGTTATGCTGATTGTCAGTATTTTAACAAGCTTTATCACTGCTGTGTTTGGGGCGCGCCTGTTGCTGGGGCTGTGGGTGAACAGCCGTATTCTTAACAAAAAGCCCCGCATGTTCGGCGTGAAGGAGCGTGAAATCAGTGAACTTTGATCACGAACAAACAAAACTCGATTTTATTAAGCATAGAAAGAAGTTTTTTATCTTTTCAGCAGTATTTCTGTTAACAGGAGTCATTCTTCTGGCGACTTTAGGATTAAACCTGGGAATAGATTTTCAGAGTGGAACTACTATAGATGTCATGGCTGAGGAAACAGTAACAGCCAATGAAATTAATGAGCATTTTGAAGAAGTCGGACTTACTCCGGACGATATTACGCTTGCCGGAGAAAATAATGAAATCGGACGAGCTTCATTTATTGGCGGATTGAATCAGGAAGAAACGTTGGCTGTGCAAAGTCATTTTGAAGATGTATACGGCAACACGCCAAACGTGAGTACAGTAACGCCGATTGTCGGGGAAGAATTAGCCCGGAATGCAGTGATTTCAGTTCTGATTGCTGCAGTGGGCATTATACTTTATGTCACTGTCCGATTTGAATTTTTGTACGGTATTTCAGCGATTATAGCCTTATTTCATGACGCGCTTTTCATTCTTGCTATTTTCAGCATCGTACAAATGGAGGTTAATATTCCATTCATTGCTGCGGTTCTCACGATTATCGGTTATTCAATTAACGATACGATCGTAACGTTTGACCGTATTCGTGAGAATATGAATTTTGAGAAAAGAGTAAAAGACTTTTCCGACTTAGCCAGAGTGGTCAACAAAAGCCTGGTGCAGACTCTCGCACGGTCAATTAACACTGTCCTGACAGTCCTGTTTGCAGCGGGTGCGCTGTTTATCCTTGGCGGTGAAGGCCTTCGCACGTTTTCGTTTGCACTTGTGGTCGGCCTGGTAGCAGGAACTTACTCCTCACTCTTTATTGCCGCGCAAATCTGGCTGGTGCTGAAATCACGTCAGCTGAAAAAAATCCGTTACCGCAAGGTACAGACAGAACAACCGGAAGCATAAAGAAAACGGCGCCCAGCGCCGTTTTTTTGTTGGACTAAGGGAATGTTAAAAATTAATTATTATATGGAGCCTCCTGACCAGATTATTAACAAATAATTTGGTTCCAGTGTATAAAAAAGGTAAGATAAAACCAAAGATGTGATTAGTTGTGAAACTTAAGGAAGTGGTTAATTTGACAAGTCAGGACCAGGATATCAGATATAAAAAAGTGCGTTTTGGCGCATGGATAGGTATTACAGGGAATGTCGTTTTAGCTGTACTGAAAGGAATTATCGGTATGCTGGCAGACAGCCGCGCCTTAGTGGCTGATGCCGTCCACTCAGCTTCAGATGTGGTCGGCTCTGTAGCAGTTCTGATCGGTATAAGGGCCGCTAAACAGCCTCCGGATGAAGACCACCCCTATGGACACGGAAAAGCTGAAACAGTTACGGCAATTATAGTGGCTGTCCTGTTGTTTGTGGTCGGACTGGAAATCGCTATTAGTGCTGTACGTTCTTTTTATGAACCGATAGCTGTTCCCGGAATAATTGCTATCTATGCTATTTTATTTTCTATTGTTGTGAAAGAATTAATGTTTAGGTATAAAATCTTTTTGGGTAAAAAATATAAAAGCGATGCTTTAGTCACTGATGCCTGGCATCATCGTTCTGACGTCTTTTCTTCGCTGGCTGCATTAGTGGGTGTCGGTGCTTCAATTGTTGGCGGAAACATCGGATTAGACTGGCTGGTTTATATGGATCCTGCAGCTGGAATTTTTGTATCTCTTTTGATTATGAAAATGGGCTGGAAATTGGGCAGTGAAGCGATTCATAACACTCTAGACCACGTCCTCCATGAAGAAGACACAGTTGAAATGTTCGAAAAAGCCGGCAGGGTAAAAGGTGTGATGAAAATCGACGAACTTCTTGCAAGGGAGCACGGCCATTATGTCATAGTGGATATAAAAATAGCAGTCGATCCGCAAATCACAGTGGAAGAAGGACACAGTATCGGAAAAGAAGTTAAAAAAGAACTGATGGAAGATGGGTACGTTCAAGACGTCCGTGTCCATATCAACCCTTATACGAGAGAGGAGACATAAAATGAAAGGACAATGGGGTTTAATTACAGGTCTCGTTTTCGTGCTTATCATTGCCATTTTTGCTGTTATTAATGTAGACCCTGTAGAGGTTAATTATTTATTCGGCCAAAACGAGTGGCCGCTTGTACTCATTATCCTCGGTTCAGTCCTTATGGGCGGACTTATTGTCGGCAGTGTGGGGATGGTTAAAATTCACCGCCTTCAGCAGGAAATTAAACAGTTAAAATCCAACAGTGGAGATGCTAAAAGAAAGGGTAAAAAAGAATCAGATAAGCCTGATGATCCTTCCGGGCAACATAAAAAACATGTTTAATGGTCCTTTGATTCATTGCTCCCGCTCCTGACCTTTTGTATAATAAGTGAGTCAGGGGTGGTTTTTTTATGCTTTCTTCACAAGCAGTATGGAATGTAACGGAAATTGATGAAGAAGAAGTCGTTCTTCTTTCAGATAAAACAGGGATATCAAAAATTGCGGCAAGGTTTCTTGTCCAGCGCGGAATTAAAACTAAAGAAGAAATAGACGCGTTTTTACATATGGATGAAGAGGCTGTACATGATCCTTTTCAATTAAAAGATATGGATAAGGCTGTTGGAAGAATTAAAACAGCGATTCAGGCCGGGGAACGCATCCTTATTTTTGGAGATTATGATGCGGATGGCGTGACCAGCACGTCGCTTATGTATATGACGCTCAGGGAAATCGGAGCCGAAGCCGGATTCTATGTTCCTAACAGGTTTACGGAAGGATACGGACCAAATGAGAATGCCTTCCGGCAGGCGGCGGAAGAAGGTGTCTCTTTAATTATTACAGTAGATACAGGTATTTCTGCTGTCCATGAAGCTCAAGTTGCAAAAGAACTGGGCATTGATTTAATTATTACAGATCACCATGAACCGCCGCCGGAACTTCCCGAGGGATTTGCCGTTATTAACCCTAAACAGGAAGGGTGTTCTTACCCGAATAGCCATTTGGCCGGAGTAGGGGTGGCTTTCAAAGTAGCCCAGGCGTTGCTTGGCAGAATCCCTGAAGAATACTATGATCTGGCTGCTATTGGCACGGTAGCCGATCTCGTGTCCCTGCAGGGAGAAAACAGATTTTTAACAATAAAAGGGGTACAAGCGCTCTCAAGGTATCAGCGTCCGGGTTTAAAAGCTTTATTAGAAAGGACAGGCTCGAACCCTCAGGAACTGAATGAAGAACAGATCGGTTTTTTAATCGGACCGAGGCTGAACGCAGCTGGAAGACTTGATGCTGCCGATCCTGCTGTTGAGTTATTAATCACCGGCGATTTGGCAGAAGCCGATGAGTTAGCACAAATGGTTGATGACCTGAATAAAGAAAGGCAAACAATTGTAAAAGAAATCGCCGCAGAAGCAGAGACCAAAGTAGAAGAAGAAGGCGTTCCGCCTGTCATTGTAGTTGGGAATGAAGGATGGAATGCAGGCGTTATCGGCATTGTGGCCAGCAGGCTTGTAGAAAAGTATTACCGGCCTGTGATCGTCTTAAGTTACGATCAAGAGACAGGGTTAGCGAAAGGGTCAGCCAGAAGTATTAAAGGTTTCGATATGTTCCGCTCACTGTCCCAGTGCAGGGAATGGCTGCCGCATTTCGGCGGGCACCCTATGGCGGCCGGAATGACTTTAAAGATTGAACATGTAGAACTTCTAAAAAATAAACTGACCGACATCGCGCTGAACAGCTTATCGGAAGATGATTGGAAAAAATCTCTTGATATCGATCTTCCAGTATCATTGGAGGAGGTTTCCCTTCAGGCTATTTACGACTTGCAGCAGATGGCGCCATTCGGGATGGGGAATCCCGCTCCTAAATTCTTAATTGATGATGTCAATCTTCAAATGATCAAAAAAATTGGTGCTAATGGGGACCATTTAAAATTGGTTGTAGAAAATACCGGGAAAGATAAACAGCTGGATTGCATCGGTTTCAGAATGGGGAATTTGCATGACCATATTTCTCCCCTATCAAGAGTATCCGCAGTAGGCAAGCTCGCAGTTAACGAATGGAACGGGCAAAGTAAACCGCAATTCATTATAGAAGATTTGAAAGTAAAGGAATGGCAGCTATTCGATTTCAGGGGAGATAAGAGGCTGTGGCAAAATGAGCCTTTTATGAACCTTGGGCTTTGTACAGTGGTGGTCTTCCAGGAGTCCTCAAGTCAATGGTTCAGCCGCTTGCCCGGCCATTGGGAAATAGTCAGGTACTTTGATGAGAGTGCGGATCTTGAAAAAATTGAAAAGGCTGATAATATACTCTTATTGGATTTGCCTGACACCACAGAAGCGATTAAACAGGTTATCAGCATGGCTCATAAACTTGAGAGGCTTTTTGCAGCATTTATCCATGAGAAGGACTATTTCTTTGAAGCGGTTCCTACAAGGGACCAGTTTAAATGGTTTTACGGTTTTCTGTTAAAGCGGCAATCATTTGATATAAAAAACAGAACACACGAACTGGCAAAGTATAAAGGCTGGTCAGAAAACGCAGTCCACTTTATGAGTAAGGTGTTTTTTGAACTGGATTTTGTTAAAATGAACAATGGTGTGATTGAAATAAATCCCCAGCCGCAAAAAAAAGATCTAACTGCATCATCTACTTATCAAAAACATCTTGAACTAAGTCATATTGAAAATGAATTATATTATTCATCCTACCGCTCGTTAAAACTCTGGATGGACCGGGTTATAAATAACGATCACTTACCATCGGCAATACAGGCATAATTTAAATATTATAGAGATGAACGCTGGTGAAATAATATAGTCAAGGTGAAATTAGGAGGAAACATTATGGATTTTAAGCAGTACATTACTGTAGTTGAGGATTTTCCAAAAGAAGGAGTGCGTTTTAAAGACATCACGACATTGATGGAAAACGGTGAAGCATACAAGCAGGCAATTGATGAAATGGTAAAGTATGCACAGAATAGAAATATAGATGTCGTAGTTGGCCCTGAAGCGAGAGGGTTTGTAGTTGGCTGTCCAATCGCATATTCTCTTGAGATCGGGTTTGTTCCTGTGCGTAAGGCAGGGAAACTTCCAAGAGAAGTGCTGGAAGTTGATTACGGCCTTGAGTATGGAAAAGACTCGTTAAACATTCACAAAAGTTCAATTAAACCTGGCCAAAGAGTGTTAATTACAGATGACCTTTTAGCAACCGGCGGAACAATTGAAGCAACCATCAAAATGGTGGAAAAACTTGGCGGCATTGTAGCGGGCATTGCTTTTATGATTGAACTCAGTTATTTAGACGGCAGGGATAAGCTTGATGATTACGATGTGTTCAGTTTAATGGAATATTAAGGAGATAGGGGTGCTTAAGAGCACTCCTCCTGCTGTATATTTTAAGTAATAAAAAATGCTATTATTATAAAAAATATGTTATGCTTATTGAAAGTCTTTTCTCCGGAAGAGACCCTTTTTTTATAAACTAATTCGACAAATTTCACGTCGCTTTACAAGACGAATAAATTTATTAATAATAGAGTTAACTTCTAAATTTTTGATATATTTGCTCATTTTTGGAAAAGCGGTTTTTCCAATAAATTTTTAGGATAATTTAGGTGATTCCATGACTAGTGAACAAGTACTAAAAAAAGCAAGTGAATATTTATCCGATAAGGATGTTGCCTTTTTGCGGAAAGCTTATGAGATGGCCGACTATGCCCATAGTGAGCAGTACCGTAAATCCGGTGAGCCTTATATCTGGCATCCGGTTCAAGTAGCGGGCATCCTGGTTGAGCTAGGTATGGATCCTAATACAGTAGCAGCTGCCTTTCTTCATGATGTAGTGGAAGATACAGATATATCACTTGAAGAACTGGATAAGCAGTTCGGTGAAGAAGTAGCCATGCTTGTTGACGGAGTAACGAAACTTGGAAAAATCAAATATAAATCTAAAGAAGAGCAGCAGGCAGAGAATCACCGCAAAATGTTTGTAGCTATGGCCAGAGATATAAGAGTCATCCTTATTAAACTTGCTGACAGGCTTCATAATATGAGGACTTTAAAGCATCTCCCGCCGGAAAAACAAAGACGTATAGCTAATGAGACGCTCGAAATTTTTGCTCCTCTGGCACACCGTCTTGGTATATCCACAATTAAGTGGGAACTGGAAGATACTTCATTACGATATTTAAATCCGCAGCAGTATTACCGTATTGTTAATCTCATGAAGAAAAAGCGGGCTGAACGTGAAGACTATATAGAAGAGGTCCAGAATAAGATTAAGGAACGATTGGAGAATATGAATGTCCAGGCTGAAATTAACGGCCGCGCAAAGCACATTTACAGTATATACCGTAAAATGGTCCTCCAAAATAAACAGTTTAATGAAATATATGACCTCCTTGCGGTAAGGATTATTGTAAAAAGCATTAAAGATTGTTACGCCGTGCTGGGGACCATTCATACTCACTGGAAGCCAATGCCCGGCCGATTTAAAGATTATATTGCCATGCCGAAAGCCAACATGTACCAGTCCCTTCATACGACTGTTATCGGGCCGAAAGGTGATCCTCTTGAAGTGCAAATCCGGTCGGAAGACATGCACAAAGTAGCTGAGTTCGGGGTGGCGGCTCATTGGGCATACAAAGAAGGGAAAACGGTTAATGATTCAGAGTCTTTAGAAACAAAAATGTCCTGGTTCAGGGAAATTCTTGAATGGCAAAATGATGCAAATGATGCCCAGGAATTTATGGAATCACTGAAAATTGATCTGTTTTCCGATATGGTCTTTGTGTTTACACCTAAAGGGGATGTCATCGAGCTTCCAAAAGGGTCAGTGCCTTTAGATTTTGCCTACAGGATTCACACTGAAGTGGGCAACCGCTGTATTGGGTCTAAAGTTAACGGAAAAATGGTCCCCCTCGACCACCAGCTGAAGACAGGGGATATTGTGGAGGTTCTGACTTCAAAGCATTCCTATGGTCCAAGCCAGGACTGGCTTAAGATTACACAAAGCTCTCATGCTAAAAATAAAATTAGACAATGGTTTAAAAAAGAGCGACGTGAAGAAAATGTGGAAAAAGGCCGAGATCAGGTAGAGAAAGAAATTGAAAAAAAAGGTTATCCTCTTAAGGAAGTGCTGACTGCTGAAAATATTGAGCGGGTAGCAGACAAATTCAGTTTCTCTTCGGAAGAAGATATGTACGCGGCTGTAGGGTATAACGGAATTACAGCGGCGCAAATTGTTACGAGACTCACAGATGATATCCGTAAAAAGCAGGACGAAGAACAGGAAACTCAATCACTGTCTGAAGCGGTGGAGGAATTGAAACCCCAGGAAAAAACTGTCAGCAAAACAAGCACCGGAGTGCGTGTTAAAGGGATTGATAACTTGCTGATCCGTTTATCCAGATGCTGTAATCCTGTTCCAGGGGATGATATTGTCGGCTATATTACGAAAGGCCGAGGCGTGTCCATTCACCGGGCAGACTGCCCTAATATTAATAATGAAGAAGCTAATACACGGCTTTTGCCTGTAGAGTGGGAAGGCAATCATCAGAAACCGAAAAATTACAATGTGGATATTGAGATTTCAGGTTATGACCGGAGAGCGCTGCTTAATGATGTTCTACAGGCTGTAGCGGAAACTAAAACAAACATTAATGCGGTTTCGGGAAAATCTGATAAAAATAAGATGGCCACTATTAATATGACCATCTCCATTCAAAATATCTCGCACCTTCAGCGGGTTGTAGACAGAATTAAGCAGATTTCAGATATTTATTCTGTACGGAGAATTATGCATTAACAGAGAGGTAGATCAGTATGAAGGTTGTCGTACAGCGCTCGTTAGAAGCAAAGGTAACTGTAAATGAAGAAGTGGTAGGAGCGATCGACCATGGTCTTGTTCTTCTTGTCGGGATCACCCATGAAGATACTACCGAAGATGCCCATTATACAGCAGATAAAATAGCAAATCTCAGACTTTTTGAAGATGAGAATGAAAAGTTAAATTTATCTGTCCAGGATGTAGGCGGCCAGATTTTGTCGATCTCTCAATTTACTCTTTACGGGGACTGCCGGAAAGGACGCCGTCCAAACTTTATGGCAGCTGCTAAGCCTGAACAGGCAGAAAGCCTTTATGAGGAATTTAACGACCGGCTCAGGGAAGCTCACGGCCTTAAAGTAGAAACAGGGTCTTTCGGTGAAATGATGAATGTTTCATTTACAAATCACGGGCCGGTCACCTTAATTGTGGAAAGTAAATAAAAATGAGTAAATCCCCTTTTTTATGGCTACAATGAAGTTAAAAAGAAGGGGGCTTTACTTATGCGATCAGGATTCAACCATGAAAAATTCACAGCTGCTGAGAGCCGGCTTATGAATCCGGATTTGCATCGGTTTTCAGAAGCTGAACAGGGAGAAAACCTGTTTGAATCAGTCTCAGAAAACGGGTTGTCAATCAGAGACGCCAGAGCCCTGAAGAAAAAGCTCGAACGAAATTAAGAACGGTTCTGTAAATAGAGGTTGACACATTTGAATACAATTCGTATGATAGATTAAAATTCAAGAATTACTTTTCAACACCATTGAGGGAGCACAGTAATAAAGTTTTTCAAAAACAGAGAGGAAATGTCCTGGGCTGGAAGCATTTCTATTTGAACCTTTATGAATGAACACTCCTTAGGTATTTTTTCGAAACCCTTTGAGGCAGTAGGAAAAATCGTAAATCAGGCGTTAACTGATCTAAGTGGAAGCTTTTTATCAGCTTCAATTAGGGTGGCACCACGGGAATTAACTCTCGTCCCTGACAAGTTCAGGGGTGGGGGTTTTTTATATTGTCAAATTTAATTATATAAGCGCTGTTAAAGGGAAATGCGATTAATAATTAACCACAAAGTTTAACAGAGCCTTTATTAAAAAGTATAGATGTCAGGAGGAAACACTATGAAGTATAAAATCCCGCGAGGTACTCAGGATATTCTGCCTTCCGAGTCAAAGAAATGGCAGTATATTGAGCAGAAGGCACATGACCTTTGCAGAAGGTACAATTATAAAGAAATACGTACACCTGTTTTTGAACAGACGGAATTGTTCGCACGGGGAGTGGGCGATACAACTGATATTGTCCAAAAGGAAATGTATACGTTTGAAGACCGGGGAGGGCGCAGCTTAACCCTGCGGCCGGAAGGGACGGCTTCTACGGTGAGGGCATTTGTAGAAAATAAAATGCACGGGTGGGCTGACCAGCCTGTCAAACTTTACTACATAGGGCCGATGTTCAGATATGAACGTCCTCAATCAGGAAGAATGCGGCAGTTTGTCCAGCTCGGAGTAGAAGCAATGGGCAGTGATGACCCGGCGGTGGATGCAGAAGTTATCGGGCTGGCGATGGATTTTTATCAGGAACTTGGTTTAAATAATTTAAAGCTTGTGATTAACAGCCTTGGAGATGTTGAAAGCCGTAACAATCACCGCAATGCGCTTATCGATCACTTTAAGCCGCGTATTTCTGAGTTCTGTGGCGACTGCCAAACGAGGCTGGAGAAAAACCCTCTCAGAATTTTAGATTGCAAAGTAGACAAGGATCACGAGCTAATGAAGACAGCTCCATCAATACTTGATTATCTAAACAATGAGTCAAAAGAGTATTTTAACCAGGTTAAAAAGTATCTCACAGATATGAATATTGCTTATGAAGTGGATTCACGGCTTGTTCGAGGCCTTGATTATTATAATAATACTGCCTTTGAGATTATGATTGACGGAGAAGGCTTTGGAGCCATTACTACCCTTACAGGCGGAGGACGGTATAACGGGCTGGTAGAAGAAATCGGCGGCCCTGCCACTCCTGGTATTGGTTTTGCTTTAAGTCTTGAAAGGCTTTTAATGGCTCTTGAAACTCAGGGAATTGAGCTTCCTGTCGACCAGGGTCTGGACGCTTATATTGTCACGATGGGAGAAGCGGCCAAAAACGCCGCGCCTAAGCTTCTTCACCAGTTAAGAAAAGAAGGACTTAAAGTGGATGCTGATTATATGAAGAAGAAAGTTAAGGGCCAAATGAAAGCGGCCGACCGCCAGCAGGCAGATTATGTATTGATTTTAGGTGAAGATGAATTAGCAGAAAGCAGTGTCATGATGAAAACAATGAAAACCGGGGAGCAGGAACTGGTGCCCCTTAATGAAATAAAAGATAAAATTTTCATAGCTGACTAAGCAGAAGGAAGGGATTAATTGTGAAAGAACGCTCACATGTGTGCGGTAAAATTCAGGAAGAATTAATAGGCCAGACGGTCACACTCCAGGGGTGGGTCAAAAAACGACGTGATCTAGGCCAGGTCATCTTTGTAGATTTACGCGACCGTTCAGGCCACGTTCAGGTGGTATTTAATGGTGAAGAAAACAGAGAAGCCCACCAAGTAGCTGAGAAAGTCAGAAATGAATACGTGATTGAAGTAACAGGCAGCGTGGTAGCAAGGGATGAAGAAAACGTTAATGATAAAATCGCCACTGGTAAAGTGGAAGTCATGGCTGAAGAGATTCACATTTTGAATGCAGCTAAAGGACTCCCGTTTATGATTGAAGATGAAGAAGAGATTTCTGAGGACGTCCGCTTAAAATACCGTTATCTTGATTTACGCCGGCCAAAAATGCATGACACGATGTATACAAGGTACCGCACTACTAAATTGATCCGTGATATTTTAGATGAACAGAACTTCATGGAAGTAGAAACACCTATGCTGACTAAGAGTACTCCTGAAGGGGCGCGTGACTATCTTGTGCCGTCAAGAGTACACCACGGGGAGTTTTATGCTCTGCCCCAGTCTCCTCAGCTTTTTAAACAACTGCTGATGGTTTCAGGCTTTGAGCGTTATTATCAGATTGCACGCTGTTTCAGGGATGAAGATTTAAGAGCTGACCGGCAGCCGGAATTTACTCAAGTGGATATTGAAGCTTCTTTTATGGGAAAAGAGAATTTACTTTCGATGATGGAAGATATGATGGTGAGAATTGTTAAAGAATTAAAAGGTATTGACGTTCCTAAACCTTTTCCAAGACTTACTTACGAAGAAGCTATGAACCGGTTTGGTTCTGATAAGCCGGACACCCGTTACGGGATGGAATTAAAAGATGTCTCTGAACAGGTGGCTGAAAGTGATTTTAAAGTTTTTGCCAATACTGTTAAAAACGGCGGAGTAGTTAAAGGAATTTGTGTAAAAGGAGTGTCAGATCAATATTCCCGAAAAGACCTGGACAGTTTGGGGTCCTTTGTAGAAATCTATGGAGCAAAAGGACTCGCGTGGTTAAAAGTGGAAGAGAATCACACGTTGAAAGGGCCGATAGCCAAATTCTTTGACGAAGATAAAGCTTCAGGGCTAATTGACAGTTTTGAGGCAGAAGCAGGAGATATCCTTTTCTTCGTAGCAGATAAGAAACAGGTCGCCTGGGACGCGTTAGGAGCACTGCGGATTAAATTTGCCAAGGAACTTAACCTTATTAACTATGATGAATTTAACTTCCTGTGGGTCACAGAATTCCCATTACTCTCTTATGATGAAGATGCAGGAAGGTATGTGGCAGAACACCACCCGTTCACCCGGCCGTTAAAAGAAGACCAGGAACTTCTCGAAACCTCTCCTGAAAAAGTAAAAGCAGATGCCTATGACCTTGTGTTGAATGGATATGAACTGGGAGGGGGCTCTCAGCGTATTTTCGAAAGGGAGCTTCAGGAAAAAATGTTTTCAGCTCTCGGCTTCTCTGATGAGGAAGCTAAGAGCCAGTTCGGGTTTTTACTGGATGCCTTTGAGTATGGGACACCGCCTCACGGAGGAATTGCTTTGGGACTTGACCGGCTGGTTATGATTCTGGCTGGAAGAACGAACCTGCGTGAAACGATTGCCTTTCCGAAAACTGCGAGTGCCAGCTGCCTGTTAACAAATGCTCCGAGCAGTGTAAGTGATGCACAGCTTGATGAGTTGAATCTCTCTGTCATACCTAAAAAACAGGAAACCGGTGAATAAATTAAAAAAGTTTTTGAAATAAATTCGTTTATGAAAATGGCCTTCACTTAGGTGACGGCCATTTTTTCTTCTGGTGATTTTCAGAAATAAATGTTAAAATTCTAAAAAAGAGGTTTACTGGAAAAAAAACGGGGAACTAAACAAAATAGATAATATAATAAGTTATCAAAGTCATGACACTGTCATATATTTAGACAAATAATACTTGAAATTCTTTAATTAATTTTGTAATATATAGTTACCGAAAGGTTATCACTTTTAAGAGTCCTATGTTGTACGTCTATACAATACGTTTGAACCAACACTTATACAACGGGAGTTCAACGTCTCGTTTTCTATAACACGCCCTGCTGAAAGAGGCGGGGAAGTTAGAAGAAATGAGCAGAGCACCCACCTGCCAAAGCAGGTTCAAAACAAGGAACGGCAAACACGGGACTCTTAATATTATTATATTAAAAAAACACCTGAGTAAGGTGTTTTTTATTTTTTATGATTTGTTTTTCAAAGGAGTTTTTCATTACTTTTATCGTTTGGCAGATATTTTATTAGTTTTCTCCGGTGGTGAGTTTATTACAGCTTGTCTCATAAGCAAATAAAGGTCTTGGGGAAACGATTTTGATATAGAAAATGGGGCTGGACCACTTGGTCCGCCCCATTTTATTATTTAGCGACTTTTTCTAAATTTCCGTTTTTATCCATCCTGAAAGAAGCAGCAGTTCTGTCGACTCCTTCATCCTCAAGGACAGCCATTTTTCTTGCTCTGTCCATGATCTGTATAATTGACTGGTAATCTTCTTCTACTGAACGGTATTCTTTTTGTAATTGGGCATATGCTTCTTCCAGCTCAACTACTTTGTTCTTGAGCTGTTCATTTTCCTCTTCTAAAATAAAAGATTTTGTACCGTTTTCTCTAAACGTCTGCAAAAACGAGATCACGTCATCCAAGCTAAGCTCTCTTGGTTTGTTCATTGCTCTGTCAACAGCTTCAAAGCTTTTAGAGAACTCCTCCATAAACGAAGGGGCTTTTACCGGCTCTTGTTTAGGCTCAAAACTCTTATATTGAGGCTTTGCCTGCTGGGCCAATTGACGTTTGCGCTGCTTTCTGTGTTTCTTTGCTAGTTTAATTGCATCCTCATATTTATCACGTACCACCGCATTCCATCGGAACCCGCATGCTGCTGATGTCCGGTTTAAGGCGTCGCCCACTTCGTCAAAGGCATTCAGTTGGGTTCCTCCTTCTCGAATATGTCTCAGTACTGTTTCAGCTAATAAAAGGTCATCTTCATGAGACCAGGCATCTTGTCTAACTTTCATTATTTGTCCAATCCTTTCTTTACTAAACTAATTTCTTTATCTATTAAGATGGACAATTAACGCTGAAAGTATACTATTTATTAACGTAACTTCAAATAAAAGAGATTTTATAAATAGATACGCCGGTTTATTTCATGAATTTATAAGAGCTTATTCTCATAGTATTCAGCGGCGGGACGGTACCGGTGATATTCCTGGCTTATCTTCCATTCTCTAAACGAAGCATCGGTAATTGCCGGGCTTCCTGGATAAAGCTCTTTCCACTATTAAGCCTTGTATTGCTTATCCCTGGAAAGATCCGGTAATAGTAAATATTTAGTTGGGCTCAATTTCAAAGGCTTACATTTAAGCATTGAAAAGGTATTTTATTTATCTTTTTCTTTTCTCTGTAAAAAGTAATCAAGCCTCTTCTGTACCGTTTTCTCATAACCGTTAGAGGAAGGAGAATAAAAATTCCGGTTAATGAGGTGGTCAGGCATGTACTGCTGGACAACGTAATGATGCTCATAACTGTGGGGATATAAATATCCTTGGCCATGGCCTAA
The DNA here is from genome assembly GCF_900111295.1 of Salipaludibacillus aurantiacus. Classification (GTDB taxonomy): domain Bacteria; phylum Bacillota; class Bacilli; order Bacillales; family Salisediminibacteriaceae; genus Salipaludibacillus; species Salipaludibacillus aurantiacus. Next base: position 171,926 of record NZ_FOGT01000003.1, on the reverse strand, counting down.
TTTTGATGCACCTTTATAATGAGCATCACGTAAATGGACTGGCACTTCACCTGCTTTCTCTTTTTCTACCGTGTTTAAAGCCTCGTCAATCCCTTTAATTACTGCGTTGCTTTTAGGGGCTGTCGCCAGGTAGAGTGCAGCTTCGGCCAAAGGAATTCTTGCTTCAGGCATACCGATGAACTCTACAGCCTGAAAGGCTGCCTGGGCTATAAGAAGAGCATTAGGATCAGCGAGCCCTACATCTTCAGCTGCATGAACATAAAGACGCCTGGCAATAAATCTGGGGTCTTCACCTGCGTAAATCATTTTCGCAAGCCAGTAAAGAGTCGCATCAGGGTCCGACCCCCGGATACTTTTAATAAAGGCAGAGATCGTATCATAATGATTATCTCCAGCTTTATCATATCTAATCATTCGTTTTTGAATAGATGCTTCCGCCGTTTCAAGGTCTATAAAAATGGTGTCATTCTCATCAGGATCCGTTGTTAAGATAGCAAGCTCAACGGCATTTAATGCTGTACGCGCATCCCCATTTGATATATCCACCATATGGTTAAACGCCTCATCAGCTACCTCTATCTTGTATTTTCCGAATCCGCGTTCCTCGTCTTCTATTGCCTGTTGAATGACACGTTTTACCTCATTATCTGTTAGCGGCTGGAGTCTGAATAGCCTTGACCGTGAAATAAGGGCGGGGTTAACTTCAAACATCGGGTTCTCCGTTGTGGCCCCAATCAGTATCACTGTTCCGTCTTCTACATAAGGAAGCAGGGCATCCTGCTGGCCTTTATTAAACCGGTGAATTTCGTCAATAAATAATACGGTTTTTTCCTGCTCGAATTTTAAACGGTCTTTTGCCTTGCTCACTATTTCTCTCACATCTTTTATGCCAGCTGTTACGGCGTTGAGCTGTTCGAACCTTGCTGAAGTGGAATTGGCGATCACTTTTGCTAACGTCGTTTTGCCTGTGCCGGGAGGACCATGGAAGATCATCGGTGTCAGTCTGTCTGCTTCTATTGCTCTTCTCAGTAAAGTGCCTTTTCCAATAATCTCTTCCTGGCCGATTACCTCGTCTATTGTCCTCGGCCGCATCCTTGCAGCAAGAGGTCCTTTTGGCTGATCTTTATTAGAGTAATTAAATAAATCCACATACATACCACCTTTACACGCTGTTTCAATTTAGTTAATATATTTGCAATTTACAACAAAGCTCGATAAAATGCTAATGGTTTAAATTGATTTGTGCTTAATCCTTGATAGATATGGAACAGATGACCATTTTCTATGCTATAATGTATCTGTGATAACTACAAGACAGGATGTAAGACAGCGGCGGAAGGACTGAGAAGGGGATGGATCTGATAAAGGGGATTGGAACAGAAACGCCTTGGTTTCGGTGGGGCGTTTTTCTCATTGGACTAATGATTATGAGCTTTGGGATTTCTTTAATGATAACTGCAGATTTAGGGAGCGCTCCCTGGGATGTGCTGCATATCGGGCTGGTTAACCACTTTGGTTTGACAGTGGGCAGCTGGACAATCATTATGGGTTTTTTGCTTTTAGCCTTATCTGTGCTGCTGACAAAAGAATGGCCTAAACTCGGCGCCTATTTAAATATGGTTTTCGTAGGGATCTTTGTTGATCTGTTCTTATTTATAATGCAGACACCCCCTTCATTAGCAGCAAAGAGCATCATGCTGTTTACAGGCATACTGATTATGGGATTTGGTATCGGTGTATATATATCCCCTCGTTGCGGAGCAGGTCCGAGAGACAGTGTAATGCTGGCTCTTTCTCAAAAAACAGGCGCCTCAGTGGCTAGAGTAAGAGTATATATGGAAATACTTGTATTAGTTGCGGGCTGGCTGCTGGGAGGTCCGATATTCGTAGGGACAATACTTTTCAGTCTGTTGATAGGCCATGTGACAGGTTTTTCATTAACAGTGTGTCAGCAATGGATAGATAGAAGAATGGAAAGAGGGATGAACGTTGAAAATATCAACTAAAGGCCGATATGGATTAACAATTATGATAGCTTTAGCTAAAAAACATGGGGAGGGTCCAACTTCCCTTAAATCTATTGCAAAGGACCATAATTTATCCGAGCATTATTTAGAGCAGCTGATCGCGCCTCTTAGAAATGCCCAACTTGTAAAAAGTGTACGCGGGGCATACGGCGGCTATATGCTTGGAAAAGATCCGGAAGAAATTACAGCTGGTGATATTATTCGTGTCCTTGAGGGGCCTATTACGCCTGTAGAGATTATCGATGATGAAGAACCGGCTAAACGGGATTTATGGATTAAAATCCGCGATGCCGTAAAAGACGTCCTTGATTCCACCACATTGGAATATTTAGCTAACTATAAAGACAAAGGCGACCAGGAATACTATATGTTTTATATCTAAGGACTATAAAGGTGTGAACTAATAATGGAAAGAATATATTTGGATCATGCTGCTACCTCTCCTGTTCATCCTGATGTTTTTGAGGAGATGAAACCTTATTATGAAGCTTTTTTCGGCAATCCTTCCAGCATCCATCAGTTTGGAAGAGAAGCACGGAGAGGGCTGGATGAAGCAAGAGATTATATTGCAGGGACGATCGGCGCCTCCTTTGAAGAGATTATTTTTACGAGTGGGGGGACTGAGGCTGATAATCTGGCCATTATAGGTTATGCGACAGCCCATAAGGATGAAGGAAATCACCTTGTCACTACAAAAATCGAACACCATGGTGTGCTGCATGCTTTCGAGTACCTTGAAAAACAAGGTTTTAAGGTGACGTATTTAGAGGCTGATGAGACAGGCCTGATATCATCGGAAGATGTAGCAAGATCGTTAACAGATAATACCATTCTTGTGTCAGTAATGTTCGGTAATAATGAGACTGGTGCCATCCAGCCTGTCAAAGATATAGGCAATGTTTTAAAAGATCACAAGGCAGTTTTCCATACTGATGCTGTACAGGCTCTTGGCATGGAAGCGCTTGATGTAAATGAACTGGGAGTGGACTTTTTGGCAGCTTCCGGCCACAAAATCAATGGCCCGAACGGAACCGGTTTTTTATATGCCCGGAAAGGCCTGACGTTTTCTCCGATGCTTTATGGAGGAGAACAGGAAAGAAAACGACGGGCAGGGACAGAAAATGTACCTGCTATTGCAGGAATGAAAAAAGCATTAGAATTAATCATTAGTGAACGGGCCTCCCGAAATGAGGAATACAGAAAATTTCGGGAGCTGATGCTTGGAGTTTTTAATAAAGCAGGCATTGATTATCAAGTGAACGGGCCTGAGAGCGGCGGACTTGCCCATATATTAAATGTGAGCTTTCCTGATGTAAATGTGGAAGCTATGTTAATGAATTTAGATTTGGAAGGGGTTGCTGCTTCAAGCGGTTCCGCCTGTACAGCAGGTTCCATTGACCCTTCCCATGTCCTTACTGCTATGTTTGAGGATGAACGCCGCAGCCACTCTGCAATCAGGTTCAGCTTTGGATACGGCAATACAGCCAGCCAGGTCGAAAAGGCTGCTGAAATCGCTGTTAAAATTGTCAGAAGGCTGTCTGGCAGATAAGAAAAATAAAGGAGGTGAGTGGGATGAATACTCACATGAGCGATAAACGAAAAGAAGATATCCGGGTAGTTGTCGGTATGTCAGGAGGCGTAGACTCCTCTGTCACAGCTCATCTCTTAAAAGAAGAAGGCTATCAGGTAATAGGGATCTTTATGAAAAACTGGGATGATACGGATGAAAGCGGAATGTGTACTGCCACCGAAGATTATAACGATGTGATACGTGTCTGCAACCAGTTGGATATTCCGTATTTCGCGGTTAATTTTGAAAAACAGTACTGGGATAAAGTCTTCACATACTTTTTAGAGGAATATAAAGCAGGAAGAACACCTAACCCGGATGTGATGTGCAACAAAGAGATTAAATTTAAAGCGTTTCTTGATCATGCCATGTCGCTCGGAGCCGATTACGTGGCCACCGGGCATTATGCCCGAGTCAGGAATGTTAACGGTAAAGTGGAGCTGCTGAGAGGAATTGACAAAAATAAAGATCAGACTTATTTCCTGAATGCGTTGAGCCAGGAGCAGCTTCAAAACGTTATGTTCCCTCTCGGTGAAATTGAAAAACCGCGTGTCAGAGAAATTGCCCGGGAAGCAGGCTTGGCTACAGCCTCTAAAAAAGACAGTACAGGCATCTGTTTTATAGGGGAAAGAAACTTTAAAGAATTTTTAAGTGAATATTTGCCTGCTCAACCTGGGGAAATGCAGACACTTGACGGAGAGGTTAAGGGAACGCACGACGGGTTAATGTATTACACTCTCGGACAACGACAGGGCCTTGGAATTGGCGGAGCAGGTGAACCTTGGTTTGTTGTTGGGAAGAACCTTGAGAAAAATGTGCTGCTCGTAGGACAAGGGTTTCATCATCCGGAGTTATATTCTGATGGGCTGATAGCTGAAGGCGTGAACTGGATTTCAGGAGATCAGCCTGAAAGGCCGTTTAAATGTACAGCTAAGTTCCGTTACCGTCAGGAAGACCACGGGGTAGAAGTTGAGCCGTTAGAAAATGGAAAAGTGAAAGTCCGCTTCGATGAACCGGAACGAGCGGTCACACCAGGACAATCTGTCGTCTTTTATGATGGTGAAGTCTGTCTGGGCGGTGCGACAATTGAGGAAGTAATTAAGGACTGAGGCAGTAAAGTCAGTCCTTTTCTTTTTTTAGCAAAACACAACGATAAAAATTTTAATAAGGAGAGAGGGAATATGGACCGTAATCAAAAAGCAGTAAAAGAAATGCAGGAAGGAAATATTGAAGAAGCAGCGAAATTACTAAATGAAGCAATCGAAGAAAATCCTAAAGATGCCGTGGCTTTTACAAATTTCGGCAATCTGCTGTCTGCTGTCGGCGAGGAAGACAGAGCGATCGTCTTTTATGATAAAGCTATAGAATTAGATGAAAGCCTTGCAACAGCCTATTATGGAAAAGGGAATGTGTTCTTTAATAAGGATAGCTTTAAAGAAGCAGTTGACCTTTATCAGGAAGCTATTGTCCGAGGGCTGCACGAAGGTGATGTGTATTATATGACCGGTATGAGCTATTACCAGCTCGGTGATTTCCTGCGCTCGCTGCCGAGTTTAAGCCGTGCAATTGAGCTGAATCCGGACGATAAAGATGCCCGCTTCCATTATGGTATGTGCCTGGCTCAAACGGAACAAATAGATGAAGCGGTAGAGCAGTTTGAAAAAGTCCTTGAGCAGGATGAGAATCATGCTGACAGTTATTTTAACCTTGGGGTCGCTTACGCATTTAAAGATGATGCCCATAAAGCTTTAAGCATGTTTAACAAAGCATTAAAGATCCAGCCTGAACATGCACTCGCTGCAAATGGAAAAAAACAAATGGAAGAGATTCTTGGGCAGGAAGATTAAAAAGAAGGTGACGATATGACTCAGCCAAATGAAGAAAGTAAAGATTATATCAAGGGAGAACTTCTTCATTTGATTTTTCATAACGAGGAGTCTCTGTACACCGTAGCGAAAATACGGGTTAACCAGTCTTCTGAGAAACTTGAGGATAAAGAAGTGACCGTCGTAGGGATGATGACGGAACCTGAAAAGGACGTTACTTATATGTTTACCGGGCAGTTTTCAGATCATCCCAGGTTCGGCAGGCAATATAAATTCGACCAGTTTCAGAAAGTAATTCCAGAAACAGAGCAGGGGATTATACTTTATTTGTCCAGCGACCGGTTTCCGGGGATTGGAAAAAAAACTGCAGAAATGATTGTTAATGAACTTGGGATCAACTGTATTTCTGTCATATTAGAAAATCCGTCAGTACTGGAAAGTGTGCCTAAGCTTAAACAGGAAAAAGCTTCACATGTTTATAAAACCCTTTTGGAAGACCAGGGAATTGAACAAGTTCTGTTAAAGCTGTATAAATACGGATTCGGGATTCAGCTCGCCATGAAAGTGTATAAAGCTTATCAGGTCGAAGCCTTGGAGATTATCAGTTCCAACCCGTACAAAATGGTCGAAGATATAGAGGGGATAGGATTTGCTAAAGCCGACTTAATAGGAAAAAAACAAGGTCTGACAGGTAATCATCCTGACCGTTTGAAAGCGGCGGTCCTGTTCGTTCTTCAGGAACAATCGCTTAGTGAAGGCCATGTCTTTGCTCTTAATGAAACTGTTGTATCAGAGGCAAAAATGTTACTTGAGAAAGATTCAGGAGATGAGATTTCCCCGTTAGACATTGCAGACCAGGTCATTGCACTCGGCGAAGAAGGTAAGATAATTGTAGAAAAAGAGAAAATGTATTTACCTTCCTTGTATTTTGCTGAACAAGGGATTGCCACTAATTTAAACAGGCTGATGGCCTCTAAAAATGAGTTAGATGAATACCCTGAATCGGAATTCCTAAAAGCGCTGGGCGAAGTGGAAGAAGAACTGGGAATCAGTTATGCGCCATCCCAGAAAGAAGGAATTCAGGAGGCTCTCCATTCTCCTTTAATGATTTTAACAGGAGGTCCGGGAACTGGTAAGACGACTGTTATTAAAGGTCTTATTGAAGTATTCGCCATACTTAAAGGCGTTTCCGTCAGTCCAGATGATTATAAAAACAAGAAAAAGCCCTTTCCTATCGTGATGGCTGCTCCAACTGGGAGAGCGGCTAAACGAATGAGCGAATCTACTGGCCTCCCTTCTTCCACTATTCACAGAATGCTGGGTTATAAAGGTGAAGGAAACGGTTATTTTGAAAAAGATGAAGATGAACAGATAGACGGGGATGTGCTTATTATTGATGAAATGTCTATGGTCGATACATGGCTGGCCAACCAATTATTTAAAGCGGTCCCGGATAATATGCAGGTCATCTTTGTAGGGGATGAAGATCAGCTTCCGTCTGTTGGTCCAGGTCAAGTTTTCTCTGATTTGCTTGAATCGGGTGCAGTTCCTGCTGTTCGTCTTACAGATATTTACCGTCAGTCTGAAGGATCTAAAATCATTGAATTCTCGCACCAGATTAAGGATGGGGAGCTTCCGGCATCAGTCGACCAGCAAAGCAGAGACTTACGCTTTTTTCCGTGCGGGCCTGACAAAGTGCCTGAAGCAGTAAAACAAATTTGTGAGCGTGCAATGACTAAAGGGTTTACAGCGAGAGATATTCAAGTTCTGGCGCCTATGTACCGGGGAGTGGCGGGTGTAGAGAACCTGAATGACATACTCCAGACATTGTTTAATCCTAAATCAGACCAAAGAAGAGAAGTTCCGTTTGGAAACGTCGTTTACAGAACCGGCGATATGGTGCTTCAACTCGTAAATAATCCGGAAGATAATGTGTTTAACGGCGACAGAGGGGAAATTGTCTCAATAAAAACAGAAAGAGAAACATCTGAAAAACAGCTGGAAATTATCATTTCCTTTGACGGGCTGGAAGTCACCTATACGAAGCCTGATCTCACGCAAATTACCCATGCTTATTGCTGTTCCATTCATAAGTCACAGGGAAGTGAATTTCCGATTGTCATTATGCCGGTCGTTAAAAGCTACTACCGGATGTTAAGAAAAAAACTGATTTACACGGGTGTGACCCGTGCTAAAAACTTTCTGCTTCTTTGCGGTGACTGGAAAGCGTTGGAGATAGCGGTCGAATCCAATCGTGAAGAGATCCGTCAAACGACTCTGAAGGAGAAATTAATTAATGGACTGGAAAAGGAAAATACGAATGAATCAGCGGGTGCTGCGAAAGACTAAGAATGTTCGGAGGGAGTGAAGCCCTTGAGAACTTTCGATAAAGTCAAAGGAGCACCCGTTTTTTGCGGGAAAACAAACTGTCTGCTCGGCGTTATTTCTGACTTGACTTACTGCAGTAAGGAGGGAAGGATAACCGGCTATTGGATTCAAAACCACCAATGGTGGTCGAGAAAACATGTTCTTCCAATTAAGGGTAAATATCAAAGGACAAAAAAAGGGTTTTTTGTTCACCATAACCAATTCCTTACTCCTGTGGATAATAATGAGAGGCGTTTCTTCCATGGAAAGGACCGGATGATAGGAAAACCGGTCGTTAAACAGGATGGGGACATGGTAGGAATTGTCGAAGATGTATATTTTCTGCCAAACTCGGGAAGAATTTTAGGGTACGAATTGACCGAAGGCCTGTTTGAGGATTTTACGCGGGGCATTATGGTCAAAAAAACAGGAGATAGCGGCATTTCCTTTAAAGGTACGTCTCTCCTGATTCATTAATTACCTTAGGAGGGGTTCCGATGAAGTGCCCTAATTGCAGAAGCAAAGATATTGGAAAGATAGGATCAAATCAATATTATTGCTGGAACTGTTTTATCGAGCTGACGATATCCAATGGCCAATTACACCTCCACCAGGTGGAAGCAGACGGGTCGTTAAGCTCCCTTGACGATCTTTTCACAGAAAATGAACGGCAGATCGATCTGTAAATTGTGAAAGACGGGGGGTGATCATTGTGAGAACCCTGGCCTCAATTGTTATGCTTGGAGCAGGTGCTTATGCCTATTCTGCTTCCATGGACAGAAAAAGTAGGAAAAGATGGAAAAGACGCATGAATCAGGTCAACTTTTCCTTTATTGGAGACTTAATACCGAGAAGAAGAACTCTAAGGCGTATGCGGAGACAAATGACCAGAGCCTTTTCTTAAGACCTGTTACATTCAGATCAAATGACAGAAGGCAGACGTAATTAGCGTCTGCCTTTTACGCTACTATCTTTAAGGAGGATTCCCGGTGAAAGATAACGAGGAAATGAAACGATGGATTTACCGTCTTATCATTGTCTTATTAATTGGATTAATACTTGCGGGAACACTCTTATTTCTTCAATATACAGGTCCCTTTTTCAGGCTTTTTTTCAAAGTGCTTACTCCTTTTCTTTTCGCCGGTTTTATCATCTATCTGCTTCATCCGGTAGTAGAAAAACTGGAGAAAGGTAATATACCAAGATCATTATCCATATTTATTATTTTTTCGTTATTTCTTGTTCTCACCGTCGCTGGCCTGTTGAAAGCCTCACCATATATTATTGAAGAAGGAAGAGAATTACTGACACAACTGCCTGAATTAGCAGGAACCTACAGAGAATTCACCGTTGAGTTTACAAACCAGGCGGCATTCTTGCCGGACACCTTTCAACAGCGGATGGATAACTGGATTTCCCGCGGTGAAGGCTGGATTGCAGGCGCATTGGAAGAACTTGGAGCAGTGATGGTTAGTTTATTAGACTGGGCGCTGCTGCTTATTGTTATTCCGTTTATAGTTTTTTACGGGTTAAAAGACTTTCCACTATTAAAGAATACAAGCTGGTATTTAACACCAAAAAAAATGAGGAGAAACGGGAAACAGCTGATCATGGAGGTTGATCACACGCTTGGCTCGTATATCAGAGGCCAGCTGATCGTTTGTATTGTCGTCGGTCTTCTGGCCTGGGGGGCCTTTTGGGTTATTGATATGCCGTATGGCACTCTTCTGGCTATTTTTATTGGGGTAACTAATATTATTCCGTATTTCGGTCCGATCCTCGGTGCTGTACCCGTCATACTGCTCGCTCTGACAGAATCTTTCCAGCTTGTTCTTTTAGGCATTGCAGCGGTTTTTATTATTCAGATTGTTGAAGGAAACATACTGGCTCCAGTGATTGTTGGCAAAAGTATTCACACCCATCCGCTGCTGATAATTTTCGCCCTGGTCATAGGGAACGAGATGGGAGGCATCATAGGACTTATACTGGCAGTGCCTGTATTAGCTGTCCTTAAAGTTCTGCTTCTTCATTCAAGGAAAATTGTCAGAGAACGCCGTGGCATCTATGATTGACAAATGTATAACACATTTTTATAATTACTCATATAAAGCTCTACATAAGAACTTGATGACGGAGATATATTTCCAGTACCCATTCCAGCCGCACACGCGGAAAGCAGAGAGGAATTCCTTAGGCTGAAAGAATTCCGGATGAAGACTGGTAATAAGCTACTCCTGAGAGCGGGCTAAAACCTGCCGGTGCACAGCCGTTAATTGTGATGAGGTGACAGGCAGGAGAAGTTTTGTCTGTAACTAGGGTGGTACCGCGTGAATATTCTCGTCCCTTTTGCAGGGAGGAGTTTTTTTATGTCCAAAAACATAAATATTTAGGTTAAAAAGGAGGAAGGAAAGATGAAACATTTAACGTCAGCTGAAGTGAGACAAATGTTTCTTGATTTTTTTAAAGAAAAAGGACACGATGTGGAGCCGAGTGCTTCTTTAGTCCCGCATGAGGATCCGTCTCTTTTATGGATCAACAGTGGCGTGGCTACCTTAAAGAAATACTTTGATGGAAGGGTTATTCCTGATAATCCGCGGATTGCAAATGCACAAAAATCCATTCGGACAAACGACATTGAAAATGTAGGAAAAACAGCCCGTCACCATACGTTTTTTGAAATGCTTGGGAATTTTTCCATTGGCGACTATTTTAAGAAAGACGCTATTCATTGGGCTTGGGAATTTTTAACTGATAAACGTTGGATCGGGTTTGAGCCTGAGAAACTAGCGGTAACTATTTACCCGGATGATGACGAAGCTTTTGAAATCTGGCATAAGGAAGTGGGTCTGCCTGAAGAGCGGATTATCCGTTTACAGGAAAATTTCTGGGATATCGGGGAAGGACCGTGTGGCCCGAATACAGAAATATTTTATGACCGCGGGGAAGAATACGGAAATGACCCTGATGATCCCGAAATGTATCCAGGCGGCGAAAACGAAAGACATTTAGAAGTATGGAATCTTGTATTTTCCCAGTTTAACCATAATCCTGATGGAAGCTATACACCGCTGCCGAAGAAAAACATTGATACCGGTATGGGGCTTGAAAGAATGGTTTCAGTCATTCAGGACGCAAGAACAAATTTTGACACTGACCTGTTTTTACCGATAATTCGTTTAACAGAAGAAATTTCTGGAAAAAGTTATGGTAAGGCTGGTGTAAATGATACGGCTTTTAAAGTAGTTGCAGACCACATCAGAACAGTTACTTTTGCTGTATCCGACGGGGCTCTTCCATCCAATGAAGGCAGGGGGTATGTGCTGCGCCGCCTTTTAAGAAGAGCAGTCCGTTATGCTAAACAGTTAAATATTCATGAACCCTTCATGTATAAGCTTGTGCCGACAGTTGGAAAGATAATGGCTGATTTCTATCCTGAAGTGAAAGAAAAGCAGGAATTCATTCAAAAAGTGGTGCGCACAGAAGAAGAGCGTTTCCACGAAACTTTGACTGATGGACTTGTTATGCTGAATAAACTTATTGAAAAAGCAAAAGCTGATAGAGTTGAAACCATTTCCGGAGTAGAGGGTTTCAAACTGTATGACACATACGGATTTCCAGTTGATTTAACCGAGGAATATCTCGAAGAGGCGGGCCTTAAGCTTGACCGTTCAGGGTTTGATCAGGAGATGGGCAAACAGAGGGAGAGAGCCCGGGCTGCCAGGCAGGAATCCGGTTCTATGCAGCTTCAGGACGAAGTGTTAGGTAGTATCCAGGAGCGAAGTGAATTTGTCGGGTATTCTGAACTTGAAACACATTCATCAGTCAAAGCGATTGTCAAAGAGGGCTCGCTGGTGGAGATGGCAAATGAAGGAGACGACATTCAAGTTATTCTTGATAAAACACCATTTTATGCGGAAAGCGGCGGGCAGGTTGCTGATAAAGGAATAATGTCCAATGATTCAGTAACACTGGAAGTTAAAGACGTGCAGAAAGCTCCTAACGGACAAAATCTTCATACAGTTAGTGTGAAAGAAGGCTCTATAAAAATCGGAGAAGTTCTCAATACAGAAGTGAACAGCTCTTCCCGGACAGGAATTGTAAAAAATCATACAGCAACACACTTGCTTCATCAGGCTTTAAAAGATGTCCTTGGCGATCACGTTAACCAGGCAGGGTCACTGGTCAGCCAAGACCGCCTGCGGTTCGATTTCTCCCATTTCGGCCAACTTACAGAAGATGAAATTGACCAGATTGAAAGTATTGTGAACGAAAAAGTATGGGAAGGCATTCAAGTTTCCACAATGAATAAAACATTAACCGAAGCTAAAGAAATGGGGGCCATGGCTCTTTTTGGCGAGAAGTACGGCGAGGAAGTCCGTGTCGTTCAAGTGGATGATTACAGTTTAGAATTATGCGGGGGTTGCCATGTAAACAACACAGCGGAAATCGGCTTATTTAAAGTCGTCTCTGAAGCAGGAATAGGCGCAGGTATTCGTCGAATAGAAGCAGTAACAGGGAAAAAAGCGTATGAATACATGAACAGTCAAGTCGATCAGCTGCGGGAAGCTGCCAGTTTGCTGAAAACAAAACTGACGGATGTCCCTTACAGGATCACTCAGCTTCAAACCCAATTAAAAGAAAAAGAGAAAGAAAACGAATCACTGTCAGCTAAAATGGCTCAGGCACAGGCAGGGAGTTTACTGGATGACGTGCAGGAAGTAGCCGGAGTGAAAATACTGGCTAAGAAAGTCAATGCAGCAGACATGAACGCATTAAGAAAAATGACGGATTCACTGAAAGAAAAAATGGAATCTGGAATTTTAGTTTTAGCTGCAGTCACACAGGAAAAAGTAAGTATTGTGGCCAGTGTTTCCAAAGATTTAGTTAAGGAAGGCCACCATGCAGGAAACCTGGTCAAAGAAGTGGCTGTAAAATGCGGCGGAGGCGGAGGCGGACGCCCTGACATGGCTCAAGCAGGAGGGAAAGACCCTTCTCAAATAGACGAGGCTTTAGAAATGGTTCCTGATTTAGTAAAAAGAAATGTCTAAATGAAGCAGAATCGTGTACAATAGTAGACAAATCCAATTAAAATACGGAACGGTTTATGAGACCTTTTCTTGCCAAGAAGAAGAGAGGTGTGGTTGTTTTGAGTTCAATGGACAGAACAATGAAATTTAATTTTAATGACGATTCAATGGACGAGGATGTAAAAGAGGTTTTAATGACAGTATATTCCTCGCTTGAAGAGAAGGGATATAATCCTATTAATCAAATTGTAGGTTATCTGTTATCAGGCGATCCGGCTTATATTCCCCGCCATAACGATGCACGGACTCTTATTCGGAAAATTGAACGGGATGAGTTAATTGAGGAGCTTGTGCGCTCGTATTTAGCTCATCATCAAAAGGAGAAGTCATGAAAGTAATAGGTCTGGACGTAGGCAGCAAAACGATAGGCGTCGCTGTCAGCGACGCTTTGGGCTGGACAGCTCAAGGTGTCGAAACAATAAAGCGTAATCCTGAAAATGAAGAAGAGGATTACGAACGTATTAAAAAGGTTATTGATGAACATGATGTTACTAAAATCGTAGTCGGGCTGCCGAAAAATATGAACGGTACGATCGGACCAAGCGGTGAACTTTGCCAGGCATTTGCTGAAGAACTGGCAGGCCGGACAGGGCTCCCTGTTGATCTGTGGGATGAAAGATTAACGACAGTGGCAGCGGAACGCATGCTGGTCACCGCTGATGTGAGCCGTAAGAAAAGAAAAAAAGTTATAGATAAGATGGCAGCCGTTATGATTTTACAAGGATATCTTGATCGACAAAAATAAGGAGGCGATAATATGTCAGAATTTCAAATTAACCAGCCAGGCGATGACGACCGCATCGTAATTCCAGATGAGAATGGAGATGAACACTTATTTCAAGTGTTATTTACATTTGATGTAGACAGTACGGGGAACTCCTATATGGTGTTAGCACCGGAAGGCTCAAATGAAAGTGAAGATGAAGAAATTGAAGTCCATGCTTTCAGATACGAAGAGCCGGAAGGCGGCGACCTCTCTCTTTATCCTATTGAAACGGATGAAGAATGGAATATGGTTGAAGAATTATTAAATACATTCGCTGAAGAGGATTTAGAAGAAGAGAATTAATCTTTTAGACCTGCTTTAATAAATGAAATCTCCTGCCGCCTCTAATACAGGTTAAGGGTGGGATTATATATTCATACTAATGAACTCCGAACAATATCTTACGATGTTGTTCGGTTTTTTTTGCAAAGATAAGAAAGTATAGATTTTTGCTTATTTCATAAATGCAGGCGGACGCTTCCCCCCTAATGGGGACAAGCGTGGGGCTTGTCTTTAACTATTTTTAACTCAGCACAGCTGAGTCAAAAAGGATTTTCAGAGTGCGCTAATCCCACTGGGAGTCGCCGCCTTGCATTCATCTATCTAAGTGATATGACCATAGTCTCTTTAAGATAGAAGATGGATTTCGTCCTCCAAGTTGACAACTCCTCAGTGTTTATAGAAAAATTATACTGTCGAATTTAAGCAGAATATCGAATTTTTTTAAAGATATAGTATAATAGGGAAGGTGAAAGGAGTGGCAGTCAGTGGCAGAAGACACAACAAACGATTCCAGCAAAAATTTAAACGAAAAGCATAAAATGAAACTTGAAGAAACAAAAAGGGAAGCAGGCCTGGTTAGGAAAATAGTCCTTATATTTGTTATAACGATCATAGTAGCAGTCGTTGCCGGGGGTTTAGGAGCATACTTTTATGTAAAAGACGCTATTGGACCGGTTGATGAAGAAGATGATGAAGTCGTTGAGGTTTCAATTCCAATCGGTTCTACTCCTTCTTCTATCGGCGAAATTCTTGAAGAAGAAGGCGTGATCTCCAGTGCATCCATGTTTCGCTATTATATTCGTTTTCAAAATGAGTCAGGGTTTCAGGCAGGCGACTACCGCCTGACCAGAGCCATGAGCATGGATGAAATTATTGACCATCTAAAAGAAGGAAGAGTATATGAAGAGTACGCGACTTCCTTTACGGTGCCTGAAGGTCGCTGGGCTGAAGATATTTTTGTAAGAGTGGCGGATGAAACGAATCTCGAGGCTGAAGAGATTGCAGAAGTCGCAAGGGATGAAGAATACCTGGAAGAACTAATTGAGAGGTATACGTTCCTGGATGAGGATATATTTGATGAAGATATTCGGGAACCGCTGGAAGGGTATTTATTCCCGGCGCGGTACGACTTTGTAGAAGAAGAAGTCACTGCTGAGCAGGTTATTGAGGCAATGCTTGATAGAACTAATTCCATACTTGAAAGCCGCCAGGCATCTGCTTCAGATGATTCTTACCACGCTTTGATGACGAAAGCTTCAATTATTGAGGGAGAAGCAAGAACAGACGAGGAACGAGCGACGATTTCAGGGGTAATCGAAAACCGGTTAAGCGCGTCCATGCCTTTACAGATGGATCCTACGATTGCTTACGCACACGAAGAACACTTATCACGAACTTTAAATAAACACCTTGAAATTGAGTCTCCTTATAACACTTATGAAATTGCCGGCCTTCCGCCGGGACCCATTAACAATCCGGGGGAAGCTTCAATTGCTGCAGCTCTTGAACCTGAATCGCATGAGTATATTTACTTCTATCATTCACCGGATGGAGAAGTCCACTTTAACGTCAATTATTCCGACCACAGGGAAGTTGTCGAACACTATCAGAATTCAAACGAATGATATGGTGAAAACAAGGAGAAACTGCTGATAAAGTTAGCATTCTCCTTGTTTTTATGTTAAAATGTATCGGTCAAAGACAAACATATGGCTATTTGGATTTAAAAGCACCTGAAGGAGGCGCTTTTTTTATGGGAAAAGGCGATAAAACAGCCTCATATCTTTCATCACTTATAAAAGAACGACCTGCAGATATAAAAGAAATAGAAAATTATGCACATAAGCATCACGTCCCTATTATGGAAGCTGACGGGTTGGAAACCATGCTGCAATTTCTTAGAATCCATAATCCCGTACGCATTCTGGAAATTGGTACGGCAATCGGATATTCTGCGATCCGTATGCTTCAAGCTGCTCCCGATGCTTTCATTTATACAGTGGAAAGAGATGAAGAACGGATCCAGGAAGCATTAAAAAATGCGCGCTCAGTTGGAGTGCACAAGCGTTTTAACCTGGTCCAGGGGGATGCCCTCGAAGTGAAAGAAGAAATTGCTGAAAAAGCGCCTTATGACGTTTTGTTTATTGATGCGGCTAAAGGGCAGTATGAAAATTTCTTCTCAATATATGAGCCAATGGTTAAGGAAGGCGGCCTTATATTTTCAGATAATGTCCTTTTCAAAGGGTTTGTTTCAGGAGAAAAAGAGCCGGAAAGCCGCCGCCTCTCTTCAATGGTAAATAAACTAAGGAAGTTTAACGATAAATTAATGAAAGATCCGCGTTTTGACTCAGTTTTACTGCCTGTAGGAGACGGTTTGATGGTAAATGTAAAACGAAACATGGGGAAAGAAATACAGGAAGGTGAAAAAGCATGAAAAAACCAGAGTTGTTAGTCACGCCTACGAGTGTGGAAGACATCGCTCCTCTTATTGATGTCGGCGCCACCGCCGTTATAATTGGAGAAGAAAAATATGCCTTGAGGCTTGCTGGGGATTTCAGCAGGAAAGAGGTAGAAGAAGCAACGACCATTGCCCATGAAAAGGGAGCGAAAGTATATGTGGCTATGAACGCCCTTTTTCACAATGAGACACTTCCTCTATTACCGGACTATATTCAATTTTTAGACCGTACCGGGGTGGACGCCATAGTATTCGGAGATCCAGCCGTTTTAATGAATGTAAGGGAGCATGCTCCTAAAATGAAGCTTCATTGGAACACAGAAACGACGGCCACAAACTGGTACACAGCTAATTACTGGGGAAGAAAAGGGGCAGCCCGCGCGGTGCTTGCCCGTGAATTAAATATGGATTCTATTATTGAAATAAAAGAAGAAGCTGAAGTGGAAATTGAAGTACAGGTTCACGGAATGACTTGTATGTTCCAGTCAAAACGGATGCTGGTCGGAAATTATATGGCCTTTCAAGGAAAGGACCTGGAAGTACAGGGTAGAAGTAAAGATCGAAGCTTAATTCTGCATGATCCGGAAAGGGATGCGAAATATCCGATCTGGGAAGATGAGAACGGAACACATATTATGAGTCCGAAAGACATGTGCATCATTGATGAATTAGACGAGATGCTTGATGCAGGGATTGATTCATTTAAGATAGACGGGATACTAAAAGATTTTGACTATATTAAAAAGATGACCGCACTTTACAGACAAGCGATAGACCTGTATACGGAAGACCCGGAAGTGTATAACAGAAAAAAAGACGAGCTGCTTGATGAAGTTAAATCAGTACAGCCAGCCAACCGGGATCTTGATACAGGATTTTTCTTTAAAGAAACAGTTTACTAACCTTTGTTGCTGTATTTTGAGAAAAAGTATAAGAAAACCTGAGGCTTTCGTAAGGGCTTGGCGGTTTGCCAAGTTTTTCTCATATTAAATCAGGTAGGAAAAGGAGTGATCACTAGTGGAACAACAAACAGTAAAACGACCTTCAGAGGGCAGACGTGTGATCACGAAAAAGCCCGAACTTTTAGCGCCGGCAGGAAACCTTGAAAAGTTGAAAATAGCTGTCCATTACGGCGCTGACGCTGTATTTATTGGCGGGCGTGACTTTGGATTGAGGTCCAATGCAGACAACTTCTCTATAGAAGAAATGGCTGAAGGCGTCCAGTTTGCTGATAAGTATGGTGCGCATATTTATGTCACCACTAATATTTTTGCCCATAACGAAAATATGGATGGTCTTGAAGATTATCTGAAGGATTTGGAGAAGGTGGGAGTTACAGGGATTATTGTAGCTGATCCACTAATTATTGAAACTTGTAAACGTGTAGCGCCTAAACTGGAAGTCCATCTCTCTACGCAGCAGTCCCTCTCAAACTGGCAAGCAGTTAAATTTTGGAAAGAGGAAGGGTTGGATAGAGTAGTTCTGGCACGTGAAGTTGGTTTAGGAGAAATGCTGGAAATGAAAGCGAATGTGGATATTGAAATTGAAACATTTATACACGGGGCGATGTGTATTTCTTATTCAGGCCGCTGCGTATTAAGCAATCATATGACAGCGAGAGATTCCAACAGAGGCGGATGTTGTCAATCTTGCCGGTGGGACTATTTTCTTTATGAAGAAGATGGCGCAAATGAACAGAAGACTGGTGAAAAAGCTCTGTTTGATACCGATGATGCTCCTTTTGCCATGTCACCGAAAGACCTTAATTTAATTGAAGCCATTCCTAAGCTGGTAGAGGCAGGAATTGACAGTCTTAAAGTTGAAGGGCGAATGAAATCTATTCATTATGTTGCCACCGTAGTAAGTGTCTATAGAAAAGTAATCGATGCGTACTGTGAGGATCCTGATAACTTTAAGATCGATAATGAATGGCTTAAGGAATTAGCAAAATGCGCAAACAGGCCTACAGCTCCAGCATTTTTTGAAAATACACCTGGCCACGAAGAGCAGATGTTCCGTAATCACAGCCAGAAAACAACTTTTGATTTTGCAGGGCTTGTGTTAGATTATGATGAAGAAACAGAGATTGTCACACTTCAGCAACGAAACCATTTCCGTCCTGGAGATCAAATAGAGTTTTTTGGGCCTGAAATTACAAATTTCACTCAAAAGGTAGAAAAGATTTGGGATGAAGACGGTGAAGAGCTGGATGCGGCAAGGCATCCTCTTCAAATAGTCAAATTTAAAGTTGATAAACCAGTAAAACCTAATAATATGATGCGAAAGGAACAGTTAACATGAGTAAAAAACCTGTCATCATTGGTGTAGCCGGAGGATCGGGTTCTGGTAAAACGACAGTGGCGAATGAAATTTACTGTAAATTTCCTGAGCAGTCCATCCTTATGATAGAACAAGATGCTTATTATAAGGATCAGACACATTTGCCGATGGAAGAAAGATTAAAAACAAATTATGACCATCCTTTAGCCTTTGATAATGATTTGCTGCTTGATCATTTAAAGCGGTTAGTCAACCGGCAACCCGTTGAAAAGCCAGTATATGACTATGCTAATCATACACGCTCAGATGAAGTAGTTAATGTGGAACCGAGGGATGTCATTATATTAGAGGGGATACTTATTCTTGAAGATGAGCGCCTGAGAGATGTGATGGATATAAAGCTTTTTGTAGACACCGACTCCGATTTAAGGATTATACGGCGAATGATGAGGGATATACAGGATCGCGGGCGGACAATCGATTCAGTCATTGACCAGTATACGTCAGTAGTGCGGCCGATGCATCTTCAATTTATTGAGCCTACTAAGCGGTATGCGGATATTATCGTTCCTGAAGGCGGGCATAATCATGTGGCTATTGATTTAATGGTTGCAAAGATTAAAACGGTACTTGAAGAGAAGGCAATGATTTAGGCCTTCATTTAACATTTTGAAGAATATATGAACTACTTGGCTAAAAGCTGAGTTTTGTATATAATAGCTAAGAGGAACGCAGGAAATCATTTCTAGAAACGGTTTTTTTTGAAATAAATGTAAGACCTACGGCGCCCTGATCTGTTCAGCCATGCTTGAACAGGTTGGGCGCTTAAGGTTTATTGACGCCTATGAATTTTAGGGAATATTAATTTTTACAGGATTTTATAAGGAAAACTTGTTAAATGAACTGGTTTTCATTATACTACCATCATATATATTTAAAAAGGTGGTCATTTTTCTGTAAGCAGTTCATATGGTAAATCAACCCCGTTTCTGCATTTCCCGTATATTTTTTATAAGGTAAGGAAACATGAAAGCGTTCACTTGGATGTATTAATTTTAAGGAGTGGAAAACAATGACAGAAGAAAAACACTATATGACTATGGAAGGTAAAGAAAAACTCGAGAAAGAACTGGAGTATTTAAAGACTGAACGGCGAAAAGAAGTCGTAGAAAGAATAAAAGTAGCGCGAAGCTTCGGAGATCTATCAGAGAACTCGGAGTATGATTCGGCAAAAGAAGAACAGGCATTTGTTGAAGGCAGAATCCAGCAGATTGAAGGTATGATTCGCAATGCTGAAATTATTGAAGAGGATTCTGACAGCTCAGTTGTTTCTCTTGGAAAAAAAGTTACTTTTAAAGAGCTTCCTGATGGGGATGAAGAGGAATACACCATTGTAGGACGTGCGGAAGCAGACCCTATCGAAGGAAAAATTTCTAATGATTCTCCAATGGCGCAAAGTTTAATCGGCAAGGGTATCGGCGAGCAGGTTGTAGTCTCTACTCCAGGCGGAGACATGACTGTTGAAATTACAGAAGTGTCATAAATAACACCAAATAGTTTGAAATCACCCTGGTCTGAAAAAGACTAACGGGTGATTTTTTACATAGTATGTCTCATATAGAAAAGCGAAAAGGTGCTTATACTTTGACCGCAGTATTAGTTGAAACCTAAAATACGGTCAAAGATGGGGACTGCTGGTCGAAATTTATCCATAAATGAATTATAATATATGTAGATTTGGACTGGAAAAGGGAGGAAAGTGTTTTATGAGCAATAATTATACGCCTATGCGTTCGGATAACAAAAAGAAAAGACGCCTGAATACTATTCTTAATGTTTCAATAGGACTTGTAGCTTTATTAATTATTTTTGTCTCCGCTACTTTAATTTTTGGAGGCGGCGATGACAATGAGGTGGCTGTTACGAATAACAACGATCTTAACAACGAGGAAGAAAACACTAATAGCGGGGATATATCGATCGATCAGCCCGGCGATGAAGAAAACAATAATGAAAATAACCCTCTAAATGATAACAACGATAATGATGAAGTGAATGATGGTAATAACAATAATGACAATAATAATGAGGAAGAAGATCCAGCTAATAATGGAAATAACGAAGGTAATTTAAATAATGAAGATGATGAAAACAATGAAGGCAATGAAAACAATGAAGACAATGAAGGCAATGCAGCTGAGGAAGGAAATGAAGAAACAGAAACCAACAACGAAAACACAACTGAATCTGACGGTGAATGGGGACCTGTTGGAACGGTTCAGGAAGAGCCGTTTACACCTGTATACCAGACAGACCATGTTAATTGGGAAGAGATGACCAGAGCTTTATCGTACGCTACAGGGCTCAGCCAAGATGAAATGGAAGTATGGCAAATAAGAAACGGCGGGGACCAGCACACGGCAATTGGAACAGTAAGTACTTATGATAACCGTTTTGAACCTTACAAAGTTGAACTTAACTGGGTTGAAAATGAAGGCTGGATGCCTGTCTCTGTAGAGGAGCAAAACTCTAATCCGTATGTAAGCCACTAAGTTTTAAAGCTGAAAGTTAAGAATTAGATTTAATGACGAGGCTGGGACAAAAGAATAGTCTTCATAAAGAAAGCCGAACAAAATTTTCGAATTTTGTTCGGTTGTTCTTTTTTAGAAAAGGAGTGATTTCAGCCCTCACAGGCGGCGGACGCTTGCCCAGGGGCTTGTCTTCAGCTAAATTCAACTCAGCCTGGAGCTTCGTTGAATTGGATCTTCAGGCTGCGCTTACTCCCTGTGGCGTCGCCGCCTTCTGTCCTTCAATCAAAAAAAGCTGAGGCTATTCAATAACTGGTAATTAAAAGTGAGACGCCTGATAAAAGGTCTGATGGAATTGTTCTTCTTTTACAAACCTGTCTTTAGTTTTGGCCCAGTCTCATCCTTTAATAAAAGTATTGATTTGAGTCTGCCGGTCCTCTTTCAGCTAGAGATTAAGGATCATCATATAACGGTTTACTGTTTTTGTTTAAAATGCACAGCTGCTGTGTATATTTTTTTGCCTGTTTTAGGGTCTATGGTCAGCTGATGGGAAACATTATGAACTTCAAGCATGATCGACTGGTTGTCATCTATTTTTTTTGAAATTTGTTTCTCCAGAAGCTGAAGCGTCGCAGCTTCGAAAAATTCTACTTTGTCTTTTAAAGTATCGGGTTGAAAAATCATCTTGTCCACTCCTTTTAGTGTTGTCTTAACAGAAAGCCCGCTTCTTATTTTAAATAAAAGATAGAGAGACGGCAATATTACAGGATAAGAAATGGTTCTTGTTCCCCAGCCTGTCATAGGCTATGATAGAAAAAGTGAAACTTTGCGAAAAAGGGTGGTATTATGCGTGTCGGAATTATCGGAGCCATGGAAGAAGAAGTTGAACTTTTGAAATCCGAAATGGTGCTTGAAGAAGAAAATGTCATAGCCGGTTCAGAGTTTTTTATTGGCCGATTAAATGGGGTTGATGTTATTTTAGCTAAATCTGGAATCGGAAAAGTAAATGCAGCGATCAGCACGACGCTGATGAACCAGCTGTTTTATCCTGACCTTATTATAAATACAGGTTCTGCAGGCGGATTCCATCAGAACCTGGCGGTAGGTGATATAGTTATTTCTACACAAGTCCGCTACAATGATGTAGATGCGACGGTGTTTGGTTACGAATTCGGCCAGGTGCCGAGGATGCCTGCCTTTTATGAGGCTGACCACGGACTGGTAGGTCTTGCAGAAGAATGTGCTGATGAGGTGGGAGTCAATTCTATTAAAGGCTTAATTATTTCAGGGGACTCCTTTATGAGCGATCATGCGCGTGTGGAGGAAATCCGCACAAAATTTGAAGATCCTTATTGCGCAGAAATGGAAGCGGGAGCTATTGCCCAGGTGTGTCATCAGTTCCAAAAGCCGTTTGTCATTATAAGGTCCTTATCTGATGTAGCAGGGAAAGATGCCAAAGTCTCTTATGACCAGTTCCTTGAGACAGCTTCGGTAAATTCCGCTAATATGGTTTTACTTATGCTGGAAGAACTTCGCAAGCAGAAGTAACTGCTGGTACATAAGGAATACATTACTACATCACTCGGTTGCCTGCCATGTTATACTTGTAATAGTTTGATTAACACGTATTAAATGAGGTGCTTATTATGTCGGAAGAGAAAGTTACTAAATTACAGCACAAGGTAGAAGATTACCGGCGTTTTGCCTTTATTTTAATTGCGCTGGCAGGTTTTCTAATGATTGGCACAGTTATACCGAGTGAATCTGTGCAGATCGCCCAGGAGTGGTTAATTGTTTTTGTTTCTATCTTACTGGCAGGTGCTGTTCTATTACATGGTGTTTCTCTTAAAACAGAAAAACTGATAGTAGAAGACGAATAGATTTATATAAAAGTTTTTATATGGAGGGGTCCCAAAAGGGATGCCCTCTTTTTTACTTTCATTTTGTCTGGTTGTCCGTGGGGTGAAGTTCTTTTAACGCATGTGTGAGAATTCTCGCTGTCAGTCCCCAGATGACATAGTTTTGGTGTTCGTAAAACTGTTCGTTTATAACCCCTGTTCGCCAATTATAGTTTTCTCCGTTTGGTATAAGGTGGTAAGGGAAGTTATCCTCCGGCACTGCTTCAAGTTTAATATAATGTTCTTTCGGCTCCATGTTTAATAACTGTGAAACAGGAACATAGAAGATATCTTCCACTTCATCTTTATTAATATTAAAGGCCGTGTCGGGTGGAAGAATCCCTATAAACGGAAAGAGCATTAATCTAAAAGGGGTCACCAGGTAATCGAGTTCCCCTAAGATTTCTGCATCAGCAGGAGGAACACCAAGTTCTTCGCTCAATTCCCGTATGGCAGCGTATTTAACAGTAGGATCGGTCTTATCCACTTTACCTCCCGGGAAGCATACTTCACCAGGCTGGCGGACAAGACGGGATCTTACCTGGAAAATAAAATGTAACTCATGATTTAGTTCTATAAGAGGTACAAAAATAGCAAACTTTGTATAGGTTTCACTATCCAGGACAGTCGCTTTCTTATTTCTTAAATGTTTAAGAACAGAATCTGATAATTGCTTCATTCCAGACCAACCTTCCTTTCTTTCATTCCTTTTTATCATACCAGATCTTTCGTTTACCATTGGGAAAACTGCTTGCCTCAAAATAGTTGAAGGTTATCCTTGGCGTTAAGGGGAAAGTTGGATATAATGGGGGAATACTAATGTCGGAGGTGTTGTGGAAATGAAGTTAACAGTTAAAAAACCTATTTTTGCTGAGTCTGCCAGTTATTTTGTCAACCGTGCAAGCCAGATCTCCGGAACCGTTTTAATTAAAAAGGAGCATTGGGTGATTGATGCAAAGAGTCTGCTGGGTATTTTGGCTCTCTCATTACAGCCGGGTCAGGAAATTGAGCTGGAGTTTGAAGGAGAACCTGATGAGCAATTTATTCAGGACTTAGAGCAGGCTGGCCTGTTTGAAAAGTGAGCAAAAAAATAAAACATAACACGATCCGTCCGGAAGCCGGCACTTAAGACATTTATATGCTGCTTTCCGGACGGATTTTCTTATACTCTGTTTATTTTAAATATTTTTCGAACCATTGGGTTAATTCTTGCAGTCTTGCTTTCCTCAAATGCGGAGGTCCGCTTCGTGATAACTCATGGTTGGCATCAGGAAACCTTACAAATCGGGTGTCTTTTCCTGATTGTTTTAAAGCGGTAAATAACTGTTCAGCTTGTTCTATAGGACAGCGGAAATCTTTTTCCCCGTGCATGATTAGCAAAGGTGTCTCTATTTTATTCACGTATTTTAAAGGGGAATGCTTCCACAGTTGATCAGGGTCCTTTAATAGATCAGTCCCTATTTCCCACTCAGTGAAGAAATAGCCAATATCACTGACACCGTAAAAACTGATCCAGTTGGATATACAACGCAGAGTCGCTGCTGCTTTAAAGCGGTTAGTATGTCCAACAATCCAATTTGTCATAAACCCGCCGTAACTGCCTCCTGTTACTCCTAAACGCTGCTTGTCTATCCATGGATAATGGTCTGTTACAGTATCTGTAAACACCATCACATCTTCGTAATCCATTCCTCCATAGTCTCCCCTGCAGGCATTAACGAATTCCTGGCCGTACCCGTGGCTTCCCCGGGGATTGGCATAGAAAACAGCATATCCTTTAGCAGCCAGCAGCTGGAGCTCGTGGAAAAAAGTATTTCCATACATCGCATGGGGGCCGCCGTGAATTTCAAGAATTCCAGGATAAGTTTCTCCTTCAGTGAATCCTGCCGGTTTAAGAAGCCATCCCTGTACAGACTTACCGTCTTTCGACATACTTATAATTTCTTCAGGTGTCTGCAGGTTCACTTTATCTGTAAAAGGTTTGTTCATAGAAGTCAGTTCGTTTAGTGACCTGTCTTCTAATGAGGAGGAATAGATTTCTCCAGGGTTTACGGGGGTGCTTATGCCTGCAATGATCTTTCCTGATTGCTGATGCAGGCATAAGCTGTATACATGATGATCCCCTGATGTGACTTGTTCAATGTCGCCGTTAAGTGACACATTATAGAGGTTTGTGCTGCCTTTAACGCTTGCCTGCACCAGCAAAGACTTCCCGTCTTTTGTCCACAGGGGACCTGGGTTCGATTGTCCTGATAAGATATCTCCTATACATGAATCGCCCATATGAACGTCCCAGTGATCAGTTAAACATTTTTTTTCGTCGTGTGCAGCTACATCAATTATCCATAATTTTGAGTGGGTAGCTCCTGCGAATTGTTTGGTATGTCCGTAACAGGCAATTTTTTTACCATCAGGCGAGAATACCCCGTGAGAGAATATTCCTTTGCCGTCTGTTAATTGATAATGCTCTTTAGTGTTTATATCCATCATATAAATATCTGATCCAATATGTTCGTCGCCTTGTTTGTTTGAATGATAAGCAATCATTTTTCCGTCAGGTGACCATCCGGAAGGTTCGTCATCAAATTCATCATCAGTTATAAACTCTATTGCATCCTTATTTAAATTATACAAAGCAAGCTGCTTGTTCGTTTCATCCAGAAAACCGGCTGCATCAGATTTATATTTTAACCGCTCAACAATCAGCGGTGCTTTTTTTTCTTCAGTGTCACCTTTACCGTTTAATTGATTGTCCGGCTGTGATCCTTTTTCAAAGGAAGTCGTGAAAAGGATTTTAGAAGAATCGGGCGACCAATACGGCTGGGAAGCTCCATTAGGAAGCTTAGTCACTTGTTTAGCCTCACCGCCATCTAAGGGCAGGAGATACAGCTGGGGCTTTGCTTTTTCTTCTTTTGCTGAAACAAAAACGATCCACCTGCCATCCGGTGAATAGCGTGGGGAGAGAACTTTTCCCGGGCCGTAAGTCCACTGTCTTGGTGTGTCCTCATTAAAACGCTGGACAAATAAGTGGGAGTTATAATTATCCTCTTCGGTTATAAACTGTCTTACAAAAGCAAATTCTTTTCCATCAGGTGATGGCTGGGGCTCGGTTAAAACATTAATATTTTTTAAGTCGTCAATAGTAAGTGTTCTTTTAGTTTCCATTAGTTCTCTCCTTTTCCAACAGATTTATCTTAAATTTTATCAAAAAAATTCGTAAACCGAAATAAATATCTTGTTGAACCCGTTTACATACTGTGATAAATTAAAAAGAGTAAACGTTTACGTAAAAGGAGAAAAATAAAGTGAGTATAACAATTAAAGATGTTGCCAGGCAGGCAGGGGTATCTATTGCAACAGTTTCACGGATCGTTAATGGTCAAAAAGGTTATGGTGAAAAAACAAAAGAACGCGTGTTAAAAACAATCGAGGAACTCGGTTATACTCCAAATGCGATTGCCAGAGGTCTCGTCGGACGTGAAACAAAATCCATCGGTGTCCTGCTTCCTAAGCTTTCCGGTCTCTTTGCTTCTAAGCTTCTGGAAGGAATGGAGGAAACGGCAAGAAATGAGGGTTACAGCCTTTTTGTCTGTCATACTGACTCTAAAGAAGACCGGGCGATTCAGGATCTGCAAGTGTTAAAAGAGAAACAGGTGGATGGCATTATTTATGCGAGTGACCAATTGTCGGAATCCCAGGGCCAGATGCTTAATAGTATGGTATGTCCTGCAGTTTTTGTGTCAACACAATCATTAACGCACCCTTTTCCTTATGTGAAAGTAGATGATTATCAGGCGGCCTGTACCGGGACACGTTATCTCATAGAAAAAGGACATAAGCAGATTGCTTTTATAGGAGGGAGCCTGGAAGACCCTATCGCTGGTAAACCGAGAGATGAAGGGTTTCGAAGAACAATGAAAGACCATCATCTTAAAGTAGAGGAATCTCTGACAGCGTATGGTGATTTCCGTTTCCAATCTGGAAAAGAGAGCTTTAAAAACATCCTGAAAGCCGAAAAGCCATTTACAGCCGTGTTTGCGGTGAGTGATGAAATGGCGGCGGGTGTTTTATCAGCAGCTTATGAACAAGGCATTTCTGTGCCAGACGATATATCGGTACTTGGATACGATAATACAATGGCAGCAGAAATGGCTATTCCCCCTCTAACAACAATGGCACAGCCTCTGGAGGAGATGGGGCAGAAAGCGGTAGAGCTCATTTTATCGCTCAGGGAAAATAAGGAGAATATTAATAAAAATGAAATCGTTAAACACAGACTTATAGAACGGAAATCTGTTCTTGAACGATCGAAAACAAAAGGTTTATTTTTATAAGGAGGCAGATAAAATGAGTCAGACAAAACAATGGTGGAAAGAAAGTGTCATTTATCAAATTTATCCCCGCAGTTTCAATGACAGCAACGGGGACGGGATTGGAGATTTGAAGGGCATTACTGAAAAGCTTGATTATTTAAAACAGCTCGGAATTGACGTCATCTGGCTGTCACCGGTCTACAAGTCTCCAAACGATGACAATGGATATGATATTAGTGATTATAAAGACATTATGGATGAATTTGGAACAATGGAAGACTGGGAGGAATTATTAGAAGCAGCTCACAACAGAGGGTTGAAAATTATTATGGACCTTGTGGTCAATCATTCTTCAGATGAACACGCCTGGTTTGCTGAATCCAGAAAGTCCAAAGACAACCCCTATCGGGATTATTACATATGGCGGCCTGGAAAAGAAGACGGCTCCGAACCGAATAACTGGGACTCAGCCTTCAGCGGATCGGCCTGGGAGTATGATGAAACGACTGGTGAGTATTATTTACATTTGTTTTCTAAGAAACAGCCGGACTTGAACTGGGAAAATCCCACTGTACGGCAGGAAGTTTATGATATGATGCGCTGGTGGCTTGATAAAGGAATTGACGGTTTCCGCATGGACGTCATTAATTTTATCTCTAAAGTGCCAGGATTGCCGGATGCTCCTAACCCTGAGGGTAAAAAGTATGTATCTGGCAGCCAATACTTTATGAATGGCCCCCGCATTCATGAATTTCTCCATGAAATGCATGAAGAAGCGTTAAAAGATTATGATGTAATGACTGTAGGGGAAATGCCGGGCGTAGGCCCTGATGAAGCAGTTAACTATACAAAGGAAGAAAGTGAAGAGCTGAATATGGTTTTTCAGTTTGAACATGTCGACCTGGACTCAGGACCAGGAGGAAAATGGGACCTTCGTCCGCTTAGCTTAAAAGACTTGAGAGATAATCTGGTGAAATGGCAAAAAGCGCTCGAACAAGATGGATGGAACAGCCTGTATATGAATAATCATGATCAGCCCCGAATGGTTTCACGGTTTGGTAATGACGGCAAATTTCATAAAGAGTCTGCTAAAATGCTTGCTACACTGCTCCACATGATGAAGGGCACGCCTTATATTTACCAGGGAGAAGAGTTTGGAATGACAAACGTGCAGTTTGAAGATATTAATGATTATAAAGATATAGAAACACTGAATATGTACCGGGAAAAACGCGATGAAGGTGTATCCCACGAGGAACTTATGAAAAGAATTTATGTGAAAGGGCGGGATAACGCCAGAACACCTGTCCAGTGGGATGACAGTAAGAATGCAGGTTTTACAACCGGGAAACCTTGGATTCAAGTGAATCCAAATTACAAAGAAATTAATGCCGCAGCAGCTGTCAATGATGAAAACTCTATTTTTTCCTATTATCAAAAACTGATAGAGCTTCGTCATCAGAATGAGACAGTAGTGTACGGAAGTTTTGATATTATGCTTAATGACAATGAAGAAGTATTTGCTTATAAACGGGAACTTAACGGGGAAACATTGCTCGTCTACTGTAATTTCTATGAGGACAGCCCCCAAGTAGAAATCCCTGCTGAATACCAACAGGCAAATAAAGAACTGTTTATTTCGAATTATGAACTCGAAGATACAGAAAGTAATAAGTTTACATTGAAACCATACGAAGCAAGGGTTTATCGAATTAGAAAGTAAAAATGAGTACTGTGTGAAACGTTTTTTTATATACCCATTAGCACTCTGATTAGTTTTAGAGGATGTTTCTCCTGAGAAAGTTAAGGGAAAATGGAAACTGAACTCTATTTTTCAGAAAGGCTGGTTGATATGCTCCTTCATTATAGTTGGCTTACTTCTTATACAGTTTACGGTAACGATGGAGAAATTGGTAAAGTAAAAGACGTGTATTTTGATGAAATTAAATGGACGATCCGTTATTTAGTAGTTAATACAGGTAAAACCTTCTTGTCTGATCAGGCGTTTATATCTCCTGCTTCTGTCGAAAAAATCGATCACCAGAATGAAGTTATCCGCGCAGGAATTTCAAACGACGAGGTGCAGAAATCACCCGACCCTGGAGAGGAACCTGTCACGAGAAAGTTTGAAAAAGATTTTACACTGCATTACCGGCTGAATCCTTATTGGGTTGGCAACGGTGTATGGGGAACCACAGCAGCACCGCATGATATGATGAATGAAGAAGCACAGCTGCTTCAACCGGAACAAGGTGATGACAGGACATACGTACACCAGGCGAAAAATGTGACCGGATATACGCTTTCTGTTAAAGATGAAACATTTGGTAAAATAGATGATCTGTTGATTGACGGATCTACTTTTCAAATTAAATACTTCATTGTGGATAGCCGTAAGTGGTTCCCAGGTGGTAAAAAAGTTATCATCTCCCCGCAATGGATTGATGAAATCTTCTGGGATACTGCACAAATCAGAATAGATGTCACGCGCCAGCAAATTGAGGATGCACCGGAATACCGCCCGGAAATGGATTTAAGTGACAGAAGAGAAGCTGACTTGTGGCTCCATTATAAAAAATAATCATCTTACACACCTTCAACACATCTGTTGAAGGTGTTTTCTTAAGTGAAGGGGGTCAGTCCCCCCATTTTTTTACAAATACAATTTTTAAAATATTCTTTACAGCTATAAATATATTGGGTATAATTTGCTTTGTAATTTAAAAGTTTCCTTCGCACAACTTTTATAGTTCAGGTTAAAACATTGAATTTTAGGAAACATCATTTACTTAGGGCATATAGTATATTTGAGACGTGAGTCTATATTATTTTTAAAGGGAGAGGGTAGAGAATGAATCGTTTTAGAATTAAAGGGGTGGCCGCAGCGTTAGTCTCTTTTGCTTTGCTTTTATCAGCGTGCGGAGAAAATAATGCGGCTAACGAAAATGAAAACGGCGGAAACGATGCTGCAGGGAATAATAATTCAAATACTAATGAAACTGAGAATAATACTAACAATCAGGAAGATGGACTGTATATAACTGCCAGCTTTTCAATTATTGCAGATATGACTGAACAAGTATTGGGGGACAGAGGAACAGTAGATTACATTGTACCGATAGGGGAAGAGCCGCATGAATATGAACCGGTACCAAGTGATTTCAGAAATGTCAGTGATTCCGACGTCTTTTATGTTAACGGGTTAGGCCTGGAAGAATGGCTGGAAAGAATAGTGGATAATGCTTCAGATACGCCTCTTCTTACGTTATCCGACGGAGTGACGGAAATTCCCCTTGAGGGAGAAAGTGCACCTGACCCGCACGCATGGCTGAGCCCTAAAAATGCTTCATACTATATTGAAAATATTGTAGATGATTTAAGTGAAAGGGATCCGGCCGGTGAAGATATTTACCGTGAAAACGCAGATGCCTATTTAGAAGAGATAAATGAGCTGGATGCCTGGATTGAAGAAAAAGTGGAGGCTGTTCCTGAAGAACACCGTACAATTGTAGTAAGCGAAAACGCATTTAAATACTTCGGGGAAGATTACGGTTTTGAAACTGAAGGAATCTGGGAAATTAACTCCCATGAAGAAGGGACATCCGGACAGATCAATCGATTAATTGATGTCATTCAGGATAAAGAAATTCCGGCTGTATTCGTTGAAACGACTGTTGATCAGCGTTATATGGAAACTGTAGCTGAAAACGCAGGCGTAGAGATAGCCGGAGAGGTGTATACGGACGCGGTAGGACAGGAAGGTTCGGGGGCTGAGACTTATTTGGAAATGATCAGACATAATGCCGAAGTCTTTACTGACGGTTTAAGCGGAAATTAAGCAGACCTTTTGAATTTCATCATAGATCTTGTTAAAATACCTTTAAATGTATTTTTAATTGAGGTGAAATGATGAATATTTCTGACAAAGCAAAAGGATACATTCAGGGGATCCTGAATGAACACAACGCATCAAACATCAAGATTTTTATTGCCGGCATGGGTTGAGGCGGTCCCCAGCTGGGATTGGCTCTGGATGAGCCAACAGAAGATGATGTAGTGGAAGAAGTTAACGGTATCAAAGTTGCCTTTGATAAGCACATTCACGGCCAGACAGGCGGCATGGCACTGGAGTACCAGGAAACACCTCAGGGCGGCGGTTTAGTCCTGAAAGGAAACGAAAGTGACTGCTGTTAAATAAAATAGTTTGCAAGATAGAAACCTGTCATTGAAAATGGCAGGTTTTTTTTCAGCTGTATAAGGAAATTCTGTAAAGTATAATAGAACTGTTAAAATTAATGAGCGGGTAAAAATTATTTTTCAGGAAGAGGTGCGTCGATTTTTCCATATCAACGGGTGGGGGGGCCGTTCATTGTATGACGGCATTTTTAAAAAGAGATCCTGTATAAAAAACATGAGGGGTTAAATGCCTCCCTAAAATGAATTGTCATGAGAACAGAAAACTACTATCATTAGAAAGAGATAAGAATTGGATAGGAGAGAAAAGTATGAAGATTGACATTTTGAAATGCCATGGATCAGGAAATGACTTTATTATAATTGATGAGATGGATGAAAAATATTCGTTTACAGATGAAGAGCGTGTGAAGCTTACAAAGCAGCTTGCTGCGAGAAATAAATTAATCGGTTCGGACGGCACATTATTTATACAACACAGTGAACAGGCTGATGCGAGAATGCGCATGTTTAATACAGACGGCTCAGAAGCGGAAATGTGCGGAAATGGCTTAAGATGCGTCGCAAGGTATGTAACAGAGAAAATGGGCCGGGATACGGTCATAATTGAAACAATGAAAGCGGATTTGGAAGTGGCTCGTGTGGAAGAGATCTTTGAAAACATTCCGACATACGAAGTAGCTATTGAACCCGTTTCTTTAAGCCCTGACATCATCCCTTTAAAGTCAGATGAGCCGGAACATATTGATAAGCCGATTAAAGAATTGCACCCGTCTTTAACTTTTACAGCTTTAAGTGTCCCTAATCCCCATATTGTGACTGTGGTAGACGAAGTTAATGAGACTGACGTAAGGCAAATCGGAGAGAAGGCGAATATGTTAAAAGAGGTGCTGCCAAATGGCGTGAATGTCAGTTTCTTAAAGAAAGTTGCAGATGGACGAGTCTTCGTTCAGACTTTCGAGCGCGGGGTGGGATTGACGAATGCCTGCGGCACGGCGATGTCAGCTTCAAGCCTCGTCTCATGCTTATTGGGGCTGAATCAATTTGATGAAAAAATAACTGTTCTTAATCCGGGAGGAATGGTTCAATGCCTCGTCCACAAAGACGGCCAGGGAGATTATTTTATCCGCCTGCGTGGAAATGCGACTTATGAATTCAATGCTAGTGTAAAAATTGACTTCTCAAATCCTGAAAATGCAGAAATCCTTGAAAAAACAGCCTATGAAGAAGAAATTTTAAACTATGCCAAACTCGCAGAAGCAGCTGAAAACATGGCATAAAAAATTTTGTGGGGGCTGACCCCAGTGTACTGCCCCCTGTCAAGTAGACAGGGGGCAGTTCATTAAGATTTTGTTTGAATGTCTTAAGGCTGCTATTCTTTTCACCGGGTTTATCCCAGCCTCGTCTTTTTTTACTGATGCGTTTTATCTCTTTCTACCGGAATAATAATTTCATCTTCTTTAGGGATTCTGGAATTTAGTTCCAAATGTTTTTTTCCCCAATCCATCATTTCTTTCAGCATCCCTTCTAATTCAGCTCCATATTCCGTCACGGAATATTCAACCCTGGGTGGGACCTCCTTATAGGATTTTCTCTCAATTAAACCGTCCTTTTCAAGTTCCTTTAATTGTTTAATGAGGGTCTGATGGTTAATTAAAGGCAGGCTTGATTTAATTTTACTGAACCTCAGCGTTCTTCCCATCAGCAGCAGTAATATAGCTGCTTTCCATTTGCCGCAGACAATATCCAATGTCGCTTTTATAGCCTTAATTTCTTTTGTTTCCATAACCGTTCCTCCCTGGTATATAAAAATATACTTCTTACATAAGAGAAAAATCTGTGCCACACTAGTAATCACATCACTTTAATCCATTTAAAGGTCTTAAATAAAGGAGTTTTTGGAAGACTATGACTCGAGAGAGAAGAGATATATCCCAATCCATTGTTAATTATCTAGTAGAAAATGAAAATGAGCTTATTAGTAAAGTCCTCAGCCATGAAGACATGTCAAGCCTCCATGATACAGCCCCTCTTAGAGACATCTTCTTTCAATTTCTTCATCGCTTTCAGGAAAACTTATTAGCCTCCTCTTCACGTAAACGCCCGTTAACGCCTCTTATTGGAAATATTAAAGAGCAGCAACTGATGGGAAACAGTGTTGCTGTTACAACTGTGATTGACGGTCTTTACGACATGTCAAAAACTATTTGGACAATGTTCAAAAAAGAAGCTCAGGATATTTTTAATCTTACAGCCGATGAACTTTTATATATCCATGATTTACTGAATAAAGAGATTAAGTATGCTGTTAAAGAAGTATTGAATTTCCATGTCTCCTTATCAAATCAGAAAGAAGAAAAGTTTAATGAAAAGCTGAATGAATTGTCTGTTCCTATCATTAATGTGACCGGAAACACAGCCATTTGTCCGCTTATCGGGGCGATTGATGAATCAAGAGGCCGGTATTTACTGCATGAGACGCTTCAGCAATGTAAAGACCGTAAAATTAACAGACTGATTTTTGATCTGTCGGGAGTGCCCAAAATAGATGATATAGTAGCCTCACATTTAAACTTGGTTATTAAATCTTTAGATCTTATTGGTGTGTATATTACCCTCACTGGTGTCCGGTCAAACATTGCCATGACAGTCATTCAGCAGGATATAACCTTTGAAAAAGTGAGTATTAAAGCGACTGTTAAACAGGCATTAACAAGTATGGAAATAATCAAAGACAATAATTAATCGCCTTATAAATCAAGGCGTGGTTCATCAAAAAGCTGTCTCTTTTCCCGAGTCAAGTAAAAACAATATTTAAATAATTCCCCGCATGAAAGCCCAGAGAATTGAGGCTGAGACAAAACTAAAGACAAGTTTGTAAAGGACGAACAATAATTTTATCCTCTGCTTTGATTGAAGGACAGAAGGCGGCGACGCCACAGGGATTAAGCGCAGTCTGAAGATCCAATTCAACGAAGCTCCAGACTGAGTTGAATTTAGCTGAAGACAAGCCCTTGGGCAAGCGTCCGCCTGGCGGACTGAAATCACTGCAATTACTATTTATCAGAGTTGATTTTTTATTAAGGACAAAAGTGAAAAACCGAACAAAAATCATAAGATTTGTTCGGCTTTCTTTATAATTACTATTCTTTTGTCCCAGCCTCTTTAATTAATGAGGTTTATCCCGCTATTTTATTTGTATTTTATTTGTATTTTCACTTAACCCTTATTGAGGGCTACCTCACATTCATTTCATCAGGTTTCGGTCCTTTTCTTATGCCACGGTCTAAATTATTAATTAGTTCCATTTCATCATCCGTCAATTCAAAATCAAACACATCGAAGTTCTCTTCAATTCGTGAAGGAGTCACTGATTTTGGAATAACAATTGAATCGTTTTGCAGGTGCCAGCGTATGATTATCTGGGCGCCTGTTTTGTTATGGTCCCGGGCAATCCCCTGAACGACAGGGTGGTTCAGAACTTCGCCGCCCTGCATAAGCGGACTCCAGGCTTCTACGTAAATATCATGTTTTTTGCAAAAGGTTTTTAATTCATTCTGGGCTAAAAATGGATGGCATTCCACCTGATTCAATACTGGTTTAACCTCGCACTCATCTAACAGGCGCTGAAGATGGTGAATTTCAAAATTACAGACGCCAATCGCTTTGACACGCCCGTCTTTATACAGCTTCTCCATCGCTTTGTATGTATCTACGTAATCATCAAATTCAGGAGTTGGCCAGTGAATGAGATAAAGATCGACGTATTCCAGACCGAGGCGTTCTAGACTCTCATCAAAAGCTTTTAATGTAGTGTCGTATCCTTGGTCGGCATTCCACACTTTTGTGGTAATGAAGAGGTCTTCTCTTGGCACGCTGCTTTGTCTGATCGCTTTCCCTACACCACGTTCATTTTTATAGATCATAGCTGTGTCAATCGAACGGTAACCGGTTTCCAATGCTTTGATAACTGCTGGTGTTGCTTTGTCGTCTTCGACTTGCCATACTCCGAATCCAAGCTGAGGCATGGTCACCCCGTTATTAAGAGTTATCACCTTCATCTAATCACTCCTCCAAATAGTATCTCATTCACAAGTATATCATAACCTTGTATGTAAGCGCCTTACAATCCTATTTTGATAAGACAGACACTCTCATGCTGTGATGGGCATATACATAGAAAACGAAGCAAAGGAGGGGGTGTGAAAGCATGTCAACTATTCTGGCAGCCGTCACGCACTTTATCAAAGAATTGCTTGTATTTGTCTCGTTTGTTAAAAACAATGCGTTTCCGCAGCCGCTGAGCCAAAAAGAAGAAAAGAAATACATTGAACTGATGAAAGAAGGAGACGAACACGCCCGTAATCTGCTAATTGAACATAACTTGCGTTTGGTGGCCCACATCGTCAAGAAGTTTGAAAACACGAGAGAAGACACGGAAGACCTCATTTCCATCGGTACGATCGGCCTTATAAAGGCAATCGAAAGCTATTCATCAGGAAAAGGCACAAAACTGGCAACCTATGCCGCACGGTGTATTGAGAATGAAATCCTCATGCACCTGCGTGCGCTTAAAAAAGTGCGTAAAGATGTCTCGCTCCATGACCCTATCGGCCAGGATAAGGAAGGGAATGAGATCAGCCTGATTGATGTCCTGCAGGCGAATACTGAAGATCTGGCTGAGCAGATTCAGTTAAAAATGGAAAAAAAGCAGATTTATCAATACATTCATGTGCTTGATGACCGGGAGAAAGAGGTAGTTATCGGGCGTTTCGGACTGGACCTGAAAAAAGAAAAAACGCAAAGGGAAATTGCTAAACAGCTTGGAATCTCCAGAAGTTACGTATCGAGAATTGAGAAAAGAGCGTTGATGAAGCTCTTCCATGAATTTTACAGACATCAAAAAGCAGTGTTGAGAAAAGAGGATGGATAAGCGGCACCGGAAATAAAAGGAGAGAGCCACGGCTTTCTTCTTTTATTGGTGTTAAGATATAATACCGTGCCTGACGATCTCAACAGTTACCTCCACTTGAAAGTCCACCTCGGGATAGACTTCTTTCCATTCAATTTCTTTCCAGAAAGGATAATGAAAAGCATGGATCCTGCGTCCTATGCCTATGATATCTGAATTGCTCTCCTTAAGCTTTTCTGTCAGTTCTTGAAACTTTTCCGTGAAATTATCAGCCAGCAGAGCGCTTAATTCATTTAACTTCTCCTCATTGTCCAAGTCGTCTAACGGATATTCGATAACATTGACGAATAATCCTAATTTAAGCGGCACTTCGATCTGACCGGTTGCCTGATTTACAGTGACGTCTAAATTTCTGTTAACTTCTTCTACATCAATGGTCACATAATTTTCTAATTCATTCTCTCTGTCGCTGTGGACTTTTTCGGTAAGTGAAGCTGTTTGCTGCAGCTGGTCCATCATTAAGAGAAGCATTGTTGTTTCTCTTTCAGACAAAGTTCCCGTCATTTGTTTGTCATTAAACAGGGCAACACCTGCAAGATGAGGGCTCCCTTCTTCGACTGTCAAATAAGGGATCATGGCATCCTGCCCGCGGTCGAACAAGGGAGGGCAGATCAATTGAATGTTGGTAATAGGAAGCATTGTTTTTTCTTCAGCAGCCTTTATGAGTTCTGCAATCAATTCACTTGTTCTCGGCCGGTCTTCCAGTCGTAAATCCACAAGGTCTTTAGCTTTATCTTCTACGATCACAAGTTTGGCGGCTAAAGCGGACCGGGGGTCCCGGTACAGGACATCCAGCGGGGGATAAAGATCATTACTTGCCAGCTCTTCTCCAATCATCAGCACCCTCAGTTTACTTAAGTCAAGAGTTTCGGAAACTTCTGCTTCCAGGTTATCTCGAGCATTGCGGGGGGTGTGCCCTAAAGCAGAAACGATCTGGGCTCTTTCTGTTGTCCTGTACTTTTCCGGAATAGGTGAAGAAAAGGTTACCTCAATTTGCTGCTCTTCGTCATCAGTATCATATCCCGCTGATTTGACAACTGTAATGTCTCTAAGCTGTCTGGAATCCCAACATCCGGTATTTAATACAACAATAAAAATAACCAAGGCAGTTAAAACCACTTTCATGAGGCCTTCTCCTTTCCGCGCGCCGGTTTTTTTCTGATCAGGGCAGTTATCAGCAATATCACAGGAATAAAAACAATAAAGGTGTAACTGACACTTCCTACAAATTCGGATAAAGTATCTATCGCTTCGTTTGATTCGAAGAAGAGAGCAATACTTAAAATCAGCACCCCTAAATAAAATACGGTGCTTTTCCGTTTTTTTAAACTGAAAATCACCTGGGTGTATTGTGAAGCTAAAAATAAATAAGTCATTAACGAAGTGGTTACTGAAATAATCCAAACAGATATAAATATAAGGTCAAGCCTGTCAATGACCGGGGAAGAAAATGCTTTAAGCATGTAGAGTACAGGATTTGGGACGAGTACAATTTCATCAGGACTGAAAAACAAATAAGCCGTGATAGAGGTAAAGACGTAAACGAAAGTCGTAAACCAGATCGCATAAGAAGAGACCTTCGTAATGTCTTTTTTAGCAGCCTGAATAAATGGGTAAATAAACAGAATAAGTTCAAAGCCAAGCATCGACTGGAGGGAAGCGTCTGCACCTTTTAAGTAATCAGCTAAGCTAATATGGCCGAGCGGAAGCAAATATAACGGGTGTGCGGCCGTGTACCCTGTGAACTGGACGCCGATAATGAGGATCAGTAAACCGGAAACAAGCGTATAAAACCTTGCGATGATATGTATATCTTCTCTTACAAGAAACACAGCCGCACTGACGATAAGCGCCATAATGATCCACTTAGGTGTTTCCGGAAAAAGCCATGAAGCAATCGTCCGGTAATAGAGAGTAAGGATAAGAATCGTCACTGTCAGAAAATATAAAAAGTATAAAAAATTCACCAGGATTGACAGCGGTTTTCCTATAAGAATTCTCGTCATTGTAAAAAACGTGTGGTCTTTAAAACGATGAATAAGAGAAATATAGAGTATTAAAAGGCTTTGAATGATTCCTCCCGTGATGAGAATAGAAATCCATCCTTCCCACTCTGCTTCAGCGAAGACGCGGGCAGGAAGAGTAAGCACGGCTATTCCGATCTGTGTCTGGACAATAAGAAAGAAAATTTGATTGGCTGAAATACGGTTATTTAATAACGGTTCCATATCATTCCTCAACTTTCATTTTTGATTATTATTATTTTGCTCATTATCCAGATTCAGCCAGGTTGTTTTTGTATGCGGGAAACGTAAAACGTCTTTTAGAATCCCTTTAAAATGAAAAGGAGCAAACGGATAAAAGTAAGGCTTTCCAAGACTTGTAAGTTTACATAAGTGTATAAGGTAAATATTTAAACAAAATACGATGCCAAGAAAGCCTAACAGAGACGCCATAATCATAATAGGAAAGCGGAGAAGCCGGACAGACATGCTCATTTCATTTGCCGGTACAGCAAATGAAGAAATAGCTGTTAAAGCTACTACAATAATCATGACACTGGAAACGAACCCGGCATTTACGACGGCATCCCCAATGACAAGACCTCCTACAATTCCAATGGTCTGACCGATCGGGCTTGGGAGACGGACCCCTGCTTCCCTTATCAGTTCTAATGTCAGTTCCATGAAAAAGGCTTCTACTATAGGTGGATAAGGAATTTCTTCCACGGCGTCTTTTATGACAAATGTCATCCCGTACGGAATAATTTCGAAATGGAAACTGATGATAGCA
Source organism: Salipaludibacillus aurantiacus (assembly GCF_900111295.1). Classification (GTDB taxonomy): domain Bacteria; phylum Bacillota; class Bacilli; order Bacillales; family Salisediminibacteriaceae; genus Salipaludibacillus; species Salipaludibacillus aurantiacus. The sequence continues at coordinate 132,565 of NZ_FOGT01000003.1, read as the reverse complement.
ATGTAGATGCCCGGCAAGGTCACTGACGTAACAAAGCTGAACATGCGAAGAAGCCGGAAGAAAGTACCCGCATACCAGCGGCTGTTATAATCATCGTTTGACTGGTAAAAAGACAGGAAGCTCATTGGGAGGAGCAAAGCCGTTCCTTCTCCCTCTACAAAAAGAACGATTTTTCCATCCAGTAAGTTAAGTGCACAGCGGTCCGGCCGTTCGGTACTCATAAACTGGGGAAACGGGGAATAAGGAAAATCCTCCAGATATTCTTCAATCACGCCTGAACTTATTAGTTTGTCAGAGTCTATTTTCGAAAGCCGCCTGTCAATTTCATTCAGTACTTTTTTATCAGCTATTCCTTCTACATGGACAATACAGACTTTTGTATTCTTTTTCTCTCCGACTTTTTTAAAACGAATCGTTAACTGTGGATGCTGAACCATCTGCCGGAGCAGGTAGATATTAACCATCAATGATTCGACAAAGCCCTGATGGGCGCCGCGGATAATCTGTTCATTTTCAGGCTGTCCGATGTCTCTCAGGATAATTTTGTTTGTATTTAACGTATAGCAGTAATCGAGCCCGTCAATAAACAACAGACATTTTCCAGCCAGTATATGCGGCACGGCTTCAGATACGTGCAGGAGCTTCGAAGCATCCATATTCTTTAATGTATCTTCAAGGGCCTCAATAGAATGGACGTGATTTAACTTGCTGTAGAGGTTTTTTTCCATTTTCTCTTCATCAGTCAAAGACTCGAGAAACATGACTGAACACGTATGTGCGTCTATTGTAAAAGGTTTTTCAATTAAATCTTCTGTGTAGTTGAGTGTCTCTTTAAGGTAGACTTTATTCTCAGCCATATCTTCCTTTGCTGGATATGGAGGAAGTTCATAATCAGTGATGACAGGATTCGTCCTGTCATTATCCGTTTTACTTTTATCTCTCTTAAACCACTTTAAAAGTTTCATCGTCTTCCCCCTTTAAACAGAAACTATTTAGTAATGTGTGTGTAACTGGAAAAACTTATACATTCAGTGTCATTCAGGTAAACCATTTAATTTTTAAATGAGATGTGTGGTAAGATAATGACGAATGACCAAGGATGAGGAGGCAAACTTATGAAATTTATTGACAACGAAAACATTACTGATCCGAGAATTAATCTCGCTATCGAAGAATATGCGCTGAGAAATCTTCCAATTGACGACACCTATCTGCTTTTTTATGTCAATGAGCCTTCGATTATTATCGGAAAAAACCAAAATACAATAGAAGAAATTAATAAAGAATACGTGGATAAAAATGGTATCCACGTTGTTCGCCGCCTGTCAGGGGGAGGAGCAGTTTATCATGATTTAGGTAATTTGAATTTCAGTTTTCTTACAAGAGATGACGGGGACAGTTTTTCAAACTTTAAGAAGTTTACCGAGCCGGTTATACGTGCGCTCGAGAAAATGGGGGTAGAGGCTAAGCTGAGCGGCAGGAATGACATTCATGTCGGAGAGCGTAAAATCTCCGGAAACGCCCAATATACCACTAAAGGCCGTATGTTCAGTCATGGTACGCTGCTATTAGATTCGGAAATTGAAAAAGTAGTGGATGCGCTGAACGTAAATGAGGAAAAAATCCGTTCGAAAGGCATTAAATCCATTCGGAGCCGTGTTGCCAATATTAATGAGTTTCTGGAAACAAAACTGACTGTTAATGAACTGAAAGAAATCTTACTTAAAGACATTTTTGCAAGCGGGGAAGTGAACACTTATCACTTGACCGATGAGGACTGGGAAGGTATAGAAAAAATTTCTGAAGAACGGTACAGGAACTGGGACTGGAACTACGGAAAGTCCCCAAAATTTGATCTGCAGAGGTCAAAAAGGTTTGAGGCCGGCACTATCGATATTCGCTTAAATGTGTCTAAGGGATATATTAAGGAATGTAAAATTTATGGAGATTTTTTCGGAGTAGGAGATGTAAGCGAAGTAGAGGAAATGCTTACAGAAGTAAAATATGAGAAGAATGCTCTTCATGAAGCTTTAGCCAATCTTGATATGACGTATTATTTCGGAAGAATTCCGAGAGAAGGGTTTATTGAACTTATTTACTGATAAAAATAACCGCCGCCTCTTCTGGTCAGAAAAGGCGGCGGTTTAGCAGTTTATTTCTCTGAAACGGCAGCTGTGAGAGCAACATCAACCATCTCATTGAACGTTTCCTGACGTTCCTGAGAGCTTGTCTCTTCGCCTGTAATAATGTGGTCACTTACTGTCAATACAGATAAAGCTTTGACACCAAAACGGGCAGCGATTGTATATAAAGCGGAAGTTTCCATTTCCACTGCAAGAACCTGATGTTCAGCCAGCTGTGGAATAAGATTTTTATCTTCATTATAAAAGACATCACTTGTAAATACACTTCCTACTTTTACATTCAAGTCGTGCTCAGTAGCACCGTCATAAGCTCTTTTTAACAAATCAAAGTTGGCAGTTGGAGCAAAATCGATTCCATTAAAGTGGTGTCTGTTCACACCTGAATTCGATGTAGCGCTCATTGCCAGAATAACGTCGCGGACTTTAACATTTTTCTGTATTGCTCCGCATGTTCCAACGCGAATAAGATTTTTAACATTATAACTGTTAATTAATTCATGAACATAAATAGAAATAGATGGCACACCCATACCTGTGCCTTGAACAGAAATCCTTTCACCCTTGTAAGTCCCTGTAAAGCCGAGCATTCCTCTTACTTCGTTATAGCAGCTCACGTCTTCAAGGAAGTTTTCAGCAATATACTTTGCACGTAACGGATCTCCGGGCAGTAAAATAGATTCTGCAATTTCTCCCTCTTTTGCTCCAATATGTACACTCATTATGATCATCCTTTCTGCAAACATGTCTCTACAAGGTAATGTTAAGCTGGTCATATTCTCCGTATTACTTTTTCTTTTTCTCCTGCAGAGTAGGGTGCTAACCCTCAAAAGAATGTTTATTGAATTTTCCCTGATAATCTTTCCTTCAGAAATTTGGCGGATTTTTTGCGCTGTGATACAGAGAATATTTTTTAACAGACTTTAACAGAGCCTTGTTTAAATTAAACGTACCATATAGTAAACAAAAAATGCAAAGTATATTGTAACGGGAAATAGCGACTTTACTATTTTTTGCTGACAGCCCAGCTGGTATAAAAAAACCCGGAACGAGTCAATCGTCCGGGAAGTGCTATTAGTTATTTTGCTTCAACTCCAAGTACGCGGTTAACCCGTTTTCGAAGCATTTTCATGCCCCCGCCTCCGGCCTGAAAGTGCCGAAGCTGGCCATCTTTATCAAAAACATAATAGGCTGGTACATATTGATTTTCAAACGCATCGGTAAGCTTGTGTTCGCTGTCTACAAAAATTGGCTGAGTAATATCATGTCCCTGAGCGGTAGCTTCAATGACGCTCATATCCAAATCTTTCTCAGATCGCGGCATGTGAACAGCAATAACGTTTAATTCATCTTCATATTCATCACGAAACTCATTTACATCAGGCATTGCTTCTTTACATAAGCCGCAGCTTACTGACCAGAAGTGAATAAGTGTTGGCTTATCACCGATTAAATCCTCTTTTGTCACTTCATCGTTTAACCATTTTGTGGCACCGGACAATTCAGGCATTTGTTCACGAAGTTTCATACAGGACACTCCTTTTTCTGTTTTAATGTTTATTCTGGATATGCTGTATCATACAGAATAAAATCGCCCAACCAGGACGATTTTATTCTCTTGTCTTTTAATTTAGTCGTGTCTTAAAGTACGGCTTGTCCAGGCTTCCAGTTTGCCGGGCAAAGGCCGCCTGTCTGAAGAGCCTGGAGAACACGGAGAGTCTCGTCAACGTCGCGTCCAATATTATTGTGGTTCACGACAGAGTACATAAGCTCGCCTTCCGGACTGATAATAAACAATCCTCTGAGAGCTACGCCTTCTTCTTCAATAAGGACACCGTAATCGCGGGCTACCGCGTGATTTGTATCTGCTGCAAGAGGGTAATTTAAATCACCCAGTCCGTTGTCATCACGGTCTGTATTGATCCATGCAAGGTGAGTATGCACAGTATCAGTAGATACACCGATTACTTCTGTATCTAAGTCTTCAAATTCATCAAATCTGTCACTGATAGACGTAATTTCCGTTGGGCATACAAATGTGAAATCCATTGGGTAAAAGTAGAGCACTGTCCACTTGTCATTCTTCATGTTTTGTTCTAAAGAAACTTTTTTGAACTCTTTATCTGGCATTACAGCGTCCATTTCAAACCTTGGAGCCTGTTTAGCAACCATACGCTTGTCTGACATAATAAAATCTCTCCTTGTTTTTAATAATTATTATTACTTTATACAAATTATATTTTACATGAATGAAAGTTCATGTCAAGTGAAATTATTCACTTTAAATTTCATTCAGAAACTATTATAAATAAAGAGGTAATCAGAGGGCAAGTGAAATGCTTAGTCATATTTATTCTCAATAAAAGCCTAGAATTCTCACTTGTTTAAAAACTTATGACTAACCCACTCAATAAGTTTTTCTTTACTGGTTTCAGGGTTTTCCAATTGTTTTATATCTACCTCAAGTAGAATTTCTTTGAAATACGGGCTCGGCTTGAGGCCCAGTTTTTTCAGATCATTGCCGTCAACTTTTCTTGTTAGCTTTTCTCGAGTGAGCAAATAGTTAAACAACTTTTCATTATGATCTGGAAATTCTATTGCAAAGTAGCCAAATAAAGGTTCAGGTTTCATCGTTGCAAGGTTTACATGGATATCCCTGATTGGTAAAGAAGGATCAATGGAACGGGACTGATGGCTGACCAGCAAATTATAAAGATCGTTTAGCGTTTTGACATCTTCTTTAGTCAGGCAAAACCCTTCGAGGTCTACTTCGTCGTTTACCCTTCCTGTCGTTAAAGAAAACATGTAGGCCATCCAGATAGAACGGTTTACAGCAATGCCCTCCTCTTTAAAAACTGAATGCCAGTAGTAGATGCAATCAATACGCTTTTGTACAGGTTCGTCATCACCCGGCCTTGTAAGCAGGTACTTATTGAGGGTAAGTTCCCGCATCCTCTTTACGCCCTCAGAGGCATTTTCTTCAGTGAAAAGTCTGATCAACTCACTTGATAATCTCGGTTTAGAAACTGACAGAAGATTATTGGCAGACTGAACAGCCAGTCTTTCAGTTTGTTCATCCATGGAGAAATTAAACCGGCTTTCAAACCTGACGGCCCTTAAGATTCTCGTGGGATCCTCTACAAAACTTAAGTTATAAAGAACTCTCAGCTTTTCTTTGTTAAGGTCTTCATATCCATGGAAATAATCAAGTAATTCTCCGAATTCCTCCTGATTAAGGCATATCCCCATTGCGTTAATTGTAAAATCCCTTCTGTAAAGATCTTCTTTAATCGTAGAGAGTTCTACTTTTGGCAGAGCGGCCGGGAAATCATAGTATTCTGTACGGGCACTTGTTAAATCGACTTTAAATCCCGATGGATGTTTCCAGGTGGCAGTGCGGAATTCATCGTGTTTACGTACTTTCCCTCCGTAAAGTTTCTGTAAATGAAGGGCAAGTGAAATACCGTCCCCTTCCACTACAATATCCATATCCTCATTATCTCTTTCAAGCATCAGGTCGCGAACCATTCCCCCAATAAGGTATGCTCTCATAGACAGATACCCGGCTTCTTCACCTATTAATTCTAAAAGCTGAAAGATAGTCGGCGAAAGGTATTTTTTCATCGTTTCAGTCATCTGCCGCTTCAGAGGCAGAGCGGAACGGGAAGAATAGGAAAGATTGACTCCGGTCTTGCCGTGCATAGCTTGAATAACGTCTGTACGGGACACTATTCCTACCAGCTCTCCATTGTCTATCACAGGGAGCCTGCCAACATGGTCTTCAATCATTAACTCACGAATTGTTTCAATCTTCTCATAAAGTCCAATAGCAATAGGGTTATGGCTCATATATCCTTTAACAGGCGCGTGGCCGAGTTTGTGGTGAAGCGCCTTGTCTACGTCCCGGCGTGAAATAATGCCTCTCAGCTTCTCATCTTCTACAACAGGAAACCCTGTATGTCCGTACCGGTAAAGCATCTTAGAAACTGTTTCAATGCTCGTATCAGGGGCCACGACCCTAACCGGACTTGACATCATGTCTTTCGCTGTAAGCGATGGCCGGACGATAAGAGAGAGGTTTTCTTTAATGGTTTGCACAGTTTCACTGGAGGATTGGTTATTGATCGTAGCTGAAGCTGCCTTTTCATGTCCGCCGCCATGGAACATGTGAATAACCGGCAGTGCATTAATTCGTTCACTCACCACTCTGGCAGTTACAAACGTCTTTTTACCCATTTCTGCTACGGAGAAAGCGGCATCCGCTCCAGTAACCTGGAGAAGTTTCCGGGTTACCTGTGCTAAGTGGCCGGTATAATCAGGTTGCCGATGAGAGGCTATTAGTATATCTACTCCATCTACAGAAGTGATTTCACTGTTATCGAGCAGTTTTTGAAAGAGCTGCTGCTGGACTTCTGTTAAAGAAGATTCACGGAATTGGTCAATTACTTTTAAGTTGGCTCCCTGCTCAAGAAAGAAAGCAGCAGCTGATAAATCCCGTGAGGTCGTGTGGTCATATGTAAAGGCGCCGGTGTCAGAATATACCCCTAAAGAAAAAACAGTGGCTTCAAAAGGCGAAACCGGCAAGTTTTTTTCTTTAATCAGTTCAGAAAGAATAGTGACGGCAGCGCCTGTTTTTTCAATTGTTCCTTCGTGAAACTGTACGGTTTCTTCTGTTTCGGGGTGATGGTCATAGACGGCGTATTTCACCCTATGGGGAAGGTGCTGGCGGATATCCCCAAGCCTGTTGGGCGAATTTGTATCTACCATGATGACTTCCTCTACACGTTCCCAGTCTGTATCTTTGAGACGTTTAAAGGGAAAGGTGTCTTTATAGATAGCAAGGAAGTGATTGACTTCGGAAGAGACTTTGGAAGGCATAATAATTTCGGCTTCCGGATACAGTTTTTTAGCAGCGATCATGGAAGCGAGCCCGTCAAAGTCTAAATTAGTATGAGATACGATCACTTGCATAGTGTTCATCCTCCATCATTATAAGTTATACCGGTTAATGTTAAAATTCGTCTCCCTTGGGAGGAAGACGAATGATTTTACACCTTTTTTACCTTGAAATGACTGATCATAAGCAGAGATAATGTTAAAATAATAAACATCATGACAGGAGGGGCCGTTACTTTAAATAAATAGCTTAATGTCAAAAGACAGCCGGCGGCTGTGATGGGCAGTCCGATAAAGAAACCGCTTTGCTCACTGACATTAAAGCGGGCAAGTCTGATGGCGCCGCAGGCAATAAATATAATAACAGCCATTGAGCCGGGCATCCCGAAATCCTGGAGGGTGGAATGATAGACCAGGAGGACAGGGGCTACACCGAAAGAAATCATGTCACATAACGAATCCAGCTGTTTGCCAACATCCGATTCGATGTTCATTTTTCTGGCAACTTTTCCGTCGAGAAAGTCTAAAATGGCGGCGAGACAAATAAATGCTACAGTTAAACCGAGCTGGCCTTCCAGAACAAAGAGAATGGCAAAACCTCCGAAACCGAGGTTGGTAATTGTTAACACATTTGCAGCCTGGGTACGAAAGCGCTTAACTGTATTATCAACAAGGTGCTGAAAAAGGATCATGAGATCACTCCCTATGTTCTTTTAAAAAGGCCAAAATACTTCAATAGAGATAAATTATACCATATTTTGTGGTATGAAACTATACGGGACAACGCATATGAAAGGAAGGATGGACAATATGAAAAAAGAATTTTACCGGCTTATGCTTGGATTAACTAATAATTCTTTTTATAATTCAATCATTAAAGAGTTTACTAATAAGAGAGTGAGCAAGATTCTGATCCCGTCTTTTTCTAAAACTTTTGGAATTAATGAAGAAGAACTGGCACGGCCATATTCCGATTATAAATCGCTAAGTGATTTCTTCAGCCGGGAATTAAAAGAGGGCGCCCGGCAGCTGTCCGAAATGGAAAATGATGTGGTGAGTCCTGTTGATGGAGTAATCTCGGAAGCAGGCACTGTCACTGAAGATATGTCTTTTCCTGTTAAAGGGAAGAAGCATTCATTGAAAACGATGCTTGGTTTGGAGGAGGCAGTTAACCGTTATGCAGGCGGAGAGTATTGCGTTTTTTATTTGTCGCCGAAAGATTATCACAGAATTCACGCCCCTTATTATGGAACTGTTGTAAGGCGCTGGGCTCTCGGTAAGTATTCTGAACCTGTAAACGCCTTAGGATTTAACTTTGGAAAAGAACCTTTAGCAACAAATTACAGACTGGTTACCGAAATGAAGCACGATGGGGGACGAATGGCTGTCGTAAAAGTAGGGGCTTTAAACGTCAACAGCATTCATCCGGTTCACGTAGACAAAGCAGTTGTTGAAAAAGGCAGAGAGATGGCCTACTTTTCTTTTGGTTCAAGTGTGGTGCTCCTTTTCGAACCGGGTACTGTGGCAATAAAGGAAGAATTAAAAGGTAAAGTCACACCGGTAAAACAGGGAGAAACAATTGGTGTGTGGAGGGGCTGACGAACGATGAAATTACTGTCCTCACTCGCACAAAGAATTGTCCAAGAGGTGACTGACATTGTCAACGAAGAAGTGATTGTAACAGATGATAAGGGAATCATTATTGCTGCCAGTGATGTACAAAGAATTGGAAAGTTTCATGAAGGGGCACAGATTGCCGTATTTAATCAAGAACAGTTTATTATTACTAAAAAAGATGTCATAAGGCTTGAAGGTGTTAAAGCCGGGTTAAACCTTCCAATAATTATAGACAAACATGCCATTGGAGTGATAGGTATAACGGGAGAGCCTGAAAAAGTGGTCAGAATGGGGCAGGTTATCCAACGAATGACTGAGCTGATTATTCAGGAAGCTTATTCGAGTGAAAGGCTGGAATCTGAATCACGCGGCCTTGAAACGTTTGTTTACGAATGGGTGCACTCTGAACATCTTGACAGTGACTTTATGGAGCGGGGAGAAATTCTCGGGATCTCCATCTTTGATGAGAGATTCTGTGTATTATTTGAATTGGATCATATACAAACAGATAAGCGTCAAATTCAAATGCTTGAAAGTGAAATGATGGATGAGATAAAGGGCCAGTTTTCTAAAGGCAGGGATAATATAATCGTCCGATGGGGAAATGGCAGATTTGCCTTATTAAAACACACCGAGCCGGGATTTTCATTAAACACTTTTAAAACAGAACTTTTGGAATTCCAGCGCCGATTGCTGCGCGAAAGGAAAGCAAACATTTACATAGGAGCAGGAAAAATGAGCAAAGACCCTGCCCGGCTGTATAAATCATATCAAGGGGCGAAAAAGGCTCTCAGAGTTTCCAAAAAACAGCGAAGAGTTACTTTTTATGATGAAATGCCCTTGGATATGGCGCTTGCTGAAATAACAGATGATACGAGAAAAGAGTTGATTGAAGAAGTATTAGGGCCAATTATTCATGATAAAGAGCTGATGGAAACGTTAATGTATTATCTTTCCCATAATATGAGCATAAAAGAAACAGCAGAAGCCCAGCATATTCATATCAATACCCTTCATTACAGGCTTAAAAGAATTTACCAATTAACCGGAAAATCGGTAAAAGAGGCCGATTCACTTGTTGCTATGTATATGGCTTTATCTTTTTATCAGGAAATTAAATGATCATACAAATTAGAAACGTTTACAGCGAAAAGATTTGTACAAATCTACATATCTGTAAGCGTTTTATTTTTTTATAATAAAGTTATTACAACAATAAGGGGAGAATGTGATGTTAAATAAGGAAGTCAGGGGTAAACTTGAGAAAATTGTGGGACGGGAAAACCTGTTGGATTCGCAGCAGGATTTAATTGTCTATTCATACGATGCGACACCCGATTATCAGGCTCTTCCTGATGCGGTGATCAAGCCTCGGCATAAAGAGGATGTAGCGGAAATCGTGAAAGTGTGCAACGAATATAAAGTGCCTGTTGTTCCAAGAGGATCGGCAACGAATTTGTGTGCCGGCACGACTCCTCTTGAAGGCGGTCTTGTGATGCTCTTTAATTATATGAAAGATATTATTGAAATTGATGAAGAAAACCTTACAGTGACTGTCCAGCCCGGAGTCATTACACTGGATATGATAAAAGCGGTCGAAGAAAAAGGTCTGTTTTATCCGCCGGATCCTTCTTCTATGAAGATTTCAACTATCGGCGGAAATATTAATGAATGTTCAGGCGGTCTAAGGGGGCTGAAATATGGTGTCACCCGTGATTATGTGATTGGGATCGAATTCGTGATGCCAGATGGAAGTATCGTAAAAACCGGTGGTAAGCTGGCCAAAGACGTGGCCGGCTATGATTTAACCCGATTGATGGTAGGTTCAGAAGGGACGCTGGGAATTATCACTGAAGCGACTTTGAAACTTATCCCGGTCCCTGAAACTAAAAAGACGATGCTTGCTTTATATGACAGTTTGGAAGCAGCCGGAAACACCGTTTCAAAAATTATTTCAAACAGAATCATCCCAGCCACTCTTGAATTTTTGGACCAGCCTACAATTCAGGTGGTCGAGGATTTTGCCAATATAGGTCTGCCGACTGAAGCAGGTGCTATCCTGCTCATTGAACAAGACGGACCAGAGGAAGTAGTAGAAAGGGACATTCAGAGGATGGCGGAAATTTGTGAAGAAACAAATGCGCTTTCTGTACAAATAGCTCAATCTCCGGAAGAAGGCGAGGCTCTGACTTCTGCCAGAAGATCTGCCTTGTCGGCTCTGGCAAGGTTAAAACCTACTACTATTTTAGAAGATGCGACAGTACCGCGGTCAAAAATTGCAGAAATGGTTAAAGCCATTGAAGAGATAGCGGATAAATATAACGTTAAAATTTGCACATTTGGGCATGCCGGGGATGGAAACCTTCATCCGACATGTATGACTGATGCGAGAAACCGAGATGAAATGCAGCGTGTGGAACAGGCCTTTGAAGATATTTTCGCAAAAGCAATTGATATGGGTGGCACAATTACCGGGGAGCATGGAGTTGGTGTCATGAAATCCCCATATCTTTCCTGGAAAGTAGGAGAAGCTGGGGTAGAAGCGATGCGCGCCATAAAACAGGCCTTTGACCCAAACAACATCATGAACCCTGGCAAAGTGTTTGCAAAGGATGCACGTAAACGGGTGGTGGTACAGAGATGAGTGTAGAAGATAGTAAGCGGAAGACCCAAATTGTTCAGGACTTCCAGTCAAAAATGGATTATGATGAGCTGTTAAATTGTATGAGGTGCGGCTTTTGCCTGCCTTCATGTCCGACGTATATTGAAACAGGAGGGGATGAGGCGGCCTCCCCAAGGGGAAGAATCGCTCTTATGAAAGCTGTAGTGGACGGCAAAATGGAGCCTGATAAAGATTTTGAAGATCAATTAAGCCTCTGTTTAGGGTGCAGGGCCTGTGAGCCGGCCTGTCCATCAGGTGTTAAATACGGCCACCTCCTTGAAGAAGCACGTGATATTCTTCAAGCAAAGAAGAAGCATTCTCTACCTGTGAAATTTGTAAGAAGGTTCTTTTTTGATCAGGTTTTCCCTCATCAGAACAGAATGAGGACCCTCAACAGCCTGATGTGGTTCTACCAGAAGAGCGGCGTACAAAAGCTGGCGAGAGCGACAAATATGACGAGAATAGCAGGGAAAAACATGAGTACAATGGAAAAAGTGCTGCCCGCTATTCCATCTCCTTTAAAAATGAAGAACCGGCCGGAGCATATAGAAGCGGAAGGCGCAGTGAAAAAGAAAGTGGCTTTCTTTTCCGGCTGTCTAATGGATACGGTGTTTATGGAGACCAACGATGCCACTCTTTATTTATTAAAGAAAGCTAATTGCGAAGTAGTTATTCCGCAAACACAGAACTGCTGCGGGGCGTTGCATGCCCACAGTGGAGAGAAAGATACTGCAAAAGAACTCGCTAAGAAAAACATCGAAGCGTTTGAAGAAGGGGATTTTGATTATATCATTTCTAATGCTGGAGGCTGTGGAGCCCTTCTCGTGGAATATGACTATTTACTAAAAGAAGAACCTGTTTGGAAAGATAGAGCAAAAGCCTTTTCGGATAAAGTAATGGATATTACTGAAATACTGTATGATGCCGGACTCCCTGAAATGGAGCTTGACCCGCAGGTAGTGACTTATCAGGATTCGTGTCATTTAAGGAATGTGATGAGGACGGCAGCTGCACCGAGAAAGCTTCTGCAATCGATTAAAGGTGTCACCTATATGGAAATGAAAGAAGCTGACCAGTGCTGCGGATCAGCAGGTACCTATAATATTATTGAACAGGAAATGTCGATGCAGATTTTAGACCATAAGATGGCTAATGTAGAGAAGACAGAAGCGGCAACTATAGTAACAGCCAATCCAGGCTGCCTGCTCCAAATGAAAGCAGGAGTTGAAAGAGAGGGGAAACGTGACAGCATGAGGGCGGTTCATATCGTGGACTTGCTTGCTGAAGCGGTAAAATACGGAGAAAAGTCTTTACAAAAAGCTTAACAGGAAACGACCTCACAAAAAAAAGAAAAAGGCTCTCACCAAATCGGTGAGAGCCTTTCTTTTTAACCAGGTTTAGTCCCGGCATTTTATTTAGAACGTGACTTTAGTTTTTTTTCAGCCTCCGCCAGGTCGTCCTGTATGCTTTTATCCCACATTTTGACCTTTACGTTATACGCCGAGCGCGCAATCATAAATGCGGCAACAGGAGCAGTCAGAAATACAAAAACGATGGTTAACAGAAGTTTTCCGACAAATAGACCGTGATAAAAGAGAAAGTAGAGAAAAACTCCGAGTATAATCGTAATAACTCCCAGTGTGGCACTTTTAGTGGCAGCGTGAAGCCGGCCGTAGACGTCAGGCAAACGGACTATCCCAATAGAGCCAAGTACGCTTAAACCGCCTCCCATTAAAAGCAAAATGCTAATGACGATCTCTGTCAAGAACCACACCCCCTTCAATGAACTTCGCAATAGCTACCGATCCTATAAATGCAAGAATTCCAAGGACCAGTACAACTTCCGTATAAGCGACTGTATCCTGGACCAGCAGCAATATAGCGGTAAAGCCAATTAAGTTAATTCCGATTGTATCCAATGCGACCAGGCGGTCTGACATACTGGGACCGAGAATGGCACGCACGGTACAGACCAGTATGGAGAGAGCCATTAATATTAAGACGATAAGAGCCACTGTAGTTAACATTAATGAGTCACCTCCATAATTGCTTTCTCAAAAGATTCGTGAATTTCTTTTATTGCCTTTTCCTTATCAGGGACGTGAATGGAATGCACGTACAATGTTCTGCCATCTTCAGAAAAATTCATAGTCAAAGTTCCAGGTGTGAGGGAAATCAGGTTGGCAAGTAAAGTTACTTCCCAGTCAGTCCGTAATTTTGTAGGAACCGCAATGATTCCCGGCTGGATATCCATTTTAGGACTAAGAACAATTTTTATCATATCGATGTTCGATAAAATAAGTTTGTAGAAAAACAGCAAAATCAGTTTGATAAAAGCCGCAATTCGGCGGAAATAAAAATCAAAATGAAGAAAACGCCTTAATACAAACAAAAGGCCGAGCCCTACGATGTAACCAATTATAAACTCTAAGATGGTGTATTCAGCTCTTAACAGCATCCAGATCAGAGCTAATCCGATGTTTAATAAAATTTGAAAGGCCATGGCAACTACTCCTTATTAAGCACAGAATTAATATATTCGGATGGATCCATGAGCTGCTCAGCAAGTTCTAAAGAAAACTGCATAAATGGTTCCGCAGCCACCCCTAACAGAATAGTTAAAGCGACGAGCGGAAGGATAGGGATCAGTAATGACCCAACCTTTTTATCCTTCGCCTGAGGGTCAGGCATTTTTACTTCTCCCCAGAACGAGGTCATAAATATTTTCATCATTGAAAACAGGGTTAACACGCCAGTAGCTAAACTGACAGCAATGACGAAATAATTTCCGGCATCAAAACCAGCTATAATTAAAGCAAATTTACCAAAAAATCCGCTTAATGGCGGAATTCCCGCTAATGACAGGGCAGTAATCAGGAAAAGCCAACCCACGTAAGGGTGTGTTTTAAGCAAACCGCTCATCTGTTTCAGATGGGAGGTGCCGGTAATTTTTTCCGCTACGCCTGCAAACAGGAACAGGGCTGATTTAACGATAATGTTATGGGCAAGAAAGTAGAATGTCCCTGCAATAGCCAAAGGAGTGAAGATTCCTACACCCATAATCATATAGCCGACCTGACTGACAATATGAACAGCTAGAATCCGTTTGAAATCAAACTGGGATACTGCTCCAAGTACTCCAATAAACATTGTCAGCCCGCCGAAAATTAACAAAATTTGAAAGACAGTCTGATCATGCGGGAAGATAAGTGTATACGTCCGCATAATTGTGTATACCCCTACTTTAGTCAATAACCCCCCGAATAACGCAGCGATAGCCGCCGGCGGAGCAAAATAGGAATGGGGAAGCCAGTAATAAAGCGGGAAAATAGCACTTTTAGTTCCGAATACAAACAGGAATAATACAGCGATGACAGAGATTACACCTGTCTGTTCCAGTTCGCCGATTTTAACGGCCAGGTCAGCCATATTTAACGTGCCTGTCACTCCGTATATATAGGCAATGGCAGCGACAAAAAACATGGATGAGACAGTATTAATTATAACGTATTTTAAGGATTCACGAAGCTGATACTGCTTGCTTCCCATAGAAATCAGAATAAAGGAAGAAATAAGCATTACTTCAAAAAAGACGAACAGGTTAAATAAATCCCCTGTTAAAAAGGAACCGTTGACCCCGACCATCAGGAACAGGAAAAACGGATGGAAATAGTTTCTTTCCCTCTCAGCCGAAAAAGTCTGGTATGCGAAAAACAAGCAGACAAGTGCGAGAAGACTCGACAGGGCCACCAGTGAACTTGACAGCAAATCCGCTACAAGGACAATTCCGAACGGGGCAGGCCAGTCCCCTAATTCGGTAGTCTGAATACCTTCTGTATAAACCATATACGTCAGGTATGCAGATACAGCAATCATCAGTCCGACACTGATGACACTCACTGTACGTTGAACACTTTTAGAGTCCTTGAAGAAGATTAGTATGACACCCATGAGTAATGGTATGAGTATTGGCAGAATGACTAAATTATTCATCTTCAGTTCCCCTTAATTCATCTAAGTTATCTGTTTTGTGTGCTTTGTATGTCCGATAGGCCAGAACGAGCATAAAAGCAGTGATACCGAATCCAATAACAATTGCTGTCAGAATCAGTGCCTGCGGCAGCGGATCGGTATAGGCAGACGCCTCTTCTCCCAATAAAGGAGGAGCTCCCTGTTTAAGACCTGACAAAGTCAGAAAGAGTAAGTGAGCTCCGTGTGACAAAATAACAACCCCAATGATAACTCTGAGCATACTTTTAGAAAGTATCATATACGTTGCCACAGTAAAGAGGACGCCGACTGTTAAGATCATTAAAATTTCCATCAGCTATCATCCTCCGCAACTGTAAGAATTACGAGCAGTGTAAATCCAACTACGACCAGATAAATCCCGAGGTCGAAGGGAAGGGCCGATGCAGCGTGTGTTTCTCCCAAAAGAGGGATATGATAATACTCATCAAACTGTGTGAGAAACGGAAAGCCGAAAAGCATCCCTACAATCCCGGTAAGAATCGCAATGAGCAGACCGGCCCCGATTATTTTCGAATAATTAAACGGAATCACGCGTTTAATAGTTTTTAAATCAAAACTTAAATAGAGCAGGACGAGGGCGGCAGCAGTCATCAGCCCTCCGATAAATCCTCCCCCTGGATTATTATGGCCTGCAAAGAAAAGGAAGACAGAGAAAGCCAGAATGATAAACGCAACGATTCGGGTTATGACATGCAGTTGAACCGGTGTATTCTTCATACGTCTTCCCCTTTCTTGGCTTTAAATTTAATTAAGACAACAACGGCGAGACCGACAATCCCGAGAACAAGTACTTCCAGTAAGGTATCGAGTCCACGGAAGTCAACTAGAATAACGTTTACGATGTTATTCCCGCCGGCCAGCGCATAAGCATTCTCAACGAAATAATCTGATATTGGACTAATTGGGTTTTCATAGCTCAATGCATGCGCACTCAGTGCAGTTAATGTCACTACAAGCCCTACACCAATTGAAATCACAAGATTTGTAAGCCTGAAAGCAGGTTTAAACGTTTCTTTCTTTAATTCAGGCAGATGATAGAAAACAAGCAGGAACAGAACAACCATGACTGTTTCCACTAGCAGCTGCGTCAAAGCAAGGTCAGGCGCTCTGAAAACTACGAAAAGCAAAGCAACGAGAAAACCTATAACACCCATTAGTACAATAGCAGAAATACGGCTTGAGACAAAAGGAATGACCACTGTGGCAAGTACAAGTGACAATGTAATAATGTACATGTAAATGGAAATGTCCGCTGTATTAGCCATATCGACAGCTAAAGCGCCTGTATTCCAGAGCATATATCCCATTCCAAGAACGAGAAAGGTGAACATATAAGTGAAATAGTCTCTTAACCGTCCGGTCATCTGTACATCATTAACTACAGTAGAACCTTTTATTAAACCTACAAGCCCACTGTCATAGAACCAGTTGAGCGGATCTCTTTCTTTGAGATAAAAGGTTGTTTCCTGCCATTTTCGCAGATTCAGGAAAATCATAGACCCAAAGAACACCACTCCCATAGTCATAAACAATTCTGTATTGAGGCCGTGCCAATGATAAATGTTTACATAGAATTGTTCACCTGGCTCGAGCAGTCCAGGTAATATAGATTGCATGGCAGGGTCTATAATAGTATACGCTAATAAATTCGGGAAAAAGCCGAATATAATTACTAACGAAGCGAGAATAACAGGGGAAATAAGCATTCCTGCAGGCGCTTCGTGAGCTTCTTTTTCAAGCCTTTCAGGATGATGCTTCCCGGTAAATGTCTTAAAGAGCATAATCATGCAGTAAACAAACGTAAAGATACTTGCTATCCAGGCGACAGCAGGAAAGATAACACCGAGAGTCTGGACATTAAAAATATCTAACGTTGTGCTGTTAAGTGTTCCTGTGAAGAACATCTCTTTACTTAAGAAACCGTTAAATGGCGGTAAACCGGCCATTGACGCTATACCAATTAAAGAAATAGTGAAAGTAACCGGCATAATAGTCATGAGGCCGCCAAGTTTGCGGATGTCCCTTGTTCCTGTTTCATGGTCAATGATTCCGACTACCATAAACAAACTTCCTTTAAAGGTAGCATGGTTAATAAGATGCAGCACGGCTGCCAGCACTGCGACAGTGTAAAGGGACTGTCCATCCACCACATCGAAGTGAACAGCAGCGGAACCTAAACCGAGCAGGCTCATGATTAAACCAAGTTGACTCACGGTAGAAAAAGCAAGTATTCCTTTTAAGTCTTTTTGTCTTACAGCAGAGACTGACCCCCACAGTAATGTGAAAAGACCAAAACCCGTTATGATCCAAAACCATTCAGGCGCACCGCCGAAGACCGGGGTGAACCGGGCTACTAAATAAATCCCTGCTTTTACCATCGTGGCAGAGTGTAAATAAGCACTTACAGGTGTAGGAGCTTCCATCGCATCCGGCAGCCAGATATGGAATGGGAATTGAGCGGATTTAGTAAAGGCTCCCAGTAAGATTAAAATCATAGCAGGCAAAAATAGCGGACTGGTAACTATCGCATCGCCATAAGTAATAATCTCACGGATACTGAATGTGCCTGTCATCATATAAAGCAAAGAAAAACCAGCAAGCATAGCAAAACCGCCTGTAACCGTAATCAGCATGGATTTCTGAGCTCCGTAGCGGGATTTTTCTTTATGGAACCAGTATGCGATTAACAAGGATGAAGCCAGGCTTGTTAATTCCCAGAAAACATAGATGACAATGAGGTTATCGGATAGGACGACGCCTAACATCGCACCCATAAACATCATCAAATATACGTAGAAATTGTTTAAAGGCTCTTCTTTCTTATTAGCTATATAATAAATGGAATATAGCACCACCAATGTTCCGATACCGGTGATTAAAAGAGCAAATAGTAAACTTAAACCATCCAGAAAGACTGTAAAGTGAATATCTAATGATGGCACCCATGGAACAGATCTTTCCACTGTTTCCATTGGGCCTCCTCCAAGAGGTAAATACTGAATGAGATAAATAAACAGGATAAGCGGCAATGGTAAAATAAACCATCCTGTATGAATATGACGAAATTTAAAATAAAAGAAAGGGATAAAGATCGCCATTATAAATGGAGCTAAAGCTACTAAGTGAAGCGTTGACAAGTGATTAACCTCCTTTTATATCTGGTTATGAAACAGGGCGTTTGCTGATTTTTTTCACATGCACAAATATTCATCCAGTCCCGTGTATGAAACCAAATAAAATTATAATATAAAATAGCTACCCTTGCATCCTTTAGGCGAAACGCGTCCTGGTTTTATTTTGAATACTTAAATATGAAGGAACTAAACAAAATGCGTAAAAAATTTTTTTTAATCTGTATAACGTCTGCCTGTAAACGGGTGACCACTCTCTTCTAAAGCTTATTACGTGTTTTATAAAAGGTATAAAAAAAAAGCATCCGTACCAACCTGTTAGTAAGAAAGGAGGCTGGGCGGATGAAAAATAAAACAAAGTACGTAATTCTATCAAGTATCTTTCTTGTTATATTTGCAGGAGGCGCTGCCGGCCATGTTATTGTGACAAAGGAGATCGTTGAAAGGCAGACCATTAAGGAAGATTTCAGAGGAGCGGGGGCTCAAACCTTTACAGAAGGCCGCAGGTTCCAACCGCGCCAGTATATTAAGGTTATATCTGAAAAAGGAAGAGAGCAGAGTGATTGAAATCTATAACCTGCAATCATCCTGCTCTATAAATCGATCTTTTTGTTATATATGGAGCGGCGGTCTATTTCCATCTCTATTAAAAGAAGGAAATCACTTGCTAAATTTAAAGTTTTTGCCTTTTCATATGTTTCTACCAGCAAATCATCCGACAAATCACTTAATGCTCCGTACCTTTTCATTAATATTACCTCCTCTTAATAAACGCGACTTCGTTTTTTATAACCAGGGTCTGTTAAAGGTGAGAGTTTTTTATGATACACTCGTTTACCGGCAAGTCATGCTTTTATAGATTCGCAGTATGTATTTATATTTAATAGGATGACTTTAATAGTTGAATAGATATTACCATGATCTGTAAACCATCTCAAATTCTGTTTTATCCACATTTGTGGTGGGTATTCTGTGGATATACTGTTTATATATGATGTTTTTTAATGGCAGGTAAGAAGGGAAAATGTGAATAAACTTATCCACATTTTGAAGGAGTGTAAGTTTCTGTCGAAATTTATTTGCCGATTTTCTTGTACTGTTTGAAATCATTGATAAAATACAGGTATTATAAGGTAGGAATCTAAGCTAACTGCTTTAAAGAAATGAGGGACATGTGTGTTAAAACAATTTATTCCTGATCAATATGTTCAATCAGTTTATGATATCTCTATTGAAGAATTGAAAGAGAAAGGAGTTAAGGGGATTATAACCGACCTTGATAATACCCTTGTGGAATGGGATAGAGCTGAAGCTACAAAAGAGCTGACTGCATGGTTTAAGAAACTGAGGGATCATGATTTTCAAATTGTGATTGTATCGAATAATAATGAGGCAAGGGTTAAAAAGTTCGCTTCCCCTCATAACATCACTTTTATTTACAGGGCAAGGAAGCCGTCGAGCCGGGCTTTTAAAACAGCCTGTAACTTAATGAATTTAAAAAGAGAAGAAACGGTAGTGGTGGGAGACCAGCTGCTGACAGATATTCTTGGGGGGAACCGTGGAGGTTTTCAAACGATCCTGGTCGTTCCCGTAGCCGAGAATGATGGGTTTTTTACTAAATTTAACCGAAGGATAGAACGCCGGGTGTTTCAGGCAATGAAGAGAAAGGGGTTAATTGAATGGGAGAAATCGGACGGGAGCAGCTGATCTGCTCAGGTTGCGGAGTAAAGATTCAAACAGAGAACAAAGGGGAATTGGGCTATGCGCCTCCTTCTTCCTTAAGCAGAGAAGTAATTATCTGCCAGAGATGCTACAGATTGAAACATTATAATGAAGTGCAGGACGTCTCATTAACAGATGATGATTTTCTGAAAATATTAACTGAATTAGGGAAAAAAGAGGCATTGATCGTAAAAATAGTTGATATATTTGATTTTGAAGGCAGCTGGCTGCCGGGTTTACATCGTTTCGCAGGGAAAAACCCGGTACTTCTTGTTGGAAATAAAGCGGACCTCTTGCCGAAATCAGTGAAAAGCTCCAAAGTGATTCAATGGATGAAAAAAGCAGCTAAAGATTATGGTTTAAAACCAGCAGATGTTCATTTAATGAGTGCTAAAACAGGAGATTCCATTATGGAGGTCGCCAACCTTATTGAAGAGCACAGAGATGGACGGGATGTGTATGTAGTTGGGAGTACGAATACCGGAAAATCAAGCTTTATCAACCGTTTATTAAAGGAATTCGGTGCTGAGGAAGATATGTTAATTACGACATCCAACATCCCTGGCACAACTTTGGATATGATCGATGTACCGCTTGATGACGGATCTTTTCTTTACGACACTCCAGGAATAATTAATCACCACCAAATAGCCCATTTACTGGATAAAAACGAATTAAAAGTGATTTCCCCTAAAAAAGAGGTGAAACCAAAAGTTTTTCAGCTTAATGAGGCTCAAACATTATTTTTTGGCGGTCTAGGGCGTGTTGACTTTAAAAGCGGCGAACCTCAGTCATTTATAGTGTATATGTCAAATGATCTGACTATCCACCGTACCAAAACGGAAAAAGCAGCTGAGCTGTACGAACAGCATCTTGGAGATATGCTGTCCCCGCCTTTTGAAAAAAACAAAGAGAGCTTTCCTGAACTTGTGAAAAAAGAATGGAAGGTTGAACCGGGTAAATATGATCTTATTTTTTCCGGGCTTGGATGGGTGACAATCAGCGGGTCAGGAAGTGTGATTCGGACATTTGCTCCTAAAGGTGTTAACGTAAATATAAGACCGTCCATATTTTAAAAAACGGAACACTTAAACGGGAAACTAAAATACAGTTTAATTAGGAAGGGATAACAGTGAAGCAAATATACGGAGTCATAGGAAACCCTGTTGGTCACAGTCTTTCGCCGGATATGCATGAAGAAGCATTTCGGGAATTAAATATAAATGCTTCTTACCATGCTTTCTTAGTTCCTGATAACCGTTTGCAGCAAGCGGTTGACGGAATAAGAGGGCTCGGGATAAGAGGCGTAAACGTGACGCTTCCTCATAAAGTAGAGGTTATGAATTTTTTAGATGAAATCCATCCGTTAGCTGAAGAAATTGGCGCTGTTAATACCATTGTTAATGAAAATGGAAAGCTTACCGGATATAATACTGATGGTGAGGGATACGTGCATGGTTTAATGCCGATCCTGCCGAAAGAATTAAAGAATATACGGGCTTTAATAATTGGCGCAGGAGGTGCTGCTAAAGCAGTTGCCGTTACTCTGGCTAAATACAATATTCATGGACTTGTCATTGCTAACAGGACTGTGGAAAAAGCTCATGAGCTGGCAAAGGCATGTGAAGGCTGGACGGACTCGTCTGCTATTAATTTAGGCAGAGCTCAGGCGAGGCTAACTGAATTTGATTTAATTATTAATACAACCTCCATAGGAATGAGCCCGGATACAGGAAAAATGCCGCTATCTCTTGAAACCCTTTCTGAAGGGACCGTAGTCAGTGATTTAATTTATACGCCGGCCAAAACGAGGTGGCTTCAGGATGCTGAAGCCCGGGGAGCAATTATTCAAAACGGCCTGGATATGTTTATAAACCAGGGCGCACTGGCATTTGAAAAATGGACGGGCCAGGAAGCGCCGAGGGAAATCATGAAAAAGAAAGTTATAGGAAAACTGGGAGGTAAATAATGCTTACTGGAAAACAAAAACGCTTTTTAAGAAGTGAAGCACATCATTTAAAACCGATTTTTCAAGTTGGAAAAGCCGGAGTCAATCCGAATCTTATTAAACAAGTCAATGATGCTCTTGAAGCAAGAGAGTTGATTAAAGTGAGTATTCTTCAAAACTGTGCGGAAGATAAAGATGACGCCGCCCATGAAATTGCCTCAGGGGCAAAAGCTGATGTGGTACAAGTCATTGGCAATACTATTATTTTATATAAAGAATCGGAAGAAAATAAAAAGATAGAGCTTCCTGATTAATCTGGGGGTTATTATGAAGAAAGTTGGTCTGCTGGGGGGCACTTTTGACCCTCCGCATCTTGGACATTTGATTATGGCTGAGGAAGCCAGATTAAATAAAAAGCTTGATGAAATCTGGTGGTTGCCGAATCATATTCCTCCACATAAAAAGCTGGCGTCCGGCATTTCTGATCAAGACCGGATAAAGCTTGTTGACAAGGTGACAGAACTGCATCCGGCATACAGGCTTTGCACATTAGAAATGGACAGGTCAGGTCCCTCTTATACGGTTGACACCGTCAGGCTTCTTCAAAAGGAATACGCTAATTTACAATTTCATTTTATTATGGGTGGAGACAGTTTAAATAATTTCCACAAGTGGTATAAATATGACCAATTAAAAGAAATGATCCCTTTTATTGTTATCTCACGGCCGGGCTTTTTAATATCTGATGCAGAAACACCTTCCCGCATGACTGTTCTGGATGATGTCAGTGTAGAGTTATCCTCAACTTATATCAGAAAGACTTTAAAAGAAGGGTCCGTTAACCGGTTTGTGTTACCGGAAGGAGTTTACGAGTATATAAAGGAGAATCATTTATATGAATGAAGCGCAGGCATTTGAAATCGTCCGTAAGGCTTTAAAGCCGCGGAGGTTCGAGCATACAGAACGTGTGGTATCAGAAGCTTCCAAGTTAGCTGAAAGATTTGGCGGAAACTTGGAGAAAATAAGGCTTGCAGCTATCCTGCATGATTATGCGAAATACCGTTCTTATGATGAAATGAGATCGACTGTGTTAAATAACAGGCATCTGCCGAACAGACTTCTTGAATACGGTAATGAACTGCTTCATTCTTTTGTTGGTGCCGTGTATGTTCAGGAAGAATTGAAAGTTGATGACGATATTATATTATCTGCAATCCGGTATCATACGACTGGAAGAGCAGGCATGACCTTAGAAGAAAAGATCGTTTTTCTTGCTGATTATATTGAACCTGGAAGAACCTTTCCTGAAGCGGGTCAAGTAAGAGAAACAGCTGAAGCCGATTTGGATAAAGGCTGTCTTGAAGCTTTGAGAAATACGATTGTTTTTCTTTCAAAAAAGTCATTGCCTGTGTATCCGGACACGTTTGAAGCTTATAATGAGTTTGCAATAAATTTGAGAGCATATGGAGGGTAATATTTTATGGAACCGAAAGATAAACTGGACCTTGCTGTAAGAGCAGCTGATGATAAAAATGCCCATCAAATCACTGCACTGAACATGAAGGAAGTTTCCCTGATGGCTGATTACTTTGTGATCTGTCATGGTAATTCAGAGACCCAGGTGGAAGCAATTGCAAGAGAAGTAAAAGACCGTGCTAATATTGCAGGACTTGATGTAAAAAGACTTGAAGGTCTGGAAGATGCCAGATGGGTTCTGATTGACCTGAATGATGTCATTGTGCACGTTTTTCATAAAGATGAGAGACCGTATTATAACCTGGAAAAACTTTGGGGAGACGCTCCTGTGATGGAGCTTGAAAAGATTATCCAGCCGTAAGGCGTGATGCTGAATTAAGAAAGAGAGTGATGAAATGACCCTTGAGCACTTTGCGTCCCTGTATGATGCTCTTATGGAAGATGCGCCTTATGAATCCTGGATAACCTATGCCAGCAGGCATTTAAAAGAAGGCGGAGACGTAGTGGATGTAGCCTGCGGGACAGGAACGTTTACACTCATGCTGGCAGAGCATGGTTTTAATATGGCAGGAGCGGATCTATCCCAGGATATGCTGACAGTGGCTGAAGATAAAGTCCGCCAAAGTTCGCAGACTGTCCCTTTATATTTACAGGATATGCGTGAGTTGAGCGGTTTTACTGAATTGGACGGCGTTACTTTATTCTGTGACGGCATCAATTATCTTAATAAGGAAGAAGATGTAAAGAGAACCTTCCGAAAAATTGCCCTCGCTTTAAAGCCGGGAGGGGTTTTTCTGTTTGATGCCCACTCTCCTTATAAAATGGAACATATTTTTGACAATCAGCTTTATGGGGAAAATGAAGAATCATTATCATACATGTGGTTTTGTGAACCGGAAGATGAACCTTTGAGTGTCCGCCATTCGCTTACTTTTTTTATGAAAAATAAAGAAGGCACTTATGAACGCCTCGATGAAGAACATTACCAGCGAACGTTCCTTCCCAGGGAATATTTATTCTGGCTGAAAGAAGCAGGTTTTGATTATATAGAAATAACCGGCAGATTCGGCGAAGAAGAACTTAAAGATGACGACGACAGAGTATTCTTTAAAGCTGTAAAAAAGTAGTTAGCAATTTTAATAAGGTGAGGTATAATAAAAGAAGCTGGCTCAGACCAGCTTCTTTTATTTTCGCATTTTCTTCTGAATGCCTTTACGGTCTTCCTGATACTTCTTTTCTGTTTCCCTGAACAGCTTGTGAAACATATCCCCTGTTTCTTTGTTTAATACTTTTAAACCTACTCCGGTTACACCTCCTGGTACGGTAACTCTTTTTTGTAAAGAAGACAAATCAAAATATTTTTGCTTCATCAGTTCTCCGTATCCAATAAGCATTGATTCCGCAATAGCGGTGGCAGTTTTCTCATCGATGTTTCTCTCTTCGACAGCCCCTTTAATCATCCGCTCCACAAGAAAACTTATAAACGCAGGACCGCAGCTGGCTATATCGGAAGCCACCCGTGTAACAGAAGGATCTATTAACACAGGTGTTGATATGGTTGAGAATAAGTGTGTCAAATCATTACGCATACCTTCTGTGCATCTTTCACTGAATGTGAGCAAAGAAGGTCCGGAAAGAGACAGATTTACAATACTTGGAATGAATCTGGCGACCGGAATTTCTGAATTATTAACAAGTAGTTCTGTTTCTTCTACTTGTAAAGGACTGGTAATAGTAATAATAACCTGGCCTGGCTTGATGTGAGCCGATAACTCATCCAGCACGGTCACCATTTCCAATGGTTTAGTGCATATAAACAGCCATTCGGCCTCTTTAACAATTGACAAAGCATCCTGATGAATGTGTATACCCCTGTATTTCTCCTGGAGCGCCTTTGCTTTATGAAGACTGCGGTTTGTCACATGGAAATAATCTTCTGGTGCCCCTGCTTTTATAAATGCTTCAATTAACAGGCTCCCCATGCTTCCTGTACCAATAAATCCTAATTTTTTCACACTATCACTCCTTATAGTCCATCTTTAAAAGATATGAATTAAAAGATATTTAATGATAAGAAAGGGGGAAAAAGATGAATGTTCTTAAAGACCGGCTTCCTCAAAAAGGGATATTCATGATTATCGGAGGTGCAGTCTCAGTTACCTTATTTCTAATTTTCTTTTTACCGGCGGGTGAAAAGGGAGAAAGTGAGGCGGAGCATGTGGTGTTTCCATGGGAAGAGGAAACAGGTGAAGAGGAGGTTTCTGATAGTCAGATTGCTTTTAAGCAGGAGACCTTCATAGTTGACATAAAAGGGGAAGTTGTAAACACAGGAATATATACCGTGGAAGAAGGTGAAAGGGTGCAGGATGCGATCTTAAAAGCTGGCGGGTTCACAGGAAATGCAAATGATAAACTAATTAATTTAGCAGAACGCTGTTATGACGAGATGGTTATTTACGTGCCGTCTATGGATGAAGAATATGAAAATATCCTGTCTTCAAGTCCTGCACAGACGGGGCTCCCTTCTCAACAGGAAGGTATTTTAATTAACTCAGCATCTGCTGAAGAACTGACTGCACTGCCGGGAATCGGTCCTGCTAAAGCTGACGCCATTATAAACTACAGAGATGAAAACGGACCATTTAAGAGTGGGGAGGAGTTAAAGGAAGTGCCGGGCATAGGCGAAAAAACATTGGAAAATATCGTTGATAAAATAATTATCAGATAAAATGGTTAAGGGACGTTGACGCCAGCACTGCAACTTGTCTACACTTGTTAAAGACCTGAGGCGTGTCTTTAAAATTAATAATCCAGGAGGTTTTAACATAATGGAAAGAATTTCATGGCATCAGTATTTTATGGCACAGAGCCATCTGCTTGCTTTAAGGAGCACCTGTACGAGGTTAATGGTAGGAGCCACTATAGTCAGAGATAAACGGATCATCGCCGGGGGTTATAATGGGTCTATTTCGGGTGGTAAACACTGTATTGATGAAGGGTGTTTTTTAATTGATAATCATTGTGTACGGACGATCCACGCTGAAATAAATGCGTTGCTTCAGTGTGCCAAATTCGGCGTGCCTGCCGAAGGGGCAGAAATTTATGTTACCCATTTCCCATGTTTAAATTGCTGTAAATCTATCATTCAGGCAGGGATTAAGAAAGTATATTACGCTGAAGATTATAAAAATCACGATTTTGCAGTGGAACTTTTTGAGCAGGCTGGTGTGGCCGTGGAACAAGTGGAGCTGGAGGAAATGATTCTCGATACAAAAAACAGAGAAAAGCTCTCTTTTACAGCCCGGTTATTAAAACAGCTGGAGGAACGGGGAGCGGAGAACGAAGAAATAGCCAAATTAAAGGAAGAGGCAAATCGTCTTTACACATCTTCTACATAACAAAGGGGGAAGGCAGCAAGCTTTCCCTGTCTCCTTCCCTTAAAACTGTTTTCAGGAGGCAGTCATGAAACCAAGGTTCTATTGCATCGTTTATTTTGCTGTAAGCGGATTGGCATTCTCACTCCTAGGCCTGAATTTCTGGTCCATTACTTTTATTATCTTCGGTTTTCTCCCTCACTTAAAGTATCTTACCCATAGACAGACAGGCTGGACACTGGCTATATATTTTCTTACAGCCCTCTTATTTTTCACTTACGGGTGTATGTATACAAGTAAAATCGATACGAATCTGACAGGACTCGAAACAAAGTTTCAAGGAGTTATTAAGTCAGTTCCCAGGCTGACTTCCTCAGAATTAAACTGGTCATTTCAGGTGAAATTGGATACTGGAGAATATATTCAAGTCTATCTGCCTGATGATATGGATTCTTTTGCACCTTCCCTTTATGAGACATGCTACTTTAAAGGCAGGCTTGAGCAGCCGTCCCCTCGTAAAAATCCCTACATATTTGACTACAAAAAATATATATACGAGCAAAAAATTCATTGGCTTGTGAAGGTTCCGTCCTCTCATTTTTATTGTGAAGAGCCGAAAGTGCAGCTGTTAGAAAACCTGGGCAGCTGGCGAAGCCGTAAGATCGCCCGTATGGCTCAAGAAGATGAGAAAGAAATTGCAGCTTTAATGACAGCTCTCGTTTTCGGAGACAGATCCTTTATAGATAAGGAAAAAATTGATTTTTATCGCCGGTTCGGTATATTGCACCTTCTCGCTGTTTCAGGCCTTCATGTAGGCCTTATTACTTTTGCTGCTTACTATCTGTTATACAGAGCAGGTTTTACAAGGGAAACAGCAGGTACAATTGTGTTATTGCTGCTGCCTGTTTATAGTGTGATTGCAGGAGGAGCACCTTCTGTTATTCGTGCCTCCCTAATGTGTATGTTAGTTATACTTTCGTTCAAGATGAAAGTGAAAATATCAGTTCTCGATATTATTTCTGCTGTGTGCCTGGCGTTATTAATTTATAATCCGCTTTATTTATTTCACTTAGGCTTTCAGCTTTCCTTTCTCACCACTTTCTCTCTTCTGCTGTCTAAATCTATGTTTACTGGCAGTTCCCGTGTGATTCTCCTGGCTAAAACTTCCACTATCGCCCAAATGATTTCTTTTCCACTGACTCTTTATCATTTTTATGAGTTTCCTGTACTTTTTCTGCCCATGAATTTGCTGTTTATTCCGTTTATATCTTTTTGGATTTTACCCCTCTCATTTTTAACGGTGCTCTTTCAGCCAGTTTCCGGGAGAATATCGGATTTGCTGCTGTCTATGGGTTCTGCAAGTTTTCATTTGATTGACAGGCTTACTATGTATTTTTCAGAAATATCCTGGACTGTTGCCGTCTTAGGGCAGCCTTCTGACTCTATGCTCTGGTTAATGATAATAACAGTCGTTATAAGCCTTCTGCTGTTTGAAAGTCAGCGGATAAGCTTAAGAGTAATGGGAGGCAGTCTGTTAGCCGGGATCGTCTTTCTGCAGGCTTTTATGCCATACTTTAAAGAGGAAGGGTCTGTAACTATGCTTGATGTCGGTCAGGGGGATGCTTTTGTAATTGAGTTGCCGTATAGAAAGGGGGTTTATCTGATCGATACAGGAGGCATCCTGCCTTGGGACAATGGGCAAACGCTTAACAGGAATGAATCGACAGGGCCTGGGATGTATGTTATTGAACCTTTTTTAAAGGCAAAAGGAATTAAAAGAATTGACAAGCTTATTCTTACACACGGGCATTTTGACCACATTGGTGAAACATGTTATCTGACTGATAAATTTACGATAGGAGAGGCTTATTATCCGAAAGCGCAATCGATACCTGAGGAAGCCGGTAATAGCCTTGAATGCCTGGCGGAAGAACGAATACCTCTTAAATTTGCCGAAAAGGGAATGGGGTGGACAGAAGGAAAAGACTGGTTTTATATTCTTCATCCTGAAGGCGATGAGGATAAGGAAAATGACCGGTCAATTGTCATTTTGGCATCCATTAACAACGTCACATTATTATTTACAGGAGATCTGGAAGAAGAAGGAGAGAACAGGCTTTTAAGGAATTTTCCAAACTTAAAAGCAGACATCTTAAAAGTTGCTCACCACGGCAGTTTATCTTCATCACAGGAGGAGTTTCTTGCACAGCTGAGCCCGCAAGCCGGCTTGATTTCCGCAGGAGAGAACAATCGTTACGGCCATCCCCATACTGAGGTTACAAATTTGATGGACAGTAAAGAAATACTTACTTTCAGAACCGATAAACACGGAGCGGTGACGGTGAAATTAAAGGGTGGCAATTATACAATTACTCCTTTTTTATTGGAAGAGCAGTAAGAGGCACTTTAAATTTTATTAAGAGCTTAACGTAAAAAATCCTGTTTGGAAAACAAAATAAAAAACACACCCTTAAAATAGAGTGTGCTGTTTATAGGTTTTATGTAGCCGGGAAACTTATGTTAAAAGATCAATTACCTGGGCGATAATGAAAATCGTTGCAAAGAAACCGAAAACAACTACGAATCCTACCGCACTGTCAATAAAATCATTTCTTTTTGTCTGGACATCTTTTTCGAATTCGTTCATTCTTTATCCCTCCTGTCACTTAAATAGTATAGTCGATTCCTAAAAAAAAATCCAGATATGAAATTAAGTCAGTATGTTAATTTAACCAAGGAAAATGTGTTTCACATTTCCTAATAGTTGTCACCTATATAATTAGCTGGCATAGGATAAGATATCATTACAAAAGAATGTAAGTTGATTATCGTCACCGGTGATTATCCTAGGTGTTTCACCGGAGGCGTTTATCATAAATGGGGAGCGGTTTTATAACCGTTTCCCTTTTTCCTTTCCTCTTGCCGGTATGGTAAAATATATTGAAGAAAGTAAGAGGAGGAGAGCCAGCCGTGTCTTATGTCCAAATGTTAAAAGAGTTAAATAAAGGGGAATTATCTCCTTTGTATTTATTATACGGATCAGAAACATACTTAATTGAAGATATTTTAAACAGGATCGTTTCCAAAGCATTATCTCCTGAAGAACAGGAATTTAATTTATCGCGTTTTGATATGAATGAACATCCCGTGGATCTGGCTGTTGAGGAAGCATACACGTTTCCTTTCATGGGAGGGCGCCGTGTTGTCTTACTTAAGGATGCGTACTTTTTTTCCACGCAAAAACAAACGGATAAAGTGGAGCATAATCTAAAAGCACTGCTCGCTTACATAGAAGAACCTGCTATGGAAACAACAATGATTGTACACGCGCCTTACGAAAAACTTGATGAAAGAAAAAAACTTGTTAAAACCCTTAAAAAACAAGGTAAGGTTATGGAAGGAAGGCCGTTGGAAGAAAGGGAGCTGCGGCAGTGGATTACTGAAAAGGCAGCAGAATACGACGTGCAGTTTGACCAGGAGGCACAGAACAGTCTTCTTATTTTAACCGGTGCAGACTTAATGGTAATGGCTTCTGAAATTAACAAGCTTGCGATTTACGTTGGCGAGGGAGAGACAATTCAAAAAAAGCATGTAGAAGACCTTGTCGCCAGGTCGCTTGAGCAGGATATATTCAGCCTTGTAGATGCTGTCGTAAAAGCCCGGGTTCCTCAAGCGTTAAAAATTTATAAGGACCTTCTTAAACAGAAGGAAGCGCCTCTTAAAATAATGGCTTTAATGGTCAGACAGTTTCGTATTCTTTACCAGGTAAAACAGCTTAGTAAACAAGGGTACAGTGAGAAAGTCATGGCCTCCCAGCTGAAACTTCACCCTTATGCAGTCAAGCTGGCAGCAAGGCAGGTTCAGCGTTTCAGGGAGGATGAATTACTGCAGTTAATTAATCAGCTGGCGGATCTGGATTACCGTATAAAAACAGGCCAGATTAATGATCAGTTAGGAGTTGAGCTTTTTCTGCTTAAAAGGCAATCAGGGAGAAAGCAGCCGATTTAGATATGGGAATCCCGCCCTATGGCAAACAGAGAGTCTGGGACAAAAAATAATAACCATCAAAGAAATCCGAACAAGTAGCCGGTATTTGAACTTTCCTTATCTTCTGACAGAGGGCAGTTCACTTACCGTATTGTTCGGATTTTTGCTGTTAACATATAGAAGATTAATTCTGACACAGGCAACAGGAATTGGCGGTGAGCCAAGTTTTTTATGGTGATTTTTTAATTTATTGAGCAAAATAAAAAGGCATATCACTAACATAAGTGACTGCCTTTTACTGTTACGCAGAAAGTTCGTTTAAACGCTTTTGTAAACGTGACTTCTGGCGGTTTGCTGCGTTTTTATGGAAAATACCTCTGTTTGCAGCTTTATCAATTTTCTTAGTAGCTGTAAGGAATGCTTCTTTAGCACCCTCTACATCTTTTTGATCAGCTTTTGTGTTAAAAACTTTGATTGATCTACGAAGGTCGGATTTAAATGAAGCATTCTGAGCTCGTTGCTTTTCAATAGTTCGACCACGTTTGATAGCAGATTTAATGTTTGCCATCTGTTTCACCTCCTCGATGCAACCGTAATAACGTTTCGTTTTGCGTGCAACAATAAGGATTGTACCAAAATGAAATTTAATTTGCAATAACATTTTCCAATGTTAACAAGACATCAGTATTCTCAATAAGAAAGGGTTGAAGCAAATGCCGGAATTGGATTTATCCCAATATCAGGTCAGGACAGATTTAGCTGTAGAAGCTCATTCATTGGCAAAGGAAAAAAAAGAGAGACAGGAACCGGCTGAACAGACAGGAGTAAACATTCAGGAAAAAGATGTGGATGGCGTATATATTACGTATGTAACGATTGAAGAGACAGCTTCTGAGCAATTAGGGAAAAAAGCAGGAAAGTATATTACTTTGCAGATTGACGGGATCAGGCAGAAAGACACTGAACTTCAACGAAGAGCGCAGGAGGTTTTTGCGCGGGAATTTGCAGATTTTTTAACCTCGTTGGGTATAGAGCCTCACCACACGTGTCTTATCGTTGGACTGGGAAACTGGAATGTGACTCCGGATGCTCTCGGTCCGCTTGTGACTGAAAACCTTTTAGTGACAAAACATCTGTTTGAACTGCAGCCGGAAAACGTTCAAGAAGGTTTTAGGCCGGTGAGCGCGATTTCACCTGGAGTGATGGGGCTGACAGGCGTGGAAACAAGCGATATCATTTTGGGGGTCGCCGGGAAAGTCAAACCGGATTTTATAATTGCGCTTGATGCATTAGCTGCAAGGTCTATTGAAAGAGTGAACACGACCATTCAGATTTCAGACTCTGGTATACATCCAGGCTCTGGTGTCGGCAATAAAAGAAAAGAGATTTCCAAAGAAGTTTTGGGTGTCCCGGTTATAGCCATAGGTGTCCCGACAGTTGTTGATGCTGTCTCTATAACAAGCGACACTATTGACTTTTTGTTAAAACATTTTGGCAGGGAGATAAGAGAAGGAAACCAGCCGAAGCGTGCCCTCACACCTGCTGGAATGACATTTGGTGAAAAGCGAAAGCTAACTGAAGAAGATTTGCCGGGGGAAAAAGAAAGGGAGCTTTATATGGGAATAGTAGGAGGTCTGGAAGACCAGGAAAAGAGGCAGCTGATTAAGGAAGTGTTAGCTCCGCTCGGTCACAACTTAATGGTTACCCCAAAAGAGGTAGATGAATTTATTGAAGACATGGCCAATTTACTGGCGCAAGGTTTAAATGATGCTTTGCATAAGAATGTTACAAATCAAAATTCAGGCTCTTACACTCATTAAAAATAGGTTCTTCATCCTCTCTTAAAGCATAGTATAGATTAAGGACAGGCTATAAGAGAGGGTGGGAACGTTGAAAAAACCTTATACATACGGAAGGCGTCCCGTCAACAGACACTGGAAAAGGACAAGCTTTCAAAAAACATTCGTCTCACTTGTGTTAGGCGTTATTTTTATTTTTTTTACAACAGCTACATTAACGGCTCTGGGACCCGGCTACACGCTGACTTCAGCCTCAGTTAACAAAATGAGCGAACATATACCTCTTGAAACTCTCGTCTACGTTTTAGGAAGTGAAAACCGGTACTTTCAGCAGGCGCTTCCGGACGGGCATGAACCGCCTTCCATGACGCCTGTGCTGTTTGAACTTGCGACTAACCTCAATCCTGATGATCCGAGGAGTCTTCTTGGGAGGGAATTGCCGGGTTTTTCTTTATTTGACGGACGAATCATTACAGCCGGGGAAGGGGTCGATTACACAAATATGCCAATTGAATCGTCTCCTCCAATGGAAGTCCTTCTGGCCGAAAGAGAGGCGTCTACGGAGAGAATAGAAGAACTGGCTGATTTAAAACAGTCAGTAGCTGAGACGGAGAGTGTAGAGGACCTCCCTGTCACTGTTCATATTGTTCATTCGCATAACCGCGAGTCTTACCTCCCTGAATTACAGGATGCTTCAGACCCGTTCCATGAGACTGTTAATATCACACTTGTAGGCGAAAGACTGGGCATTGAGCTGGCTAAGCACGGCATTCGGGCGGAAGTGGATACGACCGATATTGGTGCCAAACTGAATGAACGGAAGTGGCATTTCAGCCAATCCTATGAGGTCTCCCGTGAAATAGTGGAAGAAGCGGTGAGCGGAGAGGAAGATATCCAATTCTTTTTTGACTTACATCGTGATTCTCAGTCAAGAGAAGTCACAACAGTGGAAATGAACGGGGAAAAATATGCAAAAACATTATTTGTAATAGGCGAAAACAACCCGAACTATGAAAAAAATGAAGCGTTAGCGCTTAAGCTGCATCAAAAATTACAGAACCAGTATTACGGATTAAGCAGAGGAATATTCGCCCCGCCTGTAAGCGCAAGCGGCCGTAACGGTGTATACAATCAGGATCTCTCCTCCAACTCTCTTCTTGTGGAGTTTGGCGGAGTTGAAAATTCACTGGAAGAAGTATACAGATCAGTGGAATTATTTGCTGAAGTATTCAGTGAATTCTACTGGGAGCAGCAAACTGAAGAATAAATGACAGGGGGTGGTGCTATGAGCCAGATATTCTTACGGGGGGTTATATTATCAGCGGTTCTGATGTTCGGGTTTATACTTGGGGTTATTTATTCTGACCAGGAGACAGATCTTACAGCTGACCGGTTTAATGTCATTAAAACAGAAGAAAATCCAGAACCGGAAGAGGGAGAAGAAAAGCTTAAATTCAAAGTAAAGGAAACTCCTTCTAATATTATCGAAATGGAAGAAAGTGAAGGTCTTGTAGTCTATCATAATAACAGCCACGAAGAGATTCAGGATCTTTTGGATGAGCCCCTGCCTCTTTATGTCGAAAAATCAGACACCGATTATCTAAAGAGAGAGCCAAGCCCGTTATTTTCAGAGTTAGGTATAAAAACGGCTGAGGCGTTCGAGCAGGCATTCAGTAAAATGTTTTCCCTGATTGACTAATTGGTCATTCCCCTATTTATTCGATTGATTATATGTAAAGTTGAACGTTTGCTGTCATTCTTGCTATAATAAAAGATAGTGCATTTATCGGAGTATGGTAGGAGTGATAGTGAAATGAAACCTCAAGATAGAATACAAAGACGGGATAAAATTAGAAACTTCTCGATTATTGCTCACATTGACCATGGCAAATCAACGTTAGCTGATCGTATATTAGAAAAAACAAGTGCGCTTACCCAGCGTGAAATGAAAAATCAGATGCTTGATGCGATGGACCTGGAGCGGGAGCGGGGAATTACTATTAAATTAAACGCTGTCCAGTTGACTTACAAAGCTAATGATGGCGAAGAATACATTTTTCATCTAATAGATACACCGGGACACGTAGATTTTGCTTATGAAGTTTCCCGCAGTTTAGCTGCTTGTGAGGGCGCGCTCCTTATAGTGGACGCAGCCCAGGGAATTGAAGCGCAGACACTTGCCAATGTTTATTTAGCGCTTGATAACGATCTGGAAATTCTTCCGGTGATTAATAAAATAGATTTACCAAGTGCGGAACCGGACCGGGTAAAACAGGAAGTAGAGGATGTTATCGGTTTGCCTATGGATGACTGCCTTCTCGCGTCAGCTAAAAATGGAATAGGTATTGATGATATTCTTGAATCTGTTGTTAAACACGTTCCTGCACCTGACGGGGACCCTGAAGCGCCTCTTAAGGCTATGATCTTTGATTCACTTTATGACCCTTACCGGGGAGTAATTGTCTACATGCGTATTGTAGAAGGAACGGTTAAACCAGGAGAAAAAATTAAAATGATGGCCACTGGAAAAGAGTTTGAGGTTCAGGAAATTGGCGTCTTTACACCAAAGCCGGTATCAAAAGAAGAACTGACTGTTGGTGATGTTGGCTTTATGATAGCTTCCATAAAAAATGTCAGCGACAGCCGGGTAGGGGATACCGTCACTCACGCTGAAACGCCGACAGCGGAGCCTCTGCCGGGTTACCGAAGACTCAATCCAATGGTTTTCTGCGGCCTTTACCCTGTTGATACAAATGACTATAACGGGTTACGGGAAGCTTTGGAAAAGCTTGAACTTAATGATGCCGCCTTGCAATTTGAGGCTGAAACCTCCCAGGCGCTTGGCTTTGGCTTCCGCTGCGGATTTCTAGGTTTGCTTCATATGGAAATTATTCAGGAGCGAATTGAACGGGAATTTGATATTGACCTTATAACTACCGCGCCAAGCGTAGTGTATGAAGTGCAATTAACGGATGGCGAATCAGTCAGAATAGACAATCCTGCTGAAATGCCTGATGCCCAGAAAGTAGAGAGTGTCCAGGAACCTTATGTTAAAGCGGAAGTAATGGTGCCTAATGACTTCGTCGGACCGGTAATGGAATTGTGCCAGAAAAAACGCGGGGACTATGTGGATATGAAATATCTTGATGCCAACCGTGTAAATATCGTTTATGAGCTTCCGTTATCGGAAATTGTTTATGACTTTTTTGATACATTAAAATCAAGTACAAAAGGATATGCTTCTTTCGATTATGAATTAATCGGTTATAAAGAAAGCCGGCTTGTGAAAATGGATATACTGCTAAATGGGGAAAAAATTGATGCCCTGTCGGTGATTGTCCATAGGGATACGGCGTATGATAGAGGTAAAAATATCGTTGAGAAATTGAAGGAACTGATCCCTCGCCAGCAGTTCGAAGTGCCTGTTCAGGCCAGTATTGGACAGAAAATCATCGCCCGTTCTACCATAAAAGCGATGCGTAAAAATGTTCTCGCTAAATGTTACGGGGGAGACATTTCCCGTAAACGGAAGCTTCTTGAAAAGCAGAAAGAAGGAAAGAAGCGGATGAAGAATGTCGGGAACGTGGAAGTTCCTCAGGAAGCGTTTATGTCCGTTCTGAGTATGGATGAAAATAAGTAGACACGCCCAGACCGCAGAATCTCTGCGGTCTGTCCGTTTTGTTTAAAGTGAGGTGAATAACAGTGCCAAAGTCTCTATATGTTCATGTGCCTTTCTGTGAACAGATTTGCCACTACTGTGATTTTAATAAGTTTTACCTTAAAAATCAGCCTGTTGATGAATACCTTGAGCTTTGCAGACAGGAGATGGAGCATACAATCAGCACATTTCCCTCCGGCCCTGTATCTACTATTTATGTGGGCGGGGGAACTCCTACCTCTTTAAGCACTGAGCAGCTGAAGTTTCTCCTTGAATCAATAAAAAATACTTTTCCTTTAGAAGCTGACCCTGAATGGACAGTTGAAGTGAATCCGGGGAGTGCAGAGGAAGAAAAACTGGCAATGTTGCAGGAAACAGGGGTTAACAGGCTGAGTATAGGGGCACAGACATTTGATAAAGATTTGTTGAAAACAATTAACCGCGACCACCAGCCTGGGGATATCGAAACAACGGTAGAGTTAAGCCATAAAGCAGGGATACACAATTTGTCTGTAGATATGATGTTCGGTCTTCCGAATCAGACAATGGAGCAGTGGACAGATTCGCTGCTTGAGATCACACGTCTTCCTATTCAGCATATAAGTGCTTATTCGCTGAAGGTGGAAGAAAAAACGGTGTTTTATCAGTTATTAAGAAAGGGTAAACTTCCGTTGCCGGGAGAAGAGTCAGAAGCCGCTATGTATGAATATATGCAGGAAAAATTGCAAGAACACCAGTTTGTTCATTATGAGATCAGTAACTTTGCAAAGGAAGGTTATGAGAGCCGCCATAATCTGACGTACTGGAACAATCAGGAATATTACGGAGCAGGGGCTGGGGCACACAGTTACACGGACGGTGTCAGACGGGTCAATCATGGGCCTCTCCCTAAATATATGAAAGCAGTATCTGAAAACAGACTTCCTTATCTTGAAGAGCACCCCGTCTCGATTAAGGAACAAATGGAAGAACAGATGTTTATGGGACTTCGAAAGTTGGAAGGCGTCTCATTAAAAGAGTTTCACAACAGGTTTGGCAGACAGGTTACAGACGTTTTTGAAGGTGCAGTTCAACATTTGCTTAACCGCGGCCTGCTGGAAATAAGCGGGGACAGAATAAAACTGACTAAAAACGGTCTTCTCCTTGGGAATGAGGTGTTTGAACAGTTTCTTCTAACTGACTGAGCTGTTTTTTTCTTAAGAATGAACTCTCTCCGTTGACAACAGGAATCCTTCTTTGGTAACTTATATTATAGATTTAGCACTCGGCATCTAAGAGTGCTAACAGGGGGGATTTAAATGTTGACAGAGCGTCAGTTGATGATCCTTAAAGCGATCGTAAATGACTATATTACGAATGCGGAACCTGTAGGCTCAAGAAGTGTTTCAAAACGGGAAGATATTAATTATAGTCCCGCCACCATCAGAAATGAGATGTCTGATCTTGAAGAACTTGGTTTTTTGGAGAAACCGCACAGCTCTGCAGGGAGAATACCTTCTCAAAAGGGATACCGTTATTATGTTGACCATCTTTTATCTCCGTCCAAGCTGAGTAAGAGAGATATGTCAGATATTCAAACGTTGTTAACAAACCGGTTTAATGAATTTGAGCAGGTTATTCAGCAGGCAGCAAAAGTACTGTCCAACTTAACGAGTTATACGTCTATCGTGTTGGGGCCTGAAGTATTTGAGTCTACTTTAAGGCAGATTCAGCTCATTCCAATTTCCGATAATCAGGCTGTCGTTATCATTGTGACGGATACAGGCCACGTGGAAAACCAGACTGTCCATTTTCCGGGTACTCTTGAAAGTGCTGAACTCGAAAAAGTAGTTAATATATTAAATAAACGTCTGCGAGGCGTCCCGCTGGTACAATTAAAAGAAAAGCTTACAGAGGAAATTTCAAGTATTTTAAAGCAGTACATCAACCAGTACGAATCTACGGTTGAGATGCTTCTTGAAGTCTTCCGGACACACCAGAATGAAAAAGTTTTCTACGGCGGGAAAACGAATATATTAAGCCAGCCTGAATTTCATGACGTAGAACGAGTAAGGAATATTCTTAACATTTTTGAAGAAGATGCTCTCGTCTCTAAGCTTTTCCGTTCTGATGACCACGGACTGACAATTAAGATTGGAGAAGAAAACCATTTTGAGCCGTTTGCTGACTGCACGATTATTACCGCAACCTATTCCTTGGACGGTAAGCATATGGGTACCGTTGGTATTTTAGGGCCTACCAGAATGGAATACCCCCGAGTAATAAGTATTATGGATTATTTGTCCAAAGATATGACTAAGCTGTTAACAGCATGGTATCAGAAAAACAGCTAATTACTTTGAAATGAGCGGCTCCTTCCTCATAAAGATGAAGGGGCTCTTACAGTGATTAATTAAGGAGGTGAGAACCTTGGGTAACGAAACTAACCGTGAATTTGATGATGTCACATATGAAGAAAAACAGACACATGAAGAGGTGTCTCAGAAAACCTCTGAAGGAGAAGGTTCAGAGGAAGAGCTTAAGCAGGAGGAACAGCATCAGGAAGAAGTGGATTCTGCTGAAGAATCTCAGGATTCTGAAGTGAAACAGCTTGAACTGAAGCTTGAGGAAGCGACAAACAGAATGTTACGTATTCAGGCAGACTATGATAATTTCCGGCGCCGTACGAAACAGGAGAAAGAATCGGCTGCTAAATATAAATCACAAAGTCTGGCGGAGAAACTCCTTCCTGCTTTGGATAACTTTGAAAGAGGAATGGCGATCACTCCTCAGGAAGAAGAAACGAAGAGTTTATTAAAAGGAATGGACATGGTTTACCGTCAAATTAAGAATGCTTTAGAAGAAGAAGGTATTAGTGAAATTGACGCTGTTGGTCAGCCATTTGACCCTCACTACCATCAGGCGGTGATGCAAGTCGAAACAGATGATTATGGTTCAAATATTGTCGTAGAAGAAATGCAGAAAGGCTATCAGCTTAAAGACCGTGTCATTCGACCAGCTATGGTAAAAGTTAATGCATAACTACATATGCAATGAATAGGAGGAATTTTTAATGAGTAAAGTAATTGGAATTGATTTAGGAACAACTAACTCTTGTGTGGCTGTAATGGAAGGTGGAGAATCTACTGTTATTGCTAACGCAGAAGGTGCGAGAACGACCCCGTCTGTCGTTTCATTTAAAGACGGTGAGCGTCAGGTTGGGGAAGTAGCTAAGCGTCAAATGATTACCAACCCTAACACGATTACATCTATTAAGCGCCATATGGGCTCCGATTATAAAGTGGAGGCTGAAGGAAAAGAATATACACCACAGGAGATTTCGGCAATTATTCTTCAAAAATTAAAAAGTGATGCTGAAGCTTACTTAGGGGAAACTGTTTCAAAAGCTGTTATTACAGTTCCTGCTTACTTCAATGATTCTCAGCGACAGGCAACGAAGGACGCGGGTAGAATCGCCGGTCTGGAAGTAGAGAGAATCGTTAATGAGCCGACAGCAGCAGCATTAGCTTACGGCCTTGATAAAGAAGAAGACCAGACGATCCTTGTGTATGACCTTGGCGGTGGAACGTTTGACGTTTCAATTCTTGAACTTGGGGACGGCTTCTTCGAAGTAAAAGCAACCTCCGGAGACAACAAATTAGGCGGAGACGACTTTGACCAGGTCATTATTGACCACCTCGTTGAAGAGTTTAAAAAAGACAACGGTATCGACCTTTCACAGGACAAAATGGCTCTTCAGCGTCTTAAAGATGCCGCTGAAAAAGCGAAAAAAGATTTATCCGGTGTTTCCCAGACTCAAATCAGTCTGCCATTTATTACTGCGGACCAATCCGGACCTAAACACTTAGAACTTAATTTGACACGCGCCAAGTTTGAAGAACTCTCTTCCCAACTTGTTGAAAGAACAATGGGACCAACACGCCGTGCTTTACAAGATGCCGGACTATCTGCTGGAGAAGTAGATAAAGTGGTTCTAGTCGGTGGTTCTACACGTATTCCTGCTGTTCAGGAAGCAATTAAGAAAGTAGCCGGCAAAGACCCTCATAAAGGGGTGAACCCTGATGAAGTTGTCGCACTAGGTGCCGCTATTCAGGCAGGTGTTCTCACAGGGGATGTAAAAGACGTTGTATTATTAGATGTTACTCCGCTATCTCTTGGAATTGAAACTATGGGAGGCGTCTTTACAAAACTAATTGAAAGAAATACAACCATCCCTACAAGTAAATCGCAAACATTCTCAACTGCAGCTGATAACCAGCCATCTGTAGATATCCATGTGCTTCAGGGTGAACGTGAAATGGCTGCAAATAATAAAACTCTTGGCCGTTTCCAATTAACAGATATCCCGCCCGCACCACGAGGCGTGCCTCAAATTGAAGTGACATTCGATATCGATGCGAACGGTATTGTGAATGTCCGGGCGAAAGACCTTGGAACTAACAAAGAACAGTCTATTACTATTACCTCTTCTTCCGGTCTGTCAGACGAAGAAGTAGAACAAATGGTTAAAGACGCTGAAGAAAACGCTGAAGCGGATAAGAAACGCCGTGAAGAAGTAGATCTTCGCAATGAGGCTGACCAGCTTGTCTTCACTACTGAAAAAACATTAAAGGATCTTGGAGAAGACAACGTAGATCCTGCAGATAAAGAGAAGGCCGAGGCTGCCAAAGAAAAAGTGAAAGAAGCCCTTGAAGGTGAAGATATTGAAGCGATCCGTTCAGCAAAAGACGAGCTTCAGGAAGTCGTTACACAGCTTTCCACAAAACTTTACGAGCAGGCTGCGCAGCAGGCTCAGGAACAGCAAGGTGGAGAAGGACAAGAAGACAGTGCAGACGATAACGTAGTCGATGCAGATTATGAAGAAGTTAATGAAGACGACAAAAAACAGTAATTTCTAACGAAGCAGAGTGAAAAGTCAAAGTCAGGAGTTCCTTGGCTTTGACTTTTTTCACGACTGGAGTGCAGGAAGAAGTCTATCTGATCTCTTGCCTGTTTGAGTGGTGAATGATAAGATATTCGTTATGGATTAAACTCGGGAGTGAGAAGCATGAGCAAGCGAGATTTTTATGATGTTCTTGGGGTTGATCAAGGAGCATCCGAAGCAGAAATAAAGAAAGCGTACCGGAAGCTGGCTCGGAAATACCACCCGGACGTCAATAAAGAAGCAGACGCGGAAGAGAAATTCAAGGAAGTTAAAGAAGCTTATGATACATTAAGCGATTCCCAAAAACGTGCCCACTACGACCAATTTGGACATACTGATCCAAACCAAGGATTCGGTGGAGCAGGCGCAGGGGATTTCGGCGGATTTAGTGATATATTCGATATGTTCTTCGGCGGAGGAGGAAGAAGAGACCCGAATGCGCCTCGCCAGGGAGCGGATATGCAGTATACTATGACTCTGGAGTTTAAAGAGGCAGTTTTCGGCAAAGAAACAGATATTGAGATTCCGCGTGAAGAAACATGCGAAACCTGTGATGGATCCGGTGCAAAAGAAGGCACCTCACCGGAAACCTGTCAGCATTGCGGGGGATCCGGACAGATGAACGTGGAACAGAACACTCCTTTCGGCCGTGTCGTTAACCGCCGTGTATGTCACCACTGCAGCGGTACAGGCCAATTTATTAAACATAAATGCCGTACGTGCGGCGGTCAGGGGAAAGTAAAAAAACGAAAGAAAATCCATGTCAAAATTCCTGCCGGTGTGGACACAGGCCAGCAAATACGTGTAGCAGGACAAGGCGAGGGTGGAGTAAACGGAGGTCCTCCTGGAGACCTGTTTGTTGTCTTTAATGTTAAGTCGCACGAATTCTTCAAACGGGACGGCGACGACATTTTCTGTGAAATGCCAATTACTTTCGTGCAGGCAGCACTTGGCGACGAGATTGAAGTGCCTACCTTGAAAGGGAAAGTTAAGTTAAAAGTACCTGCAGGTACCCAAACAGGCACACATTTTCGTCTGCGCGGCAAAGGCGTGCCGAATGTCAGAGGAATGGGGCAGGGTGATCAGCATATCCAAATGAAAATTATCACCCCTAAGAATCTTACTGAACGGCAGAAAGAGCTTCTTCGCGAGTTTTCTGACATAAGCGGCAATGAAGCACCAGATGAACAGAATCATAATTTTTTTGAGAAAGTAAAAAGAGCTTTTAAAAGCTTCGGATAATTAATAGACAGAGAGGGCTGGTTTGATGAAATGGTCTGAAATATGCATTCATACAACCCAGGAAGCGGTGGAACCTGTGAGCCATATTCTCCATGAGGCTGGAGCAAGCGGAGTGGTCATTGAGGATCCGGACGACCTTTACCGCGATTGGGAAACAACATATGGAGAAATTTATGAGCTGTCGCCAGGTGATTACCCTGAAGAAGGTGTATTACTCAAAGCTTATCTTCCTGTGAACAGCTTCTTAGGTGAAGCTGTGGAAGAAATTAAAGAGGCCATTAACCAGCTCCTCGTCTACGATATTGATTTAGGCAACAATAAAGTGACTTTAAGTGAGGTAAATGAGGAAGAATGGGCGACAGCATGGAAAAAATATTATAAACCTGTTAAAGTTTCTGATCATATTACGATCACTCCTACTTGGGAGGACTATTCGCCGGTCCAGGACAGTGAAATTATTATAGAACTTGATCCTGGAATGGCTTTTGGAACAGGAACTCACCCGACGACAGTTCTTTGCATACAAGCGCTTGAACGCCACTTAAATCAAGGAGATATGGTCCTGGATGTAGGAACCGGTACAGGTGTCCTCAGTATTGCCGCAGCAAAACTGGGAGCCTCCCAGGTTGATGCCCTTGACCTTGATGAAGTAGCGGTTAAATCAGCCAAAATTAATACTAAACTTAATAAAGTGCACGATAAAGTAAGCGTCAGACAAAACAATTTACTTGAAAACACTGACCATTCCCCTGATTTAATTGTTGCCAATATCCTGGCAGAAGTCATCACAGGGATGAGCGGGGAAGCTTTCGCTTCGTTAAAACCAGGGGGGAAGCTTATTACTTCCGGCATTATTCAGACGAAAAGGGAAATGGTGAGAGAGGCACTGCAATCTTCAGGTTTTTATATTGAAGAAATTATTGAAATGGAAGACTGGCTTTCTTTTACGGCCAAAAAACCGGAGTAGATAGTATGCAGAGGTATTTTTTAAGTAATCAGCATTTTAATGATGACTATGTTATGATGGATGGCGATGAGGCCAGGCATATTAGCCGGGTAATGAGAATGCGGGCAGGCGATCAAGTTATTTGCTGTAACGGAGAAGGTGTCTGTTTTGTCTGCAGCCTTGAAGAAGTCTCTCCCGAAAGGGTAAGAGCATCTCTCGTTAAAAGGATTGAATACTCAGCAGAGCTTCCTGTCCACGTTAGTCTTGCTCATGGTCTGCCTAAAGGTGACAAACTGGAGCTTGTTATTCAGAAAGGGACCGAACTGGGAGCAGGCGGAATTATTCCGTTTGAAGCAGAACGGTCTGTAGTTAAATGGGATAAGAAAAAAGAGAAGAAGAAACTGGAACGATGGAATAAAATTGCTAAGGAAGCGAGTGAACAGTCCCACCGCAGTCTTGTGCCGCGGGTTGAATCTGTTCATTCTTTCAAGGAACTTCTTAACCGCTTTACTTCATATTCTTATGTCATAATCGCCTATGAAGAAGATGCGAAGACTGATGAGAAAAG
Source organism: Salipaludibacillus aurantiacus (assembly GCF_900111295.1). GTDB lineage: Bacteria > Bacillota > Bacilli > Bacillales > Salisediminibacteriaceae > Salipaludibacillus > Salipaludibacillus aurantiacus. The sequence goes on along the minus strand of NZ_FOGT01000003.1, from coordinate 88,442 downwards.
CCAATTCCGTCAAACGCTGGAACTGGTAAAGCCGGGGGACCGTCTATTGCTTGTCACCGGCCCTGAAGGAGGTTTTTCTGATCGGGAAGTACAAGTGATGAAAGAAGCAGGGGCAATCAGCTGTGCTTTTGGCCCGCGTATACTGAGGAGTGAGACAGCTCCATTTTACGGCTTATCAGCCATATCTTATCATTTAGAATTATCGGGGTGAGTTTAATGCCAAGTGTTGCTTTCCATACATTAGGATGTAAAGTTAATCATTATGAAACAGAGGCTATCTGGCAGCTGTTTCATAAGGCAGGTTATGAAAAAACTGAATACGAACAAATTGCAGACGTATACGTGATTAATACGTGTACGGTGACCAATACCGGAGATAAAAAAAGCCGTCAGGTTATTAGACGGGCAATCCGCAAAAACCCGGATGCGGTAGTATGTGTGACAGGATGCTATGCACAAACCTCCCCGGCTGAAGTAATGGCTATTCCCGGTGTTGATATTGTTGTCGGCACGCAGGACCGTCATAAGCTCATTGATTATATTGAGGAGTACCGTGTCAGCAGGGAGCCGATTAATGGCGTAGGCAACATAATGAAGGCAAGAGTGTACGAAGAACTGGACGTGCCTTCATTTACAGACAGAACCAGGGCTTCTTTGAAAATTCAGGAAGGGTGCAATAACTTTTGTACCTTCTGCATTATTCCTTGGGCGAGAGGCCTGATGCGCTCAAGACAGCCTCAAGATGTCCTTGAGCAGGCTGAGCAGCTTGTGCATGCAGGATACAAAGAAATTGTACTGACCGGCATTCATACCGGCGGTTACGGGGAAGACATGAAAGATTACAGTCTTGCTGATTTATTAGCCGACCTGGAGAAGGTGGAGGGCTTAAAAAGGATCCGTATTTCTTCAATTGAAGCCAGTCAGATAACTGATGATGTTATACAAGTTATAAATGACTCAAACAAAATTGTACGCCATCTCCACGTCCCGCTTCAGTCAGGGTCGGATACTGTATTAAAACGTATGCGCCGTAAATACACGGCGGAATTTTATAAAGAGCGAGTTGACAGACTGAAGAAAGCTTTGCCGGGGCTAGCTGTAACATCTGATGTCATCGTCGGTTTTCCTGGGGAAACGGATAAGGAATTTAACGAAACAGCTGATTTCATCAGAAAAATCGGATTTTCGGAACTTCACGTCTTTCCTTATTCAAAACGTACAGGAACGCCTGCTGCACGAATGGAAGATCAAGTAGATGACCAGGTAAAGAATAAGCGGGTCCATTACTTAATCGAGCTGTCTAATCAGCAGGCAAAAGAATACGCTTCTTATTACGAGGGGCAGGTTCTGGAAATGATTCCAGAAGAAAAGGACAAAGAAAACCCGGCTTATCTAACAGGTTATACAGATAATTATATGAAAGTAAAAGTTCCTTTGGATACCTCAATGATTGGTGAAATTGTAAAGGTTAAAATCGATCAGGCAGGCTACCCTTATAACATAGGTTCTTTTGTTAAAGCAGAAAAAGATTTACGAAAAACCGTGACTAGTTAATAGTCAGGCAGGAGCTGTCCCAAAAGTATCACTTTTGAGGATGGCTCTTTTAATTATATTAACAGCCCGTTTTGACTGTCTGGTGAGGAGTCAGGAACGAGTATCGGTTCAGCTCTTTGATATACATCTGCAATTTAAGGAAGTGATTGATATCATTTCATAATAGAAAAACGGACTGATAGGTTAACGGATATGTCCGTGTATTTTTTGCACGATATACGCCAGATGTCCGGCAAACGGAAGAAAAAGCAGGGAGCTGGCGGCATTAAACAGGAAAGCAGCATGTGCGAGCTGCTGAGCAGGAGAAGGGCTTGTCAATGAGACAATCGCCGAAAACCAGTCAATAAACGGCAAAATGAGAAGGACGCCAATAATATTTACCCATATATGTGCATATGCTGTGAGCTTTGCTTCTTTTGATCCTCCAAAACTTGCAAACCAGGCGGTGATGCAGGTGCCGATATTAGCGCCGAGCATAATAGATATGGCAGCAGGAAGCCCTAAGATGTGTTCATTCATAAAACTCATCGCCATAGCAGTCACGACGGAGCTTGATTGAATAACACTGCTTAAAATGATGCCGGCTAAAATACCGATATGTGAATTGTCACTTGTTGAAGTGAACCAGTTATAAACAGAAGGAATGGATGACAGCGGATAAGCAAGACTTTCAAATCCTTGCATAGCGACGATCATTGTGGCAAAACCAAAAAAAAGACAGCCGAGAGCAAAATTATTCTCTGTCTTGGAAAATAGCAAAATAACACCAATAACTAAACACGGCATTATAAAAGATGACAGATCGTAAGCGAGAATTTCAAGCGTCGCTACAGTTCCTATATTAGCCCCAAGCATAATACCAACAGAATGCTTAAAAGACAATATACCCGCCGCTACGAGCCCTACAGTTATGACCATAACTGCTGAACTGCTCTGGACCACTGTAGCAACAAGCGTCCCGGCAATTAAGCCTTTCCACGGCCGGTCTACAAACCTTGTGAGAATTTCCGGCAGAGAAGACCTGAAGCGGACCATTAATCCGTGTCTGAGCACTGTCATACCGAATAAAAAAAGAGCAAGATATATTGCAAATAAGGTGATCCATTCATTCATTTTCTCTCCCCCTCAAAACCACTATATGGGGAAAGGTGGACAAGGATGACTAATCACTTATTTAAATATAAGATTAAAATTTTTAACGTCTATTTAGTGCTCATAAGTTGACCATAAGTTCCCATTCGTATATAATCAACAAAGACATGCTAATTTCGCATGTTTCGATTGGTTGTTCGGAGGGAGGGATACAGAATGGCAGAAACTCGTGTGCGTAAAAATGAGTCTATCGATGCTGCTCTTCGTCGCTTTAAGAAAACGATGTCTAAGGAAGGTACGATGGCGGAAGTTAAGAAGCGAAAGCATTATGAAAAACCGAGCATTAAGCGTAAGAAAAAGTCTGAAGCAGCTCGTAAACGTAAGTTCTAATGAGAGGGTGTCAGTTCTTTGACTATTCTTGATCAGCTTAACGAAGATATGAAAGAAGCGATGCGGAATAAAGAGAAGCAACGCCTCTTGGTTATTCGTTCGGTGAAATCTTCTATACAGAATGAATCAATTAATAAGGGAAAAGAACTTACTGACGATGAAATCTTAACGGTTCTTAATCGTGAGATGAAACAACGTAAAGAATCCCTCCATGAATTTGAACAAGCAAACCGTCAGGATCTTGCTGATAAAACCAATGCTGAAATTCAGATATTAACTGAATATATGCCGTCACAGCTGACTGAAGAGGAACTCCAGCAAGTGGTTAATGAAACTATTGAAGAAGTTGGAGCTGAATCGAAAGCAGATATGGGAAAAGTGATGGGCGCTATTATGCCTAAAGTAAAAGGCCGCGCAGATGGTTCAAAAGTAAAAGAGCTTGTCCAACAGTCTTTATCATAATGTACGAAACGCCTTGTAACATACAAGGCGTTTTTATTTTTGGATAACGGCAGTAGATGGTTCCTCGCAATCCCCAGATCTTAAATGACTTTTTCAGGTGGCATAGGAGCATCTGTTAATAACGGTGAAGCAAGATGAATATTTTTTGGCAATTTAGGGTATCTACATTTATGACTTATGATTAAGGAGGATTCCTATGGCTAAAGAGTTATTTTACGTAGCATGGCATGGCGGTAGCTATATCAGACTTCAACCGGTAAAAACGGATACAAGAACTGTCCAGTATGAAGTTGAGGCAGATGAACAGGAAAAACAGCAACTTGAACAGTTAATAGCTCAAGTAAATAAGAACGATGTGATACAGGAGCATATTTTTGTAAGGCCGTTCGATGAGTATCAGGATGATTTGGATAAAAGTGAATTTCAAGATGAGGTAAGAGAGTTATTCCAGTTGATTTATGAGCTGGGGACAGAAAAAACGAGAGACTATTTAAAAAATCTTGATGATGCCAATTAATTCTAAAAAAGAAACTGACCGCTGCGTCAGTTTCTTTTTTTAGGCCTTGCAGAACCGTCCTCTGATTATTCAACTGGATTATTTGTGTGTTAGTTGAAGCTTTAAGAGTATGTTAAAGCCCTGTTGATGATTGGCAGTTTGTCACTGAAAACGAGCGGGGCGGCACAGGGTGAAATAATTATAAAATACATCATAATATTTTTAATTTAAAGACAAAATAGGTAAAATAACAGAAAGAGACAGTTGTTTCTTAAAAAATGAAACTTTAAATAATACTGGTACGTAAATGTATCATTATATCTTTAATAAGGACATCTCTAAGAAGGGGGGAGTCAAATGATGAACGTTCGAATCTTCGTGTACGCGGCCATGATTATCTCAGCTTTTGCTTTGTTTATCAGTGGACCATTAAGTGCGGAAAGCGGAGGAGAAGGGGAGCTTGTTTATTTTATTCCGGTTGAGAAAGAAGTGGAAAGGGGACTGGAAGCTTTCTTAAACCGTTCGATCCAAACTGCCGAGGAAGAAGGAGCAGATCATATAGTTTTTGAAGTTCATACACCGGGCGGTTTTGTAGATGCGGCCGGAAATATTGCATCTTTAGTAAGGAATGCTGAAACACCGACGACCGCTTTTATAGTGGGGGATGCTTTGTCTGCAGGCGCTTATATATCTCTGAATGCCGATGAGATAGTTATGGCTCCAGGAACGCGGATGGGGGCAGCTGCTGTTATTGATGGGACAGGAAGTGCGGCTGATGAAAAAGCGCAGTCTGCTTGGCTGGCCAGTATGAGAGAAGCGGCAGAATTAAATGACAGAGACCCTGAATTTGCGCTCGCTATGGCTGATTCCAGAATAGATCTCCCGGAGTACGGCGCGGGCGAAGGAGAACTGTTAACGTTGACACCAGGCCAGGCTCTCGAAGCAGGCTATGCAGAAGCAACGGCAGAGAACCGCGAAGAGCTTCTTGAATACCTTGGCATGGAAAATGCAGAAATTAAAGAAACGGAAGTAAGTTTTGCTGAGCAGCTTGCCCGATTTGTCACTCATCCTGTGGTCATACCTATCCTGCTCTCTATTGGAAGCCTCGGTCTTGTGCTTGAGCTGTATTCTCCCGGTTTTGGCATCCCGGGTATTATGGGGGCATCTGCTTTATTTCTATTTTTCTTTGGTCATCTTGTAGCAGGTTTTGCCGGCTGGGAAGCCGTCATTTTATTTGGGATCGGAGTCATCCTGATACTCGTGGAAATATTCTCGCCGAGCTTCGGAATCTTTGGCGTTCTTGGAATAGGAGGCGTGGTGGGAAGTTTAGTTCTAAGCTCCTATTCCACTGTAAATATAATGATTTCAGTCACGATCGCGTTAATTATAACAGTGATAGCCTCAGTTATTTTCTTTAAATATGCAAGTTACAAGGGGCCATTCAGAAGAGTAATTTTAAGTGATCAGACGAAAACTGAACTCGGGTATGTCTCTAACGAAAACAGAGATGAAATTTTAGGGCAGACAGGAGAAGCTTTAACTGTCCTTCGCCCTTCAGGAACTGCGATTATAAATGACGAACGACTTGACGTTGTATCCGAGGGAGGATATATTGAACAGGGAAGGAAAGTTAAGGTTATTTCTATGGCAGGCTCACGTATAGTTGTCCGGGAAATTTCCGAAAAAATTGATGAGTCGATTGAGAAGAAGGAGGAAAAAACATGATTACACAAGAAATAGGGATCTGGATAGGGCTCGCCCTTATCATTGTTGCTTTTGCAGTACTATTTACTTTTGTACCTGTGGCTTTATGGATCTCAGCCTGGGCAGCAGGAGTAAAAGTTGGTATTTTCCAGCTGGTTGGGATGAGGCTCCGCCGTGTTATCCCGCACAGAGTTGTCAACCCATTAATCAAGGCGGTTAAAGCCGGACTTGATATTAGTACGAATAAACTGGAAGGCCATTACCTGGCCGGAGGAAACGTGGACAGGGTCGTAAATGCATTAATTGCAGCCCAAAGAGCCAATATTGATTTAACATTCGAACGGTGCGCTGCCATTGACCTGGCAGGCCGGGATGTCCTTGAGGCCGTTCAAATGAGCGTTAACCCAAAAGTAATTGAAACACCGTTTATTGCTGGTGTGGCAATGGATGGTATTGAAGTGAAAGCTAAAGCACGCATTACGGTCCGTGCGAATATAGACCGTCTCGTCGGGGGTGCCGGTGAAGAAACAATTATTGCCCGTGTAGGGGAAGGGATTGTTTCAACAATTGGTTCGGCTACTAATCATAAAGAAGTTCTTGAAAACCCGGATATGATTTCACAGACTGTCTTGAAAAAAGGCCTGGATGCAGGCACCGCATTTGAAATCTTATCAATTGATATTGCCGATATTGATATTGGTAAAAATATCGGAGCTGTTCTTCAGACAGACCAGGCAGAAGCAGATAAGAAAATTGCCCAGGCTAAAGCTGAAGAGAGACGGGCAATGGCTGTAGCGCAAGAGCAGGAAATGAAAGCCAGAGTAGAAGAAATGCGCGCCAAAGTTGTGGAAGCAGAAGCTGAAGTACCTATGGCGATGTCTGAAGCGTTGCGATCCGGCAACCTAGGAGTTATGGATTACATGAACTTTAATAATATTAAAGCCGATACAGATATGAGAGACTCAATCGGTAAAGCGACTGATGATGGTGAGGACGAAGAAGGGACAAACCCTGTAGACCGCCGCCGTTAATCAAGGTTGTAACTTCCCTTTTTGTCCTTTTAGGAAAGGAGCGTTATAAATGGAAGGATTATTTAATTTGCTGCTGGAATCACCGCTCCTTCTCTTTTTCATCATCGCCGCTATTTTAAGCTTTATTCAAGGGCGCGGAAGAGGTGCGGAAGAAGAAAACAAGGGGCCTCGACGGCCTCAGCAGCAAAGAGACCAGTCACCACCTGAACCGGCTCGGAGAGAAAATGAAGTAGACTGGAAAGATATTTTCAGGCAGGAAGAGCGGCCTACTCAGCCTCAGCCGACCGTCACCCGCGGAGGTGAAAATCAAAGAGAAGCTGAGAGAAGGGTCTCCTCATTGCCGAGAGATGCTGAACAAGAACTAAGCAAGTCTAACCGCGAACTGCACGAAAGGTACGAGAAAATTCAAAGCCGAAAAAAACGTGCATCAGAGCAAGCTGGTAAAATTGACAATTCACCAATTTTTGAAGGTGACTTAACGCGGAGGAAAGAGAAAGTCCGGCTCGACTTCAGTAACGTTTCACGTGAAGAAGCAGTAAAAGGTGTTATTTGGTCAGAAATTTTAGGGAAACCTAAAGCCCGAAGAAAATAAACAATTTATTGTAAGGGACTTGTACTGGTTAATCAGTGCAAGTCTCTTTTTTATTTTGGTTTTGTTAAAGATTTCTCTGAAAAGGGAGCATCCTGGAGCAAAAATCAACAATAGAATATACCAGCAGATCCCGCAGGCGATTTTTGCCTAGGAGCTGAAGAGATGCCTGCGGCAAGCGAGTGCGTTTATGAACATCATCTCACTTTATGGTCTATTGTGAATTCATTCTTCGGTTATCCTAGATTTAATTTAGTTTTGTTTCAGCGCCTCGTTTATTTTCACAGTATTATTTCCGTCAGGCTTGTGCCCTTATTTTACGCAATATTTTAGGTGATAGCTTACCAGACACAGTCATACATATGAGTGAAGGGGAGGTTCAGCATGAAAAAATTCCAAACATGGATTAAAAAATGGATGGTAGATCAAATGGACCTGCCTGCCGATGTAGTAATGGATTTACCGAGACTGACAATGGTAGGTCATCTTCATGTTTACATTGAAAATCACCAGGGAGTCATTCGGTTTACAGATAAAGAACTGAGACTGGCTATGACTGAAGGGCAAATTATTATTCAAGGTGAAGGATTTATTATTAAATCAATTTTACCTGAAGAAATTTTGCTTGAAGGAATTATTAATCATATTCATTATTCAGATAACCTTAATTGAATTTTCTGAAGCGGAGGTAATTATGAGAAACGAGTGGGTGCACCGAGCTGCAGGTTATATGAAAATCAGAGTGTCCGGGACAACAGCTGAATCATTTATTAATGAGTGTACAGAACGCGGTGTAATAATATGGGGAGTTCAGTTTGAGACAGACAGCATGTTTACTGCTAATGTTATGTTAGCAGATCTTTCCAAACTCAAAAAATTGGCCAAGCACTTCCCTTGTAAAATTTATTTTATAGAAAAAAGAGGGGCCCCTTTTATACTCAAAAGAATTACAAAGCGAAAAGGGATGCTGGCAGGTCTGGCTGCTTTTATTTTCGCTCTTATTCTGCTTTCAAATATGGTGTGGAGTATAACGATAGACGGAGCAGAGCCGCATCTTGAATATGAATTAAGGTCTGCTATAAGTGATATGGGTGTTAAGAAAGGAAAACTGCACTATTTTCTTCCACCCCCTGAAAAAATTCAGGAAAATATTATGAATGAACTGGATAAAGTGACGTGGGTGGGAGTCACTAAACAAGGGTCTGCCCTTCACTTTCAAGTAGTGGAGCGGGAAATTGTAGAGGAAAAGCAGCGATCGGGACCAGCGCACCTTGTAGCAGCACGTAAAGCTGTTATTCATGATTTATTTGTAGAAAAAGGAAAGCCGATGGTAGAACCTAATCAGTTTGTTAAAAAAGGGGAAATCCTTGTCTCAGGCTTAATTGGTAAAGAAGACAACTACAAACGGGTGGCTGCAGAAGGAAGGGTCAGGGGAGAGTCATGGTATAAAGTAAATGTTAAGGTGCCGCTTAACTTAGCAGTGGAAACTGTAACAGGTGAAATACAAAGGAAACATGCATTAAAACTGTGGGATATGAGAATACCATTTTGGGGTTTTAAAGGACTCAAATCGGATAATATATATGAGGACACTCTTGTAAAAAAGTGGGAGCCTTTTGGATTCCGTCTTCCGCTTGCATACGAGATCCGTAACCAGTACGATTTGCTGGAAGTAGAGGAGCGGAGGGCAAAAGAAAAAGCAGCCGCTATTGCTAAAGAAGAAGCTGTGAAAACCCTACTTCAGCGTTTTTCTGAAGAAGCAGAAATCATAGATGAAAAAGTTTTGCACCAGACCGTTGAGGGTGGTAAAGTAAAAGTATTATTACACTTTCGGGTAATAGATGATATTGCGGTTAAACAGCCGGTTATTCAAGGAGACTGAGACGATTGAAAGATAACAATTTAACTATTGAATTACCATTACAAGAAGCGAATGAAGTACAAGCGTTATTTGGACCTAATGACAAACACTTAAAAAGGCTGGAAGAAACTTTTTCAGTCTCTATTTTAACACGTGGCGAAGAAGTGACCATTTACGGTGAGAATGATTCCATTGAAAAAGTAAAAAATATCCTGAAAATGTTGTTAAAACTAATCCGAAACGGAATATCCGTTAAAGAACGCGATGTAGCCTATGCTGCCCAGCTGGAAGACAGGGGCATGCTGGATGAAATGGCTGATTTATATGAAGATAAAATAACTCTTACGGCAAAAGGGAAACCTATTTTAGCAAAAACGCTTGGGCAAAGGCATTATGTCGCTGCTATTCGTAAAAATGATGTCGTTTTCGGAATAGGTCCTGCCGGAACCGGAAAAACCTATTTAGCTGTTGTCCTGGCTGTCCACGCTTTAAAAGAAGGGCAGGTCAAACGTATCGTACTGACACGTCCGGCAGTAGAGGCAGGGGAAAGCTTAGGGTTCCTTCCAGGAGATCTTAAAGAGAAAGTAGACCCTTATTTGCGCCCTTTGTATGACGCCCTGCATGATTTGTTGGGAGCGGAGCATACAGAGAGGTTAATTGAAAGAGGAACAATAGAAATTGCTCCGTTAGCTTATATGAGAGGAAGAACTCTTGACGATTCATTTGTTATACTGGATGAGGCTCAAAACACTACTTCAGAACAAATTAAAATGTTTTTAACACGACTCGGCTTTGGTTCAAAAATGGTGATCACGGGAGATTTGACTCAAATTGACCTGCCTAAAGGTAAAATGTCGGGATTGAAAACGGCATTAAATATCCTTAAAAACGTGGATGGTCTTTCGTTTATTCATCTTGAATCGTCTGATGTGGTCCGTCATTCACTCGTTCAAAAAATTATAGATGCTTATGAAGAAGAGGATGAAGGCTGAAAATATGAATAAATAAATATTTTACAGGTGTCTCTGGCTATTCAGCAGGCACCTTGCGCTTTTTAAGTCAATTGGCTGTTAAAGGAGAATGTCAAAAAGGCTGTTGATAAGCTGGGGGATCGCACCGAATACTGTAAGATATCAGCTCAGTCTTGACGATCCGTGCAGGCTGGTCTGAAAGCAGGAAGGTATTGTATAATTAAGGAACAGGATGGAGCCGGTCAGCCTTTGTAAAGGAAAAACAGGCAAGGCTTGGCGGCATACTCAAAACGTTTATACAGGGGCTAGGAGAAAAGTGGGTGGGAATGATGGCTAAAAGGTTTTCCATTGATCATCAAGGCTGGTGGAGGAATTTAAAAAAACACCGGTATATTCGGATTTTTTTGTTTGCTTTATTAGGTGTGCTTACATATGGATTGTTAGTGACTAATGTCATTCCGGAGACTCTGGAGGTGGAGCAAGGGTCGATTTCAGAGCAGGATATACGTTCTCCTCTTACGATTGAAAATAAACAGGAAACAGAACGGTTGCAACAGGAAGCGTATGAGGCTGTAGACCCTGTTTATTCAACTAAAACAAGGTATGCTCAGAATCAAATAGAGCGTATACAGGATATTTTCAGCTCAGTAGAACAAGTTCAGCTTCAAGCCGCCGGCAGTGAGGACGAGCTTCAGGAGCAAACGATAAATGAGAATGAGCTGGACTCTGGAACTGAAGACATACCACTGGAAGAACAGCTGGATATATTAAAGGAAATGCTCCCTGGAGAAACAGTGGACAATCTTTCTGATACTGCCCTGCTATCGCTGTTAAATGCTTCACCTGAAGATCTGCAGATTGCTCAGGAAACGACTGCGAGTGCTGTGTATGATGTTATGACTGATGAAGTGAAAATGGATGAAGTCGATGAAGCTAGAGACAGAGCAGAAAGAAAAGTAGATATCTCTGCAGTTGATCCCCAGCTTTTAAGAGCCATGGCAGAAATTGCCCGGTTTGGTATTACAGCCAATTATATGCTGGATGAGGAAGCGACAGAGGACGCAAGGCATACAGCGGCAGAAGTGGTTGAACCGGTGATGATCAGAGAAGGGGAGCTCCTGGTGGAAGAAGGGCAGGTCATTACAGCAGAGATTTATCAAAAGCTCTCGTTAGTTGGATTAACCGAAGAAGTGCCGATGGTTTACCCATATATTGGATTGGGAATTATTATAGTATTATTAATATCTATGCTTGCTTTTTATTTAAATGATGCTAAAACGACTCTCCAGTCTAATAATACTCATTTACTGATGTATGGAGCTATTTATGCGCTGACCTTGGTAATCTTAAAAGTGATTAGTCTTATGCATGGAACGGATGTCCACGGATTGACGTTTATAGCGCCTGTAGCGATGGGGACGATGCTTATTACTACTCTCCTTCAGTCCAGGGTAGCGTTATTCTCGAGTATTATTTTTGCTATAATTGCCAGCATTATGTTTAATCAGGAAGCGGCAGGGGTGGTAAATTTTACTCACGGCATATATATCTTCTTCAGTGGGGTCGCAGGTGTTTTCTTTTTAGGCAAGTCCCAACGTATAATCAGAATGCTCCAGACTGGTTTCTTTGTAGCTGTTATTAATATTTTGGTAGTCACTTCCATTTTAATGCTTAAAAATGCTCAATACAGCTGGATGGAAATCAGCTCAAACTTGGGCTTCGCTGCCTTAGCCGGTTTTTTATCGGTGGTGCTGGCGCTTGGTCTTCTGCCTTTTTTTGAAACAGGTTTCGGCATTTTATCTACGACTAAATTAATTGAACTGTCAAACCCTAACCATCCCCTTTTAAGAAAAATCCTGCTTAAAGCACCTGGAACTTATCATCACAGCGTCATAGTTGCCAACTTGGCCGAGGCCGCGTGTGAGTCAGTCGGTGCGAATGGTTTACTCGCAAGAGTGGGAGCCTATTACCATGATATTGGAAAAACAAGACGCCCTCACTTTTTTATAGAAAACCAAATGAAAATTGATAACCCTCATGATAAAATATCACCGCAGCTCAGCAAGACGATTATTATTTCTCATCCATACGATGGTTCGGAAATGTTAAAACAATATAAACTTCCTAAAGAAATTATTGACATTGCAGAACAGCATCACGGAACGACGTTATTAAAATATTTTTACCATAAAGCTGCCAAGGAGTCTGAGGATAAGATTAAAGAAGAAGAATTCAGATATCCCGGGCCTAAAGCCCAAACGAAAGTAGCAGCTATTGTAGGCCTGGCAGATTGTGTGGAAGCGGCAGTCCGTTCCATGCCGAATCCGACAAAAGAAAAAATTGAAGGGCTGGTTAAAAAAATTATGCTGGACCGGCTGGAAGATGGACAGTTTGATGAGTGTGATATTACCTTTAAAGAGCTGAAAATGGCTGCTACTACTATGTGTGAAACATTGCAGGGGACCTTTCATTCACGAATTGAATACCCGGTAGACGAGTTGAAGGAAAAGGAGGCCGACTCATGAACGAATATGTTATAGATATAATTGATGAAACGGAGCTATTATCTGAGGAAGAACAAAATTTGGTTCAAAGCGTATTGGAAACCGCCCTTGATTATGAAAGTGTTGGCGGAAATACAGAAATTTCAGTTACCTTCGTCTCTGATGAAAGAATTCAGGTGCTTAATAAAGAATACCGGGATAAAGACCGTCCTACGGACGTGCTGTCGTTTGCTCTCGATGAAGGAGATGAAACTTTAGACCATCCCGAGGCACCGCATCTTCTGGGAGATATTATTATTTCTTTGCCACGTGCTAAAGCTCAGGCTGCGGAATTTGGGCACCAATTCGAAAGAGAACTTTGTTTTTTGGCTGTTCACGGGTTTTTGCATTTAATTGGATATGAGCATGAATCAGAAGAACAGGAAAAACAAATGTTTACTAAACAAGAGGATATTCTTCAAAAACATGGCCTTAAAAAATAACAGGCCTTTTGTCTCCTGGAAGCGGCTGAAAAAAAGCTTTTATTATGCATGTAAAGGAATACAGCATACATGGAAGCATGAACAAAACTTTCGTATCCACGTACTGGTGGCTGCCGCAGTTTTTATATCAGCGCAATTACTGCAAATACCAATAGAGCAGCAGGCGGTTTTAGCTGTGGTTATTGGGGCGGTCATTGGCCTGGAGCTTATAAACACGGCTATAGAGCATTTAGTGGACCTGATTGTACAAACTTATGATGAGCGGGCAAAAGTTATTAAAGATGCAGCCGCCGGCGCCGTTTTTATTTTTGCTTTAACAGCTGTGGCAGCTGGGGTTATGATCTTTATCCCTCACATCATTGAACTGTTTCTATAGCGTGTGAAATTTAATTGAGGTGATAGGTATGAATAAAGAACAATTATTATCAGAAGCAATCGAATCAAGAAAACAAGCGTATGTGCCATATTCACGTTTCCAGGTAGGAGCAGCACTGCTTTCAAAAGACGGGACGGTGTACAGGGGCTGCAATATAGAAAATGCTGCATACAGTATGTGTAACTGTGCTGAAAGAACAGCTATTTTTAAAGCTGTTTCTGAAGGGGTCCGCGAATTTGATGCTATTGCCGTTGCAGCTGATACAGACGGTCCTGTCTCTCCGTGCGGGGCGTGCCGCCAGGTGATGTCCGAACTCTTGCAGCCTCATACAAAAGTTTTTCTCACTAACTTAAAAGGAAACACGGCAGAATGGACAGTCGAGGATTTACTGCCGGGGGCTTTTTCACCGGAGGATCTGCATGACTAATCAGTCTCTGACACAAAAATCAGGATTTGCTGCGTTAGTCGGGCGGCCTAATGTAGGTAAATCAACTTTGTTAAACCAGGTTTTAGGACAAAAGATTGCTATAATGAGCGATAAGCCCCAAACAACAAGAAACAGAATTCAAGGGGTTTATACGGAGGAAAGAGGACAAATAGTATTCATTGATACACCCGGGATCCATAAACCTAAACACCGTTTAGGAGACTTTATGACACGTGTAGCTCAAAACACCTTTAGGGAAGTGGATGTCGTTTTATTCCTTGTGGATGCCAAGGAAGGGAAAGGCCGCGGAGACGAATATATTATCGAACGCCTTAAAAATATTGACACCCCGGTCTTTCTCATTATCAATAAAATTGATGAAATCCACCCTGACCAGCTTCTTCCGTTAATTGAGGAATATATGAGCTTATTTCCATTTAAAGAAGTAATTCCTGTTTCTGCGTTACAAGGAAATAATGTTCCAGCATTGCTGGAGCAGGTATATGCTTATCTTGAAGAAGGTCCGCAGTTTTACCCGGAGGATCAGGTTACAGATCATCCGGAAAGGTTTCTTATGTCTGAAATGATTCGTGAGAAAGTGCTTCATCTGACTCATGAAGAAATCCCGCATTCTATTGCTGTTGAAATTGAGCAGATAAAGAGAAGGGAAAACAGTGAAACTGTGTATGTCGGGGCTGTTATTGTAGTGGAAAGATCTTCACAGAAAGGTATTATTATTGGCAAACAAGGTAAAATGCTGAAAGAAATAGGCAAGCTGGCGAGAGAAGATATTCAAAATATTCTCGGTTCCAAAATATTTCTTGAACTGTGGGTGAAGGTAGAAAAAGACTGGAGAAACAAACCGAAGTATTTAAAAAATTTCGGCTACGATGAAGAAGAATATTAATATCTGCTACTTTCAAAAATATACCTCGAACCAGAAATTTAAACTGTCAATATTTCCTTGACATTAAAAAAGCGCAGCAGGTCATCATAACAGGTAAACAATTACGTCTGTACAAAGAAAGGTGGAGCATTCCTATGCGGCAGTTATCCTGGCATGTATTCTCCAAAACAGGCAACGTGGAATCTTATCTGTTATATAAAGAATTGTCCCAAGAGGGGGACGAAAGCGCATTACCGGAAGATGAGATTTATTCTGAAGAGAATGAGTCACTCATTCATTAATGACCTTTGCTCACCTAGAAATGGCAGGTGGCGGATTTGTTACAAAAAATAGAAGGAATAATAATTAGAACGAACGATTACGGCGAGACAAATAAAATTCTTACTGTCTATTCAAGGGAAAACGGAAAGACAGCATTAATGGCCAGAGGAGCAAAGCGGCCGAAAAGCCGCTTTGCTTCTGTCTCGCAGCTTTTTGTTTATGGCACTTTTATATACCAGAAGTCAAAAGGTATAGGCACGTTGAATCAGGCTGATATTATAGATTCATTCAGAGATGTGCGAAGCGACCTCATGGTAACAGCGTACGGGGCAGTGATGGTCGAACTGATAGACAGGCTTACTGAAGATCAGGATAAAAACCCTTATCTCTTCGAATTGCTTTATCAGCTGTTACATCACCTGAACGAAGGCGATGACGGGGAAATTCTGCTTCGGATTTTAGAAACAAAAATGCTCACTTATTCAGGCTCTACACCAACCCTTCATGAGTGTGCCAATTGCGGAAATACAGATTTGCCTTTTATGTTTTCTTTAAGGTTTGGCGGAGCCTTGTGCACACAATGTCTTGCTAATGATGACTATCATTTGAAAGTGTCACCAGCTGTTATGAAGCTATTAAGGCTGTTTCAGCAAATAAATCCGGCAAGGATCGGGCAAATTTCTGTTAAAGAGGAGACAAAAAAACAGCTTAAAGAAGTTTTGGAGCTATACTATCAGGAATACGTGGGTATTAAACTTAAATCTAAACGTTTTTTAGATCAAATGACGCGATTTTCGCAGCCGGACGTTGACAGTTAAGCGGTTTTTGAGTAAGATTTGTTAATAAGCAAATCAGATAATAATTTATGCGCTGAAGGAGAGTAGTACTTATCCCCTCAATATAACTGGTTAAGCGAGCTTAGGACGGTGGAAGCTGAGCATATTGATGATAAGGAAGGCGTTCCGGAGCATAGTACTTTAAAGCGGCACTTACAGATCTGTCAGTGCAACTAGGGTGGAACCGCGGGTAACTCTCGTCCCTATATCCTTTAAGGATATAGAGACGGGAGTTTTTTATTTCTGTGTGCAAATAGCAATACGGAGTTTATAAACTGATTAATAACATGGAGGGAAGCAAATGAATGTACAAGAAATGATTCTCACATTACAAAAGTTTTGGGGAGAACAAAATTGCTTAATTTTACAGCCTTATGATGTTGAAAAGGGAGCAGGGACAATGAATCCTATGACCTTCCTGCGGAGTATTGGGCCTGAACCTTGGAATGTAGCCTATGTGGAACCGTCCAGAAGACCAACTGATGGAAGATACGGGGAAAACCCAAACAGGTTATATCAGCATCACCAGTTTCAAGTCATCATGAAACCTTCACCGGATAATATCCAGGAGTTATATTTAGAAAGCTTAAAACAATTGGGCATTAAACCTGAAGAGCATGATATACGTTTTGTAGAAGATAACTGGGAAGCCCCGACGCTGGCTGCCTGGGGACTGGGTTGGGAAGTCTGGCTTGATGGTATGGAGATTACCCAATTTACATACTTCCAGCAGGTTGGAGGCCTTGATGCGAATCCGGTCTCTGTTGAAATAACTTACGGGCTTGAAAGGCTCGCTTCTTATATTCAAGATAAAGAGAATGTGTATGACCTCGAGTGGGTTAATGGATTCACTTACGGCGATGTCTTTTTGCAGAATGAATATGAACAATCTAAATATTCTTTTGAAACAGCTGATGCAGCTATGCTGTTCCAATTATTTAACATGTATGAAAAAGAAGCTCAAAGAGCATTAGACGACAAACTGGTTATTCCGTCTTACGATTATGTACTCAAGTGTTCCCATGTCTTTAACTTACTTGATGCTCAAGGTGCTATTTCAGTAACTGAAAGAACGGGCTATATTGGCAGAGTCAGAAATTTAGCCAGGAATTGCGCCAGACAGTATTACAGCATAAGAGAAGATCTTGGATTTCCAATGTTAAAAGTAAAGGAGGCCGATTTGAATGAATAACCGATCAATGCTCGTGGAAATAGGTCTTGAAGAAATGCCTGCCAGATTTGTAACAAAGGCGCTAAACGAATTTCAGGAGCGTACAGAACAGTGGCTTAACCAATCCCGTTTGAGTTTTGATAAAGTTGAGACCTTCGCTACACCGAGAAGATTAGCGGTTCTTATCCACGCTTTAGTAGAAAAGCAGGAAGATAGTGAAGAAGAGGCAAAAGGACCTTCTAAGAAAATAGCACTGGATGAAGCAGGAGAATGGTCTAAAGCAGCCCATGGGTTTGCAAGAGGCCAGGGAGTCACTGTAGAGGACCTTTATTTTAAAGAAGTTAAAGGTGAAGAGTATGTGCACGTTAAAAAGTTTACAGCAGGAGAACCTGTACAAAATCTCCTTCCTGAATTAAAAGATGTCATATTAAGCATTCCATTTCCGAAGAATATGAAGTGGGGGACTAATGAGCTTAGGTTTGTACGCCCGATCAAATGGCTTGTTGCTTTATACGGAAACGAAGTAATTCCTTTTGAGATCACGAATGTTAAAACAGGGAATACGACGTACGGGCATCGTTTTCTGGGTTCAAAAGTGGAACTGGAAGAAGCGTCCGACTACAGGCGGCAATTATTGCAGGAACATGTTATCGTTCTGCCCGAAGAAAGAAAACAGGCGATCCGCACTCAAATAGAACGGCTTGCAGATGATGAAGGATGGACCATTCCAATTGATGAAGAATTACTTGAAGAAGTTAATAATTTAGTTGAATACCCGACTGCTCTATACGGTACATTTGATGAAAGGTTTTTAAAAGTACCTGACGATGTCCTGATCACTTCAATGAGGGAGCATCAACGTTATTTCCCGGTGAAAAATGATGCAGGAGATCTTCTTCCTTATTTTGTAACTGTCAGAAACGGGGACCACCGTCACTTGGAAAATGTGCAAAAAGGAAATGAGAAAGTTTTGCGTGCCCGCCTAGCAGACTCAGAATTTTTCTACCAGGAAGATTTAAAAAAGCCGTTGGATTCATATTTTCCGCGCCTTGAATCGATCGTCTATCACGAAGAGTTAGGATCGGTTGCTGATAAAGTAAGAAGAATTGAAATTCTTGCAGTAAAAATTGCAGAGAAAGCCGGTGCAAATAAAGAGGAGCTCGAATATACAAGGCGTGCTGCCCACTTATCGAAAGCTGACTTAGTGACTCATATGGTCAATGAGTTCCCTGAACTGGAAGGGAGAATGGGTGAAGAATATGCTCTTAAATCAGAAGAACCTGAAGAAGTGGCAGCCGCTATTCGTGAACATTATCTGCCGAAACAATCAGGAGACAGAACCCCTTCTCATGCAATAGGGGCTTACGTCAGTGCAGCTGATAAAGTGGATACTCTTGTAACAAGTTTTGGTATAGGGAATATTCCAACTGGGTCACAGGATCCTCATGGTCTGAGACGCCAGACTGCAGCCGTATTACAGGTGTTTCTCGATCAGAAATGGGAAACTGATTTACTTGGATTTATGGAAGAAGCTTTAGATCTTGCTTCCGGGCTGGGTATCATTAAACGTCCTAAAGATGACGTACTGAAGGATCTGCTTGAATTCGTGAAATTGAGATACAAAAATCTTTTACATGATAAAGGCATACGATATGACGTAGTAGACGCCGTCTTAAAAAGTAATGTAGGAAGAGTAGATACAATCGTTCAAAAGGGACAGTTTTTAATGGAAACCTTGGCTTCGGAGACGTTTAAAAAAGATGTGGAAGCTTTCAGCAGAGTAACAAACATATCCAAAAAAGCAGCTGGCCAAAAAACAGCTGTAGAATCTTCACTTTTAACAGAGAGTCAGGAAAAAACGCTTTATGATCTTGCTGAAAGTAAAAAAGAATCTATAAGAGGTTTGTTAGAGGAAGGCAAAGTAGAAGAAGCATATGAAGAATTACAGGAATTTGCCCCGGTCATTCATGATTATTTTGACAATATAATGGTAATGACCAGCAATGAAGAACTAAAACAAAATCGTTTAGCCCAAATGGCAATGGTTTCTGACATCATTACATCATTTGCCGACTTCAATGCGATCGTATTTCACTCGGAAAGTTAGAACCGTTTTCGAAATGTTACCGGTTAAGGTATAATAAAACATACCAGGTTATTAATAAGTTTGCCTTAATGTAGAGGACGGTGAAGGCATTGGAATTGAATGAAAGACAGGAACAGATTTTAGAAATTGTAAAAGAAAGCGGGCCGATTACAGGAGAGCAGATTGCAGAAAAGCTCTCCCTCACCCGGGCTACACTCAGACCTGACCTTGCCATCTTAACGATGTCAGGGTTCCTGGATGCGAGGCCGCGTGTAGGCTACTATTATACAGGGAAAACAGGTGGTCAGCTTTTTAATGAGCGTATGAAAAAACTGACGGTGAAAGAATTTCAGTCTATTCCAGTAGTAGTGAATGAATCAGCTTCTGTCTATGATGCAATATGTACGATGTTTCTTGAAGACGTGGGTACTTTATTTGTTGTTAACAAACAAGCGCACCTTGTTGGGATTCTCTCCCGAAAAGATTTGTTGAGAGCGAGTATGGGTAAGCAGGATCTGGAATCCGTGCCGATCAGTATTATTATGACCAGGATGCCGAACGTGACGACTTGTAAACCGTCTGATTCTATGCTGGAAGTGGCTAATAAACTGATAAACAAACAGATTGACGGACTTCCTGTGGTCCGCGAAGTAGAAGATAACGGCACAGTTAATCACGAAGTCATAGGGAGATTAACTAAAACGAATGTCACAAAAGCTTTCGTTTATATTGCGAACGACGATATCCATACTTAAAGAACCAGGAGGCTGGATGATGAATTCACTAAACCATTCTATCGTGTATGTTATTTCAGATTCAGTTGGGGAAACTGCTGAACTGGTAGTTAAAGCGGCTCTGAGCCAATTTGATGAAGATAAGACTGTCATTCGCCGCATTCCTTATGTAGAGGACCTGAGTACAGTGGATGACGTCATTGCCCAGGCGAAAGACAATAAAGGAGTCATCGCCTTTACAGTTGTTTTGCCTGAAGTGAAGAATCATTTAATTAAACAAGCAGACAAAAATAATATACCTGTCTATGATATTTTATCTCCGCTTATTAATATCATGCAGGAGCGGCTGAATGATGCCCCAAAAAATGAATCCGGATTGATGCATACGTTAGATGAGGATTATTTCCGCAAAGTGGAAGCGATCGAATTTGCTGTTAAATATGATGATGGAAGGGATCCACGCGGTATCTTAAGAGCGGATGTGGTGCTTATAGGAGTTTCCAGAACATCTAAAACACCTTTATCCCAATATTTAGCCCATAAAAGGCTTAAAGTGGCGAATGTTCCGCTTGTACCGGAAGTGGAACCACCGGAGGAATTATTTTCAATACCTGCTGAAAAAGTTATCGGCCTGAAAATCAGTCCCGAGAAATTAAATGGGATCCGGACAGAAAGGCTTAAAGCACTGGGATTAAAAGAGAAGGCTAATTATGCTGCCATAAGCAGAATTGAAGAAGAATTGAGATACTCTGAGAAAATTATGGAGGATATAGGCTGTCAGGTGATTGATGTTTCTGCGAAAGCGGTGGAAGAAACGGCTAACCTTATTTATCAGCTGGTCCACAAAAATAATAGTAATTAGTTCTTGGGAAAAGCCAGGATAAAGAAGTAACCTTAAAGGCATCCGACCAATATTTTAAATGTTGGCCGGATGTTCTTTTATATAAGTTTTAATTTCATCCTATTTAAGTGAACCGCCATATACAAGAAAAATCCCTTTAGTAGCCCCGTTTTTTTTCCAGTATTTTAAAATTTCGCCTTGCAAAATAATTTTAATTAAACTTATAGCGTAAAAAGTGATTTTCCTTTATAATGAAGTATTGTGACTTGATAATTTTATAAAAATACTAACATAAACACCATGAGAACGAATAAATTGTAAAAGTCAAGACTTTTTTTGATTTTTTTGGTAAAGATAGTAAGGGCAGGTATTAGGAAACAAGAAGTTATATAAAAAGTAGGAAGAAAAGAAGGATTATTGAAAAGGGTGTAGAATTATCAATTGATGCACATAAAAAATAACAAGATTTTTGTCGATGGAGACGGATGTCCTGTAACGTCAGAAATTTTATCCAGTGCAACGGCGTACGACATTAACGTAGTATTTGTTTCTTCTTACGCCCATTCAAGAAAGAAGGCTTTCCCGCCAAATGTAAAAGAAGTAGTGACGGATCCTGACAGAGAAGCAGTAGATATGGTTATATCTAATCAAGTGGCTCCGGGCGATATAGTGGTCACTCAGGATCTGGGCTTAGCTGGGCTGCTTCTCGCTAAACAGGTAACTGTCCTTACTCCGAGAGGGACAAGGGTGTCTGACCTTGAGATTGACTTTTTACTGGATAGAAGACATGCCGATGCAAAAAGAAGAAGGGCGGGCAAAAAAACGAAAGGCCCTAAAAAGATGCTGAAGGAAGATAGGGAATTTTTTCAGGTGGAACTCGAAAAAATCTTATCTGACCGGCAGGAAATTTGATTGGGGAGGCGAAAGGGTATACGCCATCCTTTAAATAAAAGGGAAGAAAGTTGGTGAGAAATGTGGCTCAACGTATTCCCGAAGAAAAAATCGAAGAAATTCGCCAGGCATTAGATATAGTAGACGTCGTCAGCGAATATGTTCAATTGAAAAAGCAGGGGAGAAACTTTGTAGGTCTGTGCCCTTTTCATGGTGAAAAAACGCCATCTTTTTCTGTATCACCTGATAAACAGTTATACCACTGTTTCGGCTGCGGAGCCGGGGGCAATGCATTCTCTTTCATTATGGAAACAGAGGGGATCAGCTTTATAGAAGCGGTAGAAAAGTTAGCATCACAGACAAATGTGTCCTTGCCTGAACTTGAGACGGAAGCCAGGCGCAAGCCGGAACTTTCAGACAAAATGAAGCACTGGTATGAAGGCCACAAATTTGCCGCTAAACTCTATCACCATATCCTTACGGTGTCAGATGAAGGGAGAGAAGCACGTGAATATTTAAGGAAGAGAGGGTTTACCAAGGAAATGATTGATCATTTCCAGATTGGTTATGCTCCGAATTCATGGGATTTTCTTTCTCAATTCTTAAAAAAACGGTCTTTTAAAATGGATGAAATGGCTGAATGCGGCCTCGTCGGTTTGCGTGAGTCGGATGGTCAGCCATACGACCGGTTCAGAGACAGAATTATGTTTCCGATCTGGGACCGCCGTGGTAATATGATCGCTTTTGGCGGAAGGGTGTTAAACGAAGGCCACCCTAAGTATTTAAACAGTCCCGAATCGGAAGTTTTTAATAAGAGTGAGAATTTATATTTTTTTCATCAGGCCAGACCTTCGATCAGAAAGAAAAATGAAGCAGTGCTTTTCGAAGGGTACGTCGATGTTATATCCTCCTGGCGAGCGGGTATAGACAACGGGATAGGAGGTTTGGGGACTGCTTTGACAGAGAACCAGGCCAAAATGATCCGCAGGAATGCTGACAAAGTGATTCTCTGTTACGATTCTGATGAGGCAGGGATGAATGCGACTTATAAAAATGCACGGATTTTACAAAATACCGGAGCAGAAGTGGTCATAGCCAGTCTTCCTGAAGGATATGACCCGGATGACTACATTCAGAAACATGGGCCAAAAAGATTTTTACAGGATGTCATTTCAAATTACATGACTTTTACCGCATTCAAATTCAGGTATTACCGGCGGGGTAAAAACCTTCAATATGAAGGGGACCGTCTGAATTATATAGAACAAATGGTTAATGCTGTAAGTCAGCTCCCGCGTGCTGTTGAAAGAGATTATTATTTAAGGCAGCTTGCAGATGAGTTTTCTCTATCTCTTGAAGCGCTAAAGCAGGAGCAGACTGAAGTTATTAAATCACAGCAAAAAAAGCAAAAGCGTCAGGTTTACCAGGCCGTTCAGACGAAAAGCCTTAACGTTGCCAAAAAAATGCTTTCCGCCCATGAGAATGCTGAAAGGGAACTTATCGCCCTTATGCTTCAGTCCCGTTCAATTGCGGAACAGGTACAGAAGGAAGTGGGCGGCGAATTTCATTACGATGCTTATCAGGCTATTGCTGCACTTATCTATAGTTATTATGGAGAAGGCTATGAACCTGATCCCTCTCATTTTATAGAACGTATAGAGGATAAACATTTACGGAAAATAACCACTGAACTTGCAATGAAGAAGGTCAATATTGACCTTTCTGAGCAAGAGCTGAACGATTACTTAAAACAACTCCGTCAATTTCCGAAAAGAAAAGAAATTGAGCAGTTAAAAATAAAGCAAAAAAAAGCTGAAGAAGTCGCAGAATATAAGGAAGCAGCTTTAATTGCAATGGAAATAGTCAAAATCAATAAAGAGTTGAAGGAACAGTAATAGACATTTCGGACATTGTTGTGAACTTTAGGAAGGAGGGGTCGTATGGCTGAGAAACCAATTCGCCCGATGGCGGAAGGTGATTTAACCATCGATCAAGTTAAGGACCAGTTAGTAGAATCAGGGAAAAAGAGGGGGACCTTAACCTACGCAGAAATCACCGAGAGGTTAGGTGCATTTGATCAGGATTCAGATCAAATGGATGAGTTCTTCGAATACCTTGGAGAGCAAGGTGTAGAAATATTGAATGATAATGAGACGGTGCCAAGTCTCCAGCAGGTCGAAAAGGAAGAAGCTTTTGATTTAAATGATTTAAGCGTGCCTCCAGGCATAAAAATTAATGATCCGGTGCGTATGTACCTTAAAGAAATAGGGCGTGTCCCTTTGCTTTCTGCTTCTGAAGAGATTGATCTGGCGAAGAGGATTGAAGATGGGGACGAAGAAGCTAAACGACGCTTAGCAGAGGCAAACTTACGTCTTGTTGTTAGTATTGCTAAACGCTACGTTGGCCGTGGAATGCTCTTCCTTGATTTAATTCAGGAAGGGAACATGGGACTGATTAAAGCGGTGGAAAAATTCGATTATAATAAAGGATACAAATTCAGTACCTATGCAACCTGGTGGATCCGTCAGGCGATCACACGTGCGATTGCCGACCAGGCGAGAACGATTCGGATTCCTGTTCATATGGTGGAAACGATTAATAAATTAATCAGAGTCCAGCGGCAGCTCTTACAGGACCTGGGAAGGGAGCCGACACCTGAAGAAGTATCTAAAGAAATGGAATTGACCCCTGATAAAGTAAGGGAAATCTTGAAAATAGCCCAGGAGCCAGTTTCTTTGGAGACACCAATTGGTGAAGAAGACGACTCTCACTTAGGGGATTTTATCGAAGATCAGGAAGCTCTTGCCCCTTCAGATGCAGCGGCATACGAATTGCTGAAAGAGCAGCTTGAGGATGTACTTGACACACTTACAGACCGGGAAGAAAACGTTTTGCGTCTCCGCTTCGGATTAGATGATGGCAGAACCCGCACCCTTGAAGAAGTAGGAAAAGTATTCGGAGTAACGAGGGAACGGATTCGCCAGATTGAAGCTAAGGCGTTAAGAAAGCTGCGCCACCCGAGCAGAAGCAAACGTTTAAAAGACTTTCTTGAATAAACGCTTAAATGCCACAATATCGTCATCGGACAGGCGGCTGTTAACTTATTATTTGTGCTATGCTCAAGTCAGATAATATAATAGTGTGGCTTGGAGAAAAGGAGAAAGCCATAAAAGCTTAGTGGGGGTACCTGCCTCTTAAGCTTTTATGGCTTTTATTTTATTTATTATGTTCATTTATTCACAAACTGTTTTTCTATTAGCTTTCAGGGGGGATCAGAGTGAGGGAAAAATTTGAAACAGAAGTGGTAATTATAGGAGGCGGCATGACTGGTACCGGGCTCCTGCGTGATCTGGCATTAAGGGGAATTAAAACTATACTTGTTGAGCAATTTGATTTGGGCCATGGGACTTCTACAAGAAATCATGGGCTTTTGCATTCAGGGGGAAGATATGCTGTTAAAGACAAAGAGGCAGCAATAGAATGCTACCGGGAAAATATTATTCTTAAAAAGACAGTGCCGGGGTCTATTGAACACACTGGAGGGCTATTTGTAAAAATCCCTGAAGATCCCGATGATTATGTCCATAAATGGGTGAATATGTGTAATGAAACAGGTATACCTGTTGAAAAGATCTCTTTAGAAGAGGCTTTCATGCAGGAACCTTATTTAAATAAAAGGGCAGAAGCTGTCTACAGAGTGCCTGACGCTTCTGTAGACCCTTTTACTATGCTGACAGATGTAGCCGCTGATGCTTTAAATAGGGGAGCAGGTTTACTCACTTATCATACCGTCAGCCGAATTGAAACTAAGAATGCAGAGGTATCTTATGTTGTGGCCAGAGACCGTTATACAGGCGTGGAGAAAGAAATCCATGCGCCTGTTATTGTAAATGCCTCAGGCCCATGGGGGGCGTATATAGCAAAGCTTGCCCAGATTCCTTTAAAAGTGATTAACAATAAAGGAATGCTTACTGTTTTAAATCATCGGATTAATAAGCAAGTCATAAACAGGCTCCGTATGCCGGGGGATGCTGATATTTTTGTGCCTGCCCATGACGTCACCATTTTTGGAACAACAGGCCGCAATGTTGAGAAACCGGATGACACCTCATTGGAAAGAGAAGAATTTAAACAGATGGTGGAAGATGGAAAGGCATTGATTCCAAATCTTTCTAACATACGGTCGATCAGAGCATTCAGCGGGAGCAGGCCGCTGTTCGAGGAAGAAGGAGAGAAGGACTTAAGCGGACGTAACGTGACCAGGGGAATGGCTTTGCTTGATCATGAGAAGCGTGAAGGTCTAAAAGGATTTATTACAATTACCGGGGGGAAATTAACCACTTTTCGTTAT
Source organism: Salipaludibacillus aurantiacus (assembly GCF_900111295.1). GTDB lineage: Bacteria > Bacillota > Bacilli > Bacillales > Salisediminibacteriaceae > Salipaludibacillus > Salipaludibacillus aurantiacus. The sequence goes on along the minus strand of NZ_FOGT01000003.1, from coordinate 62,425 downwards.
ATGGCTGAAAAAACGGCAGATTTAATTTGTGAAAAACTTGGACTGCACCAGGGCTGTCTTACTCAAGAAATTGCCGTCCCCCCACGTCAATCCAAAGAATTTCTGAAGCATCCGAGTTTACCGGCTCTTGCTAAAAAGAAACTCTGTTCATGGGCAGGGATTAACAACAGTCAGATTCACTCTAACTTAGAAGAGGATAACAGAGTAGTCTGTGAATGCGAGCAAGTCACTTGGGCCGAAATACAGCTATATATTAATCAAAGTAACCATTTTAACCTGGAAGACCTTCGGCGCAGAACGAGACTGGGAATGGGGCCATGCCAAGGGAGCTACTGCTACCACAGGACAGCGGCTCTCGCAGTGGAAAAAGAAGGCGTCTCGGGAGAGGAAGCTGCAGAAGCTTTAACAGATGGAATGGATAAAAGAAAAAAGGGAATGAATGTGGTTGCGCACGGGGCGACAGACAGGCAGTTAAAAATGATGGAAGGTGTAACTGCTGTGTCGCTTGGCATTAAGAAAGGCGGGAAAGCTCATGTATGATATCGTCGTCATAGGTCAAGGGCTGGCAGGGCTGCTTACAGCAATACGCGCTAAAGAAAACAATAATCATGTAGCAGTAGTCTCCAAAGGGATCGGCAAAATAATTCAGTCTACCGCATTTATGGATTTGCTCCCGGGCAGATCTGAAAACCTCACAGATGCCCGCGCATTTTTCGTTAATGAACAGATTTCTGATTCGCTACTGTCAGAAGCGGCTGACTGGTTCAAAGCGCTGACTGGCAAATTAGGCCTTCCTTATAGAGGTTCTATTGAAAAACTTACACCTGTATTAACAGGGGCGGGATTTATAAAACAAACTGCCCTCTATCCGCATACAGTCAGCAAAATACCTGAAGAAGGAGACATAATTATAGCAGGGATCAAAGAGATCATCGATTTTCAGCCTCGCTACGTTAAAGAGAATCTGCTCACAGAGTATCCTGGTTTGTCAGTTTCAGCTCTTAGTGCAGATTTAGGCCTAAAAGCCGGGAGAGTACTTTCCCAGGCAGATGTGGCCAGACAGCTTGACGAAGCTTCAGGAAGAGCGGCCTTAATATCTGCCCTTAAGAAAGAAATGAAAAAAAAGAATGTTAAGTCATGCGATATGATGGTTCTTCCATCGTGTCTTGGAATTAAAAATTCCCAGCTGGTCATGCAGGAGCTGAAGGAGGCATTTAGCTGCAGTGTAACAGAGGCGCCCGGGCTTCCTCCTAATGCAGCGGCTGTCCGATTATATTCCGCTTTAAAAAAATATGCAGTAAACCAGGGAATACGATTTATAGAAAATAAGACCACCTATTCAGTCGAAGTGAAAAATGACAAAGTGACAGATCTGTTTACAGAAGGTACAAACGAAGGGATCAAGCTGAAAAAACTTGTTATAGCTACAGGAGGGATTATTGGCGGGGGGCTGGAACTGACAACTGACGGGCTCAGAGACACAACTATAAATCAGCCGGTAAATAAAGATGGAACAAATAAACATAAGTTAAGAAATGTTTATTATGCAGGAGGAACGAAAAAGGTTCCTTGGACAGATACTTGGATAGCTGGAGGAATCTATACGATTTGTACAAGCTATTCTGTTCCTTTTTCAAAAAAGACGCCAGGAGGGAAAAAGCATGCCGGAGTGGAGTGTAATAGATAATTCTTTTGATAAGTGTCTCAAATGCAATGCCTGTACGGTAATTTGTCCGGTTTCCGGCGTTTCATTGGACTTTGGGGGACCGAAGCACCTCGGACCAGAATATAAACGGTTAACAGATAATCAAATAACCGTAAACGAACCGTCAATTGAACTGTGTACTTTGTGCGGAACGTGTGACAGATCGTGTCCGGAGGGAGTCCATGTCTCTTTGTTAACGGCATACGGTAAGGCGGTACACGCTGAAAAGTCAGGTACAACTTTACGCGATTTAACCCTGAGCAGGGCCGAGCTTGTAGGAAAGCTTGCTTCAGCTTTTGCCCCTGTAACCAATAAAGTGATGAAAATAAAACCTGCGAGAAAGCTGATGGAGTGGACGATGCACATTCCTGCTGAAAGACAATTTCCTGAATACAAATATAATCATTTTAAAAAGAAATATAAAAAGAAAGAAGCAACCACGGAGAGAAAAGTGGCTTTTTTTTCAGGTTGTTACACCACATATAATGCTCCCCACGTTGGAGAAGCTTTTATAAAAGTGATGGAGTACAACGGTATAGAGGTTGCTTTGCCTGAACAGAAATGCTGCGGTGTTCCTATGTTTGCAAACGGCCAGATGAAGCAGGGGCTGAAAAACGCCTCCAGCAATACAAATTCTTTACTATTATACGTTAACGAAGGTTATGATATCGTCACAACATGCTCAAGCTGTGCCAGCTCATTAAAAAAAGATTACCCTGCGTTCCTTCAAACAGAAGAAGCAGTCAAAGTTTCTAAAAATATTTACGGTTCTGAAGAGTATCTGAGAAAGCTTTATGAAGAAGGGGAACTGAACATGTCACTAGCTTCTCTTGATGAGAAAGCCGGTTATTTTTCTCCTTGCCATATGAAAGGCCAGGGAGTAGGGACCCCTGCTATAGATGTACTTGAGCTTATTCCGGATTACAAGGTTGAAGATATGGATGCCGGGTGCTGCGGCCAGTGCGGAACATTTGGTTTTAAGAAAGAAAAGTACCCGCTGTCTATGAGAATAGGAAACGGAATGAGGCAGACTATTGCAGAAAGCACAAAAGATTATATTGTAACAGAATGCGGAATGTGTAAGAACCAGCTTAATCAGCTGGCTGTTGAAAAAGTAAAACACCCAATTGAAATTATAAAAAAATCATATGAATCAGTTTTGGAAAAAGACCGCTTATAAGCTGGTCTTTTTTTTACTGTACATCTATATTGTGATATGGATTGTCAGCGGTTGGCGTTTCCGTTACCATTATTTATATACAGTCGGCAGAACAAGGGCTCTTTATTAACCGCTCTGATACAACCCGGTATATAAAGCGGGAAGACGAGGAGAATAAGTATGAAAATTATCGCCCACCGGGGAAACAAACGTTATACCCCGGAAAATACTATGGCATCTTTTATTTCAGCATCGACTTACCCTATAGATGGTATTGAATTTGATTTGCAATGGACAAAAGACAAGATCCCTGTGGTTATTCATGATCCAACAATTGACCGTACAACAAATGGACGCGGACCGGTGAGGGAATTTACTTTAAAAGAATTAAAACAATTTGATGCAGGAAGCTTTTTTCAAGAACAGTTCCGCGGAGAGAAAATCCCTTCTTTTACTGAAGTGCTTGAGTGGGCCGCTAATTTTACTTTTGATTTACACGTTGAGCTGAAACAGCAGACTGCATTACCGGAACACTTTGTTAAAAGCTGTTTAAATGAAATTAAAAAATACAAAGTCGCTCACAGGACTATCATTTCTTCTTTTCACCATTCTTACTTAAGTGAGGTCAAAAGGCAGAATCCTGATATTCAAACAGCTTTTCTTACAAAAGTCCCTGTTTTCAGGGCAGTGTCCTACGCTAAAAAAGTTAAGGCGGATGCAATCCATATCCGGCATAATTTTCAGGCCTCGAGGTATTACCGTAAATGGACTAAAAAAGGACTGCCTGTCCGTGCTTATAACGTACACAGGGAAAGAGATGCGAAAAGGTGTGCCCGCTTAAATGCGGATGGAATCATTACAAATGATCCCAGGTTAATGACTGAGCTTTTAAAAAATAAGTAAAAAAAGATCAGTTGAAACCGCATATATTTTCCTTTTCTATTAATTGATTTTCATATACAATGTAATAGAGCTTTAAAATACGTTGGGGATACCATCTAGAGAAATGATAAGGGAGGTACATAAAGATGAGAGGAAAACCCCTTTACCCTTTTGCTCTAACAGCCATCTTGGGGATTGGCTTAATTATCATTTTATCCTTTGTCGGTGTTAATATTGGTCCAGACACCGCTACAGAGAATGGGGAAGAGAATGAGGAAGAGCAGGAGTTTGACGATCCTATTGAATTAGGTGAAAGCGTCTATCAGCAAAACTGTGCATCTTGTCACGGCGGTGACCTTGAAGGTGCATCAGGACCTGCTTTAGATAGCGGAGGACATTCAGAAGAGGATATTCTGTCGGCTATCTCAGAAGGACCTGGAAGTATGCCAGCAGATCTGGTTACAGGCGAAGATGCCGAAGCAGTTGCAGAGTATATCTTATCAGAAAATCAATAATACTTACGAAGAGAAGGATCGTGTATCCTTCTCTTTCTAATATATTGAAATAGAAATACAGGTGAAAACGATGAAAAAAGATAAATTATCAAAACGATTAGAAAAAGTGAGTCAATTTATAAAAGAAGGAGCCGTGGTGGCCGATATAGGATCTGACCATGGTTATTTGCCTGTATATTTAACAGACACAGGAAAGAGCCCTTTTGTAATAGCAGGTGATGTCAATGAGGGGCCGCTCTCATCAGCCCGGGAACAAATCATAAAACACAATTTAAATGATAAAATAAAGGCAAAACTGGGGAGCGGGTTAGCTGTCCTGGAAGGAGAGAGCGTTGACACAGTAGTAATCGCAGGGATGGGCGGACCTTTAATAGCTTCAATCCTTGATAAAGACAAAGAGCTGCTCAAAGGAGTAAACAGGCTGGTTTTGCAGCCGAATGTCGCTTCTGATCATGTACGAAAATGGCTCTTTGACAACGGATGGAACCTGGTTGACGAAGCGATTCTTGAAGAGGACGACCATGTTTATGAAATTGCAGTTGCCGAGAAAGGAAACGCTCGCAAAAATTACAGCTCGATGCTGGAAAAGGAACTGTGGATGGGTCCTTGCCTTTTAAAGAATAAAAACTCTGCTTTTGAAAAGAAGTGGAAAAGGGAATTAGCTCAACTAGAGAAAATTGATAAACAATTGGAAACAGCAGTAACCCGCCCGGGGTTAAGAGAGAAAAAGCAGGATATCAAAATGAAAATAACCTGGCTGAAGGAGGAATTAGCTTAATGAAACCAGCAAACGGTCAAACGATTATACAGTCTTTTGAACAATTTTCCCCTAAGTCTTATGCTGTCGAGGGAGATAAAATCGGCTTACAGATAGGAACTTTAAATAAAAAAGTAAGTAAAGTGATGGTAGCTCTGGATGTGCTGGAGCCGGTCGTTGATGAGGCGATAGAAAAAGAGGTTGATTTAATTATCGCTCACCATCCTATTATTTTTAAGCCTATAAAGGCACTAAGAACAGACTCCACATACGGCCGTACGATTGAAAAGCTGATTAAGCATGACATAACCGTTTATGCAGCCCATACGAATCTTGATGTCGCTCCGGGAGGGGTAAATGACATGATGGCAGAAGCTATCGGTTTGCAGGATGTTGATGTACTGGTGGAGACGGTGAATGACCCTTTAAAAAAGCTCGTTGTCTTTGTTCCTGAGGCCCAGGCCGCGGATGTGCGTGAAGCTATAGGAGAAGCAGGGGCGGGTCATATTGGAAATTACAGTCATTGCAGTTTCAATTCAAAAGGAATGGGCGCTTTTAAGCCTGGAGATGGAGCGGATCCATTTATTGGGGAGCAAGGTGAAATGGAATACGTAGATGAAGTGAAAATTGAGAGTGTTTTTCATGAAAGTATTGAAAAGAAAGTCCTGAACGCTATGAAAAAAGCTCATCCTTATGAAGAAGTCGCGTATGATCTTTATGAAATGGCCTCTCCAGGTAAAGTACATGGTTTAGGAAGAGTTGGTTACCTGGAACAAGCTCTGTCACTTGATGACTTTGTACAAAGAATAAAAAAAGCCTTTGATGTTAAAGGTGTGCGCGTAGTTGGAGAAAGAGACCGCCAGGTAAAAAAGGTAGCGGTTCTTGGAGGAGACGGTAATAAATATACATCTGCTGCGCTCTTTAAAGGAGCAGATGTATATGTGACGGGCGACTTATATTATCATGTGGCTCATGACGCTATGATGGAAGGATTGGCAATGGTTGACCCAGGCCATAACGTTGAAAAAATAATGAAAGAAGGCGTCCGAAGAAAAATTAAAGAGTTTGTTGATAAAAACAATTACAGTACAGAGGTTCTTGTTTCAACTGTTCATACTGACCCGTTCCGGTTTATGTAAAGAAGCTGGCCTTTCAAAGAAATTAACATTTTTAATTTTGTAAATTAAAATATAACATGTTATAATCTTTAAACATAAGGATACTTCCGATTCTGTTTGGTTGTGGTGACTCTAACTTTATCAGAAGGTATCCTTTTTGTGTACATTCTTTTAAATGAGTTTTGTTTCAAACCCGTTGGTTGTCAAAAATTACGAGACGCCTGCGGGAAAAGCAAGGGCTGAAGATCCATCGGGGTGTTCTTCCCCGATTAGCTGAAGCCTTGCCCGCGGCAAGCGAGTGTATTTTTTGACATACAACCTCCATTAATAATATGAGATATAAAAAAATGGCTCTCACATAAGTGAGGGCCATTCTTATTCACTGGGTTTTGTCCCAGCCTCATTCTTTTTTGTAAGCTAATTGGGAACAGCCCGATTAGCTGAAGCTCTTACTCTCCGTTTTTTTCTTTTTAACTTTCGGGAGAATCTTTGTCAGTTTCACACTGCTTGTAGTATCCCACGTGTGTGGATCATCTTCATCAAATTTTTCTAAGAACGCGATAACTTCTTTTGTAACAATAGTAGGGGTGCTTGCACCTGATGTGACCGCCACTTTATTGATGCCTTTCAGCCATTCCAGGTTTAATTCATTAACATTGCTTATGCGATAGGCTGGTGTACCTGTGATTTCTTTAGAGACCTGCGCTAACCGGTTAGAGTTATTACTTTTAGGGTCTCCTACAACAATCAGAAGGTCAGCTTCGCCGGCCTGTTCGGCTACTGCTTCCTGACGCACTTGTGTAGCCATGCAAATCTCATTATGAACTTCTGATTTAGGGTATTTCTTTAAAGCTGCATTAATTATATGGGAAACATCCCATTGACTCATTGTGGTCTGATTCGTAATGAGTATTTTATCGCTTTTAAGTTCCAGGCTATCAACATCTTTTTCTGACTCTACAAGGTGAACAATATCAGGAGCAACGCCAATTGCCCCTTCAGGTTCAGGATGTCCGCTTTTGCCGACATAGATGAATTCATATCCTTCATCTTTTTTGTCCCTGATCAGGTCATGGGTCACATTTACATCAGGGCACGTGGCATCCACTGTGGTAAGTCCTTTTTCTTTTGCAAGAGCCCTGACTTCAGGTGAGACCCCGTGAGCTGTAAATATCACTGTCCCTTTATCGACTTGTTTAAGAATTTCCAGTCTGTTTGGTCCGTCAAGTGTAATGATGCCTTCTTCTTCAAAAGCATCTGTTACGTGTTTATTATGAACGATCATGCCTAATATATATATCGGCCGGGGCAATTCAAGGTTGGCAGCTGCCTGCTTAGCCATAACCATTGCGTCTACAACCCCATAACAATATCCTCTTGGTGAAATCTTCATTACTTCCATGGAATCCTCCTTGGTAAACGAATCAGCCTCATACAGTGTCTTAACTATTATTCTGCTTATTCTCACATGAGACACATATTTATTATAAAGGCTATGGGCGGCTGTGACAAACAAATGAACAGCCGCCGGTATAAACTTTATCTTTGACACGCAAAAACGGATACCCTTAAAGGCATCCGCAGAATTTGACGGCTGTTTATGTAGCCTCAGCATGCTCATCGATAAAGCTCAAAGCTTCATCTTCTGACATCTCTTTAACTAACATAAGTTCACTGATAATAAATTGTTTTGCACGGTCTAAATTTTTCCTGTCTTCCATATGAAGCCCGTTATTTCTGGCTCCTTTTTTTGAAGTCAGATTAGCGATCACACTGCAGGCATCCAAAATGCATCCTGTTTTAAGCAGGGTTTCATTTTCTTTAGAGTATGGTCTTGCTGCTTCTTTTTTTACGGGAGCTTCGCAGGCTTTAAGAGCATTTGCTACCTCTTCCAGCTGCTCCATGGCAATTGTTTTACGCAGTCCGGATTCCCCGATGCGGTTTTCCGGAAGCATTAAAGTGACGTGGTTTAAAGGAAAATAAACAACATAATACGTCATTTTTTTACCTAATATATCTTTTTCTTCCATATCCTTTATTTTGCCAGCCCCGTGGTACGGGTAAACAACAGTGTCTCCCACATTAAACATGGCCATCCCTCCAAAGTAATATTATACCCAGTATAGCACAAATGGAAATAAATTTAAAATTTTACTACGATATGAGAAAATAGTCAATGGAAATGAGAGAAAAACCTCTTGGTAAATTAGAGGTTTTTATTAAATATATAACTTTGGTTTAGGAATATTATCTGTTCTATCCTCTTTTTTTATCCGTCTATTTTTAGAGGGAGGCTGATTTTTGGAAGAGCGGACTGCTTTTTTTCTTTTGGTTTTAGAGACACTCTTAGGTTCAGTTGTTTTTTTAGAGGAAGAAGCAGGGCGACTATCCTGTTCTGTCTTTGAATCCTTCTTTTTTACCTCTGAGTTCTGTTCTTCGTTTTCTGAGCTATTTTCCTCGCTTTCATTTTCATTTGTCATTTCAGACAAATTGTCATCTTCAGAACTGTCATCCTCAGTACCGGCAGTGTTGTCAGTACTGCTTTCACTCGTTCTTAAAATTTGCATTAACTGGGGAAGAGACTTAATTAAAGGACCATACTGCTGAACGATGGGACCGACCGTTTGGACAGTCTTAATCACTTTTTGCGCATTTTGAACCATACCGAGCATTTGACCTAAATTTAGTCCCTGTCCGGAAGATAACCCGTTTACAGCAGAGGTAACATTATTAACAGCAGCATTTCCACCGAAAAATTTTGATAAAAAGCCTCCGCTCTGCCCAGCTGCAGGAAATGGATACTGGCCCATCCCATGAGGCGGCGGCCCGGCTGGGAATGATGAAAAAGGTGGGGCTTGCATAGTATTCGGCGGAAAAGGACGCGGACCGAACATATGGTGATCATCCTTTCAAACATGACCTTCTCTTCTTAGTCATATGCAAAGCTGAAGAAATTGTATGGGCGCTTATCATGGAAGGCAAGCTAAATAAACTGGCAAAAGATACATTTTTCATGATAAAATGAATAATTAGCGTCAACCATCATTAAAAATAATGGAAGACTCAAGACAGAAAGTAGGAAAAAGAATGAAACATAATTTTGAACGTTTTCAATTAAAACCATTTCTAATTCAAACATTAGAACAACAAGGTATTTCATTACCGACAGAAATCCAGGAACGTCTTATTCCCTCAATTAAAAACGGGCAGGACGTGATTGGCCGTTCCCAAACAGGGACGGGAAAAACACTGGCGTTTTTACTCCCAATTTTAGACAGGGTGGAAACAGAAAAGAAATCAACCCAGTTTGTTATTACTGCTCCGACAAGAGAGCTGGCTCTCCAGCTTTATGAAGTATTTAAAATATATGCTGAAGAAAGTGATGATTTGATTACTGCTCAGTTAGTAGTAGGCGGCACTGACAGACTCCGAATGATCGAGAAAGCTCAGCAGCAGCCGCATATCGTTATAGGAACGCCGGGGCGTATTCTGGATATGCTTAACGAGCAGGCGTTAAGACCGGCTTCTGTAAAGGCGTTCGTTGTAGACGAGGCTGATCAGATGCTGGACATGGGCTTTCTGGAAGAGGTGGACAAGATTGCTTCACGGATGAGTGACGAGTTGCAGCTCCTTGTTTTTTCAGCAACTATTCCTGAAAAACTTAAACCGTTTCTAAGGAAATACATGAAGAATCCAAAACAAGTAGAAGTAGAAGCACCGGGAGCCTCGCCTGAAAATATTGCCCACTGGCTTGTTCCTGACAGAGACAGGGATCGAAAAGATATTCTTTTAAAAATCACCTCCTCCCTCCAGCCGTTTCTTGCGATAGTGTTTACTAATACTAAAGAAACGGCTGATGAGATTCATGAAGTTATGAGGGCAGAAGGAATGAACGTCGACTGTATCCATGGCGATATGCCTCCGCGCCACAGGAAAAAAGTACTTAAAAAGCTTCAGGATGCTGAGATTCAGTACCTTGTTGCGACTGACCTTATAGCGAGAGGGATCGACGTTAAAGGTGTCAGCCATATAATTAATTATGAGATTCCAAAAGAACTTGAGTATTATGTCCATCGTGTAGGGAGAACGGCTCGTGCCGGATGGGATGGGACAGCCATCACAATTTACGGCCGTTCAGATCAGACAAGCATTGAAAAACTTGAAAAGCAGGGCATCACATTTGAATACAAAGAAGTGAAAAAGGGAGAATGGGTGACAGTTGAAAAGCGGAACTTCCAACAGCGAAAGACTTCTTCTGATCAATCCGTAAAACCGGGAAATTTAAAAAAACCTAAAAAAGTAAAACCGGGGTATAAGAAAAAATTTAAGCAGAAAATGGAAGAACAGGCGAAAAGGCAAAGAAGAATAAACCGCCGTAAAGGCTAGCTGCCAGAGGGAAAGGGGGAAGTGGTATGTTATTAGGATCACACGTATCTATGAGCGGAAAGAAAATGCTTCTTGCTGCCAGTGAAGAAGCGGCTTCCTACGGTGCTTCTACATTTATGATTTATACAGGTGCGCCGCAAAATACACGCAGAAAAGCAATTGAGGATTTAAATATTGAAGCTGGACATGAACATATGAAAGCACATGGTATTTCAAATATGGTCGTCCATGCTCCCTATATAATTAACATAGCTAATACGACCAAACCGGAAACTTTTAAGCTTGGTGTAGATTTTTTAAAAAGTGAAATTGACCGGACAGAAGCTCTCGGCTCTAAGCAAATAGTTCTTCACCCGGGAGCTCATGTAAGTGCAGGAGCCGAAAAAGGAATCAGTAAAATTATTGAAGGGTTAAACGAAGTGCTGGACCCTGAACAGGATGTCCAGATTTCCCTTGAAACAATGGCAGGTAAAGGCTCTGAATGCGGCAGGTCATTTGAGGAACTGGCTGCTATTATAGATGGCGTGACACATAATCATAAGCTTTCCGTCTGTTTTGATACTTGCCACGTTCACGACTCAGGTTATGACATTATAGATGATCTCGATGGGGTCTTGGAGGAATTTGATAAAATTATCGGTTTGGACCGCATAAAAGTCCTGCATGTCAATGACAGCAAGAATGAGTGCGGAGCGAAAAAAGACCGTCATGAAAATATAGGCTTTGGACATATCGGTTTTGAAGCCATTGACAGGATTATTTATCACGACGTATTCTCGAGTGTTCCAAAAATTTTGGAGACCCCTTATGTAGGCGCAGATAAAAAGAACAAAAAGCCTCCTTATAAAAAAGAGATCAGTATGTTGAAGGAACGTCAATTTAATCCGTCGTTAAAAGAAGAATTACTGGGCCAGCCAGCAGAATAACAAAAAGGGTGACTCAAAGTCTGACTTTGGGACACCCTTTTTGTTTACCTGAATATGAGCGGAATTCTACACGCTAATGCGCTTCCTGGAAAAGGAGAGCTGCCGGGTGAGGTTCGGCAAAATCCTGTTTACAATCCTATAGTTAATCTAAATAATGCTCATATTGCTTGAGCAGGGCCAAGGCTGACTGAGAATGTTTAGGAAATTCTTTTTGAAGTTTTTGTTTCAGTTCATTAACTTTCTTTTTATCTGAAATATCAAAAGGCTGTTGATGAATAATCTCCAGCACTTTTTTTCCTTCTTTTACTGTAAGCGGAATTCCTTCCTGATGGCTCAGTCTTATAAGGTCTTTTAAAGTCAGGGAATTAACTTTCTTATTAATAAGATCTTTTATCACATGGTTCAAAGGACAGCCTCCTTATTATAATAAATTTTAGGGCAGCATCTTTTTAATTTATGATTTTGGGGGAAATTTGTTCCTTCTTGATGTATAATAATGGATGGATTATTAAAGTCTGAGAATTTGTTCCAATTTAAATATATACTTAATCACAAGGGGAGCTTTTACGTGAAGAAAGTCAACGAAGGTTCACTGAATAAAGAAATTTATCAGGCAATCATTCATTTATCTTCAGATTTTAGCCTAATATTGAATGAAACGCTGGAAACTGAAGATGTTGTCTTGCAGGATAGCAGCCTTCTGAAGTTGATTTCCGAGCCTTATCAAAATTTTTTTCCCCGCGGGAAATTTGAGGAATTCATTTTCACTATTGATAAAGAAGAAAAACCGGTAAAAGAGATATTTTCCCTGTTTACCAGTGATCAAGAGATATTTGTTGAGTGCAAAGGTTTAAAAATAAAAGGGAAAATAATAATAGTTGGCAATAAACGTTCGTCACTTGTCAAAAGACGGATAGACCTGATGGAAAAAGTACCTATTCCGGCCTTGCTTCTGGATGATAAAGGCTATATCGTCACATGTAACAGCCACTATAAAAAGCTGCACACACAACTGGGTCTGCCGGTGAAAATCTGCCCATCTGTTGAAGCTGGAAAAGAGCTTCATCCAGTTTATTATATTTATGAAAGAATGTTAAAAGAACTTGTGAACACTAAGAGGGACGTCACTAAGGAGTACCGGAGGGAAGAAGTCCGGCTGGTCATACAAGGTGTGGTGGACGGGGACCATTATATTATTATGCTAAAAGATGAAAGTTTTCAAAAACGTTTTGAACAGCTTTTGACTTATCAGCAGCAGATGCAGGCGGTCTCTCAAATAGCAGCCGGAGTAGCTCATGAATTAAGAAATCCGCTTTCAGTAATTAAAGGTTTTATCCAGCTGTCCAAACTGTCAAACAGCTTGACGACTTATTATGATACGATTTATTCAGAAATTAACAGGATGAACCAGATTATTGAAGATTTCCTGTCTATTTCCCGGAAGAAAATTGATAAGCGCTATGTTCAGCCTGAGGACCTGATTGAATCTATGTTAATGATTTTCCGTTCGGAATGTACACTTCATGACGTGGAGTTTACTTATCATATTCAGGAAAGTTCCCACTATTTATACGTAAATGAGCAAATGATCAAACAGGTATTGATTAATGTGATGAGAAATGCGATCGAGGCATACGAAGGTCAAACAAAGAACAGATCGTTCCTTTTAACGACATTTATAATTAAAGAAAGTTATTTCATTCAGCTTAAAGATGAAGGGCCGGGAATTCCGGCTGATCTCATTGACAAAATTAATGAGCCCTTTTTTACAACTAAAGATAAAGGGACAGGGATTGGAATTCCCCTGGGGAAACAGATACTGGAAGAGCATAAGGGCGAATTTATTATTAACAGTGAACCTGGCAAAGGGACAGTCATTACCCTGCAGCTCCCGCTTTTCTCTTATAAAGATAATCAAGAGTAAGAAATAAAATGCGCTCTCGCCTAAGGCGAGGGCTATTTTTATTCCTTGGTAATCTCCGTTTTTTCATATTTTCAGCCCCAGTGAATTTACTGTAACAAAAATGCGGACTTCAGATGAGTAAGATTGAAAGATTCAAGAACTTCATTTATAATTATTACTAAGCAAAAAGTTTACCTAGGGAAAGTTTTTAAATTAGACACAACTTTTTCAGCGGGTTGCACAATAATTGTGCATAAGCATATATTAGAATGAACTTTGCCTATACAAATTCGAACGTAAGGGGTTTTTGAAGGAGGAAACAGAATGGCAGATGAACGATCGATAAAAGTTGACCGGCTGTCTGTTCATTATCATGGGCAGACGGCTATCCGGGATATAACATTTACCGTTTCTAAAGGAATGATAGTAGGAGTAATCGGACCGAATGGTGCTGGGAAATCTACTCTAATGAAAGCGATGCTCGGGCTTGAGAAAAGCAAAGGGGAAGTTTTATTCTTCGGGAAGAAAATCAATGCTATAAGAAAACAAGTGGCCTATGTGCCGCAGAGGAATTCCATAGACTGGGATTTTCCGGTGCGTGTAGAAGATGTGGTGCTGATGGGAAGGTTCATGCACATTCCTTGGTATAAAAAAACAAGCAGGGAAGATCGAAGCCGTGCCCGTGAAGCCCTCGAAAAAGTCGGAATGCAGGAATATTCTAACCGGCAGATAGGAGAGCTTTCAGGAGGGCAGCAGCAGCGTGTCTTTATAGCGAGAGCCCTGGCCCAGGATGCGGACCTGTTTTTCCTTGATGAACCGTTTGTGGGAATTGATGTAGAATCGGAGAAAATAATTGTTGAACTGTTACATCAATTAAGTAAAGAAGAGAAAACAATATTTATCATTCATCATGATTTGAGCAAGGTGGAGAAATACTTCGATGAGCTCGTACTGCTCAATCAGACGCTTATTCACGCAGGAAACGTAAAAGAGGTATACAAACCGGACTTTTTGAAAGAAGCATACAGAGGGAGTGCGGCTGTCATTAACGAAGGTAATGAAATGGTGGTGGTCGGGCCTTGATAGAAAATATTAATTCATTTATTTTTCAGCTGTTGAATTATCCATATTTACAAAATGCCTTGTTCGCTGCTGTGTTAGTAGGCATAATATGCGGTGTGATTGGCTGCTTTATTATCCTTAGAGGAATGGCTCTAATGGGGGATGCCATCTCCCATGCTGTTCTGCCCGGTGTAGTCATTGCCTATATGCTCGGCGCGAGTTTTTTTGTGGGAGCAGTCATTACCGGTGTATTAACAGCTTTGGCAATTGGCTTTATCTCCCAGAACAGCCGTATAAAAGAAGATTCTGCTATTGGAATTATGTTTACGGCTATGTTCGCCGCAGGGGTAGTCCTGATTACCGCTCTCCAAGGAACGAGCGTGGATTTATGGCATATTCTGTTCGGAAATGTATTGGCTGTATCGAGAACAGATTTATATTTCACTTTAGGAATAGGTATTTTTGTTTTAGGGACCATTGTTATTTTTTACCGTCCTCTTTTATTGAGTACTTTTGATGAGACAATGGCTAAAGCAACAGGTCTTCCTGTAAAGTGGATTCATTATATGCTTATGCTTTTGCTGTCTTTCGTTACGGTAGCTTCCTTGCAGACAGTTGGAATTATTCTCGTGGTCGCTATGCTTATTACCCCCGGGGCGACTGCTTATCTCTTAACAGAAAGGTTCTCAGTGATGCTTTTCCTTTCTGCTTTTTTCGGAGTTGTCTCAGCCGTTACCGGATTGTTTTTTTCAGTTATTTACGATGTCTCTTCAGGGGCGTCCATTGTACTGGTTGCTTCAGTTCTGTTCGCCATTGCATTTTTCTTCGCACCAAAGCAGGGCCTAGTTTTCAAAATGCTCAAGAAACCTAAAAATGAAACTGTAGCGCCTTAAATGAGAGTTATAAAATAAAGTCTTTACCAGATGATGGTAAAGACTTTTTCTTTTCAGGTTTATAATTTGCAAGAAGAGGTTATATGGGGTATGATGCTGTCTTGTACATGAGAGATGTACAGTTTAAAAAGGAGGGACAATCAGATGCGTATAAGAACGCTTATAATGATTGTTGCCATTGCTGCCCTTGCAGGCTCCTCTATAGTCTTAGCAAATGAATATAGGCAAACAAAAGAAAAAATAAAAGAGTTAGAGGTGGCTAAGGAAGAGCAAAGGAAACAGCAGGCACGAGATTTGGAAATTGAGCGCATGAAACGCTATGCAGGCCAACTGCCCGAGGATTATGAAGTGAGCGGGTATGAGAACTGGAATGAAGCAAAACAAGTCGCCGATTACCTTTACGAAGATAGTGGCGGACTGTTTAAAGAAGAGTGGGGTCTCTTTCTGGCCCTTGAAGCCCAAAAAAAAGAAATCAATCCTTTTCTTGTTTATGAATTACTTAAAGTAGAAACAGGAGGGCAGTTCGATCCTGAACTGGTCGGCCCCGAAACAAAATATGGACATGCTTACGGAATGGCTCAGTTTATGAAGAACACCGGCCCATGGATTGCAGAGATGGCTGGTCTCCAGTATGAAGATGATATGCTGTTTGATCCGCACTATTCTATTCAATTATCTATCGTATATTTAGATTATCTTTATGAACAATATGGAGACTGGGACCATGCCTTGACTGCTTACCATCGGGGAATGTACGGGCTTGAACAGTATATTGAGGATAACGGAGACGCAAAGAGCTGGTATGCTGTGGAAATTCAGGAAAATGCTCAGGAATTTGATTTGGTAGCCTATGAGAATTAGGAATAAAAAACTCTCACCTCTGGTGAGAGTTTTTTTAGGCTGTTGAGAAAGTATTCCCAACAGCCTTTTTTGAAAGAAAAGTAAGATATCTCACGATCTCATCTACCGGCGGTCGCTTTCCGTGGGACTTGTCTTCAACTAATTCTGACTCTACGAGCATCGTCAGAATGGATTTTCAGGCTGTGCTCCTGCGGTTACTCGTCGCGGGGAAAAGATCGCTGATCCCACCGGAGTCGCCGCCTTTCGTTCTTCAATCACCGTTCCAATTAATAGGCCCGGACGACTGGTTCTGATTAGATCAGTTATCTTCAAAAAACATAGCAGCCTGCTGTGAGAAAATTTCCTGGCTCTGAATAATAGTGTCGCCTTCATTCCTCGTTACATAAGTATATTTTCCATCAGACTGCTGAACGCGAGCTTTAACATTATCCTGCAGAGTGATAGTAAGAACGTTTTTTATCCGGTCTTTTATGTGAGGCGAGTGAATGGGGAACAGGATCTCAATTCTTTTTTCCATATTTCTTGTCATCCAGTCTGCAGAAGAGAGGTATGTCTTTTCTGCCCCGTTGTGATAAAAATAAAAAACCCTGCTGTGCTCAAGAAAACGGTCTATAATACTTCTTACCGTAATATTCTCGCTTACTCCAGGAATACCAGATTTAAGGCAGCAGATGCCTCTGACGACTAAATCGATTTTTACGCCTGCCCTGCTTGCTTCATACAGTTTTAAAATGATCGGTTTATCGGTTAAAGAATTCATTTTAGCTATGATGTGCCCGTTGTTATACTTTTGCTGATAACTGATTTCGTTATCTATGAGATGAATAAAAGATTCTCTCATTTCAAAAGGTGAAGTGGCAATTTCTTTCCAATTAGGTTTTCTTCTGTAACCGCTAAGGTGGTTAAAAAAGTTAGTGGCATCTATGCCAAAAGTTTCAGCTGATGTTAAAAGCCCCATATCCGTATATAATTTAGCTGTGCTGTCATTGTAGTTTCCTGTGCCGAGGTGGACGTATCTCTGAATGTGTGCACCTTCGTGACGGATAATAAGTGTAATCTTACTGTGAGTTTTAAGCCCGGTAATACCATATATAACATGCACACCGGCTTTCTCCAGCTTTTTGGCCCACTGAATATTCTTTTCTTCATCAAACCGCGCTTTCAATTCCACGAGAACCGTGACTTGTTTGCCAGCTTCAGCAGCGGTAGCCAGAGCCTTAATAACCGGGGAGTCGCCGCTTACCCGGTATAAGGTCTGCTTTATGGCCAGAACATTCTCATCTTCCGCTGCTCTAGAGATCAGTTCCACCACAGGCTGAAAAGATTCATAAGGGTGATGGAGGAAGATATCATTTTCCCTTATCGCTTTAAACAAGTCTTCTTTATTCCACAAATCCGCAGGAGGCTGCGGGATAACTGTTTCATTTACAAGGTGTTCAAAATCATGGGCTGCTTCACTGTAAAAAGCTGAGAAAAAGGATAAATCCAAAGGTCCTGCTACTTCATAAAGATCGTGATCTTTTAATTCGAGAACGTCAGTTAAAAAAGATAATACCTTTTTATCCATACGGTTTTTTTGCATTTCCAGACGGACAGCTGCACCCCATTTCCTTTTTTTAAGCTCTTTTTCTATTTCCCTAAGTAAATCCCTCGATGCTTCTTCATGAATTGTCAGGTCAGCATTTCGGGTAATTCTGAACGGAGAAACAGATTTAACTTTATTGCCTTTAAACAACTTGCCTATAAAATGGCTGAGAAGATCCTCCATGAGGATATATTCGTTGGAAAATTTCGATGCAGGCAGCGGCAGCGTTCGTTTTAACACTCCAGGGACCTGTACGATAGCCAGTTTATGATGAGGATCATCTTCCTCATTTTCAAGCACTACTGCTAAATTTATACTTTTGTTAAGCAGCATAGGAAAAGGCCTGTAAGCATCAATAGCCATCGGTGTCAAAACCGGCAGGATAAAGTTATTAAAATGACGTGATATATAGTTATACTGGCTTTCACTTAATTCATCCACCTTCAGGAACTTAATACCTTTTTCTTCGAGCTGCGGTTCAATTGAAGTAGGGAACAGCTCATCCTGTAAACGAACCAGCCTGTGTGTTTCTTCAGAAATCTTCGTAAGCTGTTTTTTCGGGGTGAGACCAGCTTTATTTTCGGGTTTGTTATAACCAGCCTTCACCTGATCTTTCAGCCCTGCCACCCTGACCATGAAAAACTCATCAAGGTTGGAACTGAATATAGCTAAAAATTTCAGCCTTTCCAATAAGGGATTGCGTTCATCAAATGCTTCCTGTAAAACACGTTCGTTAAACCCCAGCCAGCTCAGTTCTCTATTATTATAATAAGAAGGGTCATGCAAATTAATATCTTTACTGTTGTCAGTCAATTAGTTTCCCTCCATAAAAGCAAATATTTTAACCTGATTAGTAACTACCGGTTAATTCCTGTCAGGCCATTCTTTTATTAGTCACGGCACCTAATAATGACTGAATCTCTGCCAGTAAACGCTGGATGTCATGGGGAGACATCCAGCACTTCACCTGTCACCTGTTGTTACGTTCATATAAGAGTTTAACAAATGAGTATTAATTTTTTGTAAATATTTAATGGTCGTCTGTAAAGTTTAAAGTTATTGTCTTATTAAGACTTCTCTCCAGATGTTTTTTATACTTATTTGCATGAAAGGATTCGAAATATGGATCACCTTCATATGAGATATTCACCACAAGAGATTTACTGCCGGAAGTATCCAGTTCCACTTTCTTAACAACATTTCTTTGAGAAATATCCAAGCCGTAACACAGTTTTAGTATTGAACCCATAAGTTCAAAATTATTTATATCGTTTGCAGTAACCCAGTGTCTGAAAGGCTTTATATATTGTTTCAGCTGAGACTTGGACTTAAACGAAGATATAAAAGCAATAGACAAACGGTCTAAATGTCCAAGGCCGTCAATCGACTGGTTAGTAAGCAAGTAAAAAGTATGCTGGCTTTGAGACTCAGGATGAATGGCACTCCCCAGGTAAAAAAGCTGAGAGCTCCATTGGAGCAACTTTAATTCTTTGCTTGTTATATGAGTTTCTCCCAGCTTGTTCAGTTCGTTTACAAAGTAAGACGATAATATGGCGATCCGCCGCTGATGCTCTTCGTCATCCTGGTAAGTTTTAACTAACTGATAAATACTTTCCTGAGTGACGTCAGGGAAATGAGTAATTTCTATATTATTTAAAAACTTTTCGTAAAATAAGCCGTCCCTGAGTCCTTTGTTGCTGACGATAAAGGAAGACGTGTTGACGTAAGCGATAAGTTCTTCAATCGCAGCGGCAGCTGGTAAAATGATGTCCGCTCTGTCTTTTGATAAACCATCAACTTTTTCTCTTTTCTTTATGGGCAATGAAGCTAATTTATTTTGAATGGCCCATACATCCTTGTTGGTCATTTCATACTGGTGCAAACCTGAGAGAGGATAATTGATCTGGTTCTGATGTACAAGCGCCAAGTTCCGAGCTGAGCCTCCTATACCTATGACAGGGGCGTTTTTTTCTTTCAGCCAGGGAAGAGAGGCGTAACTTTCCCTGAGAAAGGCCCGGAGTTTTTTCCATTCAGCTTCAGTTGGTGTGTCATCTTTGACAAACTGTTTTTTTAATGTAAGGGCTCCGAAAGGAAAACTGAAGGAATGGATTAGGCGACGGTCTTTAAAGTATGTCACTTCCGTACTTCCTCCGCCAATATCTATAGTAACGCCTTCTTTATAATTAGTTGAATTAGTAATAGCTAAATAGCCGTAATAAGCTTCTTCCTGCTCTGAGAGGATCTGAATTTTGAATACTCCGTGTGTATTAATGGCTTCAAGTATTTCTTTCCGGTTGCCAGCATTTCTGACAGCGGCAGTCGCAACGCCACGTACGTCGTCTATACCAAATTTATCGGCCACTTTTTTAAATTTCGTTAAAGTATTAAGGATCACTTCTATTCCTTCACTTGTCATATAACCTTCAGTATTAATATATGTACTAAGGCGTGCAATTACTTTCAAGTTTTGAACTTCCTTATAACAGGCATGGCGGTCGACCTCGTAAATGACAAAACGTACAGAGTTTGACCCCATATCAATGATACCTATTTTTTGAGGTTCCATTTCTCATCACTCCTTTTAGGGGACTTTCCCCTATTATATAGTTCATAATCCGGATAATCGAGTCATACTGCCGGAAACTGAATGATTTACAAATGAATATAGCTCATGTATACTACGATGAGATATTAAATCGGAATCATTCTTATAAAATTTTAATGAGGGATCAGTCATGAACACCCATACAAACACACCAGCTGTGGAAATAGAAAACCTTTCGTTTGCTTACAGAAACCAGAACGTTTTAGAAGACATCAGCCTAAAGGTTCCCCATGGCTCTTTTCTTGGGCTGGTAGGTCCTAACGGCTCGGGGAAATCTACTCTTATTAAGTGTATATTAGGGCTTCTTACACCAGATAAAGGAGCTGTTAAACTAAATGGCGTTCCGGTAAAAAAATTTGACAAATGGAGTGAGATTGGTTTTGTCTCACAAAAGGCAAACAGTTTTAACAGCGGGTTCCCGGCTACTGTTTT
Organism: Salipaludibacillus aurantiacus; assembly: GCF_900111295.1. GTDB lineage: Bacteria > Bacillota > Bacilli > Bacillales > Salisediminibacteriaceae > Salipaludibacillus > Salipaludibacillus aurantiacus. The sequence continues at coordinate 41,636 of NZ_FOGT01000003.1, read as the reverse complement.
TGAAGTAGTGTCAATGGGGCTTTATGGAAAAGTAGGGCTCTTTCGCTTTTTAAGAAAAAAGCATAAGGAAAAGGTTAGGGAAGCGATTGCCCAAGTCGGTATGGAAGATTATACTCAGGCGAATATCGGACAGCTGTCAGGAGGGCAGCAGCAGCGGGTATTTATAGCGAGGGCATTAGTCAGCGATCCTGCTATCCTTATTCTGGACGAGCCAACGGTGGGTGTCGATGCAAAATCAGTAAGCAACTTTTATACCATGCTCAGAGAGCTTAACAATGAGAAGGGAATGACCCTTATTCTTGTTACACATGATATCGGTGCAATGTCTGAATACGTGACAGATGTTGCCTGCCTGAATAAGTGCCTGCACTTCCATGGAGATAAGCATGTGTTTGAAGACAATAAAGAAGAAATGATGACAGCTATGTATGGCCATGAAGTAAATCTTCTCGAGCATAATCATGACCATGGACACCACCATCACCACCATGATCATGACGACGCAGGGAGAGGACAGGAATGATAGACGTTTTTTTCCAATATGATTTTTTACGTTATTCTCTTTTTACTGGGTTAATGATTGGATTTCTCGCTCCTTTTTTAGGTGTATTTCTTGTGGTCCGGCGATTGTCCCTTATGGCTGATGCTTTATCCCATATTACATTAACAGGAATTGCTTTCAGCATGCTGCTTGGGAGACATGTGACGTTTTTTTCAGCTTTAAACCCGGTCTACATGGGAATGATCTTTTCAGTCGGCGGCTCACTTCTTATTGAAAGATTAAGGTTTGTTTACAGGTTCTATAAAGAACTGGCTATTCCAATTATTTTATCAGCCGGAATAGGGCTGGGGGTAGTATTTATTTCTCTTGCTGACGGCTTTAATAACGATCTGTTTAATTATTTATTTGGAAGTGTAGTCGCTATAAACCAGACAGATTTTTACGTTGTAGTAAGTTTAACGGCAGTGGTCACCGGTCTTATTATACTCTTTTATAAAGAACTGTTTTTTTTGAGTTTTGATGAAGAACAGGCTGTGATCGCCGGGATCCCTAAAATGCCGCTTCATTTTCTCTTTATGGTTATGGTTGCTCTTGTAATAGGCATTTCCATGCAGATAGTCGGTATCCTTCTCGTATCCGCTTTAATGACATTGCCGGTTGCATGCGCTATGAGACTTGCAAGGGGATTTAAGCAGCTGTTCTTTTACGCTGTGCTGTTTGGAGAAATTTCGGTCGTTGCGGGGCTGGTGAGTGCCTTCCACCTTGATCTGGCGCCAGGCGGTACGATTGTAATGGCGAATGTTCTTTTGTTAATCGGAACGATCATTTTGACGAAAAAGCAGTCTATGTGACAAAGAATTAGGTGGGAAAAATGATAGAATTATTGCAACAGCTAACATTTTTGGAAAGGGGTATCATAGCCGGTCTGATTATTGGTTTGATCTGCCCTGTAATTGGATCATTTCTCCTCGTAAGAAGGATGACCATCATTTCTGAAGGATTGTCCCATATTACGTTAACAGGTATCGCAGCCGGTGTTTTTTTAAGCCAGAGTGTCGTTTATTTAGGATTTATAAATCCCTTGTATACCGGGCTTTTATTTTCTTTGGCAGGTTCTCTTCTTGTTGAAAAATTAAGGCAAATTTATAAACACTTTCAGGAGCTTGCCATCCCGATTATTTTATCTTCGGGGATCGGATTAAGTGCTATTCTGATCAGTGTCACGCCGAGTAATACGACCGAATGGTTCAATTTTTTATTCGGAAGCATCGTAACAGTATCCCTTGCAGATTTAGGTTTTATTTTTTTCACGGGAGTTATAATGCTTGTGCTCCTCGGGATGTTTTATAAGGAACTGCTGTCCATTTCATTTGATCAGGAATTCGCAGCCACATCAGGTATTTCAGTCAGAAAGATGAATTTTTTATTTGCTGTTTTAATAGCACTCGTGATATCAATGTCTATGAAGGTCATTGGGATTTTGTTAGTAGGAGCCATGGTGACTCTTCCAGTGGCTGCCAGCATTCAGTTTGCTAAAAGCTTTCGCCAAGTTGTGCTAATTGGTATTCTTATAGGTGAACTGTCAGTTCTGGGAGGAGTTATGTTATCCATTTATTTAAACATAGCCACCGGAGGAATGATTGTGGTCACGGGTGTCTTTTTATTAATTTTGACCATGCTTATAAAAAAAATAACACGATATACCTCAGGATTTCGTCTAAGTCAGTCTTAGGAGGGACTAATTATGAATGTGGACAAGGCAATGGAAAAACTTAAAGAGGAAGGATACAAGTACACAGACAAGCGGATGGATATGCTTCAGCTTTTTAAAGATGAGAGCAGGTATTTAGCCGCAAAGGATGTGCTCGAAGCCCTCAAAGATAAATATAAAGGCTTAAGCTTTGATACCATTTACCGGAATCTCTCCCTTTTCTCTGATTTGGGAATATTAGAAACGACAGAACTTGCCGGTGAAAAGAAATTCCGGTTTACGTGTTCAACAGACCACCATCATCATCATTTAATTTGTCTTGAATGCGGGAAGACGAGACATATAGAAAAATGCCCGATGGATGTATCACCTGTTTCTGCGGAAGGATTTGCTGTTACCGGCCATAAATTCGAAGTTTACGGATATTGTAATGAATGCCAGGAATCATAAGTTAAAAATAAGAGGCTGGCCCTAATCCAGTAAATAAAAATGGCTCTCACATTAATGAGTGCTACAGGCTGATGAGAAAGTATTCTCATCAGCCTTTTTTAAAAGAAAAGTAAGATATCTCACGTTTCATCACTACTGGCGGGCGCTTCCCCCCTAATGGGTACAAGCGTGGGCTTGTCTTCAACTCATTCTGACTCGGCGAAGCATCGGCAGAATGGATTTTCAGACTGCGCTCGTCCCACAGGAGTCGCCGCCTTTCGTTCTTCAATCAACCTTGAACATCCGTCTTATTTAGGGATCAAATTCAGCAGGCTGAGGCTTTTAAAACAGCTTTTCTACAATTTGTTTAGCCTGATTCCAATGGGAAGCCCGGTAAACATTGTCGGGCACGGGCGCCTGATTGTATGGCGTATCCATTAAGATAACCGGAATTTGGGCATCTTCTGCTATATTACACGCATTGTCATGTTTATCCTCAAAAAAAAGATCAAGCTGATGTTTTTTTACGGCTTCCAGTTTATTGTGCTGTCCGAGAAGTTCTATATGGTCGTAAGGGACTGTGTTTTCATGAAACCAGTTAATTGTCAGTTCGTGGACATGCTTTGGCCTCGCGCTAATATAAAACAGCTCGTATTGTTTTTTCCATTCTTCCAATATTTCTTTTACAAACTTGGCAAGGTCCGCCTGTTTGTAAATAGAAGGCTCGTGTACCTGCATCCATTTCCACAGCTCTTTTTCACTGACTCCTAAAACACCAGTTAAATCGTATTCTACAATATCCTCGATCGTTAAATCCTTATTAAAATGTTTATTTAAATATGGAAGGAAAGTGGCAGGATCTGTCACTGTTCCGTCGATATCAATTCCAAACCTGTATTTTCCCATGATTTATTCACACCTTTTACCAAATGTTTAATGTTTCCTCTTATGCTTTTATTGTCTCATACTCATACTATTTGTACAGCCTTGTATTAGAAGGGGAGGGTATAAAATGCACGACGACAGAAATAACTACAATGACGATCGATCGTTTCAGGGAGCGGAAGAGAATCCGCTTCCCCGTGAAGATGACAATGAATTCCGGGAAGAAACGGCCTCAGAATTCACTCCAAATCCAGGTTTGGCAGGAGGACGGGGTCCAATTGAAGTCACATCAGACAGGACAAGAGAAATTGAAAGTGAGCCTCGTACGGAAAGAGAAACTGGTGAGGAAGAAGAAACCCAAACTCAAGGAAGAGGAGTCGGGTCACTCGGAATCGCATTTTCACTTGTTTCCCTATTCTTCCTGCCTCTGATTTTTTCAGTTACAGGTATTATTTTAGGGGCTGTTGCTGTAAGAAGGGAGCAACGCGGGCTGGGTTATACCGCAATTGCCATCGGAGCTTTTACTTTAGTGATGAGTGTGTTCTTTGCTCCATTTGTCTCATGAAAAAGCGAAGGGGAATGCCCCTTCGCTTTTTATACTTTTTCCTGCTCCTGCTTTTGTTTTTCTTCATGTTCAGCAGCAAGTTTGTCAATTTCTTTTTTCAGCTCTTCAACCATTGATTCTTCAGGTACTTTTCGGATTGTTTTGCCTTTCCTGAAGAGAAGGCCTTCTCCCCGGGCGCCCGCGATACCTATGTCGGCTTCTTTTGCCTCTCCTGGTCCATTTACTGCACATCCCAGGACTGACACTTTTATTGGTGCATTAATCTTTTGAATATACTCTTCCACTTCATTCGCAATGCTGATCAGGTCAATTTCAATTCTTCCGCACGTTGGGCAGGAGATCAATGTAGCAGCATTGGCAGCCAGTCCAAAAGTTTTCAGCAGTTCTTTGGCTACTTTCACTTCTTCTACCGGATCAGCGCTTAAAGAAATTCTGACTGTATTTCCGATGCCTTTATCAAGCAGAATACCGAGTCCGGCAGAACTTTTAATGGTACCGGCAAATAAGGTGCCTGACTCAGTGATTCCGAGGTGCAGAGGGTAATCGAAAGCTTGAGACGCTTTTTCATACGCTTCTACTGCTAAGCGGACATCTGACGCTTTCATAGAGACAATAATGTCATGGAAATCGAGATCTTCTAAAATTTTTATATGATGTAAGGCACTTTCCACCATGCCATCAGCTGTAGGGTATCCGTACTTGTCCAATATACGCTTTTCAAGTGAACCGGCATTGACTCCTATTCTAATTGGAATGCCTTTTTCCTTGGCTGCATTAACAACTGCTTCTACTTTTTCCCGGCGGCCGATATTCCCTGGGTTAATCCTGATTTTGTCTGCGCCGCCTTCAATCGCTTTTAGAGCCAGTTTATAGTCAAAGTGAATGTCAACAACCAGCGGGATATTAATCTGCTTTTTTATTTCAGAAATCGCTTCAGCATCCTTCATTTCAGGGCATGCTACACGAACAATTTGGCAGCCTGCCTCTTCCAGCCGGTTAATTTCATTAACAGTTGCTTCAACATCATGCGTTTTTGACATTGTCATACTCTGGATAATGACCTCGTCATTTCCGCCTATTGTTATTGGCCCTACTTTAACAGGCCGTGTATCTTTTCTATGAGTTCTCTGGGTCACCATTAATCGCCCCTTTAGTCAGCTTTGATTTTACTTGTCTCAATTAATCTTCACGATGGTTTCTTTCATCGTATTACATTGTAACAATCAGGGGACAATTGTGGCAAGGACTATTAACTATTCGGGGGTTCCGTTTCGTAAAGAGGGAATTTATAAGTTTCGCCAGCCAGTAAATGGTGCGGTGAGATGTCGGGATTTAAAGCTTCAAAATCTTCTAAAACTTCGTGGAGGGGAATGTTGAATAGTTCCTCCCCGTGCAGTCTCTGGACAACCCCGTAAACTGTCTGGCCGGGTTCCACAATAACTTCCTGATAAGGAAGAGGGGAAGAGGGTTCTTCCGGTTCTTCCAATTCTTCCGGCGGATCCGAATACTTATCGTTCATCTCTCCTGTTTCCTCCATCCCGGCTGATTGCTGGAATGGGATGGTTCCTGAAGTCAAATCAATTCTCACACTGACTATAACTATAATTAGGATAACTAACAATATTATAGGCCGCATATCTATTCCCCGTTTCTATTATTGTCTACTTTACTATATGTTTGTCTACCAGCGTATATGACACATTTACGAGGGAGAGGAGAAAGCTCTTGAATAATTACAAGGGAAAAGTTATGGCAATCGGTTCGTTAACTTTTATAATGATCTTTGGCAACTCCATGTTTGTGCCTGTGCTGCCGGATATGCAAATTCAATGGGACCTTTCCTCTTCGAAAGCGGGGTTGATATTGACTGCTTTTTCTTTAGCTGCAGCTGCTGTCATTCCTTTAACCGGCTATGTTGCACGTTTTTTTGGAAAAAAAGGTCTTGCTTTTGCTGCTTTGATGTTTGTCAGTTTCGGCTGTGTCCTCGCTGTCCTTTCCAGTTTGGAATTTTTTTCAAGTGCTGCCTTTACTGTTCTCCTGGCAGGAAGAGTATGCCAGGGGATAGGAGCAGGGTTTATCGCCCCGCTTCCATTTATGTTTACAGGTGATATATTTTCTAAAGAGCTTCGCCCGGGAGTGCTGGGACTTATTGAAGTATTTAACGGACTGGCTAAAGCAGCTAGCCCATTTGCAGCAATTCTTGCTGTTCAGCTAGGCGGAAACTGGCTGTTTTTCATCTATTTAAGTCTGGCAGCCCTGTCAGCTTTTCTCATAACGCTTAATATTCGAGGGCAAAAAAGAATAAAAAAGAGTCTGCCTCTTAGGGAATTTAACGGACTTGCCAACCGAAAAATTTTTACAGCATTCAAGAAAGTATTCCCTTATTTGATATTAGGAGGAGTCACAATGTGCCTTCTGTTTGGAATGCTGACATTTTTCTCATATAAATTAGAATGGATCTACGGAATTGATGGGATAGTTAAAGCCGTATTATTTTCTCTGCCTCTCATTGCTATGACCGCCGCCTCATGGCTGACAGGAAAATACTTAAAAGGCAGGATTTTCAGCAGCTCTTTACTACTTAACGTGAGCGCCGTGCTCTCGGTTTCTGTTCTAACTGGAGGCTTATTTCACCAATCGCTGACAGCTTTAGTAACCATAATGATACTCTTTTCAATAGCTTCAGGAATATTTTTAGTTTGCTGTAACCTTTTGATAACTGAAAACGTCTTAAAGAAAGATAGAGATGTCATTCTTTCTTTTTACAGTATGATTCGTTTTACGGGCGTGGCTGCTGGCCCTCCGTTGTTTGCAATCTGGATGTATGAAGAGGGACTGATGTTTGCTTTTTCCATTTTGACAGTGGCAGGGGTGAGGGTCATTTTAGTAAAGAATGAATTAAAGAAGAACACGTTATGGCAGGCTGAGCCGGGAAGATAAATTTAGCTCTTTTGTCCCTTTCTTTTTTTCTCCCAATAGTGTTTTCTGTTTATAAGTTGAGCAATTTAGAAATGAAAAGAGGTAGGAAAATGAAAAACTTATATAAAATATTTATTGCTACGTTGGCAGCGTGGATGCTTCTCGTATCAGTCAGCTTTGCGGATGCGGCTCCAGGCGATGAAATTGTCACATTAGGGGAAGACTTATCTCCGCAGCAGCGTGAATCTCTCTTAAATGAGATGAATGTGGATGAAAATGATGTTCTTATTGTCACGGTATCAAATGAAGAAGAGCACGAGTACCTTGGCGACTACATTAGTGCAGCAGTCATCGGCAGCAATGCTTTGTCTTCTTCTAAAATCACGATATTGGAAGAAGGACGCGGCATAGATGTAGAAACGAATAAGATTAACTGGGTTTCTGAAGGAATGTATGCAAATGCTTTGATAACAGCCGGGGTGAAAGATGCTGATATTTATGTAACTGCTCCGTTTGAAGTCTCCGGAACGGGAGCTCTTACCGGTTTAATAAAAGCTTATGAAGCTTCAACAGATGAGGTTATTCCTGAAGAGCAGAAACAAGTAGCGAATGAAGAACTTGTCAAGACAGCTGAACTTGGGGAGGAATATGGGGTAGAACAGGCAACAGAGCTGATGGCCCGGATTAAAGAAGCCATTTCTGAAGAAGACGTTGAGACAGAAGAAGATTTACGCAGCTTAATTCAACGGGTTGCCAATGAGCTGGGGATGACCCTGACAGATGAAGAATTAAATGGACTGGTTTCCTTATTTGAACGGATGAAAAACCTTAATATAGACTGGGACCAGGTACAAAACCAAATTAGCCACATCCGCGATAATATCGGAGATTTTTTAAACAGTGAAGAAGGACAGGGGTTAATTCAGTCAATCCTTGATTTCTTTAACAGTTTAATTGACACCCTGCGCGGATGGTTCAGTTCCTCGAATTAATTCCTGAAAAGGGAGAGTTTAGAGGCTGGGATAAAACTAAAGGCAAACCCCTGGGCAAGCGGCCACCTGGCGTCCTGAAATCACTCCTTTTCTCAAAAAGAACAGCCGAACAAAATTTTCGAATTTTGTTCGGCTTTCTTTATGATTACTATTCTTTTATGCAGCCTCTATTTTAGTACCTTTTTTTGAAACTTTTTAAAAAATGCCACGTAAATAAACACATAAGAAAATATTTGCTATAATAAAGATAACTGAGGTGTCCGGAGAGGAGTGAATATCTCATGGAATTTTTAGATTATTCGGTTTTTGGATTTTTTGTTGTATTTATAGCTACCCTGTTTATATTCGGCGAGGTAATGGTAAGAGTTAAAGGGTTATTTGGAATTATTGGGATAGTTATTATGGCTATTTATTTTTCTTACCATTTAACAGCGGCTGACAGTTTATGGGTAGTCGTATTATATTTAATCGGTTTGTCTCTTATTATTTTTGATGGAAAAGTAACGACAGACGGAACGATTGCTGCGATCGGTATTCTGTTTATGGTGCTGGGTCTCGCACTTCCTGCGCCAGGAATAACTTATGGGGTGCTGGTAGCCATGGCTTTTATTCTTGCAGCACCAGCTTCCTACTTATTTACCAAGGTATTCCCAAAAAGAAATATGTGGGATAAAATGCTGCTTAAGGATAAACTGTCTTCGGAGCACGGTTACAATTCTATGAATGAGACTTACCAGGACTTAGTTGGGAAAACAGGTCTTACTAAAACACCTTTCCGGCCGATTGGCACAATAGAAGTGGATGGAAAACTGTACAGTGCGACAGCTGACAATCAGTGGCTTAAAGAAGACACAAAGGTAAAAATTATCTCAGTGGATGGAACCCGTATCGTGGTCGTGCCTGAGCAGTAAACATAATTAACCAGCCGGTCTAATCTACCGGCTGGTTTTTAGAAGATGTCGAAAGAACACGCCAAAATAAGGCTTTAGAAGTGTTTTGAGTATGTTGACAATTTTCATCACAAAAATACACTAGTAAAATTCTATAATAAAGTTGTCTTAGTTCTTTAGATAGACTAATTATTCGTCCGAACTGTTTTCTTCTAGTCAAAGGCAAATTTATTGAAAAATAAAGACGCAAAGTTACAGATCTAAGGGGAGTGAAGACCTTTTATTCATCCCTATGATGGCTGAGCTGCCTAGTAGGCTTTGATTGGTTTTTGCGGGAGGGGGCTCAAATGTTCAATATGGATAACAGCCATACGAGTAAGAGTGATTACAACGAGTGGGTGGAACTTATGAGAACAGCAAAAGAATCAGGTTTGACTGTAAAGCAGGTAAGGGAGTTTCTGGAAAAGAAAAAAGCAATGTTTAGTACATAAGAGAAAGCTTCTTCAATTTATTTGAAGAAGCTTTCTCTTATGGATTTATACGGTAAAAGTATTACAGTTTAAGGAGAATTCTTTTTTTTTTAGAGTGTCTTCGGTAGTCGTCTCCTGGTAAAAAAGTGGAGTAAGCGGAAGATCCAATGTTAAAAATATTCGTTTCACAATTTCAATAGACGGGTTTTTTTTCATATTCCTTTCCAAATAGCTTAAATAAGACTTGGACACTCCAGTTTTCCTTGAAAGTTCTGACAAAGTGAGCCCCTTTTCTTTTCTCCTGTGCCGTATCATATCTCCAAGCATACCTGCCTCCTCCTTCATCAATAAATGAACCCATTTCGTTCATTATAACGCACGGAATCATTTTTGGAAAAAACAAAAAATGAAGATAAATCGAGTATATACGATATATAGAACGTATTTCATTAATTTAATAGGGGAAACAGCGAATTTTGAAGGTTTTTTACTAATTAACTGACATATACTCATATTTGGTTCGCTATTTAGATCTTAATTGTTATAAAAAGCATCAGTTTGCATAAGAAAAGCTAAAATTTAATATAGCGCGTATAAAAGGTAAGAGAAAAAAATAAACGTGGCCTCCTGCCTCCACCACTTTTAGGACAAGGTGGAGGCAGGAAAGAGACAACGTTTATTTTTGCTGTATTTTCCATTTGTTGAACTCAAGAAATTCTTTAAATTCTTCTTTAGAAACCCCCGACTCCATTGCTTCTTTTACAAGCAATTGCCATTCATCATCCAGCTGGTTATATGAATTATCTGATCCACTGGATTGGTCGTTTAACAGTTGATCCATATTTACTTTCAGTACTTGGGCAATTTTCTCAAGAAACTGGATAGACGGGTTTGTCTGTATGTTTCTTTCCAAAGCGCTCAGGTAGGATTTTGCAACCCCTGCCCTGTCAGCAAGCTCGGTTAATGACATACCTGCATCTTTTCTATATTTTTTCACACGTTCTCCAATCATCGCGGGTATCCTCCTCTGCGGAACGAGAGTGTATTAGCGCATAATACCCTCTTCAGCAAGCTGTGTTCGTTATAACGCTATATTAATAATATATCACAATTTTTCGGGTTAAACCCCATTTTCAAAAAATTTGTGACTATTTACAGATTAAGCGACAATTTCGTTTGAAGAGAATTGCCGCTTTTAACAAGTGAAAAATTAATTGGTTTCTTCAGGTGCCTGCCTTGGTGCAGGAATGTTTTTTAATACAAGGTTCATCATTACAATGGCTATTACCCAGTAAATAGCAAAAGAGAAAGGCAAGTTTAGGCCCAATCCTTCAATAACTGCAAACAGAACAGTCGGGAGCGTCACCGCATAAGCAGAAAGAATCCAGCCTTGCTTGTATGTCAGCTGGTCAGCAACCTTCCGTTTTAATAGAAGTGTGATCACTGACAGCGTAAAAATACCGAGAAACTTTAAAGCAGTCGTAAATAAATACATAATCAGAATAACTACCGTAATAATTAACGGCATTAAATCGCCAACTGTATTGACGAGATCATCTAATTGGTCTTTAGTAAGATCAAGTCCGAACTCCTGGTAGCCGAAAGTCTGAGGGAATCCATCTGTATTAAGAACAGCTTCCCGTTCTAAAAGAGCAAACGCATTATCAAACTGGGCTGTATCTGCGGGTGTGTACTCTCCTGTGGGATCGAAAATAAGAGTGGTATCCTGATCATCAATAATGACCGGCTCATCTGTTTCTGACTGCAGGACACCGTTTTGGATTTGGAAGTCAGGAAAAGATTCAGTTAAATGAGTATCTATATCCTGATAAATATTATTTAGGTTGCTTCCAATCACCACAGCCATTGGGATAGAAGTGATAAGCATTAGGAAGAAAACATAGAGAATTGTTTTGCCTATTTTTTGAAAGCGAAATTTTGCAATTGTTTCCGGCGAATGTAAACTTCTAACAAATTGTTTGGCGATGTTCATTTCTCCACTCCTTGGTTCCATTTATATTTTTTATTTGATTCCAATATTAATTGTAAATGAACAGAAGAAAGGGAACAAGGATATCCAAATGTTAAAAATTAATTCTTTTGTGAATCGTTTTTTAAAAAACTTAATAAAATCTTTACAATTCATTAATAAATAATTAATAATTGAAGCGTACGATGAGGAACGGTGATACATATTATCGAATTTTAAAAGAATCAGGGGGACGAAGGCTTGGAACTGGAATTAAGAGATCTGCTGTTTATGTTCTTTGGAGGACTGGCTATTTTTCTTTTTGGAATTAAGTATATGGGTGATGGCCTGCAGAAAGTAGCAGGCGACAAACTGAGAGATATTCTTGATAAATTTACAAGTAACCCTATCATGGGCGTGATTGCCGGTGTTGTCGTTACCATACTCCTGCAGACGAGTACAGGTACAACCGTTTTGGCAATAGGATTGGTTAATGCCGGTTTTATGACTTTGCGTCAATCTATAGGAGTTATAATGGGCGCAAATATTGGAACTACTGTAACTGCATTTATTATCGGTTTGAAAATTTCAGATTATGCTTTGCCGATCATCGCTATAGGTACATTTTTAATCTTTTTCCTGAAAAATAAAAAAGCAAATAATATAGGGCAGGTGCTTTTTGGTTTTGGGGCGCTGTTCTATGGATTAGATCTGATGGGACAAGGGCTTTATCCGTTGCGGGAACTTGAAGCATTTACTGAATTAACTGTCAGTATGAGCCAGAATCCACTGCTCGGTGTGCTGATTGGAACTATTTTCACAGTGAGTGTGCAGAGTTCATCCGCCGCAATCGGTTTGCTTCAGCAGCTGTTTGCCCAGGGAGCCCTTGACCTTAGTGCAGCGCTTCCTGTTTTATTTGGTGACAATATTGGTACAACGATAACAGCTGTATTGGCAGCTTTAGGTGCCTCAATTGCAGCTAAACGTGCCGCTTTAACACACGTGATCTTTAACCTGGTAGGTACGATTTTAGTATTAATTATTATCCAGCCTTATATTTCAATGATGGCTTATTTACAACAGGCGCTGAATTTAAATGCGGAAATGACAATAGCGGTAGCTCACGGTATTTTTAACTTTTCTAATGTTGTTGTTCAATTGCCTTTTATTGCTGTTCTCGCTCTCATAGTGACAAAACTTATACCTGGTAAAGAAACAGTTATTGAATATAAAGCCCAGCACCTGGACCCTGTGTTAATTACCCAGTCTTCGTCCATTGCGCTAGGCCAGGCTAAGAAAGAAACACTCAGAATGGCAGAATTGTCTAAACAGGGGCTGGAAGAAGCGTCTAAGTTTGTAGAAACAAAGCAGAAAAAACATGCTGAATTATGTTACCAGTTTGAAGACGCTGTAAATAATCTTGACAGAAAGATAACTGATTACTTAGTTAAAATTTCAACTAACTCTTTAACTTCAGCGGACTCCCGCCTTCACTCCACGCTGATGGATACTGTCAGGGATATTGAAAGAGTTGGGGATCATATGGAAAATATAATTGAGTTGACAGAATATCAAGTGACGAATAAAGTTAAAATGTCTGAAATGGCTATGGATGATTTAAGAGAAATGTTTAACCTGACTGTGGATACCCTTAACCAGGCTGTCAAAGCACTTGAAGAAGATGATATGATAGCAGCACGGTCAGTCGTATTAAAAGAAGAACAAATAGATAAAATGGAAAGACAGCTGCGGAAAAAACACATTCTGCGTTTGAATGAAGGCAAGTGTGAAGGCTCTGCAGGAATTGTCTTTGCTGATATGGTCAGTAACCTGGAAAGGATTGGCGACCACTCTGTTAATATTGCGGAAGCAATCATAGGTGAAGACTGATTATCCTGGAATTATATACCAGGGAGTAAAGCATTTACTTCCTGGTAAAATATTTTTGCAGAAAAATAAAAATCTGTATTGACTTATTGTCTGATATCATGCTAAGATAGTCATTGTCTTTGAGAAAAGGTTAAACGAAATGGCGGTGTAGCTCAGCTGGCTAGAGCGTACGGTTCATACCCGTGAGGTCGGGGGTTCGATCCCCTCCGCCGCTACCATAAATATTTTCTTATATTAAAACATGGACCCTTAGCTCAGTTGGTTAGAGCAACGAGCATAGCTTCCTGAAAAGACAGCGAGTTGTCCCGACGGATGATCTCCGGAGCATAGCTGGAAGAGGAAGGGACAGACGGGGCCGTCCGATGTAAGAAAGATTATAAAAAATGATTTTAAACATGGACCCTTAGCTCAGTTGGTTAGAGCAGACGGCTCATAACCGTCCGGTCGTAGGTTCGAGTCCTACAGGGTCCACCATGTTATACGGAGGAGTACCCAAGTCCGGCTGAAGGGATCGGTCTTGAAAACCGACAGGGGCTTTGCGGCCCGCGGGGGTTCGAATCCCTCCTCCTCCGCCATAATATTATCGTTCACACTCACTGGTAAATTTTCCGGTGAGTTTTTTGTATTCTTGTATGTTAAAATACGAAGATATTACTGAATAAAACTTTGCAAGGTTTGTTAGGGGTGTGTAGATGATACTTGAAGTTACAAAAAGAGCGCAAAAAAAATTGGAAGAATTGGGCTTAAAACCAAACGAAAGTGTTTTATTAATTATATATGAAACAGATGGATGCGGATGTGCGGTCAGTGGGATAAGCAAGCTGCAGGAAGTTAAACCAGAGACACTTACAGAAGAGGAAAAAATGATAGAAACAGAACCTGCGCCTTACCGTGCTGCTATTCAAAAAAGGGCAGAGTGGGCTTACGATGAGAATTTAAAAATTGATTTTTCGGCAAATACTTTTCAGTTAAAGAGTCCGAACGAAATGCTGAACCCAAGAATGCATTACCAGCCTCTAGTATAAAATTATTTTTGAAATTAACATTTGAAAAAAGGGATGTTCAGGGAGCCGCAGCACCGGGGATAGATAGGGGAGAGCGGTCTTTTTTCGGCAAGGGCATTATAGGATAACTCCCACGCATTTATTAATTTTTTGAAATTCAAAGGTTTATCGTTTGAAAGGAAAGGGTAAATTTGATAATGTAAAAATTGTACAGGATAAAACCTTTTCCAATAGTGGAAAAGGTAGTATCTGTGTGGGATGATTTTCCGGCCATCGGGGAATCACCGTCCTACATAAATTAACCAAGGAGGAGATATGAAATGGCATTTTCTTTACCAGAACTACCGTACTCACACGACGCACTTACACCTCACATTGACGAAGAAACAATGAAAATTCACCATGGGAAGCACCATAATACGTATGTAACAAAGTTAAACGCTGCACTTGAAGGTCACAGTGATCTTGAAGGAAAAAGTTTAGAAGACTTACTTACTAACCTGGATGCACTTCCTGAAAGCATCCGCGGTGCTGTAAGAAACAATGGTGGAGGACATTATAACCACACATTATTTTGGCAGATCATGTCTCCGGATGGCGGCGGAGCCCCTACTGGCGAGCTTGCCGATGCAATTAACGAAGCTTTCGGAAGCTTTGAGAAGTTCAAAGAAGAATTTAAAAATGCTGCATTGACCCGCTTTGGTTCAGGCTGGGCATGGCTTGTCGTTAACAACGGCAAACTGGAAGTTACAAGCACATTAAACCAGGACACTCCTATTATGGAAGGTAAAACCGGAATTCTTGGTGTAGATGTTTGGGAGCATGCTTACTACTTGAAGTATCAGAACAAGCGTCCTGAATATGTTGACGCGTTTTTCAATGTAATTAACTGGGAAGAAGTTTCCAAGCGTTACGCTGAAGCAAAATAAGTTTAAAAAGGTGCCGCAAACCGTGAGGTTGTGCGGTACCTTTTTTATGTATACAGCCAATAAATGCAGTACAGATTCCTTTTTGCCTTAAAAGAAGCGAATATCCTTTTACTCTCGTGACACACTACGTTATGGGAAGGTAAAAGGAGAGTGGGCATATGAAAAAATGGGTCCAGACGATGGTCGGAGATGTAGAACTCAATAAAGATATCCAATTGCTGCTTATTATAGGCGGCTTGTATGCTTTAAGCATAGCCTTATCAAATACATTTGTTAATGTCTATTTATGGAAGCAGTCTGAAGAGTTTGTCAAGTTAGCGGTGTATAATTTGTTTATAGTCATTATGCAGCCGCTGACTTTCATACTTGCCGGGAAGTGGGCGAAGAAAATAGACCGGATAATTGTACTCCGCCTGGGTGTTATATTCCTCTCAGGTTTTTTCTTAACTGTCTTAATGATGGGGGAGAATGCAGGGAAATATTTAATCATTCTCGGTATCTTATTAGGAATTGGCTATGGGTTTTACTGGCTGTCTTTTAATGTTTTAACATTCGAAATTACAGAACCTGAAACAAGAGATTTTTTTAACGGATTTTTGGGACTGCTGACTTCCTTTGCGGGTATGATCGGTCCAATTTTTGCAGGGGCGGTTATTACATATATGGATAAGCTGACTGGATATAATGTCATTTTCTCCATATCTCTTGGCTTATTTGTATTGGCAGTGATTTTAAGTTTTTTCCTTAAACGCCGTTCCGCTCAGGGAAGTTACCATTTAAAAGATGTTTTTAACCTCCGGGAAGAATACAAACCGTGGAAAAATGTACTGAGAGCAAACTTCTTTCAGGGATTAAGAGAAGGGAGCTTTATATTTGTAATTGTCGTATGGGTATTTGTCACCACAGGCAGTGAACTGGCTCTCGGCACTTACGGTTTAATTGCCTCAGGGACTGCGTTTATTTGTTATTATCTAGTCGGAAGATTTTTAAATAAAAAATTCAGGAAAAGAGCGATTCTTATAGGCGGAATTATCCTTTACGCTGCTGTTTTCCTAATCGTGTTTGAGCTTAGTTTTGCAAGGCTGATCACTTACGGAATTTTTGTTTCGCTGGCCTATCCCTTACTGCTTGTCCCTTATTTGTCTTTAACCTATGACGTGATCGGTAGCGGCTGGAAAGCCGGTGAAATGCGAATCGAATATATTGTAATCAGAGAGCTTTACTTAAATGCAGGAAGAATTGTTTCCATACTTTTTTTATTGGCAGCTATTTATCTCCTTGGAGAAAAAAATGGCATCCCTGCCGCACTAGTCATATTAGGCGCCGGGCATTTATGCATTTACGGATGGATCAGATCTATAGAGCTTCCTTCGGCGAAAGAACAAGAGACCTTTACAGCTTTGAAAAAAAGATAAAATATTGTCTGTTACTCCTTTAATAATCAACTCTCACTATGATATAATAAATCTAAATTAAAGATGCCTGCGGTGTTGGTGAACTTCGAGTTTAATTCGAACCGAACACCAATTCACTCGGGAGCCTTAAATTAAAACACCGACAGCATGCCTGTAAGGTTCAGGAAGCTGAAAGTGTTTTTGCGGGCACCCACCTGCCTAAGGCGGGTTCGTGAAATCTGGAAGATAACCGCACATGCGGGCACACTTTTAGGCACCTTATTCTTTAAGGTGCCTATTCTTGAGCTTAAAATAAACGTGCTATTTTTATATAGAGAGGGTCATAGTATGAACGATAAAAAACATCAGAAACCTCATTTGCCTGTCAGGTTAAATATCCTTTTCTTTATTGTTTTTCTGCTGTTTTCAGCATTAATTTTGAGGCTGGGGGTTGTGCAGATTGTTCAGGGGGAGGAGTTCCAGGAAGAGTTGGAAAGAACAGTAAACATCAGCCAGCCGGTCGATGCGCCGCGGGGGCTAATATATGACCGTTACGGCAACCTGTTAGTAGATAACGACTTAAACTTGACTGTTACATATACTAACCGGAATACCCCGCAGAATGAAATGATTGAGGTTGCAAGCCGTTTAAACCAATTTATTACGCTGGAGTACGAAGGGGATCTGGAAGGCCGCTTTGTGAGAGACAGACGTGAATACTGGGCGCTTTTAAACGAGGAAGAGTTCCTGGATCTTCTTACTGTCGAAGAAGCAAATGAAAAAGGGCTGAGTGATTCAGAGGCACATCTTGAAAGGCTTGATCAGATAAGTGAAGACAAATTGGGACAGCTTTCAGAGGAAGAAATAGAAGTGTTTTTTATTTGGCGGGAGTTTAATTCAGGCTATAACAATCTTCCTCATAAAGTTAAGCAGGGAATCGAGTATGAGGAAGCGGCTCAAATAATGGAGCATATGGAAGATCTTCCGGGTATTGATATTATCCGTGATTCTGCCAGAAAGTATGTCTACGGGGATACGTTGCGCTCCTTATTCGGAGGAGTAGGAGCTATCCCAAGAGATAACTTAGCCGACTTTTTATCAAGGGGATATGAACGAAATGAAGAAGTGGGCCGGAGCTATTTGGAAGCCCAGTATGAGCCGGTATTGAGAGGTAAAAAAGGCCAGATAGAAAATTTTATGGATCAAAGCGGAAATCTGTTAAGAAACCCGGAACAGAAAGAGGGTAGCAGAGGAAACGACCTGGTTCTAACGATCGATATGGAACTCCAGCAGAGAGTACACGAAGTTATTGACGACGAGTTGTCCAGCACCAGTTCGAGGTTTATAGAAGATGAAAACGCATTCGTCGTTTTAAAAGATCCGAACAACGGAGATATATTCGCCATGGCAGGCTATAACAGTGATCTCGGAACTTTCACTCAGGCTTATGAAGTCGGGTCTGCCATGAAAGGGGCTACTGTGCTGGCAGGATTGGATACAGGAGTCATGTCGCCGGGGCAGGGTGTGTATGACCGGCCTTACTCTTTGCCTGGCTCGCGGGATGTCAGTTCGGTCAGGCCGCTTGGCTATGTGGATGATCTGTCAGCCCTTGAACGCTCTTCAAATATTTACATGGTCGAAGTCGCCATGAGGCTCGTCGGTTATACGTACGGTATTTCAGGCTCTAACTGGGGCAACGTGACCCCTGGCTTAAATACTCTTCGCTCCTATTACAATCAGTTCGGATTAGGAGTAGAAACAGGCATTGACCTTCCAAACGAAATGGAAGGGATCGAAGGGAGGATGCCTTCAGGCGAAGTCGCTCCTTACCTTTTCTTATCATTTGGGCAGTTTGATACGTATACAACGCTGCAGCTGGCCCAGTACGCATCAACGATAGCTAATGACGGGTACCGTATTGCTCCCCGAATAGTAAGGGAGATTCGTCATCCTAACGAAAATAAAGAGGAACTGGGAGCTTTATCCCAGCAGTTCGAACCTAAAATATTAAATTACCTCGATGTGGATGGCAATTATATGAGCAGGGTTCAGCAAGGTTTTTACAGAGTTGTTAACGGCAGTCAGGGAACAGCGAGAAGCTATTTTCAGGATATTGAGTACGAGGTGGCGGGAAAAACAGGAACCGCTCAGGTTTCTGTTAACGGGACTCAGGCAAATAACCAGACATTTGCCGGTTACGCGCCTTATGATAACCCTGAAGTAGCTGTGGCTGTTGTAGTACCTGGTACTGAAAAAGAAGACAGTGCCGGTGTCGCGAACCGTATCGCTGAAGGGGCACTTAAAGCTTATTTTGAATTAAAAGAAAAACGTAACGGACCTGCCCTTCCTGATGACGGCGCAGAAGTAGATGAACTGGAGAATGAACTTTCAGACTAAGGTTTTTAAACTAAAAAAGCGTAAGACAAGGAATTCCTTGCTTACGCTTTTTTTAATGGTCGTAACCTGCAGTCAGTATAGCCCCCAAAAAGGCAAAAACTACAAATAATATGAGCAGGAATTTTGGAAAGTAAAACATTTGCAGCAACGGCAAAACCGCTATGTAATGAATGGGGATGATTAGAAAAGAAAAAACGACGAGGAGTATTAAACCGAATGTTTTCAAAATAACCACCCTTTAAACAGCATACTTAAGGGTAGTTTATCCATGGGGACTTAAATTCATTCTATCAGCTTTTACTCAGGTGATTATAACCGCTTTTGTTCAGCCATCCCGGTTCAATTTGCCAGTAAATCTTCTATATGACCCGTATCTTTTTCAGTCATAACAGCAATATCTTCTATTGAATAACCCTCCTCATACATAGATAAAACAACATCCCGGGTGACGGTATACGGGGCTCTGCCTGCTGTTTGTGCACCTGGTTCTATCCTCTCAGCCTCAATTATAAACTCTTCTTCCAGGAGTTTCGTTTTTTTCTTTAAATAGTAGATCTCCTGCATCATCTGTATCGACATATTTTCAATTTGTTTTTCCAGTTCTTTATAAGGTTCCTGCTTAAAAAAAGATAAAATAAATAAAATGGCAGACAGGCTGAATAAACCTATAATAATCCATTCCATCTCGTTTCCCCCCTAACAGTTGTAAAAATCAGCTTATATTATATTACCAGAAACCATATCACTTTTGGTAAATAGTTATTATAAAAGCAATGGTATGACAAATGCTGATTACAACAAATATTAACAACAATAAAATAGGAAAATTGTCTAACAGAAGGGAGTTAAGGAGACAGGTGCAGGCCCTCACCCTTAAAAGTTAATTTTCAGAAAAAATTAATCAAACGTTTCATTGCTAATTCAGCACATTACAAATACTGACAAAATAACCACCTTGTTCAAATTGAAATTCCCTTATACGATAGGTTAAGAGAAACAATAAGAGAAGGGGAGTTTATAATGGGACATTTAAAACTTGAGGGAAGGCCATTTGTTAACGAGTACCTGGTTACTGGTCTGTCAGATAATTTACTGACTTTAAAGCCGGCTGGCACTGATCACTTTTTAGAGAATCATACGACGGGTGTTGAAATAAAATGGATTCATTTACCCGGGCACGCAGAAGGGACAAGGCTACATAAGCTTTTATTCCGGAATTTAACCCCGTTAACTGCTCACATACAAGTAAGAATTCATTATAATGTCATAGACTATCAATGTGTGCCTTTTGTATATTTTTCCCCGCACAATGAAGCAATGATGCTGTGCCATGATAAATCATATTATTTAATTGGGGGATTAGGGCCGTCGGGCGGGCCTTTGCAGTATCAGACGAATGAGACTGACTTAAATAAGAGTTTGAAAAGTTCTCCTCCTCACACTTTCTTTCAGCCTGTCTCACAGGAAAGCTCTGCCTGGGGAATGATGTATGAGATTCAACTCGCTCCTTACGGATATGCTCATTTATATGATTGGGAAGTTTCCCATGATAATCTTTGTGCATTAGAGACAAGCCACGAATTACTGAGAAATTTATTAGGGAAGAAAAAGGCTGCAGTTAAAGAAGTTTTAAAAAGATAGCAGTGACTGGACTCTTCCTCTTGAATGTCTTTGCAAATTCTGCTATTATTTTTAAGGTATGAGTAAGTATAGAGTTTGGAGGGGAAAATATGCGTGTACAAGTCACTTTAGCTTGCACTGAGACAGGCGACCGTAACTACATTACGACAAAAAATAAACGTACTAACCCGGACCGTATGGAGCTGAAAAAATACAGCCCGCGTCTAGGCCGTCACACGTTGCACCGTGAGACAAAGTAATAAGAGTAAGAGCGACCGGAAACCGTCTGATACAGGTTCCAGGTCGCTCTTTTTATTTTTCCGATTCCGGGGTTAGGCTTGCAGAATAGCCGGCGAAAAAGCTGGCTGAAAATATTATAAGCTTTTTATACAGGATATCATTAAAGCACTTCAATTATACAATGTGTTTATCCATGTCATTTGTTAAAATATAGAGGGTGCATTTAGGTAGATAATACTTTAAGGGAAGGAAATGTAATATGGATAAGAAAATATGGCGGAAAGAAATGAAAGAAGCTCTTGGCAGCCTGGATCCATCAGTTAAAAGAGAGGCCATGTCCCGTATTTACTCTTCTCTCTTTTCTTTGGAAATATGGAAGAAAAGCCAAACGATAGGGATTACTGTGAGTGTGGGAGATGAGATAGATACGTGGCCAATCATAAAAGAAGCGTGGAAGCAAGGAAAACAAGCGGCTGTGCCAAAATGCGTTCCTGATGGAAGAGAGTTGTTATTTTACATACTGAATAATATAAGTCAGCTCGAAAACAGTTTTTACGGTTTGAAAGAACCTGATCCGAACAAATGTAAGCTTGTTGATAACAGGAAAATCGATTTACTGATGGTCCCCGGCCTTGTTTTTGATAGGAAAGGCTACAGGATAGGTCATGGCGGCGGCTATTATGACCGGTTTCTTGCATCCAATCCTCTTGAAACAGTTTCTCTCTGTTATGATTTTCAATTGGTTAATGAACTGCCTGCAGAAACGCATGACATTCCAGTGAAGTGGCTTGTCACACCAACAGAACTAATTTATGCCGATTGTCATAACAGTCCGGAAAAGTTATTTGGAGAGCTGGGAGAAAATGAGTGATTTTTTTCTGTTGTCAGGCGTTTTGTTATTGGCATTTACCGCATGGAAGACACACTCCCTGACACCAGGGGGGGCTGCAGCCAGTGCAATTATTGGGACTGTGATTACCTTTGCCTTTTCCATGAATGGTCTGTTACTTCTTGCTGGTTTTTTCATTTCATCTACATGGTTAGGAAGATATTACTCCGGTAAATCTAAATTAAAAGAAGAATTCGAGGATAAAGGTGAAAAAAGAGATGCCAGCCAGGTTCTGGCTAATGGCGGATGGGCAGCCGCTGCGGCTTTAATGTTTATATTAACTGAACAGTCCTATTGGATTGCTGCGTACATAGGTTCACTGGCCGCTGCTAACAGCGACACGTGGGCTTCCTCAATCGGCAAAAGCAGTCGGGTTAAGCCTGTTATGGTCATTACGAGGAAACCTGTACTTCCTGGGCAGTCAGGAGGAACTTCCGCAAAGGGGACTATTGGAGCATTGGCTGGAAGTTTATTTATCGTTTTACTGGCTTATATTCTTTTCGGATTAGCAGGTCCTTTTGCTGCCATGTGGCTGATTTGGCCATTCCTTTTATTAACAGGATTTATTAGTCAGTGGCTTGATGCGTTTACAGGGGCTTTTTTTCAGGTATTATTTAAGTGTGACCAATGCGGGACACTAACTGAAAAACTGTACCACTGCCAGCAGCGGACGCGGACAGTAAAAGGATGGAAATGGGTAACTAATGATACAGTCAATCATATCTGCACCTTCTCCGGTATGATTTTAGGAGGAGTATCAGGTGCAATTTTTTACGTATAGAAAGGAGAAACCGGGATGGAAGAAATGTGGGGACGTTATTCAAGACAAATGCTTTTTAATCCAATTGGGGAAGAAGGACAGAAAAAATTAGCTGAATCAAAAGTGCTTATTATCGGAATGGGTGCGTTAGGAACAGTGGCTGCCAACCATCTGGCCCGCGCCGGAGTCGGACACCTTGTCTTTTGTGACAGGGATTACGTTGAATTAAGCAATTTGCAGAGACAGACACTATTTGATGAAGATGACGTTGAAAACTATCTTCCTAAAGCAGTCGCAGCAGAAAATAAACTAAAAAAACTAAACAGTGATATTACAGTTGAAGGACACGTCACTGATATCTCTTCTAATAACCTGGAAGAGTTTATAGACGGGGTTAACGTCATTGTTGATGGAACAGATAATTTTGCGACTAGATATTTAATTAATGATGCAGCCTATAAATACAATATTCCGTTTATATACGGTGGAGCCGTCAGTTCAAGGGGAATGGGCGCGGTTTTTATTCCAGGGAAAACATGTTGTCTCCGCTGCCTGTTCCCGGCTCATGATGCCGCTGGACAGACATGTGATACGATAGGTGTGCTCTCGCCGGTGGTGGACATTGTAGCAAGTCTGGAAGCATTGGCCTGCATAAAACTTCTGACAGGAAACAGCCATGAGATTCCGGAAGAACTGACTACTTTCGATGTTTGGAAAAACCATCATTTTTCAATGAAGCTTGGGAAAGCTAATGAAAAGTGTCCAACTTGCCAGTTAAGAGAATTTCCGTCATTAAACCAGTCTGAAAGCGACCAGGTAACCACATTATGCGGCAGGGAGACTACACAAATCATTAACCCTTCTTCTTATGACCTGGAAGAATGGGCAGAAAAGCTTCGCCCCAGGGCCAAAACTATTAAGAAAACCCCCTTTCTGCTCAGAGTACAGGTGGAGGAAGGCGAAACACTCGTTTTATTTCCTGATGGACGGACGCTGGTGCAAGGGACAGAAGATCCCTCCCGTGCAAAAACGATTTTTTCACGTTATATAGGGATGTAAATCTAAACACTGTGATAATGTAACAAAATTGACAATCTGTATTCGCTTTCAGAGGTTTTCATACGTTTGAATTACTGTACAATTGGAAACAGATCACATAATATTAGATATTCATTTGAAAGGTGGCAATATTTTATGTACGGATCAAAAACGTCTCGAGTAGTTATTATTGGAACTGGTTTTGTAGGCTCAAGCTATGCCTTTTCCTTAATTAACCAGAATATTACTGATGAAATGGTGCTTATTGATTTAAATAAAGAAAAAACTGAGGGGGACGCCATGGACCTGAATCACGGGATTCCTTTTGGTTCTCCAACTAAAATCTGGGCCGGTGACTATGCAGATTGTAAAGATGCCGATATCGTTGTTATAACTGCAGGAGCAAACCAGAGGCCTGGAGAAACTAGACTCGATTTAATTGGCAAAAACGTAAAAATATTTAAAAATATTGTAGGTTCGGTTATGAACAGCGGATTTAACGGAATCTTTATTGTAGCTACCAACCCTGTGGATGTTCTTTCGTATGCTACATGGAAATTTTCCGGTCTTCCTATGGAGCGGGTTATCGGTTCAGGAACAATATTGGATACCGCTCGTTTCCGATTCCTTCTAAGTGAATACTTTGATATTGATGTACGAAACATTCATGGCTATATTATGGGGGAACACGGCGATACAGAGCTTCCAGTGTGGAGCCAGACACGAATAGGTTCAGAACCAATAAAGCGCTACATGTCTAAATATAAACCGGAAGGTAAAGATGAAGACCTGGACGAAATTTTTATAAATGTCCGGGATGCGGCTTACCACATTATTGAGAGAAAAGGCGCCACTCATTACGCAATTGCAATGGGACTTGCCCGGCTAACAAAAGCGGTGCTGAGAAACGAACATTCTATTTTGACCGTATCTACCCTTATGAGAGGTGAATACGGGTTAGACGATCTCTATATCGGCGTTCCCGCCATTGTTTCCGAACGAGGTGTGGAGAGAACAGTGGAGATTGATTTATCTGAAAAAGAAATGGAACAGCTTCATCATTCTGCTGAAGTCTTAAAAGAAGCGATGAAACCGGTTTTTGACGAAAGTTAATGGTTTGGAGAGGCGTTAATCAGGAGCATTTTAAAGGTTTTCCTTTACCTTTAAAATGCTCTTTAGTTTTTGGATAAGGAACCCCTTTTTGTCTCATTCTAACTATTAAGGAGTGATGACAAAATGAAATGGTTAATGTACCTTGTTTGTATTTTTTTAACAGGGATTATAATCAGAAGAAGGTACCGTGTAATTAACAGACTTTTAGCCAATCGGTGGATAAGAAAATGGGGTGTCTCTATGGTCATGAGAATTCCAGCTGTAAGAGAAAGAATGATTTATGAAACCTTCAGGTAACGGAACGGTTAAAGGGGAGTAAAAGTAATGGATTTTCTTCTTACCCAGGAAGGAAATGTCATTGCTTTTTATTTTTGTGTTTGTTTGCTCTTATACAAGGAAGGGAATCATGTTAATTACAGTTTTAATAACCAATTTGATATAATAAATTCCGGGGTGAATTGGCAGATGGATTGGAAAGCCGTTACTTTTGATTTAGACAATACATTATTCAGCCATGAAGAGGCTTTTAAAAAGGCAATTAAAGAATGTTTCAAGACATTTAGCGATAAATATATTAACGAGGCACACGAAATTACTTATGAACAATTTTTTCCAGTATTTAAACTGAACTGTGACAGATACTGGGACAAATATGAAAGCGGGGAAGTGGACGGTAAAACGTATCGGCGTATCCGGTTTAACGAAACAATGAAAGATCTGGCTCTTCCTTATGGAAATGATTACGCTGATTTTTTCCACGACCATTATTACAGCATTATAGATGAGTACAGTAAACCTTTTGAGGGGGTGCACGAGCTGTTTGAAGTACTAACAGAGCATGGGGTTAGAATTGCAATTGTCTCTAACGGGTCTGCAGACACCCAATATAATAAAGTGAAAAAATTAGGCATCAATAAATGGGTCGCCGACGAACATATTTTTATCTCTGAAGAAGCAGGGGTTTCTAAGCCTGATAAAGAAATATTCAAACTGGTGGAAGAAAAACTGAAACTTCCTTCTCATGACATTGTATTTGTAGGTGACTCCTGGGAACATGATGTAGCCGGTCCTATAGAGGCCGGGTGGGAGGCTATTTTTCTTAATACGCGTAAGGAAGATAAACCGACTGAACATCAGCCTGCAGCAGAATTTGAAGAATTTACCCATTTAAAAGACGAACTGATAAAAATGGTCAGGGAAAGGAGGGCTTTATGAATGCGTTGACCCAATCGATCAGGTTTTGGGAAACCCTTCACCATTTAATTAACCGGGAAGGAATGAGGCTTGTTCACCTTAATGAACGTGAAGAAACAGCCTGGATCGAAGATGACCGCCAAAAACCTTACCATTTGATCAGGCTGGCTCTTAAAAACTATGACTGGAGCAACCAGCTGCAAAGGGATATAGAAAAAATTAAAGAAAGAGCACAGCAAGTGAGGAAGCGTCTTGGTTTAAGACAGGCTAACGTCACCAATGTAATCTTATCAGCTTATCTGCCTGTAGATGATTATGAACGGTACACGAATGAAGCACTTCCTTTGACTGCGGGCGGAAAAAAACAGTTCCGAACCTTGATCATCCCATTAGGTGATTTGAAAAACCGCTTATTTCCTATTGCTACAGAGTGGAAACTGAAGGAAATGCCCCCTTATCTGCCTGAAAGTTATATTGAAGACGACGAACAGGAAGAACATTTACTCAGGACACTAAAATACAATGTGAAACAATCGTTACGGAAACAGGAGGAAACTGAAAAAGGCGTTTTCCTTTTCGGGAAACCCTATTTTACTTTTCTTTTATTAGGCATTATTTTATTGGTGTTCGGTCTTGTGGAAATGGCGGGCTCTACAACCAGTACGTTGAGTTTGATACAATTCGGGGCCAAGTTTGACCCTCTTATATTAGAAGGGGAATGGTGGCGGTTTTTCAGTGCGATGTTTTTACATATAGGTTTCTTGCATTTATTTATGAATTCCCTTGCTTTATTCTATTTAGGCGGGGCAGTGGAGCGCATCTTTGGTACGAGTCGTTTTATCATTATTTATTTTTTAGCAGGGTTTATAGGCTCTGTTTCAAGTTTTGTATTTAATGATAATGTATCGGCAGGGGCGAGCGGTGCCATTTTTGGCTGTTTTGGGGCGCTCTTGTATTTTGGCCTGATTCATAAGCGTCTTTTTTTTCGTACGATGGGGATGAATGTAATCGTTATTCTCGTAATTAATCTCGCCTTTGGTTTTTTAGTGCCGATGGTGGATAACGGCGCCCATATTGGAGGATTAATCGGAGGGTTTGCAGGCTCGGCTATAGTTGGGCTGCCTAAACAAAAAGGAGCCAGGTCTAAAACTCTGGCACTTCTGGCTGCTGTGACAGGGTCGGCCATTCTGCTGTTGGCCGGGTACAGCCAGGATGCGGAATCGGAGAGAATTTATGTCATTTACTACCAGATGGCCCGTGAATCTGCAGAAGCTGGAGACTATGAGACAGCCCTTCATTTTCTTAATCAATTCGAGGAAGGCACTCAGTATATAACGGATGACAGAATCTTGCGGGAGGCAGCCTTTTTACTCTCATATACTCAAATCCGTACGGGAGAGATTGAAGAGGCTAAAGATAATCTTGAACAACTGGTTAATGATTATCCGGGGTTTCACGAAGCTCAATATAACCTCGCTTTAATTTACTACGAGGAAGGCTCATACGAAGAAGCTTTAGAGAGGGTAGAACAGGCCCTGGAGGCCGACCCTGGCAATAATGACTACCAGGATCTCAAATCTGAACTTGAAGATCTTAATTAATCTTCCTGATCCGCTGCAGGATCTTCTTTTGGAATCATCTGCAGCAGCTGCTGCCGGGACCCATCTTTTGTTTCATAAAGAATTAAAAGGTGGGTTCCTTCTTTATGAAGTAAAATATGAGGAATACTGTTGCCCTCAGGGGAGTAACTTTCCTCAGTGAATGTATTAATTCCTAGAATATAGTATCTGTATAAGCCTTCCCATAAGCGTCCTAATACGGCGAAAGTCTCTTTTTCTGTTAAACCGGGAAGAGGCGTATTTAAATAATCGGGTAAATCGAGCAGGGTAAACAGGTAATAATCTTCTGCAGAGATTTGAAACTCTTCCAATAAACCTTCCAGTACATAGCCCATTTGCTGGTCAATGATCGAATCCAATATTTTCTTGCTCTGGGCATCTTCTTCAGTGTCCGCTTCTTTAAATGAATATAATGGAGTCAGCGGGGAATCAATCACATAAAGCTGGTCTTTACTCCATGTATGTTTGCTTTTATAAATGTCTTCAGGGTAATGAAGTTCAGCATGATGAAATGTTATGGCATTATACCTTCCGCTGTCTTCACCTTCAAAAGTGCCCGCCTCTTCTATAAACAGCTGATCTTTTAATGACTGTTTTCTCGCCCCTGCAAATATGCCATTGTCAAAAAGTATAGACATATCTTTCCTTAGAAAAGCAGGCTTATTTGTTTCAGAGGCAAACGACCATTTAAGTGTGTATTCGTCATCATCCTTTTTGCTTAGCAAGTCTAATTCAGTTTTGGCTTCCCTGAAAAAAACCTGTTCATCCTCAGGAAAAAAAATAAATACTTCATTCATAAATGTCCATTGTGAAAAGGATGTAAAAGAAAGAATGACGGCAGCGGTAAATGAGAAGAAAAAAATTTTATAAAAATGTTTGTTCATTTTTTTAAACATAAATTATCCTCCTTGCAGACAAGCACATCTATTTTTTTTATATGCTTCAAGAGAGTCATTTATGTCTTTCACCATTGGTGCTTCGGTATAATGATGGATTGTTTTAAGGGAAATAAAAAGAGAACCCTTTGAGGGTCCTCGCTTTTTCGAATTAATCGCCCATATCATCCTTATAAAGATCATCATTAATAAACATGTGATCTTCATTATTAACGGCTGAACGTTCTGATGCCAGAACAATCCCTAAAGGGGAATTTTGCCCATCGTTCACAATAGTAAAAGGAATGGAATTTTTATTAGCTGACTGGATGTATTTACTGTAATACTGGTAATTAAGGCCCCCGTTAATATATAAATGGGCGTCTTTTTTCGCTTGCATCGTCTGTTCAGCTTTTGCATAAATGACTTTATGTCTGACTTGGGATTTAGTTAATGCTAAATAGACTCTTTCCGAATACGTGCTTAAAAACAGTTTTTTCTCATCAGGCCTTATTTGAGGTGAGCCATAGATGCCTTGTTTAAGAATATCTTCTAATTTCTGTTGAGACATAATTTGTTCCCTCTTTCTCTCTATTAGACTTCCTGTATGTTTAAACAGTATATCAAGTGTAAACCCTTTCTATCAAATGAAATGACAGTCCTTAAATACCCTTTTAGGACATACATTAGAAATTAAGGAGGGTTTTTGCTATGTTACAATTTATTGGAGAAATATTCACCATTTTTTTAGCGTGCTTTATTATTGGTATGCTTCCGGCTGCAAAAGGGAGATCCCCTTTCCCTGTGTTAATGGTTATAGCAGGATGTATTTCAATACTTCCTTTAGTATTCGGGTTGATCATTGGAGCCGCATTTTTCTTCTGGCTCCCTGTGCTGCTATTTAAAATTTTACTGTTTATCATGTGTTTTGTAATTATTTTACTGCTTTTTAGTCTGCACCACCCGTCCTATGGATACCTCCCTTACAAAAAGCATATCCATTTAATCGTAATCGGGGTATTTTTTTTCCTTTTAGGGATGGAATTCGCCGCTTTCGGGTTTTCTGCCTGGTTTCTTTTATTGCTTGTTCCTTTAGGAGTGGCTGCAATGATTGCTGGCTTCCTGTTAATGATTAAACTGTTTATTTCTTTCAAATACGTTGCTTTTATTCATTTTCTGCCTCTTATCCTTTTTCTATTATTAGCCGTTCTAAAACTGTTATAATAAGTAAAGTGGCCGGGAGACTTCCCTGTTAATGAATGAACAGTTAGGAGCCTTTAATATGACTTATTTTGAGCTTATCCAGCATATAAGAACATACCGTGGATATATTTATACAGGCGATAAGGAAGCCGATCTGGACCTGGTTGAGGAAGAAGTGCAGGAATTATATCGGCTTGGTCTGGTTGATGCCCGGTTTTACCGGGACGCAAAACTTGTCATAATAAAGGAAGGGTCACGCGGAAAAGAACACTAAATGTTTTATAAATGTTCATCACATACAGGGTGGCGTGCAGGAAGCCGTGGTACAATAGAGCCGTAGAAAAAGTTGGAGAAGGATGATGTGACAATGAAAAAACCTTTATTTATTGGCGCCGATATTGGCGGGACAACGGTAAAATTAGCTTTCATCACACATGAAGGGCACATTACAGACAAATGGGAAATTACAACTAACCGAACGGACAATGGAAAATATATTATTAAGGAAATCGCAGAATCAATTCATAACAGGGCTGCAGTTCTCGGCCTTACTCCTGATCAACTGACTGCCGCGGGTGTCGGAGCACCGGGCTACATAGATGTAGAAAATGGAGTAATTATTGAAGCAGTGAATTTAGGGTGGAAAAATTACGGGATAAAGAGTGAACTTGAAACACTGTTACATATACCGGTAATTGTTGATAATGATGCTAATTTAGCTGCTGGAGGAGAGAAATGGAAAGGGGCCGGTGAAGGAGCTGACAACCTGCTCGCGGTTACACTTGGTACTGGTGTCGGAGGAGGAATTATTGCCGGCGGTGAGATCATTCATGGCGAAAGCGGGTTAGCCGGGGAAATCGGGCATATAACTGCAGTAAAAAGCGAAGGTGCCCCGTGTAATTGCGGAAAGAAAGGCTGTCTTGAAACTGTGTCTTCTGCTACAGGAATTGCAAGACTGGGGCGGGAAGCTGCGGAAGAATATAAAACAGGATATTTAAATGATATTTTAACTGAATCGGGAACAGTGACGGCAAAAGACGTGTTTGATGGAGCTAAAAAAGGCGATGAAACAGCTCTTAAAGTGGTGAAAGAGTCAAGTACACATTTAGGTTTTGCGCTGGCCAATCTTGCCAATGCCCTAAACCCGGAAACGATTGTCCTTGGAGGAGGCGTCTCCAAAGCCGGCTCCATTTTAACTGATAATGTGATAGAAGCGTTTAAACAGTTCTCAATTCCGAAGATAGCAGCTGAGACAAATATAAACATTGCCACTCTTGGGAACGATGCCGGAGTCATAGGCGCAGCATGGCTGGCCAGACAAAAAACCACATCTTTATAAATATCAGGAGAGGATTGGAGCGGGTTTTCAATTCTCTCTTTATTTTATATGCGATAAATGAAAGGATGTCTAGCTTATGGGGGCTCCTATACCTGTTTTAGAAGCGTCAAACGTCCAATCGGACTTTCTCAGAAACATCAATTTTAATGTGTCGGAAGGTGAAATCATTACTTTGATCGGCCCTTCCGGTGCAGGAAAAAGCAGCTTGCTTAAGTTATTAAACCGTCTGGCGGATCCTGAAACCGGTCAGATTTTTTTCTATAATAAAAATATAAAAGAATACAAAATTGAACAACTTCGCAAACGGATAGGGATGGTTTTTCAGTCGTCATCTTTGTTTGAAGGCACTGTAGAAGACAACTTAAAATTCGGACCTTCCTTATTCAACGAATGGGAACATGAAGAGGGAAAAAAGCTGTTGGAAATCGTGAAATTACCGACTGACTTTTTGTCTAAAGACGTGAGAGAATTGTCTGGAGGGGAGCAGCAAAGAGTTGCTTTCGCAAGAACGCTTGCCAATCGGCCAGAAGTCCTCTTGTTAGATGAGGTGACAAGTGCCCTTGATGTTAAAAACGTGGAAGTCATTGAACAATTTATAAAAGGTATCGTATCCAAAGAAGTAAAAGCTGTTTTAATGGTAACTCATGATATAAAACAAGCGAAAAGGCTGGGAGACCGTACGTTTTTCATGTATAACAGGGAGATTGTGGAACAAGGTGATACAAGGCGCCTTCTGACTGACCCGCAAAGCGGACGCCTTCAAGCGTTTTTAAAGGAGTGAATAAGATCCCATGGCACCGGAGATTTCTAACTTGTCTATGTTTTTTCTAATATTTTTTGTTCTGATTCCAGTTTCTCTCTCTTACTTATATTCGTTAGGATTAAGTGGACCCATTCTTTGGTCTTCCTTTAGAGGGATCGTTCAGCTGTTTCTTATTGGTTATATTCTTACATACTTATTTTCATTGGAGCCTTTGACTGGTATTACCATTATGCTGACTGTCATGATACTCGTCGCGGCATTTCATGCAAGTAAAAAAGGGACTGGTATTCCTTATGTCAGGCCAATAACCCTTTGCATTATTGTTATTATTGAAATATTCGTGCTTGCGATGTGGCTCGGTTTTCAGATGATTTCATTTCAGCCTGATCAGGTTATTCCAATGAGCGGGATGGTGATCGGCAACAGTATGGTGGCGATAGGGCTGGCATTGGAAAGAATGAAAAGTGAATTTAAAGAGGGAGAAAGTAAGATTACGGCCGCCCTTGCTCTCGGGGCTAAACCGGAACAAGCTTCTAAAATACTTGTAAGGAAAATTGTTAAATCTTCGATGATTCCAAACGTGGATGGCCTTAAGACAATCGGTCTTGTTCAATTGCCTGGGATGATGACAGGACTTATACTTGGAGGGGTGGCGCCTATTGAAGCCATAAGGTTTCAAATTGTTATATCATTAAGCATATTCGCTTCAGTTTCTTTAAGCGCCATGTTCGTCACCATTATTTTTTACCGGTTTTTCTTTAATGAAAACCAGCAGATGATAAAGATTGAGGAAAATTAAAGGAGTTTTTAATTATGAAAGAAAATAAGATTGTTTTATTGCTGCCTTTCTCAGTTATGGTAGGTTTATTTATTTTCGGTTATTTAAGTCTTGGCGGGACAGAGACGATCTCAAATGAAAATTTAAAAAACGCTGTCTCTGTTCATATGGAAAAAGTGGCGGAAGACACCGTTAAAGTCGACTGGCAATGGAATGATTTTCCGGAAGACGGGCTTCATGGTAATGATTATATTGAACTTGTATACGAGGATGGTAACAACGAAGTAATTCATTCGGAAACGACGCTTTTTCAAGGGGACGCCCCTGTATATGAAGGAGAAGAGTGGTTTTTTTCAGCAGAAGGCGCAGTTGCTGTTTTTCCAAATGAAATGCAGGATAACAGAATGCTGGGACCGGCTGGAACTGTGACGTTTCAATTGTCCGAGCCTGTAACGGATGCTGTTGTCGTAAGATATTACCACACGTGGACTGAGCACCAATTGACAGGGGAGGAGACCTCTCGACTGAAGGACCGTTTCGAAGAGGAGCAGATTCAAAGTTACTGGGTAGTGGAAACTGAAGGATAAAGGGGCACGAATTTATGGTAAAGGGGCTATCCTTTCAGAAAGGCATTATA
Organism: Salipaludibacillus aurantiacus; assembly: GCF_900111295.1. Taxonomy (GTDB): domain Bacteria; phylum Bacillota; class Bacilli; order Bacillales; family Salisediminibacteriaceae; genus Salipaludibacillus; species Salipaludibacillus aurantiacus. The sequence goes on along the minus strand of NZ_FOGT01000003.1, from coordinate 8,622 downwards.
TTCATCGGGAGAAAATACGCTGCTTGTTCGTACAATGACAATGGAAGAGAGCGGCTATGGATAAAACCTGTCACGCCGAAAAACATGCTTTATACAGGAAAGTTAGTCTTTCTATCGATGCCTTTATGGTTTCATCTCATTTTAGGTGTTTTAGTTTTATTAATCACCTTTCCATTTATTTTTAATCTTTTTGGAAGAACGCCGGGTGTCAGCCTCCCATGGTATGTGCTTGTTTATTTTTTGTTCGGGACTCATTTCTGGTTCCCTAAAGAATTGAGGAAATATCATGGGGCCGAACACAAAGTTTTCAGTTATAAAGATAAAGTATCGGTCAGACACCTTAAGGAGATCAAAAAGGCGAATATTACTAACCGTTATTGTTCAACAAACGTAATCATCCTTTTTTTAATACTTGCAGCTGCGCTCACATTATTATTCTTTCTGTATGGGGTGGAGTGGGGCGTTTCAGTGGAAAGGGCGACTTACGGAGCACTGTTGCTGCTCCCTTTTATGACCTACTGGCTTCACAGGACAAAAGAAACAATTGTTCATAAATGGCTCATTTCTTTGTCAGGTTATTTACAAAAACAGGTGACGACTTCTGAACCTGACGATCTGCATGTGAAGACTGCCATCAGGGCTTACCGGACACTGGCATTAAAAGAGTTTCCGTATAAAATCAGAAAAACAAGACGAAAGAGAGAGGTGAAACATATGGCTATTGCCGATATTACTATTATGCCGCTAGGTTCAGCATCTACAAGTGTATCTGAAGTAGTGACAGAGGTGCACCGGCTGTTAAAAGAAACCAAGCTGCCTGTAACTTATGAACTCACACCTATGAGTACAATTATTGAGGGTGATATTAAGGATTTATATGAATTAATGAAAGAAATCCAGGAAGTGCCCTTTAAGTTGGGCCATATGAGGGTAGCAACAAATATACGGATCGATGACAGAAGGGACAAACCTTCTTCCATGAAAGGAAAGGTGGAGGCGGTAAATAAAAATTTGGGAGAATAATAAAAATTAAAACATAAAAAAACCTGTCCGGACATCCGGACAGGTTTTAGTTTATAACGGTTTAACCGACAGTTCCGCCGCCTCCGAAAAAAATGACAGCTAATAACGTACGGATAGAAAACCAGCCAAATACAGCTACTGAAATGGCTGCAAAGCCTACTCCAAAGAAGTTCTTGCGTTTTAATTCAACATACCCGCCAAGTAAAGATAAAATTGTGACTAACAGTGTGATGATCCCCAATATCATCTCATTTGCCTCCTTTAAATAAATACTGTAACAGTTTATGTAGTTTAATTTCATTTCTGCCACAGCATAACCTGATCTGCAAGCATAAGTTCATCCCTTATTTTACTTTTTTTTTTCATTTTTGTCGAGTAAATGAATGAAAAATGTATTCAATTATAACTGCCTTTGAAAATTTTACTCTTTCCATAGTACAATAAAAGCAGACAAGGAGGGGATAAATATGAAATGGAAACGATTATCTTTAGGTCCATTGCAAACAAACGGGTTTGTTATATATAACGAATCAAACAAGGCTTTAATGGTTGACCCTGGAGGGGATGATGAGAAGCTGCTGAGTTGGCTGCAAAGTGAGGGGCTTTCCGTAGCGGCTGTCATTTTAACTCATGCTCATTTTGATCATATTGGAGCTGTTGAAGCAGTCAGGCAAACGTTTAATTGTCCGGTGTACATACATAGAGCTGAAGCAGAATGGCTTACAAAACCGGACCTGAACGGTTCGGGCCTTTTCATGGGGATAGAGCCGATTTCGTGCCGTCCGGCTGATTTTTATTATGAAAAAGAAGGCTTGGTGGAAATAGAAGGTTTTGAGTGTGAACTGTATGAAACCCCGGGCCACTCCCCGGGAAGTGTGGCTTTTTATTTTCCGGACAATAAAGTCGTTTTTTCCGGAGATGTTCTTTTCAGGGGAGGAGTGGGGCGAACCGACCTTCCAGGCGGGGATCAGGAAACACTTATGAATACGATTCATAATGTCATGCTGAATCTGCCGGATGATACGATTGTCGCCAATGGGCATGGCCCGGACACAACGATAGGTGAAGAAAAAGAAACCAACCCGTTTATCAATGGTTTTGGCTGGTAAGTTTCCCGTTTTTCTGTGAATATTCCTAACTATGTGACTCAAAATAGGAGTATAAATGGAACAGGAGGCAGGATAATGAATGTTCAGCTACTCGCGTCTATGACTGTGCAAGCATGGGTATTATTAATAACTATGCTTAGTTTGTCGGGGGCTGCGATACTTATGTTTGTCTGGGGCAAACGGACAGGCCAGTTTAACGATACAGAAGATATTTCAAGAAAAATCTTTGAAATTGAAGAAGAAGAAGAAGAGAGTTATTAAGCAGGTTTATTGCTGTTGTGTCATTTCCTATTTTTGAAGAAGTGATATGACAGCAATTACTGTTTTTTGACAAAAAAATGACCTTCCATGGGGAACATAGAAGGCCGTTTGGGGAGTTAATCAAGTATCAATGAACTTTGAGGGGGGAGGGGGAACTCCCGAAGATCATTGTTCTACTGACATTTTCATTATAATTCGACATTAACACTATGTCAACAGTGTTAAAATAATTTTTTGGGGGAGAAACGCTGCATGAATGAGTTGATTGCTAAGCTTAAAGAGAAATCGACACCACCTTGGAATTTTGCATTTTTTATGGATACAGCTCTTTATGATCCGGAGGCCGGTTATTATACTAAAAACCGTTTAAAACTTGGAAAAGAAGGAGATTTTTATACCAGTAACCATGTTCACCCCGTCTTTGCTGAGACGTTTGCCCGTTTTTTTTCAGATGTGTTTATTAAAGAAAAGATCCAGACCGCCATATGTGAACAAGGGGCAGGGGATGGGGCATTTGCTTATCATACACTTTCTTACTTTATTAGAGAGAAACCTCAAGTATTTAAAGACTTGCGTTACTATATAATTGAATCCAGCCCCTATCACCAACGGATACTTTTAAACCGTCTGGACGAATTTAGAGATTGTGTCGAAATCTATGCTTCTCTCAGTGAATTAAGAGAGAAAGTCCCTCATTTTGACGGAATTTTCTTCAGCAATGAGCTGCTTGATGCATTTCCTGTTCATATAGTTGAACAGGGTGAAGAGGGGCTGAAAGAAGTTTATGTTGAACCCGTGAACAGTTCCCTTCATGAAAAGGTTTTACCGTGCAGAAACGAAGAAGTTATTAATTGGATCGCCAGGTTTGGACCTGATCTTCCTCCCGGTTTCCGTACAGAAGTCAGTTTAGAAATGGAGAACTGGATTAGGGAAACAGCCGGGTGGATTAATAAAGGAATGCTGGTCACTGTGGACTATGGCTACAGGAACGAGGAATTAATTCAGCCTGAAAGAAAAGAAGGGTCGATCCGGGGGTATTATAACCATGAGATGGTTAACGATCCTTTAAAAAGGCCTGGAGAAATGGATCTTACCTCTCATATTCCATGGGACGCTTATGAGAAAATCGTTTCGGAGGAAGGGTTTAACTTCGTCTGCCATGAGCGCCAGGACCATTTTTTATTAAAAGCAGGATTGTTTTCTTTTTTAGAAGAGCCTTCTGAAATGAATCCTTTTTCAAAAGAATTCAAAAAAAACAGGGCGATACAGTCTTTAGTTCATCCGGGCGGCATCAGTTCATCCTTTCAGGTAAACATTTATGGCAGGGACCTGAAGGAAGCAGAAAATTATAGCTTATTTCATGAAGATCCTTACCAAATTAAAAAACCTTGACTTTTAAAAGTCAAGGTTTCAGTGAGGTCTTTAATGTCCGCCAATTTCAGGCACCATAATAAATGTGGTGTAATACGTAAACCCAACAAAAAATAACGTTAAATAAGCACCAAAAATATAGACATATACGCGCTCTGAAAGCTTTAAGTAACTGAGTGCAATAAACATTCCTGTTTGACCGAAGAATAATATTGCTGCTGCATGCATATCCCCAACCATAAACAATACAGCGAAAATCCCGGTCCAGAACCCGAGCACTCTAAACATGCGATCCACGACTTACCCCTCCTTTATATGTAGCGTAACAAAAAATATGAACGTAAGTCAGTTCACCTTATTATAAATCGAATAAGCAACTTTGTAAACAAAGAGCAGGAAAGCTCTGTCAGTAGAAATATCATATATCACCGCCTAAGCCACCGGACAATAGCAGTCCTGGTGATAATAATGAATATTAATTTGAGAAGACAGAGCCCGGCCTGTTAATATAGAAAGGAATTCAAAGTAAATCGTATTAAGTCTGGCTGTTAAGTACGACTGTTGTATACGTACAGGCCATTTCGTTTTTCTCAAACATATTGGATTGTTCCTGCAGGTTCACGTCATCGAAGAAGAAACGGAAAATCCCTTTTATAAGCGCATGGTGCATATGGCAAACGCCTTGATTTGAGGGGGCAATTTCCTTAAACGTGCAATTGAAGATACGGAAAATGACTTCGTTTTTTTCTTCATCGTAATGAATCTCCGGGTTAAGCCCCTGGTTTAAAGCGATTTTCTCAATAAATTTAATTTTTTCTGCGACTGCCATATCATCAGGGTTTTCACCGAGGGATGAGACAAAATCTTTAGCAGATTCATATCCGAAACGGTCTCCTGTCTGAACGAGGGCTTCTTTTCCTGCTTCTCCGAGGGAACTCAATGTCTGAATGGCAATTTCTGAAAGTCGCTGGTAATCCCGGTAAGGGAACTGAAGACTGACGACTTCATTTGATAATCTGTAAAATCTGCTTGGCCTGCCGCCTTTTCCGGTTTTTTTTGTATCTGAAACTAACATGTCCACATCCTCGAGCTTTGATAAATGAAGGCGGGCCACGTTGGCATGAATTCTGAATGTATCAGCTATTTCCTGAACAGTCACATCCCGGTGCTGCCTGCTCACATACTGGTAAATTGAAAATCGTGTCGGATCTGATAAAACGCCGGTGATCTTTAAAGTTTGCTGTTCCATACCGATTCACTCCCAAATTCTAGTCTATGTTTATTATATTACAGCAATATGTATAAATAAATGTATTTTCAAGCTAATAATGTGACTAAACTGGTAAAATGTAATAAATAATGAGAATAAGGAAAAGGGAAAATTTTCACGTTTTATTTTTTTGAAAAGAAGGAATAAGTTTAACAGCGTAGAAAAAGTACATATTACCAAATTGAAGGAGGATGTCTTAAATGAGTAAAATGGATACAAAAGATTTTATTATAGGAGCGGTGGTAGGCTCTATTGTTGGAGCTTCAACTGCCATGTTATTTGCACCTAAGTCTGGTAAAGAGCTTCGTACAGATATTAATTCAAAAGCTAATGAAGCCAGGGATAAGACAGTGGAAATGACAACTGCAGCAAAAGAAAAAGGAACTGAATACAGCCAATTGGCAAAAGAAAAAGGAACTGAATATAGTCAGCTTGCAAAAGATAAATCAGATGAGTGGTCTAAGCTTGCAAAAGACCAGTGGGGCAAAGTATCTGAAAGAACTGGTAAAATTACCAATAAAGCAACAGAAATGGGAGAAGATCTCGCTTCTGATGTGAAAGATTTAATGGACTCTGAAAAAGCTGAAGGCGAAGAACTAGCTGAGCAGGTAGTAAAAGAAATTGAAGAAACAAAAGAAAAGCTTAGAGATGATGTGGAAGAGCTTAAAAATAAATAATCAAAGGGACTTGGGCAAACCCAGGTGAAAAAGAATGGCTCTCACTTATGTGAGAGCCATTCTTTTTCCTGAAATCATCAGGTTGCTAGTTCAAAAAATACACTCGCTTGTTTCCTGTGCCGCTCCGTTTTCTTAACGCAGTAAGCTTTTGATTTTCCGACGTTTCGTGATTTTGACAATTAAGGTGGTTGAAACAATACCCATTTAAAATAATGTTTATTTTCATATCTGCGGCACACAGCAAATTTTATATTTATTTTTAATATAAAGAAGGAATTTGGCTGCAAGTGTCGAATGTATGTTCTGTACGAAATTTTAATTAAGGTGGTGGTAGATGAAAATGGACGTCATAACCAAAACAAAAAAGATTGTAATGGAAGGTTTGTACTGCGGAGCGTCAGACATCCACCTTATTCCTCAGGAGAAAGGCTCTTTCGTCCGGTTTAGAGTAGACGGCAGGCTGATTGTGATGGAGCGTGTGCCGCAAATAATGATGAAAAAGCTCATTTCGCATCTGAAGTTTATTTCAGGAATGGACATTGGAGAAAGACGCAGACCGCAAAACAAAGGACTTGAAATGAAACTTGAAAGAAAAACAGTTTTTATGAGAATTTCCACATTTCCTTCACCCTTATCAGAATCCCTCGTGATCAGACTTTTTCCACAGAGGTCAGCCGAAAGTCTGAATTCCCTTTCCTTATTTCCTGCCCAATCTAAACAACTTGTAAAGCTGATACAGAATAAAGCCGGGCTGATTATCGTTTGCGGCCCTACAGGAGCAGGCAAAACAACAACTTTATATTCCCTTTTGAAACAAAGAAAAGAAGGTAGGCATGAAAATATCATTACTATTGAAGACCCTGTAGAACAGAGGGAACCTCATTTTTTACAAATGGAAATTAATGAAAGAGCAGGCATCACCTATGCGGCCGGCCTGAAAAGTTTGCTTCGCCATGATCCCGATTTAATTATGCTGGGGGAAGTGCGGGACAGTGAAACCGCTGAAATGGCTGTGAGGGCAGCTTTAACAGGCCATTTGGTTGTAACCACCTTACATAGTGCTTCTGCCCAGGGAGCTTTAAAAAGACTGAATGATTTAGGGATTTCCAAGTCTGATTTAATGGAAGTCGTTCATGGCATTGCTGCCCAGAGGCTTGTTGATCTTTTATGTCCTTATTGCGGAGAAGACTGCAGCCTTTACTGCCGAAAAAGAAGAGCCCGGCGAAGAGTTGCCGTGTTTGAAATTTTGAAAGATGAGGAGCTGAAGAAATGTATATATAATTTGGATTCGACCAACAGGAGCCAGTATCCTGCTTATTCTTTGAACAGAGGTTTAAAAAAGGCTGCAGCTTTAGGCTTTATCCCTTTAAAAGAAATAGAACGTTTTGGAAAGGGAGGCTGGTAAAAAGATGAAGCGCTTATTCAGACATGACGGTTCACGCAGTGATTTTTTGCATCAGCTGGCATCTTTGCTGGAAGAAGGGTATACATTGTCGGAAGCTGTCCAAATGTATATGGGCTTCACTGAAGGTCATAAGAAGAAATGGATAAGTGAAATATTCGAAGAGCTAAATGCAGGTAATCCTTTTGCTGAACAGTTAACAGGAGGAGATTTCCCAAAAGAACTTGTGAGCTACTTATCGTTCAATGAAAAATACGGGGATCTTAAACAAAGTTTTCGGCAGGCATCAGATATTCTGAAAAAGCGTTACGAGCTGAAAGTAAAGCTGAGAAAAATAATTCATTATCCTTTATTTTTACTCATGGGTTTGATTATTATGGGTTCCGTTATGATCGAAGGTGTGCTGCCGCAGTTTAACCAGTTTTTCAAGGCGATGGGGCAGGATTTGCCGTGGATCACCAGAATGATGCTCGGATTTTCCCAGTGGCTGAGGCTTCCTGTTTTACTGGCTGTCTTTGCAGGTGCTCTTTTCTTTTTTTTATGGTTTAAGCGAAAGCCTGTGTTTGAGCAAGTTAACTTATTACTTAGGTTTCCATATATTAATGTTTACCTCCGCTACCTTCTCACCTATTATTTCACTTCACAAGTAGCCCCTTTACTTAAAAACGGTTTTTCCTTATATGATACGCTGCAAGCTGTGGAAAAAGATTCCCTGCTTTTATTTTTTCAGACTGACGCTGCCGCTTTAAAAGAAGGCTTAAAGGCAGGAAATGACTTGTCCGAATTATTAAGGGAGAGAAAACATTATTTGCCGCAATTAGTTTCAGTTATCGCTTTAGGAGAATCAAAAGGAAAATTAGGAGAGGAACTTGATCGTTTTTCTGTGTATTTGTTTCAGCGCATGTATGAAAGCATCTACCGGATTATGAGCGTGTTTCAGCCTGCCTTTTTGTGTGTTACAGGATTTTTTATTCTTATACTGTTTCTATCAATGATGCTGCCAGTATTTTCTATTCTTGATGCCTGGTGAATAAAAACAGACTTACCTTTCAGCCTCGTATGACTTTTGGCATGTTTCTGAAGCTTCTTTTTTACTTAGCCATATGACGAGTTCCCGTTCTTTGTGATTTAAAAGCCGTCCCAGTTCTATAGTCAATTTTTTCATTCTGGATTTTGCGGTTTGGCTGCCTGATGATATCAAAAAATTACCCCCTTGCAAAAAATCTCTCTCTGTATAAAAAAACTTAATTACCATTATAAAGGAAAATGGCAGCCGATAACAGGAAATTTGGAGGAGAAGAATTTTGGAAGCTATTAAAGTCCTACGGTGGTATGTCAATTGACAATTAATTAGGTATTAAATTATTAAGTCCCATTTTTCCTGAAAAAGGCCGTAAGAACTAGCCCAGTAATTAAATGGAAATTACTAGGAGATTTAAAAGGGTGTACACTGACAGCTTTTTGTCAGCTCTCCACGCTCCTTTCCGGCGAGAAGAGTTGATGGCTGCG
>NZ_FOGT01000022.1 GCF_900111295.1 Salipaludibacillus aurantiacus | reverse complement strand
CGCCCCGGACACCCTTGCCATTCGCTAACGGTTCCCATTGCCAAGCCCGTAGTGGACTTCCACCACCTAGCTGTCAGACATGCCGGGCACACTATGAAAAAACAGGAAGGGAGGCCCTTCCTGTTTGAACAATTATTTACTTGCAACATCTCGTCCTTTATAAGAACCACACGCTTTACATACGCGGTGTGAAAGCTTCATTTCTCCACATTCAGGACATTCTGTCATTCCAGGCACACGCAATTTGATATGCGTACGACGCTGTCTTTTTCTAGTCTTACTTGTTCTTCTAAATGGTACTGCCATGAGTCCCACCTCCTTGATGATCATCAATATCTGCTAATCCATACGGTTAGCTATTCTTGTCAAAAAACTTTTCCAGCTCTTTCAGCCGGGGATCAACCTTTTCTTTTTGAGGCTCATCCTTGGTCGTTAATTCCCAACCATTTCCGGATTCCGGAGCAGGTCCTTCTTTTTTGTCGCTGAAGACCCTCATTGGTTTTTCAAGCAAAATCCGCTCTTGAACATAAGGCATCAAATCGACCGTGTTATCCTTCAATTCATGAACGTCTTCATCTTCCTCGAAGGTGGCCCATTCATCCAGCTGAAATATTTCAGTGGCCTGCATGGAAAAAGGGTACTCTACATCATTTAATGTACGAGCACACGGTAAGGTCATAGAACCGCTGATATCCAGTTGGAATGTAACTGAATCATTGGCTATAAACGCCTCACCTTTCACTCTTACTGGAGTGATGTCACGAATTTCCCGGTCTATTTCTTTTACTTTACTTGCATCGACCGATTCGTCAATTTGCAGCCCTTTCTGTTTGAAGGCTAGCAATTGCTGTACCGACCATTTCATTTCTATTCACCTCAAGACAACAAATGTTATTATATCTTTCAAAAAAACGTTTGTCAAGATAATTCCTTTACATTTCAATTCGCAAACATTTATTTCAGGCTAGGATAAAAACCGCCTGTTAACCCATACGCACGGACCGTATTATTCATTTAACAGGGTATCTCTACCATACCATAAAAATATTTCAGTGCAAAAGATGAAAACCTATGCATAATATGTTACTTTCTTCTTAATAACTATTCGTGGAGAGAAGGTGCAGTGAGTGAACGTTTTAGGGCTGATTGTTGAATATAACCCTTTTCATAATGGCCACTTTTATCACTTGGAACAGTCAGTAAGAAAAACAAAAGCAGATATTACCGTGGCTGTCATGAGCGGAGATTTTTTACAACGCGGAGAGCCTGCGTTAGTAAGTAAATGGAACAGGACGAGAATGGCGTTAAAAGGCGGAGTAGATTTAGTGGTGGAACTCCCTTATATTTATGCGGCACAAAAAGCTGAAATTTTTGCTGATGGGGCAGTTTCCATATTGGACCAGCTTTCAGTTACAGATATTTGTTTCGGAAGTGAAAGCGGCGAGATAGAGGATTTCATTCAGGCTGTGGAATGGGAAGAACTAAATAAAAATAAACTGGATATTGAAATACAAAAACAATTAAAGTCAGGGAAAAGTTACCCAAGAGCTTTCTCAGACGCTTTTAAAGCTGTGAAAAACAGTGAAACGATTCTTGATTTAAAACAGCCAAATAACATTCTAGGGTTCCATTACATAAAATCCATTATAAATAACCACTCGTCCATACGTATGCATACCATTAAAAGAACCGGAGCTCATTACCACGACCAGGACATCAGCCACAGCCGGATTGCAAGCGCTACAGCTCTTAGAAAAGAGCTTCTCTTAAACAGGGCATCACCACGGGAAATTTCTGAATTTATTCCTCCCGGCACCTTGGAAGAATTAACAGAATACTCAGCTGATAACCGCAGCCTGCATTCATGGGATAATTACTATTCCTTTCTCCAGCACAAGATTATGTCAGACACCGAGGACGAACTGCGGGAGATTTATGAATGCGAAGAAGGATTGGAATACCGGCTTAAAAAGTGTATAGTCCATAGCTCCTCATTCGAAGATTTTTTAAGCCGTCTTAAAACGAAACGGTATACCAGGACAAGGCTGCAGCGGCTTCTCGTTCACATATATTTAAATTCTACAAAGAATTTTATGAAGCAGCCCCTCAGCCAACCGTTTCCCCCGTATGTCAGGGTCCTTGGAATGTCCCAAAAGGGACGCTCGCTGCTCTCCCATATTAAAAAGACTCTAAGTGTACCACTCATTACTAAAGCGAGCCAGAGTGAAGACCCGGTCTTAAAGAAAGACATCCTTGCCAGCAGGCTGCATGGCATGGTGCATCATTCATCCCGCAATTCGTTCATGGATGAATACAAGGCAGTACCTGTCCAGTATGACAGAGATCTTGATAAGTTCTTCACATAACTCATACAAGATCTTTTTAACATCTAAAAAACCTGCCCGGAATGGTTAAGATCCTGCAGGTTTTTTAGAAAACTATTATCCTTTTTATTTGATCCTGTTAAAGAGATTCGAGATAATTGAGCGCATCTTCAAAGTGAGAAACTGGAACAATCTCCATATCTGTACCTAATTGTTCAGCCGCTTCTACTGCAATTTGATAATTTGTTCCTTCAATTCCTTCTTCATCAGGCGCAAAAAAGATATCCGCTCCTGCTTCATGTGAGGCATATACTTTCTGTTTAATGCCGCCGATCCTGCCTACGTTTCCGTCTTCATCGATTGCCCCGCTCCCCGCAACTTCGAAGCCGTGAGTAATATCTTCCTCAATCAGCTGATTGTATATTTCAAGCGTAAACATAAGCCCGGCTGAAGGTCCGCCGATCTGGTCTGTATCAATTAACACCTCAGGGTTCTTGATTAATTCTCTGTCAGTTACAGGATTAGCTATTCCAATCCCTCCCCTTTCACCTTCAGGATCAATTTCTTCAGGAAAAGACTGCACTTCTATCGTTACAGTATCTGTTTCTTCCTCACGTTCATAGGTGATAGGGACCTCATCACCAATTTCGTACTCTCCCAATATATCAAAAAGGGTATTTACTTCCAGAACTTCTTCTCCATCAATAGCCACGATCTTATCGCCGACTTCCAGCTTACCTTCTGCATCCATATCAGGAATAATAGAAGTCACCAGCACGCCGTAGTTCTCAAAATAGGCTTCTTCTCCTGCATGATTGTAAGCCACCAGGACTGCCAGCTCCTGTGATCCGGTCATCATCATCATTTGTCTGTGGTGGTACTGTTCATCTGTTTCACCTTCCGGGCGGATCTGTTCTTCCGGTATTAATTCTCTTCTGTCACTGAATAACGACCATGTATAGTTAACTATATTGGCTTTCCCCATACGAATGGTCGTAAGCATAAAAGTACCCTCGTATTCGTTTCCGTCTTCAACTTCTATAACTTCCGTCAGTACTTTAGCTTCTCCGGGTACAGTAAAGTAATAAGGCAATTGAATAAAGTTAACAGCTATAAGAATTGCAAATAATACAACCCATTTCACCCAGGATTTATTATTCCGGTGTTGTCTGTCATTCATTTCCAGGTCCCCTCCACTTGTCGATAATTTGTTTGATAAGAGGCAGCGCTTTTTCAGCAGCTTTTTCCCCCTGATCTATAATTTCTTTCGCATTAGTAAATTGGGTTGCATTGTAATGCGATAAAATAGGACGAATCATAACATCTGCCTGGTTTTCACGGTACGCCATCATTTCCTTTTCCATAATATCCATACTTTGAATAATAACATCGTAAATAGAAGTAATTTCAGGTTCAGTATTAAAATAAGAGACGTCTACCGCTATCTTAATGTCTGCCCCCAGGCCTTCAAGCACTGCCACCGGAACACGGTCAATAACTCCTCCATCTACATATAAACGGTTATTAATCTTTTCAGGGACCAGAATGCCAGGAATAGCAATACTTGCTCTTACCGCATTTGCTATGTCTCCCTTTGTAAAAATTTTTTTTTCTCCGCTTAACAAATCAGTTGCAACTACTTGAACTTTAGGAGACAAGTCTTCCAGGTTTTTATTGTTTACCAGTATACGAATAACTTCCTTTGCTTTATCACCCTTAATAAAGCCCATTTTGGGAACAGTAAAGTCCAATATATATTTCCTGCGGAAATGTAAAGCAAGCTTTTCCATAGTACCGGGAGAATATCCGCTTCCATACAGGACACCTGCAAGGGCTCCCATACTGCTTCCGGAAATATAATCAACGTTAATTCCAGCTTCACTAAACACTTTGAGAACCCCGATATGGGCATATCCTCTCGAACCTCCGGAACCTAATGCTAATCCTATCTTCGGCTTTCCCACCCCATCCAACCCCTTTTACATAATCGTTATGATTACAGGTCTAAAATCAACTGTCTGAAAATATTTATTTAAGGACAAGTCATGATTAATTATTCCCTTACCAAGGAACCCTTTCGTCCACCTTCTTTATACAGCTTATTTTAAAGGAGCCTGTTCATGTCCCGTATTCAATTAATTAAAACATTTTTATACGGAATTAGTGCGACATTCTTAGCTGGATGTTTCATGGTCTTTCCAAAGGAAGCTTATGAAGCTTCGGTCCGAGGAATGACTGTCTGGTGGGAAGTAGTCTTTCCTTCCTTGCTGCCTTTTTTTATTTTATCTGAGTTTCTCATCCGTTTTGGCGTCGTTTCTTTCTTAGGCACCTTGTTTGAACCATTAATGAGGCCTTTATTTCGAGTTCCCGGATCAGGAGGGTTTGTATGGGCCATGGGCTTAGCCTCCGGCTTCCCTTCAGGAGCCAAGTTAACGGCCCGTCTGAGACAGGAAGGCCATGTAACACAAATAGAAGGGGAAAGGCTTGCCTCTTTCACGAATGCATCCAACCCATTATTTATATTCGGTGCGATAGCTGTAGGCTTTTTTCAAAATGCTTCAATCGGATTGCTTCTTGCTGCTGCCCACTACGGAGGAAATCTCATTGTAGGGCTCGTCATGCGGTTCCACGGCCGCAGCATTGAACAATCAAAGCCTGTTTCTGCAAGGTCTGTTTCTTTTACAGCCGCTCTTCGAAAAATGCATCATGACCGGCTTAATCAGCAAGAACCATTAGGAAAAATGATGGGCGATGCCATAAACTCTTCGATTCACACCTTATTAATGATTGGCGGATTTATGATTTTTTTCTCGGTCTTAAATCAAATTTTGGAAATCATTCGTTTTTCAGATGTGGTCAGCCTGATTATTTCCATACTTCTTGTCGGAATGCACATGCCTGACGCCCTCAGTCCCGGTATTATTGCAGGCCTTTTTGAAATAACTCTTGGAAGCCAGCGTATAAGCGGAGTCTCTGAAGCCACCTTATTACAGCAGGCAGTGATCACAAGTTTTATACTTGCCTTTAACGGATTCAGTGTCCAGGCTCAGGTAGCCAGCATTTTGTCTTCAACAGATATCCGCTTCATGCCCTTTTTTATTGCACGGTGCATCCATGCTGCCGTTTCAGCTGTGCTGGCTTTTGTTCTGTTCACTCCTTTATACACCGACAGAATCAGTGAAGCTTCTCTCCCCGTAAACAGTGAATTGGTAACTGATTATACCTTCCAGTTTATTTTTATCAAGATCTATGACTGGCTTATTCTATACGGAAGTCTGGTTACCTTGCTCAGTCTTTTGTTCTGGTTCTGTTACAATTTAAAAAAAGATTAGATTCTTTCCGAGAACTTTTTTCTTAATGCTTTCTCTACCGGAGGGGACACTAAGTCATTTACAGGGGCTCCGTATTTTGCTACTTCTTTTACAATACTGGAACTTAAATAAGAAAACTGATTGTTAGTCATCATAAAGAACGTCTCTACGTTTTCATCAAGCTTCCTGTTAATAGAAGCCATCTGCAGTTCATATTCAAAGTCCGAAACTGCCCGGAGCCCTTTTATAATAGCGTTTGCGTTTTTTTCTTTTACATAATCGATGAGAAGTCCGTTAAAGCTGTCCACTTCCACATTTTCAAGAGAGGAAGTAGATTCTTTAAGCAGTTCAATGCGTTCTTCGATTGTAAATAACGGATTTTTATGCTGATTGTTTAGTACCGATACGATGATGCGGTCAAATACCTTTGCTCCACGTGTAATAATATCCAGGTGACCCAGAGTTACCGGGTCAAAGCTTCCTGGAATAATAGCTGTACGGCTCATTCAGACCCCTCCTTGCGATTTGATTGAAATATAGTTATAACTGTATCTCCATATGTTTCTTCTCTTTGTTTGCTGAAATTTAAAAACGTACTTTCAAGAAATATTTTTGAAGAGTGCTCTGCCACGATAAATCCATCTTCCTGGAGTAACTCGTTTTCATCAATAAAAGCAAGCTCTTCATTCAATTTCTGTTTAGCATAAGGAGGATCCAGGAAAATAAATCGAAACTGGCTGCTTTTCTTTTTTAGTGCTTTTAAAGCCCTGTGGGCCTCAGTTCTAAAAACTTCAGCCCTGGCTTCCAGTCCTGCAGCTTTTATGTTAGTATAAACTGTTTCCACAGCTTTTCGTTCACGGTCTACAAACACTGCCTTTTCCATCCCCCGGCTGATGGCCTCTATTCCCATTGCGCCGCTTCCGGCATATAAATCAAGCATCATACCGCCTTTAAAATAAGGCCCTACCATATTAAATACAGCTTCTTTTACTTTATCAGAAGTAGGTCTGGTTGTTTTTCCCGGGACACTTTTCAGCACCAGCCCTTTGTTTTGGCCGCTAACTACTCTCATTCATCTTCACCTGTCTTTTCAACCGTCTTATCATAAGTATTTTAATCCTACCATAATCCATTATAAGTAAAAAATAAAACAAACTAATGTAATTTCTTTCTAAAACGTATAATCATAACCTATTCGACCATAATAAGAATAGCAGCATGACATGCTGCGGACAACCGCGGAGAAGACTTACGTTTCCCCATAAGTTCTTCCTCCGGTTTCTCCTCTCCCATAGCCTTTGCAGACAAATTGCTGTCTGCTTTAGGGCAGCCTGTAGTTTCGCACATTAACTACAGGTTTTTTTTTGGCCAAATGACCGTAATAAGTATACATTTCTTTAATTATTTTCTGTGATGTAAGGCTTCACCAGGAGTGAACGGGCGAAATAGAGTTTTTCAATTTTACTAAAGCAAAAAGAAAGACCTCCAGGAATATTCCGGAGGTTAGATTCCCATTTTATAATCATCCTTCTTCTCCTTATCAGGAATAGAATTCTGATATTCTGTCTTAATCCAAGGCCTCATGGACATAGAAACATCTTTTACAAAATTTAAAGACCTTAATTTATTAATCGTTTCGTCCACTCGCTCTTCATCACAATATAAGATCACATATTTCATCTTTTTTGAAACATAATGGACATTACCGAATCTTTTCAGCTGTTTCACTTGTTTCAGTGAATAAATCCAAACGGCTAATCCTACACGGTTGGCTACCATACGTACAATATCTCCTTTACTGGATTATAGATAGTAAACAGATCAGCCGCATCCGCAGCTTCCACCTGAACCGCAGCCTCCGCTGCATCCAGCCTGATCAAAAAACGGATTCCCTGTCGGCACCTTAATTTCTTGTGAGACTGAATGGGCGAGAATCTGGCTAACTTCATTAAGAAGGTTTTCCAGTTCCTTTTCTGCTGTTTTATAGTCAGAAATAAGAGGGTGGGTGTCTATTTTCCGTTTATATTCCCGGACTTCGGAAGTCACATTATGAAAATCCGGATGGTATTTTCCAAATCGCTGAACTTCATCATACTTCTCTTTCAATCCTTGAAAATGGACAAGCATTTCCTGAGCCTCAGCGTTAGCCTGCACTTTCTTTTTTGTCTTGGTGTATCTATAGAAAATATCTGATGATATTATTAAGTCACTGAATTGGGATGTTTCCTGGAGTAAATTAATATCTGTCATAGTTGTTACCATCTTTAGCACCTCCGTTGCCTAAGTATAACATGAAATAAACTCTCCTGCTAAACACGGAATAAAACAGGTGAGAAGAGTTATGGCTCTTTCACCTGTTTCATCATTTCAATCATCATCATAGCCAGGTTCATGTTTCTTTGAATCTGTTCCACCCTTTGAGGAAATGTCTTTCCATAGTAAACGTTCGATTCTTTTATCATTTCCGGCAATCTTTCCGGCTCTCTTCCCAGCCTCCTGTACCATACAGGATGGGTTCTTAAATACTTATGAATTTGAGGGTTGGCTTTTACGTAATCATAGACATCTGTTCTCAAACTGTTTCTCCTCCCTGCAGGTTAATTCCTAATCTTCCCTAAAGGAAAAGGGAGAATGATTGTCCGGGCCTGAAGGCGGTGAAGGATTTTGCTGCTGTTTAAACTGCGAAATTAACTCCTGAATGGAACCGACTACTGTGCTGAATTGCGAGAGATGATGCTGAATATCGTTTAAATTCATTTTCTTAAGCATATTAAGCACATCCATTTCACTTTCAGGCGAATTTTCATCAGTGTTATCAGAGTCTTTCTCTTTTTCTGAGTCTTCGTTATTTTTGTAAGTACTCCATATTTCATCTTCTTCTCCAAATAACATCCATTCTTCGAATAAATCCTGCAGCTTCTTCTCGCCGGATTTAACATCCCTTAATACATGCGGGTTTTCTCTAACAAACGTCTTAAATTTTTTCACGTCAGGGTGCAGACTTTGGCTCACATTGTCCACCTCTCTCCTAGAACATACTTTACTACATCATAATATGGTCAAAGAGAGATGTGCGCCTATTTTTAATATTTAATGGCTGCCTTCGTGCATTTCCTGACTAGCGCGGAGTAATAAAGTTCTGAGTATAAAATGTCTGGTGAACCCCAACTCCTAAATGGGTAAAATCATCATTTAATAAATTTACCCGGTGCCCCTCGCTGTTTAACCAACCTTGGACTGCACCTATAGCATCCGTATACTGGGCTGCAATATTTTCTCCAGCTAAAGAATAGGCCACTTCATTGCTGTTGAGCCGGTCGCCTAATGAACCGGTTTCAGGCGACGTATGTGAGAAATATTCTTCTTCATACATCTCTTTACTGTGGCCATAAGCTGTTTCAGCTGCTCCTTCGTGCCAGCTCAGTAACGGCTTATCATGTTGTTTGCGGATAGTATTGCTCAGATCCAAAATTTGTTTTGCCTGGCCGCTTTCCCATTCCTCTGCTTCTTCACCTTCCAGTGTATTTTTTTCCGGAAGAGTTCCAGTATACGTAAGAGAATATGGACGGTGCATCAGCAGCACGTCTTTTGTCAAATATCTTACCGATGAGAGTTCCTCTTCCACAGTGTCAAAATAAAGCTGGGCCCAAATGTCTTCTTCTACATGGACAAGCGGTCTTGCGGAAAGCTCTTCTTCGGTTAATTCAAAAGTATACGAATTCAAACCTTCATTTATTGTGTGTTCAGTATCAAAATTGTAGTTGGAAGCTACCTCGTCGTAATGATCTCCAATTTCGTTCTTATGCCTTTTTAATCCTTGACTGTTAGTGAATACTGTGATGACTTCTTCAGAACCTGCTCCAAACTGGATATAGTTCTCTTCGCCGTGATAAATATACCAGTCGTATCCGTAAGGAGTAGGGTCGATGCGAACGGGCTCTCCCAATTCTTCAATCAGATCCTCCACATCTCTATTTATCCATTTGTAAAGAGCAATGTCAGATGTTTTTTGCACATTTATTTCGGTACTCGTGTCGTTTTCCATTATTTCATTGCTGTTTTCATTTTCTTCATTGGTTTCATTTTTTTCATTGGTTTCATTTTCTTCATCGGTCACGTTTTCAATAGTAATGTTTTCTCCATCAAGAACGACAAAAACAATAAAGGCAGAAAAAATAACCAGAAAAGAAAATGCAGAATATAAAAATCTCATGCTTGTCGTCCTCCTGCCAGTACTTTGTAGCTCAATCTTATTCTTTCAATAGTAATAAATATATGTCATTGGGGCAAGGAGGACGCATTAGAAACAAAAAAAGAGAGATTCTTTAAGAATCCCTCAGGCACATCGTTTTAATGGTGAAACTCTGGACGTTCTGAAATTTCACTGAGCGCTATAGCTGCTTCGTGCTCGGTAGACGTATGAACAGCTAAATCTCCTAATGAAACAATGCCAATTAAATTACTGCCTTCAACAACAGGTAAGCGTCTAATTTGATTTTCAGCCATTAATTTAGCCGCTTCGTGAACGTCCATGTCAGCAGAGGCTGTAAAGAGATGTTCACTCATAATTTCCTGTACTGAAGCTGAATCAGGCATCTTTTCAGCAATTCCGCGGACGACGATATCACGGTCGGTAATCATTCCTAATAACTTTCTTTCTTCGCAAATAGGAATAGCACCAACATGATGCTCTTTCATTTTTAAAGCAGCCTGATAAACATTGTCCATTGGTGAACACGTATCCACACTGTCGGTCATAATGTCTCTTAAAGTAGTCAAACTATTCATCCTCCCTTCAAAATTTACATCTTTTATCCTTCCCTATCCACAATAAAAATATTTATGAGCGTTTTAAATGACGTATCGTTGCAACGAAAGCAAATTCGTAATATCATAATAAAGAGTAACTAAAGAAGATTTTGAGGAGGTACCGGAATGAAATTTGAAGAAACAGGACTTGATGGAATTACTATTGAATTCCAGCCTTTAGAAGAAATTATGGAAGAAGCAGGGTTTCATTACCAATATGATTATGAACGTGTAACGTTCGACTATAAAATGGTGGACCAGGTTCATGATGATGTATACTATTTCCGTATTCCAGCTCATATTGAGGAAGGTGAAATTCCATCTCCTTACAGCACTGTGAAAATGATGAAGCCTTATGTCGGTAAACATTACTACCCGCACGGCGTTGAGTATGATGAGGAATTTCCTAAGCAGATTGTAGATAAATGCCAAAAGAAAATCGATTTAATTTTAGAAAAAGTGAAGGCTGAAGCTCTGTAAATTGTGTAATTTTACATAAGAGAATTTCACAAATATTTGCTTTCGATCCAGTCTGACCGGGTTTTAAAAACCTGACGATTTGTCGAAAGCTTTTTTTTACACTTTTAAAGGAGAGGGGGATTCATTTGACACCACAGTCTAAAAGAAAATATTTATACATAATCCTTGGGCTGATAGCAGCCGGCCTCTTCGTTTATTTTGTTCTTCCTGTTTCTCTGCCAATAATTCTGGCTCTAATAACTGCATTGTTTCTGACACCGGCAGTAAAAGCGCTCGTTAACCGGGGGAAGCTGTCACGAAACATCGCTGTTTTTATTGTGTTTATTGTTTTTCTGATGGTGATTGCATTAATCGGTTACTTTACTTTCACCCGCGCTTTAACACAGTTAAACCAGTTTGTAGAGAATCTTCCTTCTATTATTAATGAAATAAATATCGCCTGGATGAATGTGTTGGATAATTTACGTTTGCAATTTGACCAGTATTCACAGGATATAGTGGATGATATAGACAGAGCAGTAACAACACAGCTTCTGAATATGAGAGATACGCTGCAGGGAATAAACATTATTGGTTATGTGACAGGGGTTCTTGTCAGAATCCCTTCATATATTGTTTCTTTCCTAGTTTACCTCATTGCGCTGTATTTGTTTTTGCTCGATTTGCCACGTTTAAGAACAAAGATCTTCAGTTATATGTCAGAAGAAACAGCCGTAAAAGTAAGCTTTATGGCTTCAAGGCTTTCTTATGTTATTTTTGGCTTTTTTAAAGCACAATTTCTTGTAAGTATTATCATTTTTATCGTGACTTTTATCGGCCTTCTAATTATTGCGCCTGAGGTAGCTTTAATTATGTCCATTTTCATATGGCTGATTGATTTCATTCCGATTATTGGTTCAATAGCTGTATTAGCTCCATGGGCAGGTTATTATTTAATTGCCGGCGATGCCGCTATGGCTATTCAGCTGCTTGTGCTTGCTGCTGTGTTATTGACCATACGCCGGACAGTAGAACCAAAAGTCATGGGGCATCACATCGGATTATCACCTCTAGCCACCCTGATTTCGTTATATATCGGGTTAATGCTTTTCGGAGCCGTTGGATTTATACTTGGTCCTCTTGTTGTGATTTTGTTTTCCAGTGCCAAGGAAGCCGGCATAATAAAAATGAATTTCAAAATTTAAAAATTCTTTATGCCCAAAAAAAACAGACCTTCTCCGCGTATGGAAAGGTCTGTTTTTTATTTAAATTATCATCCTAAAATAGCACGAAACAAATGAGTGGTTTCACCCGGATCGTAAATAATATATAGGAGGAGATAGACAGCAATCCCCGTAGTAGCTGATATAAACCAGATAATAGAAGTGGTCGCACCTAATTTCCGGTGCAGCTTCAAATTATTTTTGTATCCTGTCACAAGCTGAATAATCCCTAACACAGCAGCTATAGTAGCCATAGTGATATGGAAAAGCAAAAAAATCTGATAATATGTCTCTACTTCTTCAGGTCCTCCAAAGCTTGTACTTCCTATAAAAAGTGTTTTAGATAAATAGGTCGCAAAAAATACGACGGCAAGTATCGCTGCCCAGAACATTACTTTTCTGTGTGCCTCTATGTTCCTTTTTGCAATATAATACCAGCCGACCGCCACAAAAATAGCACTTAGTGCAATAAAAACTGTACTTATAAAAGGTAAAAATGTTGCCATAACTTTCCCCTCTTTCTCTGTTCCCTCAACTCATTACATTACCTTACCTTACATTACATTAAATTATTTTACCATATTTATTCATCCGAGGTACAAAAGATCGAAAACCCGATAAAAAAAGTGCCCCCAATGAAATGGAGGCACTTTCCAACTAATATTTCACTTCCCCTATAAGGAACATTAACGCCCCAACAGTTAGAGCTGCCACAAATAATCCTGACCAAATCATGACATTGATCCATCCTGTTCCCTTCTCATTCATATGCATGAAAAAGTAAAGCTGCAAAACAACCTGAACACCAGCCAACATAAGAATAAAAGGAATAGCAAATCCATTAGGCACAGCATCACTGCCTATTGAAATAAACGCCATGGAGGTGATGAATATCATCAGAAGAAACGATATGAGCTGTGTACGTGTTTCATTTTTAAGTTTTCGCTCTGTATTTTTCGAAGGTGCCCCTTGTAAAGGTGCGCTTGGATCTTCATGGGAACTCATTTGATCAGCCTCCTATTCCTAGTAAATACACTACAGTAAAGATAAACACCCAAACGACATCGATAAAGTGCCAGTATAATACTGCAGTATAGAATTTAGGTGCATTTGTCAATGTTAAACCCGTGCTCTTATACCGGATTAACAGAACGGTTATCCAGGACACACCGAATGCGACGTGGGCACCGTGTGTTCCTACAAGTGTATAGAATGATGAAGCAAAAGCACTTGTAGTAAATCCGAGCCCGGCATGGTAATACTCGTAAAACTCGTAAATCTCAAAACCAAGGAAAGCTATACCAAGTGCTACGGTGGCCCACATCCACATTAGCAAGCCTTTATAGTTGCCCCGTTTCATGTTTATTACCGCAAACACACTGGTTAAACTGCTTGTTAATAAGATCATTGTCATAATGAATACTAAATCCAGATGGAACAAGTCGGCCGGCCCTGGACCGTCTACTACTCCACCGCGCAGACCGAGGTATGTCCCGAATAAGCTACCAAATAAAACTGTTTCTCCTCCAAGAAAGAACCAGAAGCCTAAATATTTATTACGGCCATCTAAAGTCGCCTTCTCCGGATTCGGAGGAAGGGTCTGCTTTTCTACCGCTTGATGATCAGCCATTATTTACCCTCCTCCTTATCTCGCTTAATAACGTCTACAGGTATATGATACCCGTGATCTTCTTTTATGGAACGTACAAACATTGCTCCAAAAGTAATTATAAATCCGCCAATAATTAACGGGAGCACGTGGTAAATAAATCCGAAACTCGCAACAATCAGTCCAGCTGAAATTGTGACAGGAAGTACTGTCGCATTCGGCATGTGAATCTCACCTAAAGGTTCTGCTGCTTTAATTTTTCCATCACCTTCATGTTTTTCATACCAGTAAGGATCAAGATCGCGGACTAATGGCGTCTGAGCAAAGTTATACTCCGGTACAGGCGTAGGCACTGTCCACTCAAGTGTACGACCATCCCATGGATCCTGAACATTATCACGGTTCTTCGTTGATGCAAAGATAGCAATCAGCAGAATAATAAAGGCTATAGACATAAGGAAAGCCCCAATTGTACTTATAAAGTTCATGGCATCCAGTCCCTGCCCAGGTAAGAAAGATGCTACCCGGCGCGGCATTCCCATAAGTCCAAGGAAGTGCTGCACAAAGAATGTCATATGGAAGCCGATAAGGAATAACCAGAAGAACCACTTACCGAGCGTTTCACTTAGCCTGTAACCGAACATTTTTGGCCACCAGTAAAATGCAGCGGCAAATAAACCGAACACCACCCCGCCTATAATTACATAATGGAAATGGGCTACTACGAAATACGTGTCGTGGAACTGATAGTTAGCTGCACTTGTTGCAAGCATAACCCCAGTAACCCCACCCATCACGAAAGATGGAATAAAGCCTAACGCAAACAGATTAGCTGTTGTAAACTGGATTCTTCCTCCCCATAAAGTAAGAAGCCAGTTAAATATTTTAATACCTGTCGGTACGGCAATAGCCATTGTTGCAACCGCGAAAATTGCGTTAGCTACCGGCCCCATGCCGACTGTAAACATGTGGTGAGCCCACACCATAAAGCCGAGAAAACCGATGATGAGCGTGGCAAAAACCATCGCTGAATAACCGAAAAGACGCTTTTTTGCAAAGGTCGGTATGACTTCAGAGAAAATACCAAAGGCTGGCAGAATTAAGATATAAACTTCCGGATGTCCGAAAATCCAGAAAAGATGCTGCCAGATAATAATGTTCCCGCCGAAATCTACAGCGAAATAAGTGGCACCGAACAACCTTTCAAGCATTAAAAGTAATAAACCGATTGTTAAAGCAGGAAAAGCGAACAAAATCAGCATGGAGGCAACGAAAGAGCTCCACGTGAATAATGGCATTCTCATCATACTCATGCCAGGAGCACGCATGTTAATAATAGTTACCAGGAAGTTAATCCCGCCGATCAGTGTCCCCAAACCACTGACCTGTAAACCTAATACGTAATAATCAAGTCCCTGTCCCGGCGAATTACTGGACAGTGGCACGTAAGCCGTCCACCCGGCATCCGGAGCACCGCCTGTAAATAAACTTACATAAAGTAATAATCCGCCAAAAAAGAACAGCCAGAAACCGAGCGCATTTAAAAATGGAAAAGCGACATCACGCGCGCCGATTTGCAACGGTATAATAAAGTTCATAAAACCAAATAGCAGAGGCATGGCCGCCAGAAATATCATTGTTGTACCATGCATTGTTAATAACTCATTAAATGTCTGGGCCTGAACAATAGCCATATCAGGAAACATCAGCTGAATACGCATGAGTACAGCTTCTATTCCGCCTAAGGCAAAGAAGAATGCGCCGCCGGCAAGATATAAAATACCGACCTTCTTATGATCCACTGTAGTCAGCCAGTCCCAGACAACATTTTTAGACTGAGCCTTCGCATAAGACACGTTGTTTTACCCCCTTGTGTAACCTATTCTTCTAGTATTTTTAAGCTGTCTAGATATTCAAGTAGTGCATCCATTTCTTCAGCATTTATAGCTTCTTCGTTAAAACTCGGCATCTCATTGCCAGGCTTAAGATCCTGTGTATCCCTGAGCCACGCTTCAAGGTTATCCATATCGTAATCGAGATATCCGGCTATAACTTCCCTTTCGCCGAAGTTTGTTAAATCAGGTCCTATATTACCACCTTCATCTCCAACAGCGTGACAGCTGATACAGCTTTCTTCAAACACACCGCGGCCATCTACAGCTACTTGGCCTTCCGGTTCAGCCAAATGTGCCGGCGGCTCTGCCATATTAGTTGCCCACGTATCAAAAGTGTCAGGATCTACAGCAATCACTTTAAAGTCCATTAACCAGTGAGACGGGCCGCAAAGTTCGGTACATTTACCCATAAATACGCCTTCCTCCGGTGCTTCCAGCCACATTTCATTCGTAATGCCAGGGACGTTATCCTGTTTACCAGCTAACGCAGGCACCCAGAAAGAGTGCTGCACATCCGAAGATTGCAATTCAATCAGAATCCGGGTATCGGTCGGGATATACATATCCTGTCCCGCAACCACGTCGAGGTCCGGATACTCAAATTCCCACCAGAATTGATGAGCTGTTACTTCCACCCTCACATGGTCTATTTCCTCACCATCTTCCACACCGCCGTCTACACTCATATCAGCTAAAGTAAACGTATCCATAACATTCGGGATAGCGAGCATAAGCAGCAGGAGAATAGGAATTGTCGTCCAAATAATTTCCAGTGTGCGGTTACCGTGAACTTGCTTTGGAATATGTGTATCCCCCGGTCTTTCACGGAACCGGACGATAACAAAAATATAAATCGCAAACACGACAACCAGGACAAAAATCATAATATACAAGCTGAGCTGGATTAAAGAATACTGCATTTCCGCAACGGGACCCTGAGGATCCAGGGCAGATAAATTTTCAACACCGCATCCAGACAACAGCAAGATGAAAGATATTGGAAGCAGACGCCATATATACTTCATCTCGTCACAAACCCCTCTTTCTGTTCATAATTTATTAGAACATGTGAACAATTACCATTAGCACAAACAAAATTGTTAAATAATTCAACGAGAAAATGAACATATGTTTTGCCCATTTCAAGTCATCTTTCGTCTTAAGCCCGGCCAACCCTAACACAAGCCAGCCGCCCCCTAATAATACTGCTGATATGGTATAGATAATGCCGAAATCAGCTACCAGCAGAGAAACTGGAATTAGTGCGGCGACATACCATATGATCTGCCTCTTGGTCACAGCAAACCCTGCAATTACAGGAAGCATCGGAATGCCGGCTGCTTTATATTCATCTGACCGCTTCATAGCTAATGCAAGGAAATGCGGAGGCTGCCAGACAAACATAATAAGGAACAAAGACCATGCAAACGGGTGGAGTCCAGGGTCAATTGCAGCCCATCCAATAAGCGGAGGCACCGCTCCTGCAAAACTCCCCACAATCGTATTAAGCGTTGTTGTTCTTTTAGTCCACATAGAATAAAGAACTACATAAGTTACAAGACCAGCTAAACCTATGACAGCCGCCATCAATGTGGTCATTGCCAGGAAGGCCGTACCGGCGATAGACAGGCTGAGACCATAAGTTAACGTCTGTTTCCCCGATAATTGTCCATTGACTGTCGGACGGTCTTTTGTGCGTTCCATTATATGATCAATGTCCCGATCGATATAATTATTTAGAGCACACCCACCTGCAATAATAAATGCTGCACCCAATAACGCCAGCAATGCTGTTAAAGGATCACTCCCCAAAGTGGTTCCTGTATAATAAGCTGCCAAGTACAGGCCGGCAAAAGTTGTAATCAGATTTGACATCACAATACCTGTTTTTGAGATGGCAATGTACTCACGCCAGCCAGCTTGTTTCCCTTGTTCAAGATCCTGGACTTGGTTTAAGGACTCTGCTGTCGGCATTGCGTTTGTTTTATTCACTTCGTTCACCCCCCTAAATTCATCTCTTCTTTCCATAATCAAATCATGTTTCCATATTTAAGTCTAACAATCTGCCTTATAAATCAGAATTTAAAAATAAAGCAAATTATTATTCTCTGAAAACTTAGAGAAATAAAACCTTTGACGGAAAGTAATCATCCATTCACATTATATAGCAAGATTCAGTGATTTTCATCACATTTTTTTCACAACTTGTTCAGAATACCACAAAACCAGCTTATTCTGTCGAATAAACCATATATACACTATAATAATATTATATATGATAAATTGATAAGATTAAAAGGATTATTTTTGGAAGTTTATTAATGAACCAGTAAACAAGTTTCGTTGACTTTTAAGTCAAGAATCCATAAAATGAAGGTCGGGTTCGTGTTTTATTTTTTCGACACGGCAAAAGTTTTTTAAAATAATTTTCTATACTATTATGTTTACTAAGTATTTAAATGAATAGAAAGACGGTGGAAGCTATGCATCAATTTTTGAAAATATTTGGTGTGATAACAACCTTCGGGATGCTTGTCGTTATTATTCAGGGTGCCCTGGTCACCCAAACAGGCTCAGGAGACGCTTGCGGGGCTGAATGGCCGCTTTGTTACGGGCAGCTTATTCCTGAGGATCCTACGATAAAAACGTTAATAGAATATACTCACCGCCTCGTGTCCGGAATACTGGGACTCATGGTTATTATCCACTCTGTCTGGAGCTGGATTGCTCTTCGGCACATTAAGGAGACCAAACTGTTTGCTATTTTGGCCGTATTGTTTATTATTTTTCAGGGCCTGCTTGGCGCAGCAGCTGTAGTCTGGGGGCAGTCGGATGCTGTCATGGCACTCCATTTCGGGTTCTCACTAATTTCTTTTACCAGCGTACTCTTGCTTACTATTTTAGCCTTTGAAAATGGAAAAAATATAAAATATACTGTACCTGCCATTTCAAGGAAAGTTAAATATTATTATTTTATTACTCTTGCCTATGTGTATGCAGTGGTTTACACAGGAGCCTATGTGAAACACACTGACGCAGGGGTTGGCTGCACGGGCTGGCCTTTATGTAACGGACAGATTATCCCTGTACTGGAAGGCCGAACCGGAATTCAATTTGGCCATAGGGTGGCAGCAGGACTTCTTTTTATAATGATACTCATTTCTCTTATTGTTGTTATAAAACACTATTACCACGAAAAGACCTTATTTTACGGCACTTTATTAAGTTTTATCTTTATCACTCTCCAGGTAATCAGCGGAGCAATCGTAATATTTACAGGTTTCACCTTAAACGCGACTTTGTTCCACGCCTTTATGGTTAGTCTATTATTCGGAGTTGTCAGTTATACTGCTTTACTTGCCTACAGGTCTAAATAAAAAGGAAGCCTAAATTAAAAAAGGTACTAAAAAAGGCCCTCACCTAAGTGAGAGCCTTTTTTGGTACTTTAATAACTGTGTAGTTCCAGCTTTTATTACTATTGACCCAGGAAAGAGCGCAGCATCCAGTTATGCTTTTCTACGGACTGGCGGATTTCAACGAGCATGTCCGCTGTCGCTTCATCTCCTGCTTCCTCTTCTAATGTTTCAATATCACTCTGCAGTTCAGCAGATAGTCTATCAAAATCTTCCACTAATGCTTTTACCATTTCTTCGGCACTTTTTTCCCCCTCGGCTTCTTCAATGGTAGAGACTTCTAAGTATTCTCTCATCGATGCTACCGGTTTGCCTTTTAAGGTAAGAAGGCGTTCTGCCAGCTCATCAATATGACCCGCAGCTTCGTTGTAAAGCTCTTCAAATTTCTCGTGCAATGCGAAAAAATGAGGCCCTTTCACATACCAGTGATAGTTATGCAGCTTTACAAACATAACATTCCAGTTTGCCACTTGACGGTTAAGAACTTTTTCTGTTTTTTCATTTACCAAACTGATCAACTCCCTAAAATGTGTTTTTGCTTTATCTAATTCTTATCATATGTTTCTGAAGGGCTCCCTAAACCCTTCACGGAAAATTATAACGAAATTTGTCGGTTTCGCCAAGTGAAGGAAATGAAAAAATGCCGGAAAGCTTTTTCCCGGCATTTTCAATACTGCTTTATTCAAATTCCACTAAAAGATCTCCACCTTGTATAGCTTCTCCATTTGAAACATATATTTGCCCTATCACACCATCAAACGGCGCCTGAACGGTCGTTTCCATTTTCATTGCCTCAGTAATCATTAAGTGGTCACCCTTTTTAACCTTGTCCCCTTTTTCTACCAGAAGCTTAACGACGGTTCCTGGCATAGAGGCGCCGATATGTCTGTCATTCATTTTATCTGCCTTCTGCTTTGTAGAAACGAGAGACTCAATATTATCGTCTCTGACTATAATTTCTCTTGGCTGACCATTCAACTCAAAATAAATTACCCGTGTGGCATCTTTTTGGGGTTCGCCTATAGAAACAAGCTTCACAATGAGTGTTTTACCCTGCTCAATTTCAATCTCAACTTCTTCACCAAGCCTTAAACCATAAAAGAACGTAGAAGTATCCAGTACCGATACATCACCAAATTGATCCATAAAGGCCTGGTAATCAAGAAATACTTTTGGGTAGAGAGCGTAAGAAATGACATCATGGCTTGTTACCTGGCGCCCAAGCTTATGGTAAAGCTCTTCTTTTAGAGCCTCAAGGTTTACGGGCTCCATGTTTTCCCCCGGCCTGTTAGTAATAGCCGGCTTTCCTTTTAAGATAATCTCTTGAAGCTTATCGGGAAAGCCTTCATGAGGTTGCCCCAGATAGCCTTGGAACAGTTCTATAACAGAATCAGGAAAATCAATATTCATTCCTTTTTCATAAACTTTTTCAGGCGTCAGATCGTTCTCTACCATAAACAGAGCCATATCTCCCACTACTTTTGAAGATGGGGTGACTTTCACAATATCACCAAACATATCATTGACCGTACTGTACATTTCTTTCACTTCATCCCAGCGATCTCCCAAACCGACCCCTTTAGCCTGCTGCTGCAGATTACTATATTGTCCGCCAGGCATTTCATGGTCATATATCTCCGAATGGGGAGCCATCATACCGCTTTCGAAATCCTGGTAATACTTCCGGGTATCTTCCCAGAAAGCATTTAACTTATCGGCATGAGAGATGTTGATCTCTGGCTGCCTCTCATTCCCGCTTAACGCATGATAAAGGGAATTCATGCTGGGCTGGCTTGTAAGGCCTGCCATAGAACTCATAGCAGTATCTACAATATCCACTCCCGCATCAATGGCTTTTGCATATGTGTATATACCATTTCCGCTTGTATCATGGGTGTGAAGGTGTATTGGTATGCCTATCTCTTCTTTCAGGGCTGAAATGAGTTCATAGGCAGCCTGGGGTTTCAGTAACCCTGCCATATCTTTTATACCTAAAATATGCGCTCCTGCTTTTTCAAGTTCTTTTGCCATATTTAGATAATATTCCAAATCGTATTTAGGGCGTGTATGATCTAAAATATCCCCTGTATAACACATACTTGCTTCTGCAATCTTGCCGGAATTTCTTACGGCTTCTATTGCCGGCTTCATTCCTTCCAGCCAGTTGAGACTGTCAAAAATACGGAATACATCAATTCCTGCTTCTGCTGATTTATCTACAAACTCATCTATTAAATTATCCGGATAATTTTTATAACCTACTGCATTTGAGGCTCTCAGAAGCATCTGAAATAAAACATTCGGAGCTTTTTGCCTTAACATTATAAGCCGCTCCCACGGATCCTCATGGAGAAAACGCATAGATACATCAAAAGTGGCCCCGCCCCACATTTCCATAGAAAACAAGTTAGGCAGCAAATGTGCTGTCGGCTCTGCAATCTGTTTTAAATCGTGGGTTCTTACTCGTGTAGCCAGTAAAGACTGGTGGGCATCCCTGAATGTGGTATCAGTGAGCAAAACTTTTTCTCTTTCTTTCACCCACTTAGCTAAACCTTCCGGGCCAAGCCGGTCAAGAAGCTGTTTGGAGCCTTCAGGAAGAGGCTGTTCTAATGAAAGCTTAGGCACTCTCCGCTCATCAAATACGGGCTTTTTCTTCGTCCCTATGCCGGGATATCCATTAACAACGGTTTGACCGATAAATGATAACATTTTAGTTCCCCGGTCTTTCCTCTTAGGAAACACAAATAACTCGGGTGATTCGTCTATAAAAGCTGTATTGTATTCTCCATTGAGAAATTTCTCGTGCTGGACAACATTTTCAAGAAAAGCTATGTTTGTTTTAATTCCTCTGATA
This sequence comes from Salipaludibacillus aurantiacus, assembly GCF_900111295.1. Classification (GTDB taxonomy): domain Bacteria; phylum Bacillota; class Bacilli; order Bacillales; family Salisediminibacteriaceae; genus Salipaludibacillus; species Salipaludibacillus aurantiacus. Next base: position 41,409 of record NZ_FOGT01000022.1, on the reverse strand, counting down.
CGGAATTCTTTCAAATTCCTTACCATTTTATGTGCCGCATCTTCAAAGGACAGGGCCCATGTTGACAATTTAACAAGAAGAGAGTCATAATGCGGTGATATTACGGCTCCCTGAAAGCCATTCCCTGCGTCAAGCCTTACTCCGAACCCGCCTCCTGTTCGGTAGGCCATTATTCTTCCAGTATCAGGCATAAACCCGTTTTGAGGATCTTCTGTTGTCACTCTTGATTGAATCGCAAATCCATGAGTATAAATGTCTTTTTGTTCAGGAATTCCTACTTCGTTCGAAAATATGTTTTTACCATCTGCAACCATTAGCTGAGCATGGACGATATCAATTCCTGTAATCATTTCTGTAATAGTATGTTCAACCTGAATTCTTGGATTAACTTCGATAAAGAAAAATTCCTCATTATCAGTCACTAGAAACTCTACTGTCCCTGCATTTATGTATTGGATTTTCTCCATTAACTGTAATGCTGCTCCGCAAATTCTTTCACGGGCTTCATTAGACAAAGACACACTCGGAGCTACCTCTACTACTTTCTGGTGCCGCCTCTGTACAGAACAGTCACGTTCATACAAATGAACCAGATTACCGTGGTTGTCACCAAGAATCTGCACTTCAATATGTTTTGGATTCTCTACAAATCTCTCAATGTACACTTCTTCACTGCCAAATGCAGACTTCGCTTCAGAGCGCGCTCTTTCAAAAGACTCTTTAAGTTCATCTTCTGATCTCACGATTCGCATGCCGCGGCCTCCGCCCCCAAGGGCAGCTTTAATAATTAACGGGAAACCGTACTGATCTGCAAAAGCTGTGACTTCTTCGGTAGTCGTGACAGGGCCGTCAGTGCCGGGAATAACTGGGATATCTGCTTTTATCGCTGTTTTCCTTGCTTCAACTTTATCTCCAAACATCTTTAGATGCTCAATTGAAGGTCCAATAAATATAATCCCTTCCTCTTCACATCGTCTGGCAAATTGTATATTTTCAGACAAGAAACCGTACCCTGGATGAATAGCGTCCACTTGGTTTCTCTTTGCTGTTTCAATAATACTTTCAATATCCAGGTAAGCATCAATGGGCTTTTTTCCTTCTCCAACCAGATAAGCTTCATCAGCTTTATACCGGTGAAATGCTCCTGTGTCTTCTTTTGAATAAATGGCTACCGTACGAATATTCAGCTCCGTACACGCACGAAAAACCCGAATTGCAATTTCTCCTCGATTAGCTACTAACACTTTGTTAATACGGTCTAAACGTTTCACCTTGTTTTCCTCCCTAATTTCAAAGTGGCTCTCTGATAAACTAAAACGTAAAAGCATATCGGTTTTTCTTTAATAATTAATGGCGCGGTTCAGAATGTTTTGTCATCTCCTGAAACTACTCATAATCTTATCACTTAATCTGTCAAATTTCATCATTATTATTAACTGACCGCCCATACTGGTAAAAATTTCAGCCTTCCGCAGCTGTGATTAGTTAAAAATAAACAAAAAAACAGAGGCGCATTAAAAACACGCATCTGTTTTAAATAAATTACTTTCTTTTCATGGAAGCTTCATGTAAAGAAGTAAGCTGTTTTTCCAGCTCGTCTAATAACTTTTTGCCATCTTCCTCACTGACAAGGTTCAGTCTGATTGCAAAATCAATTTCTCTGGACAAACCAAACATTTGAGTATCTAAAACTTCTTCATAAAGAGGGCATTGAGGCATAGTGAGGTTACTCATCTGAACTTCAATAAGCTGGCGTATTTTAGCAGCATCTTCTTTTAGAAGGGCATAAGCTTTTTCATTCTGGCTTGATAGGGTTTCAATGGACATCCGAATCCCTCCCGTTTATAAATCAGCACCGCTTATCGAATACTAAGGCGGCTGTTGTGTCTGTAACCGAATTCCATTCTTCCTCTTATATTATCGGTTCTTTGGCAAAATTGCAACAAGTACATGCTTTCCTGCTAACTAGAAAATACTCAGGTCATACCGTTGGGACAATGACTCCAACAGCTTCATCCCGGCGATACTGTTCCCTTTTTCATCCAGCGCAGGGCCGTAAATGCCTATCCCCGCCTTATGAGGAATCGAAGCCATAATACCCCCGGACACTCCGCTTTTAGCTGGTACTCCTACTTTTATAGCAAATTCACCTGAAGCATTATACATCCCGCAAGTCACCATAAATGTCTTAATGATCCTCGCGATATGCAGAGGAATAACCGGCCTGTCGGATGCAGTATGGATCCCTCTGTTAGCAATTACATACGCCATTTTGGCTAAATCCTGGCAGTTTACTTCTATGGCACATTGCTTAGTGTACAGTTCAAGCAGATTTTCGACATCTCCCTCGATGACCTGATGCTGCTTTAAGAAAAAAGCCAGTGACCGGTTTAAATCTGCTGTATCATATTCTGATCTGGCTACTTCTTCATTATAAGTGATAGAGGTATTTCCTGTAAGTTCGTGAATAAATGTGAGGAGTCTGCCAAGCTTCTCATCAACAGTGCTTCCCTGCAGCATTGAAGTTACAGCCAGCGCCCCTGCATTAATCATTGGATTAAGAGGTTTGGAAGGAGAATGAGTTTCAAGCTTAATAATTGAATTAAACGGATCTCCCGTAGGTTCCATCCCCACACGGGAAAAAACTCCTTCTTCTCCCTGATCCATTAGTGCAAGTGCCAGAGTGATAACCTTGGATATACTCTGCAACGTAAACATTTCAGACGTATCACCAGCAGTCGCACACGTCGTACCACTTTCGGAAACTGCAAGAGACAGAGTCCCTGGATTTTCCCTGCTTAAAGCAGGAATATAATCTGCTACTTTCCCATAGGGAGTATACTGTAAAGCTTCCTGCACCATTAATTTCAACGCTTCGTTATCCTGGCACATCGTCATATGACAACCTCCGTAAACTTAAACTTAGATGGATGACAAACTAATCTTTCATGTCTATACTGTAGAGGAAAGGATGGTGAAGATCAATAATGTCTTCTATGATTGTTTCTATTAAAGGTCTGGTTAAACACCCGATTATACTCGACCCGGGGGTTTGGATATTTGATGACCGTAAAATTAATTTAAGTACATATTTTTCTGACGAGAGAAAAGGGCCCGCAGATCCCTCAATTAAACAGTTAAGCCGTGCTTGGGACGAGCAGAGACTGAAAGGGGCTATGCCGCAGTCCAATCAGAACAAAGTAACGGTGGACCGTAAAGATCTGACAGAGCATTCTTTAGGAATTGCACTCAAGCCTTTCCTTGATAACGCTTCTCCTGAGCCTGAGGCTGAGACAGTAACCTTTGTACGCGCGGAAGGAAAAGAAGATTTTTCATGTCCGCTCAGTCAAGCCGAAAATGGTATCTTAGGCTTCTCCGAGCAAGGAAAACCTTTGAAAGAAAACGGGCCTGTCCACTTTTATTATGGGGATGGTTCTAACCTCAAGGAACCGGTGACACACATTACGTCAATCATTTTAAAATGAGACAGAAAGACTGTTTTACTCACTCTGCAGATGTGTAAAACAGTCTCTTTAATTACGCCCGTCTATAATAAATCTGCTGCCAGCTGGGCCAGCCCTGACCGTTCCCCTTTCTCCAGTTTAATATGCCCTGACTCTCCCCTGTGTTTTAATTTTTCTGTTACATAGGTAAGCCCGTTAGTATATTCGTCAAGGTAGGGGTGGTCTATCTGTTTCGGGTCTCCCATTAAAATTATTTTGCTTCCTTCTCCAACTCTGGTTAAAATTGTTTTCACTTCATGTTTAGTTAAATTTTGAGCCTCATCGATTATTATGAACTGATCAGGAATGCTACGTCCTCTGATATAAGTTAACGCCTCTACCTGAATAGAGGACATTCCGGCAAGAATCTGATCAAGCTCACCGCTTTTATTAGTATTAAACAAATATTCAAGATTATCATAAATAGGCTGCATCCAAGGGCGCAGTTTTTCTTCTTTTTCGCCCGGCAGATAGCCTATGTCTTTTCCCATGGGAACCACAGGCCTTGCGACAAGAAGTTTTTTGTACTTATTTAAGTCTTCAGTCTGGTATAATCCGGCTGCCAATGAAAGCAGGGTTTTACCTGTTCCTGCTTTTCCTGCAAGCGTCACCAGTGGAATATCCTCCCGTGTTAATAATTCGAGGGCCATTTTCTGCTGGACATTTCGAGGTTTAATCCCCCAGACAGGTTCCTGTTGACTCAGAAAGAGGTTAATATATTCTCCCTTTTTATCTGTCATAGCTAAGGCAGACCGGGTACCATTGGCAAGGTCTTTAAATATATAAAAATGGTTAGGATAAGTGTGGGAGGTCTTGACCTCACTTATGGGGAGCCGTTTTTCTTCAAAAAGCAAGTCCATTTTCTCAGGACTCAGCCAATTCTCCTCATAGCCAAGATACATCCTGTCAAACTTTACCACTCTGTCAGATAAAAAGTCTTCTGATTTTAATCCGAGTGCATCAGCTTTAACCCGAAGTAAGGCGTCTTTGCTTACAAGGATGACTTCCTCATTTTTTTTCATTTCTTTCTGCTCTATACTTATATTCAAAGCCACAGCCAAAATCCGATTGTCATTCGTGGTATCAATAAAATGCTTTTTCATCTGATCAAACGTCCGGTGATTTAATTCGACCACTAAATTTCCGCCATTAGGAAGCTTCACTCCTTCATGGAGTTTACCTTTTTCTCTCAAATCATCAAGCAGTCTGGCTACTTCCCTTGCATTTCTTCCTATTTCATCCATATAGCGTTTCTTTGAATCAATTTCTTCGAGTACAACCGCCGGGATAATCACTTTATTCTCATCAAATGAATAGAGAGCCAATGGATCTTGCAGTAAAACATTCGTATCAAGAATGTATATTTTAGCCAAGCTATTCCCTCCTAAAAAATCTTTTCACTCTCCAGAAACGCGGGGGTTTATTTATTCTATTCATTTAAGTATATTCATGATCTTCTCTTCAAAGACTATAGGCTAATCTGTAAATAAAATAGGCAGTGCAATTACCGGCAGGCGGGAACTTATACCTTCATCTAAATATAAAATAAAAACGATGCCCTCATGAATTAACATGCTGGCATCGTTTTAATTATTTTTTCATTGCGCCCATAACCTGGCGATCCAATTTCTCTGCTGCTTCTTTATCATACGTTTTTTCATATTTAGGCTCTGTAGTGATTCGGGCACCATAAAACATGACATCCCTTACTTCTTTTACAGAAATTTCAACTAGAGCTAATTTGAGGGGAACATCTTCCATCTTCTCTTCAATAACTTTCGCTTCCCCTGCAATCGCGTAAGTGGAACCTTCCCCGATTAAAGTAAGTGTAACAAGAGGTTGTTGCTTTAAATTTTCTACGATACGGGAGCGGTTATCCACAGAGAATCTGACATGTTTCTCATCTGTGGCATAAACCCATGAAATAGCATTCACATTAGTACCGCCTGTCTCATGGTCGACTGTTGCAATTGTTACATAACGTTCTTCTCTAAGCAGTGGTAAAAGTTCTTCAGTTATAACTGTTTCAACTTGATTAGCCATTGTCCAAACGCCTCCTTAATCTTATCTACACCTATACTATACCTATATTTCAATCATCTTAAAACCATTCTAACAAAAATCTAAGAAATAATTAACATTTTTAAATAGGGTTAGAGGGCCCGGGACAATACTGGTTACTATTCTTTTATCTCACTCTCCTTAAAAAAATTCCCCTTCTCGTGTTATACTGACTGTACAACCATTATATTAATGAAGAGGTGCGAAATGAGAGTTAAATGTGTCATTTGTGACGTGGTAGAGTCAATTGACAACCAGCTGCCCCTTGCAAAAAAATTAAGAAACAGACCCATTCACACATACATGTGTCAATCGTGTCAAGATCGTATAACTGAACGAACAATAGAAAGAAAGCAAACAGGTAATTTTAAAGAGCATACTCCTCAGGAAAAAACAGATGACTATATATAAGTAAACTGGGCATGAATTCGGTTTTGTCACCGGACTCATGCCTATTTATTTTGTCTCAGGCATGGGTGGCGGACCATTACGCTTTTTATAAGCTCATCCAGTTATTAAATGGCATCTGCTTAATTTAAGTTGATTATTCCCTGCACAGGAAGTGCGTTCTCCCCTCAAAGAGCATCAGCACCTTCCATTTGCGTATGCCTGGCAGAGTGCCCCCTTAATTTAATAAAAAAATACCCCCAAATTTAGATTCAGCCTAAATGTGGAGGCACAGCATTTTTAAAACAGCTTCACTTTATTACCTGAACGCCAGGTTAATCCCCCTGTTAATAATGCTCTTCTTCTGATTTCTGTTCGTCGTTTTTATGGCGTTTCAGCTGGAATTTATAGATACCCAACACTAATGCAGCAATAAACAGTGATTCTATTATGGGTAATGACAAAGCAAGAAAAGTGATAAATATATTTCCAAAAAACATCACAGCATAAATAACGACATTTTTTAAGACCGGAAGTTTTCGGGCGAAACCAAGATTAAAAACGAGAATACTAAGGGCGTTTATTATTATATACATGATCACAAATGCAAAAAGAAAGTTCTCAGGATCAGTAGCTCCTAGCCATTGTGCAATTGGTGTCATATCCGGCGCTACAGGCTCTGTATTATTAACAGCTGAAAGCATATAAGTCACTCCTAAATTTTCATATCAACACATTTTACAACATTCCGATTATAGCATAACTTAATCTGCGATATTAACTATCTAACGAAATAAGATACCCTTTTTTTATAAAGCGTTTTCCGGTACACTATGTAAAAGGAGGTCGGTAGCTCATGCGTTCTTTCGATATTTATTATTTTATCCTGGCTATTCTCGGCACAGTGGGGATGATGGGGATAGGAATTTCTTTCGCTCAAACAAGCCTGCTTATGTTTCTCGGCTTTCTTGTTTTAAGCCTGGGCTCTGTATTTGCAGGGTTCAAACGAAAAAAATATCTTCACTCAACGAACTAAAAGGACGACATTTGCCGTCCTTTTAGTTCGTGTTAGTGTTTAATACTTCAATTATTTCGTCATAAACCCAGGGGTTAGCCGCTATTAAAGTGTCTTTTTCCAGAAAATTCAATGCATTGCCGTCATAATTTGTTGCTTTGCCTCCAACTTCCTGAAGAAGAGCATACCCTCCAGCGATATCCCAGGGTGCAAGGTTAAAGCTGATATAAGCATCAAGTCTCCCTGCAGCTACATAGGCTATTTCCAGTGCCGCCGCCCCATAAGACCGGGTGCCCCGAGACCTCTTAACAATTCTCTCAAGCCTCCTGTCTTTTAATAACCATCCTGTATTAAAACTTATAAGTGCTTCATTTAAAGAATTCTTGGAAAGGGAGCTTAGACGCCGGTTATTTAATACAGCCCCTTCACCTTTTAATGAGGAGAACAACTCATCATGCATCACATCGTATACAATTCCTATTACAGGTTCACCATTATGGAACACTCCTGCAGAAATCGCGAAATAACTTTCCTGATGAACAAAATTAACCGTTCCGTCAATAGGGTCTAATATCCAAACCGTCCCTGAAAGATCTTTTACATTTTCAAATGATCCTTCCTCCCCCATTAAACGGTGGCCAGGAAATTCTTTATCTATTTTTTCCTAAAAAAAAGCTTCTACTCCTTTATCCACATCAGTGACTAAATCATGCTGATGAGATTTAGTATTAACTTTAAATGAAAGCTTCATTTGTTCCTTTATGTACCCTCCCGCTTCACGGGTCCATTCTTCAGCTTTTTCTTTAATCATTTGAAAATCTCTCTCGTTGCCGGTCATCCGCCTCATCTCCTCAATTATATCTTCTGTATGTTTTCTAACATATACCATACTTATCATTTAATTCGCAAACATTACTAACCTGCAACCAAAAAAAGTGAACCTCTACAAGGTTCACAGCAAGTATTTTAAGCTTCAAGACGAAGCCATTCATTACGGAGCTTCTCTAATTTTTCTTTGCATTCAGTAATTTGGTCTTGTTCATTTGCTTGAATTGCATCGAATAATGTTTGGAGTTCATAGTCAATCTCCAGTTTTAGGACCGGGATACGTTTTTCCCCATCTCTTCTTTTTAAAGTCTGAATGACCTTCTCCATAATTCGCACCCCTTTTCTTCGAGTCTCTTTTTATGTTCCTGAACAGACCAACAATGAACCCTAAGGTGAAATAATAGTTACCATTACATTATGCTATTTATCGGAATTTTGCAACTATTTTTTTGCTGGTATTTTTAATTTTCCACGATTCTCACAAATTTAAACCTAATTGAGAACAGAAATTCTGTTTTCTTTTTTTTTAAACTGTATTCTGCTAATATAAGTTTTATAATAAGCAAATATTAATTATAGTTACTTTTAAATGTTTCATTACCATTCAAGCTTTCCGAGGCACTAAAGAAAGGAGTAAGTTACTCATGAGTTTTAAAGGGTTCACTTCCCAGGATTTTGATGTTTTTGCAGTAGAAGGTCTGGACGAAAGGATGGAAGCTATTAAGCAGCACGTTCGCCCTAAACTGGAAGAACTCGGCAGACACTTCTCTTCTGTACTCACTGAGAAGACGAACGAAGAGATGTTTTTCCATGTCGCAAAACATGCCCGCAGAAAAGTTAATCCCCCGGACGATACATGGGTGGCGTTCGCTAATAATAAGCGAGGGTATAAAAAGCTTCCCCATTTCCAAATCGGCCTGTTTGGTTCCCATGTTTTTATCTGGTTTGCTGTAATTTATGAATCGCCTGTAAAAGAAGAACTGGGGCACGCTCTTAAAGAGCAAATCTCCACCATTGAAAAGCAGATACCTGATACCTTTTACTGGTCAGTCGATCATACTAAACCGGAAGCAATGCAGCATAACAGTATCTCTAAAGAACAGCTTAATGACATGTTTGAACGTCTTTCTACTGTCAAAAAAGCAGAATTGCTCTGCGGTGTTCAGTTGAAACCGGAGGATGACCAGGTTCAGGATGGACAAGCATTTTTGAAAAAAGCTGAAAAAGTATTCGATACCCTCTTACCCCTTTACGAAACTTCTATGCGTATATACGTCCAGCATGCTTAAAGATGAAATAAACAAAAGGGCCGGTGGCAGGAGTGCCATCAGAGCCCTTTTTAATGTTACATTTTTATAATTTTCAAATGGGATGATTCCCTGGCTGCTTTAACAACGTGGTAAGGGGATTGCTGGGTTTGGCTTTCATACTCTTTAAATTGCTGCTTTTCCTCTGATTTGGACGGTACAATTTTTTTAAATTGATTATAGAGAGTTAATAATGTGTCTCTGTCTACCCCTTTTCGATATGCCTGGTCAATTGCTTCATAAAAATGTACAACATTAACCACTTCGTCTCTAGACCAATCCATTGAAATTGGGATATTCACTTCGTTTGGCATTCTAAACACCCTTTCTCATAAATTCATTCCAAATTATAACTCATTCTGTTATACTACATTTTGTTTAAACAAAAAAGCAAAATGCAGTCCCCTGTATTATATATAATTAACTTTGAGGTGAATTACTTTGTCCTACTTGGAACGTCAGCAGAAAACGCCTTTGTATGAAGGGCTTCTAAACCATATTAATCACTCGCCCTACCAGTTTCATATTCCAGGGCATAAACACGGAACCGGCATGGATCCAGATTTCAGAGAGTTCATTGGACCTAACGCTCTGTCTATAGATTTAATAAATATACAACCTTTAGACGACTTACATCACCCGCACGGAATTATAAAAGAGGCTCAAAATCTGGCAGCGGAAGCGTTTGGGGCTGATCATACTTTTTTTTCTGTTCAGGGAACAAGCGGGGCGATCATGACTATGATCATGACTGTCTGTGGTCCGGGGGAAAAAATAATCGTACCGAGGAATGTGCATAAATCTATTATGTCTGCCATTATTTTTTCAGGCGCTACGCCTATATTTATTCATCCTGAAATAGATGACACGCTGGGAATTTCTCATGGAATAACTGTTAGATCAGTTGAGAAAGCCTTAAGCTCCCATCCAGATGCAAAAGGACTCTTAGTCATAAACCCGACTTACTTCGGGATCTCTGCAAATTTGGAAAAAATCGTCCAGCTTACTCATTCTTACGATATACCGGTGTTAGTAGACGAAGCTCACGGTGTGCATATTCATTTTAATGAAAAGCTTCCAGTCTCAGCTATGCAAGCAGGAGCCGATATGGCAGCCACCAGTGTCCACAAACTGGGGGGCTCTCTTACACAAAGTTCTGTACTTAACATTCAGGGAAAAAGAATTTCAGCACGTCGGGTTCAAAGCATCATAAGTATGCTGACAACCACTTCTACCTCCTATATCCTTCTCGCTTCCCTGGATACAGCCAGACGGTATCTCGCAACGGAAGGATCGAAATTAACAGACAGGATTATCGGATTAGCTGAATCAGCCAGAAAAAAAATAAATGACATTCCTGGTATAAGCTGCCCAGGTAAAGAAATCCTCGACAATAACGCAGTGTTTGACCTGGACCCGACAAAACTTATTATTTCTATTAAAGAGTTGAATGTTACTGGTTATGAGGTAGAAACCTGGTTACGCGAACATGAAAATATAGAAGTGGAACTTTCGGACTTATACAATATTTTATGTATTATAACGAGCGGTGACAACACTCACACGATAGATTATTTAATCCGGGGACTCGAGAAGCTTTCATCTGAATATTATGAGCCTGGTAAAAAGCATTCAGAAAGTGTGCAGGTTCAAGTCCCTCAAATACCAACTCTTTCTTTATCTCCCCGGGATGCTTTCTATTCTGAGACAGAAATCGTAAAGCTTAATGAATCTGCGGGAAGAATCAGTGCGGAGTTTATTATGATTTATCCTCCAGGTATTCCTATTTTTATTCCTGGTGAAATCATTGAACAGGACAATATAGATTATATTTATAAAAACATGGAATCAGGTCTCCCTGTGCAAGGCCCGGAAGATCCTACATTAACTTTCATCCGTGTTATACGTGAAAGAAAACCTATAATTTAGAAAAAGTAAAAGCGTTCAGCTGTTTCGGCTGAACGCTTTTACTTTAATATTGAGTTTCCATCGTTGTCGCAGGAAGTGCCGCTTTAAAAAACTCAGATAAAGCCTCTGCTTCCCTGTCACTTTTTACTTTAAAAGCTTTCTTAAGATAATCGACATCTTCCACATCTTCCCGGCACAAAAGCAAGGATCTTCCTGACTGCATACATGTAATGAGGGGCTTACCAAAAAACAGGCTTGTATAAACAATGCCGAAATCGTACCTTGACTGCTCAGTGGTCATACCTACAAACTGAACATTAACTCTCTCCGTTTCGTCATAAAGCCGCTCGTATAGTTCCATCAGTACAATCCCTCCTTTAATTATTTAATTATACAAAAATTCTGTCAATTTCGCAATCTTTTTGTTTTTTTAAAACGAAGATCGTTTAGACTCAATGAAATGGATGAGCTCATCCGCAAAAATCATGTCCTGCTTTGTAAATTCATAATCAATCCCTATTAACTTTATCGTGATAACATACGCCGCTTCACCTTCCTCGTACAAGGGTAAAAATAACACATGATCCCTGTTTTTTCTTACGTAGGTTACAGCTTTAAGCCTGTTTATAAATAAAAATCCCCGGCCAAGTTCCTCTTCCTCTTTAGACAGTCCTTTCATGCCTAGGGCATACGATAAAGTATATTCTCCCTGGTTATAAGAATGAATCGTTAAGATTACTTTTTTCTTGTTGATCGCATGAATCGTCTTTAACACACGAACCATAAAATCGTCTTTGTTTTCGGCATAGTCGTAGGCAAGCCCAATTTCCAGCCTTAACCCATCCAGAAAATCTGATTTTTTCATAATTTATCCACCGCCATATACAAAAGGTTTTTTCTGCCTTAAATTTAATTGATATGACGGTAATTTTATCATATGAAAGATGAAAACTCTGTCGTCATTTGTCTAAAACCTTAAGAAAAGCCTGTATAATATTAAAAATGAGTATTTGGAAAGTAAATTAAAATAAACGTAGAAGTACAAAACTTCTACGTTTATTCCATGAACAGGAATTTAATTTCAGTGCCATAACTCCTCAATAATGTAAGCTGTTTCCTCTAATGTGAAAGGCTCCCAAAATAGTTCTCCTTTTACTAACAGATCTTTATGCAAATGTAAACCACTTCCATCCTGATTCATTGCACCGCTAGTACCTGTGTTTCCTACATATCCGATTATTGTTTCACTATCAATCGTCTGTCCCGCTTCCACGTCTTCGGGTATAGAGTCAAGGTGAGCGAAACGGATCATTACTCCGTTATCATATTGAACCCAAACCTGCATACCTCTCAGCCGGTCGAGTATATATTGGGGAGTAAATCCTTGCTTTGCCGCAATTTTCAGATCGATATTTCTCTCCACATGTGAGTTATAATCCTCAAAATCACTATCGACTCGTACAACTTTTCCTTTTGCCATTCCATACACAGGCGTATCGGTCGTAATTTCTGTTCCCGAGGCATATCCGTACCAGTCAATACCTTCATGGATGCCGTTGCGATACCCCCTCGGAGCACCTGGAAGGTGGCTCTCAACAGTACTTACTGACGCCCCTTCTATCGGAGAATGAAGAAAAGCAAGGAAGTCAACCATCTCTTCCACCGAGTAAGAATGAATATCAACATCATTTTCTCCGGCAGGACGCCATGCCTCTATCACTCGACCGTCCCAATTTATAGCTATGTTATTTTCTTCTTTATTGTGTGTATAGTCTGTTTCTAGTCCTTCATCAATAAATTCAATACTTAGATAAGGTTCTCTATTATCGTTTTCAACAAAAGGCGGCTTATCGGCTGGAAAATATTCACCATTTATTTCAATTACCGGCACACCATAGACTAAATAATACTGTCTGTCAGCTATCTCTAACAGTAAATCTTTATTAATTGGATCGTATTCATAATGGCCGCCCAGTCCATCTGCCAATTCAGAGACTGATATATACACACCCTCGTATCCTTCAACAGGCAGGGTATTTAATTCAGTCCACTCTTTAAGCTGCTCGTTATCGTTTCCAGTGTTATTTTCTTCCTGCAGGTGAGTTTCCCGTTCCACCGCGTGACCTTGATCTTTTGCGCTTGATTCCTCATTCTGGCAGGCAGTTAATAACAGACCTGATATTATATACAGACTTGCTTTTTTCATTCATAAACCTTCCTTGTTGTATTATTTAATCATTTCAGGATCAACGATCTCGTAACCTTTTTCTCTTAAACCTTCCACGATTCCTTTTAAAGCGTCTTTCGTAAATTCCCTGTCATGCATTAACAGGTTGGCTCCATTGCCCAAATGTTCAGTTTCAACCATTATTTCTTCCAAAGCTTCAGCTTCCATATATTCTTCAAAATAATCGTATCCGTAAGACCAGTTCATCCACTGCATCTCCTCTTCTTCCATCAGCTGCTTGGAGTAATCCGTGTTGACCCCAAAAGGTGCTCTAAAAAACCGGGGCCTTTCCCCAATAATATCTTCAACCAGATCATTCAGCTCGACAATTTCTTCGTACTGCTCTTCTTCTGAGAGGTCTGATAAGTTTGGATGGGTCATCGTGTGGTTTCCAATTTCAAACCCCAGTTCATAAATATCCTTTAACTGCTGTTGCCCCTCTTCAGATTGAAGAAAATGGCCGTTAACAAAAAATATGGCGCCTGCATCCATGTCCTGCAGAATCTCTGCCATCTCCACACCGTAATTATCCGGTGCGTCATCAATAGTCAAAAGAACAACTTCTTCAGGTGCCTCATCAATCGGTCTGACTGTCACATTGTTTTCTATTTGATAAAGAGGTTCGATGTCTTCTTCATTATCGCCGTTTAGTTCATTGTCATGTTCATTAATATTTTCATTTGCTTCATTTTGGATATTATCGGCATTTTCGTTTAACTCGTTTGCATTACTTTTTTCTTCACTGTTTGCTGACTCTGTATTTTGATTATTTAAATTCTCTTCCCCAGGGGAGTTCATATTATTATTTTCATTTCCATTGATAGCCTTCTCATTGTTATCGCCGCACGCTATGAGCAATCCTGCTGTTAATACACAAATACTTACAAACTTTGCTTTTTTCATCGTATCCCCTCTTCTCATTACCTTACTTGCAATTATAAAATCTTACCATATTATAACTATTAATGGAACCTTCTGCCGCCATAATTTTACACACTTAGTAATATGTCGTTTATATTCGACATTTTTCGGGAAAAGTAAATTTGGTATTACCGTCTCACACTTGACCTTTGTATAAATTTAAGTACAATATACTCTGTTGTTTATTTATCAAGTACATCCCAATAGACTATGAAAATTAACGGCTTTTAAATTAAACGGAAGGTGGAGGATAAGGTGAAGAAATTAACACCAGTATTTACTATTTCATTTTTTATTGCATTGGCCTTTATTATCTGGGGCTTTTTTGCGCCCGAGAACCTGGAATTTATAACTGGAACTATCCAGGGTTTTATTACTGACCAGTTTGGCTGGTTTTATTTATTGGTTGCCACAGGATTTGTTGCATTTGCTATCTTTTTAATCTTCAGTCCTTACGGAAGAATCAAGCTTGGGAAAGATGATGAGGAACCTGAGTATAATTACTTAACATGGTTCTCTTTCCTATTTACAGCCGGGATGGGAATTGGGCTCGTTTTCTGGGGAGTGGCTGAACCTGTTTACCATCTATTCGACCCGTCTCCGGCCGCAAATGTAGCGGGTGGCTCAATTGAGGCAGCTGGAGCTGCTTTAAGATATTCCTTCTTTCACTGGGGGATGCACCCTTGGGCGATTTATTCAGTTGTTGCTTTAACATTAGCTTACTTTAAATTTAGAAAAGGGGCGCCCGGTGTCGTGAGTGCGGCATTCCAACCACTCCTTGGCGACCGTGTAAACGGCGGAATTGGAACGACAATTAATGTAATCGTTGTTTTTGCCACTGTCTTCGGTGTAGCTACATCCCTCGGGTTTGGTACTGCCCAGATAGGCGGCGGATTATCTGATATTTTCGGTTTTAACAACACATTTTTTCTTCAGTTAATGATAATCATTGTCGTGACTTTCTTTTACATGCTGTCGTCTCAGACAGGGTTAAATGTGGGCATCCGTATTTTGAGTAAAACAAATATTTACTTAGCAAGTATTTTAATGCTGTTTCTTTTATTCTCAGGACCTACAAACTTTATTATGAATTCTTTTACGCAGACTTTCGGAAGTTATTTGCAAAATCTCGTTTCTATGAGCTTCCAGCTTGATACGTTTAATTTGGAATCATCCTGGGTGGAAGGCTGGACTATCTTCTACTGGGCGTGGTGGATCGCCTGGGCGCCATTTGTAGGGACGTTTATTGCTCGTGTTTCGCGGGGACGAACGATTCGTGAATTTATTATCGGAGTCATAGCGGTACCTACTGTATTTGGAGCCCTGTGGTTTTCGGTTTTTGGAGGAACAGCTATTCATTTGGAAACAATCACAGGTGTCAGTGTTATGGAGGTCATTACAGAAGCCGGTGAGGAATCTGCCTTGTTCTTTGTTCTGCAGCAGTTCAATTTCGGCTGGATAATGGCGATCGTAGCTATTTTTCTTATAGCTTCTTTCTTTATCACCTCTGCAGACTCGGCAACTTTTGTTTTAGGTATGCAGACGACAAACGGCAGTCTGAACCCCCCAAACAATGTAAAGCTTATATGGGGGCTTATCCAGTCAGCTACAGCAGCTGTTCTCCTCTACTCAGGAGGTCTGGCAGCACTTCAGACGGCAGCCATTATTGCTGCATTTCCATTTGTAATTATTATGATCTTTATGATTATAAGTTTAATGAAGTCTCTAAAGCAGGAAACTTTACCTGAAAAAAAGAAACTAAGAAAAAGTAAAAATAATTGATAAAACAAAACGGAGCCCCGTAAGGTACGGAGCTCCGTTTTTATTTTGGCTCGTCAACTCATTTTTACTGGTGATTATCATCAGTTTTCATTTATATAACAGTTTGGTTACTTTGAACAAATGATCAGCTAACCATGGTAACATCAAAATTGTTTCATAGGTGTAAGTATTTACTAAGGGAGTGACCCGTATGAATCATTTGTGTGTGATTATTTTAATGACCTCCTGTTTATATATGTCGAGCTGTCAGTCAGATAATATCAGTTCTGATTACTCATTTCTTGAGGAATCTCAGGATGATAAGGTGCCTGAAACATTATTATTTTCTAACAATACAGATATCCAGGAGGAGCATAATTACTATGATGCCCTTCGTACTGTCCAGAAGAAGTATCCAGATAGACTTAACAGTACGCACATTGTGTCTGAAAGTGACCATTCCTTAGTCAATTATTACGGTATTGATACTTTTCCTACACTTTTGCTTGTAGAGGATCTTGAAGTTAAACTGAGAATTGAGGGCGCAAATGAATTTTCCTCTATTCTAAACGAATTAAAATATACTTTACTCGATGATTAAGCCATCATCATTTCAAATAAAAACCCCGTAAACCAAAATTGGTCTACGGGGTTTTCCTATAAATTATTTTACAATGTGAACAGGCATTCCTAACGCTACTTCAGCTGTTTCCATTGTGATTTCTCCCAATGATGGGTGAGCGTGAATGGTTAAAGCCAAATCTTCTGCAGTCATACCTGCTTCAATAGCTACACACGCTTCAGAAATCATATCAGACGCGTTATGCCCCGCAATTTGTACGCCAAGGACCAGCCCGTCTTCTTTTCTTGTTACCATTTTCATAAATCCTTCTGACTCATTTAACGAGAGCGCTCGTCCATTCGCCTGGAACGGGAACTTAGAAGCTACCACATCATAACCTTGGTCTTTCGCTTCTTTTTCTGTTAAACCAACGCTTGCCAATTCAGGCCCGGAGAACACCACTTCCGGAATAGCCGTATAATCAATTTCAGCTGCTTCTCCTGAGATTGCTTCAGCGGCTACTTTTGCCTCATAGGAAGCTTTATGGGCGAGAGCAGGACCTGCCACTATATCACCGATCGCATAAATATTGGATGATGACGTGCGGCATTGTTTATCAATTGTTACAAATCCTTTATCGTCAAGCTCAACGCCTGCCTGCTCAAGTCCCAGCTCGTCTGTATTTGGACGGCGTCCCACAGTCACAAGAAGGACATTTCCTTCAAATTCTTCCTCTTTACCTTTAACTTCAGCTTTCACCTTCACGCCATTTTCAGTCTCTTCCATTTCTTGAGCAAATGCTTCAGTTTTAATTGTAACTCCAGCTTTCTTTAAACGGCGTGATACAAGCTGGCTCATTTGCTTCTCAAAACCAGGAAGAATCTGTTTAGTACCTTCAAGAATAGTCACTTCAGCGCCAAGGTTGGCATACGCTGAACCCAGTTCAACACCGATATAGCCTCCGCCGATAACAACCATCTTTTCAGGAACTTCTTTTAAAGCTAGAGCACCTGTGGAAGAAACGACTTTATCACTCCATTTAAATTTAGGAAGTTCAATTGGAGAGGAGCCTGTTGCTACAATACAGTTTTTGAATTTATACGTCTGGGACGTTTTTTCATCCATTATTTTTACTGTAGTATCGTCAACGAAGTAAGCTTCTCCTCGAACAATGTCAACCTCATTGCCTTTTAAAAGTCCTTCTACTCCACCTGTCAACTTCTCAACAACAGATTGTTTCCATTTTTGCACTTTAGAGAAGTCAAGATTTACCTCTCCTACAGATATCCCCATGTCGTCTGAATTCCCTGCATCATGATAACGGTGTCCTGCTTCAATAAGTGCTTTTGACGGGATACAACCGACGTTAAGACATACGCCGCCCATATTTTCTTTTTCTACGATCGTAACTTTCTGGCCTAATTGCGCGGCGCGGATAGCTGCTACATACCCTCCCGGGCCAGAACCGACGACGAGCGTATCTACTTCTTCTGGAAAATCTCCTACTACCATAAATTATCCCTCCATTACGAGTAATTGCGGATCATTTAATAAACGTTTGATATGGTTCAACGCATATTGAGCTGTTGCACCATCAATAATACGATGATCGAAGCTTAATGACAAGGCTAAAACTGGTGCCACTGTCACTTCGCCGTCCCGGACAATTGCTTTTTCCTGAATACGGCCAAGTCCAAGAATGGCAACTTCAGGGTGATTAATAACAGGAGTAAACCATTGGCCGCCTGCAGAACCGATATTTGTAATCGTTGTAGAAGCGCCTTTCATTTCTGCTGCAGAAAGAGTGCCTTCACGTGCTTTACCTGCGAGCCCGTTAATTTCATCAGAAATAGTGAAAATTGATTTACGGTCAGTATCTTTTACAACAGGAACCATTAATCCTTTTTCCGTATCAGCCGCAATTCCGATATTGTAATAGTGTTTATGAACAATCTCTTCAGTTGAATCATCAAGAGAAGTGTTTAAGATTGGATATTCACGGATTGCTGAAGTTAAGGCTTTAACCACATACGGTAAGAAAGTCAATTTAATGCCTTTTTCTTCTGCTACCGGTTTGAACTGTTTACGGTGCGCTACAAGGTCAGTCACATCAATTTCGTCCATAAGTGTCACATGCGGCGCTGTACGTTTGGAATTAACCATAGCCTTAGAAATAGCTTTACGGATTCCTGACATTTTCTCACGCGTTTCAAGCTCTTCATTAGCCGGTTGATAAGATGGAACAGATTGTGCTTCCTCTTGAGCTTCAGGAGCTTCTGTCTGCTCGGCAGATTCAGCTGGCTGCTGGTCGCCAGATAAGTAAGCATCAATATCTTCTTTCATGACACGGCCATTTTTGCCTGAACCTTTTACTTTACGGATGTTTACGTCTTTTTCACGTGCATATTTACGTACAGAAGGCATCGCAATCACACGTGCAGTTTCATCAACTTCTTCCTCTTCTGAAGCAGGAGCTGATTCACTCTTTTCTTCTTTTGGTTCTTCAGAAGCTTTCTCTTCCTCTTTCTCTTCTTCTTCTCCTCCGCCATGAGCATCTTCCGGCTGTTCAGTATCTGTCTCAAACGTAATAATAACTGTTCCTACTTCAGTTACTACTCCTTCGTCAACGTGCAGCTTTTGTACCGTACCTTCTACAGGGGAAGGAATTTCAACGACTGCTTTATCGTTCTGAACTTCACATAAGACGTCGTCTTCTTTAACTTCATCGCCTTCTTTGACTTCCCATTTTACAATTTCACCTTCATGAATTCCTTCACCAATATCAGGAAGTTTAAATTCATATGCCATTATAACGCCTCCAGTTCTTTGTCTTAATTATAGAGAAGAAGGAGGAAATAAAATGATCTCCTCCTTGTTAATTTCAGTTATTAAAAGTTAATAACTTCTTTTGCTCTTGATACGACATCTTTAGAGCTTGGGAGCCAGATATCTTCAGCTGTAGCAAACGGGAAGACAGTATCTGGAGCAGTCACTCGTAAAACAGGTGCTTCAAGACTCAGGATCGCACGGTCGTTAATTTCAGCTACTACACTAGCAGCCACACCTGCTTGTTTTTGAGCTTCCTGTACTACAATTGCACGGTTAGTTTTCTCTACTGACTCAATAATAGTGTCAATGTCAATAGGGCTCACCGTACGTAAGTCGATAACTTCCGCTGAGATTCCGTCTTTTTCAAGTTCATCTGCAGCTTTAAGGGAAGTGTGAACCATCGCACCATAAGTCACAATTGTAATATCAGAACCTTCACGCTTTACGTCTGCTTTTCCAAGAGGAAGAGTATACTCTTCTTCCGGCACTTCCTCACGGAACGAACGGTAAAGCTTCATGTGCTCGAGGAATACTACAGGATCATTGTCGCGGATAGCAGAGATTAAAAGTCCTTTTGCATCATATGGAGTTGAAGGGATAACAACTTTAATACCCGGTGATTGAGCCATCAGACCTTCAAGGCTGTCAGCGTGAAGTTCCGGCGTTTTTACACCGCCGCCAAAAGGTGAACGAATTGTCACAGGAGCGTGGTATGTTCCGCCTGAACGGTAACGCATACGGGCCATCTGAGCTGCGATCGCATCAAATGTTTCAAACACAAATCCGAAAAATTGAATTTCCATTACCGATCGGAAGCCTGTTACACTTAATCCAGCCGATAAACCGCCGATGCCTGATTCTGCTAAAGGTGTGTCGAAAACACGTTCTTCGCCGAATTCCTTTTGCAGGCCTTCAGTCGCACGGAATACCCCGCCGTTAAGACCTACGTCTTCCCCGAATACAAGCACTTTTTCGTCATTCTTCAACTCGTTTCGCATTGCATCAGTTATTGCTTGAATCATTGTCATTTGCGCCATAACTTACTTCGACTCCTTTTCTTTATACTCTTCCATTTGCTCCTGCAGATTAACTGGAAGCTCTTCTCCCATAATTTCGATCAGGTCGGTAACTTTTTGTTTAGGTACGCTGTCAGCTTTCTTAATTGCAGCTTTAATATCTTCTTTGGCCTGTTCTACGACTTTGTCTTCATCTTCTTCAGACCACAGATTTTTGTCTTCAAGGAATTTCCTGAAACGGACAAGAGGATCTTTCTTTTCCCACTCATCGTCTTCCTCAGAGGTACGGTAACGTGTCGGATCGTCACCTGCCATAGTATGAGGACCATAACGGTAAGTTAACGTTTCGATTAGTGTCGGACCATTACCATCAAGGCCTCTCTGGCGGGCCTCTTTGGTCACAGCGTATACTGCAAGCAGGTCCATACCGTCAACTTGTACACCGTGAATTCCTGCAGCAACTGCTTTTTGTGCAATTGTTTTAGCTGCAGACTGTTGTTCTACTGGAACTGAAATAGCAAAACGGTTGTTTTGCACTACGAAAATTGCCGGGCTGTTAAAAGCACCTGCAAAGTTCATACCTTCGTAAAAGTCCCCTTGGGAAGCGCCGCCGTCACCAGTATAAGTGATAGCCACTGCATCTTCTTTATTCTTTTTAAGGCCCATAGCCACACCAGCTGTCTGTGTAATTTGCGCGCCGATAATAATCTGCGGCATCATTACCCGTACGCCTTCCGGCATTTGCCCGCCTTTAAAGTGTCCTCTCGACCATAAAAAGGCCTGATCCAGCGGAACGCCATGATAGTGTATTTGAGGAATATCACGGTATCCTGGTAATATCCAGTCCTGCTTTTCAAGCGCATACTGGGAACCGATCATTGATGCTTCCTGTCCTGCTACCGGCGCATAGAAACCAAGACGCCCCTGACGGTTAAGGGAAATAGCTCTTTGATCCCAAATACGAGTGTAAACCATTCGTGTCATCAATTCTTTTAATTCGTCATCAGAAAGCTCCGGCATAGCTTCTTCATTTACTACATTTCCTTCTTCATCGAGAATCTGGAAAGTCTGGAACTGCTCTTCAACCTGTTGCAATTCTTTAGTTTTTTCCATGAATACTGTCACCTCATCCTTTCTTAAATCGCCTTCTTAAATTAGCTTTTATACGCCAGAATCACTACTAATAAAGTACCCAAAGTTATCTTATTACATGTGATTCGACACGATCAATGCAATCCATACAGGTTGTATTCCCTTTTGTCGAACTCATAATCATAAAAAATTAAGATTTTCAGCTGGACTGTAATAGTTATTTGAAATAAATAGTAATACAACCTCTAATCACGTTATTTAGTTTACACGATACCTTTATCATTCGTCAACGCTTTTACTCTTGTTTTAAACGTTTTCTACATTTCTAATGTTGTTAACGACTTCACAAGTATTTAACAAACTGTTATAGGGAATATTTAAGCCTGTTATACTTTATGACCAATGTGTGAACTAGAGTTTTTTGTCGTGAAGCTTATTTAAAGGAAGTTTTTATGGCAGGCACTGTTTCAATTTGCACCGGTAAACTAAGTAAAAAACACTTCCTTCTTTCATGCTTTCCGCCTATTTTCAAAAAAAAAGAAGAGGACTGCCGTCCCCTCCTTGAAAGTTTTACTCATCTGCCACATTTAAATCAGCAGCTCGGTAAAATTCCATTTTTGCCTCATTGTATTCGTTTGTTAACTGGTTAAACTCCTCATTCAGACTAGAAATTTCACCATAAATATCATTAACTGTTTCGTGCTGCTCCTGCAGCTCTTCAGCTTCTGCATCTTCATCTTTAATCATTTCATAAAGGGCAATGTCTTCATCAATAGACGTCATGTAAGTATTGAATAATTCCTGATAAACCTCATAGCGTTCATGCATTGTCTGAACAACGTTCTCTCCTGCCGTCCTGACTTCTTCCTCATCAATATCCTCAAGATGCTCTTCTGCTTCCTGGAATATAACGAATGATTCCTCAATAAGGTTTTCTTCTTCTTCCATTAGTGTTCTTCGCTCTTCGGCCGACTCAATCGCTTCGTCTGCCAGCGGTTCAATTTCTTCTACGGATGACAGAGTAAGCATTTCTTCATAGAGGTTCATTTCTGTTTGTTCAGCATCTACGAGGGGTTCTTGTTTATCCTCTATTTGATTCTCTATTTCAACAGACTCCTCAAATTTTTCATACATTTGTTCAACTGAATCGTCACCAAAACAGCCGCTTGTAAAAACTAGTGCTGCTGATGCTCCTAAAAATGTTAATATTTTTTTCAAATATGAACCCTCCTAAACAATTCACTATATTGCTCCCAATAACAAACTACCTTATTTTACTAATCATTACAAGAATATTTTTCTTCTTTTACATTTGATAACTATCGTATGTCATTTTTAAAAATGATATCAGCACCTGACTTTTTGTTTTTTTATGCTTTTATCAATGCTATTTCTAATCATTCTTACTTTTTAATATCTCAAAAAAACTTGAAACGCAGAAGCTCAATTTATCAAGTATGGATTTACTGTTTATTTAAAAAAAATTGATAAAAAATAGGTGTTTATCTATTCCGGATTTATTAGGCTGCATACCATGAAAGTACGCCGCCTGAAGAAAGCGGTAATCAAAAAGGAGGCATTTTTATGTACGGACATGGTTTTTGCGATGACCCTTGCGGATATGGACATCACCACGGATACGGTTATCCAACACAAGTAGCGGGAGTTGGAACAGGTGCAGGTAAAGGATTTGCCTTAATAGTAGTTCTGTTTATTCTTCTAATCATTGTAGGTGCATCAAAGTACTACTGCTAGGCAAAACTTTAAAGGGGAGCAGCCAAAAAGGCTGCCCCCTCTTTTCATTAATTAAAAAACTGTTTATTATAAAGAGAAAGGTATATTTAAATATTGCATGACGTTGAAAGGAGATACCTTATGTTAACAATGGATGATATTATTCGTGAGGGCCACCCCACATTAAGAAAAACAGCTGAGCCTGTTGATCTTCCTCCAAGTCAGGAAGACCAGAATACTCTAAATGATATGATGCAGTTTCTTGTACATAGCCAGGATCCTGAAACTGCCGAAAAATACAGCCTTCGCCCTGGTGTTGGCCTTGCAGCGCCCCAGATAAATGTCAGTAAACGCATGCTCGTTATGCGTACAACAGATCAAAATGATGAAATTATTGAATATGCATTCTTTAATCCTAAAATTATCAGCCACTCGGCTGAAACCACTTATCTTGATAGTGGTGAAGGGTGTTTATCAGTAGACAGAAACGTTGAAGGCATTGTTCCCCGCTATGCGAGAATAAAAATTGAGGCGTACGATGCAGACGGGAATAAAGTCGTTAAAAGGTTAAGAGGCTTTTTATCCATTGTTTTTCAGCACGAACTCGACCATTTAAACGGCATTATGTTTTATGACCGCATTGAAGGCGATGATCCCTATAAAAAACCTCTTCCGCCTGGCGAAATAATTAAAGTTAATAATGATGACGGCCCCCTCTTATAATTGAGAGGGGTTTTTTAAATGGTAAATATCCCCTCGCAACTTCTTTCCTTTTTCTACTCATATTAAAAATAATTAACTCCGTAAAAACAAACTGTTACACGCTTGTCCTATTTATTTTTTCTAGAAAAATATCCCTTTATTGCCTCTTCTCACAAACAAGAGTCTTGAATTGAATGGAAGGAGGGTTTAAAATGTTGAAAAGGTGGAGAGAACGTTTATTAAAAAGGTACCGGAATTTACTCCCCAAACATTTATATGTCTAATCCACTCATCCTTCTTTCTTAGCACAAGGTGAAAGAAGGATGATACTTTATGTTAATATAACTGTACAGGGGAATGAACTTTTTAACGCTTATTTTCATAGGATTATTGATCTTAAGGTGCACGCCCGGAACGCCAAAAGAGTCCTATAATTATAAAATTTATAACTACTCAAGGAGAGGATTATTACATGGTATTTAAAGTCTTTTACCAGAACACACTGGACGAAGTGCCAGTTAGAGAACGTACGAACGTATTGTATATGGAAGCATCAACAGAAGAAGAAATAAGAAAAAAACTCGCAGACCGACGGTATAACATTGAATTTGTGACCCCTTTGTCCGAAAAGGCCCTGCAGTATGAAAAAGAAAATAATGAAGACTTCCAGCTGGAGCAGGTATAACTGATGAAAGCAAAAAATCATCAAGTAGCTATATTCGCCTTCGGGGGTCTGGGCGAAATCGGAAAAAATATGTATGGCATTCAGTTTCAGGACGAAATTATTATCATTGATGCGGGAATTAAATTTCCTGAAGATGAATTGTTAGGGATTGACTACGTGATCCCTGATTATACGTATTTAGTGAAAAATGCAGACAAAATTAAAGGTCTGTTTATTACTCACGGGCATGAAGACCATATTGGAGGGGTTCCTTACCTGTTAAGGGAAATCAATGTACCAATTTACGGAGGAAAACTTGCCCTTGCGTTAATTAGAAATAAACTTGAAGAACATGGACTTCTACGCAACGCCGAACTTCATGATATAGCTGAGGACGATGTAGTTAAATTTCAGAAAACATCGGTTTCTTTCTTCAGAACGACTCACAGTATTCCGGATTCTTTTGGGGTTGTAGTCAAAACACCTTCCGGCAATATTGTACAAACAGGCGATTTTAAATTCGATTTCACCCCTGTTGGTGAGCCGGCTAATTTATCTAAAATGGCAAAGATTGGCGAAGAAGGTGTCCTCTGTTTATTATCTGACAGTACAAACAGTGAAGTACCGGGCTTCACGATGTCTGAACGTAAAGTTGGAGAAAGTATCGATTCTATTTTCCGAAAAGTGGACGGGCGTATAATATTTGCAACATTTGCTTCTAACATTTACCGTCTCCAGCAGGCAGTGGAAGCAGCCGTTAAATACCGTCGTAAAGTTGCAGTATTTGGAAGAAGTATGGAATCTGCTATCCGCATAGGCCGTGAGCTGGGCTATATAAAAGCTCCAGAAAGTACCTTTATTGAGCCTTCTCAATTAAATAAAATACCTGCTGATCAAGTGCTGATTTTATGCACAGGAAGCCAGGGAGAGCCGATGGCTGCACTATCGCGGATTGCCCACGGGACCCACAGGCAGATACAGATTATTCCTGGAGATACAGTCGTTTTCTCCTCTTCACCTATTCCAGGTAATACATTGAGTGTCAGCAAAATTATCAACCAGCTGTTCCGCGCCGGGGCAGAGGTCATTCACGGTTCGCTAAACGATATCCACACGTCAGGACACGGCGGCCAGGAAGAACAAAAACTTATGCTCCGTCTTATGAAACCTAAATATTTTATGCCGATTCACGGCGAGTATCGCATGCTCAAAATGCATACAGAGCTAGCTAAGGATTGCGGGGTTCCGGAAGAAAATTCTTTTGTCATGGACATTGGGGATGTCCTTGCCTTAGATAAAAATGAAGCTGTCCGTGCCGGCAAAATTCCATCAGGGTCAATTTACGTGGACGGGAACGGCATTGGCGACATCGGGAATATCGTCCTGCGCGACCGCCGCATTTTGTCCGAAGAAGGACTCGTTGTAGTCGTAGTAAGCCTTAACATGAAAGAATTTAAAGTCGCTTCAGGTCCGGATATTATCTCCCGGGGATTTGTTTATATGAGGGAATCCGGTGACCTGATTAACGAAGCCCAAAAGAAGCTGGCTGTCCATCTAAATAACTTAATGGATAATAAAACCACCCAATGGTCTGAAATCAAAAACGAAGTGACCGATACTTTAGGTCCGTTTTTATATGAAAAAACGAAAAGAAAGCCTATGATTTTACCTATAATCATGGAAGTATAATAAAGAATTTACTGGTTAGGATAACATTTTGTGACCGCAGAGATTCTGCAGACTGGAACACCAGTTAAAATCAGTGGCTCTCACCATCGGTGAGAGCCACTTTTATTTATTAGATTGAGATAGGCTTTCTTTATAAAAGGTTTAAGGTGGCAGCTAAAACAGAAGATCAGCTGGAGGCGGCTCCAGAGCGTAAGCTAGTTCTTTTGAACAATCAACCCAATTGTCTTAAACTCCCTCTTCAAACAAAAAAGACGGCCATAAACAGGCCACCCCTCAAGTCAATTATTGCTAGTCTTCATCGTCAAATAAATCATGTTCCATCCGGTTAATGTCTTTATCTGCTCCAATGACAATTATAATATCGCCATTCATTAAGTATTCTGTCGCTGCAGGAGAGACATTAATCTCTTCCCCTCTTTTAATTGCCATAACGTTACAACCGTATTTTGCCCGTATATCCAGGTCAATCAGCGACTGGCCATGGACCGTTTTTCCAGCTATTAATTCCACTATGCTGTATTCATCGGAAAGTTCCAGATAATCCAGGACATTTTTTGAAATAATATTATGGGCTATTCTGACTCCCATGTCCCGTTCTGGATGCACCACTTTATGGGCGCCTATTTTATTTAACACTTTTTCATGATAGTCATTCTGGGCCTTTACCGTAATATGATTTACCCCTAGTTCAACAAGCATGAGAGTCGTCAGAATGCTTGATTGAATATTATCTCCAATCGCCACAATTACATGATCAAAATTCCTTATTCCAAGACTTTTAAGAGTGTTTTCATCGGTCGTATCAGCAATCACTGCGTGTGTCGCAATGGTGGCATATTCATTTACTTTATCTTCATTCGTATCAATCGCAAGCACTTCCATTCCCTGTTCACTCAGAGACTTGCATATGCTTCCTCCAAAGCGTCCAAGGCCGATAACCGCAAACTGTTTTTTCATTTTGATCCCCCGGTATTTATTTTATAACTTTCTTTATCATACAAATAATAACTCCCCGTATCAATGGTTTATATGTCAACAGAACCTTAAACACAATTCGGGCTGCGAATGATGAAAAAGGCTTTTCTCTTGAATTGGAGTGGAAAAGAACTTGAATGACACGGCATTCTGACAGCTTGACATGCCAAACAGCAAATGGAAACATAAAAGAATGGCTCTCAGTGGTGAGAGCCATTCTTAATCAACTGGTTTACTCCAGTCTTTGTCCAATTTTTATTATACTTTAAGGGTATCTTGTCCAGGCTTCCAGTTAGCCGGGCAAAGTCCGCCGGTTTGAAGCGCCTGAAGCACGCGAAGAGTTTCGTCTACATCACGGCCAATATTATTATGGTTTACAACGGAGTACATAAGCTCTCCTTCAGGGCTGATAATAAACAGTCCACGGAGCGCAACTCCTTCTTCTTCAATAAGAACACCATATTCACGGGATACTTCGTGGTTAGTATCCGCAGCTAAAGGATACTCAAGTTTTCCAAGACCGTTATCATCACGGTCAGTATTAATCCATGCCAGGTGAGTGTGAATCGTGTCAGTGGATACACCGATCACTTCTGCATCTAAATCTTCGAACTCATCATAACGGTCGCTTAAAGAAGTAATTTCAGTCGGGCATACAAATGTGAAGTCCATTGGGTAGAAGAAAAGAACAGTCCACTTATCCTGCTTCATATT
The DNA here is from genome assembly GCF_900111295.1 of Salipaludibacillus aurantiacus. Classification (GTDB taxonomy): domain Bacteria; phylum Bacillota; class Bacilli; order Bacillales; family Salisediminibacteriaceae; genus Salipaludibacillus; species Salipaludibacillus aurantiacus. The sequence continues at coordinate 13,514 of NZ_FOGT01000022.1, read as the reverse complement.
TTCTTCAAGGCTTACTTTTCCAAATTCCTTATCAGCCATTACAGCATCCATTTCAAATCTGGGAGCTTGTTTAGCTACCATACGCTTTTCTGACATGTCTGAATCCCTCCAACAATTAATGTGCTTTTTAAGTTTACAACAGTGGTTATTATATGATACTCATTCCATACAGTCAACCGGAATGGTCCTCTCCTGCCTGATTCATTCCTATCATGCCCTTATTTTTTATTTGTAAAACCCTTTTATGTTTAGAAGCTCTTCAGCTTGTGGTAAACTCAAACATACGTATTTACATATTGAGAAAGGAGCTTTAATATGCAAGCGTGGATTGATTCCGTCAATTGGACGGAAATTGGTACGAAAGCCTTGACTGTGGCCCTGCAGTTAATAGCTATTCTTATTATATTTTTTATTATAAGGGCAGTTGGCAGGAGTTTTATTTCTAAAAGTTTTTCTAAAATGAGTGATCAGAGAAACATTTCACACGGACGTGTCAAAACTTTGGAAAGGTTATCGCTTAATATTTTTTCTTATGTCCTGCTGTTTATCCTGATTACAATAATAGTAGGGATATTTGAATATGATGTAACCGCCCTTATTGCAGGAGCAGGTATTGTAGGACTGGCCATAGGCTTTGGGGCCCAGGGTCTGGTTAGTGATGTAGTAACAGGCTTTTTCATTTTGCTGGAGAGACAGATAGAGGTAGATGAATATATCACTGTAGCAGGGATAGACGGGGTAGTTGAAGAAGTTGGACTAAGAACCACTGTTATTCGTGGATTTGACGGAACAGTGCATTTTATTCCAAACAGGGAAATAGGCAGCTTGAGCAACCATTCCCGATCCAATATGAGAGCACTCGTTGATATTAGTATCAGTTACGAAGATAATATTGATCAAGCAATAGCTGTCCTTCAGAAAGCATGTGATGAAGCAGCTCTTGAAGATGACGTCATTAAAGAAGGTCCCCACGTTATAGGCGTACAGAACTTTGGAGACAGTGATGTAGTGATCCGCGTTATTGCCCAGACTGCTAATATGGAACAGTGGGCTGTGGAAAGAAAACTGCGTAAAGCTATGAAAGAAGCACTTGATGCAAACAACATAGAAATTCCATATCCTCATCAGGTAAACCTTACAAAAGAATCCTCAGCAGGATAATAAAAAAGGTAAACCACATAGCAAATAAAATTTCCGCCCCTCAATTTATGATTTCCAGGATTGGGGGGCTTTTATTACAGCTTTCCCCTCCCAGCGCTGCCGGCTTATCCTAAAGGAGTTCTCCACCACTCTAATATAATTGAGAAAAACATAAAAAGAGCTGCCCCTAAAGTAATACTATCAGGACAGCTTCTTGCAGGTTATCTAGTGTTTTACTGACTGGTCGACGCGCTGACACACCTCATCCGCTGTTAATCCCTGAGCGGAAATGACAGATGCCTGCGTGGATGTCTCCTGGATCCCCATAATATTCTGCTGCTGGCCTGACACAACACAACAGTCACACCCAGCCGCATCTTCCTCATTTTGCAAAGACACCACTTCATAACCGCGAGCCTGCAGAGCTTGTTCCACGTCTGTTAATGAAGGTTCTACTCCTACCCTTGCCATACGTAACGCCTCCTTAGTCATTTCTGATTAGTATGACCTTGGTTCATCAACTTATTCAGAGGCGTGAAAAATGACGTTTTACCTTGACTTTATAAACTCAGTCAGATAATTTACAGCAACTGAGAGAGCATTTTCATCGGGGTCCAGCTTTGAGGAATGAAGTCCGTAGTCACTATCTACCCCAAGCCAGAACATAACACCAGGTATTTCTTCAAGGAAATAACCGAAATCTTCCCCTGTCATCGCTTTATCACAGAGACGGAATGCGGCACCTTCGAAAGAATCGGCAAATTGAATAAATGCCTCTGTCAGATCCTCATTGTTGTAAACCTGGCAGTAATTCGCTCCGTAATCAATACTGACCTTACATTTAAAGCTTTCTTCTGTCCCGCGCGCCATCCCTTCAATACGGGCCTTGATCCTGTTCATAGAATCAATAGACAAACTGCGGATTGTGCCTTCAATGCGTGCCTGTTCAGCAATTATGTTCTGTTTTGTGCCGCCTTCAATTTTACCTATCGTCACGACCGCAGAGTCAAGCGGAGAGACATTTCTGGCTACTATAGTTTGAAGCTGAGTAACAAAATGGCTGGCAGTCACAACCATATCTTCAGCCGTATGGGGGTAAGCAGCATGGCCGCCTTTCCCTTTAAAATCGATAAACAATTCACTCGTATTCGCAAACAATATACCGGGTTTAGTGGCAATTGTACCTACTGGAAGTTCAGGGGCGATATGAAGAGCATACATTTCATCCGGTTTCCACGCCCGAAACTCATCCGAAGCTAAAAGAGGTTCTGCACCACCCGGGCCTTCCTCAGCCGGCTGAAAAACAAAAAGGAGATTATGCAAAGGCTGATGTACCGAAAAATATTCGACGAGAGCCAGGCCAATAGTCATATGAAAGTCATGGCCACAGGCATGCATCATTCCTTCATGATGTGATGAGAATGGCAAGCCGGTTTCTTCACTAATGGGAAGACCATCCATATCTGCCCGATACCCTACAGTTTTAGCCGGGTTACTTCCTTCAATAAAAATGAGGGCCCCCGTCTTCCATGTTTTATAATGTAAAAAATCCTGTGGACAAGCTGCCACCGTTTCGAGAATATATGCCTGCGTTTTCGTTTCTTTAAATCCCGCCTCGGGAATTTGATGAAGCGCCCGGCGTCTTGCCGCCAGGCGCTCTTGGAATTCCTGTTCCATCATTATCACTCACTTAACTTTCTCAGCTCTTGTTTGATCTCAGTTTTTCCTTTTGTCTGATCGTCAATTTCTTTGATTACTTTAGCAGGAGTTCCGGCAACTACCGTATTCTTAGGGACATCCTCTGTTACAATCGCCCCAGCCGCAACAACTGACCCTTCACCGACTGTTACGCCTTCAAGAATAACAGCATTGGCACCTACAACGACTCCGTCTTCAATAATGACAGGCTTAGCAGATGGCGGCTCTATAACCCCTGCGAGTACTGCTCCAGCACCGATGTGGCAATTCTTCCCAACAGTTGCTCTTCCGCCGAGGACGGCATTCATATCAATCATAGTGCCTTCACCGACTACTGAACCAATATTAATGGAAGCCCCCATCATAATAACAGCTGAATCGCCGATTTCCACCTGTTCACGGATAAAAGCGCCCGGCTCGATTCGCGCGTGGATATTCTTCATGTCCAGCAAAGGAATCGCAGAATTTCTGCGGTCGTTTTCTACTACAAAATCCTCTATCTTTTCTTCATTTTCTTTTATAGCTTTCTGAACATCTTTCCATTCCCCGAAAAGTACGCCAGTCTCGCCCTGAATAAAAGATTTGGTATTTTCACCAAAATTAATGCCGTCAAGGTTCCCCTTAATATGTACTTTTACTGGTGTTGATTTCTCGCTATTAGAGATAAAGTTAATAATTTCGTTAGCATCCATTTGTTTCATAAAAAATCTCCTCCTTAACTTATGTCGAACTCCTTTACATCATAGTCATTTCCAAAAAAAAATGCAATCCATGAGCATCAATCTTTTGGTTCATTTACAGGTTGCTTTATCCATCCGGTTAGCAACTGACTGGATGATTGATATCTAAAAAAGCAACCTCTCTGATCTAAATATATTTTTTACTAAGGAGAAGAAAGCTTCTCCGTGCTCCTTCCCCTTATTATTTGTTTATGGCTGAGAATGGAGTCAGGCCTGTTTCTTTTTTGAAACTTTGATCATTTCTCTCAACTTTTTCTCATTACACCCCAGCACCTGCATCTCCCCAAAACAGGTTAAAGGGGTCCCCATAGCATTTGCAGCCTTCCATTCCCGAAAAAAATCTTTATTTTCTGAGATATTCCGTTCTTCAAATTCCGCATGATTGTCCTCTAAAAACTCTCCCACCTGTTTACAGTAAGGACAACCATTACTCGTATAAACAATTAATTTGCTTTCCACATCTTTTTCCCCCTCACTTCATCTTTGCCATTCACATGACACTTTGATTGTACACAAAAATCTTCTTCTGTTCATATGTTTTAGTATCGCCTGCTTACGTATCAGAATTCATTTCAACAGCCTGATTTCAAAAAATTAAGAAAAGGATCCCCCTTGTTACAGGGAACCCTTTTGTTCTTCAATGACTTTATCATTTGCCATATAAACGCTTCTGCTTGGAAAGGCGACAGAGACACCTTCTTCTTCTAAAATTTTCATAATCTCAAGGTTAACATCTTCCCTCACCTTCATATACTCTTCCCACTGGGTAGTAACAGTAAATAAGTAAAGAAAGATACCCAGACTGCTTTCATTAAAGTTATTAAACCGGACAATGATCAGTTCCTGGTCGATATCTTTACGGCTGCGGAGCATACTATCAATTTTCTCCACACATATGCGCAGCTTGTCTCTTGATGTGCCGTACTCTACATTTAAATTGTAAGAAATTTGCCTTTTTTTCATCTTTGCCCAGTTTTCTATCGGTTCATTGGCTAAAGTGGAATTTGGGACGACAATAACTGAATCTGCAAATGTCCTTATCTTCGTGCTGCGGAATGAGATGTCTTCTACCACGCCTTCTACTGATGGCGTTTGAATCCAGTCACCGAGGGTAAACGGTTTTTCCGTAATAATAATTACTCCGCCAAAGAAATTACCGATAGAGTCCTGTGCTGCCAGGGCGAAAGCAAGCCCGCCCAATCCGAGGCCTGCAACAAACCCGCTGACATTATAGCCCCACTCATCAGCAATAATGCTGAGGGCCATTGCAATTATTGCAAAACGAACCAGTTTAGATAGAAACGGAAGAAGAATCTGGTCAAATTCGATATCTAATTTCTTCCCTACTTTTGAAAAAACAGTTGAAGTCGAGGCGGATAAATTAAAAAGCCCCCACGCAATGTGAACAATAACCAGTGTTCTGAAGACCCTCAGAAAAAGGACATCAAACTCAGCTGGAAACGGCAAATATATCAAAGCGAGGTAAAAACCTATAAAAACGAAAAATGATCTGACAGGCCTCTCAAAAGCCAGTAAAATATTTGTTACCAGATCTGTGGGCGCTTTTCGTGATAAAGTTAGAATAAGCCTGAAAATATAAATGGTAAATAATTTTCTAAACACTAAAAATAAAATCAGTATTCCTGCGGCAAGCAACACTTCTTGCCACGTAAAAGAATAAATCCAATGGTCTGTCATAGCAATCTCCTTCTTTATAAATGTCTCAAGCCTGTGTTAAAGTCAGACTTAATCTATTTTATCTATCTGGACGTATTTAGAAGTCTCTTAAGTTATTAAGTATAAGCATGTCAGTTTTATTATTCAACATATTTAGAGATGAATATTACTCTAAATATTAACTTGATAAGTCAAACGAGTAAATGATATACTTTGACACAATTAGACTATAAGAGGGAAAAATAAAATGAAAAAACAATTTGCAATTATCGGACTGGGCCGCTTCGGCCAAAGCGTCTGCAGAGAATTATATCATTTAGGCCATGAAGTGCTGGCAATAGATAAAAATGAGAAGAAAATAGAGGATGCATCCAGTTATGCGACCCACACCCTTCTCGCTGACGGAACAGATGAAGCTGCCCTTAAACAGATAGGAATCAGAAATTTTGAGCATGTTATTGTAGCCATAGCTGAAGATATACAGGCAAGTATTTTATGTACGCTTCATTTAAAGGACATGAATGTGCCTAAAGTGTGGGTGAAAGCCCAGAACAGCTACCACCACAAAGTGTTGGAGAAGATAGGGGCTGACCGTATTTTCCATCCTGAACATGATATGGGTAACCGGATCGCCCAATTCCTAACTTCACAAAAAGTAATCGACTACATTGACCTATCCGCCGATTACAGTATTGTAGAAGTTATTACGACTTCAAAAGTGGAAGGGAAATCACTTATTGAACTTGATATCCGGGCCCGCTTCGGCTGTACAATTCTCGCTATAAAACAAAACGGCAAAGTAAATATTACCCCCAATCCAAACGACGAGCTGCATAAAGGGGATATTTTAATCATGATCGGCAGCAAGCAGGATCTTCGCCGTTTTCAGGACGAAGCTCTCTAACGTTTGTTACCTTAAAAAACTTTCTACTATTGATACAGTAGAAAGTTTTTTAATTTTACAAAATTGTCAATCTTTTTAAATGACAGCGGTTTCATTTATGTTTATTTCATGGTTTAATATATCTAAAGGAGTTAGAGTCTCAATGATTCAGCCGGTATGGCGAAACCACACTTTCGGGGGTGCTGACGTATGAATGCGATAGAATTAAATCAAGTGGTGAAACGTTTTTCTAATGGTTCTCAAATGACAACATTATTTAATGATATGAACTTTACTGTGCGCGAGGGGGAACTCGTTGTCATATCAGGCGAAGAAGGTACAGGAAAATCAACTTTACTGCGGATGCTCGCAGCCATGACACCTGCCAATAAAGGCAGTGTTCACGTATTTGGGGAAGACCTTTTGACTATAAGGAAACGTACGGAGTGGCGCCTTGAAAACATAGGTTATATAAACGAAGAAGGGGTGCTGATTCCCTACCTGTCAGCCAGACAAAACCTTCTTCTAGGCCTGAAGCCTGACAACCCTCAATATGAGGAAAAATACAAACAAGCTGGTGAGATTTTAAAGGATCTTGGTTTTTCCGAGGAAAAGCTGGATGAATCCATTGAAGGACTGGATGATAAACACCAGATCCTCGCCAGTATCGGCCGCATACTCATGACCAGGCCTAAACTTATATTGGCTGATGAACCAACAAAAGCCCTGGATGGTCCAGAAGGAGAAGCTGTGCTTGACCGCTTGATGAATTTTGCAAAAAAACAAGGGTTAACCGTTATTGCAGTTACAAATGATGAGACAATCAGAGATCAGGCAGACCGGCATTTTACTGTAGAAAACTGCCAGCTGGTAGAAAAAAATGAAGAAGGACAGCTTCATTAAATGACTAGAATAAACTTCTAAAATAAAGATGGCCCTCGCCTTAGGTGGGAGCCATCTTTTACATTTAAGGAAACTTGAACCTGATTTTTAATTTTATGTTTACAGTCAGCCCCCCGCCCCGTATACAATAGCTAAGATCGTCAAAATGGTATATGTAACAACTACGGCAGCTGCTCCGACCAGCAGTACAATTATTACTGCCTTTTGAACCTTCCCCATATGATCACACCTTTATTCTGAAAGATTTTCGTAAGATTCAAATTCTACTACAATCCATTATGCCAATATAACCGTGAAAAAGAAAGTACGGAGAGTCAGGAAAGGGTGAGAGAAATAATATTTATTTTTTCATTTCTTTTACACGGACATATGCCCATTCACTTAGCAGTTTCGTTACATATATTAATACAGGAAACACGGTTTAAGAGGTGATATTAATGAGCGAACGAAAGAAGCGTGAAATAAAGCCCATACATGAACAGCCTTTTGGGGATATTTTAAATTCAATGGACAGTTTCTTTAACCAGGCTATTAAGCATCTTCATCCTTCCAAAATGATACCTGTCTACCAGTATGAAACGAAAGATGAGTATGTAATTGAAGCAGAAGTCCCAGGGATAAAAAAAGAACAGATTCTGTTAGATATCTTTCAAAACCACATAAAAATCAGTATCAAAAATGAAAGTTATTCAGAGAAAAAAGATGATGTTAAGAAGACTACTGAACAGTACTTCAGGTATCATAAATCTGACCGGGTAGTTAATCTTCCTTTTGCCGTCAACCAGTCAGACATTAAAGCGAGCCTTTCTCAAGGCTTACTGACTATTCGTATACCGAACAAAAGAAAACGTATATCCATTGACACAAAGGAGGTGTAAGCCATGTTTTTTGGACGTCCGCCCCGCCAGCAGAACATGCCGCCCGATTACCACCAGCCGTTTCACCCACCCAGCCCGCCTTCAAACCAATGGCCAGGTTATGGACAGTCATATTATCAACAGCAGCATCCGTCTGCCGGCTACCCGCCTTACCAGCAATTTGGAGGTTACCCGCCAGCGCCCCAGCAGAACCCTGGATCAAAACTGATGCAGGCTTTTCAGACAAGTGACGGTAAATTTGACTTTCAAAAAGCGATGACAACCATGGATCAGGTCGTAAAAACGGCAAATCAAGTCAGCCCCCTCGTTAAACAAGTAGGAAGTTTCTTTACAAAAGCGAAATAGGGAGCCTTCCGGTTCTCCCTGTTGCGCTTTTATTTTTTCTGTCTGTCCTCTGCTCTTATTCTTTCTTACTGCCGGATTTCAATTAGCGATGAATCCTTATGACGTATGGTAAACTTATTATAACTACATAACAGGAGTTGATCATGTGAACCAAACCATTGAAACGCTGTTAAATCACCGGTCTATCCGTAAATTTAAAGACGAGCCATTAACAGATGAACAAATCAGTTACATTGTCCAGTCTGCTCAATTAGCTTCTACATCAAGTTTCATTCAGGCTTACACCATACTTGGCATTAAAAATCCTGAAACGAAAGCTAAACTCGCACAGCTTGCAGGAAATCAGCCATATGTAGAAAAAAACGGGCACTTTTTTATATTTTGCGCCGATCTTCACCGGCATACTATTGCATCTGGAATGGAAGGGAAACAAATAAATGCAGCACTGGAAACAACTGAAAAATTTATGGTAGCGGCTATTGATGCCTCCCTTGCTGCCCAAAATGCAGCCATTGCTGCTGAATCTATGAAGCTTGGCATTTGCTATATTGGGGGAATTAGAAATGACATTGAAAAAGTGTCAGAACTCCTGCAACTGCCTGATTATGTGGTCCCCCTTTTCGGGATGGCAGTTGGCGTCCCTGATACCTCTACAGACCAGAAACCAAGACTTCCTATGGGCAACGTTTATTTTGAAGAAACATATCCATCAGATAAAGAAGTTGAAAAAGGACTCAGCATTTATAACAACATCATTTCAGACTATTATAATAAACGCACTGGGGGAGAACGTTCAGACACATGGACAGAACAAATGACCCGTATGCTCAGTAAAGCAGGAAGAAAAGAAATGAAAGATTTTATTCAGAAAAAAGGCTTCTTAAAGACGTAATAAATAAACCGCGGCTTTTTTACTTTAGCCGCGGTGTTTAAGCAGAGTTATTTTAAAGATTTTGTATGGAAAAAATCCCCTTTCTTTTTCTTTAAATCATCGGTTCCCCAATTAAGAGCTCTGCTGTCCGCTTCCGGAACCATTTTAATTATATGTTTTGAACAGTGGATATAAGCTTCTTCAACAGTCACCCACACCCAATATTCGATTTTTCCGGCTGATTTGATTTTTTGAGAAAAAAGCGGATATCCTTTTTCTTGCAGGGCGGAGCTCAAGTCATCTGTGTTAAATATTTTGCCAGTTCCGTTTATGTGGAGTCCTACCTGGTCATACACAAAATCGATAAACAGAAGACTTATTTTCTCATTCTCCTTAAGGTTTCCCAGGCTTGCAAAGACGCCATTGCCCTTAAACTCAGGGTAAATAAGAGTATTTTTATCCAATACTTTTATAAAGCCCGGTTCTCCAGCCCGAAAAGAGCAGTCGCAATCCCCGTCTGACCCGGCGGTTGCTACAAAGGCCATCGTCTGGTATGAAATAAACTCTCTCATTTTCTCATTTAAAGACAATCGCACCTGGTTTTTGTAAAAGGATTCAGCTTTTTTAGCAGACCCTTTTTCCTTTTGAAGCAGTAATTCTCCAGAGGATTTATGAGGCATGTCCGGTCTCTCCTTCTCAGTTTCTGATACCTCTAATTATAATATAAGATGTCACTGTCCCATTTCCCTTTTTGGAAAGTTCATAATACTGTTAAACAATACGGAGAATGATATATGTAGCACCCTCATATAAACCCTGTTAAAATAAAAAAAGACAGCGGTTTATTTTCCCTCATATTCTTACTAAGGAGGACTGTAAAAATGACTAAAAAAATGAACGTAGAGAGTTTTAACCTCGACCATACTAAGGTTAAAGCGCCGTATATTCGTCTTGCCGGTACAACTCAAGGGGCTAATGGCGATACGATCTATAAATATGACCTGAGGTTCTGCCAGCCTAACAAAGAGCATATGACAATGCCCGGCCTTCATTCCCTTGAACATATGATGGCTGAATTCAGCCGCAACCACCACTCCCAAATTGTGGATATCAGTCCTATGGGATGCCAGACTGGCTTTTACTTGTCAATTATTAATGACGACAGCTATGACAATGTGCTCTCATTGCTCGACAAAACGTTAAATGATGTTCTGAAAGCGACAGAAGTTCCTGCTTGTAATGAAGTTCAATGCGGATGGGCTGCGTCCCATTCCCTTGAAGGTGCTAAAGACATTGCCCGCAAGATGCTTGACGAAAAAGACAGCTGGACGGAAGTTATGTAATCAATAAAAAGGAGCTGGTCTTAAAAATATAACTTTTAAGACCAGCTCCTTTTATTATTCTCATAAATTTTTTTCCATAGTCACATGCAGGATGTCTGCATCATAAAATTGATCTGAGATTGTTTTATATCCTGTTTCTAAGTAAAAGGGTTCCGCATGTACCTGGGCATTCAGTCTGAATTTAGTGAGTCCTTCAGCTTTAGCAGTCTCTTCCATCTCATTCATTAAGAGAGAACCTAATCCCTTTCTTCTTACTTCTTTTAAAATACACACCCGTTCAGCTTTGGCTGTCGTTCCTTCTATTCTCAACCTTCCGGCGCCAACCGGGGTGCCTTCTCTATATACAATAAAATGAATCGCTTCTTTTTCCTTATTATCAATTTCTATCTCTTCAGGCACACCCTGCTCCAATATAAATACCTCGCGCCTGACTTTGTAGACATCTTTTAATTCATTCTCTTCTATAGCTTTACGTACTTCAACCACTACTTCTCATCATTTCCCAACAAAAAAGTTTCGTAAACTGTCCAGGTGCCGTTTTCCAATTGGTACAGAAGAGAAAAGCGGTCCACTGTCTCTTCATAATTGATCGTTTCCAGCTTTAAACGGCCAAACACATCAGACAATTCATCATAATTCATTTCCTGTCCGATTGTTATATGAGGAACAAAAGGATGTTCTGTTTCTTTCTTGAGGTTCCCGGAATTTAATTCATTATGGAGAGCAAGCAGGGATTCATTTTCACGGACTTTCATATAAATAGTATTCGTTACCGGATAAAACGAACTGAATTTATAAACTTCTAAAGTAAAAGGAGAAGCTTTTTTAGCAACCTTCCTTACCTCTTTGGAAAATTCTTTTATCTGATTTTCTTCCATTTCAAACGGGTCTTTCAACGTAAGGTGCGGGGGGACAAGAGAATACTTCGTGTCGTACCTTTTCCTATATGAATTGGCCATGTCTTGTAATTTTTTAGACGGGAAAACGGCAATACCATACTTCATTGAAACTCCTCCTTATATAATAATTGCTATTTTTCTATTAATTTAAAAGTTATCACGTTTATTAGGCTGTCTCACCGTATATACATCATAATATACTTCTATCTCCATTACAAAAATCCTTTTATTCTACAAAATTTTTATGTAACATTTGTGTTTTTCTTAAAGAAGTTAAGGGAATGCCAAATGTGAGCTATTTAATAATATATGTTAAAATTAAGGTAGTAGAGACGTTTACACAGAGAGGAGTACGCTCATATGTCAAAGAAAAAACAACCAGTCCATTGCCATGTCGTAGAATCTGCTGCAAGAACTCTTCTTAAAGAACGGGGAGTTGAAATTGAGGACGTTGCTCTAATTGTTTATGATATGCAGTCTGAATTTAATGACTCCATTACTCTAGATGATTGTATAGAAAGCGTTGACGCGGTTCTGGAAAAAAGAGAGATCCAGCACGCTGTCTTAGTCGGTATTGAATTAGATAAACTCGCTGAACAAAACAAATTGTCAGAACCCCTTCAATCCATCGTGGAAATGGACGAAGGCTTATTCGGCGTCGATGAAACGATTGCCCTCGGTTCCGTTTTCGGATACGGAAGTATTGCTGTTACCACCTTCGGGTATCTCGATAAAGAAAAAGTCGGCATTATAAAGAAATTAGACACACAACCAGGCAATAAAGTCCACACTTTTCTTGATGATCTCGTCTGCAGTATTGCAGCAAATGCATCAAGCAGACTCGCCCACCGAATCAGGGACCGTGAAGAACAATTAAGGGAAGAAGAAATTAAACACCGGGATAAAGAAGAACGAATTGGCTAAACTTAATGAGAAAACCTTTCTAAGCCAGTCTTAATTAAAAGGCTGGCTTATTAATTGGTTCTCTTCTTCGTGCTTGATTCTCACCCTTTCCAATGATATTCTTTTTAAAATGGCCATTTATTAGGAGAGGTAATGAATGATTAAAAGACCAAGGTGGATTTACTGGAAGCAAATATTCCCTTCAAAGTTTCAAGCCAGCTGCCTTAAAGCAAAGCTTGAAGACAACTGGGTAAACGGCTATGAAAACGGTCCGTCAGTTGAAATACGGAAGATTAAAAATGACCGGTATATCGTCCGTTATACATATGATGAATAAATAAAGATGCGAAAAAATTATTTCCCAGCTGGATTCAGTAACTTTTTCAGAAAATCTATTGACTTCCACTCACTTTTCTTGTATATTAATATTTGTCGCTGCAATACACATTGTTTCGTCAGCGCATTCCAACTAGTTGGAATCAGCATACATACGGGCTGTTAGCTCAGCGGGAGAGCACTTGGTCGACAACCAAGGGGTCACTGGTTCGATCCCAGTACAGCCCACCATAACAATACAGATATAACTCCTTGGTTTTCAAGGGGTTTTTTTATTTATTTATTACTGCAATAGAATCTATTTCATATTTTATATGGAGATTTCAGTTTTAGACTATCTGAATTATTTCCACTTTAAGCGGACGCTTTACCAAAGTTTTTAACTTTTTCACATTGATTAGTCGTATATCTTTTATATTAACGGCCTATAAAAAAGAGCAGGGTCTTCTCCCCTGCTCTTTTTTTAGTTATCCTTTTACAAGGTATGTCTCAAATCCGGCAGCTTTAAGCTTGTCCTCCATTTTTTTAGCTCGCTGCTTTGTGGTAAAGGCGCCTACTTGTACCCGGTACAACTCAGTTTCTTCTGTGAGAAGGGTTTTAATGGTCGCCAATGTCTCCGGTCCAGCCATGCCATCAACAGTTAGATTATAATTATTTTGCAGCTCCCTTACGGCATTGACTGTTTCATTTCCATAGGAACCATCTGCTCCGAAACTGGGGAGTGAATAACCCAGCTCCAGTAAGTCCTTTTGCAATTGCCGGACACTTCTGCTAATTGAACCATTCCTTAATAGCATAGTTTCTCCTCCTCGTATATTATATTTAAGCCCATAATTGAGCTTATAAATTTCTTTACACCCAAGGCTTTTTGATTGGGCGTCTCAAGATATTTCTAGAT
>NZ_FOGT01000029.1 GCF_900111295.1 Salipaludibacillus aurantiacus | reverse complement strand
TTCCTTTATCATCGGAAGATGACCTAAATCAAGGGAAGAAAATAAAAAAGAAACCCACGCTTTTTGAAAAGGGTGGGTTTCTCAACAGCCTGAGGACTTTTTCAAGTCCTTTTTTTATTTCTCAGCGCGGCTTAACACTTAGTAATTCACTCCAAGTCACAGGGCCGGCAATGCCGTCCTGTAAGATTTTCCTGCTTTTTTGAAAGTTCCGGACGGCTTGTTCTGTCTCATTTCCAAAAATCCCGTCAATCCCGTAACCCGGTAATGGAAAGCCTGCGTGTCTCAGTTTTTTCTGAAGCAAAGTGACGGCAGGCCCTCTCATTCCCTTTCGTAAAACAGGTGGTAATGTGCCTTGCTCTCCTTTTTGTAAAACAGCTTTGGAAAGTTCCATTCGAAACTCTTTCATATTAATAGAAGGACAAACAGTTTGCTGTTGGGGATGCTCGCGGTGGCCAAGGACGGCTGAAGAAGGAAGCCGGTAATAACTGCAGAGCGCAGCCGATAAATCTAATAAACTTTTCCTCTGAAGGCCTGTGAAATCCCCTTCACCGACTAAACAAATCCCTATATTCCCTCTGTTTCGCCCTTTCGTGTGGTAACTTATAACATTCAGGTTATGACACCACTGGATGAGACCTTTCCCTGTGAGAACAAAATGGTAGCCTGCTCCCGGCCATCCATGATGGTTCACATGGTATTTTGCAAATGAAAAAGCATCCCCCGTTTTTGTTCCGCTATGATGGATGGTTAAGTATTGCGGAACTGCCTCTTTGCTTTTTAAATATGTTTTATTCCGGTGTACCGGCAGTTTGCTGCGCAGGTCCTCTAAACGGCTGGTCAGTCCGTTCATCCACATACTGATCAACTCCTTGTCTTTTACTTAATAAGTACATTTCATTTATCAAGTAAGAGGATGCCGCTGGAGACTTTTGCTTGGAAATTATCCTTAGGTTACTAAAAGACTGCTTTTTTAGAGGCCGCCAGCATTTCAGGTACAGCACCAAAGAAAAAACGCAGGGCCGGAAAACCCTGCGTGGCATATTTTCAATTAACCTAAAAAATGGAGCAGAACAGCTGCCGCTGCAACGAGTACACCGGAGATAATGGAGAAGACAAGCGTTGGTTTAAACACTTCTGAATCTTTCCCTTTCAGTCCAGCGGTACTTGTCCCTAAAATAACGTTAGCAGGTGAAATTGCATTACCAATTGCACCCCCGGCAGACTGGGCAGCAATGACGTGAGGTAAACTCAATCCATCCATCGACTGCACCACTGACCCGTGCAATGGGGAAAATAACACATTTGATGACGTGTTTGAGGAGGTCATGAATGACCCGATTAACCCTATGATCGTAGCAAGCCCGACATATACAGGCGGCGGTGAGACCTCTGCTATCCCCAGCGCTAAGACGGTTGTCTGCCCGGAACTTTCCATAATCTCTGTCATAGTCAAGAATCCGGAAATAGCCAGGGAGGCACCGACAGCATTATCTTTTAAACCTTTAAAAATGGTTTTCCTGGAATCACTTTCGTATAAATTTAACTTGCGGTACCATATATACGCAAAAGCTGCTGAGATAAGCAAATATAAGCCAGGATGGGTCAGCGGAGCAATTGGTGAATAAGATTCCTCTGCTTCCACTTCATGGCCGTACCCTGTTTCTACTGCAGGGAAAGGCGGACCGACTTCCAGCTGTTCAAGTGTATCATGTATAAATGGTATGCCCAGCATAACGATTGAGAGGACGGTAAGAACATAGTAAGGCATAAATGCCTTATGCAAGGAAATATTCGGAGTTTCTACTCCTTCTTCCTTATCTTCGCTATCCTCAAGAATGTCCGTTTCATCCTCAAGCTCTGTTTTCTCTTTGTATGCTTTTCTTCGTGCAAGAAGATATAACGCTCCTAAAGCTACAGTGGCCGGGATAAAATTACTAAGTGTCGCATTCACCTGTGTTAAAGCTAACTGGCCGCCCCCGTGAATAAGGGAAATAATGATAACTGCAACGAATCCTTGTTTTACACCTTTCCAGCGGGCGAACAGCCAACAGATCATTAAGCCTCCCACTATATTTGGAATCCACAGGAGGATACCTGTATACAGCAATGTCAGTGCCTGCTCCTGTATTTCAACAGCATTCACTGTGGCAATCCATCCTACTGCCAGTGTACCGAACATGTTGGCCCAGGCGTGTCCAATTAATGGAATGACAACTGCGGTCACCGGTTTAACCCCGATCCCAATAAGTAATGGGGCTACCACGGCAATAGGGGCTCCGAAACCTGCGATACCTTGTAAAAATGAGGCGAAGACCCACCCAAAAGCGAGAATTAAAAACAGGTAATTTTGGCTGTGTTCCTGAATACCTTCCCGTATCGCTTCAAACGCTCCCGACTCTTTCGTAGTCTGATAGAGAAGAAGAGCCGGCCATACGACTAGCAGGATAAAAAAGGCTTCCCACAATCCTTTTCCAAAGCCGACTGCTATATTATCAAGCGGGGCCTGGAAGAGTATAAAAGCAATGACGGTCGCCGTAGCCATGGCAATCCAGCCGGAAACCGGGCCTGACCACTTTACTACGACAAGCAAGATAAGTAAGAGGGCCAATGGCAAAATTGCCACTGACCAGTGCAATAAATCAACCGGTAAGTTATTATCCATGAAACTGTCTCCTTCCTTTAAAAACGAGCTGTTCTACCAGCTGAGGGCAATTCCGTCTCCCCGAGGGTCGGCTCCGGCATAATAGACGTTTGTCTCGGGATCAATGACGATTCCCTGGGCATGCCCCATTTGCTGGGAATAGTTTTCTGCATATTCAACTTCATGTCCTCTGTCTTTTAATGTCTGAATGATACTGTCTGAAATACGGGCTTCAAGTTTTAAAGAGGAGCTGGCTTCCCCCCATGTTCTTCCAAACAGCCACCTTGGCGCTTCAATTGCCTGTTGGATGTTATAACCAAAATCGACTACTCTCGTAAATAATGCACACTGGGTTTGCGGCTGTCCTTCGCCTCCCATAGATCCAAACAGCATAAACGGTTTCCCGTCTTTTGTTGCCATCGCCGGAATAATTGTATGGAATGTCCTTTTACCCGGTTCAAGAGTATTTGGGTGGTCTTTATCAAGGCTGAAAAATGAGCCACGGTTCTGAAGTAAAAATCCGCAGCCTTCAGGTATAAAACCTGAGCCGAATTCGTGGAAAATACTTTGAATAAGAGAAACAGCATTTCCCTCACCGTCTACTACACTCATAAAAGTAGTGTCTCTGTTCGTTTTCATCTCTGGCAGTTCTTCCAGATCTTCGACCGGGAATGCTTTATCCATTGTTATTTGCTCGTTCATCGTTTGCGTCTGCCGCGCAGATAACATATCTTCCATTGGAACAGATAGAAATTCCGGATCGGTAACCCACTGGTCTCTGTAAGTGAAAGCAATTTTAGCCGCTTCAGCCATTAAGTGATAATACCCAGGAGTCTGGTCACCAATCTTCTGCAGGTCATACTCTTCCAAGATATTCAGCATCATTAATGTGCCAATTCCCTGAGTATTCGGTTTAAGCTGATGAACCGTATAACCTCTGTATTCTGAAGACAAAGGTTCTTCAACTGTAGTCTGATGGGCTTTAAAATCTTCCTCATTAAGAAGACCGTCATTTTTCCGGAGTGAGTCAATTACTTTCTTTGCAATCTCCCCTTCATAAAACGCTTCACGTCCATTCTGTGCAATTTGATTAAAAGCCCAGGCCAAATCAGGCTGCTTTAATATATCTCCTGTTTTTAAAGGGGTATTGTCGGGGAGAAAAACCTTCGCAGTTTCAGGATACTGTTTAAGTAAATCCTGCTTTTCATGGACAAACCTGCTGAATTTTTCACTAACCGGAAAGCCTTCTTCTGCATACTGAATGGCTTGTTCAAACAGGGTGTCCCAAGATAGTCTGCCGTATTGCTGATGAAGTTCCCACCAGGCGTCTACTGTGCCAGGCACAGTATTAGCAGCGAGCGTCCCGCGGTCGGGAATACTGTCTAACCCGCGTTCTTCAAAAATATCCCGCGTCACCTCTGAGCCGGATCTTCCGCTTCCGTTAAATGCCTTAACGCCGTGTCCGCTTTTGTCTGACACAAGAGCAAACAAATCTCCGCCTAACCCCGCCATATGAGGATAAACAACGCATAATACACTGTTAATGGCTATGGCACCTTCTACCGCATGTCCGCCCTTCTTCAACACATCTTTACCAGCTTGAGTCGCCAGATAATGAGGAGATGTAACCGCTCCGTTAGTCCCCTGCATGACCGGTCTGCCGGTTTCCAGAAAGTCATAGCAAATACCATTTTGCTCCTTCATTGTTAATACCTCCTTTAAGTAGTAAATACACCCTATTATCTACCGTCCTCTCTTCCCTTACAGGAATCGACTAAAACGTACGTTTTTCTTGCTTCTTTTTTCCTTATAGAGGCAGTGATTAAGCTCAAAAGTATAAAAGACCCGATCCTTGGTTCCCTGTTTCAACCCTGGAGTCCGGCAACTTATATTAAAAAAGACTCAGATTTGAAGGATGATGGTTAAAAAATATCCATTCTCCAACATTAATGAATAACTCCTTTTTGAAGCCCCAAGCTGAAAAGAACTACTTGAGAAACAGGACAACAAGTGAGCGGATGACTTTTGAATAATAAAACCCACCCAAGGGCAAACCGCCCCTGAGTGGGTTTTAAACAGATGATAAAGCCTGCTCAGTAAGTCATGTGACAACCGGGTAGGCTTAGATTAAATTTCACCAAAATATAAGCCCCTCCGAATTTAGAAATAACATCAGGAGGGGCCATACAGTTTCTGCATGCCTCAGTAAGATTTGGATTCTTAAAGGCAAAAGATATACGTTTATTAAGCAGTCTTTTTCAAAATATCGTTAATTTCATTCTTATATAAATCCGATTTTCCGCCGAAAACGGCTTGAATATTTTTATTATATTTCATTACCCCGGCTGCTCCCAGAGCTTTCAGCTGAACTTCATCTATTTTCCCGGGATCATTCACGGTCACACGGAGTCTTGTGAAACAGGCATCCACATAATCGATGTTCTCTTCACCGCCCAAAGCCTCAAGAATCTCTTTTGCAGTATCGCGATAGGCATCTTTTGATTTCTTTTTTGAATGAGAGGCCGCTGCTGTTTTGCTGTCTGCTTCTTCATTTTCTTTTTTAGCATTGTAATCTTTACGTGTGTAAAGTTTTGCTTCCTGTCCGGCTCGGCCAGGAGTAGCCAGATCCCATTTTTTAATAGCAAAGGAGAAGACATAGTAATAGATTATAAAGAATCCTGCGCCCATAACGATATTCATCCACCAGTTATTAGTCCCTGGAAGGGCATTAACGAGCACAAAGTCGATTAACCCTGAGCCCCCGGCCCACCCAAGCTGGACGTTCATCATAAAGGCAAGTGCGAAGCTGATTCCAGCTAAAATGGCGTGTATCACAAACAAAACAGGGGCTACAAATAAGAAAGTAAATTCAATTGGTTCAGTAATACCTGTTAAGAAAGCGGTCCCTGCCGCTGCTACAAGCATTCCTTTAACAACAGGTCTGTTCTTCTTGTCAGCCTGACGGTACATCGCAAGTGCCGCTCCGAGAAGGCCAAACATAATAACAGGGAATTTACCTGCCATAAACCGTCCTGCAGTCACTTCAACACCTTCCGCGATTTGGGCAAGGAAAATATACTGGTCACCAGAAACAAGCTGTCCCCCTACTTCTGCTGTTCCGCCCAGGGATGTCCACAGAAATGGCGCATACCAGATATGATGCAGTCCTGTAGGAATAAGAACGCGTTCTAAAAATCCGTATAAACCAATGTAGGCAGGATTAGTAGCGTCTGAAGCAATGACATTAGCAACAGCGTCAATTCCTGTCTGAATTGGCGGCCAGACAATCATCACTGCAAAAGCTAGAATGATAGATGAAAACACCATTACAATACCGACAGAACGGTCACCAGCGAAGAAACCTAAGACTTCAGGCGGCTGGAACCGTTTAAAGCGGTTGTACACCCAGACAGCCAGAAGGCCGACGACAATCCCGCCCAGCACTCCTGTTTCAAGCGTAGGAATCCCAAGTGCCATGCCGTACTCGCCTGCTTCCTGAGCCATTTCCGGTGTAATTCCCATGGCCAGGGAAATCGTTGTGTTCATAATAATATATCCAAGTAAAGCGCCTAACGCTGCAATACCGGATCCACCACTTAAACCGATGGCGACTCCCAAAGCAAAAATAATCGGTAAGTTTTGAAAAATACTAAGACCGATTGTAGTCATACCTGAACTGAATGCTTCCACCGAGTCGTTCTGCAATACGGTGACATAATCTGCCAGAGGTCCGGTTAATGCTGCGCCAATACCGAGTAAAATACCTGCAGCCGGCAATAAGGCTACCGGGACCATCAGAGATTTCCCAAACTTTTGTAAGCTTGCAAAATTAAACATTCTTCTTTCCTCCCGTTCCATATAGGAATAAATCTGTTATAAAAGCGTTATCAATTTTATGGAAAGAAAGGGAGGCTGGAAAATATGTTCCTGGCGCTCCCTCATTTATTACTTACACTTCAACCGTTTCCAACTGTTTCAGTTCAGGCCAATACTCTTTATTTTCAGCGATAAGATCATCGAGAATTTTTCTTGCTTTTGGTGCATCTACAACCGTCCTGTTCAATGTTAACGCCTGCAGCAATTTGTTGTAATCTTTTTCATACCAGGCGTCGACCACCAGTTTTTCAAATGCAAGCTGTCCTTCTATCAATCCTTTCTGGAAGGTCGGGATTTCTCCCACTGCCAATGGCTTTGGACCTCTGCTCGTTAGCGCTGCGGGAACTTCGACCATCGCATCTTCCTGTAAGTTGGAAATAATTCCTTCATTCTTAACTATAACAATGAACGTATCCCTATTATTGTAGGCGAGTGATGCCGCGACCCGAATCATATAACAGCCGTGGATATCCACTTCCAGATCAACATTTTCAGTAGACTGGTCTTTTATAATCTGGTCGCTCATCGTATGAACACGTTTTTCCCGTCCATTAATAACCTGGCGTGCACGTGTATTATCCATGTCCTCTTTTTCTACCATGTCTGACGGGTAAAGATAATATTGAAGGTACGTATTTGGCAAATAGTCAGGGAAATCATTCAGCATCGTTTCCACCTGTTTAAAAGTTTTAATCCAGGAAGGATCGTTTACAATCTCTGAATCTTCAGGGATAAAACCGTCCTCAGTGATGGCTCTTTTAATATCATCAGTAAGCTTGTTTCCTTCTTTATCATAAATATTAGTGAACCATCCGAAATGATTTAAACCAAAGTATTCAGGAACCAGATCCCAAATTTCTTTTCCAAGGATTTTCGCGTAACTTACCATAATAGCCGCAGGCATATCGCAAATGTTCAATATTTTGTTATCGTCCGGGAACTCTCTTCTGAGCGCTTCTGCTACGATTGCTGCCGGATTTGTATAATTTAAAATCCACGCCTCCGGTGCGTAGGTGCGGATATCGTTCACAACGTCAATCATTTCTCCAATAGAACGGAGCCCGTAAGCCATTCCTCCCGGTCCGCATGTTTCCTGGCCAACAGCTTCATATTTAAGCGGGATCTGCTCATCTTTTTCGCGCATTTGAAGGCCGCCTGTTCTAATTTGTACAAAAGCAAAATCAGCGTTTGTATAAGCTTCCTCTTTATCTGTTGTGTAGTGGAAAGATTCCAGTTCCGGATACTTTTCCCTTAGGATTACTTCAGTCGCTTTTGCAATTTTCTCCTGCCGCTCGGCATTTGTGTCATAAAAAGTAATGGATTTAAGAGGAAAGTTTTCTTTCTCCTCTATCAAGCTCATAATCATCCCGAGAGTATAAGTGCTTCCTCCACCGACAACTACTAAGTTCTGACGCTTCATTTGTCATTCCTCCATTTTATTTGTATTATATTTGTATGTTTAATTTGTTAATACAAATATAATACTTATATATGAAAGCGTCAACACATTTTTCATAAAAAAATTATTAATGTTCTCCTGCACATTCTGAAAACCGTTATTAACAAGGGTTTATAACTAAATTTCAAATTATAAAATTAATAGAATTGAATCTGACAAGTATCTGCTATATGCTTAAATTAATATTAATTAATACAAATATAGACAGCGGGGTGTTCATAATGAAAAGCGGATCTCCTTTATATAGACAAATTGCCAATCAAATGAAAGAGGAAATAACAAAAGAAACATGGTTAAAAGGGGAAGCAATCCCTACGGAAGCTAAACTTTCTAAAACTTACGGTGTGAGCCGGGTCACTATTCGCCAGGCAATTAAATTACTTGTACAGGAAGGCTTGTTATATAAAATCCAGGGTAGCGGAACGTATGTAAGTGATAATAAATTTGAACATAATATATATTCTCTTAAAGGATTTACTGAAGAAATGCATGCTTTAAACAAGCCGACCAGAAATAAAGTCCTGACTTTTTCGTTAACTAAGCCTGATGCGCGTATTCAGCAGATCCTCGGGCTGGAGGATGGGGAGGAAGTATTTTTTGTCAGGAGGCAGCGGTATGTTGAAGAGACCCCGCTCGTAGTCGAAGATACGTATCTGCCTGTAAAGCTGTTCCCCGACTTGTCATATGAGCTTATGGAAGGGTCTAAATACGAGTATATTGAGAAAGTTAAACAGATGAACATAAAGGAAAGCTTTCAAGAAGTACTGCCGCTGATGCCGGACGAGGAAATAAGGAGTTTGCTTCATTTAAAAGAATCGATACCTATTATTAAAGTTCAGCTCTTTTCAACTCTTACTGATGAAACGACCTTCGAATATACAGATATTTATTTTAAAAGTGATGAATATAAATTTACTATTGTGGCAAACAGACAATTATAAACTAAAGAGTAGCCAGGGAATCAAAAAAACCTTCTTATAACCGGATAAGAAGGTCTTTTTTATCATTTTAATGATATATCTTAAAATTAAAGGCGCCTTCACTCAGGAACCTGTCTTCCACAGCCTTTTACTCCCCCAAAAAATACTGCCGCCTATAAGCTTCTTTTGTTTAAGAAAAATCTTATATCTGCTGGAGTCAGTCCTAATTTGCGTGCAGCTTCAATAAGGGCCACCCATTCTTTATCCATCTTTTCATCTTTTGGCATACTCAGCATAAGGTTGTCCTCCTTATACTGCGTCAATGAGGCGGCTATGCAGTCATAGGAAAATCACCCGCTCCCTTAGACCCACAGCTTTGCGTCCCTACCTTTCAATAGGTTTGCCCTTTCTGAATGAGCAGTTTTAATTTCATCTTACCTACTCCTCAGATCTGTTCAACATAATGAACGAAAAGTTCCAATTTAAGAGGCACACTGCTATAAAAGTCGAAATTTGTAAGTTAATGCCTTCCCCCTCTCTCCAAAATGTTCTTTATTAAGAATTAATTACCTAAAGCTTATGTTTATTTCTAGTATTTGTAAATGAGTATTTAGTCCTAAAAAACTGAATAGAATTAATATTTATATTATTTATTCAATAAGTTTTAAGTTCTGGGTATATCTAAAACATTTCCCCCGGTGTAAATAGCAGCAACACTATAAACAGATGCGGCCCCGCTCTCCGGCAGCCGCATCTGAAAATTATTAATTTACCAGGGCATCTTCTTTTTGAAAAAACCACTTAAGTGATCTGTAAACGTCTGATTTCTCGCGAAGAACATAATGGCGGAACCTTGGATCCTGAATGTTTTTATAGACGCTCATCAGGGTGGACGGTCGGTTATACTGATTAACTTCTCCATACCCGAAGAGACTGGCCATTTCCATTAATTCATGAACATATTTCAGGCACCGCTGATTGTCTGACGTAAGATTGTCACCATCAGAGAAATGGAACGGATAAATATTGTACAGTGAAGGCGGATAATCTTTATCGATAACTTCCAGTGCTTTTCTGTAGGCTGAAGAACAAATGGTACCTCCGCTTTCCCCTTTCATAAAGAAGTCGTCCTCTGACACTCTCTTAGCCTCAGTGTGATGGGCAATGAATACAATGTCCACCGTTTCATACTTTGTACGTAAAAATCTGGTCATCCAGAAGAAAAAGCTTCTTGCCATATACTTTTCAAAACGTCCCATGCTTCCTGAAGTATCCATCATCGCCAATACAACTGCTTTTGACTCTGGCTTAATTTTCTCTTCCCACGTTTTAAACCGTAAATCATCGTTTAATATTGGGCTCACGTTAGGGATTCCGCTCATCGCATTTCTTTTGAGTGCCTCAAGAATTGTCCTTCTCTTATCCACATTTCCCATTAACCCTTTTTTCCTGATATCATTAAATTCAATTTCTTCTATTACGATGTTGTCTTCTTCTTTTTGTTGCAAATTTGGCAGTTCCAGCTCTTTAAACAGCATTGTTTCCAATTCAGAAATAGATACTTCAGCTTCGTAATAATCTTCGCCTGCCTGATCTCCGGCCCCTTCTCCTTTTCCAGGTGCTTTCTGACCGCCCGGCTCCCGGGCAACAACATCACCGACCTTGCTTTTTCCGTTCCCCTGGCCTACATGTTTATTCTTATCATAATTATAGCGAATCTTATATTCATCTAAGGAACGGATGGGAACTTTAATCACATCACGACCGTTTGACATAACGATGCTTTCCTCACTGACCAAGTCAGGCAGATTCTTTTGAATCGCATCCTGGACTTTCTCCTGATGGCGCTGCTGATCCTGGTAGCCTTTCCGATGGAGGGACCAATTTTCCTGAGAGACAACGAAATTTTTCCCTGAATAGTTTGTCATCCGCATTCCCTCCTTCTTTTTTGTTACTGTTAGCCTTTTCCAACTTTTAAAGCTTACTTTATACTATGCAAGATGGACAGCGAGTTGACTAAAATTCTGAAAATTGGACAGGCAATTTGGCAGGATGAAGAAAAAGCCTCAGCGCTTTTTAGGCGCTGAGGCTTTTCAACTAGGAAAGGAAGCGGATATTTTTAGGCGGCCAGAAAGCAGCATTTGCCTTTCCTACGATTTTCTCTGCTTCCACAAAACCTATATGGCGGCTGTCAATACTGTTTTGCCGATTATCTCCGAGCACAAACACGTGGCCTTCAGGTACTTCAGTTTCTCCGGTCATCTCTTCCAAAGTAAAATCTTCTGTAAATAAGCCATTATCATGCTCTTCCTTATAAGAATCCAGAAAGTCCTCTTCCTGTGCCTCACCGTTAATGTAGAGGATATCATCCTCATAATAAAGTTCATCTCCAGGTAAACCTATGACACGTTTAATATAATCTGAGTCTTCAGTCGCATGAAAAATTATAAGGTCAAACCGGTTGGGCTGATCCACCTCATAACCAATCTTGTTCACTATAATTCTCTCACCATCATTGATAGTAGGCATCATAGATTGACCATAGACAATATAGTTTGTAAAGAGAAAGCCTTTGATAACAAATGAAAAAATCAGTACTGCCGTTACGAGTTTTGTAAGAGCCCACACATGCTTTTTCCATTGGGACTTTTTCTTTTCCGGCATATCTGCTGCAGACCTTTCTTCCATATTCATTTTTCATCCTCCAGTTACTTTATTCAAAAATAAATCTCTATTCCTTTTAAAATATAACCAGAAGTCTCTTATTTTAAACAGTTATAAAGAAAGAATTAAATTTGTTAAGGAACTGTAATAAACGTTGCAAAAGTGAAGGTGTATATGTAAAAAGCTGGGGGGTCAGACCCCCCAGCTTTTACCATCACCTGTTCAGCAGGCTGCCGACATACTTGATAAGATCGTTTGCCGACGTACTGTTATAGCCGTACTCATCTATTAATCTGGCTATGACTTCATTTACTTTCTTCAATTGGTTCTCATCAGGAGTTTTTGTTGAGGTCGTAATTTTAACAACATCTTTAAGGTCAGCAAACAGTTTTTTCTGAATGGCTTCCCGCAAACGGTCATGCGAATGATAGTCAAATTTCTTTCCTTTGCGCGCATAGGCCGAAATTCTGATTAAAATCTCTTCCCGGAAAGCTTTCTTAGCATTTTCAGATATTCCTATTTGTTCTTCAATTGAACGCATCAGTTTCTCATCCGGGTTCATTTCTTCCCCTGTCAGTGGATCCCGAAGTTTATTTTTATTGCAGTAAGCTTCAACATTATCAAGATAGTTATCCATCAATGTTTTGGCCGATTCTTCATATGAATAGACAAATGCTTTCTGGACTTCTTTCTTAGCCATCTCATCGTATTCCTTGCGGGCGATGGAAATATAGTTCAAGTAGCGCTCCCGGTCCTCTTTCGATATGGAAGCATGCTGATCCAGGCCGTCTTTAATAGATCTCAGAACATCCAGCGCGTTAATCGAAGTCATTTCTTTACGTATAATAGCTGAAGAAATCCGGTTTATAACATACCTCGGATCAATCCCGTTCATACCCTCATCGGAAAACTCTTTTTTCAGCTCTATGACATCCTGGGCGTTAAAGCCTTCGACATTCTGTCCATCATACAGCTTCAACTTCTTCAGCACATCCACATCGCTTTTCTGGGACTCTTTTAAACGTGTCAAAATGGTAAAGGTTGCTGCTATTTTAAGGGCGTGAGGAGCAATATGAACATGGGAAATATCCGACTCCTCAATCATTTTTTTATAAATCCGTTCTTCTTCGCTCACTTTAAGATTATAAGGAATCGGCATAACAATGATACGTGAGTGAAGGGCTTCATTTTTCTTATTGGATATAAATGATTTGTACTCCGCTTCGTTTGTATGAGCCACGATCATTTCATCAGCTGAAATAAGCGCAAAACGGCCGGCTTTAAAATTTCCTTCCTGTGTTAAAGATAAGAGGTGCCATAAGAATTTTTCATCACACTTTAACATCTCTTGAAACTCCATTAATCCCCGGTTCGCTTTATTCAATTCACCATCAAACCGGTAGGCACGCGGATCTGATTCTGAGCCGAATTCCGCTATGGTGGAAAAATCTATGCTTCCTGTTAAATCCGCAATATCCTGAGATTTAGGGTCTGAAGGACTAAAAGTACCAACACCCACCCGGCGGTCTTCTGATAAGAAAATTCTTTCTACCATTACATCTTCAATTCTTCCATCATAATCCTGTTCCAGACGCATCATATTGAGTGGTGAAAGGTTGCCCTCAACTCTGATCCCATATTCCTTATGAAAGTCTTTTCTCATATGGTGGGGAACAAGGTGTAACGGATCTTCGTGCATCGGACAGCCTTTAATCGCATAAACAGCTCCACGATCCGTCCTGGTGTATTTCTCAAGTCCTCTTTTCAGCATAGTTACAATAGTCGATTTACCACCACTGACCGGCCCCATTAAAAGCAAAATACGTTTCTTAACATCAAGACGTTTAGCAGCTGAATGAAAATACTCCTCCACCAGTCTCTCAACCGCTTCTTCCAAACCGAAAATCTGGTCTTCAAAAAACAGATACCGTTTCTTTCCATCTTCTTCAACGACTCCCGCATCTTTAATCATGTTATAAATACGGGAGTGGGCTGTCTGAGCCACTTCCGGTCTGTCACGCAAAATTTCCAGGTAATCAGCGAACGTCCCTTCCCATTTGAGACGCTCTTCTTCTTCCCGGTGCATCTGTATTCTGTCTATAATATTCATAATCTCCTCCTCTTAACATCAAGGATCATTTTCCAATGGGCCATAGTTCATCTTATGCGTCCAACCCGAATTCCATGTTCAAAAGTACAAGAAAATATTTACTCCGGCTTTTTCCAAGTTCCTTTGCAAAGCTTTAAATATTATATCAGTTACAGTCAAAAAAACTGTCCTATTCTCTTCCACCTCTATCCAATTCAGAGTAAAATAAAATGTATTAAGCTTATCAGAGAGTGTTGTGGCTATTATGCGTATTTTTATCGGAAATTTGTTTATTTTAATTTTTATCAGTGTCTTCTCCTTACTGTTTATGGAGATGACTAAAGAATTATCTTCTGTCCAGTCCTTTCACCACGTCCTTGAAGAGTCAGTAGCACTTGAAGATGTCCGCCTCTCCAGTAACAGTCTTATTCTAGACAGACATGGCAATGCCATCTCTGACGTTTTTACAAGCGAGAACAGAATTTCGCTTCCATTTGAAAAAATCCCCACGTCCGTTGTAAATGCATTTGTTGCAGCTGAAGACCAGTCTTTCTATGAGCACCCAGGGTTTGATCTGTCAGGGATTGCCAGAGCTTTCATGGTAAATGTACAAAGCGGATCCATTGAGCAAGGAGGAAGCACAATTACTCAGCAGCTAGCAAGAAACCTCTATTTATCCCATTCTCAAAACTACGAACGCAAGCTGTCAGAATTGCTTTATTCTTATCAGATCGAACGTGATTTTTCCAAAGAAGAAATTATGGAACTATACATAAACTCTGTCTATTTCTCAAATGGAGTATACGGGATAGAAGCCGCAGCTAACTATTACTTCGGCCTCTCTGCACAGGACCTTTCGTTAGCTCAAATCGCCTTTTTATGTGCGGTGCCAAACAATCCTTCCCATTATAATCCTTTAACTGGCAAAGAGGCTGTTCACGAGCGGAAAGCGTGGATCCTGCAAAAAATGTACGAACAGGGCTTTCTCGAAAATGATGAATTAGAGACGGCTTTAGAGGAAGAAATTGTGCTCCATACTTTTGTAAAGAAAGATCAGTACCCTGATTATGTGACCTATGTTTTATATGAACTTGAACAGCTTATTTCCCACGAGGAAGGATACGCTCAGCGTCTGCGGACGTCAGGCAATAACGAAGAACGTGCAGACATAACTGCCTCTTTAAAAGCACGCGTTCAGGAAGTACTGGCGAGTGGAATTACTATTGAAACAGCTCTTGTTCCCGAAATCCAGGCCCATACAGTCTCAACGGTCAATGATCATTTGTCTCACACGGATACCCAAGGGGCAGTATCAGTTATAGACCACCACTCATCCGAGATTGTCGCTATCACTGGTGGTACTTCCTACAATAAATTTGATTTTCACCGGGGGTTTCAAGCCTTTCGCCAGCCGGGCTCAGCTATTAAACCTCTCCTCGTATTTGCCCCGTTTCTGGAAGAGACTAATGCGGGGATTAACTCAATTATTGACGCCAGCCCCATCAAAAGAGGGTCTTACGAACCGCAAAACTTTGGAGGCGCCGTCTACGGAAAAGTTCCTCTTGAAGCGGCTTTTAAGCATTCATATAACACAGCGGCCGTAAGGATCTTAGATATGGTTGGTGTTGAGGAAAGCTTTTCATATTTAAATAACTTTGATTTCAGCAGAGTCACGTCAGAGGATCAGCGGCTGCCGGCAGCTTTAGGCGGCTTTTCAATGGGCATGTCAGTGAATGAAATGACACAGGCCTATACCGTTTTTGCAGCCAAGGGTATATACACTCCCCCTAAAGCGATTCAAACAGTTAAAAATGCCGAGGGCGATATACTGTTTAAATGGGCCGAAACGAGTAAAGAAGTATGGAATGAAGAGACGATAAACAAAATGAACAAAATGCTGGAAAAGGTTACGTCTGAGGGGACCGGAAGAGCTGCCCGTTTTAACACACAAGGTTATATTGGAGGAAAAACAGGGACAACCAACGATTTTCAGGATTTATGGTTTATCGGTTCTTCCAGCCAATATACAGCTGGGGTGTGGATAGGAAAAGATGAGCCCGCCTCCCTTTACAGGGAAAGCGAGAACAATCTGCACACAAACTTATGGCGGGAAATTATGAAGGGGTTTCATTAAAAAATGCTCTTAAGGACTCTGCGGAGAAGTGTTTGGGCTGGACGGAGGAGCCTCTCTCACAATGAAGCCGGTACACACGTCGCAAAGGCTTAAACCGGAAGGCTTGCAATTAAACTGTTGTAAAGTTTCACAACAGCGTAAATGACTGCAACACCGAATGCAAACCAGAAAAACAAATGGAAAAATACGAGACTTATTATAGCGGAAAAAGATATTGAGGCGCTAACTTTATAAATAAAATAAATGAAGTAAATAAAACTTGTGAGAGAGAATACACCAAGCAGAGCAAGAATGTCCAGTGAAGCGGCTAAGGAAATAACTCCTCCTGCTAAATAGATCCACGTCCCTGCACGAACTTTTTTCAAATCCGCTCCCTCTTCATCTTTCGAAAAAAACAAAAGGGAGAGTTCATTAACAGTATTAGCGATAAGTTTGAGGGCTGCAAAAAGCATAAAGAAAAATAGCCATAAAACAAATAGCAAGGTTAAATGAATCCCTCTTTCAGAAAAAAATTCAATCATCCCGGTGTACAATCCTATGTTCTCTAAATAAGAAACAATAAGCCTCTCACTATAAACAGAAAACGAAAGACTGAATAAAATAATAGAAAATAACGGAAAATGGCTCGTTAAATACGCATTTCTCATGTCATACTCCTGCTCCTCATAGTCTTACAGAATGCCAAAAATAATAAAACCGAGTGCGCGCACTCGGTTTTTCATTTACCGTACAGGCTCTTATAAATGGTGAACGGCTTCATAAGCATAGATCTTATTTCCGGAGGTCGGGCTCTTATCAAGATTTTCTCTTCTTTTCTTATGTGCTTGTTTAAAAGCGTCACTATTAACCCAATTTTCGTAATCTGTTTTCGATGCCCACTTTGTCATGACGATCTGGAAGTTTTCATCTTCTTCCGGGTTAAGAAACATAAAGTCAAGACAACCTGGTACTTGCTTCATTTTTTCAGCGCTTTCAGCAAAACGGGCCGCTACATTTTGACGCCCTTCTGCAGGCACATGCAGTTCATTCATAACAACGTACATAGTATCGTATCCTCCTTTAACTATCTCATATTATACGACATAAGAGAGGGTTTTCAAAGATTTTCCTTAACCCTGCGGATTTTTGCATTGTTCCTTTCTTTCTTGCGAAAAAAATGGTATATTGAAAAACAGATACTGTTAAAGGGGGCTTATTAATATGGGACTTATCCTGATTTTAGGCGTGTGCCTGGCATTCCTTGTCGCCATATTTACCGCTGGCTATAATTCTAATCCTCATAAAAACTAATAAGTACTTAAAACGGCAAAAAACCTGTTGTGACAAATCACAACAGGTTTTTAGTTTACTCTTCAGTCTTTGAGACTTGCGTACTAATCCAGACACGGAAATGCCTGCTGCCTTAATGCTTCATAAACGACAATAGCGGCCGTATTAGATAAGTTCAGGGATCTGATTTTATCTGTTTGAGGAAGACGGAAACAGCGCTCTTCATTGGACTCTGTCAACTCTCTTGGGAGCCCCTTTGTTTCTTTTCCAAAAACAAAAAAATAGTCTTTTCCGGTGTCACTGTAATCAAATTCGTAATAATTTTTCGTACCGATGGTTTCGATATAAAAAAATTCACCTTCGCTGTACTTTTCAATTAATTCTTCCATAGAGTCATAGTGGTTAACTTCTACATTGGGCCAGTAGTCGCACCCGGCTCTTTTCAGCATCCGGTCATCCGTGGAAAACCCTAACGGGTGAATTAAATGTAAAGCTGTATTTGTGCCGGCACACGTCCGGGCAATATTCCCTGTATTTGCCGGTATTTCCGGTTCATGTAAAACAACGTGCAGTCCCACCTGTATTCACCTCTGTCTTTTCTTCAAACTTCCAAAAGCTATCTTACCATGTCCTTAAACGAAAAGAAAGAAGCTTCATGTTAAGTTGAAGCTTCCAGCGTACTGATGAACCGCTTTAATTCTTCTTGTGAAATATCTGTTCCGATTACTTGATAAAAAGGGACCTTTCCATTTACTTCACTGAACAGATCCTTTTTTTGCACAAAGGTATATTGAACCGTTGGAGTCGGTTCCATGAAAAAAGCCAGCTCTCCAACAAAATCTTCTACTTCGACTACTTTATTACTTTCCAGAACCTGAACTGTAGAAGATCTGTTAGACAGGACATAGTTTCTGAGTTCTTCTAAATCAAGGCCTTGTATGTTCTGGTCCTGAATCAGTTCGACGCGTCCTTCTTCATTATTATGAAAGGTAGTTACGAGAAGCCGGTCCTCATAAACCGTTTCTTCTACGTCCCAGTCTTCAAGCATCTCTTCAGGAAATAAAACGGGAAAAGGGAGATCCCGCTTCGCCTGAGAAAGTGTGTTTTCTGCCTGAGTACAAGCACCCATAATTAACAGTAGGACAGCTATCAGACTTGTTTTTACTAAGTTGATTTTTATCATAGATTTCACACCGCAGCTTTTTAGAGTTCTATTATTCTCACAAAATTAATTTATATGAACTTTCACCTGACATTAATAACCATAATAAGATGCCAATATCCATTATTACTATACCATACTGGCGTCCCTGAATGTGAGTGTCTAAAGAATGAGCTCTCATTCACAGCAAGTAAATTAACCCGTAATATGAAAAAACTTGTATCTGATTTCAGGGGTCCAGGCAGTAGAGTCTTCGTAAGCCCAATACCTCATTCTGCTGTTCGTCGTATGGGCATTGACGAGCGGCATATAGTCCGCATCTTTATCAACGACAATAGTCGTGTGCTGCCACCGGTCATCACCGGTAAAATCATAACAGATGACATCTCCCTTCATCAGTTCTTCGGGGGAGTTCACTTCCACTGCTCTTAATCCTTTATTTGAACCGCTTAAATACCAGCGTAAAGAATGGGCAACTGACCAGCTAAAGCTCCACTGGGGCTCCTGATACCACCAGCCCTGGTTCCTTACAGGCAGCCCCCGCATAGGAGCTCCTCCCGCCTTTAAACATTGGGATATATAATTGGTACAATCATTTTCAAATCGCCTGTAGGCAGGGTTATAATCATTCCACCATCTTTCTGCGTATCTGACGGCTGCCAGCCTGTTATAACTGAACCTGATTTCTGCATCAGAATGATCTCTTGACTGTGTCTGATTAAGTCCTTCATTTTCAAAATACTCTTTTTCACACGTGCCAAAAAAGCCGTCCGGCTCCAAAACGTAATCATCTATTAATTCTCCGTTGTCTATGACAGCTCTTCTCGCCTGTATTTGAGTTTCAAGATAAGGTTTATTTTTATGGTAAATAAAATGTTCGAGCGTCACAAGGTAATCAAGTAATGTTCTGTAAGAGGACTGGTGGTGGTTAATAATATATCCGTCGACCATATTTTTTACAATTTTTGCTTCGCGGCGTTTTAAATTAGCCAGTTTTCTCTCAGCTGCCTCAGCCTCATCTTCCCTTACAAAAGGTAATGTTATCTCTGCTTTTTCTCCGCCGGATATATAAGGATAGCAGCTGTTTTCCCAATAATTTTTCATAACCTCCATAATATCTTTCATTGCACAATCCCTCCCCGTAGCCATTCATACTATACTTATTCGGCTGAGGGGGAGGTTCATTCATATAAACGGCAAAAACCCCTCACTGCCTTAAAGCAATGAGGGATTAAGAGAGGTTTATCAAGATGTCAGTTTTTCAAAAGCTCCTTCAAGTCTCAATAATATTTCCTTTTTATCCAAACCGCCACCATATCCAACCATTGCCCCGTTAGAACCAATGACACGGTGGCATGGAATAATGATTGGGACTGGGTTTTTGTTATTTGCTCCGCCAATCGCTCTTACAGCTTTTGGAGCTCCTATTTCACTCGCAATTTGCTTGTATGATTTAGTGCTCCCGTAAGGAATGTCTTTTACTTTTTCCCAAACAAGTTTCTGGAACGTCGAGCCGATCAAATCGAGCGGTAAATCAAAGGTCTTTCTCTCTCCTGAAAAGTATTCGGCAAGCTGGTGTTTCTCTTCGACCAAAGCAGCCGGGTCTTCAGCCAATTCCCCATTTATATGCATCTTTCTCAATTTTGCTTTTATCGACGCACACGCGCTGCTAACTGAACCGAATTCAATAAAGCATATACCTTTTTCAGATTTTGCCAAAGTAAGCGTACCAATCGGACTATCCATTTCACTGTAATAAATACGTGGCCGAAGTGTCATTAAAGCCCCTCCTTCAGTTCAGCTAGAAAATATCATACTGAACTTTTCTCATGCTTTCCAAGTCGATTTGAATCCATTTTAAGCTTTTTTAGCGCGTTATCTATCTCAAACTCAGCCTCAGAGTCATTTTCTCTTTCTTTCGCTCTTTTAAGCTCGCTGAGTGTCTCATTATCCTGAGATATTTCAGCTGCTGCCCAGGCCGCTGTTCCCCGTATGACCGGACGCGGATCTTCCCTTATCAATTTATACAAAAGGGGCAGAGCTGAGTGTTCCTTATAGTGGGCCAGGGCTATAATGGCATTTCTCTGAATCGGTTTTTTTCCCCTCCAGGCTCCTGAAATATTCCCAAAGGTTTTTTTGAATTCCCTGTTACTCATTGTCAGTAAAGGTTCAAGTTTCGGTTTAACTACTTCAGGATCCGGCTCCATTTCCGGATGGTTATGAGTATCTTTTCCTTTATTCTCCGGGCAGACAACCTGGCAAGTATCGCATCCGTACAATCTGTTTCCGATTTTTTTCCGGTACTGCTCCGGCAGAAAATCTTTCGTCTGAGTTAAAAAGGCAATGCATTTATTAGAATCCAGCTGGCCCCCCTGAACTAAGGCCCCTGTCGGGCAGGCGTCTACACATTTATTGCATGTGCCGCACTGATCCGTTAAAGGCTGGTCGTCCGGAATGTCAACTGTTGTAATCAATTCTCCTAAATAAACGTAAGAACCAAATTCAGGGGTAATGATCGCGCAATTTTTGCCGCTCCATCCGATTCCCGCTCTTTCAGCAACTGCCCGGTCAGAAAGTTCTCCTGTATCCACCATAGATACATTCCTCGAAGACGGAACTCGCTTTTGAATGAACTCTTCCAGGAGTTTAAGCTTGCGCCGCAAAATATGGTGGTAATCTTCCCCCCAGGAAGCCCGGCAAAAAATCCCCCGGCGCTCCCCTTTTTTGGATTTCGGAGCTTCCTTCATTTTAGACGGATAAGCGAGTGCTATAGCAATAATTGTTTTTGCTTCCGGAAGCAGCTGGTCCGGTTCAGTCCGTTCTTTAATAGTCCCTTTTTCAAACCCTGACTCAAACCCTGACTTTTGCTGAACTTCCAGCCTAGATTTTAAAGTAACAAAAGGATCAGCCGAAGCAAAACCAATTTTATCAATACCTATAAGCTTACTGTATGCAATTAACTCTTTTTTTAATTGGGTATTTGCCACGGATTTCCCTTCTTTCTGTTATAAAATAAAAAACTTTTATGAAATACTAAAAAGCAGCGTTTCCCGGCAAAAGAAACACTACTTTTAAAATTGCCTAATTTATGTATTATATCATGTCATACTGGAGCGGGTGAAGGGAATCGAACCCTCGTCATCAGCTTGGAAGGCTGAGGTTTTACCACTAAACTACACCCGCTTATTCTTATGGACAGACTTTTAAGGCTTTCTGGCCCGCCAACCTCTCAATGCACTATTTATTCTACTCCCCTCCTTTTCATAAGTCAATGTGACGGATCCATAAGTTAAAGTTACGGAAAAAGTAGTTAGTTTTCCAATAATACGTTATTAATCAGCAATTTTAGGTAATACATATACCGTGATGGTTAAAATTATTCGGAGGTGAATAAAATGAGCTTTGATTATACTGTTGAAAGCAGCAAAAAGCCGGTAGAACTTATGGAATCACTTGAAGGTGAGTTAAAAGAAGAAGGATTCGGGGTCCTCTGGTCCTTCAATGTGAAAGAAAAGCTTCAGGAAAAAGGACTCGATTACAACGATAACTTTCATATCCTTGAAGTATGCAACCCTAAAGATGCCCAGGAGATACTCGGACACTCCAAACTAGCCGGTTACTTCCTTCCTTGTAAAGTTGTTGTTTATGAAGATGAGGGAAAAACATACGCAGGTATGCCTCAGCCTTCAACTTTAATGGATTTTATTGATGACACTGAGGTGCATAAATTGGCCAATGATGTAGAAAAACGAATGATCAACTGTTTAGAAAAAGCGAAATAAATTTTTAAGTTGAGGTGAAAGAATGAAATTTTCTGATATAAACAAGCAGCAGCAAGATGGACAACCTAAACAGATGCAACAAAGACAACCGGGATTTGAAAGTGAAATGAACCCTGAACCAATTTACGATGATCCTGAATATAAAGGAACTGGGAAATTACAGGATAAAGTAGTGATCCTGACAGGCGGTGACAGCGGCATCGGCCGTGCCGTCGCAGTAGCCTTCGCTAAAGAAGGCGCAAAACTTTCCATCATTTATGCAGACGAGCATGAAGATGCCCAAAAAACAAAAGCCCTTGTAGAAAAGTATAATGGTGAATGTCTGCTCATTCCGGGAGATGTTGGGGAAGAAGCCTTCTGTTTCTCAGCTGTCAAAAAGACTGTGGATCATTTCGGACAGCTTGACTGCCTGATCAACAATGCAGCTGAACAGCATTTCCAGGAAAACATTGAGGATATTTCGCTAGAGCAGTTTGACAGAACATTTAAAACAAATATTTACGGAGCTTTTCATTTTATTAAAGCTGCCAAACCCCATTTAAGAGAAGGCAGTACCATTATTAACACCGTATCCGTTGTTGCTTATGAGGGCATGCCTGTACTCATGGACTACTCTGCTACAAAAGGTGCTCTTCTCGCCTTGACACGCTCTTTATCTGAAAACATGGTTTCAGAAGGAATCAGAGTCAACGGAGTAGCCCCAGGACCTATCTGGACCCCTCTAATTCCTGCCTCCTTCCCTGCAGATAAAGTGGCTGAATTTGGTACGGACAGTCCTATGGGAAGACCGGGACAACCAGTAGAATTAGCGCCAGCTTATGTTCATCTCGCTTCCGAAGATTCTTCTTACATGTCCGGGCAGGTTATTCATATTAACGGCGGGAAAATCGTAAATGGTTAAAAAAAGATAACGAATTTAAATTAGAGCGCCTGTTCCTTTCTGAAGGAATAGGCGTTTTTTTATTGAAAAATGATTTGTTATTTTTTCAGCTCACCAGTGGAACGAAGTAATCAAAAAGAACA
This sequence comes from Salipaludibacillus aurantiacus, assembly GCF_900111295.1. Classification (GTDB taxonomy): domain Bacteria; phylum Bacillota; class Bacilli; order Bacillales; family Salisediminibacteriaceae; genus Salipaludibacillus; species Salipaludibacillus aurantiacus. The sequence continues at coordinate 5,650 of NZ_FOGT01000029.1, read as the reverse complement.
CAGACGGATTTATGGTATAATCTTTTCTTTAAAAGTAACGTTTTTTTCCATCTATAATTTCTCCCGAACAGAGAGACGATAAGACTAATCGTTTAAAATAAGGAGAGAGATGGATGAAAAATAAACTCATATTAATTTGTTTTGTCTGTTTAACGACATTCATGGCTATTGGCTGCAATGTGGATAACCAGAACGCCATGGATATGGGAGGACATGAAGCCAGCCCTCACCGCGGCGGGCAGGCGGACTCGTTTTATTTATCTGCTGAATCAACAGATATACCGAGCCACAGTTTTCCGCATACGAGAGCAGTTAAAATCCAGGATGCGGTCTTTGAATTTGAAATTGATCCAGCACAATTTCACTTGGAAGACCTTTATGACCTGGATCTCGATTTGAGTGCAGTAGACCTGAATGCTCTTGAACAGCAATTAAGAGAACACTTGCAACGTGGAGGACAAGAGCGTATCGAACTTGAAATCCCGCAAAGGCAGCAAGCCCCTGAAGCCAGTCCTGAAGAGGCCGCTCCAGAACAACAGCCGGAAGAACCTCAGCAGGCAGAGCAGCCTCAGCAACAGCAACCTGGAACCCAACAAGCAGAGCAGCCTCAGCAACAGCAACCTGGAACCCAACAAGCAGAGCAGCCTCAGCAGCAGCAACCGGGGACACAACAGGCAGAACAGCCTCAGCAACAGCAGACAGAAGAGCCCCGCCAGGCAGAAACTCAGCAGCAAACGCAAGGACTTCGCCAGGAAGAACGTCGTGTCATTGAACTGACAAATAATCACCGCAGAGAAGCAGGCTTGTCAGAACTCCAGGCAGACGTGGAATTAAGCAATGTGGCACGCCGAAAATCGACAGATATGCAGCAAAATAATTACTTCTCTCACACAAGTCCAACTTATGGATCGCCATTTGATATGATCAGAGACCACGGGATTACTTATAATGCCGCTGGTGAAAATATAGCCCAAGGCCAAAGATCCCCTGAAGAAGTCGTACAAGCGTGGATGAATAGTCCGGGGCACCGTCAAAATATACTGAACCCGAATTACACTCATATAGGTGTGGGATATGAGCCGGCCGGCAACCACTGGACACAGATGTTCATAAGCAGATAAAGGAGACGGGCATGTACCATGAGAGGTACATGCCCGTTTGATATCTCAGCTCATTTTTTTCTTGTTAAAAAACCATTTCTGTTTTTTCCAGTCATTATCTCCAGTTTTAAGGCTTTTAATAAATCCGGTCTTCTCAATTTCCTCTAATAATTGATGAACTGTTTCCCCGTCTTCTTTTCCTTTGAATACTTTATCAGCGAGAACCGGGGCAGTAAGCTTTTCACGTGAAGCTTCTTCCCGCAGATAAAGAAGCAGTTTCACCCGTTTTTTTTGCCTCTTCTCCTCTTTGTAGCCACCCGTAAATAGCTTCTTCAGCGGATCGGCTGCGATAACACCGATAATTATGCCGGTGATGATTAAAAGTAAATCATAAATAACCATTTCTTACTGTCCTCTTTTCTTTATTATCTTTTTTATTTTAGCTTATAACAGAAAGAAATTTAAGGATTAATCGTATTTTAACCTTCTCATTAAATACAGATTTTGAAAAATAAGTTTAAATGTAATACATATACGGGTAACAGACCTCCAAGTTATCTTTTACAGGAGAGTGATAATAATGGCAGATTTACCGGCTACAAATAAAAGGGTGAAAAAGCATACTAAAGAAGAAATTAATTTGGAAGTCAAAGAACAGATTCAGCAGAACGTCGACTATTATAAAAATAAGAGTCCTGAGGAAATTTCGGGTCGCTTAGAAGAATTAGATCAGGAGTGGGATACAGAAAGAGTTCTGGAAGCCAATGCGGCAAGCCTTGTCATTGCAGGCAGTATTCTCGGCGCAACTGTAAGCAGAAAGTGGAATATACTCCCCGGCATTGTAGGAGGATTTTTATTGCAGCACGCTCTTCAAGGCTGGTGCCCTCCGCTCTCGGTTATTAGAAGAGCCGGCGTCAGAACTGAGGCTGAAATTCAGGAAGAAAAAAATGCTTTAAAAGAACTTAGAGGCGATTTCCATTAAAAATTAATATTTCTAAAAAGTTTTAAGAAAGAGAACCATAACCCTTGAACAGGTAGTGGTTCTCTTTTTTCGTTTGATCCCCACGGCTAACAAATAAAAAGCATATTCACCCTCCAGCCTGCTATATAAACAGCCGATTGTCGAACTTTGTATAACCAATCTATATAGCTAATATTTGGAATAAATAGTATAATTTAAGTATAGAAGAAAGGAAAGAAGGTGAGGAAAATGTAAGTATTTCAGGTTTTTTTAAGTCAGATGGCAGTATTTTTGTTAATAAGATTACCCACACTAAAGGGATTGATGCTTTAGAAGTACTAAGTAATCATTTTTATCACTGTTCCCTGTCATTTACGTCTGATTTTTTGTAATCCGGTTATACTTCACACACCTCCTTAAATGTTCGCCGACTCTCTTCTAAGTCGCAACCGTACGATAACCTAATTAATAGCTTCTCAGCCAACTTACCCTCCTCCCCCCTCTTTCATATTATTTATACTTACTAAGTTAAAGACTGCTGGAAACCAGAGAAGACGCAGCCCGCAGGCTGCTTATAAGCTAATAGCACGCAAGTGGTTAACTTAAGACTGAAAATTCACTGATTGATCGTCGTCTCATTTGTCAGAATAATCGCATTTTTCCCAGCCAGGTAACTGGACAACCGTTGGCACATATATATTAGTAACTTAATGAAATGGGGAATGAGACATGTTCAAAAAAATTATAATCTGTTTTCTGGCCGGATTACTATTCTTTGTATGGCTTATACCACCTCCCTCTGCCGCAGCCTCCAGCAGTTCAAATCAGTTAATTATTATTAATAAATCTAATAATCAGCTGGCATTCTATGAAAATAACACCCATATGCGGACATTCAGTGTAGCAACAGGAAGGTCTGCAAACCTCACGCCAGAAGGGAATTTTAGAATTGTCAATAAAATTATTAACCGTCCTTACTATAAAGGAAACATCCCTGGAGGCCACCCGTCGAATCCTTTAGGAAACCGCTGGCTCGGTATCAATGCGAACGGTACAAATGGCAACACCTATGCGATCCACGGCAATAATAATTCCTCATCCATAGGCACTTACGCCAGCGCAGGATGTGTACGCATGCACAATAATGAAGTTAAGTGGCTGTATGACAAAGTTAAAGTAAATACTCCAGTGGTCATTGTCTCGTCCTCAAAATCGTTCAATTCTATTGCAAAAGCTAACGGCTATTCACTTGATGGAAAAAGCAGTTCTGTTCCTGTCACTTCAGCCGTAACACTGCGGCGGGGAAGTAGAGGAACGAGTGTAAAACAACTTCAGGAGCAATTGACCAAACTTGGTTATAATACTAGAGGGGTTGACGGCATCTTCGGACCAGGCACAGAATCAGCTGTTAAGAAGTTCCAGAAAGATAAAAAGCTGGCTGTAGACGGGGTGGTTGGACCTCAGACAAGAACAGCTGTTTATAACAGTAAAACTACAGGAACCAAGTCATCCACTGCTAAAAAGAATTCTGGCAGCACTTCTGCTTCCCAGGTTCAGCAAGCCACTATCAGACAAGGAAGCCGCGGGGCAGCTGTCACTGAACTGCAAAAATCATTGAGGCAAAAAGGATACAAAATTACATCCGTCGATGGCATCTTCGGCCCGGAGACAAATAATGCGGTCAGGAAATTTCAACGTGATAAAAAGCTAAGCGTAGACGGAATCGTCGGTCCACAAACTTGGAAAGCTTTAAAATAACGACAATCCCCCTTTATTTGAAGGGGGATTTTTATAATGGATTGGCTAGTGAGCGGATCTCTGGTACTAGTTTAATCAGTATGTGGAAACAGTGAAGATTGCTGGATTAAAAAAAGCCTCTCACATAAGTGAGAAGCTTTGTTGTATGTATGGTACCGGTGGCCGGGGTCGAACCGGCACTCCCGAAGGAACACGATTTTGAGTCGTGCGCGTCTGCCAATTCCGCCACACCGGCACATCAAAATAAGTATATTAAAGTTGTCTGGTGCCGAGGGCCGGACTTGAACCGGCACGGTAATCACTTACCGCAGGATTTTAAGTCCTGTGTGTCTGCCAATTCCACCACCCCGGCATTACAAGAACATTATAGAATATAAAAAAATGGAGGCGGCAACCGGATTTGAACCGGTGATAAAGGTTTTGCAGACCTCTGCCTTACCACTTGGCTATGCCGCCTTCTGGAGCGGGAAACGGGATTCGAACCCGCGACCCCCACCTTGGCAAGGTGGTGCTCTACCACTGAGCTATTCCCGCATATTAAACTGGCAGGCCCAGCAGGATTCGAACCTGCGAATCACGGAATCAAAATCCGATGCCTTACCGCTTGGCTATGGGCCTAAAATATATAAATGGGGCGGCTGATGGGAATCGAACCCACGAATGCCGGAACCACAATCCGGTGCGTTAACCACTTCGCCACAACCGCCATAGTTTTCAATTGGCAGGGGCAGCAGGAATCGAACCCGCATCAAAGGTTTTGGAGACCTTCGTTTTACCATTAAACTATGCCCCTAAGTATAGCTTAATGAAGTAAATGGTGGAGGGGGAGAGATTCGAACTCCCGAACCCTGAGGGAGCGGATTTACAGTCCGCCGCGTTTAGCCACTTCGCTACCCCTCCGTAACAACATATTATATATTACAAAAAGATTACTAATTAGTCAATAGTAAAATTGAATGGTGCTGGCCAGAGGACTTGAACCCCCAACCTACTGATTACAAGTCAGTTGCTCTACCAATTGAGCTAGGCCAGCACTCAAAATGGTGGCTCGGGACGGAATCGAACCGCCGACACACGGATTTTCAGTCCGTTGCTCTACCGACTGAGCTACCGAGCCTCAGTAAATCTTATAAAATATTAATGGCGGTCCCGACGGGAATCGAACCCGCGATCTCCTGCGTGACAGGCAGGCATGTTAACCGCTACACCACGGGACCTCATGGTGTTATATTATGTATTTAGATATAAATTGGTTGCGGGGGGCGGATTTGAACCACCGACCTTTGGGTTATGAGCCCAACGAGCTACCAGACTGCTCCACCCCGCGACGATAATATATATACACTATGGTGGAGGATGACGGGCTCGAACCGCCGACCCCCTGCTTGTAAGGCAGATGCTCTCCCAACTGAGCTAATCCTCCATAACTGTGTTTTGATTAAAATGGTGACCCGTACGGGATTCGAACCCGTGTTACCGCCGTGAAAGGGCGGTGTCTTAACCACTTGACCAACGGGCCATTTTTTCTGGCGGAGAGCGAGGGATTCGAACCCTCGAGACGGGTTTAAACCGCCTACACGATTTCCAATCGTGCTCCTTCGACCTCTCGGACAGCTCTCCATAAAATGGCTCCACAGGTAGGATTCGAACCTACGACCGATCGGTTAACAGCCGATTGCTCTACCACTGAGCTACTGTGGAATAATGGTGCCCAGCGACGTCCTACTTTCACAGGGGGAGAGCCCCCAACTATCATCGGCGCTGGAGAGCTTAACTTCCGTGTTCGGCATGGGAACGGGTGTGACCTCTCCGCGATCGTCACTGGACATAT
>NZ_FOGT01000016.1 GCF_900111295.1 Salipaludibacillus aurantiacus | reverse complement strand
TATCTAGAAATATCTTGAGACGCCCAATCAAAAAGCCTTGGGTGTAAAGAAATTTATAAGCTCAATTATGGGCTTAAATATAATATACGAGGAGGGTTACCAGTGAAAGAGAAGAAAAACAAGGAGGAACCAAAACAAACATCAGAAGCAAAAGAGCAAGAAAAAAGCCATGACACGACACAAAGACCCGTCGATCCGTGGTCTCAGCTTCTCTTTGGAAGACGTCCCCAAAGAGAGCAGCCTAAAAAACCGCAACCGGAACAGACTGAAACTAAACAGGAACAGTCTGTAACTAAACAAGACGAAGCGAAAGAGAAAAAAGACCGTCCGGGTGGCTTTTCCTGGATTTAGCTGTTGACGTTACCGGAAGGGCCTGACGAAAAAAAGTGATAAATTTTCTTCCACATTTCAAGTTTTAAAGTAGCGGACCAGTTAATATATTACTAAGACTACAAATGCACAAAAGGGGGATTACAATGAAGGTACAAAAGGTGATTCAGGTTAAAGACCCATTCAGCGTACCCGCGATTTTATCATTCGTCCATTTGTGCAGCCAGTATGCCAGTGATGTGTATATGTATAAAGGCACTATTGCTTATAACCCCAAATGTGTGCTCGGGGCTGTCCAGGTTATGATTTTGTTAAAAGAGAGTGATGAGGTAACACTCATTGCTGAAGGCTCAGATGCCGAAGAGGCACTTGGTCACATCGAAGAATTTTTCCTGTCATCCTGTTCCCCGCCTGTTTTAAAGGAAAGTTAAAATATCCCACTGGACCATTACCCGTGCGGCCCTTCAGCTATATGAAGGTTTGCACGGTTTTTTTAAATGGGAGGATAATAATATTGTCGAAATTGTTCAATAATAAAGCCACTTCCTTTAAGATAAAGACAGTACGTTCTACATACCAGGTAAAACCTGAAATGGAGGGATAGAAATGGCTAATTGGGTGTCCGCAGGTTCCGTTAAAAGTCTGCAGGAAGAAAAAGCGAAAGTGATTAAAGGCGGGATCGGTGTTTTTTATCATGAAGGAGATTTTTATGCCGTTGATAACCGCTGTCCCCATATGGGGTTCCCGCTTCACACTGGGAGCTTGTGCGACGGGATTTTAACATGCCATTGGCACCATGCGAGGTTTGATGTTTGCAGCGGCGGGACTCTGGACCCGTGGGCCGATGACGTCCCGGTCTATGAAACGAAAGAAGAAAATGGCGAGCTTTGGGTCAACCAGGCAATAACAGTGTCAGACAAAAAGGAAAAATATAAGCAGCGGCTCATGAAAGGCCTCGAGCAGAACCTCGGGCTGGTGATTGCTAAATCTGTTGTAGGGTTAATCAACGCAGATGTCCCCGCTCAAGAGATAATCAAAATAGGGATACAATTCGGAACCACACACCGCAACCACGGCTGGGGACCGGGACTCACGATTCTGACAGCTATGAGCAATAGTTTGCCGAAACTGGATACCCAGGGCCGGATTCAGGCTCTTTATCAAGGCTTAAGGCGGGTAGCGGGTGACTGCGCCGGGCAGCCGCCTAAACACCTGACCGGACCGCTTAGCGGTTTTAGCGGAAATGCTGATCGTTTGAAAACATGGTACCGGAACTGTACAGAAGTAAGAGACTCCCAAGGAGCGGAAAGAATTGTTCTGACCGCGGTCGAGAGCGGCATGCCTGATGAAGAAATTTCTTCAATGATGATGACTGCTGCCACGGACCACTTCTATATGGATGCCGGCCATTTGCTTGATTTTCATAATAAAGCTTTCGAAGCGGCTGAACTTGCGGACACCGGTTTAAAAAAATCTATTTTTGCTTCGTTAACTCCGTTGTTTTCCAATGCGGTAAGAAGCGAAGAACTACACAGTTGGCAGGCACCGGTTAATCTAGTCACACCTTTAAAAGCCGCCTTTCAGGAGATTGACCGTCTCCCATTTCCTGAAGATCCTGTCCCGTTCGATGAAAAAGAGTTACTTGAAGTGATTCTGTCGGATCAGCCGATCACGATGATTCACGCTCTGACAGAAACGTTTAAAAACGGGGCGTCCCCTGTTAAAGTAGCCCAAATTGTTTCTTTGGCAGCGGCCGAACGGATTGTCCGTTTTCATATCCAGAACGACTTCAATGACTGGATTACCGTCCTTCATACGTTTACCCATGCCCATGCCGTTCATGAGTCGCTTAGAAGAACAAATGAACCGGCTCTCATCCGTGCTGTTTACCATGCAGCAGTTTCTGTCTATCTGGACCGGTTTCTTAATATTCCTTCAACTAAACGCCCAGTCGGCCAAAAAGAGGATGAACCTCTTATAGCAGATGATTTTTTAAAGATATTAGATATTCAGCAGCAGGTAAATGAGGCGGGGCAGTGGGCAGCCAATTATCTGCACCAGAGTAAAGATACAGACGCATTATTTAATACACTTGGCCACGCTTTATTAAGAGAAGATGCAGATTTTCATTCTTATCAGATGTATGAAGCGGCAAGCAGGGAATTTGATCTCTGGAGCGGGGAAGGGGAAGCGGAAGGAAATACATTAGCCGAATATGCCCAGGAAACGATGATTATCGCTGCAGCCAGGTATCTGGCCGCTCACGCCCCTACGGCAAGGGAGATTCCGCGAGTCGGAAAAATCGCCTGGCGGCTCCATTACGGCGAAAAATTATTCGAAGAAAATGAGTCATAATATAAGAGAGGGTGAGTTTAATGAGTGTGTCTAACATAGTTGACTCAGACTGGCTTGCCGGCAGACTTAATCAGGCGGATGTCGCTGTAGTTGACTGCCGTTTCAACTTAAAAGACCCGGATGCAGGAAAGAAAGCGTACGACAAGGAGCATCTCCCCGGTGCGGTGTATATGGATCTCGAAAAAGATTTATCAGGCCCGGTCGGAAAACATGGAGGGAGGCATCCGCTGCCGTCGCTGGAGGGCTTTTCTTTAATGGTAGGAAATGCAGGAATCTCCAAAGAAAAAACGGTGGTGATATACGATGACCAGGCCGGGGCTATGGCCTCCCGGCTCTGGTGGATGCTGACATATGCGGGTCACCCTCGTGCTTACGTCCTTAAAGATAGCTTTTCAGAATGGAAAAGAAAAGGGTATGACACGACATCTGAGGTGCCCGAACCTGATCCTGTCACCTTTATCCCTGAGGTGCATCCTTCTATGCTTGTCAATGCCGGCGACCTTAAAGGAAAATTAAATCATGTGCTGCTGATTGATTCACGAAATAAAGAAAGGTACGAGGGCAGGAGCGAGCCTATTGATCCTGTAGCCGGGCACATTCCAGGGGCTGTCCAGGAAAACTGGGAAGAGCGGACGGATGAGCGGGGAGTCTGGAAAAGAGCGGACCAGCACGCAAAAGACCTGAAAAAATATATAGAAACAGGGAAAGAATTAGTAGTTTATTGCGGCTCGGGTGTGACAGCGTGTGTTAATGTTCTGGCACTGACTGAAGCGGGAGCAAAGCCGAGGCTTTATGCCGGGAGCTGGAGTGACTGGATATCGTATGAAGGTGCCCCGGTTGCAAGGGCTGAGAAAAATGCAAAAAAATAACATATTCACCATGTCAGTCTGGTATAATATCTACATGCTTAACGCTTTACCCTTTCTTATTCGGAAAGTTTAATAAGAAAAAGCAGAGGGTATTGAGAGTACAGGCTTTTAAAGGCCAGTTAATTTTGATTTAAAACGGGGAATGTTGCTATGAGTCTGACACCTGATGAACGAATTCAACTGCATGAATTTAATAATCTGACAAAATCATTAAGTTTTAATATGTATGACGTCTGTTATACGAAAACGAAATCAGAACGGGAAGCCTATATTCAGTATATTGATGAACAATATAATGCTGACAGGCTGACAGCTATTCTTGAAGATGTAGCAAGCGTCATTGGCGCTCACGTTCTGAACATTGCGAAACAGGATTATGAGCCACAGGGAGCCAGTGTCACGATGCTGATTGCTGAGGGGCCGGTAGAAGAAGCGCCTACTTCTGCATTCGAAGAGTCCCCGGGACCTTTGCCTGAATCTGCTGTCCTGCACCTGGATAAAAGCCACATCACGGTGCACACTTACCCAGAGTATAATCCAGTTGATGGAATCAGTACCTTCAGGGCGGATGTTGATGTGTCCACATGCGGGGAAATATCACCATTAAAAGCATTAAATTACCTGATTCATTCTTTTGATACAGATATCATGACAATGGATTACAGAGTCCGCGGCTTTACGAGGGATGTTAATGGACATAAACTTTTTATCGACCATGACATCAATTCCATACAGAATTATATTCCGGAAGAAGTGAAAGAACAGTTTGATATGATCGATGTGAATATTTATCAGGAAAACATCTTTCATACGAAATGCAAGCTGAAAAACTTTGACCTGGATAATTACTTATTCGGTTATAATAAGCAGGAATTATATGAAGAGGAGCGAAAAGAAATAACAGAAAAGCTCACTCATGAAATGGATGAAATTTATTACGGAAGAAATATTCCAAAGTAAAATAGCAGCTGAGCAGGGACCATTACACGTGATGGTCCCCTTTTTTAAAGCTGAAGTGTGGGCTGACCTGTGTTTTTTTAGTACAATGATAAGCGGGAGGATGGTGGCAAATATGAATATGTTACCTTATTTAATTATCGGAGGAATTATTTGTCTTGCGGCTTTAATTGGAACAATTATGGTAGGAGTGAATCCACGGGATGACGAGTATGAAAAAAAATCAGGAAAGCACTTTACTAACCTTTCAATTATTTATGCCGTAACGTTCATTCCTGCGTTAATCTTAACTGTTGTTTATTACGTCTACTTTTAATTTATCAGGAAAGAGTTGAGCAGATGATGAAAAAAGAACCTCAGGAGATTAAGTTAATTGCTTTGGATATGGACGGGACGCTGTTGAATGATAATCACGAAGTGCCTGAGCCTAACAGGCAGGCTATTAAAGAGGCAAAAAAACAAGGCATGGAAGTCGTCCTGTGTACAGGGCGTTCGCTGATGGCCTGTGAAGATTATGCGAAAGAGCTGGAACTGGACTCTTATCTTGTCACAGGAAACGGAAGCGAGATATGGAATAAGGATGGCGAATTGCTGGACAGGACAATGATGAAAAGTGATCTCATTGAAATGATGATTGAGCTGAAAAATAAACATAGCATTCACCATTGGGCCGCGTCAGTAAACCGTGTCTGGAAAAACGACATGCCTGAAGACATTCCGAATCATGAATGGCTGAAATTCGGGTTTGATATTAAGGATGATGAGGTGAGAGAAACGGTCTTTGACTTGCTTTCTAATCATCAGGAACTGGAAGTAAGCAATTCGAGCCTTACCAATATAGAAATTAATGCTGCCGGAGTCAATAAAGCGGTGGCTTTAACTAAATTGTGCGAAGAACTTAACTGCCACATGGGCAACGTCCTTGCTGTAGGGGACAGTTTAAATGATATCGCGATGATTAAAGAGGCAGGTTACGGGGTAGCCATGGGAAATGCCCAGCCGGATGTAAAAGAGAGTGCTGACTGGGTGACTGCTGAAAACAATGAAGCCGGAGTCGCCAAAGCGATCCAAAAATTCGCTTTAAGGAAAGAGTAAGCGGAGTATTGACGTGACAGACCTTTTCGATTTTCTAATTATTTTCTTCATCGTGGCGATTATTTCCTACTTGCCTGTTGCAGGGCCGTACTTTAAGCTGTTTAACACGATGATCCATGAAAGCGGCCATGCGTTTACAGCTGTTTTGACTGGCGGCAGGGTCACTTCCGTCTCGCTGTTTAAAAATACCGGCGGCCTTACAATAACAAGGCACAAAGGCTGGGGAGGAAAAGTGCTTACCCTTCTTGCAGGCTATCCGGCTGCTTCGATAGCCAGTGTCGTCTATATTTTTGTCCTTACCCAACACTGGTATGACTATTTAGCGGTTGGATTAGGAGCTTTGCTTATATATAGTTTGCTTTTCTGGGTCAGAAATGTGCTTGGCTGGCTATGGGGCTTGTCTGTCTGCGGGGCGCTATATATCATTTATACAAACCAGTACGGAAACTGGTTCGAATATTCGATTACTATTATTGGTGCGGCCCTTCTTATCCAGGCGTTTATCAGCTGCTGGGTCATATTTATGTTATCTATCAAAGGCAATGGCCAGGCCGGGGATGCTTCAGCACTTGCAGAAGCAACGAAGATACCCGCACCATTTTGGGGCTTTTTCTTTCTTTTGCAAGGAACCTTCTTTTTTGCCTTCGGGGTGTTCATCCTTGCTGGATACGATGCTGGATCCATAATAGAATTTTTATGGCTATTTTAATTAATATAAGACAAGTTTTCTCCCTCTGGCGCGTATAGTTAAACAAATACAAGCTGGGGGGATTTAGTTTGAATTTTTTTATAGTAAAAGGACGTATAATGATAGGCTTCTTGTTGGCAGGAGCCGTGCTGGCAGGGGTTTCCGCGTTTATATTATTTATGCCTGAATCTGACGGCACTCACGTTTTTTCGGACTCAGGTGACACTTACAAAATAAATATGGTTACCGGAGAATTCAAATCGGAAACTGAAGACGGAAAGGTTATAGAATCTTACCGGTGGGACCCGGGGACTGTTTATCTGCCGGCAGGCGAGCCAGTAACATTGAGTATCTTTGGGGTCAATGGGAAAGAGCATCCTTTTATCATTGAAGGGACGGAAGTGTCGGGTAAAGTTAAAAAAGGAGAAGAGACGGTCTTAAACCTCCAGTTCGATTCACCAGGGGTTTACCGGCTCATCTGTACGGCTCATGCTTCAATAGAAGATAATGGCCCAATGATTGCCTATTTGGTTGTCAAATAATTATCGTAAAACACACAAAAAAGAGGACCGCCATTAAAGCGGCTCCTCTTTTTTGTGATTACTTTTTAAACCACAGGCTCTGCCTGTGTGAAAATTAACCTTTAAGGGTGGTAACAGAAAAAACTCCTCTCGTTATAATAGAAGGTGGCCGCCAAACCAACTTCTAATAATGAGAGGAGAGATGCTCGTCATGCCGAGCGACAATAGTCTATCACACACCAGATGGAATTGTAAGTATCATATTTAATAGTAGTGGAAAAGTTCCTTCATTTTCTTTTCTCTTTCGCGTCTTTCGTCTTCGGAAGCCAGGTCATACTTCTTAAGAAGGTGGAAAGCCGTATTTAAGTCAGACTGGGTTAAATCATTTTCAAGGAAACTGACCCATTGGCTGGATAAATTCTCAGGGAGATCCTCCCGCTGAGATTCAAACTTTTTGAGTACGTCTTCTTTAGAGTGATCCATATTGCATTCTCCCATGATTAGCCCTCTTTTCATATAGTGAGATAATAATAGTATGACTTATAGCGGTTTAAATTTAAATACTTCAGGGAAAATTTTTACTATCAGGCAAATTTCTTTATACGTTTAAAAACCTTTATTATACTAGGTTTATACTGGAGGTGAAAACAGTGTCAACAACTTATTTTTCGGTTGAGAAAGCAAATAAACTGATTCCTGCATTTAAGAAGGAGTTAAATGAGTTAAAGAAACTTCAGTTCAAATTTGATGATAAATTTAAAGAGTTGGAGTCTATTAAGAAATCAGACGGCCAACACGTCCAAACAGATACAGACAAAGTTTTCAAAATAGAAAGTGAACTGGAATTTCTGGAAATACAGGCTCAGCTTCACGTAAGCAACATCCAAGATACAGGAGCTCAGTTGAAAGGTATAGATCCTGGACTGATTGATTTTCCTTCCAAAAAAGATAATAAAAAAATTCTACTTTGCTGGAAAGAAGGGGAAGAGGAGATTACTCATTACCATACAGAAGAGGAAGGATTTGCCGGGCGCAAACCTCTTGATGAGTTATAATTTTTTTGGCAATAGGAATCTACAGACCTTTTGGTTGACCTGGGAAAGTTTAAGAAGCCTGCCGAAGAAACGGCAGGCTTCTTTTATGTCCATATAAGTGAAGGTGAGCAATCATAGGGAGCACGCCGTTAGTCGGGCAGCAGGAAATCAGTCCAGCACAGTGATTTCCAGGGTCCGCCGGCCAAATTGGATTGCGTCAGTTCTGTCAGGCATAAATAAATCTATTTTATGGCCTTTTATAGCGCCGCCAATATCTCCTGCAACTGCTGTCCCGTATCCTTCAACATATACTTTTGAGCCTAGAGGAATAATATTCGGGTCCACGGCTATCACTTTTTTATCCGGATTGTTTCTAAGGTCCAGGCCGGTGTAAGTCATACCTGAACACCCGTTGCAATAAGCGGTATAGGCGGTAGCTTCTACGGTCAAGACTGTTCCCTCTGTAGAACCTGATGACTCGCTTTGACTGTCAGCACTGGCGTTTGATGAGCTATCAGAACTTTCATCTGCTTCAGTTTCCTGACTCTCTTCCTCTGAATTTTCTTCTGCCTCCGCAGATGCTGCTGTGTCGTCAGGTGATTCTTCTGACCCTTGGTCTGCATTATTATCAGCGGCTTCCTCAGTGTGTTCTTCGGTCGTTTCTTCCTCAGAGGCCTCTTCTGAAGCGGAACTGATTGTCTCTTCAGCTGTGTCCTCCGATTCTGCTGCATCATCCATAGCTGAAACTGGTTCTTCAGCCTGATCAGATGATTCATTTACCTCGTCATCTTTATTACCGTTTTCATCTATTCCTGCTTCTTTGTTTTCATCAGTTTTTACCGGCTCAGTTTTTTCTTCTTTTGAGTTCTCTTTATTTTGTTCCGACTCCCCAGTTACAGTATGAGCTTGAGCGGCCAGATGTAAAGCACCGTATGTTTGCGGACCAGCAAGCCCATCAGCTAATATATTTTCTGCTGCCTGGAAGTCTTTGACTGCCTGGTGAGTGAGAGGACCGAATATGCCATCAATGGCTGCCCGGTAATAGCCGAGACGGTGAAGGTCTTCCTGAAGGGCGAGAACCGTTTCGCCCTCATCACCTTTTTGCAAAATTGACAAGGCTCCTATTGTTTGCGGGCCTGCCAAACCATCGACAAAAATGCCGCTCTCCTGTTGAAACGCCGTAACAGCCTCATACGTTGCTTGATCGAATACTCCTTCCTGCACACTGTCTTCTATGTAGCCATGCGCTTCAAGCAGTTCCTGCAGTTCCACTACATGAGAATGACTTTTCCCTTTTCCCAGCATTTTTTCTCCAAATTCCTTATCATTTTCTGCGTCAGCTGCTGCAGGAGTAACCACCAAAAAGACGGCTAACCCTGTTAAAGTCAGTACAACAGACTTTAACGTTGATTTTAATAAACTCATATTTGTTTGCCTCCTTGATTTTCAAACTTAGGTAATCCATATAGACAATGAAAATGAGATAGTACAATCTGAGTAATGTTTAAAACAGGTGAAAACAGATTGTAATAAAAGAATAATGTATAATATCCTCCTGGTTGTCTGATTTTGGAATTTTTAAAGGGCTGTTATACACGGACAATTCCGGGGTTAGACAATGAAAGACTTATACAGCGCCTGTTGTGTGATACCTATCCCGGGGAGTTCGACGGGTAAGTTTAAATAAAAAAGGGTATACGGGTTGCAGATCAAATAATTTTCCAGTTTATATGCAGCAGAAGAGGTGAGAAAAATTAAACGAATAGCAGGTATCGTATTATTTATCATTTTTGCATATGTCCTTTATGCGCTAATCTCCGGATTATTCATTTTTCAGCTGTCGGGATATGACTCAGACAGCATCCCGAAAGATCACGATCCGGAGCGTTTTTATGGAGATGACGAATCGGATGACAGAGTGGCTCTTATTGAAGGAAGGCTGGAATCGAAAGAAGCAAGGAATAATATTAAGGAAAATGCAGAAGAAACGCTGGATATTACAAACTTTAAGCTCACTGAAGGCAGTGCAGCGGATATTTTCCATGCCACCATCGTGGAAGCGGCAGACAGGGGAGTGCAAGTCAGAGTGCTTTTAGATGGCATGTTCCATGGGATGAGAGGGGAATACACAGATATTGTTTATGCATTTGCCAGCCATCCTAATATCGAGTTAAAATTTTATGAACCGGTGGACCTGCTAAGACCGTGGACGCTTAATAACAGGTTGCACGATAAACTTGTTATTTCAGATAATAATCTGTCGATGATTACCGGTAGAAATATTGGAGACAGATATTTTGCCCCTGAAGGGTTTGAAGGGGCGACAAATGACCGTGATGCCGTGATATATAATACAGCTGCCGGGAACGCTTCCGAAAGTGTCATAGGAGATATACAAAATTACTTTGATTATGTCTGGAACCATGATTTTTCCCAGTCCCAGACAGAGGACGTGTCAGAGAGGCAGCATGAGGCAGGAGAAGACCAGCTTAATGAGTTGAGAGAAATACTGGATGAGTTTCATTATTCCTACAGCGAATTATTTCATCAGGAAATTGACTGGGAAGAACGTTCTTTACCGACCAGAAAAGTGACATTTATTCATAATCCTATTGAACGAATGAATAAAGAGCCGTTAGTGTGGAGGGATATTACAAACCTGCTTGAGAGTGCAGAGGAGTATATCTTTATGCAAAGTCCGTTTATTATACCTTCCGACCGGGTGATGAAGCATTTGGATCTAGACAATATTGCCGCGTCAGAAGTTGACATATTGACTAATTCGCTGGCGGCCAGTCCGAACCTTCCTGCGTTTGGAGGCTATGCGAGACACAGGGAAGAGCTTGCTGGTACCTTGGCGGATGTGCACGAATATCAGGGGCCAGACCAGTCTATCCACGGGAAATCCTATATGATCGATGACAGAATCAGTATGATCGGTTCATTTAATTTAGATCCGAGAAGCGTGTATTTGAGTACGGAAAGTATGATTGTAGTAGATAGCGAAGAAGTGGCCATGGAGTTAAGAGATCACGTGGACAAGCTTATGACGCATGAGAGTCTGGTAGTAAAAGATGATGGATCTTTTAAAGAAAGCGAGTTTGCAGAAGAAGCAGACGTCCCGGCTGCTAAGAGGTTCAGAAAAAATGTGTGGGCTTTCTTTACAAGGTTTTTTGAACATCTGCTTTAGAGGTTTAGAAGTAAAAGGACACGAAAGTACAAAAAGATTAAGTGAAAGATACATGTAAAGAAAAGTGAGCTTATAAAAAAACCAGGGGAGCCCCTGGTTTTTTCCTGATTAATGAGTCTTACAAAAAATTAAGCTTTCGTCCAATTTGCTTCAAGCTCCACGCCCGCGGCTTGGAGTGTCGTGAAAACGGGACAGCGGGAATCTGTTTTTTCCTTGAGTTCTTCAATGCGTTCCTGTGACTCGCTGGTGGACACTTTCGCATTGATTTGGACCTTTTCAAAATATGGGCGGACATTTTCATCGCCCATGAGACCTCGCGGATCGAGTTCACCATGAATATTAAATTCGATGGATTGAAGGTCAAAATCCATATCTTTAGCAACCATATTGGCAATCACGTTCTCACAACCGGCAAGGGAAGCGAGCATATTTGAAAGAGGATCCGGGCCCTGATCAGTTCCGCCCATACCGGCCGGTTCGTCTATAATCACCTTGTGGCCATTAGTTTCCAGATCAGCTTTCATTTGTTCCGTCCTTCCAGTAACTTGAAAGGTCATTTTCTTATTGCTCATTTTATATACCTCCTTAAGTATGGTTCATAAATTGATCAAGATCATTTTTTCCAGATGTAAGCTGTAAGCTAACTCTCAGGTCTATTTCCGGAGAGTTTGATTGTTAAACTTTTAACGTTTCCCCCATTAAAAACCCACTGATGTAGAGGCGGTGGTGATTAAGCGGCAGTAGCCATACCTAAATAGTTAAACTGGAGACTCAGCGGTTTATCGGGTCAGTTTAAAGCAGACAGTTTATAATAGAGGCATTTATGCATGTAAAAGAGGTTTAAATTGATCAGGAGCTCCTTACATTTGCATTTATACTGTGCGGACAGCGCTAAAAATCAAATAATCTAATTCTGTCGCTGTCCAGATTTATTTTGTGCAAATAAGAGGTTTAATTAGAGTTCATAAAGAGAAAAAGAAGACAGGGGAGCAAACGTTCGTATGAGCGGTTACATAAGCACGAAGAGTAATCAGGGGACAAAGTTCTATTCTCATGCGGGGCTGCTTACCAGCAAGTCTCTTAACTAGTTGGGGCATCGTCGTCATTGTAGTCTTAAATCAATACTTTTATCAAAAAAACATCCGGACAATATTAATATTGTCCGGATTTCTTTGAGGTCACTATTGTCTAAGCCTCATAAATGTTAATCACTCAGGCTATTATTTTTAGTTTTAGTAACAGTAAGCTGCACCTACAATAACTAAAAGGATAAACAATACAACAATCAACGCAAAGCTGTTTTTGTATCCGTAAGACATAATAGTTTCCCTCCTCTTTTATTATTGTGGTAATTACCACTAGTTTACGGTATTCAAGAAGGAGAGAAATTGATTAGACATTTATATACTTTTGAATATTTTTTTCTGCAAATGGGTGAATTAGGGCAAACTTACCCAAAAAAGGGTCTTTATTTTTTAATTTATTCAAAAATAACTATGTTCCAAATTATCATTGTTTCTAGGTAAAACGAGAAATTTTAAAGGACTAAAAGGCCTCAGTAAATATATTAATACCGCCTATTTGCTGCGTAAGAATTCACGCAGCGCTTTCCAGAATTGAGGGTCGAGATGAAGGTCATTATGGCCTCTTCCTTGTAACTGCTCGTATTGAAGGGAGCCTGTATAGTCTTTTAACAAAGCCTCAGTATGGCTTTCCGGTACTATTTCATCCTCATCGCCGGTTATGACAAGCAAAGGACCTGAAATCTCATTAATCCTTGAGACAGAGTCAAAGGAAAAGCGCAACAGTAATGAAACGGGAAGAAAAGAATAGTGCCTGCTGGCGACTTCTTCAAGGCTGTCAAATGGCGAAACGAGAACTAAACCATCTGCATGACGCTCGGCTGCTACTTTAGTGGCGATACCTGTACCGATGCTTCTTCCCATAAGAACTGTAGAATCCAGCCCGTTGTCAAATTCATCTTGTATCACATCATAAATTAACAAAGCATCGTTATAAAGGTTTTCTTCCTCCGGGCGTCCTTCGCTTTTCCCATAGCCTCTATAATTGACCAGAAGCACCGACCAGTCATCCAGGCGTTCTGTCATCATAGGGATCTGTGCAGATAGTTCTTCGGCATTGCCGCCGTAATAAATAAGAAGGCGGTTCTTTCCAGTTTCCTGTTCAGGATGAAGGAGCCACCCATGCAGCTGATTACCTCCGTCGGCATGAAAAGAAATTTCCTCAGCTCGTTCATACTGGCCGGTAATCTGTTCGGCTTCATGCTGCGTAATGGACTGCGGGAAAAAGATTAACCTGGCTTGAAAAAAATATAACAGAATAAATAATAGGCCAATTATAGCCAGCAAAATAAGGGGGGCGAGAAGCCATTTATTCATAACTACAGTCAAAAAGCACACCTCCTGTATGTTAGCAGCGTAGAAGCTTTAATCATTAAGTTTAATGTTCAAAAATAACCATGTTCCAAATTATCACACTAATAAAATCAGTAATCCTCGCTCCATATAAAGGGGTATATAAAATCAAAGTTATGAGCCGTTTTAAGCATAATTAAAAAGGCAGTTAAGTGGTCGAGTCAATAGGGAAGCCAGGGATCTTAAAATATCAATCTCATAAAAACGATCTGGAGACGTAAAAAAGCTTCCCTTAAAACATCTCAAGCTATTATATACCGATAAAACAAGGGCCATCAAGAAACTTAATTGTTCCAATATAACTATGTTCCAAATTATCATTAAAAATAAAATCTTATCCCACGCACCATGTAAAGACAATTTCTTGACGGTTTAGCTGCCCGCTTTTACCATAAGTAGAAAAAGTAGTTAAGGATTTGCAGGAAAAAGAGGAATAGATGGAGAAGTGTGGAAGTGACTGAAAATTTGGAACATTGTTTTAGAAAATAAAGGAGGTATAGGGAATGGCAAAGAAAAATGTCAGTACTTTTTTGTTAAGGCAAAGAGCTTTTTTGAAACTTTATTTAATTACATTAACTGAACAGGAGAGATTGTATGGCCTGCGGATTCTTGATTTGCTAAGAAATGATTTCAAAATTTACGGCTACAAACCTAATCATTCTGAGATCTATAAATCACTGCATGAACTAATGGATGACGGAATCCTGGAGAGATATAAGAAGCCTAAAGAAGGAATGAAACTTCAGGAAGTAGTTTATTACCGATTTAAAGATTATGAGGAAGCCCAGCGGTATAAGAAACAACTTAAGGTTGAGCTTGACCGATGTGTCGGGCTGCTGCAAAAAGCTATTAAAGATAACTACAAATGATTGCTGTACGTAAATGCATGTCAATCTGAGAAGTATTCCGTATAAGGCCAGAAAAAAATTATACAGACGGAAAACTTCTGGAGCAAATAGTAAAGCGCAGTTCAGCAAAGTTGCTGATTAAGTTAGATTAATTAGATGTAGTAAAAAGTTTCGAGGTTCAGAAAAGATAATAAGTTTAAATAAGGAAAGGGGCCGGAGTATAATACCCGGTCTTTTTTATTTTTATTTCTAGTTTACATAATATAAATTATAGGAACCAATTGATAAAATGGATTTTTGGTCTCATTTACTAAGTATTCTTTGTGTTTTGAGACAGAATAAAAAATTTATAAAACTCGTCAGCATTATTTATCTTCTGGCTATTATCTGTTGTTATTATTGGGCTTTTAATTTTGTATTTGTTTCAACATCTGTTAATCGATCGCTGCAAATCAATTTAGCTCTGTCTGGATTATAAATTTGAACTTTAATAAATTTGAGCTTTAATATTTTTTAACTAATTTAAATGAATTTTTCAGATCATTTTAGATATTTTAGTTAATTATTTCTCATATTATATGACTTTAATTAGTTATCCGTACCTGTATATCAGTTCTATCAGCGAATTTGTGACTTCTATCGGCGAAAAATCATTTCAATCAGCGAAAATCGTTTTCTATCAGCGAAAATACAATTCAATCGGCGTATTTAGCCTTTCTATCAGTAAGTTTGAATGATTATAATCTAAAGCACCCTTCAAACTAAACACCACACCCCAAAAAAACTCTGCGACCCGTTTGTTTTTCCAATTACTGGGGGGTCTGACCCCTGCTGATTTATAGCGACTCTAGTTTACATAATATCATTACTGCCTACATTACCTGTTTGCCAGTACCTAATAAAAAAACCGCCTATGCAACAACAATAGTTGTGTAGGCGGTCTTTTGTGCTTTGCCCTCAGAATAATTATTATGAGAGACCTTTTTCCTCTTCATCGCCTGTCTTCGGCGGATCTCCTTTTACTACCCAGGAGTCGTAAACTTCTCCTTTGAGTGAGGTGTCAAAAAGGAACGATCCGTTTGTATACCTGTCATTAGTTCTTAAATCCTTAATAGTTGCTGATTCTATAGAGCCGTCGGTTGCCTGGACATACACCGTATCAAAAGAGGCTGTCATATGCACATATGCTACGCGATGCGGCTGTCTTTTCAATTCTTTCAGCATAATCACGCCGCGTTTTGCTCTAGTCGTTTTTTCAAATGATTTTAAACTCATTTTTTTAATCGCAGCACGCTGCGTTACCAGGAATATCCATGGCTCATTTGAAGGATCGAATGCCTGGCAGCTCATTACCTGGTCATCCGGTTTTAAATTTATCGCCTTAACACCTGCTGTCCTTTGCCCGGTAATGCTGACTTCTTCTTCACTGTACCATAAACCGTAACCTAATTGACTTGCCAGGAAAATATCTTTGCTTCCATCTGTTAAAGCTGTATAAACGAGTTCATCGTCTTTCTTTAACTTAATAGCCATTAAAGCTCTCGAATGTCTTTGCGCTTTATAATCTTTTAGTATCGACCGTTTAATCATCCCGTTTTTAGTTGCAAAAAGAAGGTATTTTTCTTCGTCGAACTGGCTGACCGGCACTACTTGGGTAATCTCATCATCCTGATCCATCGTGACAAGGTTAGCTACATGCTGGCCGCTGTCTTTCCACCTGATTTCAGGCAGTATATGGACTGGTAAATACAAGTAGGAGCCTTTTTTAGTAAATATAAGAAGTGTATCGGTCGTATTCAATTCGAGTGAATAAAGCAGCCTGTCCGTTTCTTTCATGCCGGGCGGTTCACCGTTGGATGCCGCGTAAGAACGGAGGCTTGAGCGTTTAACATAGCCTTCCTTCGTTACGGATACTCTCACGTCTTCTGAAGGCACCATAACTTCAAGATTAATTTTTAAGTCTTCAATTTCTTCTTCAATTACTGTCTTACGGGGATCATCATAGGTTTTTTTAATTTTCCGCAGTTCTTTTTTAATCTCTTTAATAAGGTTCTTTTCGCTTGATAAAATGGCCGTTAATTTTTCTATAGTTTTCTTCAGTTCACCAGCTTCTTTTTCAAGAGTGGTGATGTCGGTATTCGTTAAGCGGTAAAGCTGTAAATTTACAATAGCTTCAGACTGAGGCTCGCTGAACTGGAATTTCTCCTGCAGCTGCTCTTTTGCATGTTTCTTGTCCTTTGATGCACGGATCGTACTTATGACCTCGTCCAGGACGGATATGGCCTTAATGAGCCCTTCTACAATATGTGCTCTGTCTTTTGCTTTATTCAAGTCGTATGTCGTCCGTCTCGTGACAACTTCTTTCTGGTGCTTAATATAGGCTTCCAGCATCTGTTTTAAGCTCAGAAGCCTTGGCGTTTTATTAAAAATAGCGACCATGTTCAAGTTATATGAAATCTGCAGGTCGGTGTTCTTGTATAGAAAGTGCAAAATTCCTTTCGCATTTGCTTCTTTCTTTAATTCAATAACAATTCGTAAACCGGTTCTGTCTGTGTCATCGCGTACTTCAGCAATACCATCGACTTTGCGGTCCAGACGCAGTTCATCCATTTTCTTGACTAAATTAGCTTTATTCACTTCATAAGGGATTTCAGTAATAATAATTTGTTCTCTTCCGCCGCGGACTGTTTCCACTTCAGCTTTCCCGCGGAGAATAATTTTCCCTTTACCTGTTTCGTACGCTTTTTTTAGTCCTTCGACACCTTGAATAATACCGCCCGTCGGAAAATCAGGGCCCTGGATATAAGTCATCAGCTGATCGATCGTACAATCCGGATTTTCCATTTGGTGTATGGCTGCATCAATCACTTCACCAAGCTGATGAGGCGGAATATCAGTCGCGTACCCACTGGAAATTCCGGTGGAACCGTTGACTAACAAATTCGGGTAACTGGCTGGCAAAACAACCGGTTCTTCTTGTGAATCATCAAAGTTAGGCATAAAATCAACGGTATCTTTTTCGATATCCATAAGCATTTCAGAGGCTATTTTAGACAGTCTTGCCTCTGTATAACGCATCGCTGCCGGCGGGTCCCCGTCAATGGACCCGTTATTGCCGTGCATCTGGACAAGCAGGTGCCTCATTTTCCAATCCTGGCTCTGCCTGATCATAGCCTCGTAAACAGACGAATCCCCGTGCGGGTGGTAATTACCGATAACATTCCCGACCGTCTTTGCAGACTTTCTGAACGGCTTATCTGCTGTATTCCTGTCCATGTGCATCGCGTAAAGAATTCGCCGCTGAACGGGCTTTAAACCGTCTCTTGCATCAGGGAGTGCCCGGTCCTGTATTATATATTTACTGTATCTTCCAAACCTGTCCCCAAGAACATCTTCGAGAGGAAGGTCCAGGTATCTCTCTTTCTCTTCCAAGGATTACTCCTCCTCTGCTACTAATAAATTGTCGTTTTCAAGTATATTTGTTTCTTCATCAAGTCCGAAGGCCACATTACGTTCAATCCATTTTCTTCGCGGTTCTACTTTGTCTCCCATCAAGGTAGAGACGTGACGCTCGGCCCTTGCAATATCATCAATTGTGACCCTCACCAGAGTTCTCGTTTCCGGGTCCATTGTCGTTTCCCAAAGCTGGGTAGCATCCATTTCTCCTAACCCCTTATAGCGCTGGAGAATATACCCTTTACCGACTTTCTGAATGGCTTCTTTTAAACCACCTTCGTCCCAGGCATATTCAACCTTTTCTTTTTTACCCGACCCTTTACTGACTTTATATAAAGGAGGCAGAGCGATATAGACGCGGCCTGCTTCAATTAAAGGTCTCATATAACGGTAGAAGAACGTTAGTAAAAGAACCTGAATATGAGCGCCGTCTGTGTCGGCGTCAGTCATAATAACGATCTTGTCATAATTAATATTAGAGATATCGAAATCAGGACCTACATCGCCGCCAATCGCATAAATAATCGTCCGGATTTCTTCATTTTTCATAATATCAGCAAGTTTTGCTTTTTCAGTGTTGATAACTTTCCCGCGCAGAGGAAGAACGGCCTGGAACTTCCGGTCTCTTCCCTGTTTTGCTGAGCCTCCTGCGGAATCCCCTTCGACTAAGTATAATTCGTTTCTCTGAGGATTTTTTGACTGGGCGGGCGTAAGTTTACCGCTGAGCATAGCGTCTTTTCGTTTATTTTTCTTCCCGCTTCTTGCTTCTTCCCTTGCTTTACGGGCAGCTTCACGCGCCTGGGATGCTTTAATAGCTTTTCTGATCAAATTATTGCTGATTTCAGGATTTTCTTCTAAAAAGAAAGCCAGTTTTTCTGAAATCACACTGTCGACAGCAGAGCGTGCTTCCGCCGTCCCGAGCTTGCCTTTTGTCTGTCCTTCAAACTGAAGCTTTTCTTCCGGCACCCTGACTGAAATAATCGCTGTAAAGCCTTCACGAATATCATTTCCGTCAAGGTTTTTGGCCCGCTCCTTAAGAAGCTGCAGTTTCCTCGCATGCTCATTTACAACTCGTGTAATCGCTGCTTTAGCGCCTAACTCATGCGTGCCGCCATCTTTAGTGCGCACATTGTTAACAAACGAGAGCATGTTCTCTGTAAATCCGTCATTGTACTGAAAAGCAAAATCAACTTCTATTTCAGCTTGTTCGCCCTGGAAAGACACCACAGGGTGAAGGGTTTCTTTATCTTCATTCAAATAGGAAACAAAGGCTTCAAGTCCGGTGTCATATTGAAAAATTTCTTTATCGGCTTCCTGGTCAGGCCGTTCATCGATCAGCTCAATTTTGACCCCTTTTAAAAGAAAAGCAGCTTCCCGAAGACGTTCTGCAAGCGTGTCATAGTGATATGATGTGGTACTGAAAATAGTCGGGTCCGGTTTAAAATGGACAGTGGTACCTGTTTTACGTGTTTTACCGATCGCTTCAAGTGTAGTAACCGGTCTGCCGCCTTTTTCAAAACGCTGCCGGTAAATAGAACCGTCTCTATGAATAGTCACTTCAAGCCATTCTGAAAGAGCGTTCACAACTGAAGCTCCAACTCCGTGAAGCCCGCCGCTCGTTTTATAACCGCCCTGGCCGAATTTTCCTCCCGCGTGTAACACCGTCAGAATAACTTCCGGTGTTGGTTTTCCTGTTTGGTGCATGCCGGTCGGGTATCCTCTTCCTTCATCTTTTACACTGATACTGTCGTCTTTATGTATTTTGACGGTGATTGTATTCCCGTACCCTGCAAGAACTTCATCTACAGAATTATCTACAATTTCAAACACCAAATGGTGGAGGCCGCGATAATCGGTGCTGCCTATATACATTCCCGGGCGCTTTCGGACAGCATCCAAGCCTTCGAGCACCTGAATGGCATCATCGTTATAATCAAATGTTTGTTTTGGTGACAATGCTTCTTTCCCCTTTCTGTGTACCGATCCGTTCTCAGACTACTATCTAAGATACCACAACTGTGGCGAGGTTTCGATAACTAACCTTTAATAAGGCGTGGTTTTACCCTTGCCTGCGTCTGGCGAATAGTGTTGCTTTATCACTGTTTTAAGTTAGATCCCCACGGAAGAATAGCCCCGTAAATATCTCTCATCCCAGTCATACCAGGGGTATTGGAAGGTATTGGACCTTCACTTAACTAAAATATATGTTTTTTAAGGAATTTGTCAAATTTAGCTCGGTAAAATAAAAGTTTTATTTTTGCCGGAATAAAAAAAGGCAGCTGTTTCAGCTGCCAGGTGTGTGTTATTTAACTAAAACGGCATGATCCACTTTAATACATCGGTCCATAATAACTGTTTTATCCGCTTCTTTTAAAATGTCATAGGCCTTCTCATTCGTCAGTCCCAACTGGGCCCAGAAGACTTTAGCATCTGTCTGAACTGCTTTTTCAGCTATTTCAGGGAGAAATTGACTGCGTCTGAATACATTAATGATGTCTATATCTCCTTCAATTTCTGTGACACATGAGACAGCTTTAATGCCGAACACTTCATCGACCGTCGGATTAACGGGGATAATTTCGTAGCCAGCCTTCATAAGTGCTTCGCCAATCTGGTTGGACGTCCGGGCTGGGTTATCGGACAGGCCGACAATAGCAATTCGTTTTGCATCTTCTAAAATCTTTCTGATTTCTTCCTGTGATGGGTTTTGCATACAATCACTCCTGTCTGATTATTTGACAAGCAGGACTGGACAAGACGCCCGCTTTGCTACTTTATGGCTGACGCTTCCTAAAACCATTTGCTGAAACTGATTGAGCCCCCTGCTTCCGATAACGACGACATCATAGTTTCCATCGTTCGCTTCTCTGACAATAGTAGGGCCCGGGTCCCCAAACGTGTGTTTAACAGTTAAAGGAATCGTCTCTTTATGAATCATCTCCTGAAGGGGAAAAACACGCTGTTTACGGTGATCGGGAATGTCCCTCAGTTTCATTTCCTCATCCATCACGTCTGAGCGTGATGGAATGTCATCAACCACATGAATCAGCGTAATTGAACTCCCTTCAGTCTGTTTAGCTAAATAAACCGCCTTTTCGCAAGCCCGCAACGAATGGGCAGAGCCGTCCCCTGCTAATAATATTCGTTTAAACATCCCCTCCACCGCCTCCTTGGAAAATATATCAACTCCCATTATAACTTAATATTATTTGAAAAAACAGAAAAGGAAAAGGCAAAGACCCTTTCCAATCCTGTTTTTTTACTCAGTGAGAAGGCCTTCATTCGTTAAATACTCTCTTGCAACATCTGACGCATTGGCGTCTTCTTCATCAACCTGGTAATTCATATCCTGCATTTCTTCTTCAGTAATTTTACCAGCCAGCTGATTCAGAATCTCTTCAATCTCTGGGTATTCAGCAATGACTTCTTCCCTGAATAAAGGAGCCCCATTAAATGGCGGGAACAAATTTTCATCGTCTTCGAGAGCGACTAAGTTATACTCACGCATATAAGCATCAGTGGAGTAGGCGTCGATGACTTCAGCATCTCCGGACACTAAGGCGCCAAGTCTTAAGCCGGGGTCCATAGTCTGAACTTCAGCAAAGTCTATCCCATAAGTTTCCTGTATACCAGGATACCCGTCTGCCCGATCTGTAAACTCCACAGTGAATGCCGCGGTCAAATCATTTTCATATTCCTGAAGGTCAGAAATAGTCTCCAGATTCAACTCCTCTGCCATTTCTTCTGTGACAGCAATGGCATACGTGTTCTGATAGCCTAAAGGCTCGAGGAAGACGAGGTTAAATTCCTCATACATACCGTCTCTTGCCTGTTCAAATGCTGCTCTTTCGTCATTGCTTTCAACTGTCTCTCCTAGAAGGTCGGCTATCGCTGTACCTGTGAATTCAAAGTACCCGTCGATGTCTCCGGTTCTCACAGCCTGAAAAGCCACATCTGTCGTTCCAATTCCAGGTTCGAGAGTGACCTGTAAATCCGTATCCTGCTCAATCAGCAGTTTGTACATATTAATAATAATTTCCGGTTCGGCGCCTAATTTTCCGGCAATTACAATCTCTTCAGCCTCGTCATCTCCTGAACCAACCGCGTTTAAAACCGGAGGTACAACAACAAGCAGCAAGGCTGCCCCTATCACCACAAAGACAGGCATAAGCGTGGATCCTTGCGATTTTTTCTCCGTAATCCTTAGGACCGCATCAAAGAGTAGGGCCAGAGCGGCAGCTGGAATGGCTCCAAGCAGGATATAATAATTATTGCTTCTGTTAATCCCAAGCATAATTAAATCCCCAAGCCCCCCCGCTCCAATTAATGCTGCGAGTGTAGCTGTACCGACAATAAGCACCATCCCTGTCCGTATTCCTGCCATAATCGTCGGCATGGCTAAAGGAAGCTGAATTTTATGCAATTGCTGCAGCGTTCCCATGCCCATTCCCCTGGAAGCTTCCATTAAGGCGGGATCCACTGCTTTTAAGCCTGTATAAGTGTTTCTCAAGATAGGCATAAGTGCGTAAGCTGTTAGAGCAACAATTGCCGGCGTGGTGCCGATGCCGAGAAAAGGAATCAGAAAACCGAGAAGAGCAAGACTCGGTATGGTCTGCAAGACGGCTGTCGTCCCGATGACCGGTTCTGCCCCCTTACGGTAATGGGCCAGCAGAATCCCTAATGGTACAGCAATAAACACGGCAAAAAGTAACGAAATAAGTGACATGTGGACGTGCTCCCAGAGAGCAGTAATCAGTAAGTCCTGTCTTTGCTGAAAAAGCTGAAAAAAGGGCTGAATGCCTGACACAATCATAAAGAGGAGCCCCCTTTCAAGGTGGACTGGTTCCGCTCCAGATAGAGAGTGATCTCTTTGTAGCCCACATCCCCTTTATAGGTTTCGCCTTCGTAAACTGCCAACGAGTTTTCAGACGAGTGCTTTAATTGCTCGAGGGCTTCTCTTACAGTCGCTTCAGAAGACACTTTTGAAGCGGGCGTGTGTGTATGTTCTGCCGGTGCTTCATCCGGCAGTAACGAGGATACCTTTTCTGCCCACGGATCTTTTCTGTCACCGAGAAACTCTTTTACGAACTCATCCGCCGGATTTTCAAGCAGTTCCGCTGGTGCCCCGATTTGGACAACTTTTCCGTCTTTCATTAGACAGATATGATGTCCCAGCTTTAAAGCTTCCTCAATATCATGAGTGACGAAAACGACTGTCTTTTTAATTTCTTCCTGCAGTTTTTTAATATCTTCCTGTAATTGTTCCCTGCTGATCGGGTCGAGCGCACTGAAAGGCTCATCCATCAGGATAATATCCGGATCACCCGCTAAAGCACGTACCACTCCTATACGCTGCTGCTGGCCTCCGGATAGTTCGTCTGGTTTTCGGTCTCTGTATGTACCCGGGTCGAGACCGACCATCTCCAGCAGTTCATCTACTCTTTTGTCGATCTTCTCTTGGGGCCATTTAATAAGTTCAGGGACAACGGCGATATTTTCTTTA
Organism: Salipaludibacillus aurantiacus; assembly: GCF_900111295.1. GTDB lineage: Bacteria > Bacillota > Bacilli > Bacillales > Salisediminibacteriaceae > Salipaludibacillus > Salipaludibacillus aurantiacus. The sequence goes on along the minus strand of NZ_FOGT01000016.1, from coordinate 82,884 downwards.
ATCGTCATGTGCGGAAAGAGTGCAATTTGCTGGAGAACATAGCCGATGTTCCAGCGGAGCTTTTTTATATTCATGTCCTGTATATTTTCATTATGGACCCGAATGGTTCCCTCTGATGAATCAATCAGACGGTTAATCATTTTTAATGTCGTCGTTTTTCCGCAGCCGCTCGGCCCGATGAGTACAAATATTTCTCCTTCTTTCACTTTAAAGCTTACGTCGTTGACTGCTTTAGTCCCACCGTTAAATACTTTTGATACATTAGCAAATTCAATCATGCATAATGACAACTCCTTCTGTTGCTGTTTTTAATAGAATGATCAGGGCAAGTGGGTAAAAAGCCATACAATCCTACTTACTATTTCACTTTTTCGTAAGGCTTTAAACTCGTCTGCTTAAAAAAAGAGAAAAGAAGCCACTATAGCGGCTTCTTTATTTTTATTATAATGACAGGCCGTAAACTTGTCGATATTTAGTGCTCAAGTAGTCAATGAGATGATCCGGATTGATCTCTTCACCTGTGGCATCTTTCAATATATCGAGCGGCTTTTTGCTTTTGCCGAACTGGTGAACATGAGCCGTAAGCCAATCTTTTACGGGAGCCAAGTCTCCTTTTTTCAGCAAATTATCGAAATCAGGCAAGTCTTTTAACATGGCCTTCTTTAGCTGGGCCGCATAGACGTAACCTAAGGCGTAGGAAGGGAAATAGCCAAAAGCTCCGCTCGGCCAGTGGACATCCTGAAGAACGCCTTCTCCGTCATGTTCCGGCCGGACTCCGAGAAGTTCTTCCATTTTATTATTCCACGCCTCCGGAAGGTCCGCCACTTCCAGTTCTTCATTTATTAACGCTTTTTCCAGTTCGTAACGAACGATAATATGCAGGGAATACGTCATCTCATCAGCTTCTATTCTGATCAAAGATGGACCGGCTACATTAATTCCCCGGTAAAAGTCTTCCAGGCCGACGTTATCAAACTGCCCTTCGGCATACTTTTTCAAAAGGTCGTAATATCTCTCCCAGAAAGCATAATGCCGGCCAACAAAATTTTCCCAGAACAGAGACTGGGATTCATGAATACCCATGGAAGTTCCTGTGCAGAGAGGCGTACCGGTATATTTTTTATCCACATTTTGTTCGTACAGGGCGTGTCCGCCTTCATGAATCGTGCCGAACACGGCGGTTCTGAAGTCATTCTCATCATACTTGGTGGTTACTCTGACATCGCCGGGATTCAGTCCGATAGCAAACGGATGAACCGTCGTATCGAGCCTGCCTGCCTCAAAGTCATAACTCATATTTTCCAGTATTTCACGGCTTAGAGCTTCCTGTTTTTTTGCAGGGAACGGCTTAAACAGAAAATCTGTTTCAGGCTGATCCTTAGCATTCGTTATTTCTTTTACGAGAGGGACGAGCGCCTCTTTTAATTTTCCGAACACTTCGTCGATGACATCAACAGTTAAACCCGGCTCGTAATCATCCAGCAACGCGTTATACTTATTGCCTTCATAACCTTTCCATTCGGTGTATTTGCGGTTATACGCCACAATTTTCTCTAAATAAGGTTTAAATGAGTCGAAATCAGCTGTGTCTTTCGCAGTTTCCCAGGCTACCTCTGCATTTGAAGTAAGGATCACATAGTCTTTATAGTCTTCAGGGGGGATATTTTCAAATTTCTTTAACTGTTTTTCGCATTCTTCTGCTGTTTTCTTTGTTACCTCGTCCAATTGCTCCCAGTTACTCTCCTGACGCAGTTCAGTTAAGTAATTCTTCATGTCCTTTGAAGTGGACATAGCGAATATTTCAGACGACAGGGAACCTAATACTTCCGAACGCTGAGCGGCGCCTTTTCTCGGTGCTCCTGTTCGTAAATCCCACGCGATAAGTCCTACTGCTTCATTATAATGGCTGATTTTCTTAACGTACTCCATAAATTCTTTTTCAATAGCAGGTGATTCTGTCTGCATACAAGTCCTTCTCCTTCCGGTACCCGTTTTATGTAAAGGGTGGTTAACACTTCCTGATTTCACCCTCCTTTATCATACCTTTTTCCAGTGAAAAATTCATCTTTGTTCATACCCGCACAATAATTAACGGTTTGTTATAATGGACTGAAAGTCTTGTATATGAAAGGACAGAAGTGTATATGAATTTTACGATTACCGATGAGGCTCTTGAGTTTTATAAAAAAGAAATGGAATTAATAAAAGGGGACTCGTTAACGTTATATGTCAGAGTCGGAGGCGTAGGATCAGGCGGTTTTTCGGCAGGTATTCACAGAGGGATCCCGGAAAAAGACTATGTGACGGTAGAAAAAGGCGGCTTGCTGTTTTGCATAACAGAAGATGATCAATGGTATTTTGACGGAATGACCATTGACTATCATCATGACTTTGGAGAAGTGACATTTATTAATGAGCGCATTGATGACGTCATTAACCCAAAATAAACCGGGGTAAAAGTTTTACCCCGGTTTAGACTAGCCGCCAATGTGCGACATCTCAATTTTCCTGATTTGTTTTTTGTCTGTATGCTTGAGTCGTTCGGCGGAATATTGATCGTCTCTTTTTTCCCAGATCTGCCGGATGTGTTCAGCCACTTCTTCATCGTCAGCATCTGATCGGAGAATATCACGCAGATCATGGCCGCCCGATGCAAACAGGCAGGTGACCAGCTTGCCATCCGCAGACAGCCGGGCCCTTGAACAGGTAGAACAGAAAGCATCTGTTACAGAAGAGATAATACCGATCTCATTGCCATTATCTTTAAATACGAACCGGTCTGCGACTTCTCCGGTATAATTAGGGTCAGCCGGTTCAATAGGTAATTCTTTATTAATAATGCTGAAGATTTCTTTCTTGCTGACAACATGGTCAAGTTTCCACCCATTGGCGTTTCCTACATCCATATACTCAATGAAACGTAAAATGATTTTGGAATCCTTAAAGTGGCGCGCCATAGGAAGAATGTCTTCTTCATTCATCCCCCGCTTGACAACCATATTAATTTTCACCTGAAGGCCTGCGTCCTCGGCCGCTTCTATGCCATCAAGCACTTTTGAGACACTGATATCGCGCCCGTTAATATAACGGAATTTTTCATCATTGAGAGAATCCAGGCTGATCGTGACCCGGTTCAGGCCAGCCTGTTTTAACCCTTCCGTATGCCCGGGGAGAAGAGCCCCGTTTGTTGTCATCGCGATGTCATTAATATTGTCGATCTCGTTCAGCATGCTGATCAGTCTCGACACGTTATGGCGCATCATCGGCTCACCACCGGTGATCCGAAGTTTTTTGATCCCTGCTCTTTCAGCAAGTATATTGGAAACCCTGGTTATCTCTTCGAACGTCAGGATCTCTTTTTTTGGAAGGAATTTAAAGTTTTTATCGAAGATTTCCGGCGGCATACAATAGCGGCAGCGGAAATTACAGCGATCTGTCACGGAAATGCGCAGATCTCTTAATGGTCTTCCTAATTTATCAGTCATGAATTTATTCATTCGACCATCCCCTTAATACTTCCATTATACGTTGTATTATTTTTCAAGTACAAGGGGATGAGACCAAGTTTCTTAAATTTGCAACAAACTGATAGTAGTTACCTGTCAATCCGATACTAATCCCGTTCTTCTTCCACCTGATGGGATAACCGGTTAATACGTGAAGAAGAGTATTGCAGCAAATGGTCATTTAACTTCATCAGCTTCGCCTGCTCCAGCTGTCTCCTTGCCTCGGCCAACGCGCGAGTGGCATTTTCGAGCTGCTGCTGATCCATGCTCATCGTGGCTTGTCCTACCATTCGTTCTGCCGCCTGGATAGCAAGTTCAACTTGCTCTATATTACTGTATTCCTCAGTCATACTCCTCACCCTTTCCCTTTTCAGCAGTTTTCTATAGTATATGCCTGCCTGCTGAATATATGCCCAAAAGAGAGAAAAGATGGTAACCGAGCTTATTTTGAACCGGGGCGCTTTCCCCAGAACTGGTAAAAGTCCGTTTTTATATTCCCGTTATACAGTTTCCGTTTTTTTGTTGCTTTAGCACCGTAAAGCTTTTCGAAATGAGGGTGGGAAGTAATGATATAAACAGACCAGGTGTCATGCGGCCTCAGTGCTCGTCCTAATTCACGGTAAAGGTTTTCAACATACGGCTTTTCTTTCATCCGTTCACCGTAAGGAGGGTTGCCGACAGCGACACCGAATTCATCTTTTGTATGAAAGTCTTTGACTTGCATTTGCTTAAAAGTGATTTGATCAGGAAAGCCGGCCTCCATCGCATTATTTTTAGCCAGGTCAATCATTTTATGGTCGATATCTGCTCCGAGAATGTTTAACGGCTGATCATATTTAGCCAGGTTTTCTGCTTCCTCAAGAGCGTCATCCATCCATCTTTGGTCATACCAGTGCCAGTTTTCAAAAGAAAACGACCGGTTAACACCCGGTGCAATATTCTGTCCGATCATAGCCGCTTCAATTGGAAGTGTCCCTGATCCGCAGAATGGATCGTAAAACGGCTTGTCTGCATGCCAGTTAGTTAACTGGATCATAGCTGCGGCAAGCGTTTCCTTCAATGGTGCTTCGTTGTGTAAGTATCTGTAGCCACGTTTATGAAGGCCGGTGCCGCTTGTATCGATTGTTAAGCTGGCGGTATCTTTATGAAGTGAAATTTCAATCCGGTTCAGGGCGCCTTTTTCCTCAAACCACTGGACATTATAGCTTTGCTTCATGCTTTCAACCACCGCTTTTTTTACGATCGCCTGACAGTCAGGTACACTGAACAGCTTTGATTTTACCGATCTGCCAATGACAGGGAATTCCGCATCTGCAGACAGATAATCGGCCCATGGGAGAGCTTTTGTGTTTTCAAACAGTTCCTCAAAGCTCTCTGCTTTAAATTCCCCTACCAGTATTTTTACTCTGTCTGCTGTACGCAGCCATAAATTTGTCCGGGCAACCGCTTTTGGATGAGCTTTAAAAATTACTTTTCCATTTTCTACAGTGACATTTTCATATCCTAATTCGCGAACTTCTTTAGCCACAATCGCTTCAAGTCCCATGGCAGCGGTGGCAATTAATGTAACGGTATTCAAGGTCAAATCCTTCCCTTCTTTTTCTCGGTGTTTGTTTTACTGTATCCGCACCTAGTATACAGGATGCTCTTTTAAAAAGTAAAAACTCCACGATGAAGATGCATCGTGGAGTTAATATAACAGTATGAAGACGCCATTTGTGTTTAGTAAGCCATGTTCTGTTCCTTCGTACTTCAAACGGGCGTCATCCCTCGTACAAAAGTGGTAATCATCTGTCTACAGAATTATCTCTGTCCCCTGATCCGTTCATTTCCTTTTCAGGGGTGCCCCTACCAAATTTTGGGTTTCTCGCTCGCGGGGTTTACCTCGTTCCACTCTGTCCGTTTCCAGACAGACTACGTCACTGTGGCACTTTCAAGGCACACTTACCATATTTAGAAACTAAACGTAGGTAAGTCTCCTGCCGTTAGCCTGCAACCAGACTACCCTGACTTATGACTTCGTCAGGCACGAACACTACAATCATCTCAGATTGTGCGAGCATGGACTTTCCTCTACACTGAAACAGTGCAGCGATTACCCAAACACAAATGGATGTCGTTTAGAACAACATTTTCTATAATACCACAGCACAGCTTATTAATCAACTGTTGTTATTTTCCATCGCGTTCTGCACACCTTTTTTAGCCAGCAGGTCAGCCTCCTTATTTAATTTGCCTGGAATCCACTTAATAAAGGCATAATCAAACGAGTGGGCCATCTCATAAAGGATGCTGTCCAATAAAGCTCTGAAAGACATATTCCTTACGTATTCTTTTTCTACCGCTTCAACCACTGTTTTTGAATCAGACCGTATAGAAATAATCTTAAAACCGTGTGCCTTACAAATAGCTAAAGCTTTCAGGCATGCGTGAAATTCAGCTTCATGATTAGACATTTCCGGAAGAGGAAACGATTGACGGATAAGATAGCCATTCCCTTTTATAAATACTCCGGCTCCAGAAGGGCCCGGATCACCGGCGCTGGCTCCATCAATATAAACTTCTATCAACCGTATGAACTCCTTTCGCCGCTTTAATCGTAAAGTTTACTGCCGAACACATGTTTCTCCAGGTTGGACAGTCTTCTTAAAATATCATAATTAGTATTGCCGGCGGCAGGCTGGGCCGGCGGCTGCTTTTTCGTTTGTTCGCTGAGAGTCACGGTTTCTTTTTTCAAGCGCTCATTCTCCTGCTGCAGCTCCTGAATCCGGGTTTCAAAAGCCTCGTAATCTTTTATTATATCATCAAGAAACTGGTCGACTTCGTCCTGGTTGTATCCGCGCATGCTTGTTTTAAAATCTTTTTCATAAATTTCATTCTTAGTCAGCTTTGAAACTTGTTTATTATCCACAGTGTTCACCTCATATGTACCATCATTTACCCTTTATTTTTTCAGAATAAAGCGTTCTTGTCAATTCCAGCTTCGGTCATCCAGTTCTTCCCTGATCATTTCTTCTATATCGTCGGGAGTTAAATAAATGATTGGGTAATCTTCCTGCTGCTGCTTTTTTAATGCGGAAGACAGAAAAAATTTCGGCGTCCCTTCTGTAGCCTCGTCATATAATACGAGAGACGCATGGCTTTTCTGGACAATAAATTCATTTTTAAGCCTTAATTGAGCCGGGCTGTCATACGGCCTTTTCGTAATATAATCTCTGTAATCACTCTTTTGCCAGACAGTCTCGTATAATGCTTTAACTGCTTCAGGAAAACGTTCTTCCTGCTCATGGAAGGGAGCCAGCGTAGCAAGCCTGAGATCCGGGTACATGTCTTTCATGTCAATGACAGCTTCTGCCGCCCACAGCTCGACGCCCGGCTGTCCGCTCGTAATGACCCATTTGATATCATATTCTTCTTTTAAACTGGTGATTTTTTTAGCCAGCGCTTTTTTTAAATACGGCAGCTGGTCGTGCTTTTCATTAAAAATTCCGATTTCATGGGGCTTATATCCCGTAACGGCCAAAACGTCATACATGGTTAACCATCCTTTCTGCGGCTTCCATCCTCCTGAAAAAGAAAAGCGAATCAGCCGGAGGCCGATCCGCTTATTTTACATCCCTTACCATCCGCATTTCTTTCTGTGACCCCAAGGTCCCATATTAGCTCCTGCCACCATACCTGGCCCCATACCTGGGCCAAACGGGCCTGTAGCGGCTCCTGCTACCTGGCCGGGTCCAGGACCTGCCGTCGTGTGGAAGTTTTGGATTCTGTCAACTCTTGATTCAGTATGCGGATAACTGTGCTGGAAATTGTAACGGTGATTTACTACATTAGTCGTGTGTGACGGATGCACCACAGGGACAATGTAATCACACTGCAGATTTCGAACATTCTGTCTAGTCGGGCAAACTTGTGTGCCTAACACTTGAGGTCTAGTACACGGGCGACGTCCAAACATTTGATATCCTCCTTTAATTTTAGGTTCAATATCAACGTATGTCTGCGCCCTTCAACATGTACTAGTGGATTAACCTATTTTTTACTGAAAAAGCATAAAAGTGCTGCCGATCACTAAAAAAAATAAACATACAAACAACTTAGCCATGACTTTCTCTCCCCTGTTCAAACAAATCTTGGTTAGAAATATAATGTTCTCCAAAAAATAATATAAAGAATATTGTCTAAAATATCAATAAGTTTCTCTTAATTCGTCACAATTTAACAAATAAGTTCGCTTATTTTCCTAATTCTAAAGAAATAGCGGCCAAGATGGTCGAAAAAGCTGTTTTTTTGCGCTTACCCGGGAAATAGGCGTGTTATTTTTCCGGAACCGGGGGAATATTTCCGGTTAAAAAAGCCGGCAGGCTCGATTAACTCGACTTTATTTCTTATGCGCCCTTGCCTCTTTATATTCCTTTAATGTATGTATTCCCCTGTTTTTCAATTCATCCATTAGTTTGGAAAATATTTCAGCAGTCATAAACGCATCATTTAAGGCGTGGTGTCTTAATTTATTTTCCACTTCAAGTTTTAAGATCAGCTGATCGAGCGAATTTTTTTCCCCTGGGAAGATATAATTCGCCAGTTCATATGAATCTACCGCCCTTGGCAGGTAAGGAGGCAGTCCCCACCTCTTTGCCAATTCATACAGAAAGTGGACGTCGAAACTGGCAGGATGGGCAACCAGGATCGTGTGGCGGGAGAAGTCGAGAAAGTTAAGCATAGCAGAAGGAAACGGTTTTCCGGATTTTATTTGTGAGGCACTCAGACCGGTCAGCTCCCTTATTTGTTTAGATGGCATTTTTACAGGACGAACCACTTCATAAAATTGTTCAGGGAAGCTGATATGGTTAAGATTTATTTTTACTGCCCCAATTGAGATAACTTCATCGCCGATCTTTGGAAAAAAGCCGGTCGTCTCAAGATCAAAAACAGTAAAAGACAGATCATGAAAAGGAACGTTCTCGAAGTCTGTCCGTTTACCGGCTCTGAGCATTTTATCGGCCACCTGGGAAAATTGCTTTCTATTACGCAAAATCCATAAATTTTTATGGTGGTTAAACCGATGCCAATCTAAAAGCAAATATCTAAAAATCTGCAGAACTGAAGCTTCCATATTAAATTCCCCGATTCTTTGCAAAGCTTAATTCACTCATTTGCTGAAGACGTTTAGCGATAAACAGAGCATCTTTTAATTGCTTCTTTTCATCTTTATCCAGCTTTAAAGGCGAGATCATATTAGAAAGAGGCTCATTTTTCCGCAGCTGGGATATATTTTCCATTATTCTGAAATAATGAAGGTAATCCATTGCAAGCTTCGCATTCTTAACATCTCTTGGATGGAATATTTCCAGTTCTTCCAGCCTGTCCAGCCTAGCAGCGGTACTCACTTCCGTAATTCCATAACGGATAGCAAAGATACGGACCCCATTGACGATTTGCATTAACGCCGATTTCTTCAGATCAATCGTCTTCTTCTTCCCTTTAACTGAAATCCTTCCAAGCGCGTTAATAGGGACCCGAAACCGAATTGTATCTTTCATAAGCATCGCATGCAGAATTTTGCCTTTTTTAACCGGCTCATTAATATCGTCTCTCAGCTTCTCAGCTAACGTGAAGTCTCCGTAGACTGGTCTGTAATCAATAAATATAGTGAAATCGCGAATTTCCTGGCTGTCTGCTTTTTTTACCCAGTTCACTACTTCGCTTTTCCATTCACTAATCTCTCTGCACCATTTCCTCTCTTTGGCCATAATTCCTCCTGAACATTCAGGAAACCCGCACTCTGCAAGAGCCTCGTTTATTTTGGCTGCAAAACGGTGGAAGAACTCTTCTACCTCTCTTTTATAGGAAAGATGCTGATAGTTATCCAGAATGAGGGCATTATCCTGATCCGTACTGAACGCCTGTTCTTTTCTTCCCTGACTCCCCATGACGACAAAGCAATAATTAACCGGGGGTTTTCCGTACCCTTCCTTAAGCATGTCCCGCAAAGCGAATTGAATCACTTTCCTGTGAATCTGGTCATTGTAATTTGAAATAAACTCACATACTTCCGATGGATGCGTCCGCTCATTTAATAAAGCTTCAGTGAACGAGAGGAAATCTTCATTATTTTTTGGGGAAAGGTGAGCCAGTTCCTTTACTTTTTTAGCATGCTGAAGACGGTAGGATAAATTCAAATATTTGGAATCCTGTAACTGAAGAAATGATTCAGCCATCAGAATACCAACGACACGTTCGCCGTTCATCACAGGCACCAGATCAATATAGTCATCTTTAAAAAAGGTAAGCACTTCGTAACTGAAGGCGCCTTCCTGTATCGTATGGGGCTTGTCTTCCATCCATTCAGTGACGTTGTCGCTGCTTTGGCCTTGGAGAAACCCCCGGATCACATGCTGCTGGGTAATAACACCTTTTAATTCTTCCTTATCATCCAGGACGACGAGACCGGCCATACGCTCTTCTGTCATAAGTCTTGCTGCCTCTTTGAGAGTGCGCTTCTGATGAATGGCCTTGGCGCGTTCCATGATCGAGTGTACCCTTGTCCGGAAGAGCCCGATATTCTCAGCATCCGTCACATGCCGTTCTTTTTTTATTTCATCATAGAGGGATTTCATTCTGTTGCCGATCCCGCTTAATATAACGTTTGAAAAAGCTTCGTTTTCAGTCATAATTTTCAAAAGGATGCTTTTCTTAAACTGGACGGTTTCGCAATTTTCCAGCGCCTGGACTGAAAAATTCAACTGTCCCCCTGCAAGCAAGATCATTAAGCCGATTAAATCGCCGGGGTAGTAAAAACGCACAGAGAACTGCTGTCCGTTTTCCCTGTGAAGGACATTTTTTGCCAGCCCTTTTAACAGGAAATGAACTTCTATCTCTTCATCTTCTTCATGAAAAACAAATTCATTTTCGGAGAAGGATTGCCGATTCGATTCGTCAATTAACCGCTTGAATTGATCATCTGTCAGCAGGTCAAACGGAAAGTGCTGGCGGATCAGATCTTTATAGCTCTCATAACTGGTCATACGCTTCCCTCCTCTAAAATGCCTGCTTTTTTTCAAGCCGTTTTAAACGTTTGTTTAAATCAGCTAATTGTCTGGTATACTTTTTATCGTTGAACCGCCCGTTTTTCTTAATAAACTGATAGCCCTGTTTCGCATAATCATAGGCTTTAGCAGGATCTTTCTCATAATGTTCAGCGAGTTTCGAACGTTCGATCCACGCTTCCACGGGCGGAAAAGCCCCCTGTTTAAGAGCAAGCTCCAGGTACTTACCCGCTTTCTCCTTATCTCCCAATTTCTTATACATCACTCCAAGCTTGTAATACACTTGGGGAAAAGGAGTAGTTGTCTTATGAATAGCATGCTCATAATGTTTCTCTGCCCATTCATAAATAGAAAGTTTGTCAAACCACTCTCCCATATAATAGTGTTCCATCCCGGAAGAAGGTACTTCGTTCTCCCATATTAATTTCATTACCAGGTTTTTATACAAATGAACTAATGAACGGACGTCCTGGTCGTTATGCTCAATGACCCCTTTTAATTCGTACGGATTTTTATCATTTAAATAATCAAAATATAATATAGGGGCCATACTGCCGGGAATGTCATTTGTTCTGCGAATATTTAATTTCTTTTCTTCTACTATAGACAGCCTGCAGGAAGGCAGTTCATGTTTCCATAACCTTCTCGCGCTGTGAAGCAAGTCAATATGGCCGAATTCGGGAAGCTTCGGAAGCTCTTTCCTAATAAAAGTGTGTCTGGATTTCACCTGAGGCCAATCGAAAGATTTTCCGTTGTAACTGATCAAGTAGTCATCTTCCCGGAAGTCTTCCAGAAAACCTGATAAGAAAGCAGCTTCATCTGAAGGGCTTTCCAGTAAATGCTGTGTCACTTCTATGCCTTCACTTTTCAATTTGGCGTACCCGATTAAAAAGATCACATTTCCTGCCCCTGTGGACAAGCCTGTCGTTTCCGTATCAAAAAATAACAGCCGGTCGATCTCTTTTCCGTTAAAAGACAGCGGATGGTCCGAGAGCTCTGCGCCCCAAAACTGTTTAATCCGCTCCATATCTGTTAAGAGATTATAATCTTGTTCAGTAGCATAAGGATAGAGGATTCGTTTTCTGTAAGACCTCTCCCCGTCAAAATAAAAAGGCTCAAACCCAATGTCTTTAAAAGCCGTTTCCATCTCATCCTGCTTTGGGGCAGGCGGCGTTTCTATTTTATCAGCAGCCGGCTCATTTTTATCTTCCAGCTGTAAATGATTTTTCATTCTCAGCAGTTTTGATTTTACACCCATACGACTCACCTGCCTTGCAGTTGTTTCTGATTCTATAAACCTATCGTATCATAAACCGCCCCACTGTAAGAGAAACTTCGCTTACCCCACGTAAACAAACCTCCCAGTTGAAGACAAGCCCTCGGGTAAAGAAAACACAGCGAGGTTTTGTCGAGCTGATGTTGCGCTTATACCTGCGGTGTAAGCCTTCGCCGAGAGTGAACCGTCAGATTACGTAAAGATTTATTTTTATTTAATTGTATTAATCCTATTTTTACGGCATCTAAAAGCCTTACCTTTTGATACCCAAATTCTTCAACTTACAAGCGAGTGTCCTGAAGCAACTCCACCAGCGCTAATCATAGCCAAAATATTAAAAAAGACGGGAGAATAAACTCCCGCCTTATCACATCATTAATCATAGCTTGCTGCCTGGCTCACCAGCTTCAGCACCCACTTTTTAACCTGCAAAGAAGAATCTGTGCCGCCGACGCCTACACACGACGGACAGCCTCCTTCACATGGGCATTCCCAGACAAAATCAAGGGACTCTTTTAAGATATGATTAATTTGGTTATAGACACTTTCACTTAAACCAATGCCGCCCGGATAACGGTCATAGAGAAAAACAGTCGGCTTCTGGGAATGGACGGCTTTCACTTCAGGCACCGCATGCAAGTCATTTTTATCGCACATCACATGCACGCAGGCAACATGCTGAAGCACATGGGCCATCCCCATCAGAACCTGTTCGATGACATCTTCCCGTTCATCGTTAAAGGTCCCGTCGGCAAAAGTCAAAGCGATCCCGTTAGAATGAAGTTCCTGTTCAGGTAAGTGAATTGGACCTGAACCGATATTTTCAAAGGTTTCCAGTTTAATTTTTTTAAAAATGGTTGCCATCGCTGTGACCATCACATCCCCGTACTGGATCATATGATTTCCTGCCTGTTTTTCTTTGTCAATTTCGAGCACTTTCAGCTTTACCGCCAGATTCGCATCTGTGAAATATTCCACATCGACTTCCCGGACGTACGCTTTCTTTTCATCCCAGTCGAGGTACTCGACCTGGTACTGGGTCCCTTCATGAAGGTAAATGGCTTCATCATGGAGCAGAGTGAGCGCACTGAATGTATCCATTTCTCCGATTACCCGGTGATTTTCCACTGCAGACTGGTCAATAATCACCACATTTTCCTGAGCGGCTGAGCGGAGACTGATATTATGGGCAGGAAAGGCATCGTTCATCCAGAACCACTGCGTATGAGTATCGTGAAGCACCCGCTCTTCTGTTAAATAGTCAAGTATTTCCGTTACATCTTCCCCGTCAAACGTATCCCCCCGGTTAAACGGAAGCTCATACGCGGCACACTTTAAATGATCGACTAATATAATGAGATTATTTTTGTTAATACGGGCAGTTTCGGGTGATCCTTCAAAGAAATATTCAGGGTGCTGGAATAAATACTGATCGAGTGGACTTGAATTAGCAACCATTATGACGACAGATTCATCCTGTCTTCGCCCGGCTCGTCCGGCCTGCTGCCAGCTCGAAGCGATTGATCCGGGGTAACCGTTCATGACACATACCTGAAGCTGGCCGATATCCACCCCAAGCTCCAGAGCATTCGTGCTTACAACGCCAATCGTCTCTCCGCTTCTTAAATTCCTTTCAATCTCCCGTCGCTGGTTAGGTAAATAGCCGCCCCTGTAACCGCGTATAGACCGGCGGTTTATTTCATTTTTTACCAGTTCCTGAAGATGACTGAGGATTATTTCCACTCTCACCCGGCTTCTCGCAAAAACGATCGTCTGGATCTTTTCTTTCAGAAAACGGGCAGCCAGATCATTAACCACTTTCGTGGCGTTTTTACGAATGTTTAATTGCTTATGGACGACCGGAGGATTGTAAAATACAAAATGTTTCCTGCCTTTAGGCGCTCCATTGTTATTAATAAGGCGCACTGGTTCCCCTATCAGCTCTTCTGAAAGTTCTTCAGGATTAGCGATCGTTGCGGAAGTGCAAATAAAAGAAGGGTTGCTGCCGTAGTAACGGCAGATCCTTTTAAGTCTTCTGATCACATTTGCCACATGGGAGCCAAAGACGCCCCGGTACGTATGCAGTTCATCAATAACTATCGTTTCCAAATTTTCAAACAGGGAGATCCATTTAGTGTGATGAGGAAGTATGGCTGAATGAAGCATATCCGGATTAGTAATGACGACATGGCCAGCTTTTCTGACGACCTGGCGAATGTTGGCCGGTGTGTCCCCATCATACGTATAGCTGTTAATATTGACATCCATTTCATCTATAAATTCATTAAGCTCTGATTTCTGATCCTGGGCGAGCGCTTTAGTCGGAAAAATATACAAGGCTCTGCTTGAAGGATTAATCATGTGCCGCTGCAGCACCGGCAAGTTATAGCATAATGTTTTTCCGGACGCAGTCGGTGTCACAGCAGTAATATTCTCTCCGCTCATCACGTGCTCGTAAGCACTTCGCTGATGCGTATAAAGGTCATTTATTAAACGATCGTTTAAAGCTTTTTTAATTTTCTCGTGCATATCTTCCGGCATAGGTGAGGTCTTAGCTTCTTCTTCAGGCACCTCATGCCAGTGGGTTACCTGGGGATCGTTTCTTAACTCCCCTATAAGGTCTGTCAGTGTCTTTTTTCCAAACATATTTTTCCCTCCCGCTCATTAACATTATAGCGAATATACGTTCTGGAAGCTATACTTCAGTTTATAAATCAGAGGCGGACGAAAGAAAGTCCTCAGCAAAAAATGCCCGTTCGTATAAGAACAGGCATCCGGTCAACCAGACTATTATAAGGAAAGAAAACTTCCATCTTTTTTCGTCACAAGCATTAAATCATTAAGTGTCGTTTTACCTTGGCTTTCTAAAAGACGCAGCAATTCGACGAATAAGTGCGCGGTAGTAAGAGCGTCCCCAACTGCGCTGTGCCTCTCATAAATATTAGTGCCAAAACTTCTGGCATAGTGTTCCAAGTCCCTCATATCCCATGAGGGGCTGATAAATCCGATTAAATCAAGGGTGTCAAAAGCAGGCGGTTCATTAAAACTGTATTTTTCCCGCTGAAGCTCTTTTTTTAACACAAGAAGATCAAAGGCTAAATAATGGCCGACCCAGCCGTTGCTGCCGCATTGTTCAACGTAGTCACAGAAGGCTTCGATCGCTTCAACTGCCGCAGGCGCGTCTGCCACGTCTTCCTTTTGAATACCGGTAAGTTCCGTAATTTTTTGCGGAATGGCCCTTTGCGGATTCACGTATGTCTGGAAGATATGATCTGTGACTGAAAGGCCGTCCACGTGTACGGCGCCGATCTCGATCAGCCGGTCACCGGCCCCTACGGAAAAACCGGTCGCTTCGGTATCCATGACCGTAAATGACAGGTCACGGATAGGTGTATTAAGCGGAAGTTCACAGGCGAGTTTGTAACCTAAGCTTTTTTTCTTCCAAAACATCATAGCGGAGTCTCTCCCTCTGCATGACTAATTTATGTTGCCGGCGGAATAGTATCCTGTATCCGCCTTTTCAAGTTTCATCTTCGGTTTACGGCATTCCATATGAAGAAGCTAATTGATTTTGTAATGACCTTATCGTTTTTAAGGCCAGCATCAGTTCTTCTTTATCCCGGGTTTTCATTTTGCGGAAATAAATTTTACTCGACGCTTTCTCTCCTTGCATATGGGCTTTCCATGCCTGGGACACACGGATATGAAGAATGACTTCATAAGCAAACTGAAGTTCATCGGCAAACCTCTCACTAAACACTTTTTCTTCGGTTAACCGCTCTATTTGCTGTTTAGGCGTGCCCTCAATCATCCCGTATTTAGCACTTAGGATTTGCAGGGAGTGATGAAATGGAAATAGAACATTTAACTTTATATCAAGCATTTCTTTCTTCATCCTGAACAAGGCGCGGATGGGCTGGTCAAGTGTGGGGACAGGATTTTGTTTTTCTTCTTCGGCTGCTCTGTATAGAAAAATCCGAGACTTTTCGAGCTGGTCTGCAACCAGTCCGGTGAAACGGTCATGGAGCCGTTCATCTCCGTACAAAAAGCGGAGGGATAAAAAATTGTGCCCCAGAAGAATGTTTTCATTAGTTGCCCGCAGCCCCCAGGACCGAAGACGTTTTTTCCAAGACGACAGATTACCGCGCCAGGCTGGAAAACTGGCCATCATCCCTCCATCACACAACTTGTAGCCGGCATGTTCCATCCAGGAGGTAATTTTTTCTCCCAATGTTTTAAAATAAGTGTCAGCTTTCTCTTCCCCGCCTTCTTCCGGGTCGTCATAAACGAGAAAGTGGTCCTGATCCGTTAACAGAAACTGCTCTCTGCGTCCCGCGCTTCCCATTAGAAAAAAGGCAAAAGTAACCGGTGGTTCTCCATGTTCTTTTCTTACTTCTTCTGCAGCCATTTCCACACAATGGTAGACAAGTCTGTCATAAAGCGTCGTTATTGCCTCCATAATATGAAAGGCAGGCATGCCATCTTGTATGAGATTACCAAGTACACTGTAAATCGCATGTTTCACATCAGGCAGGGTTTCAGCGTTTGACGATTCAATTTCCTGGATGATATTAAACTGTCCCCTATTCTTTTTCCTTAGAAGATCTGACAAAGTAACCATGCCTACTGGCCGCCTATTCTCATCTACTACCGGCAAGTGTTTCACGCGATGCATGAGAAAACTTGACATGGCCTCATAATAATAGGCATGCCGTTGAATGGTCACAAGCTCGAGTGTCGCCGTTTCTCCCGCTGTTTTCTTGTTGCCCTCGCCAGCAGAAACGACCCGCTGGACAAGGTCTTTTTCAGTAATAATTCCAAGCAGTTCTTCTTCTTTACCTGTTACAAGAATGGAACTCGTTCCCGCTTCCACCATCGTCCGTGCCACTTCATCCACCGGGGTGTCCTGATTAATGGTTAATGCCGGCTCGTTCATCAGATCCTGGACGCGACGGATGAATGGGTCGCTTTCCCCCCACTGGTTAGCCAGTTTAACTTGTTCAGCAAGCGATGAATAAATTTCCCTGAGCCTGACAGCCACTTGGCGGAGGACATACTCTCTGACGTCTTCGTCATGCCACCTTGATTCAAGAACCTCATAAGGAATATGGAGGCATACCGACGGTTCAAGGGAATGGACTTCGACAGTCACTGAATCTTCGTGCGGATTTGGTTCGCCCAGAAAATCAGCGAGACTTGAAAAACCGACCATTTCACCGGCCTCCAGCACTTCGAGCACTTCCCTGTTTTCACGGCTTGTCCCTGTCTGCACACATACTTCCGTAATTCCTTCCAGAATAAGCAGCAGCCCTTCCCGGGGTGACTTCGCATACAGCACTTTTTCATTTTTCCGATAAGCTTTTAAATCACACCGGTCCAGTAACGACCGAAATTCAGCGGCACTTGCGCCGCTGAAAATCGGATGGTTCTCGATCATATTCATAAATTCTTTATTTTCCTGAAGTGTCATCGAGCCATACCTGCCCCTCTTCATAAGTCATCTGCTCCGGATACCTTAAATTAATGGCTTCATCTTTTAAACGCTGAGAAGGCTGTTCAGTCATAAGTGAAACAACTATTACGAGAATAACATTAACGGTGACACCGAAAACCCCTGCACCTGTGTCGCCGATTCCAAAAAGAACAAACCCGTTCATAGCGAGGAAGATATAGGTCAGCGTAGTGGTTAATCCGCCAAGCATTCCGGCAATTGCACCTTTGGCATTAATCCGTGTCCACCAAACGCCAAGAAAAAGAACAGGAAAGAACGTTCCTCCGGCAATAGCGAATGCCCATGCGACGATCTGGGTTATCACTCCCGGAGGGTCAAGCGCAAGTAAACCTGCTACAATCGTTGCAGCAAAGATAGCTATCCGCCCCGCTCTCAAGCGTGTACTGTCTGTGGCATTCGGGTTAACAAGCCGGTAGTAAATATCGTGTGCAAATGAGGATGAAACGGTAATCAGAAGGCCGCCTGCTGTCGATAATGCTGCTGCCATGGCGCCGGCAGCAATCATTCCGATAACAAAGGTGCCAAGATTTGCAATTTCAGGAGTCGCCATCACTACAATATCAGCGTGTATGACAAGATCTTCCCACATGAGTACTCCTTGTTCTCCTGAGGCCGTGACTTCCAGTAAACCCGTATTGAGCCACGGCTCAGTCCAGGCGGGCAAATCATCAAGCGGCTGGCCAACGACATCGTTCATAATGACAAATCGTGAAAAGGCCGCATATACCGGTGCTGATAAATAAAGAATGCCGATAAAAAACAGGGCCCAGGCACCGCTCCACCGGGCAGCTTTCATGGTCGCCACCGTATAGAAACGGACAATAACATGAGGAAGTGCCGCTGTCCCGATCATTAATGTAAACAATAAAGCTAGAAACTGGGCGCGGCTTCCTTCATCAAACGGTGCAAAATACTCTGATAAACCAAGTTCCCTGTCTATTGCCCCCAGTTCTTCAACCACATTACCGTAAGTCAGCCAGGGAAGCGGATTCCCGGTTATCTGAAGGGACATAAAGACGATAGGAATAACATAGGCGGTAATTAGAATAAGATATTGGGCAACCTGTGTCCAGGTTACTCCTTTCATCCCGCCAAGCGTCGCATACACGGCGATAATCGCTACCCCGATTAACACCCCGACCCATGAAGGGATGCTTAGCAGCCGTCCGATAACCACACCTGATCCGGACAACTGTCCGATTAAGTAAGTAAAACTGATGATAATCGTCGCAATGGCACCGATTAACCTCGCGAAATTACTGTCAAACCGGTCACCGATAAATTCAGGCACGGTAAAACGCCCATATTTCCTGAGCTGCGGCGCTAACAGGAACGTGAGGAGCAAATATCCTCCTGTCCAGCCCATAATATAAGCCAGGCCGTCATACCCCAGAAGCATGACCGTACCGGCCATCCCAATAAATGATGCCGCACTCATCCAGTCGCCGCCTATCGCCATACCATTCCAGAAAGCGGGAACCCCCCGGCTTGCTACGTAAAAGTCAGATGTGGCTTTTGCACGGTGGTAAATTGAAATACCAATATAAAGAGCAAATGTTAAAATAATCAGCGTGAGTGAAACTAAGGCTTGTTGATCCATCTAATAGGTTCCCCCTTATAAATTCAACCATCGTGTTCACCTTTTTATTTTCTGGCAAAACCTTAACTGGCTTGACTTTTTAATGGTCTGTCCCGGTTTTGCTGATCTGTTCGTTTCGTGACTCGTCAATTCCGAACTTCTTATCTACTCTGTCGTTTATGACAGCATTTAAAAAGAGGAGAACAATAAACGTTACCACTGCCCCCTGGGCTCCCATATAATAATGTGCGGGCATCCCCATAATATAGACGCCGCTCTCGTTTATTTGCTCTGCAAAAAATACCACTCCGAATGAGACAAGAAAACCAATGAATAAAAAAATGGCGATCATTGTCACTCGTGTTTTAAAATACTTATCAGCTACTTCCTTTTTGACCTTTTTCACGTGTCAAACCCTCCTTTTTCAATAAGCTTTTACATCCTGCTGGTTGTTTGCATGGCTTTCTCTCTTATTTCTTCACTTAGAACCCTCCCTTATCATAGTAAACGCTTTCATTTTTACCCATTTGTGTCGTGCGCCCGGTTTGCAGCCGGATTTCCCTGTGAATGTGCTTGGCATTCTCTGCAAATAATAAGCGGTGCTTTTCTGTCAGCTATCATTTTATTCATCCAAATCAGTCCGGGAATAAACAGCAGAAAGACCGGGTGGAACATAACTGCAATCACTGCTGAAACGATGACGGGCAGAACTGTCATCATAATCATATATCTGGCTTTTGATATAACGATCATGTTCGGGCTGTTGCAGGAGGGGCAGAAGAGAGTCCGGCGATTCTTTTCTTTAGTTGAAGACATTTAATATTCCTCCCTAAAACAGCTATCTTAAATCAAATATGAACCTTACCGTTTCCATAAAAGGCATAGGAACCATAGCTATCTGAATAACTAAATAAACCCCCATCGCAAGAAAAGGCAGTGTCAGTAATACCGGTTTTCTAAATTTGATCGTAAGTGCGACTGTGGCTGCAGCAAATATCCAGAAAATAATTAGAGCGGCCATTCGAATCCCTCCTCGTATCATTTTTTCTTTTATCCTTTTGGCGCAGAAAAGACTTTGACATATTATATAACTGTCTGTTATTGAACAGTACTGATATTTTAATGGTCCTTCACAAAGGACATCCTTTTAAAATCAGCAGACTCCAGCTGAAAACGCCCTGACATTCCACTTTTAAGCAACCGGAATGGACTGTTTAAGCTGTGTGAAGCCATATGTAACAGAAGGTTTTACTATCACATTATTTCAAATTTTCAGATAAATTGTCAATATATTTCTTGTAAGCCTGTAGTTTATCCCTATATACGCCGGGTGAAAATGTGCTCATTTTCATAACGGGAATCTGCTGTTATAGGGCAGTAAAAAAGACCCCGGCACCCACCGCGGTCTTTTTCAGCACTTTAGCCTCATTTATTTGCTAACTAACCCGGCAAAACCAGTTAGAAAGACTTTTTTAAAGATATTCCTTCACAAGCCATTTTTTTATAGACACTTTAGCGTTCCTCTCAAAATCAAGTTCCAATTCAGTACGGTAAGGTTTGAGTACTCTTGCCTGATCCGGTGAAAGACCAATTACAACAACGTCCATTCCCATCTGCTTAAATACCAGCACCATGTCTTTTAATTGCAGGACACCGCTTTCTTCCACTACTCCAACTCCTGTAAAATCCACCAGGACTCTTTCAGGTTTATTATCGTAAGCTTTTTGAATAGCATGTTCCTGTACGGCTTTAATCTTTTCTTCGGATAAATCTCCAAATATCGGCAACAGAGCCAGTGTATCACTCAATTCTATATACGGCCCTGAAAGTCTGTTTGTACGGTCCATTGCAGAAGATAACTGTTCTTTCTTTTCATAGAGTTCGAAATTTGTTTCCGAGAGCCTCTTCTGTAACTCTTCAAGCTGCTTATGGACAAGATGGTAGTCCTGATTAGCCGGGACAAAAACACAAAACGCTTCCGAACCCTTCCATTGAGCAAACACTTTAAAAAGTTCCAACGGCTCCTGTTTTGTTTTGGCGTTAATTTCAAAGGTGAGGGCTGCGTCCCCGTTTATAAGACAGTTTTTTAATTTAGTATGGCTGTCCCGGTCAATTATCTGGTAGAGGCTTTCAGTTTCCGGAAAAAAGTCAGCGGCAGTTCCTGTGAACTCGAGTATATTAAATTCTTTATCTATTTTAAATAATGGAAGTGGTATCTTTGTCTCCATCCAAGTCATCCCGCCTGTTTTCAGTATATTGATTAAACCAGTGATTCAGTTCGTCCAGGTTTTGTATAAATGTCGTGTTTGGGGGACCGATCGACGAAAAATCGTACTGGTTCATTAATCGGCCGCCTACCAGGATTTCAGGCTCGTAGTCCAGTTCACTGAATTTTTTTAAATAGGAAGTCAGACCGTTTGCCCTGTGTACGATAGAAAACGACAGCCCTATGACGCCGGGTTTCCACTGTACTATTTCATTCATCACATGGTCAACCGGTAAATCAGACTGGTAATATTTAACATTCCACTGTTTCTCCCTGAATAAAATAGATACCATTTTCATACCAAGGTAATGGTGTTCATTTTCAACTGTGAAGAACAAGGCCTTCGGGGTTGCTTCCGGTGCAGGAGAATACCTTACCAGTTCGTGTTCTGTCTGCGTGAGGACGAAATCACAGACGGCCGTTGCCAGATGCTCCTGGGCGACTGAAATCTCATTGGCCTGCCACCTGCGCCCTATTTCGTACATCGCAGGGGTAATCAGTTTATTATATATATAGAACCTTGTATAATTATCCCGCCACTTATTAACAATGCTCAGCGACTTTGCATGATCCCCTTCAAGCAAAGCATCTGTAAAATCATTTATGGTTAGTTTCAAATTATGCTCACCCTTTATGCAAAAGACCGTTTAACACTTGCCGGTCTGAGGAATATAACCTTTATTTTAACACACTTCCCAACCTCTGTCCTATCTGGAAACTTTACGTACCTTTTTCACTCATTGTATAGTAAAGGTGGGAAAGTGAGGAAGGAGAGCACCATGACTAAACTTTTATATATTATTATCGCGGTAGCATTTCTGGATACCTTTATTCAATTACCTATCATTACCCCATACGCCCAGGAACTCGGGGCTTCTCATATGCTGACAGGCGCCATCATTGCAGTTTATTCATTATCCAATATGGCTGGAAACATAGTCGCTGGCCATTGGATTGACCGGTTAGGCCGCAAAAAAATCCTTCTGGCCGGGATGGCTTCAGCCGCCTTAATTCTTTTATTCTATCCCCTGGCCCAAACAGGAAGCCACCTCTTTTTCATACGGTTGCTTCACGGCTTAGCGGGCGGGGCTCTTATACCTGCAGCTTTCGCTTACATAGGAGACCGGACGAGTGAAGAACACAGAGGAAAAACGATGGCTTATACGGGAGCCTGTATAGGAAGCGCGGCGATTGTCGGTCCGGCTTTTGGGGGGATTATAGCTGCCAGAGCCTCAGTCGAATATGTATTTATTCTTGTATCTGTCCTGTTTATTATCACGTTTTTACTTATCATTAAATTTGTTAATGAATCGTTTTCAAGTCCGGACCGCGGAAAAATAGTAATAAGCGATTTCATACGTCTTATTAAGCAGCCTGTTCTTATTCAGGCCAGTTTAGCTGCTTTTGCCCTGATGGTCAGCAATGGCACTCTTGCTTTTGCACTTCCTTTAAAAGTGGCGTCAATAAATCTTGATTCCTCGGCTACAGGTTTGCTGTTAAGCACATTTGGCCTAGTGGCTCTCCTTGTCTTTTTAACTCCGGCAAACAAAATATTCGAGCGCTATGAGCCGGCTCATTTAATATTGACCGGGCTTGTACTGATCAGTGTGTCTCTTATTATGTTGAGTTTACTTGAATTGACAAGCCTTATTATACTGTCAATGGTCGTTTACGGGGCAGGTTTTTCATTTACCTTCCCATCTATGAACCGTATGGTAGCTGATATGTCTACTGTAAAAGACCGTGGGAAAGCTTATGGCATATTTTATGCGGCCTTTTCTTTAGGTGTCGTGTCCGGGTCGTTTATCGCTGGAACTGTCGCTGAACTATTAGGTTTCCCTTTTCTTGTCAGTGCAGGTTTAATGCTTTCAGCCGGAGCCGTCTTATATTTTATTTCCAATAAAAAATCTAAGAAATCATCTTCTGTTTAAAAAGGAAAGGATTCTTTTGTGTACAAGGTTCCTTATTCCCTCCCTTTCATTTAACAACTGGTGCCTGCCTCCAGGAAAGTATACGACCTGGATGCGGGTGCATTTTTTTAAATAAAACGCTACATTCTCTTTCCAGTCGACCGTCGTATCTTTTTCCCCCTGGAGAAAATACACCGGGATGTTCAGAACAGGACAGGTAATAATCTGTTGCTGCCATTTTTCCATGGCCGTTAACCAGTCAGATTTCAGCCATTGAACCTGGAGAGGGTCTTTCTTTATAAAAGACTGGTATAAATGGTCATTAGAGTTTTTCTTAAATCGCCTCTTTTGTTTGCGAATGAATTTTCCCATCATTTTGAGTGAGCCTTTAACCAGATTCCACTGGTAAGGATGATACAGAGGAGCCACTAAAACCAGTTTCTCAAGCCTGATCTTTTCTTCTGATGCGGCATGAAATAAAATGGCTCCTCCGGTGCTGTGCCCAAGACCGATAATCCATTCCTTTTTAAGCGACTTCGACACAAGCTCATAGCCGCCCCTTACCGCTTGTATGTATTCTTCGAAGGAAGCCACCGTGCCTGATTCTCCCTGGGAAAATCCGTGCCCCGGCAAATCCAAAGTAACCACTTCGTAACCATGTGCCAGCAAGTAATTTACAGTTCTGCTCATTCCCCCGGTGTGATCGAGGTAGCCATGTACAAAATAGACAGTTCCTTTAGGCTCTTTTTTTAAAAAAGCCTGAATAAATATTTTTTTATCTCCAGCCTTAAACGTCCCGCATCGGTATGTATTAAAGGAAGGAAGGTCAAAGGAATAATAGGATAAATAGTTCTGGAGAACCGGACTCGATAGATGAGGGTTATTAACTTGAAAATCCAGCTCTTCCTTTTCCATATCTTTTACCCAAGACACGTTTTCCTGCATATGCCACATCCCCCTTTCAGTAAATTACAGCTTTTGATCCCTTTTATTTTAACCTAAACAGCAGAATGTAAAAAGAAATACAAAAGAAGACAGCCATCCGCCTGTCTTCTTTCTGCAAAACGCCGTAATAATTAGATAATACTTTCCTTTTAAGCCTGTTTCTCCAATGCTTCCACAAGAGCTCTTCCGTAAGCAGGCAGATCAGGTGGACGTCGGCTTGAAACGAGATGGCCGTCAACCACGACTTCCTCATTGTGCCACTCAGCGCCTGCATTTACCATATCATCCTTAATCCCCGGCGTGCTTGTTACATTTTTTCCTTTGAGAATATCTGCAGAAATAAGCACCCAGCCGGCATGGCAGATTTGACCAATGACTTTCTTATGCTGGTTCATATAGGATACCATATCAAGGACTTCATCATATCTTCTTAATTTATCAGGGGCCCATCCGCCAGGAACGAGAATGGCCGAGTATTCCTCAATAGTAATGTTTTCAAAAGAGTAATCGGCTGTCACAGGAACCCCGTTTTTTCCTGTATACGTGGCTCCTCCTTCTTTACCTGCTATATGAGCAATTACTCCTTCTTCCTGCAGCCGGTAATGAGGATAGAGCAACTCAGAATCTTCGAATTCATCTTCCACCACTGTCAGTACTTTCATCCCTTTTAATTTCATTAAGACACCCTCTTTCTTTAAGTCTGGATACACTCGTCACGTTCCCTTTTTAATTTTGTTTCAATCTTTCTTTTATAAGTCTTACGGTTCCCGCCTGCTGCAGACTGATTCAATGAAGGAACAAATCTGAAAGGAACGTTATTTTTTTCCTTCCCACTCAGAATAAAACTGATTTAAAAAGTCCTCCATATACTTATGCCTGGCTTTAGCCAATTCTTTTCCTGTGTCAGTTTTCATCTGAGAAGACAGCTTTAACAGTTTTTCATAAAAATGATTAACGGCAGTAGAACGCTCGTCCCGGTATTCTTCTTTAGTCATTTGATCACGCGCTTGTTCTCCAGGGATATGCATCGCATCCCCTCTGTTGCCTGCAAACATAAAGCAGCGCGCGATCCCTATGGCGCCTAATGCATCGAGGCGGTCTGCATCCTGAACCACTTCCCCTTCAAGCGTTTCGGGGGCTTTATTATTCCCTCCTTTAAAAGACACGGTGTCAATAACACCCATTATTTTTTCTCTATCCGTTTCTTGCACGTTTTGGCCCTTTAGCCATTGTTTTACAAATAGCCTGCCCGACTCTTCATCAGAGTGGAATTTATCATCGCCTGCATCATGCAGCAGCGCAGCGAGTTCACATAGCTGGCTGTCGGCCCCTTCCCTCTCAGCAATCACTTTTGCCGAATGTCTTACACGATCTGTATGGTACCAGTCGTGCCCTGTTGAATCTTCTGAGAATAATTGCTTTACCCATGCTTCTGCGTTTAAAATGACTTCTTTCATGCGCGGCCTCCCTGCAAAGTGAATATTCATAATTCACCATAATTATTTATTCTACCAAATTCTCTGTATCAATCTGTATCAATCAAGGCAATTATCTGTTATACAAAAATGAGCTATGTGAAACATAGAACAATAAAGGGATTTTCTAATTATATTAAAAGTGTTCTATTTTATAAATTTAAACATTCTGTGAAAGTGTGACTTAGATCATATCTTTATATGCGTATGTTTTCTATACTGTCACTAAGGGAGTTAGTCAATATCTTTGAAAGGGGAATTAATTATGTCTGTTTTACCGCAAAAAAACGACCTTGGCTTTTTTGAAATCCGCCTGGAATCTATCGGCGGACTTGGCGCTAACCTCGCGGGGAAGATGTTAGCTGAAGCCGGGGTAGACGGGTTAGGGCTTAACGGCTCAAACTTCTCATCTTACGGATCTGAAAAAAAGGGGTCTCCTGTTAAATCGTTCGTAAGGTTTTGTGATCCTGAAGTGGAAATTAGGGACCACTCACCTATCGAACAGCCGCATGTCATCGGGGTTTTTCATGAAGCCCTTTATAAAATGGTTGATGTTGTAAGCGGTTTGAATGCCGACGGCGTTGTCCTCGTAAATACTAAAAGTGATTTTGACGTCATTAAAGACGATTTAAACCTGGAATATGGCACGCTGGCTGCTGTGGATGCTTTGAAAATTGCCCATGAGGAAAAAACAAAAGTTAACACCGCCATGCTCGGTGCCCTGTTCCGTATTCTTGATTTTTTAGATGCAGACCATATGAGAAACGTGATTAAAAAAACATTTGAAAAAAAATACCCTCACCTTGTGGAACCAAACATCCGGACATTTAACCGCGGTTATGAGGAAGTTCAGTTTAAAACATACGAGGTGCCTGAAGATGCAAAAAGTAAAGGTTTCTCCAGAATCCAGCCCCGCCTCGGTTACGAAACCCAGGAAATCGGCGGTGTAATTGCAGCTCAGGCCAACAGTATCCAGAAAGATTTAAGCGGATCACGCATTGGATTCCTGCCTGAATATAATTCAGACAGCTGTATCCATTGTGCAGCCTGCGATACTGTCTGCCCCGACTACTGTTTTGTATGGGAGCAGGGAGAAGATAAACGCGGCCGTCCGCAAATGTTCCTTAAAGGGATCGACTACCAATACTGTAAAGGCTGTCTGAAATGCGTGGATGCCTGCCCGACAGATGCTTTAGCTGATATGGAAGAAGTAAAGGGATATGCCGAAGCTCACCGGGTCAGTCAAAACTTCCCGCTTGTAACAGGAGGGGTTAAATAATGGCGATGACAGAGAAAAATATTCAGAAACAGTCAGACGCTGTGCAAATTTCAACGTTTGAATCAGGCAATGAAATGGCTGCAATGGCTGCCGCTCAAATTAATTATCACATAATGGGCTATTTCCCTATTACACCTTCAACAGAAGTTGCCCAGTATTTAGATATGATGAAATCGAAAGGCATGCACGATATCGAGCTGATTGCCGCTGATGGAGAACACGGCTCTGCGGGAATCTGTTTCGGTGCTGCCGCTGCAGGGGCCCGGGTATTTAATGCCACAAGCGCCAACGGCTTTTTATACATGATTGAACAATTGCCTGTCCAGTCCGGACTCCGTTTCCCAATGGTTATGAATCTTGTGACCAGAGCGGTAAGCGGCCCTCTGGACATCCGCGGCGATCACTCTGATTTATATTACGGCTTAAACACCGGCTGGGTTATTCTGACTGCCCGCACGCCTCAGGCCGTTTACGATATGAATATTATGGCTCTTAAACTTTCAGAGCATAAAGACGTCAGGCTGCCTGTTCTTGTAGCATACGATGGCTTCTATACGTCACACCAGAAGCGGAAAGTCGATCTGTTCAGAGACAGGGAAACGGTACAGGAATTCATTGGCGAGGTGCCTTCCGGTTACCCGAACGCGATAGACAAAGAAAACCCTGTCACTATCGGAGCGCATATGAATGGCGACGACTTAATGAATAACCATTACCAGCAGTCTGAAGCACTCTATAAGGCTTATGATGTTTATAAAGATATTGCTGCAGAATATGAAGCACTTTCCGGAAGAAAATACGATATCCTTGATAATTACGGAATGGAAGATGCTGAAGTAGCCTTATTCCTTTTAAACTCCGCTTCTGAATCCTCTAAAGACGTAGTGGACCGGTTACGGGCTAAAGGAATAAAAGCGGGCGTGATCAGCCCTAATATTATCAGGCCGTTCCCTGCAGAAGAGATACGAAAATCATTAAAAAATGTTAAAGCTGTCCTTGTTGGTGAACGGGCAGATTCCTACGGCGCTAAAGGTGCTAATCTGACGCACGAATTAAAATCCGCTCTTCAGGAAGACCCTGATAATCGTACTCTGGTATTGAGCAGAGTATTCGGATTGGGTGGAAAAGACTTTTATGCGGATGACGCGGAAGCATTTTTTGATATGGCGATTGAGGCGGCAGAGTCCGGAGTAATTGCTGAACCATTTGATTATTACGGGATCCAGCCGGGTGAGCCGGAAAAGAAGCTCGAACAAGTGATCGAACCGATGACAGGTGACACGTATAAAACTGGTTTAATTAAGGTAACTGAAGATGAAGAAACGAATAAATTAAAAGTCAGAATTCCTCCGCTCCGCCAGCTGACAGCAAAGCCTAAGAGGTTTGCATCAGGCCACGGCGCCTGTCCTGGCTGCGGTATCTTCCCTGGTCTGGAACTTTTCTTTAAAGGGATTGAAGGGGATGCTGTCATTTTATTTCATACCGGGTGCGGATATGTGGTAACTACCGCTTATCCTTACAGTTCCCATAAGCAGCCGTTTCTTCATAACTTGTTCCAGAACGGCCCTGCTACTCTGTCGGGTACAGTCGAAGCGTTCTTTGAAATGAAAGAACGGGGAGAAATTGATATAGACGATGACTTTACCTTTGTCATGGTTACCGGCGACGGCGGCATGGACATTGGTATGGGCTCTGCCATCGGCACGGCTCTTAGGAACCATAAAATGATCATTTTAGAATATGATAACGAAGGCTATATGAATACCGGTTCGCAAATGTCCTATTCGACGCCTTTAGGCCATATGACAAGTACCACTTCTGTCGGCAAGGAAAAACAGGGAAAGGCCTTCCACCACAAAGATACAGCGCAGATTATGGCTTCGACAAATATACCTTATGTGTTTACCGGAACGGAAGCTTACCCGCAAGACCTTATTAAGAAGGCGGCGAAAGCTCAATGGTACGCACAGAATGAAGGAATGGCCTACGGTAAAATTCTTATTACCTGCCCGTTAAATTGGAAATCTGCAGACCGAGATGGCGAGAAAATAATGAAAGCAGCCGTGGAATCATGTTTCTTCCCTCTCTATGAAGTGGAACGCGGTGAAACCACTATTACGTATAATCCAGAAGCAAAAAAGAAGCGTATTGAACTTTCTGAATGGCTCCGATACATGGGCAAGACGAAACATATGCTTAAAGAAGAAAACAAAGGGATGCTGCAGGAGTTCGAGAATGAAGTGGAACGCCGGTGGATGACTCTCAAAGCTAAAAACGACACCCCATATGTATAATTTTTTTAAATCCGCACTTCCGGTTCGTCATTGAGACCGGGGTGCGGATTTTAGTTATTCTGTAAATGAGACAGGGTGGTAGGCATAAGGAGTTTCTCTATAGAGCTGCTGAAGATTATCATTTCTGATGTCTTTGATATTCAGCCGTTTATAAGGGATAGACATATACACCCGTTCCGCGGTGAAAGGATAAGGATCAAGTTTAACTTCTGTTTCTGAGACCCACCGGGCATAAAATCGTCTGCTATTAAAGGGAGTAAGTTTTTGCGGAAAACCATCGCGGAACCACTGCACCTCTTTCTCTTTACCTGCTCCCCACTCATTCATACATACATAAAGAGATAAATTATCACATAGCTGCAGAAGATCAAAGTGAAACTCCTCTTCTTCTTCTGACAAGTTTAATTCATGAAAGGCGGCTGCCTGTTTTAACTTTTCCTGTCTCTCTTTCTCTTCTTCCATAAATTTATTTCCCAGTATATCCTTTTTTCCTTTGAAAAAACTGGCATAGTGCCGGCTGATCAGGTAACCGGCATATATATCTTCTTCAACTAATTGACTGACTCCATCTTTGTAAGCCTGAAGTTTTTTTCTCAGGGGATAATTGATGAATGAAGCAAGGTCATTTTCTTTCAGAAAAACCGGTTTGCGGTCTAATGGAATCCAGCTTCGGTCATGGTTTGTGACAGCATATTCAACGGAAGACTTTAAATCAGGCCTCAGGAAAGCATTTCTGTTCCAATGGTAAACAAACTGACCCGAAATCAGCGCGTGTTCGTGTTGTTCGATTAATATAGCCTCATCATTATTTTCCCGTATGATCATCAGCCTCGCTCCTTTCGTTTTAAATTTACCTTTAATAAAATGTCATTAAACCTTATCTTCTACTCATATCTTATGTCACTGCTCCATGCCCATGCACTTAGCATACTATTGACAAACAGGATCCGGAAGGGATACAGGCACAAAAAAAGCCGCTTTCTTTTCAGAAAGCGGCCATCGGTTATCAATTTAAATAATTTTTGATTCACAGTGGGTACATTCATTTGAATAACTTTCATGCATTTCTTCAATCTTATCCCCGCACTTGGCACATTCTTTCGGAGGCAGATTTCTGAAAAATTCAGTACTTTGCATTAGCATAACAGGTTCCTCCCTTTCAGATTATTATTAAACAACGGTTCTTTTTATTAAATTTGAGTAAATTCATTGTACTATAACAATAACAACAATACAATACCCTGTGTTAAAACAATTTTATTTTTTTATTGTGAAATGGTGAAAATCCTGTTGTGAAGAGGGTTTAATTCACTTTTTTTATTTTATTTTATTCACACGTGTTACAACTTGTGCAGCTTTTCCGCTCTATATTATATAACAGCTGTTTCCATTAAATGGGGGGTCTGACCCCTTTGTGCAGTCTCCTTTGTGCACGGCTTTCATCAGAGAGATAACGTAAAAAAACCTGCCCTGGTTCCGGGCAGGTCGAGTGGACTGAATATAATCAGATATTTAGAAGCCGGTCCAGATGGGCCACCAGTTTTCCTATATCCGGTTTACTGACTTGTGCATCGGCGCCGACCTGTTCTCCTTTATGGTAAAGGTCTCCTGAGATAAGAGAGGAAAAGATCACCACAGGGATTTCCTTAACTGTTCCGTCTTCTTTAACTCTTTTAGTTAAATGGTGGCCATCCATAACTGGCATTTCAATGTCAGTAAGCAGTAAATCTATTGTTTTTCCGAGCGGCCCCTCTAAATATTCCAAAGCCTCTTTCCCGTTCTCAGTAAAAACCAGGCTGTCGTACCCTGCTTCATTTAGGGTATCTTTCAGTAATTGACGCAAAATCGGGGAATCTTCAGCTACAAGCAGGTTTTTATGAGTTCGGTCTTTTTCCTCTATTCCTTCCAGTTGACGCGAAGAAAAACCTGACCCGGGCATGAGATCAAAAACGATTTTTTCATAATCAAGCAGTAAAATCATAGTTTCTTCCATCTTGATGACCCCTGTAATCATATCTTCAAGCCCCTGGGCTAATTTCCCGGGTTTTTCGATTTGTTCCCACGAGATCCGATGGATTCTTGACACCGAATGAACATGGAAAGCCACTTTAACCTGGTTCAGCTCAGCCACGATAAGTTTATCCCGGCCAGGAGTCTCAGGCTTTTTAAAACCTATAGCTTTTGCTAAATCTATGACAGGCATAATTTCTTCCCTTAATCTGATGATCCCTTCAACGTTTGGATGGGAATGTGGCATGAGCGTCATACTTAACGGCTGGATAATCTCACGGACTTTCATCACATTAATTCCAAATAGTCCTCGTCCTACCTCAAAAACTATTATTTCAAGTTCGTTCGTCCCGCTTTCCAAAAGCACCCCTTTGTGTGATACGGTCATTATTATTTCCTCCTCTTGCATTGTCAACCTGTATTAAGAAAATATTCCTGTGAATATAATACCACTAAAGACACAATTATTGTATAGGATGATTTAATACACTTCATTATAATGGGCATAAAGGTACACTAAGGCTCTTAGTCACTTTTCAATTGCTTCCTGTTTCCAATCCTTCTATAATAGAAAGTAAGACTGGTTTAACAGATTGGGGGTTATCTTTTTATGCTGAAGCAATTTTTCTCTATTGGGTTTTTAGCGCTTGTACTTTTCCTTACTCCTGTGACTCACGTATTCGCGGAGGAAAACGGCGATAATGGGGCGTCGTTATTGGAAGGGCCTTTTGTCATCGTAGCTTTTGCAACAATCATACTTATGATTTATTATGCGATCAGAGATTAATAGTTACATAGCAAAAAGAAGAGGGCCGCCCTCTTCTTTTTCTTATCTTTATAGTTCCGCTTTTCTGTCGAGGAGCCATGAAATAAGGAAGAACGCCCCGGCAAGAACCAATAATTCTGCAGCGATCTGGCCAAGGTACACATTAGTCACTATCCCTTCGCTGCCATCCATTATCTCCGCCCCTCCTGGATAAAGGGAATAGATTTTTTCCTGGATCTCTTCTCCTTTAAGCAAAGGGGTCCACTCTGTAATCCTCTCGATTAACGGTATATTTTTTATCCATGTGTAAATATAGTTAGTCAATACAGTCAGAACGATAGCTGCGAGCCAGCCGAATGGACGAACGACTTTTGAAAAGATAAAAATAAACATGGCTGCAATCCCCAATTGAAGGGCGCCATTGGTGACGGCCAGCAACACCCACGGAATTAACTCCCTGAATAAAGGCACAAGCATACTAATTATCCCGGTGAGCCCCTCAGCCGCTGAGTCTTCAAACATGCGCACCGCTCTCTGCAAAATGAGGTCAGCCGCCACAATGGCATAACTGATTGAGATGAGAAATTGGGTAAAAGCTGCAGCCAGTTTTGCAGACAATAAAACGTAACCCTTTACGGGAAGGTTCATCCATAAATGGCTCGTGTTCTCTTTCCACTCTTTTATTAAAGAAGCTAAAAGCATAATGAACAAATAAAAAATATGAAGAAAAACGACCGCCAGGGATACGGCAAACACAAGCGGTGTTTCTCTTTCCATAAATATATAGATGAAGACATAGGCAGCAGTCAGAAGAGCGAGGCTCACGGCAAAACGAAATAAGCTCTCCTGCCATTCTTTTTTATATAAAGACCACCACATCAGGCCAGCACCTCCCTCATTGTCGCCACAAGGGACTGGCCTTTTTGTTCTCTTAATACTTCTGCGTTCTCTTCCAGAATACATTTTCCGTCTTTCATAAAAATAACGTGGTCGAGAAACGCTTCCACTTCACTCACTTCATGTGTGGATAGTATGAGCAGCTGCTGCTCCACATCTGCATTCATCACAATAAGTTTTAAAATATCCTCTCTTACTAACGGGTCAAGCCCCGATAAAGGCTCGTCCATCACAAGCACAGGCACTTGCCGCGACAGCGCTATTACAAGTTTAAGCCTTGCCCTGTTTCCTTTTGAAAGGTTTTTTATTTTCATATTTACATCCAGATTAAGTTCTCTGATCATGCTAAAGGCTTTGTCTTTTGAAAAGTCAGGAGCCACCTTTTCCCAGAAGTGAATCAGCTGCTGAGCCGACTGGAAGGAATACAGAGAGTCCGCATCAGACAGATAGGCGATATCTTTTGAAGATAATCTTGAAACAGGACGGTGCATAACCTTGACCGTTCCACTGGACGGCCTTAACAAGCCGGCAATCAGTTTGAGTAAGGTTGTTTTTCCGCTTCCATTTTCACCAAGCACGCCGTAAACTCCGCTCCCTTTTAACTGAAATGATATATTTTCTAAAGCTGGTTGTCTTAAGTACTTTTTGGTGACATTTTTTAAATAAATTTCAGGCTCGTTCATTCTTCTTCCTCCTTGCGGGACGCCATTTTCTGTTCCATTAATTGGAGGATCTCCTCATTTTTAAGTCCAATCTGATTCATCATAAGAATAAAATCACCAATTTTATCATCAGCAATTTTTTTTCTTAATTCCTGAATCACGGTTATGTCTTCCGTGACAAATGTTCCCTGCCCTCTTTTGGAAACAACGATATCCTTTCGTTCCATTTCCATATAAGTTCTCGATACAGTATTAGGATTGACGCCCACCTTAACAGCTAATTCCCGGACAGAAGGAAGCTTCTCTCCGGGTTTAAGATCGGTCCGGCAAATTTGCCCGTACAAATACTCCATAAGCTGCAAATAGATGGGCCGGTTATTATCAAACGTAAGGCCCAATGGCATTCCCCTCCTTAAGAGGTTACTTCTTTACATCCTTTCTTATTCTACCAAAACTTTTAATCTGCCACATCTCTTTTAGTAAAGGCCACCATTGCAATGAGCATAAACAGGGAAAAATAAACTATTAGCACAATTGATGAAAACAGCGGCGTTAATCCTTCAATGATGGGCTGTCCTTCAAAGAACTGAATCATATACGTATTGGCAAACAAGTAAAACTTCATCCAATTATAATTGCTCAGCAAATACGCGATCTGCCCCCCTGTAAACAACAGGACGAGCGATAAGCCGATTGCGAGCGACTGGTTTCTGAACACTGTCCCAATCATAAAGGCAAATGTGGTCATGATAATCAGTTCAATATATGCTAATCCATACATTACAGCGCCATATAAAGCCACATGCATATCACGAATAGAGCCACCGGCTATTTCCACTACTCTCACAGGTTCGGGGCTGAACCCAAAAATCAGAAAACCAGCAGCCACTGAAAAAATGATCAAAGTCGCGAGCATTACCAGTGAAAAAAGCATAGCAGCCAGCCATTTGGAAAGCAGGATTTTCCACCTTTTTACTGGTCTGATTAATAGAAGCTTAATCGTCCCGTTAGAATGCTCACCTGCAATAATTCCTGCCGCAATTATAACCGTAAACATTGTCAAAAAATTAACAAATTGAGGATTATTTACTATGAAATACCAGCGGTGGGAAGAGTTTAAAGGTTCAATCCCTTCTTCCAAATGATACATATACAGGTCATGCTGTTCCTGAAGTCCCTCTGCAGCTCGCGGAGGAATTTCCCCGCTTTCAAGCTGCTGTTCAATCATTTGGACCTCTTGTTGCAGCACCGTTTCCCAATCGGCTGCTTCATCGGCCGGTTCCCCTATAAAAAAACGTGTCACTAAACCAATCACCGCAATTAAGGCGATAAGAATAAGAAACATCACTTTAGTACCCGTCTTTTTGAATATTTTCATCGACTCATTTTGCACAAGGTTTATAAACAGGCTCATTTCTTTTCACCTCCTGTTAATGACAGGAATTGTTCTTCCAATGTATTTTTATCTGCTTCTCTTATTTGATACACCGCCACATTTTCATTGATTAAACCTTTTAATAAATCAGGCACCTTTTCTTTTTTAACAGTGATATGAAACCCTTCCTTATACTCTTCAGGTTTGACATTAAGAAGAGAGTGAAGCAGCTCAGCAGCTTCGGCCTTTGGTTCCGCCTCTATATACCATAAGTCTTCCGATTGTCTTACAAAGTCAGATACCTGGGCAACTTGAATAATCTTCCCTTCCTGTATGACCGCAATTCTATCGCACATTTTTTCCATTTCGGAAAGCAGATGGCTTGAAACGACGACACATATTCCTTCTTCATGTGCCAGCTTCCTTAAATAGGCGCGGATTTCCCTGATTCCGGCAGGGTCAAGCCCGTTTGTCGGCTCATCAAGGATAAGGAGCTCAGGCTTATGCAATAAAGCCTGAGCCAAGCCGAGCCTCTGCCTCATTCCTAAAGAGTACGTGCCGGTTTTCTCATGCATTCGGCGGGACAGGCCTACAAGCTCCACCACCTCTTTAATTCTTTCTTTTGTCACTCCTTTTAACATCCGCTGATAATGAACAAGGTTTTCGTAGCCGGTTAAATAGTCATACATCTCCGGATTTTCAACCACTGCGCCTACCCGCGATACGGCTTCTTCAAAGTTTTTGTATAAATCGTTGCCAGAGATCGTGATTGATCCGTCTGTTGTCCTCATGAGACCAACCATCATCCTGATTGTCGTCGTCTTACCTGCTCCGTTAGGCCCCAACAAGCCGAAGACTTCCCCCGGGTACATCGCTAAAGATACATTATCAATAATTGTTTTCCTGCCTATTTCTTTACGGACATTTTTTAATTCAATTGCTGGTTTCATCATCTTCCCCCTCGCAATCCCTTATGCTCTAGTGTACTAATCAAATAGTACACCGGTACATTAAAATAGTCAATTATTATTTTCTTCCATGAAAAATCCCTGTTCGTTTAACGGCTGCTTGACGTTTTTAGCACGGCTCTTCCCCTGGTGGGCGGTCCCTTTCCTGCCAGGCCCTCCCGTGCAGCTCGAAGTTCCGGTTAAACGTATAAACAAAAAATGAGGCTGCCAACTTGCTGGTGGCAGCCTCATGGTTACTTATGCAATTAATCAATAACTTCCACTGATTCAATGACTACTTCTTCAACTGGACGGTCAACGGGTTCTGTTTCTGCGGTCGCGATATCATCGACCACATCCATGCCATCAATCACATGCCCAAAAACGGTGTGTCCATCATCCAGGTGGGGCGTCCCTCCCAGTTCCAGATAATTTTCTTTAAGGTCTTCTGAAAAATCCATTCCTTGCTGTTCCATGGCTTCAAAAGCTTCTTCACTTAATTGGTCCGGTCCCGCGTGGACAATGTAAAATTGACTGCCGTTTGTATTCTGGCCACTGTTGGCCATCGCCAGTGCCCCTCTGAAATGAGCCACTGACTCATCAAATTCGTCTTCGAACGGCTCTCCAAACGCACTTTCACCACCGCCGCCTGTACCTGTAGGGTCACCGCCCTGAATCATAAAATCCTCAATGACACGGTGGAAAATAACGCCGTCATAGTAGCCTTCTTCAGCTAATGTCATAAAGTTTTCTACAGCTTTAGGTGCTGCTTCAGGAAATAACTTCACGTGAATATCCCCGTAGTTAGTGCGGAGGACGGCCTCCTCTTCATTGTCAGCTACTTCTTCAGATAACTGTGGATATTCTGCAGCTTCCCCGGTGCCGTCTCCATTATTATTTACCTCATTTACATTATTTTGATTATTTTCTTCCCCGCATCCTGCCAAAAGGAGCATAAGAGAGAGTCCTGAACCTGCTAATAGATTTGCTTTCTTCATTTTGCATTTCCCCTTATTTTTTAATGACGCTGCTAAAGATTATTTACACGCGAGTCTCTTTTTTTGTAGAGCTGGTGACCCACGTCACCGACAAATTTCTTCTTCTCCTTTAAACTGAAATTATGATAATAAAAGGAGGAGTTACTAATGAATTATACTGTTAACCGTGAAGCGAAAGTTAAAGATCTCGTGATTCAGATTCCCCGCTCAGATGAGCTTTTTAAACAGTACCGCATAGATTTCTGCTGCGGCGGCAACCGGCCGCTTCATGAAGCGATCGCTGAAAAAAATCTGGAAGAACAAGTGATCCTTGAAGCTCTCCAAATTCTTTCGGACGACGCTGATGAACGGAAAGAAAAAAGCAGCTCAGACTGGAGCAGTGCTTCTTACATGTCTCTGCTTGACCATATTGTGAACAATCATCACGGCTTTTTAACAAAAGAACTTCCTGATCTGAGCTTTTATGTAACTAAAATTTTCCGCGTTCATGGCGGTGCACGCCCTGAACTTGCGGAACTCCATAAGCTTTACCACAGCTTAAGAACTGAACTGGAACAGCATATGGTAAAAGAAGAACAAGTGGTTTTCCCGGCAATTTACCAGTATGGAACAACACGTTCTGCCGCAGATTGGGAGGCTGCTGTTAAGCAGGTCAGCGAACTTGAATCAGAACATGAAGCCGCTGGCGATCTTTTAAAGAAGATTCGAAGCATCACTAATGATTTTACTCCACCTCCCGGGGCCTGCACAACCTATAAAATGACATTCACCCGCCTGGAAGCTTTAGAAGAGGATATGTTTCAGCATATCCATCTGGAAAATAACATTTTATTTCCAAGGCTCATGGAAGAAAAGACTGCTCAAAACAACTAAAAACATGCTTGGGTCACACAATATTCTATTGTGTGATTTTTTTTGCCAGCGACTCCCTCTTGACTATTAAAAAAAACGGGTTAAAATAAAAATAAGAACACATGTTCGTATTCTGTTTGGAACCACGAAAATGAAAAAGGAGGCGACCCGTAATGGCCAAACTCACAGCACAAGAAGAACGTCTGACGGAATCCTACATCCTGCTTGAGATGGCTCGCAAAGTGCTTGAAAAAGACCTGGCCCGTCTGGATCAGGCACCTTTAAAATTAAAAGATCCTTATATCCGTTTATTGGAAGTGACCCTGCACCGTCTTAGCCGTGAAATGTATGAGACAAGACGATCGATGAAAAAGCTGGGCTTAAAAATTCAATTAAATGATTATGATCAAACCTTTTCGGAATATACCATTTTTTTCAGAGGCTATGTACTGACTGCGAAATATTTAAACGCGCATTTAAAAAACCAGGTCAGCCGCCGGATCGAAAGTCTGTTCACTTATGGAGATAAAAAGCTCCCGTAAATTCGGCCGGCCTTATCTTCCCCTCAGTTTCGGGTATACATGCATCGCTGTATTATAAAATACGTCATCCCAATAGGACGAAGGAATATGGGACTGGATAAATTCGATATAAGGTTTCATCCTTACAAGCGGCCAGTCTGTACCGAATATCAGCTTTTCATAGTTATCGCAAAAAGCCAAACCGTGTTTTAAATGATCAAAAAAATGCGGGGTCCCGGATAGACGGCTGACTTCTTTTTCATCTCCTATAATAAGACCGGATAAATCAGCAAAAACATTCGAATTTTTATATACCACTTCCGCTGCATCCAGCATCCACGGGTCGCCGAAATGAGCAAGCACAAACGTCACATGGCGGTGCTGGACTGCCACTTCATCAATCGTTAACGGATGGGCATATTTAAGAATCCCCCGCTCGGAATAAGTATCACCTGTATGGAATACGACAGGGACATTATATTGTGCGGCAAGAGAATAAACAGGGTCATAAACAGGATCGTGCGCATAAAAAGGATAGTATCCTAAATATATTTTCATACCAGTGACATGAGGTTTGAGAAGGTCCTTCTCAAGCCGGGCCAGTTCTTTTCGCCCCAGTTTGTAAGGATTGACGCCAGTACAGCAGTAAACAGATTTGTCTCCCTCAGGAAGCAGATCAAGCCCCATAGGTGTAGGCGGGGCCTTATCAGGGAAACCGGTTCCCCCTTCTATCTCCCGGAGCCCCATCCCAACTGCGAGGGTAACGCCGTTTTGTTCCATCTCTTTTTTCAGCCCGCGGAAAGAATAATCAACCCTGGACATTTTTTTAGCTGTCTGATAGAAGGATTGAATATGAGAAACATGAATATGGGCATCAATAATTTTCACTTTTTCCTCCTCCTTTCTCTAACAGCACTGGAGAAAACGCCATTTTTAAGAAAAGATGGCCCTTGTTTTTTCGTTATTTCTGAGTATCGCTCGTATAATACCCTTTTTCTTTAACTTGTTCATAAGCATTTGTTAAAATGCCCTGAATAGCCCTGCCTCTGTCTTTTTTCCGCTTTCTGTATTCATTATAAAGGGCCTTTCCTTCAAACCCTTCCTCAATAAGGTTTTTAATAAGCATATCGGATAAATCTTCTTTCTTAACGACAAGGACACCTTCCAAATGAACGCTAATATGGTTTTCAAGCTGATTCACAGATTTAACGTCACATACAAGTGTCGCAGGATCATTTGTCCGTTTAGTAATCGTAACTTCTGTCATAAACGGCTGTTCTTTTTCTTTATATTCCCGGAAAAACTCCTCCCACTCCGGGTCTAATACCGCTTCAAGCAGCCAGTTTTTTTCAGCTTCTTCTTTATTAATAATGAGACCTTCAACTAAAGGTATTTCTTTTCCCTTTATTTCTTCATTGCTCTTTAAATCTTCATCAAATAATATCATTAACGAACACAGGCGAAATGTTTTCATGTTATAAAGCACCTCCGGATAAATAATCTGGCATGAGCACACTAACTTCTTCAAATGACCGTGCGTCTCCTCTTTTTATTATAACTTTTATTCCCTTCAGCCGTCAGCTTTTTATCCCACAAAAAAATCCCGCCGGCCGCGGCAGGAAAAAATTATTTTAAAGATTCCAGTTCATTTAATAACATGGCTTCCGGTCTCCCCTTTTCCATTTGCTTTTTTATGTGAGCAAGTTTTTCCTGTCCTTTACCGGAATAAATAAAATGGACAGTCTGTTTATCTGCTTGATTTTTAATTGATGTTTCGATTAATGTTAAATCCTTTTGGTCTTTACCGCTTCTCAGACCTATGAATAAATCTGTATCTGTCTCGACGATAACTATTCCGGCGTAGGGATCTGTTTCTTTTATGAGATGTGCCACCTTCGTTTCCAGCGACCCGGGAAGTTCTCTTCTGTCTTCAGGCTGTTTATAGTGCTCAGGGACATCAGTGAAAGATTTCCTCAAATAAGGGTGGGTATGCTCCTGGGAACGCATCTCCAGTGGAGAGCCATCAGCATAACCATTCATGCCCCGGCTGGGACGGTCGTCTCTCGTAACCATCCTGGCGATAGGGTTATTTCGGTATCGCTGCTGGTTTATAAATCCGTACCCTTCTCCTTTTTGGTGTTCATGCTCGTCAAAAGCATGGTAAGGTGAATCGTCAAGTGTCTCATTTCTTGCCTCGCCCTGACAGGCTGAAACAGCTAATAGTGAAAAACAAAGACAGAAAACAGCTGATTTACATCTCATCACTTTCATCCTTTTTAATTTAGTGTTGTTTATTACGCAGCAAAACATGCACCTATTACTCCGTTGGATGACTTTTCCGTGATATAGTAAATAATGAACCTAAAGGATGTGAAATAATGGACAAACTTATTTTAGTTGGATCGGGGATATGGCAAGGATTTGAAATTATGCCAGGTGCCAAGACTGATCTGCCTGCCTCCACTGACAGAGGAACTTATTCTGTGTCCTTAAATAACCTTACAGCCATAACAACGGCTTACGAGCATATTGTACTTGATTACCCCGTGATGACTGGAGATGAGCTTGTGCAGGGAGATACGGACACTTTTAACAGCATGCTCATCCGCTTATTAGAAATCATTTCGGCTCACCATTATAAAAATCTTTACATTTATAAATATAACTGTCTCCATTTACTGTACGAGGGAGAAACCCCGCCGCTAGAAGGGCTGAACTTGAAAAATTTTAAACAGCAAGTTAAGTTGTCTAATATGCCGGACCGTAAAGTCACGTCTGTCCAATGCTGGACATCCGGTTATAAGGGGGCGGCATATGACTGGGCTGATACTTATTATGATTGGCTCAATACATTCACAAAAGGAATGGTCAGAATCGAACGTAAAGAAGACAAAGCGCTGTTTATAGTCCCCGGAATCCCGTCTCCACTTCTGATACTTGAGAGAAAATACCCGCTATTTTCTAAAGAAATAAGTGAATGGGCCATCACTGGCGGCTTGTTAAATGGAGAAAAAAAAGAAATGGATCCAAAAGGCAGGCTATGGTTTATTACTTACAGTAATGGCAGCACTCAAACAGTGTGGACTGCCCTTACCCACTTTAAACCGGCGCTTCCCTGGTTTTTTTATAAAAAAACCCAAGGGCTGATCCACCCTTGGGTTATGAATACGTTCGGAAAACGTTCAAGCCGCTGATTATTCAGTTAAAGCCCCGCCCGAATCGTCCGCTTCGTCAGGACTGTAGGCAATAGGAGAAATGATCTGTTCCAAGGAAGATTCCAATTCGTCAATTAACTGGATTCCTTCGAGGGAAAGGGCTGTCGTACCGGGAGCAGCCGCAAAATATAACGGAAACTGGTCAGTCCGCAAAGACAGCTGCGACGCTTCTCTGACTGGAAACTTTTTCACATAGGTGTCTTTCAGGTCAAAAGCGATCGCATAGACGTAGCTTACAGAGATTTTTCCGGTTTCTTCAAACTTTTCAGCTGAACTTTTTCGGATATCATAAATAAATGGTTTCCACTTTTGGTACTCATACCGGCCGGCGTGTGTCATAGAAGAATAACAAAGCATAATTATAAAAGTTGCAAGGCCGGCGGCGAGGTATAAAATACTCAAAAAAGGCGAGGCAATAATAAATCCGCTGCCCAATAAAACCATGACAAGAGAGATTCCGGCCAGAACACGTTTAAAAGGAGAGAATACAGCAAACAGCCCTTGTCCGACGAGCTCGTTTTTCATTTTCTCCTCCCATTCATATAATTTATGAAGAAATGTCTCCCGATTCTCTCTTTCTTCTGTAAAATTATACAAATCATCTATATGAAAAACCCCATCCTTACCGACCTCATAAAGCATCCAGCCGTATAAAAATTTTTCATCTTCTGCCTTTGGCGTTTCAGAAGCCCCTTCTACAGTAAAATAATAGTGTCCTTCTTTGTCCTGATCAAGAACAAGTATTTTCTTCCTGACTAAATTCAGCAGGCCTGCAGTAATGTGCCGGGTATAGGCCCCGCGCCCAAAGATTAACTGCGCGACAAGAGGGGGAGAAAACTTTTCAAAATCCCTTTCAGTTAAAACATGATTTGCTGCCGTTTTTTCTACGACCTGTTTTCTCTTATAGCGTTCGTAAATAAGGATGCCCGCGGTAGTTAGTACAAGAAAAATAAATAACAGAAGGAAATTCATTTCAAACGTTGTCATGACCGGTAAATTAAATAGGCGTCCGTCTTCCATATTCACACCTCCTGATTAAAAAGTCGTGGTTCTGCTCAATTATTTAATCTGTGGCGGTAAAATCGTATTCCGTAATAGCCTGTGACGGCAAGTGCAAAAATAATATACCCGGTTATATAGCCTGTATAAATGGACTCACTCATCCAAAGCGGGGAAGATAATAAACTAAGGATCCACACCATGGAGATATTTCCAAATAAAGTGGACCAGATATACTGCCTGTCCGAAATCGGGCTCACCGATGCGGCAATTGAAATAAGGTTGCTTGGCATAACAGGAATGCTTCTCAGTACCACAATCATAAACACTCCATATGAGGAAATCAGGTCCACAATATAAGACAGCTTTTCTTCATTTTTACTCCAGTATTTATCCACCCATTTTCTGCTCGCAGTTCTGCCCAGCCAAAAACAAACAATAGCTCCAATGGTGGTTCCTATAAGACTGTATAAAAAGCCGCCGGCCAAACCGAAAAGAATAAAATGGATAATAATAACAATCAGAATAGGGAAAATCGTAACAATATTTTGGATTATCATAAGAGGGATCGTTATAAAAAGAATCCCGTATCCTATCTCGGAGAACAAGTCATCAGTAAAATAGCTTAAATTTTCGTTCCTTAATTGGGCGATCCATTCAGAATTCAGGCTGAAAAAAATGACTGCTGCAGCTATTGCTATAAGTATGAGCGTTTTCTTCACTTCTATCACCCCTGTTTTATAATGACAGGCGGTTCCTTTGTTTCATTATAACGAACCTGTAACTTAATTGAAAAGAAAAGGGGCTGGGGAACCATTAATCCCCAGCCCTGCAAATATATCAGACCTTTTATTCAACTATTATAGGGCGGTTTCTACATTTCCTTCAGACGTTTAATTCTTTCCCGGGGATCAGGATGAGTGGAGAAGAGCCCTTTCATCCCTTTCTTTAACGGGTCACTGAAATATAACGGTGCAGACGAGCTTGAAGCTTCTTTAACCGGAGTTCTCACCCCTGTAATCTTTTCCAGGGCAGAAGCGAGTGCCCACGGATTACGTGTTAACTCTGCCCCGCTTGCATCAGCCAGATACTCTCTGTTTCTTGAAATAGCCATATTAATCATCATCGCAATTAAAGGAGCGACAATGAGTAACACTAAAGCAATAATGAGAACGACAGGGCTTTGTTTCTGATTCCTTCCTCCCCTCGAGAAAAAAAGCATCCGCGAGCCGAAATCGCTTATAATGGCGATGACAGAGACAAGGGCCAATGCAATGGTCGATAAGCGGACGTCGTAGTTTTTAATATGCGCAATCTCATGAGCAATAACGCCTTCCAGTTCTTCACGGTTTAATGTATCCATCAGCCCGGTCGTTACAGCCACTGCTCCGCTTTTGGGCGACATCCCTGTCGCAAAAGCATTTGGTGACTCATCCTTAATAATAAACACTCTGGGCATTTGAATACGCGCTACCATCGCCATATTTTCCACCGTGTGCCACAGGAACCTGTGCTGTTCGGCAGATTTAATTTCTCTTGCATGATTCATCCGCATCACAACGTTGGTGCTGGAAGCCAGAATAATAGAAACATACACCACCGAAAGCAGAGCCGCCAGTATAACTCCTGATATTAAATCGCCATACATCACGTAGCTGAAGGCCGCACCCACCACTAAAACGAATGCGACAAAAAAGGTAACAATAAAAACTGTTTTTGTTTTGTTTTTACGTATTTGTTCGTAAAGAATCATAGTAAGCCACCTTTATTTAAAACTTCACTTGAACGTTCTGACGTTCTTCATTGGTGGCTTCAAGCATATCCCGTTTGCCGAATCCGTGGATTCCCGCAAGAATATTGGTCGGCACAGACTGAATTTTAGTATTGTATTTCATAACCGTATTGTTGTATAGCTGGCGTGAATAAGCAATTTTATTTTCAGTCTGGGTTAATTCCTCCTGAAGCATTTGAAAATTCTGGTTAGCTTTCAAATCAGGATAGGCTTCTCTTAAAGCAAACAGGTTTTTTAAAGCACCGCTCAGCTGATCATTAACTTCCATCTGATCCTGGCGGTTCATGTTTGTTTTACCAAGCTGGTTCCTTAATTCTACCACCTGGGCTAACGTTTCTTTTTCATGTTTCGCATACCCTTTCACTGTTTCCACCAGATTAGGGATAAGATCGTAACGCCGTTTTAATTGCACATCAATTTGCGCCCACGCTTCTTCCACCCAGTTTCTGTACCTGATCAGCCGGTTATACCCCGTGATCCAAATTAATACGAGTACTGCTAATCCTCCAATAACAATCCATAGTGCCATAGATGA
This sequence comes from Salipaludibacillus aurantiacus, assembly GCF_900111295.1. GTDB lineage: Bacteria > Bacillota > Bacilli > Bacillales > Salisediminibacteriaceae > Salipaludibacillus > Salipaludibacillus aurantiacus. The sequence goes on along the minus strand of NZ_FOGT01000016.1, from coordinate 38,224 downwards.
TTCCTCCTTTTTTCAACTGGTGTGTACGTGCAAGATGACCTTCATATTGTACCCCTCTTAAAACACTTTAAGCTATGAACCGGAAGCGGCTTGCTCCTCCCTTTCCCTCTTCAGATAGAAATACCTGTAGACGAATGAGCTGACCAGCCCGATAAGCGCCATCCCGAACATAAGAGTGTAAAGGGTCCTTACATCGAACTGATCGATGACTGCGCCGCCAAGGACGGAACCTATTACACCGGAGATTCCAAAGAAAACAGAAATGAACAAAAGGTGCCCGGTTGACTGTAATTCTTCAGGAACAAGTTTTGAGGCAAACTGAAAGCCTGTTAAATAAAAGATCCCGAATGCCAATCCGTGCATGAACTGGAGAAACAGCAAATAGGTCGCATCCGGTACAAGCGACATTAAAAGCCACCTTGCTGTATATATAGACGCAGCAATAATAATGTATGTTAGAGGATGATACCCTCTTAACCAGTAAACACTCAGTGCAAATACCAGTGCCTCTGTCGCCACCCCTATGAACCAGGCCAGGCCGATGACTGATTCATTCCCGCCAAGTTCAATAATATAAAGGCCGATAAACGAATCATTCATCCGGTGGGTCAAGCTGATTGACAAAATTAACATAAGAAATATAACAAGCTGTCTCTCTTTTAACAGCTTCACAGCCTTTCTAAGCTGAACCGGTTTCTTTGAAGGTTCACTGTCAGGCGCCATATAAGTGAATACCAGAGCGATAAGCAGAAAGGAGGCGTAAACATAGTAGATATTTGCGATACCGATGGAGCTTAAAATGTAACCTCCAGTCAGAGAAGCAGAAGCAAAGCCGAGTGATCCCCACATACGGATGCTTCCAAAAGACACTCCGCGCTGGATAGACACTTTTTGAGCCAGGCTGTCCCCCAGCCCCCCTGCAGGAGACATAAAGGAGAAAAAGATATAAACAATGGGAATAAGCAGTATAAATTCAGCAATTTGAAAGACGATAAAACCGATGGCAAGCGCACTGCTTAAACATAAAAGCAGCACGCGTTTCACTGTTTTCCAGCGGTCACTCATAAATCCCCAGAAAGGCTGAGCAATAATGGCGGCAGCAGGGCCTACAGCAAGAAGAATGCCGATCTCATTGCCTGTAAGCCCTAAATACTGGAAGTAAATAGGCAGATAACTGATTAAAATCGTCATAGATGAATGAAAAAAGAACAACATGCCTTTAAGTTTCCAAACAGACTTCATTTTATAATATCCTCTCTAATTACAGGGAAAAAAGCTTCTATAAGAGCCAGTCATTTTCAAATAAATAAACAGGGTCCAAGTCAATGAACACGTATTGTTCTTTCCCTATTGGGTATGAATACGTACGAATCAGTTCATTGGTTTCAATATCCCGGTATTTATCTGATAACATCCCTGTTTTTCGATGTTTCATTTGCATAATCTGTGAAAGAAAATAAGTACGCCAGCTCCAGTTTTTCCCCCGGGCACTTTCCTCAGAAACCCATTGAGTTTTCCCGGTTTTTACCCAGTTGGCACTTTTCTGGTACCCGTAACTATCACACACGTATGCCCGAAAAGAAGCTTCATCAGCAGCTTTTGCAATAAACTCAACAAGCTGGTCAACCGAGCTGATTTTCTCTTTAACCGTCTTTTCCATTAGAGAATCCATCCAGCTGACAAATGAAAGCTGACGCTCTAACTTTTTATGGGCTAAATCAATAAACGAATGAATCTGGCTTTCCAGTTTCTTTTTTAAAGCACTTTCATCGGGAAAAATTTCGCCAGGTTCATGTAAATAAAAACCTTGCAAGTATCTTCCGCCATGCTGCCAGGCGGTCCGGAGCTGATGGGTGTTCTGTATGCCTTTAAAATGAAGCGCAGCTCCAATTTTTCTCGCAAATAAGGCCAAGGCGCTTAACACGTCCCTGTATGTAAAATGATTTGTCGATTCTTTTAAATCTGACAAGTCTATTTTAATAATATTAGGCTCAAGTTTTGAAAAGTTTTCCAGATTTGTATCATTTGTTTTAATGTCATCCAGTGTGACAGTATAGCCGCTGGCTTTCATATACAAAATCATGTGGCTGAGGTCATTGATCTCTTCCATATAATCGTTCACGCGAAACTCAAATACAACCTGATTTTTCTCCAGTCCATCCTTGTAAAACTGCTCAAAATTTTCCATCAGTTCTTCAAGACAGTGGAGCTGGGCAAGCGTATTGGGATCAATATTAAAGAAGAGACGCGGCTTTCCGGGATGGCTTATTGCAAATTTAACTGCTTGTTTATGAATCTCTTTATCTACTTCCCATTTATACTCGGCAGGAACAGACCGGTCAAGAAAAAAAGGGCCTAATGATAAACATTCACCATTTAGGTGAATGCGGCCAAGGACTTCATATCCAATAATACGATATTCTTCAGAATTTAAAACAGGCTGGTAATGAGGCACAACAGAAGAAATGTTTTCAATTACTTCTAGAGGATCCAATGACGCCTCCCCCTTTTGTTTAAATAGTCATTTAGTTATTTATTTAATTATATCATGTACAGACAACTTCCGTCAGTCATGGCTTATTTTTACGGAGCCATTTTGCTGCAGGCGTCTTCTTGGGGCGCTCGGGGTGAGTTGGATCATACAGCCAGCCTTTTTTAACCGTCAGCCAGGATAAAACCACAATTATTATTACAATGAGCCATCCATCCATGTCCTCCCTCCTCACCCACTAGTGTGGCCCCTCCGTTTTAAAATAGTACTGGACAATAAAGGATAGTGCATTTCCAGTAAATGGGGGGGTTGACCCCAATGAAGAACTGGCCCCAGCTTAAACCAGCAAAAGAAAAGCGGAAAGATCAAAAAGATCTTAACGCTTTTCTTTGTTCTGGAGAAATGTCAGAAGGTATTCCGCCTCTTCGTAAGGAAGCTTTGTGATTCCGAGTTTTTCCCCTTCTCTTCCGTAGGCTTCATGATGGAAATCAGAACCTCCTGTTTTAAACACCCGGTGCCCGAGCTTCGCTTCAGCTTTTTCAGCCAGGGCTGAAAAACGTTTGACGGCTTGTTCATCATGGTCTCGATGGTACACTTCAACTCCATCAAGTCCGTCATTGATAAACCAGTCGAGAATATGATCATCAAGATCATAGTAAATCGGATGAGCGGCAACAGCGAGGCCTCCAGCTTCATGAATCAGTTTCACAGCTTCAGACGGCGTCATTTCTTTTTCTTTAACAACGTAACACGGTTTCCCATAACCGATATAGTGGTCAAAGATGTCACTTACTTTTTCACCATACCCTTTTTTAATTAACGCTTTGGCAAGATGCGGTCTGGAATAAGTGTGGCCGGTCACTTCAGCTTTAACGTCTTCTACAGTCACCTCAAGCCCATAATCACGGCATTTTCGGACCATTCGTTCCATGCGTTCCTCTCTCATTTGCCTGTGAAAAGCGAGTGTTTCCTGAAGATGAGCACTTTCCACATCAATACCGTAACCGAGAATGTCTACACTTTGGCCTTGACTCCGTGTTGACAGTTCGATCCCGTTTATCAGCTGTATGTTTAATGACTCTGCCGACTTTTTTGCTTTTTCTACTCCTGCGGTCGTGTCATGGTCTGTGAGGGAAATAAGGCTCAAGCCTGCTTCTGCACACATTTCCATCAGCGTTTCCGCCCCGTAGCCTCCGTCAGAAGCGGTTGAATGCATGTGAAGATCTGCTTTTCCAACCATTAAGACTGCCACCAGTAATCATGGATCGTCACAGGGAGCTGACGTTTATGCTCAGTTGTTTTATACCGGCGCTCCAAATTTTCTTTAACCTTATCGGACACTTCTTTCCCCTCAAGGTAATCGTCAATTTCATCATACGTCAATCCTAACGCTTCTTCATCGGAAAGCAGCGGACGGTCATCTTCCAGATCTGCTGTTGGAACTTTCGAATATAATATCTCCGGTGCGCCCAATTCTTTAAGGATGGCTTTCCCCTGACGTTTATTTAACCCGAACAATGGGGCAACGTCACACGCCCCGTCTCCGAACTTTGTATAAAACCCGGTTACCGCTTCAGCCGCATGGTCCGTACCGGCTACCAGACATCTATAGTGGGCTGCAAGGTCATACTGCGCTTTCATCCGTTCCCTCGCTTTTGTATTGCCTTTAATAAAATCAGACATGGTTTCATTTGTGGCTTTAGTGAACTGGTCTATTGACCCGTCTACTCCAGGCTGAATGTCAACAGTGACTCGTTTATAAGGCTGAATAAAGTTCAGAGCTGTCTGGGCATCATCTTCATCCGCCTGAACGCCGTACGGAAGACGGACACCGATAAATGTATATTCTGATGTCTTTTCTTCTTTATTTAGCTCTTCCATCGCCAGCTGAATTAATTTACCAAGCAATGAAGAATCCTGGCCGCCTGAAATTCCGAGAACGTAGCCTTTCATGCCGGATTTTTTAAGATAAGCTTTTATGAAATCTATGCGTGTTCTAATCTCTTCCTGCACATCAATTTCGGGCTTTACTTTTAAAGTTGCGATCACATCCTGCTGAAAATGAAGCATATTACTCATCCCCTTTATGATAGTTTAGGCAAATTTAGTTTGTAGTACGCTGCTGATTGCCGGAGCAAAGCTTTTGTTCAAGTTGAACGAGTTTACTTTCCCGGCCTTCTTCTCTTAAAATTCTTTTCTCCCATTCTCCCATGAGATCAAAATGGGGAAACGTCTGGCGGTCGTGGATCCATTCCTCTTTCAAACCATACTTCTGGCCCCACTGTATTAATGTTTCCTTATGTGTGCAAGCCGCTTTCGTGACGGTTTTGTACTGAGGAAAACGAGGGTCGTACCAAAAATGGGTCAGAAAAGCCATCTGTCCATTTGCCGCCTTGGTTTTCCATTTCACAAGCTCCTGCCTTGTCACTCCAAATGCCATAGCTGAACTCCTTTCACAAGTCTATTAAATAATAGAATAGAGACGGATTCAAGAGACAGCGGCCGTTTTGTTAAGTAATATAACATTGTTTTCCCTTCTTGAAATCTTTTAACACGTATAATTCTGTAAAAAAACAGCCCAAAGGCACTCTGCCATGCCTTCAGGCTTTAAGTCACTTAAGTTATTCTATACGGCCTTGTTCACGGTCGCCTTTCTCATCGGCGATTTCATTTTTGAATGCTTCAATACTCTGTCCCCGGCGGTTATTTTTGGCTTTGACTGCCTGTCTGTCTTCCCGGGTTAAAGAATCATTCTCCAGCGTTTCCTCTGCCTCTCTTATATTTTCTTCAGTGTGTTCCACCATCGACTGTAAACGTTCCACGTTATTAGAACGATCATCCCTCTTAGCCATTTTCTACACCCTTCCTTGAATAGTGATTCAAGGTTAGTGTGTGCGGCTGCCGGCAAAACATTCACCAGCTCAGCCGGGTTTAACAGTTAAATTACTTTTTATTTTTCTCATAAGCCTCATGCCAGTCAGGAAATTTTTTCTTAATGGCAACAGGGCGGAATGTCCTGGCATCCACGCAAACATGCTCACTCGTCCCCTCGACGCAAAGCTCTCCCTCACTGTTCTCAATTCTGTAACCGTATGTAACCCGCAAGCCGTTATACTGCTCAATCCACGTGTTCACAGTCACATCTTCTCCGTATTTTGCCGGGTACAGATAGTTCAGGTTAATGTTTGTCACAGGCGACACAACGCCCCGTTCTTCCATATCCGCGTATTTAAAGCCCAGATCTTCAATTAATTTTGTTCTTCCAATTTCACACCATACCACATAGTTGGCGTGATAAACCACGCCCATTTGATCCGTTTCTCCATAGCGTACAGTAACTTTTGTCGTATTTGTCAGCAATTGAAAGGTCCCCTCCTTCAGTTCATAAGCGGAAAATCTTTTAATATTAATTTTGAAAGGCCGCCTTCATTATCTTCTGTATACACAAGGCGGTATGCCTGACGCTGGATGGCTTCTTCTGCCTGGTCTTTCATCGCACGGGCGTTTCCTTCCGGCGGATTTTCCTTAATTTTATTTTCTAATGCCTGACTCGTGTCTTCATCTATGTCATAGCCAAACTTATTGACATAGAAGTGCAGGATCTCGGTTAATTCAACGGGTGTATAGGAAGAAAATTCGATCGTTTTTTTGAATCTCGAAGACAGACCAGGGTTGCTTGATAAAAGCTGATCCATTTTTCCTGAATAACCAGCCAGGATAACAACCAGGTTTTCTCCGTGTTTCGTCATCTCCTCTACAAGCGTATCAACCGCTTCTCTTCCAAAATCCTGTCCGCTATGGGCTAAAAGCGAGTATGCTTCATCTATAAACAGTACGCCGCCCAATGCTTCGCGTATCTTTTTCTTTGTTTTCGCCGCCGTTTGCCCCACATATTCCGCGACAAGATCACTTCTTCCGGCAATTACCACATGGCCGCGTTTTAATAAGCCCAGTTCATGGAGGATCTGGCTGTAGATATGTGCAACAGTCGTTTTCCCAGTGCCCGGCGGCCCGCTAAATACGGCGTGAAGCTGGACAGGCACTGAAGGCAGCCCTTTCTCTTCCCGTTCTTTTTGAATTTTCACAAATGATGATAACTGCTTCACTTGCTCTTTTACATTTTTCAGGCCAACGAGATCAGTCAGTCTATCCTCTCCTGACCGCTTTTCTGCCGTTGCCTCTTCATTTTTCCGTTTAAAGGCTTCTTCGTCCAGTATAGTAAAACTTTCTTTCGTGTAGTTCTTATCCCTTGCAACTGCCGCGCCCTTTTGAAAAATAGCATCCAGAACAATATTTTTGACTGCTCTGGCATTCCCGAAATTTTCATCTACTTTTTCTTTATCAATTCTTTTTTCAAGCTCTTTTAAGGCTGATTCAGTTAATGAAAAGTCGTTATCAAGAGCTACGTACTCAGCGATTTCCATAAGCTCGTCCATAGAAAAATCAGGCAGGTGGATATGATTCGTTTCAGGAAACCGGCTTCTCAGACCAGGGTTGCTCCATAAAAAATTTCTCATTTCTTCAGGATATCCTGCAAGGATCACGGCGAATTTGCCGGCGTAATCCCCGCTTGTCATGGCAGAGACAAGCGTATCCACTGCCGTCTGGCCGTAATCGGCTGCACTTGCGCCATCCCGCTTCAGACTGTAAGCTTCATCAATAAACAGTACACCTCCGGCAGCTTCCTGTATCACTCCCATAGTTTTTTCTTCTGTCTGGCCTACGTAAGCTCCGACAAGGTGTGACCGATCGACTTCCACAACGTTTTCACGCGGCAGGACTCCCAGCTGGTGATATATCTTAGCAAGCAAACGGGCAATTGACGTTTTTCCTGTCCCTGGATTACCGGTCAGAATCATATTTAAATTTCTTTCATTTTCAAAATGATATCCTTCCCGCTGACGCTCTTTCTCGTATTCAAGATAATAATAATACGATTCTACTTTTCTTTTAACTTCTCCAATCCCAATCATTCTGTTCAATTCATCCAGCGGTGTCGTTTCAGCTGCAGAAGCCTCTTCTCTCCAGGAATCCCATTTTAAAAGCACTTTTTGCAGCTTGTTAACAGCAGCATCCATCTTTTCCTTTTTCTCTTTTGAGGAATAAATGCCGCTGATCGTTTCCCTATATGCTTTTGAGGTCTCCAGCAGCTCGTCAAAAATGGCGCCCAGGTCATTCAGCAATTGAAGGCCGGACTGAAGTTCATTTTTCTTTTGTGTATCATCGGCATGTTGAAGAGAAGGCTGGACCTTGTCCTGCCTGGCTGTTAACTCCTGGTACCAGGCTTTTGCCTGATGAACCATCATCAACAGTTTGTCAATTTTGTTCTTTTTCCCCTGGCTGTGATCTGTTTCTCTGATTTTAGGAAGATCTTCCTGAAACCACGGCTCATTCATTGAATCGAGAGCCACATCAATAATGACTTCTGCTGTATAATTAGAAGATGGTGCTTCTTCCAGCGCACTTGTCAGCCATTGGTCAATTCGCACGTCCCATTCTTTCTTACGTTCATAACGGACGGCAGCAACCATGGCTTTAAGTTCTCCGGTATATTCCCCGCACTCATTATCAGAACACTGATCCAGCAAACGAACCAGGTTGCCTTCATTTAACTGATAATAAGGCTTCTTCTTCCATTTCTCTATTATTTCTGCTAATTCCTGCTGAGATTCGACAGATTCACTCATTTCGCTCACCTCCCAGCGGACACTTTCACGCTGTCCGTTGTTTCCGATTTTGCTGAATTTCTCTTTTTTCCCTGGCCATTTCTGCGCGTTCCGACTGTTACCCCTGTCAGAACTAACAAAGCCCCGGCCATATGTACATACAGGAATGGCTCTCCTAATAATAGCATAGCTAATATAACCGCAGACAAGGGCATTAAATTGATAAAGATTGACGCTTTAGCAGCACCTATCATTTTTATACCCTGATAATACATAATAAAGCTTGCCACTGACACGATAATACTCATATGAAGAATGGAACCCCAGGTTAACAGGCTGGCGTTCTGAAGCTGTGCAGGAGCAGTGTCCATAAAAGCAAAAGGGAAAAGCATGATGGTTCCTGCACCTACAGCATAAGTGGTACTCGTAATCGCGCTGTATTTCTGGAGGGCTACTTTTCCTAACACACTGTACAACGCCCAGCACACGACGGCAAGAAGAAGAATTAGGTCAATTGGCGCCAGTCCGGCTTCTGCTAACTGGCGTACATTACCTTCAGTGATAATTATAAATGCCCCTGATAAAGCAAGAACGAGGCCAATAACATTTTTCCCCGTGATTTTTTCTTTAAGAAAAAGACCTGAAAGTACAGCTATCAAAACAGGGTTTGAAGCTATAAACAAAGAACTCTTTACGATTGGGGCATCACGGGCAGCGATAAAAAATGCAATGTTGTATAAAGCGATGCCGGTGAGGCCCAGAAGGCATACGAGAAACCATTCCTTCCCCTTTGGACGCCTCCCGCCTTTATCCATCCATAACATTAAAGGAATTAATAGCAGAGTTGCAAAGAAAAAACGAAAGAAGGCTACTGCGGACGGACTCAGATCCTGAGTCGCAAAGTTTCCGGCAATAAACGCACTTCCCCAGCTGCTTGTCGCAAATGCAAGCATGATATACACGATCCATGGTTTACGCTCCAGTAAATCAGTCTTCATACATAAACTCCTTATAAAATAATTGTTTAGTTTCTCGAAGTAATTATATCATACGCTGAACGGATGCATTTATTTCAACTTAATTAGCATTCATGTATAATAACTATGTTGCCAACAGTCTGCCAAAGGAGTCGTAACATGTACCGTAAACTTTTCATTATATTAATTAGTGCTGTTATTATAATAAGTCTTTTATTTTATCATGAATCACTTGTAAACTGGATCCGGAGCAACGAGCAGGACCACGTTATTCTTACAACTGCCATCGCTACTCTGATGTCGCTCTTCCCTGTCATCCCTTATCCGCTCGTAGGCGGAGTGATTGGTGCGGCTTACGGTCCTGTTACCGGTGCGCTCGTTATCTGGACAGGCTCAACGCTTGCCTCAATTATCTTTTTTTTAATGGTCCGTTACGGGGGCTTCCACCGCTTAGGAACAAAACTGCTTTTAAAATATACAGCTACGAAAAAACTTACTTTACTGTTTGAACGGAACGCTTTTATGTCTATTACCATTCTTAGGATGATCCCGGTCATTCCGTCCATCATTATTAACGCCTATACGGCTTTAAGCAGAGTGAAGTTTCTGTTGTACGCCATTGCTTCTGGACTCGGGAAAATTCCTTCTATGACGCTGTTTGCCTTACTTGGCCATACCATTGTAACTAACCCTGTTGAACTCTTATACATGATTGCTATCTACGGAGTATTCCTCGGTCTCGTCTATACTCTCTATAAACTGTGGTTACGAAAAGTTGAACAGCAATCAGCTGTACATTAAGTGCTATTTAGATGAAAAAATACTGGAAAAGCATTCCCGGCTTTTTAGCAGAGAATGCTTTTTTATTTATGAAATCAATTTTATAAGCCGGCTGAATCTATATATGATATATCCTGTGAGTCCGCCGAGTGTATTTAAAATAACATCATCTACATTAGCTACACGGTACGTAAATACGAATTGGTAAATTTCAATCATGACTGACATCAGCATAGCTGTAAAAACAGTCACCAGCCCAATTAACATACTGTGTGTTCCGAGAATCCTTTTTACGAGATAAGGAAACAAAATACCGAACGGTACAAACAATAAAACATTCCCGGCTAAAATCCTTAACGGACCTGTCATATCCGGACTGTATACAGCTATCCGGTAAATACTCAAAAAAGGTTCAAGATTATAGTTTCTGCCCCCAGGCCCCACCGGTCCATAAGATGATCCGTAGTTCCAGGCAAATAGCGTAATATAAAAGACACCCGCCAGATAGATAATGAAAACAGCGGCTATCAGCCAGGTGGCAGGTATGATTATCGCTTTCTTTTTTCGGTTGCTTTTCAACGGCCGCCTCCTTAATCAAAATCTCTCCATTATATTATTATGGGATGTCCAGCTGAAATTGACAAGGAATTTATTTCATAAACGGAGGTGTTGGATCAGGAAACATTTCTAAAGTAAAAAGGTCTTGCATAAAACCTGGATGATAATAATGGCTATCTTGCACTCTGGAGCATTAGGGCAGTAACTCCTAAGCAAACGGTAATCTTACCATATTCAAGCTCCGCCCCCTCCTCGAGTCCCAATAGCTGAAACATTCTCCCTCTATTTAATAAACAAAAAAGGTTTCAATTATCACATAATGATAATCAAAACCAATTTCATTTAAAGGAACATTCTGTTCATTATTTCCCCTTATCCGGTACATAATCGGGCTGTTCGGAACCTTTAGTATTCATTTTTTTACCTTTATTTAAATCACTTTTTCTTGGCTGAGTCCCTAAATGATCCGGACGGAACTGTTCAGTTACGTTTCCTTTTTTACTCACAGAGCCACCTCCTTATATGCAGAGTTAACTTCCTAAACGGTTCATATGGCGTTTGTCTATTCGTTCCTCAATAAGTTCAAGCTGCTTTGTATCTTCCATAATAGATTGCAGGTTCTTTTTATAGAGCTCTTCAAACCTCTCTTTTGACCTTTTGCCCATATTAATGGCCTCCTTTTAACTTAATTACCATCAGTATGGGCAATTATCTGACAATTTTATACTTATGATGAAGAGCCTGTTCCTTTTTCACTAAGGTAAATGGCCCCTGTTTCGTCCATAGTCATAAGAAACACATCTTTTACATTTTTGAAACCGTAATTTTCAATTTGTTTATTTACCCAGTCTATTGTAACGACTTTATCGATGTTGGCTTTAATATATCTGCCATCCTGGACAAGGACTGTCGGATACCCTTTTTCAAGTGGCTTCTGCCCCATATCATCAGGTGTTAACGCATCATAAGGCGTTTTCTTAATTACACTTATTTGCCCGTTTGATTCAAGTACCGCATAGTCCACTTCATTCAGGTCACTCGCACTGTTCAACCTTAAATCCATTAACAGTGATTCTACAGTGACCTTCGATTTAGCCATCTGGTCGTGAAGAATTCTTCCTTTTTCCACTAAAATAATTGGTTCATCTTCAATTACTCTCCGGAATCGCGGCAACTTTAAAGCTATATAAGACAAAAATAAATGGATTCCTCCAATTAAAGCGGCAGCCGATAATGGTCCTGATAATGGAAGTTCACCATCTGAAAGAGGTTCCCCGACGACATCCCCGATGATGACACCGAACAGGAAGTCGATAGGATGCATTGTCGTCATTGAACGCTGCCCTATCACTTTAATAAGCACAAAAATATAAACATATACAATCGACGCCCTGATAAGAAAACCGTAAATCGGTAAACCTTCTGCTCCTTGCCAAAAGTCAGCCATCTGTTTCACCTGCTTAATTTCATCATTTCCAATTTAGTATGGCTTTCTAAACGTTTTGTATGCAACCATACAAAATAAAAGCACTACGGCAAATAAACCGCAGTGCTCCTAATATTTCAGAGGCTATTATAATCTTTTAGCTCCCATATAAGCTTTGCTCCAGTATGGATTGCTCATATTAGAGATAGTTACTCCTGTAGAAGATCCGGAGTGGATGAACTGGTTGTTTCCAAGGTAAATACCTGCGTGAGAAGGGCCAGTTCTTGTTTCAAAAAATACGATATCACCAGTGCGCGGGCTTGAAACTGAAGTTCCAGCGCTCCACATTTGTGAGACAGTACGTGGTATACTTTGACCGTTTTGAGCAAATGCGTACTGGATGAATCCGCTGCAGTCAAAACCGCTTGGACTCGTTCCTCCCCATACATAAGAGGATCCTACTAAGCTTTTGGCTGTTGAAATAATACCGCTGGAACTGCTGTTACTTACTGTTGTTGCTGTTTGTGTTGCTGTTGATGACCCTGAAGAGCTGTTAGAAAGACCTAACGATCCAAGAGTAGCTGGTCCCGCTGTTCCATAAAAGTTTCCTGCTGGGCTGGAGATGCTGTTTGCCAGTTGGTGAGCCTTGACTGCACCAAGTGTTTGTGGACCGAATACTCCATCGACTGCTATATTTTTACCATTGTCGTTCAATGCTGATTGAAGTTGTCTTACGTCGTCTCCCCTGTCACCGATATTTAATGAAGCTTCTGATATGGAAGGTACAGCTAAAAGTGCACCTGCTAAAGTAACGCTCATGATGAATTTTTTCATTTCTTTCTCTCCCACTTTCTCATTAAGATATTTTTTATATAGTTCTATTAAGTTTTGAAAATAGTTTTTAAGTTGCGTCTAGGCTTGTCCCTTGCAACAAGATTAATACTACAACCAAAAATGTACAAATTAAACCCTTTTTTGCCAAATGTCAACGAACTTAAAAGAACCTGTAACTTAACTGAAATATTGTTCGGTATAAATGGATTATATTACCTTTTAATAATGACTAAAGACCTTCAAGTAAATACATAATATGGATTTATTTCCATGCTTCCTCTATTTCTAAGTACACAGCAACAAAAAATGTGAGGAAAATGTGAAGTTACATGACCTATTCACCCCACAATATGACAGATGGCTTAATTAATTGGTTTTGAAAGTGAAATAATAAAATCAATTTAAAAATGTCCTGGGATATTTCGCTCTTTACCTGCAAGGAAACAGTATAATCCAGAAAAAGAGCCATTAGTATTATTCATTGGCACTCTGTTAGATGCAGACTTTGTCATTGATCGGATGGTTGTTGTTTATGTAGACCTTAAGACTGGCTGTCTATCTTGCAGTGCTTCTGTCTAATTTTCTATCTGCTCAATGGTTTTAAAAAAAAAAAACGTACATAAATATGAAAAATAAAAAAGGTGCCTTAAAAAAGGCACCCAGGCTGTTGAGAAGGTATTCTCAACAGCTTTTTTTGAAAGAAAAGTAAAACATCTCACGATCTCATCACTACCGGCGGGCGTTTCCCCCCTAAACGGGGACAAGCGTGGGGCTTGTCTCCAACTAATTTTGACTCAGCGAAGCATCGTCAGAATGGATTTTCAGACTTCACTGATCCCATCGGAGTCGTCGCCTTTCGTTCTTCAATCAACCTAGAACATCCATCGTTTCCTATATAGATATGATGATATTTTTTCATCTGTTTTTATCTGATTATTCAAGTAAATGTAATGTAATTATAGATACTACTCTTTATTATAGGAAGAAAAATAAAAAACCCACGCTTTTTGAAAAGCGTGGGTTTCTCGACAAACTAGGTGCCCTAAAACAAACACCTTTTGTAATCTTTTAATCTTTTATTTTTCAGCAAGCGTGTTACGAAGTACCATAGGCAGGATACCGCCATGACGGTAGTAGTCGATTTCCACTTCACTGTCGAATCGGGCAAGAACTTCAAAAGTCGTTTCTTTACCTGATTCAGCATCCTTAGCGACCACTTGCACGTGATCACGCGGCTGGATTTCATTAGTCACTTGCACTTCAAAGTGTTCTTTCCCGGTAAGCCCAAGAGTATCAGCGTTTTCCCCTTCTTTAAACTGAAGCGGGAGCACACCCATCAACACAAGATTGCTTCGGTGAATACGTTCGAAGCTTTCAGCAATAACTGTTTTAATACCTAATAAATTAGTTCCTTTAGCTGCCCAGTCACGGGAACTTCCCATACCGTAATCTTTACCGGCAAGGACAATAAGTCCCGTGTCTTCTTCTTTGTATTTCATACACGCATCATAAATCGCCATTACTTCGCCAGTCGGCCAGTAAGTCGTATAACCGCCTTCTGTCCCCGGAGCAAGCTGGTTTTTGATACGGATGTTAGCAAATGTTCCACGCATCATTACCTCGTGGTTCCCGCGGCGGGAACCGTAAGAGTTAAATTCAGCTGGAGATAAGCCTTTTTCAATAAGGTATCTGCCGGCCGGGCTGTCTTTCGCAATGGCACCAGCAGGTGAAATGTGATCTGTGGTGACAGAGTCGCCAAACTTACCAACCGCTCTTAAGCCATTAAGCTCTTTAACGTCTTCAGGTTCAGCTGACATATCTTCAAAGAATGGCGGGTTTTGTATATAAGTGGATTCAGGATCCCAGTTATACAGGTCACTTTCAGTCGTCTGAAGTTTGTTCCATTCCTCATTGTCGTCAAATACCCGCTCATATTCTTTCTTGAAAAGTTTTGGCTCCACCGCTTTCTCCATTGCTTTTTGGATTTCCGCGTTAGACGGCCATATGTCGGAGAAAAAGACGTCATTTCCGTCAGCATCTTTGCCGATCGGCTCGTTTTGGAGATCGATATCCACAGTTCCTGCTAACGCATAAGCGACAACTAACGGCGGTGATGCCAGGTAGTTTGCTTTAACTAGTGGATGGATACGTCCTTCAAAGTTTCTGTTACCGCTCAATACAGAGGCGACGGTCAGATCACTTTCTGAAATGCCTTTCTCGATCTCTTCAGGAAGAGGGCCGCTGTTGCCTATACAGGTCGTACAGCCGTAACCTACGAGGTTGAACCCTAATTTATCAAGGTATGTCATTAATCCGGCGTTTTCGAGATAGCCTGTTACAACCTTAGAACCGGGAGCTAAACTTGTTTTCACATAATCAGGCACGTCTAAGCCTTTTTCAACTGCATTTTTAGCAAGAAGGCCTGCACCAAGCATAACGTGCGGGTTTGACGTATTCGTACAGCTTGTAATCGCAGCGATGGCAATAGCACCAGTTTTAAGAGTGGAAGAATTTCCGTTTGGATGCACTACAGTTGTTTCTTTGGAAATTTCCTCAGGAGACAGCCCAAAGCCCTGGTTTCCAACAGGAGCTGTTAACGCTTCTTCCCACTTCTCTTTCATTTTTGATAAAGGAATAAGATCCTGCGGACGCTTAGGTCCTGACAAGTTCGGCTCAATGGATCCCAGGTCGATTTCCACTACGGTCGTAAATTCAGGATCATCCTGTCCTGGTGTATAGAACATGCCGTTTGCTTTCGTATATTTTTCTACTAATTCTACAAGTTCTTCACTTCTGCCAGTGAAACGGAGGTAGTTCAGCGTTTCATCATCGACAGGGAAAAATCCGCAAGTGGCGCCGTATTCAGGAGCCATATTGGAAATTGTCGCACGGTCAGCAAGCGTCATATCAGCAAGGCCGCTGCCGAAGAATTCAACGAACTTCCCTACCACTTTTTTCTCACGTAAAACCTGAGTCACTTTTAATGCAAGGTCAGTGGCAGTCGCGCCCTCAGGCATAGCCCCGTTAAGCTTACATCCGACAACTTCAGGCACAGGAAAATAAGACGGCTGCTGAAGCATACCTGCTTCGGCTTCAATACCGCCGACACCCCAGCCTAATACACCGAGGCCGTTAATCATTGTTGTATGGGAGTCAGTACCGACAAGAGAATCAGGAAATGCAATTTTTTCCCCGTTAGTCTCTGATTCCTGTACAACATTTGCTAAGTACTCAAGGTTAACTTGGTGCACAATACCAGTTGCAGGCGGTACAGCCCGGTAATTATCAAGAGACTTCTGAGCCCAGTTCAGGAATTTATATCGTTCTTCGTTTCTTTTAAATTCAAGCTCCATATTGCGCATGAGCGAGTTTGCTTTACCAAAAACGTCTACCTGAACAGAGTGGTCAACAACCAGATCTACAGGAATAGCCGGGTTAATTTCTTTAGGGTCTCCGCCCATGTCAGCCATGGCTTTACGAAGAGAGGCAAGATCCACAACAGCAGGAACGCCTGTAAAGTCCTGTAAGATGACCCGGGAAGGCTTAAATGGAACATCCACATGTTTTACTGCGTCCGTACCCCATTTAGCTAAATTCTCCACATGTTCTTCTTTAATGACACGCCCGTCATATTGTCTCAGGACGGACTCAAGAAGCACCTTGATGGAGTATGGAAGATTGGCAACGGTTCCAACTCCCGCATCTTCAATCGCTTTCAAGTCGTAGTAATGATACGTTTCGCCATTTGCTTCAAAGGTTTTCTTTGAATTATACAATGCTTTATTTTCGTTTGACATATGTATTTCCCTCCTTCACGTACTATCATATAACACATTTTCATAATTGTCTAAAACCTTTTTTCGAAAATTTGTCATATTTTCATTTTCGCACTATAGCAATTAGTATGAAGCCCCTCACATTAACCAGTCAAATCATATCCCTTGAAAAAATTTGACAAATTGCTTTTCAGAGATTTTGTTATAGCTGGAAAATTATTAGAAAGTGAGCATGGCAGATGGGGGATAAGGAACCTTAATTATACACATAACAAAAGGCCTGACTCCGGATGGGCAGGCCAATTAAACATGAATGACGGTTATTACATTAAATCCTGCTTCAGGCGCTCGAGTGTTTGTGAATATAGGTCAAGCTGCTGTCTTTGATGTTCAGATGCTGTTGTATAAGCTTTGCTGATAATCTGGAAAGCTTTATTCAGTTCCTCTTCTGCAAGCCTTGTCTGGTGCCCGTAATCCGGGGAACCGGGATCAATTTGGCTGTAGGATTCTTCCATGTGCACATAAGCCTGCTGAGCCGCTTCAAAAGCCTGCCGTTTATTTTTTTCATAAGGCATACGGAACCAACTCCTTTTCTAAAATAACCTTCAGCTATAGTATGTTTCAAGCGAGGGTGAGTATGCTAAAAACAGAAAGCAATCCTTATCATCTTTTCAGAGGAGGTCCATGACATGGAGAAAAATACATTTAAAAAACAAAGACGGTCCAACCCAAAAGCTGCCGAGAACCATACAACACAGCCTGAGCCTTTAAAAGGGTCCCATAAGACAAAAAAGAAAAATCACGTCTCACAAACAAATGGAGAAGGCTGAGTCAGCCTTCTCCATTGACGTTATCCAGTGCGAGTATTTTATTTTTAACAACTAAAAGATCCTCTTTATCCAGTGTCCGGAAATCCATAAACAGCCGGTCTTCAGACACACGGCAAATGACAGGAATATCTCCTTTTCTGAAAAAGCGCTCACACGCATTTGCAGACATTCCTTCTTTAGTCAGGGCGATTCCGCATGTCGGCAGTTCTTCAAGAGGCATCGTTCCCCCGCCTACTTTAGATGTTTCTTCTTCAACCGACAAACTGACTGAATGCAGGCTGCCTTGCAATTCGTTGAAAGTATGTTGGACTGTTTCCCGAATTTGTTCCCGGGATTTTAAAATATCTCTCACTGTCGGATTGTCGTTTAATTCGTTTTCGGGGTATACATAATCAAACAGTGTGGCTTCAAGTGCGGCAAGCGTCATTTTATCCACTCTGAGTACCCGGGCCAGCGGATGTTTTTTCAGTTTATCGATCAGTGCCTTCCTCCCTGCAATCACTCCGGCCTGGGGCCCGCCCAGCAGCTTGTCCCCGCTGAATGAAATAAGATCAGCTCCGTCTTTCAGGGCCTGTTTTACTAAAGGTTCATCGCCAATTCCTTCGTTTTTAAACGGATACAGCGACCCGCTTCCGAGATCTTCATAAACGATAGGAGCGTCTTCTGATGCCGAGGATGAAACAATACGTTTCAGCTCTTTCGCAGGCACTTCTTCAGTAAACCCGACCGTTTTAAAATTGCTCGTATGTACTTTCATGATCATAGCTGTTTTATCTGAAAGGGCCTCTTCATAATCGGAAGGATGGGTTTTGTTAGTGGTCCCCACTTCGATAAGTTTTGCACCGCTTTCTTCCATTATAGTAGACACTCTGAAAGAGCCCCCAATTTCGACTAATTCGCCCCGTGAGACAATCACTTCAGCCCCCTGGGCAAAAGCCCTTAAAATAAAATACACAGCAGCAGCGTTGTTATTAACGACCATGGCTGCTTCAGTGCCCGAGGCTTTCGCAAGCATATCCTGGATAATCGAATGCCGTGATCCTCTTCGTCCCGATTCCAGGTCATATTCCAAATTGGAATAATGGGTGGCGCTTTTCACAACCTGGGCTGCTGCACGCTCACTAAGGCGGGCCCGTCCTAAGTTCGTATGGAGAACTGTTCCAGTCGCATTCACGACATGCCTTAAGTTATATGGCGAAAAATCACGGCACCGGCGTGTAAGTCTTTTTAAAATTTGAGACGTAAGCTGAGGCCTTGTTAAGCTATCATCGGACGTCTTTTTTTCAGCAATGAGCTCCCTCTCGTAATCGACTTCCTCCTGTACCCAGTCTTTAAACAGTTTTCCAGGAACTTGCCATATGTCTATCAGCTCTTGCGCTTCTGGTGAGACGAGCACCTCATGGACCGGCGGAAGCAGTTGGTATGGATTCATGATTAAAACTCCTCAGTTCATTATATTACCAGTTATAGCCCTTTCCTTCAGTGGTTAATCTAATTAGTGAAGAAGGTCACTGGCCTTGTTCAACGAAAGTGAATGAAAACGGGATTCGTTTGATTGTCTTGAGGGGTGGTTCGCTTGTATAACTTATAAAAGCAACAGCATCGGCAAGGCTCGTATTAAACGTAAAATGAGGTGTTTACAAAAGATAAACATCGACTCTGCCCCATAACGTTCACTTTATAAAAAGGTGGTCTGAATAGACCACCTTTTCCATTTTCCACAGGGCCTGACGCCTTATGTAGAAACAGTTTTATTCACCTGTACCAAATCGATCTCTTTCACGTGCAATTTCCTGCTGCTCTTTGTAATCCTTTGCAAAACCGGCAGCATAAATAGCTACTCCGATACCTATGCCGATTCCAAGCCATTTCATAAACAATTTCAACACAGTTCCCTCTCCCCTTTCAGTACAAACTTAACTTCGGTCCCTCGTCATTATTATACAAAAACAACGGAAAGATTAAAACAAAAAATGAATAAATATGGCGGCGCTTACATAGGGGATGGCAGCTTCTTCATCGCAAACAGGAATATTTCAGGCTTCGGAGACAGGCTCCGAAGTCAAAAAAACACCGCTCATGGGCGGTGTTATGGAGCTAAATTATCCATAATTTACCATTGATTCAAGCTGGTTAATGACTTCTTTGTGATCCGGGAACTGGTCAGTGTCAAACTTAGAAAAAATCTTTTTGCCATTCGCATATATTTCAAATACACCGCCAGAGCTTGGAATAAGGATCATCTCTTCCACATTGTGCCGCATATCTTCAAATACGTCTTCTGCGAAACTCGCAGCTTTAGGCGCATAGTTTCACTGCATGCAAAATTCAATAGTTACTTTTAGCTTCATTTGAAAAACCCCTTTTGTGAATATTATGTGAACTTTTTTTAACTACACTATATTGTAAAAGATCATTTGTCCAAGGTCAAAGAAAACAGTTATAATGGACGTTAGTAAAGGAGGTGCGATAACAGGATGTTTAAAAAACCGTTCCAATCAAACAAACGACTCACTCAAATGACTAAAAAAGCTGGTTGAGGATGCAAAATCGGTCCAAGTGACCTGGCGCAAGTTTTGTGCCATTTGCCTTCATCAGATGATAACGAACAGCTGCTCGTCGGGCTTGACACATCAGACGACGGCGGCGTCTATCAATTAACAGAAGATCTTGCTATCGTACAGACAGTGGATTACTTCACTCCGATCGTGGACGACCCTTATATGTTCGGTCAAATCGCTGCGGCCAACGCCCTCAGCGATGTGTATGCCATGGGCGGCACGCCTAAAACCGCTCTTAATATTGCGGGCTTTCCGATTAAAAAACTGCCTGCTGAAGTTTTCGCGGCGATTTTAAAAGGCGGCGCCGATAAAGTGAAAGAAGCTGGTGCCGTCATTGCAGGGGGGCACACCATAGACGACCAGGAGCCTAAGTACGGCTTAAGCTGCACAGGCACCGTCCACCCTGACAAAGTATTCAAAAACGTGGGGGCCAAACCGGGGGATAAATTAGTGCTGACTAAACCGCTTGGTGTAGGAATCCTCACCACGGCTGTTAAATTCGGAAAAGCTTCCGAACAGGAAGAAGAGGAAGCTACGAACACAATGGCTGCCTTGAATAAAACAGCTGCTGAAACACTGGCTGATTACCACCCGAATGCGGTGACTGATGTGACCGGTTTTGGCCTTCTCGGCCACGGGTATGAAATGGCTTCCGGAAGCGATGTGACATTGACTTTCCACTATTCAGCTATCCCCGTTATTGACGGGACAGTAAAACATGCCAAAGCTGGCGTCATCCCAGGCGGTGCCCGCGATAATCACAGCTGGTTATCTGAGAACGTTTCCTATGAGAAAAAAATTAAAAAGCATGACCAGCTGATTCTTTGCGATTCAATTACAAGCGGCGGACTGCTGGTCAGCCTGCCGGCAGAAGAAGCAGATGATTATGTTCAGGAGATGAAAAGTAAAGGCCACACAGCCACAGCGGTGATCGGGGAAGTAAACGATAAGCAGGAGAAAGCCATTCAAGTTAAAGCTTAACGATTGTAATAAAGGGCTGGCTCAAAAGGGTAACTTTTGAAGCCAGCTCTTTATTATAGTTTTCGCGACCGGTGATGGGGTGTTGCGGCAGCGGTGGTTCACGGCGGTTTCATAAGTGAACGGGAGCCATGTTGACGCTGATCGGGCGGGTGGAGCAGGCACTTTATGATCCACTCATCAGCGGGTGCAGCCTTTGAATGGGCATTATTTAAGTTTTCAGAGCCACTCATTTAATTATCGGCTCGATGAGCGGGCTATATAGTCGTTTTATCGTCCGCTCGCTTGATCACGCCCATGTTGAGTGGACTATATATCCGTTTTATCAGCCGCTCACTCGATCATTCGCATGTTGAGTGAACTATATATTCGTTTTATCGTCCGCTCACTCGATCACGCGCATGTAGAGTGGACTATATATTCGTTTCATCGTCCGTTCGCTTGACCATTGACGTCATAAGTGGACCTTATATCCTTTTTATGAGCCGCTCGTTTGATCTTCCGCGCGTTGAGAAGACCTTATATCCTTTTTATCATCCCCTCACTTGATCATCCACGCGATGAGAGGACTTTATTTCCGGTTTTCGAGCCACTCGCCAGTAGCTAAGCTGATCCAGTGGCTCTTATCATCCCTTTATTTTTGCTAAATTCCCAAAAACAATTACCATTCTCCTAAGTAATCTTCTTTAAGTAACCCGTAATAAGCTAAATCAAAATAACGGCCTGATCTATGAACATGCTGTTTTAATGTCCCTTCATACTTTAGGCCGCTTTTCTCCATCACTTTCCATGAACCCGGGTTAGCTGTAAAGGCTGTCGCAAATAATTTGTTTAACTTCAATTCCTGAAAACTGAACGGAATCAGTGCTTTTACTGCTTCAGTACAGTACCCCTGGCCCCAATAAGGTTTTCCGATCCAGTAACCCAGTTCTCCCCGATGGTGTTTCAAATCTTCTTTTATATTGATTATCCCTATAAAAGTACCGTTTTCTTTTTGCGTAATTGCCAGGCATACAATCTCTCCATTTTTTTCTGCTTCGGTTACGCGTTGGATGTATTCTTTAGCTCCCCCTTCAGGATAAGGGTGAGGAATATTCAATGTTGTCTTCGCCACATCATATTCCTTTGCCAGCTCTTCCACTCGCTCAGCATCTTTGAGCTGAAGGGGCCTCAAAACTAATCTTTCTGTTTTAAAATAAGCCATCGGGGTTCCTCCTCTAATTTTCTAATCGACAATCGTCTGCTTTTCAGGATTTTTCAAAAAATCAAACAGCATACTGATTTGCCCTTCTGTATTTCTGGCCAGAGATAAGTCCGGTAGATTATCTTCCCTGAAGAATTTAACATTTTTAGTTTCGAGGCCTGCAGCCGCTTTGCCTCCCGCCAGCTCACAGAGAATAAATATTTTGTAATAATGGTAAGGCTGAGGGGGATGCGGATGCTTATTCATATCCAGTAATGCCAGCAACCTGGCTGCATTCACATCGAATCCTGCTTCTTCTTTTACTTCCTTTATAATATTCTCAGCTGGCGAAAGCCCTACCTCACAAAACCCTCCAGGCAAGGACCACTTATTATCCATTTTTTCATGCACTAAAAGAATCTTATTCTTTCTAAATACTCCACCGCGCACGTCTATTTTAGGCGTCTGGTAACCTGACTCTTTATCAAATAGCCCGATGATTTTTTCAGTCTCTAAATTAGTATGTTCCGCCATAATCTCTGCACTTACAGCCTGCAGCTCTTTGTAGCGTTCGATGTCATACTTATCTTTTGAAAAAGCAAGCCCCGCTTGTGAAACAGATTGGATTCTTTTTGCCCAGTCCAGCCATTTATAACTCATAATACCCTCCTGTCAATTTCAAAGTTTATTCTTAGCCTTTTTAAAAATCTATAAAAAAGGGATGCTGGTCTTCGTTTAAACATAACATGATTCTTTCTTTGAAATTAGTCCAAGTGACCTGTTCCAAAGCCTCCTGCACCGGATAAAAACCTGTTTCAAGACTTTCGGCTGTGACGGTTAGTTCCCCGCCGAGCGGTTTTGCAAGAAAAAGTAAATTACAAATTTTATCACCTTTGTTTTGAAAAACACCGCAGAATTTAATAATTTCAATATCGATGCCGCTTTCTTCTTTCGTTTCTCTCACTGCTGCGTCCATGGCTGATTCTCCTTCTTCAACCTGGCCGCCGGGCATTTCCCAGCCTCTTTTAGGCCCTTTAATTAATAAGAGATGCCCTTCCTCATTTAAAACAACGGCTGCTGCAGAGACAATATGCTTTGGATCTTCCATATGAATGCTCCTTCCTATATTTCATTAAAATCTAATTTTTTGAATTTGATGATATAAAAAGGAGGTTTCTAAATTATAAAGAAACCTCCAGTTAGAACTACATTTAATTTTATTAATCATCAGGAATATTTTTGCGCTCTCCAAGCATTTTCTTAAGATCTTTCTTACTTGACCTGGATACAAGAATATAAAGGATGTCCTTATCTTTAATCACAGTCTCACCATACGGAGTAACTAATTCACCCTTCCGGATGATAGCATTGATTAAGACGTCGTCAGGAAATTCAATTTCAGCCAGTGGTTTTCCGACAATCCTTGTTTCTTCATTAAACGTATACTCGATGATCTCGGCGTTGGTCTGGCCGATTGATACGAGCTCTAACGAATGCAAAGGAACAACTTTATTGGGACCTGTTAAGCCTAATTTTTGGGCAAAAGGAGAGATCGTTGCGCCTTGTATTAACGCGGAAGTCAACACGACGAAAAACACGACGTTAAAAAACAACTGAGCATTTTCAAGTCCTGCAATCATTGGGAAAGTGGCTAAAACAATTGGTACAGCCCCGCGGAGACCAGCCCAGGAGATCAACGTTTTTTCACCTTACATTATCAATAATAAATTAGTGTTTATACTTATATTTGAAATTTATTATTATGTAAAACAATGATTGAAAAAGGTGCCTTCAAACTTTAGAAAGCCCCTTCTTATTTATTAGTTCATATTGGAAGGAAGTAAACCACCTACATGCTCTAACGATAGTGAGAACACTATACCTTGCCCCGGCTCTTTTAACTCCCCGTAAGTCTCGATCGTCTCAATGACTTGCTTTAATGATTCCTCATTAACAAGAGTTATAACACATTCTCTCTCCGGTTCAACCTTGAACCCGAAAAATCCACCGTCTTTATCACTTCTTCCTCTGGCAAGAATCACTGTACTGCTAGTTATTCCATGTTCTTCTTCAATCTTTTCGAGTACGGTGTCAGTCAAGTTGTTATCAACAATTGAAATAATAGCTTTATACTCTTTACTCATTCAACCAGCCTCCTTAAGTCCTGTCTAATCATCTATTTCACAATTTAGTTATGTTTACACTTATATTATTGAAGCTGTTAAACTAAATAGTGCCTGACTCCGGGAGGAAGTGACTAACTGGAAAAATATTAACGCAGCAAAAAGAAAAATTAAAAGGTCAGTCAAGGTGAGAAGTGAGGTTTGCGGCTGGGAAGAATACTTCCATTCAAAATAGCTTTGAATAAAGAATGTGAGCAGGATAAACCCACTAGAGATAAAAAATAATACATAATAGCTGTACGCATGAAAAGTGACCATATAAGAAACGACAGCCTGCACGATGAAGAATACGACATTTAGAGTCCATATAGTGATTTTGTGGCTCAGATTAACGTATTCGATAAAGAAAGATTTTTTCCTTTCAATGTGATAATATTTTCGTAATAAACGTTTGATATTCCAAGATAAGATAACAGCTGAAACAACAATGATTATTCCAAGCTCAATTACCATGGTGAAAGCCCCCCGCCGTTAATTAAGTTTAAAACACAGGGAATTTTTGTTAATGTTATCTTATCATACGTAATCCAGCTGGTGGTGAAAAAATGGATAATCAAAAGAAACAGACGTCAGATCATGAACGACTTGTGAGAGAATGGTTTCAAAGCGAGGGTACTGAGGTGCAAATGATTGTGCCCGTAAAAATCGGCAAGATAAAGAGCGGGTTCTTTTACGCTGGTTTTTGTGAAGAGGATTTATTCATTCTGGAAGTAATAGAAGACAGGGATGTAAGCCTTATGGAGAAGTTTTTATGGGAAGACTGTGATAACGTCATGGTTAATAAAGGCCTCATGCGCGTTCGTGTCCTCCTTGATGAAAAAGCCGACCTGTCATTTCCAAAACATGGTGACAGAGTGATCGACTTTCTAAACAAAAAAAAGGACCTGAAACTATGGGAATATGAGCGGAATATTTGGAGCCGGATGTTCGGAAAGCAGTAAACAAACCCACCAGTGTGACCTGGCGGGTTTGTTTGTTGCCTTTTTTAAGCTGCCGTATGTGGCATTTTACTCGTTGTATCTTCGTGATACATGTGTAGGTGGAACGTCGGCAGCACCAACCTTTATGACTGATTATTAAACATCTCATACGCCTGCTGGACGTCTTTGTCGCCGCGGCCTGAAATGTTAATAATGATATTTTCCTCTTTTGAAAATTCAGGAGCCAGCTTCTTAGCTAACGCCACAGCATGGGCACTCTCCAAAGCTGGAATGATCCCTTCCTTTTTCGATAAAAGCTGAAAAGCATCGAGGACTTCTTCCTTAGATACCGTATAGTATTCTGCCCTGCCGCTTGTTTTCAAGTGACTGTGTTCAGGACCGATCCCCGGATAGTCCAGCCCTGCAGCGATAGAGTAAGTCGGTTCAGGATTGCCGTTCTCATCCTGCAGCACAAGACATTTAAATCCATGGAGTACTGCCGGTGTCCCTTTTGACAGCGTAGCTGCTTCTTCAGGCTCCACTCCGACGAGCCTGACAGATGGTTCGTCAATGTAATGGGCAAACGCGCCAATCGCATTGCTCCCGCCACCGGTCACAGCAATAACCGCATTTGGCAGCTGTCCTTCCTTTTCAAGAATCTGGCGCTTCGATTCTTCACTGATAACTGACTGGAAGTGTTTAACCATCGATGGAAACGGGTGAGGTCCGACGGCTGAACCTAGCAGGTAAAACGTCGATTCGTAATTTTTCACTAAATCCTGCAGAGCTTCATCCACGGCATCTTTCAGTCTTCCCTGGCCTTTATCAACAGGCACTACTTTCGCGCCTAGAAGCTCCATACGGAAAACATTCAATGCCTGCCTTTCGGTATCCAGTTTACCCATGTAAACCGTGCAGTCCATTCCAAACATGGCGCATGCTGTAGCGGTTGCTACGCCATGCTGCCCGGCGCCTGTTTCAGCAATAATGCGGTGCGCGCCCATTCGTTTAGCCAGCAGAATCTGGCCAATCACGTTATTAATTTTGTGGGCGCCTGTATGGTTTAAATCTTCCCGTTTAAGGTAAATTTTCGCTCCGTTAAATTCTTCAGTTAAATTTTTTGCAAATGTTAACGGGTTTTCTCTTCCAACGAATTCCCGCAAATAATATTTGAAATCTTCATTAAACTCCGGATCATTCTTATATTTCTCAAACTGTTCTGCAAGCATATCCAGAACTTCCTGCAATTCGGGCGGAACGAAACTCCCCCCAAATTCACCAAAATAACCCTTTTTTGCTTTCACTTCATTCATCATACTCACTCTCCTCAGCTAATCTCATTTTTTCTAATCTCACTCTGCTAAACTAAAACCATAAAGAATTACATTGTATTTTATAGGGATCGGGTTCATCTGTCAACAATTGTATTTTGAAAATTCTTGAGGTTGCATTATAAATTTTTAGACCATAGCCCTTTAAAAAAAACGCAAGACAAATAAGGACGGCTTTTTCAGCTGCCACCAAAGGTAGTGCTTTATAAATACGTTTTAATAGATTCGAAGACATCGTCCAGCATAGCAGGTGTTACACGCCGGGTATTAATATTGTATAAAGAAGGATGATAAGAACCTGCAAGAACTGGAAAGCCCGGTCCCAGATCATATATGACAGCATGGCCGAATGCTGCTCCTCCCACATTCGCCCCCATATCTCTTAAAACCCGTCTTGTTTTATCAAAAGCCTGCCCTCCAAGAGCCAGGATAACTTTCACTTGTTTCAACTGCCTCATTTCTTCTATCAGGAAAGGGCTGCAAGTATGAAATTCAGAAGCATCAGGCCTGTTTTTGGGCGGAGCGCACTTGACCACGTTTGTTATATACACGTCTGTTAAGCTAAGACCATCATTCCTGTATAAAGAGTCTTTACGACTGGAAAATCCGTGCCGGTAAAGAGCTGAAAATAAATACTCGCCTGACGTATCTCCAGTAAATACCCTGCCTGTCCTGTTTCCTCCGTGTGCTGCAGGAGCAAGACCTGTTATTAGAACCTTGGCTTCTGGATCGCCGAACCCTGGTAATGGCAGTTTCCAGTAAGTCTCATTCTCGAACTTTTTCTTTGATCCTTCCTGCTGCAGACACCACTCTCTCAGTCTCGGACATTTGTTGCACTTTAAAATCGTGTCATTTAGCGTTTCCAATCCCAATATTATCCCTCCTGGCCGCTCTACCGTTTAGTTAAAAGGGCAACGGTGCATGCATGTTCGATATCATGCTGAGTGTCGTTAAATTTTTTATTCAGATGACTATATAGTTGCTTCAGCAGTTTCCGGCGGTCAGATTCCTGGATTTGGGACAGCCATGAAAGAGATCCGACTCTTCCTGTCCATTCTTCATTGGAAAATGACACCATATAATTGAATTTATAGGTGTCATTTAAGTCCAGCCCGTAATCTTCCCACTCTTTAAACCATTCAACAGGAAAACCATTTATTCTTTGTGTTGAACTTGCCTTTGATCCGGCAGCTTTCAATTTGCCATCAGGCATATAAGCTTTAATCATATCCAGTGTATCCATTATTAGTGACTCTTGAGAAATGAACCCTGAATCCATCACCATTAATTTTCCATTTCGTTTTAATATTTGATTTATCACTTCAAGCGTTTTTTCTCTGTCGAACCAGTGCCATGCTCTTAAAACAGTTACATAATCATATGAATTGGAGTCCAGGTTTGCATTTTCAACACCCGTATTCACATACTTAATTGTCATCTCTTCACTTATATCAATTTCTTCAGCTTTTTGAATTAACTCTCTCGAGGGTTCGATGCCGGTTACCGCGGCCCCCTCTTTGAAAAGTGCCCGGCTTAAGATGCCTGTTCCTGAACCTAAATCAGCTACTTTTTTATCGTGAAAAGTTAAGTCTCTAACTTTAAAACTGGCAAATAGTTCATCAGGTAAATCATTTCTGTACTTGGCATAATGATGGGCTACGTTCCCAAAATTCACTTCCACTCCAGAGTCCCTCCCCGCACTTATCTAAAATATTTATTATTTTTAGTTTATCATCTTTATCTCTCTATGGCTTAGTCAGGAATGGTATTTACATTCTGATTAATATTGGCCGAGTACTATCGAGGCTGAGCTTCCTGTCTTGTAGTACACGTGTAAAATTCCAGCATAATAAAGCCCAAAATCTTTCGTTTAAAGTCCCACCAATAAAAAAATTTTAGAAACCCCACATAAATTTCCAAAATTTGTGCACACTACCCAGTAAAAGGGAGTGGGAGCAAATGGATATGTTAATCAGCAAAGTTTATAATTTCCTGGCAAGTTATGATCGTAATGGCTATCTGTTTGACAAATACCTGAAATGGTTTGTCTTTTCCCAAAAATACTCTTCCTTCACTTTTTCTTTTCATTATTTAAGTGCTGCCGTTTATCTTGTTTAGTAAAATTAGCCGAGCTCATCTGCTGTTTCCCCAAGTTAGTAAATCAGCCTGCCTCTGTTTTTCTCCTTCTTTATGTTTATCCCTGAAAAACTTATGATAGAGATAATTAAAGAGAAATAATTGATAATATTTTTTGGAGGGAAACAGACCATTGGATTCAAAAAATAAATGGAACAGTAAGCATGCCGACCGAATAGAGCAGCAAAAGCAGAAAGAACCTAACCCGCGACTAGTAAAACTGGCCCCTTATTTTACCGGAGGCGCAGCAGTCGATCTTGCTTGCGGGCTTGGGGCAAACAGTGTATTCCTTGCAAAATTAAATTATAAGGTCCTCGCATTGGATATTTCTGATGTGGCAATTAGTCATGTGAAAGAACTGGCTGATAAGGAAAAGCTGTCAATTGACGTCCATACAAGAGACCTGACTCAATTGAAACAATCTGACCTGGAGGTAAATTCAGCTGATATGGCAGTCGTTACCTATTATCTTGACCGCCTGATGTTTCCTTATATAAAATCGATGATCAGAAAGAACGGTTTTATTTTTATAGAGACGTACTATGTCTCTGCCGCTGGCAACGGCAAAGTTTCTGATAAATATAAGCTACAACCGGGAGAACTGCTGTCTGAATTTAAAAACTGGCATATTCTTTTTTATGAAGAAAATGAGCAAGAAGGCCGACAGACAATCTTTGCGAGAAAAATATAAAAGGCAGCCATACCTATTTCATATTAAAAAGAGACTAAGCCTTTACCTAGTCTCTTTTGCGCTTATATTTACTTAATGGCATCCTTTCCGTTAATAATCGGAAGTGTCAAATAACTTTTTGTTGGTAATAGAGATACTTCTGTTTCTGAAAATGGCCGAAGCGTATGATCGCGGTCACTCGCCATTACTACCACACCAATACGGGATCCTTCATTAAAGACATAATCGTGCGGCTGCATATCCCATTCAAAGGTGTAATCCCTGCCAGGAACTAAGCTGATGGAACGCTCTTCCCCGTGAATGTTCTGGGCATCCATCCATCCGCGTGTCACCACAGTTTGTGTCCCGTCCTTTTTATAATCTACCAGAAAAGCAGATAAGTTTGAGACTTGACTGTTTAAACTGGCCCTTACCTTTATTTCAGGGGTTCCGCTCATGTGGACCGGTTCTGCTAACTGGTCTGTTGTGTACTCCACCCTATTCTCCTGCACGTCGTCCGGCTCGGAGATGAGACTAGTTGGATTTGTCCGGGGTGCATCTGTAAAAGTCTGTTTTACTTTTGGAAGATCCCGGACCGGTGATACTTCCAGAGAACCTGTTCCTTCACCTTCTGGCTGGAAATAAAGATTAGTCGATTTGACGTCTGCATGCGGCCAGTGATCCTGTTTGTGCCATGACTGATCTTCTCTTTCAACATCAACTTTTGGCTCTTCCGTAATGCCGTTCTCTAATCCGTAGAGCCAGTAATCATACCATTTATGCTGGGTTTCCTGCCAGTTGTTAGCTGAACCGGCCCCTCTGTGCCCGCCTTGATGCAACCACATTTTACGCGGAATATCGTACTTGCCTATCGCTTCCCACAACTGGGAAAATTGTTTTGTCCTTACATTTCTGTCGTTTAGCCCGTGTACAAGGAACACACTTGCTTCTATGTTTTCAATATCGTTTAAGTAATTTCGTTCATCCCAAAATTCGTTATAATCCCCTGTTATACGGTCTTCATCTTCCACCATTTTTTCAAGAACAGGATCGCAAATTTCCCCATTGGCCCTCGTGGTCACTGCGTCAGCTAACACACTGGCATCCTCTCCTTGATAACCACCGGGTGCAACAACTGCCCCGTTAGCACGGAAGTAGTCATACCAGTTACTAATAGCTACAACCGGCACGATCGTTTTCAAACCTTCCACTCCAGTCGTAGCAGCGGCAGTAGCAAGGGTGCCATTATAAGAGGCTCCGGTCATTCCTACATTTCCAGTTGTCCAGTCAGCGAAAACTTCTTTTCCGTCCGTATTGAATGCTCTTGCATTTCCATTTAGCCATTCTATAACTGCCACCGTACCTAACGTTTCATATTTGTCTCCTGAAGTCGCACAGCCTGTTGAACGCCCGCTTCCGATTCCTTCTCCTAAAATGACTGCATATCCGCGCGGGACATAATAGTTTGCCAGCTGGCCGGTAACTTGTCCAGAGGTGAAAGGTTTGCCGCCAGCATTTCCACGGCCGTATCCATTCCCCGGATGAGGCACTGGTTGAAGATCCACATCTACGTCAAAAAAATGGAGCGGCCTTAAACCGGCTCGATAAGGGCTCATCTCATAAATAACAGGTACTTTAACTCCCGGCTCTGTGTTCGGCCTCATCACTTTAATTGAAACCAGATCACGTTCACCTGTATTATCACTATCTATTGTCGTTTCTACTAACAGGTTCTCCACTATGGCATCAGACGTAGAATAGACAGGAGACGTTTTCCCTTCCGCAAGCTCTATAAAAGCAGTTTCATCAGCCGTTTCAGGAATCAGTCCGTTTAAAGGCAAGTCACCTGGCTCTGCAGAAGTAGTTGAAGGTGAAACTAAGGACAATAGAATTACCAGACTGCTAAGTCCGCTAAGTAACGATGTTTTTTTCAAATGGTTGGCCTCCTTTTTAGTTGAAAAAATATAAGTACCTGCCTACCCTCCTTTTATAAAGGTTTAAGAACTTAACGAAGCGTTCTCTATTAAAACTTACCATTTGTTTTCAGAATATTTTGTAGAATAATGGACGCCCTTTAAACTGTAATAATTAGACCTATACAATAAAAAAAAACGGCTGCCGAAGCACCCGCTGTTCCTTTTCATTAATTACCATTTCCTATAAAGTCCTCAGGCTCAAGGGGAGTCACTGTTCCCTGATGAAAAGATAACTGCCACACTCCATTAGTAAGTTTCCATATAGAACTGCGCATTGTATTTTTGTCCCTCGTTTTATCATGAATAAAATAAGTTGATAAAACAATATTGGTTGCGAGAGGATAAATTTCAAACTCATGCAGCGTCATTTCTGTCAAAACCACTCCTGTTTCGAGACATTCTTTCTTTCCGTATTTATATCCTGAACTGCTTATTTCCAAGAAATCATCCGCAAGCAGGGCCGCCAGTTTTTCCGGACTTCTGCGAACCTCAAGACTTATATGGCTTTCCTCTAACTCTTTCAGCTGACTTTTTAAATCGTGCGGCATTTTTACCTCCTAATTAATCCCCGTGTTAAGTAATTTATCGATTTACAGTTAAAATGTCGTGTGATCATGTGAGTTTCTTCTCTCTCCCAGGTCGTTTTTTATCATGGTTGGTGTCATGTAAGCTAAAAAACACGTTTGTATGCTCACTTAGGTGAGTTATAAGGACTAAAAATCTTTCTATTAGTTTGAAATTTTCTTCAATCAGCGATATTACCCATTCAATCAGCTTATTTGACTAATTATAATTAACTAAGCTTATTGTGATTAGGTTTTCCACCCGGCTGTTTTATCCTTAACTATAAAGAACGAAAAGTTTACATAATATTATTATAATTAACACGTAGACCTCGCTCTTCAACCGGCATTTTGTACTTTCTTTAATATAGATACCAAAAAAAGTCCTGCCATAAATGTTAGTAAGGAAACTATTAAAACCTGCGCTTCCATCAGCCCGCCAGCATTATGAAAAACAGCAATTATAGAACCGGCAACTAAGCCGATCATAGCAGAGTATGTTTCCATGGTATACTTCTCTAAAAGAAACCTGACTAGTCTGCTTGTAAATAAAACACCGAGGATCAACCCTGCTAATATCGGCAAAATGACAGGAAGATGAAGGGTAAGGACAGAGGCAGTTGCCACTTCATAAACACCCAGAATAGTCAGGATAAGAGCTCCGCTGATACCGGGCAGAACAAGAGCCGTGCTTGCAACCGTGCCTGCAAGCCCTAAAAATAAGTAATTTCCGACCGATAAGTCAGCGGTATTCATGTCAATACCGCCGCCGAAAAACTGCCCACCGGCTACTAGTAGGAAAAAAAGTATAATAATAAAAAAATGTGTCTTTTGAAAATAAGTATGAGACTTGCTAACAGCTTCCTTACACAGAAAAGGCAGAAACCCTGTGATAATGCCTGCAAAAAATAATAATGTCGGCGTGCGGTAAGTGCTTAATAAATAATCGATGAGATAAATAGAGACTGCAAACCCAAAAAGCATCCCTATCCCAAGCGTTAATAAAAATGGCAACTGCTCATTCCTCTTATCAGTTGTTAAACTGCTTAAGGAATATATTAATTGGCCGTATATTCCTAAGATCATAGCAACTGTGCTGCCGCTTACTCCAGGGACTGTTTCTGTAATTCCAATCGCAGCTCCTCTGAATATATTCTTGATCATCTTGGAAATTCCACCGTTCCTTTCTTATGCTTTTTAATAGGAAAAGTATGTGTAGCGGTAATATTAAACCGGCACTCTAATCTTTTTAAAGCGTTCCTTTGTTTTACGTAAATTAGAGAAGTTTTGCACGACGTACGACAACGCAGGAATTTGTGTCCAGCGAATGTTTTAATTTGTACTCATCGGAAATAGAATGTTAGAGGATATGCTAATTTTCTTCTCGTTCGCAAACTCTCTCTCTATCGCTATCCCCTTTTCTGTTTTCCTCTCTCTCACTGCTCGGGTATCGATTTCCCTGTCTAAAAAATAAAAAACTGCTCTTTTTATTGCTCGTATGTATAAGTTATTTATATATTTGTTATATAAAACTTGCACAAGTTTCATAATAATGGTTTAAATAGTTTAAATAGGGGGAACTGCCAAAATATAACTTACTAGGAGGGATTTATTGTGGCAGACCCAAAACGACAAGCTGAAGAAAAACTGGAGAACATGTCTCCAGATAAGAAACAGGAAATTCTAGAAAGTTTCGACGAGTTTCAAAATTATTTAAACGACAAGATCCAAAAAGGCGAAAAGCTTGGTTTAAGTGAAGAACATCTGGCTAAAGGAGCAGAACGTGTCGCAGAGTACCTTAAAAACCATGAAGAGCCTAAAAATAGTGAAGAAAAGCTTCTTCAGGAAATGTGGAAAGTCAGTGATGATGACGAAAAGCATAAGATGGCCCATACTCTCGTGAAACTTGCTAAAAAAGAAGGTAATTAATTCAGAGCTCAGCGTGTTTAATAACACGCTGTTTTTTTGTGCCAACAATTATAAACTTTTTTTAAAGACAAAGCTGGCTTTGTTATAACCCATTTTTTCTTCATAAAAACGATGGGCTTCAAAGCGTCGGATCCCTGAAGATAAAGCGACAAGGGCATAACCGTTTTCTTTTGCCCATTCATGCACATATGTAAGCAAACTTTCTCCAAAACCTTTAGATCGTTTATTTAGATCTGTGACCAAGTCACAAACCCAAATAAACCGGCCGTAGTACAGCGTTACCATCGGTTGGAACCCAATGACGCCTGCAAGCTCCTTTTCCTCAAATATGGCATACATAGTATATCCTTCGTGTTTCTGCGCTTCTTCCACTAACTGCAGGTATTCCTGTTCATCAAGGTGGGAACGCAGCTGCCTCATGACTGGGAAAGCTTGCAAAATCTCTTCTTTGGATTGAAGTTCTTTAATTGTACTCTCATTCATTGAGATCTTCCCTCACTTTAATTGGAAAATTGTGTAACCAAAGTGTAGCATACTTTAATGAGTTCATTATGAATAAGAATAAACTGCATGTAAGCAGTTTTTTTTACTTCAACTATATTACTGTCCGCGCTTTCTCCGTTCAGTAATCAGTTCGCCACCTAAACCGTAATTATCGGTGTCTATTTCATCAATGATTACTACGGTAGAAGCCGGGTTTTTACCCAGTGTTTCCTGGAGTAAGGATGTCGCACCTTTTACCAACGATTCTTTTTCTTCTTTAGTCAGACCGCCGTTTTCTTTAGTCACTTTAATATTAACGTAAGGCATTTACCTCTCCCTCTTTCCTGTAAAATTTTGAATGTCAGATAAAATTAACCCAGCCGCCTAAAATAAAGGTTCTTCTTTACGAGTAAATCTAATTAATAAAGGGCTTGCAGCAATAGCACCAATTAAAATAAAGAAGCCTGAAATAAAGTATAAAGACGGGCTGGCGTTAATAAAAAAAGCTCCAAGTGAGAATAAAACAACAAAAAAGAAACTGTATAATGCTCCTCTCAGTCTGCTGTCAGGAGATATATACTGTCTGTTTTTACACCGTGGGCACTGCTTTGCTGATCCCATAAAGAAAAGAAGTTCTTTATATCTGAACGAACGTCCGCAAAATAAACAATCAGGCAATCTCATATACAGGTCCTCCTTTTCAACTTTTCAAGTTCTTTCTAGAATTGTACACTGAACCCGTTAAACTGATGAATGCCTGTACCGAATTTTGCGAGGTCGTTTTCTCTTAAATATGTACAGGCTTTTTTTACTTCTTCCAAAATTTCCGGAGAAAGCCCTAACGTATGATGTGACCCAAACACCTCTCTCACTCCTCGTATACCAGCTATTTTTACTAACGACGCGGTTAAGGACTGAGGGTCAGTTGAGGGATAAAAAGCGTAAACTGGCGCCTGGTCATAAAGAAGATCGCCAGTAAATAAATAGCCGTTTGTCTTGTCAAATACACAAATATGGCCTGGTGAATGGCCGGGTGTATGATAGACCATTAATTGTCTGTTCCCAAGATCGATTTCATCTCCGTCTTCCAGCAATCCTGCTGGTTCTCCTTGAAAAGGCTTATAAGTTTCGGGATTGAACGTTTCAGGTACAGGCGAAGTAATATCTCTGCTTATGTCGTTTCTTATTTGGCTGATAGACAACCCTTGAATACCGTGCTTCAGCCAGTTTAAATCTCCTTCGTGCACATATATGTCGGTAAATTGACCGTGGCTGCCTATATGATCCCAGTGCACATGAGTCGTAAGCACCTTAATTGGCAGACTTGTCAGCTGATCAGTGACTCTTTTAATATTATCGATCCCCAGCCCAGTATCGATAAGGGCGGCCGAATGGGTGCCGAGCAGCAAAAAAGAATGGACTTTCTCCCAATGGCCGTATTCACTTATTGCAAAAGTTAGAGGATCAATCTTTTGAATAGTAAACCATGCGTCTTTTATTTTTGTTCCCTCCCAATATTTAGTTCATTATACTTCTTTCTGCATTGTTTCTTTGTATCCTTTAAAAATTCAAAAAAATTAAGACACGCCTGTCAGTCAGCGTGTCCGTTTAATCAGTTATTTATTTCCTCATAGGCTTCTAACTGGTTCTCGTAAACGTACAGAACCATTTCAAAATCATCGCCCCAGTCATTAAAGGCATCTTCCAGAATCTGTTCTTTCACTTCGGTATCCAGTTCCAGCGCCTGAATATCATCATAAGCTTGCATCTGGTTGTCGTATACAAATTGGACCATCTCAAAATCAAAGGTCCAATCTTTAAAAGCATTATTTAATACTGTCTCTTTGACTTCACTATCGATGTTTAATGCCAGCAAGTCGCTATAAGCGGAAGTTTGATTAGAAATAACAAATACCTGCATTTCGTAGTCGCCGTCCCAATTGTCTTCTGCCTGACTTTTAATTCTGTCTTCCACTTCAGAAGGGTCTAAGCCGGCAATCACGTTTTCAAATTCGCCATTACTCTCTGCTTCTTCTTCAGCCGTTTCCTCTTCCTCTATGGCTTCTTCGTTAGTTGGTTCAGTTGCATTATTTCCTTCATCGTTGTCGGCGTTATTGTTTTTGTTTTCGCTATCGTTTACGTTATTATCTGCTTCATTAACTGAGTTATTCTGCTCATTTTCCTGTTCATTTAACTCACTCACATTGCTTTTGCCGTTATCCTCACTTTGCGCTGCGTCTTCATCGTTACAGCCGGTGAGCACAGCAGCGATCAATAAAGTTGTAAATACCATAAACCACCGTATTTTATAAAATGGTTTCTTCTTAACATCGTGATTATTCACCTTCATCCATCCTCTCCCCCATTGTTTTTAAAAAACGGTACTAATGACACCTTAATTTTATCACAAAGAAATGGCGGGTGAGATACTATAGCAATTCCTATTTTTACCAAGAGGTAAAGAATTATTTCTTCTGCATCTGGTTAATTTATGCTTATTCAATCATTTCAAAAGTTGGACCGTGTGTGAAATTCATGCACTTTCTTCCACGGATAGACGAACTCTGCTGCGGGAACGATATGGCTGTACCGCTTTTAATTTTATTTCTTAGGAGGGTTCTAAATGGGCTTTTTCGACTTATTTAATGGTAATGAACAAAACCAGAAAGAAAGACGAAAAGGAATGCAGGAAGTACGCCAGGAGGACCGCGAACAGGAGACTGAATTCGCTAATGAGGTTCATATGGATCTTCGTGAAGAAGAGCTGGATGTCGATAAACAAAGAAAAGATACCGGCGATGTCGTTCTTCATAAAGAGATTACTGAAGAAGAACAGACAGTTAATGTCCCTGTCTCTCATGACCAGGTTGTGATTGAACAGAGAGAAGTTAACCACGAACCAACTGATGAGCCTATAACAGAAGAAGAATCAGTTCGTATCCCTGTGACCGCTGAAGAAGTGCATGCTGATAAGCATACAGTGGTAACCGGCGAAATTTCTGCCCAAAAGCGCCCTGTTGAAAGAAATGAACAGGTGCGGGACGTTCTTCATAAAGAAAAGGCTGATGTCGACGTACACGGCGAAGCAGATGTAGAAACTAAAGGCGATATGGATGTTGAAAGAGAATAGCATTTGCTAAACTTTTTCAAAAGGGTAACTTTAAAAGGCTTTGCCTTTAGTTACCCTCTTTTTAAAAATCACATAAACGGAGGAAGCCTAATGATAAGGTATATAGTGGCTGGAGCGATTATTGGCAGTCTTATTACGTGGGTCTTAAATGTCCCTGTTGAAGGAGGCCTGATACTGGGCGCGGCTGTGGGCGGCATGACCTATACGTTTGGTAATAGAAAAACCAATCAGGAAGAAGACGGCCAGGAGACTGAGATGCAGCTTCGAGAAGAAGAATTAGAAATAAACAAGGAACGTGAGCAGACTGGTGAAGTCGACGTACGAACCGATGTCATAGAAGAAGAAAAAACCATCAGAATCCCTGTCAAACGCCAGGAAATGGTTGTTGAAGCAGGTGATGAAGAAGAATTACGAATTCCATTAAAAGAAGAACAAATAGAAATTGAAAAGCAGCCGGTTAAACTCAATGAGGTTTCCGTATCGAAGCGCCAAGTCCAAGAAGTTGAGCAAATTGAAGAAACCTTAAAAAAGGAAGAACTGGACGTTGATGTGGAGGAAAATGAAGGAGAATTCAGAGATAAAGACCCTGGGGCAGAAATTGAAGGAAATACAGATCCTGACCAGGATAACAGATTTTTTTAAACCACTTATAGTTCTAAAACGGGCCGTCTCGTTTTTAGAACTTTTTTTCGTTCGCGAGCTCATGGGAAAACTTATTAAACAAGTATAATAAAAAGCACCAGTGTCATAATCGAGTAGGAGGAGGGTTCGACCCTCCGTCCTCTCACACCACCGTACGTACGGTTCTCGTATACGGCGGTTCAATGAGTTGAGTGATGCTTT
>NZ_FOGT01000037.1 GCF_900111295.1 Salipaludibacillus aurantiacus | reverse complement strand
TCAGGCTGTTGAGAAACCCACCCTTTTCAAAAAGCGTGGGTTTCTTTTTTATTTTCTTCCCTTGATTTAGGTCATCTTCCGATGATAAAGGAATAGAAACCACCTCTTAGCTGGCCGAGAGGTGATTTGCGATCTTCTTAATGTTCTGTGCTGCCGCTGTCATGAGCGCTTGTTCCGATGCGCCCTTCAAGCTGCGTAACCGGCAGTAGCGAAGCCCGTGGAGCTGTTTGGCATCCGCGAAGCTTCGCTCAATGGTTTCTTTTCTCTTTTTATAAAGGAGTTTTCCTTCTTTGGAAAGCCTGTTCTCTCTTACTTTTTCCTTACTGTCTTCCCATACGTGCCTCGTAAGAATTTTTTTGTGGTTTTGGGCTTTCGTACATTGATTAAGCAATGGACAGTTCACGCATTCTGAAGGGTTTGAATGATATTGCCGATAGCCCTCCCGGGTCGTTGTCGTATAAGATAACGTGCTGCCATTCGGACACGTATACGTATCTGTTTCTCTGTTATAAGTATACTTCCACTTTGGTAAATAACCTTTTTTAGGTTTAAAGCGTCGATGAGCAATGACCCCCATAATCCTACGATCTTCTAACCCTTTACACAACGGAATGGTTAAGTAGCCCGCGTCTAATCCGACAGCTTCCACGTTAAAACCAAATGTCTTGATCTGCCTGTCCAAACGCTTTAAATACGGCCTTGAATCATGAATATTTCCTGGGGTTAAATGCACATCCGTAATGATGTTATATTTCATGTCTGTCGTCCGGTGATCTAAATAAAAGAAGCCTTCGGGCTTTCCGTCTCTGAACATATAACCACTCTCTTTATCAGTTGTACTGACTTTAATCTCTTTTTCGCTTACCACCTCTTTTCTTTTCGGTAGGGGCTTTTTTCCGCGTGCTTTTCGGTCCGCCTCAATGGCTTTATCCAACTCCTTGATGTAATCCCGTGTCTCAACTTGAACCGTCTTCTTAATGAATTTACGCTTATTGGCATTGGCTTTAAGGTGCGTGGAATCAGTAAACAAAGCTCGTCCGCCAACCATGCGGTGCTCCATAGCCAAAAGAACAATTTCATCAAAAACCTCTTGGAAAATGTCTGTTTCTTTAAACCGTTTATGTCGATTGAAGCTGATGGTGGAATGATGAGGAACTGAATCCGTTAAATTTAATCCTAAAAACCATCGGTAAGCTATATTAGTCTGAATTTCCTTCTCCAGCTGTCTTTCGGATCTGATACCGTAAAGGTATCCTATAAACATCATCTTGAATAACAACACCGGATCAACCGGAGGTCTGCCATTATCTTCACTGTAATAAGGTTTGACTTTATCATAGATAAAAGAAAAGTCGATGGTGGCGTCAATCTTTCGAAGTAAGTGGTCATCAGGCACTAATTGATCAATAGAGACCATTTCAAGTTCCACTTGTTTCTCACGAATAGGACGTAACAAACGAATCACCTCACGAGTGGTTTTATCAATATTATACTATATTTACCTGAATAATCAGATAAAAACAGATGAACAAATAACCATCATCCGCAAATAGGAAACGATGGATGTTCTAGGTTGATTGAAGAACGAAAGGCGGCGACTCCGATGGGATCAGCGCAGTCTGAAAATCCATTCTGACGATGCTTCGCTGAGTCAGAATTAGTTGAAGACAAGCCCCACGGAAAGCGTCCGCCGGTAGTGATGAGATCGTGAGATATCTTACTTTTCTTTTAAAAAAGGCTGTTGAGAATACTTTCTCAACAGCCTG
>NZ_FOGT01000021.1 GCF_900111295.1 Salipaludibacillus aurantiacus | reverse complement strand
AGGGAAGCTTCCTTCTAGGGAGGTGAGATTGTAGCAATTCTGAGAATTAGCTAGGAAAAGGTATTAGGTGTCCGAAATTAGGGGGTCGGACCGAATGTGCAACAAATAATTGCCGGAACGCCTCAATAAGCAGCAAAGTGCCCGAAATAAACAGCCGAGTCCCTCACATACCCATATAGAGCCACCCCGGCGGCGAGGGCACCCGCGTATCACTTGATGTCAGAGTGACAACTATTTAACATAATGAATTGGCAGAAGAGCAATAATCCTCCAGTTGGAATGGTATAATACAGGTAGAAATATAAATGGGGTGTTCCCGATGTTAAAGAGTACGAGACTGAGGCATGCCAACCGGTTTCGGCAAATTATTAACGCACTGATCCGAAACGGATTTGGTTTATTTGTGCAGAAAATCGGTCTGATGGATGAGGTGCCTGGACCGCGAAAATGGTGGACGAAACAGGACCAGCGGGTGAAATCAAGGGAAGAACGGATACGAATTCTGCTTGAAGAACTCGGTCCCACGTTTGTGAAGCTTGGACAGATTGCGAGCACGCGGAATGATATTTTTCCCCAGCCGCTCATAAAAGAACTGGAGAAGCTGCAGGACCATGTAACTCCTTTTTCCTATGAAGAAGTGGAAGTGGTCTTTGAGGCCGAGATGGGAGAGACGGTGACCGATTTTTTCGCCGAATTTGATAAAAAGCCGCTCGCGTCAGCTTCTATCGGCCAGGTACATAAAGCAAAAATGAAAGACGGCAAGGATGTGGCGGTAAAAGTCCAGCGTCCGGGCATTCAGCGGGTGATTGAAGCTGACCTCGATATTCTCCATGAACTTGCGGCGCTGGCTGACCGCCATATTGACGGGGCGGAACATTACCGCTTGCCAACGCTTGTAAAAGAGTTTACAAAGATGATCCGCCGCGAGCTCGATTATACAATTGAAGGACGTAACGCGGACCGGATCCGCAAACAGACAGAGAGCTCCAGGAACCTCTATATTCCTGAGGTGGACTGGACGTGCACGACACGGAAAATTATGACGATGGAGCTCATTGAGGGGAAAAACGTCAGCCAGATGGATACGGCCGAGTTAAGTAAAAAACGCAGGAAGCTGATCGCCGAGACGATTGCCCATTCTATATGCCGGCAAATATTCATTGACGGGTTTTACCACGCGGACCCTCATCCTGGAAATG
The DNA here is from genome assembly GCF_900111295.1 of Salipaludibacillus aurantiacus. Taxonomy (GTDB): domain Bacteria; phylum Bacillota; class Bacilli; order Bacillales; family Salisediminibacteriaceae; genus Salipaludibacillus; species Salipaludibacillus aurantiacus. The sequence continues at coordinate 82,234 of NZ_FOGT01000021.1, read as the reverse complement.
TGTACGTCATGAAAGAGGACGTGGTGGCGTTACTCGACTTCGGGATGGTCGGGCGCCTCACTCCTGAACTGCGGGGATCTCTGGCCTCTCTTGTGATTGGCATTCTTCGTCAGAACACAGATGATATCGTCAAATCTCTCAGCAAACTCGGCGACGGGCCGATTGATCTGGACGTGCAGGGTCTGAAAAAAGATGTGGATGAATTTCTCCATTTGTATTTAAACGTGCCGCTTCATGAGATCCAATTCGGGGAAGTAATTAATGATCTGCTGGCACTCATCGGAACGTATGATATTGACGTGCCGCATGACGTCACGTTGGTTGCAAAATCGCTCGTCACGGTAGAAGCGGTAGTGAGCGAACTCGATCAGGATTTGAGCATCATTGAAGTGGTGGAGCCTCTCGGTGATGAGCTTATACGGGAATTCATGAACCCTGAATACATTTTTCGGCGCATGAGGACGTATGCGATGGAGTATGTCGATATTCTGAGGGAACTGCCGGATACTCTAAAAAAATCGATGACGTTAATTGAACGGGGGCGCCTTCGGCACGACATTAACATTCCTGACGCTGAACGGCTCAGTTTGAGAATCGCTCGGATCGGAAATCAGCTCACACTCAGCATTCTCCTTCTCGCCGTAGCTCTTGTCCTTGGCGCGCTTATACTCGGGATTACAATCGGCGGTACAGAAACGACAGGCTGGATGGCGCTGCCGATCCTCGAACTCGGGTTCATTGTTTTCATCGTCCTGTTTATGTGGCTGATGCTGTCAATTTTACGGACGAGGAAGAGATAAAGTTTACTAAGAGGTTTTCCCAAAAGTCTAACTTTTGAGGACACCTCTTTTTTGTGTGGGCCGGCGGATAAGGCCGCTCGGTCAGTGATGAAGCAGTCGAATGGGTGATAAGTGAGTAGATTATTTTATTAAAAATTTTAAATATAAGCACATCCATGCCTTTACGGGTGAAATTTCGAAACGCAAAATAATTTAATTCTGACTCAATTACATGCCTTTGGGAGAATCTGTTATTGGATTATACTTGTGGAACCGAAACCTGCATTCACAAGAGTTATAAAATATTTACCTTTTATTTACAAATTAAGCGCAAATTTTACAATAATTATTAATGACTAACTATAAAAGTTACAGATTATTTGACCGGGTTACTTTTATAAAGCTGCTTTTATCCTCTGGATGCGTGCCTTTATCCCTGTTTATTAATATAAAGACCTTCGAATCACCAATGAAAAATATTTCTTTGTAACTATTTTCCAATTTTAACACTGTCTACATATTGTTTTAACAGGAATTTAAAAGCCTTCTGCTACATTGGTTAAAGAAGATGTCCTGCCCTTCACGCAACCATACTTTAAGGAGGCAAAATCATGTCAAAAAACTTAAACAGAAGAGAGTTTTTGAAAGTGGGAAGTATGAGTACCTTGGCTTTAACGTTAGGAGCAACAGGCGTTTTTTCTCTAGCCGGACAAACAGGTATTGCAGCGGCTCGACCAGCAGGTAATCCGGTAAGCGGGTTTGGCGGTTACGGGTCTCTTGTTAAAGATCCTAATGGGATTCTTGATTTGCCCCGTGGTTTTCAGTATAAAATTATTTCGAAAACGGGCGAAATAATGCCAAATGGCGATTTAGTTCCTGGTCTTCCAGATGGAATGGCGGCTTTTCAGGGACCGAAAAATTCGACTGTATTAGTGCGAAATCATGAACTCCGTACGAATCATGACTTCCCTGTCAACGGGAAAAACCCTTGGAGCAAGGGAGCAGCAGGAGGAACCACGGCACTAGTAGTGACACCTGACAGAAAAGTAGTTGAAGAATACGTTACAAATTCAGGGAATATCCGGAATTGTGCAGGAGGGCCGACGACATGGGGGACATGGCTGACCTGTGAAGAAACACGAGAGATGGGGCATGGCTTTGTCTTTGAAGTCGATCCCTCTGATCCGGAAAATGAGATGTCGAAAACCCCGATCCGCGATATGGGGTACTTCTCGCATGAAGCATGTAGCGTGGATCCTTCGACCGGAATCTGGTACTTAACAGAAGATAACAGCCCAAGTTTCCTTTACCGTTTCACACCGCATGACCGGAGCCAAAAGCTTGGTTCCCTTCATAAAGGAGGGGTATTGGAAGCTGCTGCCATTGATGAGCTGACTCATAATTCTGCCAGCCACTTTACTCCAGGGCAGAAAATCGGCATTGTCTGGAAGGAAGTGAAACCGGAACGGGCAAAAGAGGATGCAAGAGACCTCGGCTGTATCCAATTTACAAGGCTCGAAGGCTCATGGTTTGGGGGAGGAGCCTTCTGGTTTGATGACACCAATGCACAGACAGTTTCAGCTCCCGGAAGATATGGCCGTATTTACCGGTACTTCCCTTCGACCAATACGCTCGAGTTATTCTATGAATCTTCTTCATCAAATGACTTGCATGCTCCGGATAATATTACAATTACCCCGTGGGGTGATTTGTGGATTGCAGAAGACGGAAATCCAAATGGAGACAGAATTATCGGCCTGACTCCGGAAGGGAATGTTTATCCGTTTGGTCAAAATGTCTTTAATGACTCAGAGTTTGCAGGGCCTGTATTTGCCCCTGATGGTAAAACACTTTTCATAAATATTCAGAGTCCCGGAATAACCTTTGCCATTTGGGGTCCGTTTGCCCGCAGAAATTCCGCCCGGCAGACGGCTATGAGTCATGCGGCTCCACCTCCGGGATTTGCTCCACACATTTCTGACAAGCTTATAGGCTATGCGGAAGAACATGGTATGTCACCTCTAGCAGCAGCGGCCTTGGAAAGGCATGGGGTAACGATTTAAGGAATTAACTAAGTGTTCTGAGAGGAGGGGGGGATGATATGCTCCAAAACATAGGTATACCAGGTCTTATGCTCATCTTGGTTATTGCTTTAATTATTTTTGGCCCTTCGAAATTGCCTGAAGTCGGCAGGGCTTTTGGAAGTACATTAAAAGAATTCAAGAAAGCTGCCAATGAGGTGGTAAACGGAGACAATGACAAAATAGATAGTAAGGAAGATCACTCCGTTTCAGAAGCGGCAGAAGAGCAGTCAAATAATACAGCAGGTTGATTAATAATGGCTGAATATACTGAGGGCTGTTTTGGGTGCAGTGGATTTATCCGCTGCACTTTTCTATTACTCAATAAAAGAAAATAAGTAACATTGAATAATAAAAACCAACACTACCAATGCTTAATTTAATAACCTCGCTTTAATTCTCACCGCCATCTGTAGCTTTTAAAAACAGGGAAACATCCAGGTCATTTTAGTGTTACTTGTTCTTCTACTTCAGAAATAATCGACTCAATCATTTTTTCGTCTTTTTTCTTATAAGCATTTAAGAGCTTATCGTCAGCTAATGTGTTTAATAACACTTTTTTAATTTCTGCTGGCACATTAGCTTCGAGAATTTGCTGGCGCAAGCCGCCGATGGTTTCCAGAAAAGGCTCATAGTCCGCACTAAATAATTGCTGAAGCTGGACAATTATTTTTTTTGACACTATAGGGCTGGCTCCGGAGGTAGATACACTTATTTTAAGGGGGCCGCGCTCCATAACTGCAGGAAAGAAAAAGTTACTGTGCTTTTGATTATCAGCAATATTATATAAAGGAACATGGTGTTTTGCTTCATTGTATATGTCCAAATTGATTTGGCTGTTGTCGGAAGCCGCGACTACGAAAAAAGCTCCCTTTGTATCTCCTTGTTTAAAAGCGCGTTTTAGAAAGTGGAAATTATGTTGTAACTCGGCTGTATCAGGGTGTAACTCAGGACTTATGACCGTTATTTCAGCTTTGCACGCCACTAATTTCCTTATTTTCCTCGCAGCCACTTTACCGCCGCCGACCACCAGACACGGCTGTCCATCGAAACGAATCATACCTGGTATAAAATCAGACATACCGGTTCACCTGCTCTTGAAGCCAGTCATTCACAAGGTGGTGGGGGAGGTATGTTTCGCCGCTATAGACGTGGGGGAACCCGTTAAATTTTTCAGGGATTTTTTTGGACGTGTAATAACCTTCACTTAAAAATACCGGCACAGCTATGATTTGTTCCGCATGCTTTTCTGTTAATTTACTTGCTGAGTCTTCAATAGTGTCTGGAAGAATAGTAGCAAATGAAGCTGAAGGAAACCCAAAGTATTTTTGTAACTGAGTACACATACTCATTAATGTTTTTTCCCATATGGGCTGAAAGGAGGGTCGGTTACTGCCATGAGCGACGAGCAATAATGTTTCCTGAGATGGATGATTGGATAGAGAAGAAATTCGATCCTTTAACAGATCTAAAATGTGTGGATTATCATCCATCGGTTCACCCCAGAGGATCCGGGCATTTGACTCAATTCGTTCAAGATGGGTATCCAATTCCGTATTGTCCAGTACGCCAAGAGCATATTGTATCTCCTCCAGGTGGGTACTGCCGGAGCAAACAAAATATGGAATAACATAAATCTCATCAACCCCGTCATCTTCAAGGCTTTTTACCCCTTCAGCAATGCCTTTGCCTTCTACAAGTTCCAGGTAACCAATGGCAACAGGAGCATGAGTCTTCAATTTAGTGACACTGCTTTCGATAAGTTCCACCCATTTTTGATTGCGGGAACCGTGAGCAATGACAAGTATGCCTTTTTTTAATGTGTCAGTCATCTTGTATCACCTTCTTATTTAACCTGAGCTAAGGGGAAATTTTCGTGTTCTTTCTCCTCAAACCAGGCCAGTTTTTCTCTTAACTTTACCACCTCTCCTACGACAATGACAGCAGGGGACTTGAATTCAGCCCGCTCTACATCTTCGGCAATGGTTGTGAGAGTACCAGTTAATGTTTCCTGCTTACTGGTAGTCCCCCAGCGGACGAGTGCCACAGGGGTGTCAGGAGATCGTCCGTGTTTCATAAGCTCCTCTTGGATCATGCGGATGTTTCCAACTCCCATATAAAAAACCAGCGTGTCAACGGATGTTGCAAGCTTTTCCCACTCTATATCGGGACGGTCTGCGTCTGTGCGTCTATGACCGGTAATGAAGGCACAAGATGAACTGAAGTCGCGATGAGTCAACGGAATACCCGCAAATAAAGGCGCTGCCATGCCAGAGGTAATACCCGGTATCATTTCAAATGAAATGTTTTTTTCTGCACAGCGGGAAGCTTCTTCCCCAACTCTCCCAAAAATCGCAGGGTCGCCTCCTTTTAAACGCACCACTGTTTTGCCTTTAAGCGCATGCTTAACGAGAATGTCGTTAATCTGATCTTGAGGAATGATATGACGGTCAGGCAATTTCCCGCAATAGATCAGTTCAACGAGCGGTTTGGCATAGTCAAGAAGATCTTTATTTACCAGTCTGTCGTAAACAATCACGTCCGCTTGTTTTAGAGCATTGGCTCCCTTAATGGTCATTAATTCCGGGTCTCCAGGACCAGCGCCAACAAATATTACTTTACCGTTATGAGTCATTGTAGACCACTCCTTCTATTGGATTAAAATGAGTTATACTGAAACAATCGCTGCTTCTTTAATCCACTGCTTCATAGGTTGTCTCTCCCGGAGTTTGTACGGTTGAAGATTTTTCTACTAATGGTACTACAGCAACTGCCGTTCGTTTAAACTCCGGCATCTTACAGACGGGATCAAGCCGTGGCTGTGTAACCCGGTTAACTGACTGGGAATCTCCCCAATGAAATGGAGCAAAAAGTGTATCTTTCCTGATAGCAGTTGTAAAACTCGCCCTAATAATGACTGTTCCTTTCGACGATTTAAGCTCTACCAGTTCATTATCTTCAATTCTGTAACACGCCGCTGTATCCGGATGGATATGGAGTAATGGTTCTTTGTCGCGCTTTAACAAATCAGGACTTCTCCGAGTCTGGACGCCTGTTAAATAATGAGACATAAGTCTGCCTGTTGTGAGTAATAGCGGATACTCTTCGTTTGTCATAGCCTCACTCAATGCTTTTTCCAACTCCAGAGGAGAGAAGACTGCTCTTCCATCTGCATGAGCGAATTCAGAGTCAAATAATCTTTGTGTACCTGGATGCTGTTCGTCAGGGCAGGGCCAGCAAACCGTTTCATGTGATAAACGGTCATAAGAAATGCCGTAATAGTCAGCCTTTGCACCTTTTGAAGCAACTCTTAATTCTTCAAAAATAGCTTGCGCAGAAGAGAAGCTGAATGCATTGCCAGCTCCGAGATACTTGGCAAGGTCACATAAAATCTCCCAATCATGTTTAATAGTCTTTGGTACTGGTTTTGCGGCTTTTCTTAGCGTGACGCGTCCTTCCATATTTGTCATTGTGCCTTCATTTTCTAAATAGGAGGAAACTGGAAGCACCAAATCTGCCATTCGAGCTGTTTCGGAAAGAAACATATCAGCTACCACTAAATAATCCAGCTGCCTGAGGGCATGTTCCGTGTAAACGCCATTAGGATTGGATACTGCCGGGTTAGACCCCATAACAAACAAGCCTTTAATCTCACCTTGGGCCATCTTTTCTATCATTTCGTAGGCTGAGACACCTTTACCAGGCAAATCGCACTCGTCGATTCCCCATAGATCAGATATGATTTTTCTGTCTTTATACTCTTCAATTGAGCGGTAACCGGGAAGCTGATCGGCTTTTTGACCGTGCTCTCTGCCGCCTTGACCGTTTCCTTGGCCTGTAATGGAGCCAAAGCCGTTTCCGTATCTGCCTATTTTTCCTGTAGCAAGAACGAGATTAATAAATTGGCCCACGGCATAAGAGCCATTAGCGTGCTGTTCCACGCCTCTTGCTGTTAAGACAAATCCATTTGGAGCGTCGCCATATTTTCTGGCAGCGGTTTTTAAGTCTTCAATCGATACCTCTGTGACATCCGATACACGTTGTAGGCTTATAGACGTGAGGTCCTCGGCTAATTGTGTATAACCGTTAGTTCGTGAAGCTATAAACTCACTGTCTGTGAAACCTTCATCTATCAAAATTTTGAGTAATCCGTGTGCCAACATTGCATCAGTACCAGGTTTTGGTTTTAAATGCAAATCGGCAAGCTTGGTTGTAGCTGTCTCTCTTGGATCACTAACGATAATAAAGGCACCGTTCTTTTTGGCCTGGCGGAAATAAGGAACAATTGTCGGCTGACAATCGGCAATATTTGTACCGGCCAGAATGATGCAATCCGCATCAGGGATTTCCTGCAGACTGTTTGACAATCCCCGGTCAATTCCAAAGGCGGCATTTGAAGCAGCAGCAGCGGCACTCATACAGAACCGTCCATTATAGTCGATGTGTTTTGTTTTCAATGCAACTCTTGCGAACTTACCTAATAAATACGTTACTTCATTTGTGAGGGAACCACCGCCGTAAACACCGATCGAATCTTTGCCATAAAAGTGCTGAATAGACTGAAACTGTTTAGCGATATATTCACACGCCAGTTCCCACGGAACAGGGACGAATTCTCCATCTATTTTCAGAAGAGGATGAGTAATGCGTTCATCGTTATACACATGCTGATGAGCATTGGCTCCTTTAATGCACATTCGGCCGCCGGAAGTAGGGTTACCTTTATCCGGCTTTGCTTTAAATCGTTTATTTGTAAACACTGTATCTTCTATTAAATCCATCGTACACTGAACACTGCAATAGGGGCATTGAGAAGGCATGACTTTCTCAGTGCCTTCTTTGAGCTGTTTAGTACGGAAATGTTTCAGAAATTCATCCATTTGTCGTCACCACCTTTGAATACATAATCTGCAGATAATCAGAGTGAAGTGGTTATCGGACGGCTCGTTTACAATGTGATGTAGACGACATTGTCAACCACTTCAGTATGGTAGGTTTTTACACAGCCATCATCCGGTTTTTGAACCTCTCCGCTGTCTAAATCAATTTTCCGGTCGTGTAAGGGACAAAAAACATAGTCTCCGCTGACCATCCCTTCTGAAAGAGGCCCCTGTTTGTGGGGACATTTATTTTCTACAGCTTTAACGGTGTCATTTGCTAATCTGAACAAAGCAATTTCATGTTCGCTAATAACTATTTTTTTCCCTACCTGAAGAGGTAACTCATTCAGCGGACATATTTTAACGTGCTGTTTAGAGAGTGTTTGTTTCATCATCGTTTCGCCTCCTGTTTAGTTGTCACTCACTGTAATAGCTTTTTCTTCAAAAAGGTCATGTTTCTTTTTATAGTCGCTAATAATTTCTTGCCAAGGTTCTTTTAAGTTTGCCAGGGCAGTATTCATTCTTTCAATAAGCTCAATTCTTGCTTGTGTGTCTTCAAGGACAATGGCCTTCACGTGTTCCAGCCCTACTCTCTCAAGCCAATGAGAGGTTCTTTCAAGGTATCGTGCTGTTTCACGGTAATACTGCAAATAGGCTGCAATTGTTTCCAGTACTTCCTCGTCTGATGACACAGAGCAGAGAAGCTCAGCTGCTCTAAGTGAGGACCCGCCATTACCGCCGACATAGATTTCCCAAGCTCCTTCAACTCCGATGACGCCAACATCTTTAATACTTGATTCTGCACAGTTTCTTGGACAGGCAGAGACGCCCATTTTGACTTTGTGAGGGGTGTTAAGTTTTTCAAAATTTTTCTCAATGGCAATTCCAAGACCAATGGAATCTTGCGTGCCAAATCGGCAAAAATCTTCTCCTACACACGTTTTGACTGTTCGAACAGCTTTTCCGTATGCATAGCCTGACGGCATATCAAGATCTTTCCAAACGTTTGGAACGTCTTCTTTCTTTATACCGAGAAGATCAATCCGTTGCCCGCCTGTTAATTTGAGGAGAGGAACCTCATATTTATCAGCGACATCAGCAATTTTTCGCAAATCTTTCGCATTGGTGACACCGCCATACATTCGCGGAACAACGGAATACGTCCCGTCTTTTTGAATATTGGCATGCATCCGTTCGTTAACGAAACGTGATTCTTTTTCGTCTTCATAATCAGCAGGGTGGACCATGCCGAGATAGTAGTTTATGGCTGGACGGCATTTAGAACATCCTTCTTCTTCCTGCCATCCAAGAACATTCATGACTTCCCGAGTATGGGAGAGACCTTTAGTCCGTATTTCAGATACCACTTCTTCATGGGTCAACGTTGTGCAAGAGCATACAGATTCTTTTTCGCAGGCTGAATCGTAGTCATCCCCGAGTGTATGCTCAAGAAGCTCTCCAACTAAACCTTTACAGGTCCCGCATGACCTGGAGGCATTCGTACAGTCTCTTACTTGTGCCACTGACGTAAGCTTATCGTTTTGTATAGCTGAAACAATATCGCCTTTGGATACACCGTTACATCCGCAAATGGTTTCACTGTCACTCATATCAGCGACTGTGCTGGCAGAGTTACCGTCATTGGTTTGGAGGATATTAACCTGACTCATATCTGACACATCTGTCTCGTTATTAATCATATTTAACAGGTTTCGGCTTTCAGAGGTGTCTCCAAATAAGACCGCCCCGACAATTTTGTTGTCCCGAATGACAATTTTCTTGTAAATCTTTTCAAAGTCATCCTGAATGCGAACAGCACGGACAGTGGGATCGTCCACAAATTCTCCTGCAGAGAAGACGTCGACGCCGCTTACCTTCAGTTTTGTAGATAGAATGGAACCTTCATAGCCTTTGCCGGCGTCTTTTTCACAGATTCTTTTAGCAAGAGCCTTACCTTGTTCGTAAAGGGGCGCTACAAGTCCATAAACCATTTCTCTATGCTCAGCACATTCTCCCACTGTATACACATCAGGTGCACTGGTTTCCATATAATCATTCACTACGATGCCCCGGTTCGTTTCAATACCGGAGTCAGCAGCCATGCCTACATTTGGCTTGATGCCTACAGCCATGACCACCAGATCGGCTTTAACAGGTTTACCGTTTCTAAACGTTACTTTTTTAACTCTTCCAGAACCTAAAATAGCCTCCGTCTGATGATTCATAAGAAAATTCATCCCTTGAATCTCCAGTTCTGCCTTCAGCATGGTAGAGGCAGTCACATCCAGCTGTCGTTCCATAAGATGATCCATAATATGAACCACGTCTACATCCATACCGAGATTTAATAAGCCCCGTGCAGCTTCCAGTCCGAGAAGGCCCCCTCCAATGACGACTGCTTTCTTATATTTTTCTGATGACTGAATCATCGTTTCACAGTCTTTAATATCCCTAAAAGCAATCACGCCTTCTTTATCAGCGCCGGGGAGGGGAAGCATGAAAGGATTCGAACCAGTTGCAATGATTAAATCGTCATAAGCCATTGATTTACCTTTGTCCGTTTGAATGGTTTTCTTTTCAGTTTGAATGCCAGTGACAGTTTCGCCAGTATAGAGGGTGATGTTATTTTTTTTATACCATTCATATGAGTTGAGCACGATGTCGTCAATTGTGGTGTCACCCTGAAGCACCGAGGAAAGCATGAGTCTATTGTAGTTAGGATGACATTCCCTCCCGAAAACGGTGATCTCAAACCGGTCCGGGGCTTCCTTCAGTATTTCTTCAAGACACCTGACACCTGCCATCCCGTTTCCTATTAGAATAAGTTTTCTTTTAGTCATGATTAGTCCTCCTTTATTTTTGTAAGTTATTTCATAAGAAAAGTCGGAATTATCCTTTCAAACGATAATCGTTCCCTGAAGCCGCCCGTTTTAGTTCAAATTCCGGTTCGTTTGACACTGCATTTGCCATATCCACTGACGATTCATAATAGTCTTCTGCAAAGGCATTTTCCGGTTCTTCAAGCCAGAGATAACACATAACGAAACTAATTAAAGCACCTCCTGCAAGAACAAAGAAAAATGTTTGAGGCGTCACAAATGTGTAAAGTGTTAAATAAAGAGTCGATCCTACATTGCCATAAGCTCCTGCCATACCAGCCACTTGTCCTGTCAACCGTTTTTTGATCATTGGAATGATAGCAAAGGTTGCTCCTTCAGCACCCTGCACAAATACTGATGTGAGAATGGTAACTGTAATTGCAAGAATAAGAGGCCAGCTTGAATCGATAAATCCCATCAATCCCAGACCGGCAGTGATGCCGATCATATATATGAGCATAGTGTTTTTGCGGCTGTCCATCCGGTCAGATAATATGCCGCCCAACGGTCTTGCCACAAGATTAATAATCGCAAAAGAGGCAGCGATGATCCCAGCCGTTGTGGGCGATAGTGAAAAAGTTAACTGAAAGAACATTGGCAGCATTGAGACGATTGCCAGCTCTGCCCCGAAATTTGCAAAGTACGTACTGTTGAGAGCTGCCACATTTTTAAATTCATATTTATCATCTTCTGGTACCCCTCTTTTGAGAATGGGGATATTAACCTGAAGAATTTTGTAGATTTGATAGATGATCGTTAAACCGATGACGACATACGTGACATGGAGAACGGTGTGTGAGATAAATCCCAATCCTGCAAGTCTCCATGCTAATACGGCTAAAGCGCCACCGAGAGGGACGGTCCAAATAATAAGAAGTATTAAATCTTTCCATGAGCTGACTTCCATAGCTCCTGACTTTTTAGGTTTAATATATGCTTTTCCTTCAGGTGTATCTCTGACTGCAATAAAGTAAATAATCCCGTAAACGATACATATAACACCTGTTAACGCGACGGCATAACGCCACCCCTCATCCCCACCGAACATGGTAAGAGCTAACCACGGCAACAACATAGCTCCTGCGGCAGAACCGAAATTTCCCCAGCCTCCGTAAATACCTTCAGCGAATCCTACATCTTTAGGAGGGAACCATTCAGATACCATTCGAATTCCGACCACAAAGCTTGCTCCGATACTGCTTAACAAAAGTCTTGAAACCATTAATTGTGTCCAGGAATCACCAAATGCGAACATAAACGTGGGAATAGACATGGTGATCAAGAGTCCTGAGTAAACGATTCTTGGTCCGAATCGGTCTAGAAGCATTCCGATTACAATTCGTGCGGGAATCGTCAAGGCTACATTTATAATAGCCAGAGCAGCGAGGTGTTCATTTGTTAGCCAGCTGCTTGATTCCATCATAGTGGTGGCCAAAGGGGCCATATTAAACCAGGTGAAAAAGGAAACAAAAAAAGCGATCCAGGTTAAATGCAGTACCTTCATTTGTTCATTCTTGAATTTAAAAACATCGCTCACCTTCAAACCGGCATCTCTCCTTATAAGTTTTTTTGTTAACAGATAAACAATCTACAATATTTTCTTTTATTCAGTATTTTCTGATAAATTAAATTAGGGTAAATACCGACTTTGAAGTATGGAACATAGTATAACAGTGCTTACAACTCCTGGAAGGATTATTGTCAGAGAATATAACAATAATAATTAATATAAAAAACATCATTAAATTGTAAATGGTTTATGATTACTTATGTTTCAGAGCTTTTAAAAACACTTTGACAATTTTTTATGGTAACGTTTTAATGAATATGTGAATACTATTTTTTTTTATTCATGAAAAAGGAGGGTTCTAATTGCCGCGAAAAGGATTTAATGATACTGAAGCAGCAAGGATTAAGGAAGACCTGATTCATGCGGGCAGAGAGAGGTTTGGAAAATTAGGATTAAAAAAAACTAGCATAAACGACCTTACGGAAGCAGCGGGCATTGCTCAAGGAACGTTTTATAAGTTCTTTGATTCAAAGGAATTACTTTATTTCAAAATTTTAAAGCAGGAAGAAGAGGCTGTCAGAGAAATGTTGTTTGCTGATTTTCAATCTGTGACAAAAATGACACCACTTCAATTTGCAAGAATATTATCAAAGGCTTTATTCCTTATAGAACAGATGCCAGTCCTGACACGTGTAATGAGAACAGAGGAATTTGATTTGCTGACTCGGAAACTTCCCGCAAATTTGCTGACAGAATATGAAGAGGAGGACCCGCTTAATTTTTCATCTTTATTCAATCACTGGCAATTACAGGGGCAGATGGATAAATCCTTGTCGGTTGATGTCATGAATGGGGTCATTAAATTAGTCTTTCAACTGTCATTGCATCATCAAGATGCAGGAGAAGAAGTGTTTGAGGAAAGTTTAACGTTTATCATCGACTCAGTTTCCGAAAAAATGTTTAAAGAAGGTAAAGGGAAGAAATAGCTATTAGTTATATCCTTATAAAGTGCAAACCGGGTTGAGCGTTTTTATGTTCTTTATACTTAATAATCTTGCCTGGTTTATTCCTTGAATACCTCGCCTAAAAAGTTTAAAACAGCCTGTCATTGTAATTTATGTGAAATTATTCACAATAACAGGATTATAGCCGGAGTTTGTCGAATATAATCCTTATAGATTAAATTGAAATACCCTCAGTCTGTCTTTTTTCAGAAAGGCTCTCATATCCTCCTGAGAATCTCCAGTTTGGGATACCGGACCTTTCATAAAAGAGCAGCAGGAAAAGGCGGGACGTCAGCTTGTTTTTTATGACGGTCTTTTACCGCCTGTCCCTTATATGAGTAAGATGCCGCGTGTTTTTTTGCCTTAGGAATCTATTAATTCAAAGGTGGGGATAGGGATGAACAGGGAAGAATATAAAAACGTGTTGGCAAACCATCGTTTGCCGTTGGATGCGTTAAGGTCAGAGGTTGATCCCGGCAGATTTTCTTTTGAAACCACAGCTGATATGGATAGGCTCTCCAATGAAATGATCGGCCAGGAGCGGGCCGAGAAAGCAATGTCGTTTGGTTTGTCTGTGGAGCAGAGCGGATACAACCTGTTTGTTGTAGGTCCGACAGGGACAGGGCGCATCACGTATACACAGAACAGCGTGGCGAAACTCGCCGGGAAACGGGCGATCCCTGCGGACTGGTGTTACGTCCATAATTTTGAAGATCCTGACAGGCCTCTTGTCATCTCTTTTACGGCCGGCCAGGGGCAGAAGTTCCGACGTGAGATAGAGACTTTATTAATAGATATAGAAAGAGAGATCCGGGCCGCTTTTTCGAGCGACGGCTACTCTAAAAAGAAACTCGCTTTTATGGATAACTTCCGGTCGGACATAGACGCTTTGTGGAAAAAGGCCGATGCGTTTGCCATAGAGCAGAATATAAAGCTTGAACGCACCCAGTCAGGCATTAATACGGTCCAGCTGCGCTTTGGAAATCCAATGAGCGTAAAAGAATTTAACAGGCTGTCAGATGAAGATAAAGAGAGATTGAAAGAAAAAGAGAAGCTGGTTGAGGAACACCTTCAGGAAACGGTCCGTCAGATTCAGAAGCTGGAAGAAGAGCTGCGGAAAACGATGCATAAATTTATGCAGGAGACGGCCGCCAATGCGGTTGAAAAGCTTTTTAAACCGTTGAAGGAAGCGTATAAAGATAATAAAAAAGTAATTTCTTATCTGGATGCTTATTTTCAAGATGTGGTGGTACATTTTTCTTTTTTTGCGTCAGATAACGATGAACAGGAAAATATTATGAGCGCCCTTGCCGGATCGAAGGAAAAGCAGTACCAGCGCTATACGGTTAATCTCTTTGTGAACAACAGGACGCTCGACGGGGCGCCGGTCATCTATGAGACAAATCCGACTTACTATAATTTGTTCGGGAAAGTGGAATACCAGGGTCAGATCGGCAACCTCGTCACTAATTTCTCGTTTATTAAACCGGGCGCCCTTCATTTGGCTAATGGCGGCTACCTGATTCTGCAGGCTTCCGAACTTCTTCAGCATCCCCATGCATGGACGGGGCTGAAAAGGGCGCTGCAGACTCGAAAAGTTTATATGGAAAATCCGAATGAAGAGCTGGGCATTTTTCCGGCAAGCGCAATTAAGCCTGAACCGATTCCGTTAAATACGAAAGTGATTATCATCGGGTCCTATTATATTTATGAACTGCTTTCACGGCTCGACGAAGACTTCGATAAACTTTTTAAAGTAAAAGTGGAATTTGACACGGTGATGGAAAAAGCAGATGAAAACATCTTAAAAATGGCGAACTTTATAAAGACGTCCGCTGAAACAGAGGGGCTCATGCCATTCCATAAAAGGGCGGTGGCGAAAGTCATTGACTACAGTTCGCGGCTCGTTGATGAGCAGTCAAAACTGACGACGCGTTTTCAGGATATTTTGAAACTGCTTGTTGAGGCGAACTTTTATGCGAAAGAAGCAGGCTGCCAATCGGTTGATGAAGACCATATTTTTAAAGCGTTGAAAGAAAAAGCACAGCGCGCCAACCACGTCCCGGAAAAATACAGGGAAATGATTCATAATGAGACGATTATGATCGAGACGGACGGCTCCAGAGTCGGACAGATTAATGGGCTGGCCGTTATGGGAACGAGGGATTCAGTGTTCGGCATTCCGACAAAGATTACGGCTCAGACGTTTGCCGGGAAAAGCGGGATCATAAATATTGAACGTGAAGCGGCGCTGAGCGGCCAAATCCATCATAAAGGGCTCCTTATTCTCACCGGATTTCTTTCAGGACAGTTTGCAAAAAACCGGCCGATTCCTTTATCAGCAAGCATTACCTTCGAGCAGACGTATACGCTTATTGACGGGGACAGCGCGTCGAGCACCGAGTTATATGTGCTGTTATCCTCGCTGGCGGAAGTGCCGATCCGCCAGGGAATCGCGGTAACAGGCTCCGTCAACCAGTGGGGAGACGTCCAGACGATCGGGGGCGTCAATGAAAAAATTGAAGGGTTTTACCATATATGCAACGAGAAAGGGCTGACAGGCGAACAGGGAGTCATTATTCCAAAGCAGAATGTGAGAAATCTGATGCTGGACTATGAAGTGGTGGAAGCGGTCAAACAAGGCAAGTTTCACATCTGGGCCGTCGGCCATATTGAGGAAGGGATCGAAATTTTAACCGGCGTTCGGGCTGGCAGTACACGCGGCGAAGACGGGAAATTTCCAGCCAAATCGATTTTCGCCAGGGCAGACGAGCGGTTTGCGAGAATGTATGAAATGGCGAAAGCAGAAAGAGTCAAAGAGAGAAACGAACAGGAAAAAGCATTGGGGACTGCGGAAACGGCTGAAAAAGGTGAGCGGGGATCGTGAGGGAAGAGTAGTTGACATATACGTTGGCCGGTTTGCTGTCAGTAAAGGAAGACGGATAAGCATCCGGGCCACAAACGAAATGCATGGGCGGAGGAAGTGCGCCCATGTATTTTTTTCTTAAACAATCCGGGCGCGGTGGTTGCGGTGGGGGCTGCGGGTGATACGTGTCTGTTACGGGAGTAGCACCTGCGTAACACCCACTCAGCACCCAGGTAACACCTACTTGCCTGCCCCTACCGAATGCGGCTGTTTACGCGGATTATCTCTGTGGGCCGTGAGTGGGTGCTACGTACCTGTTACTGGCGTAGCACCCACGTAACACCCACGCAGCATAACACTATGAAAAGGAAGACAGGAGAAATTCTGAGGTGTCTGATTCTTTTCCTGTGAAATAGTCAGGGCGGTGGATTGTGATGAGTTTTGAATGAATGGAAATAACTTTTTGAGCTTTGAGGCCATTAATCGAATGGCAAACTGTTTCTCGTGACGTGCCTGAAAAGTTTGCCAGGTCATTCATCGTGAAAGGGCATGGAATTAGAATACCGTCCGCCGTTTCCTGGCCGAGGTGGCTTCCAAGATGGGCGATAGTCTGTTCCACCCGCCGGCATGCATCCAGGTTCTGCAGGCTTTGAAGCCGGAGTTCCTGGGCGATAAGAAGGGAAGAAAGGTGACGGATCACCTGGATCATCTGTTTACTGTTGAGCTTTATTAGCGATTCAAGAATTTCTGCAGGAATATAAAAAATGTTGACGTTGGTGACGGCGACAGCCGAATGGGCGTAATTAGTATCCTGAAACAGGCCGCCTTCCGGAAACATCTGAAACGGCTTTACATAATTAAAAGGATGGACGTCTCCTTCAATATCGATTCTTTCCAGGCGGATGTAGCCATCGAGAAGAAAGTAAAGGCGCTCCCGCGGGTCGCCCTCTGTAAAGAGCATCTGCCCTTTGCGGTAGCTGCGGATATAGGCATAGTCAATTATTTTTTTACACCCTTCGTTAGTAAGCATGGAAAAAATATCAAATTTTTTTATGTCTTTACAGGAAAGGTTTGTTTTCATGACACACCTCCTCTTCCTAATATTAACAGAGAAAACAGGCTGCTAACTTGTCTCATTTTGACAATTTGATAGCGAAAATTTAGCAGGTAAATATAAGAGGGAGAGAGTATAAATACTCCCTCCAGACGGGGGTTAACGGATTGGTGTGACAACGTCTTTGGCATCGTAAATAAGGGTTCCCGAGTGTCCCTGCAGCGCCAGATCAATATCGTGAAGCGAGGCGATGATCGCTTTCCGGCCCGGTTTGGATCGCACGAAAGCGGTTGCTGCTTCAATTTTAGGAAGCATGCTTCCCGGAGCAAAATGACCGTTGTTTATATAATCTTCGCAATCCTGGATGGTCATTTCTTTAAGTTTTATTTCATCTGGTGAGTTGAAATTCAGGCTGACCTGGTCAACAGCTGTCAGGATCATCAGAATATCCGCATCCACCATTTCAGCGATCATTTCAGAAGCAAAATCCTTGTCAATCACAGCTTCAACACCTTGGAGCCTGCCGTTTTTCAGAATGACTGGCACTCCCCCGCCTCCGCCGCTGATGACCAGTTCGCCTGCTGAGAGAAGCTCCTGAATCGCTGATGCTTCCAGTACCGCTTTTGGCCTTGGGGATGCGACTGCCCGGCGCCAGCCTCTGCCCGCGTCTTCTTTGTAATGAGCATCCGGGTCAGATGCCTGGCGGGCTATTACTTCCTCTTCAGTGTAAAACGGGCCGATTGGTTTAGTAGGATTCTGAAAAGAGGGATCCTTTTCATCCACCAGCACCCGTGTGACCACGGTCACGACCCC
This sequence comes from Salipaludibacillus aurantiacus, assembly GCF_900111295.1. GTDB lineage: Bacteria > Bacillota > Bacilli > Bacillales > Salisediminibacteriaceae > Salipaludibacillus > Salipaludibacillus aurantiacus. Next base: position 64,368 of record NZ_FOGT01000021.1, on the reverse strand, counting down.
TTTATTTATGTTTCTTTCAAAAAAAACATCTGTAAACGCGTTCTGCATCCAGTAACCGATCATTCCCTGAGTCATCGCTCCACACGTATCAAGCGGCATAGCAGGAGTTGCCAAGCTGTCGGCTTCCGCCTGCTGGATCAGTACATTTCCAACCTGAGGGCCGTTTCCGTGTGAGAGGACAACTTCATGGCCGGCTTCGACTAATGACGTCAACTGTTTAGCGGTTGATTTTAATGCTTTTTGCTGGGACGCTGCCGTAGCGTCACCCGATTGGATGGCGTTTCCGCCTAATGCAACGACAATTCGGCTAGTATTCATCATTTATCCCTCCATCAGTTCATTTAAAAAGATAAATTTCCAAGAATTAAGGCAAAGACGGCTCCGATAGCGAGCGCGATAATAATTGCAGCGGCAACTATTTCCCATCTTCCAAAATACGCTTTTCCGGTGTTTTCTTTTAACGCATGGCGGTAGAGAAGGATGCCCGGTGCGTAAAGGAGCATAGTGAGAAGGAGGTAGCCGATTCCAGCCGCGTAAACGAGCCAGATCGCATACACGGTAGCAATAACACCAAGAACCTGATCACGTGTCGCACGTTCACCTGCTTTATACCATTCTTTATTAAGGGCAATCTTAGACTGGAACAGAGCGGAGAATAAATAGGGAATCAGAATCGCTGAAGAAGCCAGGGAAAAAGCGAATATATACGCCTGTTCTGTAAATAATAATGTGATAAGGAAGAGCTGAATTAAACCGTTTGTGAGCCATAGAGAATTTACGGGCGCACCGTTTTTGTTTTCTTTAGCGAGCCACTTCGGGAAGACCTGGTCTTTAGCGGTGACATAAGGAATCTCTGACGCTAGTAACGTCCAACCTAACCAGGCACCGAAAACTGATATAATAAGGCCTAAATTAATGAAGGCAGCACCCCATGGACCAACAACACTCTCCATTACGTAAGCCATTGCCGGAGTAGGCAGCGCAGCCAGTTCCTGCTGGGTCATGACGCCGAGTGAGATTAGTGAAATCAGGACGTAGATAATCAGTGTGCCAATCAGACCGATCACTGTCGCTTTCCCAATGTCCGACCGCTTTCTGGCACGCCCTGATAACACAACCGCCCCTTCAACTCCGATAAAAACCCAGAGAGTTACAAGCATCGTACTGGCGACTTGATCTGTGACACTTCCCCATGAAAATGAACCGGTTCCTCCCCAAAAGTCCAAAGTGAATTTATCCAGATTGAAAGCAAGCATCCCAATAATGATAAAGACAATAATTGGAACAAGTTTTGCGATAGTAGTAATAACGTTTACAATTGCGGCAGAGTGTATCCCTCTTAAAATGAGGAAGTGCACACTCCATAAGACGAGAGAGGCTCCCAGGATTGAAGCTATATTCTGGCCGCCTTCAAAGACAGGGAAGAAATAGCCGATCGAGCCGAATACCAGGGTGGCGTACGCAACGTTGCCAAGCCAGGCTGACAGCCAGTATCCCCAGGCACTGTTAAACCCCATAAAAGAACCGAATCCGGCTTTTGCATAGCTGTAAATGCCTCCATCCAGGTCCGGACGGCGCATCGTTAAGTTTTGAAAAGATAAAGCAAGCGCGATAATTCCTATCCCTGTGATGATCCAGCCGATGATGACTGCTCCGGCATTTGCTCCCTGGGCCATATCACTTGCTAAGTTAAACGCGCCTCCGCCGATCATCGATCCGACGACGAGGGCGATCAGTGCAAACAGGCCGAGTTTTTTCTCATTTCCCATTTTCATCACCTCGTTAGTATGACTGGGGAGAGGCCCGCCTGGTCAGAGGAGGACCTCTTTTTTTTGCCGGATTAGCGGCGGTTTGTAGCCGCCATAACCGCTTTAATCGTGTGCATTCGGTTTTCTGACTGGTCGAATACATAAGAATGCGGGCTTTGGAACACTTCGTCAGTTACTTCCATTTCCTTCAGGCCGAAGCGGCTGTAAATGTCCCTGCCGACTTCTGTCTCCAGATCGTGGAACGCCGGAAGGCAATGAAGGAAAATGACATTGCTGTTATTTGTCTTATGGATCATATCCATATTGACCTGGTAAGGTGTCAGCAGCTGGATTCTCTTTTCAAATTCTTCTTCTTCTCCCATAGATACCCACACATCTGTATAAAGAACATCTGCTCCGTTAACGGCCTTGTCGACGTCAGCGGTGATCATGACACGGCCGCCGGATTCTTTCGCATAGCCTTCCGCTTTATCAATGACGTGCTGTTCAGGGAATAAGGATTCCGGTGCGCAGATGCGAATATCCATACCCATAATCGCTCCGCCGATGAGAAGGCTGTTCGCCATATTGTTCCGCCCGTCTCCTACGTAAACAAATGTGACGTTATCAAGGTTGCCTTTCACTTCTTTGACAGTCAGGAAGTCAGCAAGAACCTGGGTTGGGTGGAAATAATCCGTTAACCCGTTCCAGACTGGCACTTCGGCATGGGCCGCAAGCTCTTCCACTGTTTCGTGCTTAAAGCCCCGGAACTGAATACCGTCGAACATTCTTCCGAGAACGATTGCCGTGTCACGGACGGATTCTTTTTTGCCGAACTGAATATCGTTTTTTCCGAGATACTCCGGATACGCGCCGAGATCGTTGCAGGCTACAGTAAATGCGCAGCGCGTTCTTGTGGACGGCTTTTCAAAAAGCAGGGCGATATTCTGGCCATCAAGGTAACGGTGGGGCACCCCATTTTTCTTCATAGCTTTCAATTCAGCGGAAAAATCAATTAATTTGCTGATTTCACGGGCTGTATAATCTTCCAGAGTTAAAAAGTGACGTCCCTCAAATGACAATGGCTGGTTTAATACTGGCATAATTTATTCCTCCTTGAATGTAGTGTGTGTTAATTTTTTGAAATCAAATCTCTTTTCAGCGGCATACTCATACAACGTGGGCCGCCCCGTCCCCGGACAAGCTCGGAACTAAGGACTTCAATGACCTCAATACCGTTCTCTCGCATGATCTGGTTTGAGACGTAGTTTCTTTCATAGGTGACAACGACACCGGGAGCGATGGCAAGTGTGTTTGAACCGTCATTCCACTGCTCGCGGGCAGATGCGATTTCATCTCCCCCTCCGCAAGGGATGAGGTTGATTTCAGGAAGTTCAAGCACTTCTTTTAACGTGTCCGCCAGGTTATCGCGCCTTGTGATGGATACAGGCTCATCATCTTCCCCTTTTTCGAGAATAAAGATGTTCATGTTGCCGTCTTTATCCAAAATTTCCGGGTGGATCGTAAACTGATCGTGGTCAATCATTGTGAAGACGGTGTCGAGATGCATGAAAGCCCGGCATTTTGGAATTTCTACAGCGACGACTTTTTCAATAGTGCTGTTTGATTTAAAAAGGTTGACTGCTATTTTTTCCACAGCGCGCGCGGAAGTCCGTTCACTGACACCGATCGCAAGCACTTTGTCACTCAGTACAAGTTCGTCGCCTCCTTCAATTGGAAACGGGTAATCACGGTTTATCCAGAGCGGAATACTGTACTGGGAGAATCTAGGATGGTAATTCAAAATGAACTGCATAAACAGCGATTCGCGCCGGCGGGCGGGTTCGCGCATCTTATTCAGTGAGATCCCATTTCCGATTGCCGCTGCCGGGTCCCTTGTGAAGTAGAGGTTAGGCATCGGGTCGAGATAGAAGGGGTGGTGATCGGCCATAATTTCATAGAGGTGCTTTTTAGCCTGCTCAGGAAGGTCTTTTTTTAGGACGCCGGAAATCACCTCACTGACCATCTGTTTCGTATCAAAGGAAAGCAAATATTCTTTTAAAAGCTGAGAAGAGCCGTTGACCATTTGTTTGGATTCGGAAAGCAGCTGGTCTACAAACGTTTCTCTTTTCTCCTTGTCAGAAAGAGATTCAACCATAAGAGTGTCCAGATAAAGCACTTCAATGCCGCGGTTTCTTAGTGTATTTGCAAAATAATCGTGTTCTTTTTGAATAGCTGGTAAATAAGGGATGTCGTCAAAAAGAAGTTTGCTGAGAGAGTCCGGTGTTAAGTTCTCGACTTCTTTCCCCGGGCGGTGGAGCATAACAGTCTGCAAGCGGCCTATTTCTGAATCGACGTGAATAGGGTACATAACCTTTCCTCCTCAATCCTCTGTCTTATATCTTTACTTTAAATGACCAGTGAGTGGAGAGTTATGTAAGGGCTTACATAATAATTGTGAGTTTATTCACATAAAAGAGGATGAACATCCACAGGGATGTATAATCATATAATTTATGCAATGCATTTATGCATGCATAAACGAGAAATAATGAATAAAAACTGAATGGAAAGTTAATTGTCGTAATTATTAAATTATTTAATGTTATTTTGGAATAATTTTGAGGAAGGCCGGGGCCTTCGGTTTGGAGGTCCGGTCACTTGTTTCGGGAGCCGGCAAGTCACCACCGCCTCCTCTCTTAAAAGACAGAGGAGAGGAAGGCGATGAATGGAATGGTGGCTAACGAGAGCAGCGTGGAGGCGGCAATCGTAATTACCGCTGTGTCTTCCGAGCCGTCAGGCAGGTACCGCCCAAAAATGATTGCAGATAATGTGAACGTCGGCATCGCTGCCAAGATAATGACAAGATGCCTCAGGGAATCATTAAGCGGTGTAAAAGACAGAACGAGCATAATTAATACAGGAAATATGATTAAACGCAAGCTGACCGGAAGCCAGATCAGCCGGTAGAGAGCCAGTCCTGACTTTAAGAATAAGTGATGCAGCAGGATTCCGATATAAACCATTGAGAGCGGGGCGGCGAGGCCTGCCAGATGCCCTGTCAGCTGGCTGAGAAATTCAGGCGGCGAGAAACCGGTGAGAGCCACAATAAATCCTGCTATAACTGCCATTAAAGGCATGTTGGCGAGTGACTTGGCTACTTTCCGGACCGGCAGGCCGCTTCCGGACTGAAGCATGTAAATGACCACGGTGAAAATGACCAGATCGAGCCCGGCATTAAAAACAGCAGCGAGGAGGCCGCCAACTGGGCCAAAAATAACAGCGGATAAAGGAATGCCAATAAAGCCGGCATTTCCAAGGGCGGCCAACACCGCCATTTTTTTGGCGAAAAGGGAATCGAATCCAAGCAGTTTAACGGCTGTCCAACTGATCAGGAGAGCGGCTAAATGAAAAACAACCGAGATGGCAAAAATGAGAAGGGCATCGGTGAAAAGCTCGTCTGTTACGTCGGTAGTAAAGATGCCGTCAAGGATAATCGCTGGCACAGCAATGTTTAAAACAATTAATATAAATGCGTTTTTTACTTCAGCAGTAATCGGGACTTTCATAGCAAAGAAAAAGCCGATAGCGATCATGAAGCCCATGACGGCTACGGAAGTGGCTACAAGGGTAACATCCATAATTTAGATCCTTTCCAATGTTTTGAAAATGAAGTATACGAATTCAGCTTACTTACTTTCCTGACCTGTGTAAACAAATGTGAAGTTTTAGAACGGGGACTGACCCCTGTGTGAATTATTCACACAGGGGTCAGTCCCCGTTTTCCCGTTTCTTAACAATGAAAAGCCGGAAAGAGACGGCGGGTCTGCTTTCCGGCTAAGGTGGTAATTTAAGTTAATTCTGTGTTTGGGTGTTTCTTTCGTATTCAAATCCTGGCTTAATTAGAATAGAAATACTGTAAAGGCCGGCTAAGCCTACTACTGCATAGATTACTCGGGATAGCCATGCTTCCTGGCCGCCGAATATGGCCGCTACAAGATCAAAATTGAAAAATCCGACTAGTCCCCAGTTAACAGCTCCAATAATGGTGAGGACAAGTGCCGTTTTTTGAATTCCGCTCATGTTAGACCCTCCTTACTTGTTGTGTGCCAAAACTCTTATGTCTTCAGTCTTGGCTATATTAGCTAACCTTCCCGGTAAAAATTGGTATAAAACGTAAATACAGGTTATTGGACCTTTTCAATACTTTAGTGCTAAAGTTTGAAAAGCTTTTGTGAAGTTTGGTTTGCTATTAGGCAGAAATTCATCCGTCTAATTTTTACATATCCTTACGAGCGGTGGGCTTTCCGTACGTTTAACTGGTTTTTTAAAAGGGAATTATTTCTAAGTAGATGATTTTACGGACGGAAGGAATGAATTTTTCATGAAAAAATTTACTTTATCTGCCGGAACGGTTGTTTTAGCGGCAGGCCTGGCAGCATGCGGCGAAGGCGAAAACACAGATTACACGGAGAACGAGGGCGCCGAAAATATCATGAATAATGAGTTGGCGGAAGAAAATGACATGGACAATAACGACAATAATGCAATTACTGATAATGAAAACAATTTCACTAATAATGAAGAAAATGCCGAAAACGGTAATGCAGGGTCTGAGGCCGGGGATGACTGGTACGAAGGCTTGGCTTTCTCAGAATTTGAATTAGATGCGGAATATGAGGACGGGGAATACGAAGCAGAGTATGAGTATAATGATGGAAACCCGGAAGCTGAAATTGAAGATACACGTGATGGGAACTTAGAGTTGGGAGGCCAGGAAGCACTGGATGAACTGGAGCAAATTCTGCCGCAGCTTGAATTAACAGGGGAAAACAGAGAAGACGAGGTTTTTGAGGCTGTCTTAGCAGCATTTGACCTGGAGGATGACTACGACGAGCTCGAAGTTGAAATCGAGTTCTTTGATGGCGGCGAAACAGATGCAGAAGATCAATAACTAAGCTTAGCCCCGGGTGTTTAGTAAACTCTCCGGGGCTTTCTTATTGGATAGTATGTGAAAAAATCACACAGGGGTCAGACCCCTAAACCAGGCGGCTTGATTCATTGGTTGGCTGATGATAATAAAGGGGTTTAACCTTGCTTCCTGGCTGGTCGTGAGGAACGCCGAGGCTTCTGTCTACTCTTTTTAACGCTTCAGCAAGTTTCCGAGCCATCTTCAGGACGAGGTTGAGTCGGGTGGTCTGCAGCACCAGAAATTCCATCATACCGCCGGCGTTTACGATGCCGGCTATATGCATGTTTCCTGTTTCGGGGAGATTTTTATTCATTGCTGCGCCAGGTTTCAGAGGACCGTCTGCAATGACAATAGATCCGATTGAAGTTACACGGCCGAGGCAGGCATCAACTGCTATTATAAAGGCGTCTGGGTGGTTTTTATTAATTAATGCGAGATATTTTTCGAGATTTTTGGCATGCACCGGCTCTTCAAGTGTCCCGTAAACGTGGAGGTGCCGGGGGCGGCGTTCAGACAGAAGCGTTCCGGTCAGAGGGCCAAGTGAATCACCGGTTGAACGGTCGGTACCGATGCAGACGACTACGACAGGGCCAGGCTGTTCAGGGAGGTTATTAATTATTTCTTTTGTCATTTTTCCGGCCACAAAAGCAGAGTTAATAGGAAATCGAGCAATTTTATGATGTTGTTCATTATAAGGGTTCATAAACAGTCACCTCATTCGTTATAAAGAACACTTTAAACTATTATATACCCCTTTTGCAAAAACATAAAGCCTCATTAAAAGATTTGAAGACGAAATTAAGAAAATAGGAATTTATAACTAATCAGAATATTTTGAAAACAATACTATATAATTGATTTTTTGTGATAATATTTTAAATAAAGGAAAAATTAGGAGGGAACTATTGTCCATTTTTCCGGTGACTCCCGCAGGTCTTTAAGTGTGTTGTTATAAGACTTACATAGTTGGTATACCCATTCAAGAAAATCTGTACTCCATGAAAGTCCTATATAAAACGAAAACCTGAATTGAAAGGAGATGAATGGATGCACAAACCGTTTATCAAAGGAGGACTGGGATTTCTGTTGCTGTTTAGTATTATTTTTTCAACGCATCATGGCATGACGTTTGCCGGACTCGGCGGAGGAGGATCAGGAGGCGAACCGGGAACAATTTTATACGGGGAAACGCCTTCTGAGACTAGTGAGGACAAGCCTGTCATTGTTTTTGTCCAAGGACTGACGAACAGTTCATCAATGTGGTATGAAGGCAACGATATGTATGACATGGCTCATCAGGCAGGTTATGAAACAGCATTTGTAGAACTGTACGATTCGGCTGGTACACCTGAAAGCTACTGGGATAACGGCGAAATGCTGGCAGGACAGCTCGAAACAATTTCTGCCCATTACGGCGGCAAAAAATTAGCTGTCGTTGGCTACAGTAAAGGCGGAATTGATACCCAGACGGCACTCGTCCACTATGGTAAACATGACCTAGTATCGGAACTCATTACAATAGGCTCGCCGCACCACGGCAGTGAACTGGCTGATCTGGCTTACAGTACGTGGACGTGGTGGCTCGCTTCCCTGCTGGGGTCAAGAAACGCTGGCACCGAAAGTCTCCAGACTGGAAACATGAATTATTTCAGGAGCGTCACTGACGGGCGCCCTGAAATTGAAGAAAATAGTTATTATACACTTGCGGGAGACGACACCGGACCTTGGTTCAGTTCGACGTGGTGGGGCGGCACAATGATTCCCGGGCCAAGTGATGGAGTGGTTTCAGTGGAAAGCGCCCACCTTCCGTACGCCCCGATGCTTGCGGTCGGTAACTGGACACATAACAATATCCGCCAGGGCCATCAGACATTTAACGTATTTAAAAATGTGCTGACTGTGGGAGAGGAAGGTGCCTTTTCAGCAGATACTGAAACAGCCGCCACTGCTGAAGGGTCTTCCGCTGAGAGTTCAAATATGATTGTCAGAGGCGGAGAACAGACAGGAGAAGCTGAAGAATCTTTTTTTGTGGAAAAAGAAGCTGATAAAATCACCTTACATTGGTTGAGCGGCAAAGAGCTTACCGAAGTAACTGTAAGAGAGCCTGGCAGCGGTTCAGTCCGCACGGTGGCTGTTGAGGGCCAAAAAGACGATTTGTTCTTTGAAGGAGCCTGGCACCATACGGTTGAGATCGAGGAACCGTCAGCCGGGGAGTGGACTTTCAGTACAGAAACAGAAGGAGTTTCGGCTTACACCGCGGTTCTCCTGTTTGAGTCCCCACTGAATAACGAGGTGCGCGTCACAAAAGATGGCCCGCGGGGGTGGCAGGTAGCTGCTGAGGCAGTGTCCAAGCGCGGCGCCCGCCCTGGAACAGGCCGCGGAGCAAAAGTGGTCTATGATGTGGAATTCCACCCGGGCGACGTGAAGAGCCGAGGGGGAATCGGCCGGAACATGCGCCAGCAGCGCCTGCATAACAGACAGCAGGCTCAAAACGGAAAAGTGACGCTGCCGGACCGCGGCAATGGCACATACAATGCGACCATTGATATTGAAGGAACGACCCCTTCCGGCGAAAAATTCGAAAGAACAGTAATCAGATCGGTTTATATTGATGAAGACGGCAACGCTTATTAAGTGACAGTTTGAGATGTGGGACGGTTAAGTCCGTCCAAGGTTGAGTTTGAGGAGCCAGTGAGGACTGGCTCCTTTTTTGGGTGCGGAAGGTGAGGAAGGTTCGGGGTTGGGCGGATTTTGTGGAGAGAGGTGAAAGAAGGGGCGGGGCGAAATTTGTCGAAAATTGTTATATGGTAGAGTTAGACGATTATATGGTAGAGTTAGACGATTATAAGGTAGAGTTTCAAATTTATACGGTAGAGTTCCCACTTTATAACGTAGAGTGACGCATTTATACGGTAGAGTTCCAAAATTATATCCTCGAATTCCATGTTTATTCCGGTGAACCTAACTCCAGATTCCAAAAAAATTAAAACAGCTACTAAACATCTTAATTGCATGGCTGATATTAAGGTAGAATCAATACGTTAGGCAAAGTAGAAACGAAATAGATCCAAATGAAACATCCGAAGCGGATCTCCAAACAAAATATGTATGAGATACTGGGCTATTAAGAACGTTCCTCCTCTTAAATGAAATTAAATTTCAATACATATTAAAATATATTGACACGATAATTCACCGGCATTATAATAAACCCATATCACCCCGGTGGAGGTAATATATGGCTTATGTAATTGGTATTGATGGCGGGGGAACGAAAACGTCGTGTTTGTTTAAACATGTCAACGCGTTTTCCTCTCATGGTGAAACTGAAAACTCCGAATCTATGATGGTAATCGGGGAAGCCACAAACCCTTACGTCGTAGGATTTACTGAAATGAAAAAACGGCTTCAGGGCCTTATCGCTCATGGGATGGCATCCTATTCCGTAAAGCCTGATGACATAAGAGCAGTCAGCTGCGGTTTAGCAGGCGTAGGACGAACAGAAGACGAGCAGGAAGTTGAAACATTATTTCAACAGATTTTTTCCGAGCTTAATTTTTCTGAAAATTCAGCCTTCAGTATTCATTCCGATTCGTATATTGCACTTCGAGGGGCACTGCCTCCTGAGGTTAACGAAGGAATTCTCGTGATCTCCGGCACAGGCTCTAGTGCAATTGGAACAGATTCTGCAGGAGATGTATTTAGAAGCGGGGGGTGGGGCCATATATTAGGTGATGAAGGAAGCGGGCATCAAATCGGCATGCATGCGCTTAAAAGTATAGTTAAGGCTTATGATGCCAGAGGAGAGGACACTTTACTCAGCCATGCAATCCTCGATTACCTGGACTTCGCTCATCCTAAGGAACTTATCAGATACATATACAGAACTAAACCGGAGAAAAAAGAGATTGCCAGACTGGCCAGACACGTTATGGAAGCTGCTGATCAAGGTGATGACGTTGCCAGAGACATTCTTTACGAAGCGGCTGATGAATTAACGCTTCATGTGGAAAGTCTGCACAAAAAATGCCCTGCATTCCATGACCGGACTCCAGTAATGACAACGGGCTCGATTTTTACGCACTCAAAAGATTTAACGAACAAATTTAAACGCAATATTGAATCTAAACAACTGGGCATTTATGAATCCGCTTACAGGTCGCCGGCCTATGGGGCGGCTTTACTAGCTAGAGAAAACGTGAATTAACGTCAAAAAAAGTCAGGTGTTGAATATGGAAAAAGAACTTTCAAAACTCACTACAGAAAGCAGAAACCCTCAGTCCATGAACCTAAGCCGCTTATCGAGCATGGAGATTCTGCAGACCATTAATAATGAAGATAAAAAAGTAGCTGGTGCTGTGGAAAAAGTATTGCCCACTATAGACAAAGCGGTTACTCACATCTATGATTCTTTCAGAAAAGACGGCCGTCTGTTTTATGTGGGGGCTGGGACGAGCGGCAGATTAGGTGTTATCGATGCATCAGAGTGTCCACCAACATTTATGACGCCTCCCCACATGGTTCAGACAGTGATGGCCGGCGGGGAAAATGCTTTTATTAAAGCTGTCGAAGGATCAGAAGACAATGAGTCGCAAGGTGCGTTGGATTTAAAGGAAAAGGGTCTGACCACCAATGATGTTGTGGTAGGGATCACGTCCAGCGGTCGCACACCTTACCCTATAGGTGCAGTGAAATATGCCAAAACAATCGGAGCTTATACAGTTTCCCTATCATGTAATGAACAGTCGGAAATCAGTCTGTTAGCGGACTGTCCAATAGAAGTAATTGTCGGCTCTGAAATCTTAACTGGGTCGACGCGCATGAAAGCCGCAACGGCCCATAAAATGGTGCTGAATATGATTAGTACAACTGTGATGGTAAAAATGGGCAAGGTTTATGGGAATCTTATGGTGGACGTCCATGCCAGTAATCACAAACTGATGGAACGGGCGAAGCGGATTATTATGGAGATCACGGATGTGACCTACGGTGAAGCTGAAAAAACTCTGCTCCTTGCCAATAATCAAGTGAAACCGGCAATTATTATGATCAAAGCAGGCGTCACGTTTGAAAAAGCAACAGAAGCGATCACTCAGGCAGACGGTTACGTGGATGGTGCCATTCTGTATGCGCAAAAATTCAAATAACTTTTTGAAACCGTAAAGAGGATGTTCTGATCTTCTATACGTTTCATAATAAATCATTTATAGCTAAGGGGGATATTATCTTGAAGAAGTATTTTCTTAATAAACCGGCTTTAATGGCTGGTACTGTATTACTTTCAGTGGGGTTGTTGGCAGCATGCGGCGGCGACAATGAAGAAGCAGGTGGCCAGGGTGGAAACGATCAGGAAAACAACGGTTCCAATAATGATGCCAGCGGAGGAAATGGCGATATATCGGGTGAACTGGAAATCCAGTATTTTGTAGGCGGATATGGTGACTCCTGGTGGAAAGAAGTCATTGAAGATTTCCAGGCGGAATACCCGGATGTCACCATAGTTGAGCATGCAGGTCCGAATATCAATGATGAGATGAGATCCCGCTGGGTGTCGGATGATCCACCTGATGTGGTTTATATTGACGGGGCAGGCTCAAGTGAAACACAAATGGTAGATGATGGTCAGCTAATGAACCTGACAGACTGGATTAATGATGTGGATTCAGAGGACGGTTCACCGTTACTGGATAACCTTATCGTTGAACCTGCTTCTTACGATGGTGAAATTTACAGCATACCTTTAGTATTTGATACATGGGGGACGTGGTATAACCGTGCCAAGTTTGAAGAGGAAGGCTATGAGGTTCCTTCTGATTTTGACAGCTACATGGATACAATGGGTGAGATTCAGGACAATGAAGATATCTCACCATTCGTCACCACTGGTGAGCACCCTTATTACTTTTTAAGAGGGGTTTTGACACCTGCCTTTGGAGCTGCCGGCGGAGATGAATTACTGGCAGATATCGTACGTGGTGAAGAAGGTGTCTGGGAAAGAGACGAAGTTGTAGAGACGATGGAAAAGGTCGTTCAGATGCAGGAGGAAGGCTATATTGATGATGGTTTCGGAGCATTCAACCATACACAGTCCCAGATGAATTTCCTTCTTGGTGACAATGCCTTTATTCCGGTAGGTTTCTGGCTTCCGAATGAAATGGCTAACGATGTGCCGGATGACTTCGAATTTGGTTTTATTCCATCACCTCTGCAGGATGCCGGTGAGCCATTTGCTATCGTTCCGGATTTGCGTCCGCTCGCTATAGCTGAGAATGCAGAGAACCCTGAAGCTGCAAAAGCGTTTGTGGAATTTGTGTTTACTCAGGAATATGCAACAGCATTCTCTGAGCACACAGGGGCCATCATGAACCTTGAAGGTGTGGACCTTTCTGAAAATGAGAATGTTCCGCCGTATTTAATCGAAGCGAACGACATGATTAATGACCCGGACCAGGTTCAGATTTATCACAGACCGCACCCAATGAGTGCTGATTTGGAGACACCGATTGGAAACTCACTTCTATCTCTTATGCTCGGAAATAAATCCCTGGATGAGTTTATAGAAGAAGCTGAAAATGCCACTGCAGATTACCGTGGTGAATAAAGACTATTAATCGATTTTTGAAAAAATAAGTATGGAATGTAAAGGCAAAGTGACGTCTTTGCATTCCATATCTTTATTTATACTTTAAATTTAACTTTGCTAAAGGGCTAAAGTATAAAAAATCCAAGGCCCTGCTTAGACTTGGCGAAACCAAAGTTTTTTAATAAGGACTCATTCTTACTATCATAAGTTTTTACTTGTTCATTGTTGTATACATAAGAAGGGAGTGATCATTATGGTACAGACAAAGAAACAAAAATACTTATTTTTGGCATTTTGCTTAGTACCGACATTTTTACTGTTTGCCATATTTACACTCTACCCTTTAGTCAGCGGGCTTTATTATTCCTTTTTCAGATGGTCAGGCTCGGCTTCGAATATGGAATTTATAGGTTTGAGTAATTATGTCAGGATGTTTAACGATTCGATTATACCCAGAACGATCATGCATGATTATTTCCTGGTGGTCACGAAGGTGTTCGGTATTATGATCCTGGCGACATTCTTCGCCGTTGCTATTATGCAGCTGAAGATTAAAGAGGCGCCCTTTTACCGGATTATCTTTTTCTTCCCGAACATTATGTCTGTTGTTGTGATCGGGATCCTGTGGACATTTATTTACAATCCGAGCTTAGGTCTTGTAAACTCTGCTCTTGAATTTGTGGGGCTCGGAAATCTGACCCGGCCCTGGCTCGGCAGTGAAACGTGGGCGTTACCGTCAATCGTCTTTCCTTCTGTATGGGCGGGGATCGGATTGTTTATGCTCATGTTAATGGGCGGAATAGGAACCATTTCGAAAAGCTATTACGAAGCTGCTGAACTGGATGGTGCGACGGAATGGCAGCAGTTCTGGAAGGTAACCCTGCCGTTGATCTGGCCGCAAATCAAAGTATCCATTCTCTACATAGTGATTACTACACTGAATGGGTCTTTCATTCTCGTACAGGTTATGACAGGTGGCGGACCGAACAACTCGACCCACGTTATGGGATCGTATTTGTACCAGCAGGCATTTGTACAGTATAACTTCGGCTATGGTGCGGCCATTGGGGTTATGATTCTCGTTTTATCACTTGTAACGGTTTTTTTACTGCAAATATTACTTCGCAGAGAAAAAGTTCAATATTAGGTATTGAAAAGGAGGGGATCCAATGAAAATTGAAACGAATACGTCATTAACGAAGACTGGACCGCTCAAAACAGCATTAAAACGGGAAACGAAACAGCCAGTATCGAAACGAATATTAATCCGACTGCCGCTCGTTTTATGGTCATTGGCCGTTCTTTATCCCATCACATGGATGATTATAGGGGCATTTAAATCAAATGCAGAAATCTACGCAAATCCGTGGGGGCTACCTGCAGAATTTAATTTTAACAATTTTATAGATTCCTGGCAAAATTATAATATTGATACGGGCGTTTTTAACAGTTTGATCGTCACAGTTTTAGGTGCGTTATTAACGCTCGTACTCGCTATTCCTACGTCCTATGCGTTGGAACGGATGGTGTTCCGGGGCAGCACATTGATCTTTAACTTATATATATCTGCCATGATGATTCCTATGGTATTAGGCTGGATTCCATTATTTTTCTTATTAATGCAATTTAATCTTCTTGATAATATATTCGGGCTTACACTCGTATACGCGGTGTCACAGCTGCCGTTCAGTATCTTTGTGCTGACCACTTTTATGAGCTCCATTCCACGGGAACTGGAGGAATCAGCAGCTATTGACGGTATGTCCCCTTATGGTGTTCTTTTAAAAATTATTACGCCATTATCCATGTCAGGTATCATAACAGTTACCATTATGAACGCGATCCAATTCTGGAATGAATATTTCATGGCCTTGATCTTTTTACAATCAAGGGAGAACTATACGTTAGGTCTGGCCGTTGATTTCATTAGAAGGGAAGCGGAATACACAAATGCATGGGGAACGTTGTTTGCCAGTTTAACAATTGCCATTATTCCAGTCATTATTTTATATGCCATTTTCCAGCGCAGAATTACGAAAGGCATGACAGAAGGGGCTATAAAAGGATAAACTAAGTGTAAGTGACTTTCCTACTATCAAAGTGTCCCGGGTTTTATAGTGGAATCATCCGTATACCTTTGACTTGATAGTGGCAGGGGTCAGTCAGATCGTGAGAGGGTGAGTGACATTGACGGAAACGACTAATTCATTTTCCGGTGGACTTGTAATGTTAAATGAGATAAAAAATAAGCTGCCTCCGTCTGAGAAAAAAATTGCAGAGTTTATATTAGCGCAGCCGCATGAAGCCATTCATTGTACGGCCACCAGACTGGGGGAATTAAGTTCTACAAGCAGTGCAGCCGTCATCCGGCTCTGTAAATCCCTTGGTTTAAAAGGATTTCAGGAACTGAAGCTGCGAATTACAGGTGATTTGCAAAAATCCTCAGATATCCAGTATAGCAATATTGAACCTGGTGAATCCCAGGAATCCATTGTTAAAAAAGTGACAAATAACGGCTTGCAGGCCATTACTGAAACCACTGAAATGGTTAATTATGAGTCCCTCAGTGCGGCAGTTAAAGCCTTACAGAATGCGGATAAAATGCACTTTTTTGGAGTGGGGGCATCGGGGATTATTGCGCAGGACGCCTATCAGAAATTTTTACGGATGAATAAGGCTGTGTCGTATTTCAGTGATATTCATAATGCAGCTATGTATATTGCCAATGTTGGGAAAGATGATGTGGTGTTTGGCATATCCTTTTCCGGAGAAACATTTGAGACGCTGAAAATGCTGGAGCTGGCTAATGAACGGGGAGCGACAACCATCAGCCTGACACGCTACGGTAATTCGTCAATTGCAGCGAATGCGGATATAAACTTGTTCATTTCAGCGGCGCGGGAGGTGCCGGCTCCGTTTCGAAGCGGCGCAACGTCCTCAAGACTGGCGCAGCTTCATATGATTGATATTCTGTTCGTCAGTGTGCTGACGGATCAATACGATATTGCCTCCGATTACTTAAAGGAAATCTCGAAGGCCATGAATTTCCTTAAGAGCGGAAGGTAGAAGAGAAGCTTCGTGCATGAAGCTTCTTTTTTAATTTCTCAAACCCCTTTCAAATTAATGCGAAGATGACAAAGTCTTAGCGTCTTCTACAAGCTTAAATTCCGATTACTTTTCCTCCCTTTGAACCACTCAAAAGTCCCGTGTAACAGAAACCGACAATTTTTTTCTTAATTTTTAGTAAATTTAAATTGATTATGGAAGTTGGTCTATACAACTAGTTTTTAGTATGATAAATTGTATTTGTCTTGAAATTAAATTTCAGTTTTTTTTATTAAAAAATGAAACGGGGTGATAGCAACACAACATAAACGACACAGAACTTAAGATTAATTTCTCAACGACAGTCCTGTTTTTACAAACACAAGGAGGTATTTCCTAATGAAAAAAAAATTATTAGTTCTCTTATCCGGTTTGTTGCTGACGTCTTATGTGACCACAGCTGTCGCAAGTCCCCAGAATAATCCGGGGAAAGGAAAGGATACAGAATTTGCTCTTGGAATAGATAATCTGCTTGAAGATGACATAGATCTCATTAAAAACAAGAAAGTTGGGCTCGTTACAAACCCTACAGGGGTCGATCAGGAGTTAAACAGTATCGTGGATATTCTTTTTGAAGATCCTGAAGTGGATTTAACAGCTCTGTACGGACCTGAGCACGGTGTGCGCGGCGATGCTCAGGCAGGAGAGTATGTTGAATTTTACATTGATGAACGTACTGGACTGCCTGTCTACAGTCTTTACGGTAAAACGAGAAAACCATCAGATGACATGCTTGAGGATGTAGAGGTGCTCTTATTTGATATTCAGGATGTTGGGACAAGATTTTATACTTATATCTACACCATGGCCTATGTGATGGAAGCGGCAGAGGAAAATGATATTCCAGTTGTGGTGCTGGACCGTCCTAACCCGATAGGCGGGGAAAAAGTTGAAGGGCCAGTCCTTGATCCAGACTATACATCGTTTGTTGGTATGTACCCAATTCCACTGCGCCACGGTATGACAGTTGGGGAATTAGCTTACTTCTTCAACGAGGAATTTGATATTGGCGCTGATCTTGAAGTTGTTGAAATGGACGGCTGGGAGCGCTGGATGCACTACGATGACCTTCCGCTTCACTGGGTGCTTCAATCACCTAATATGCCGACGCTGGATACTGCACTCGTTTACCCTGGTGCTGCTCTCATTGAAGGGACGAATGCTTCAGAAGGACGGGGCACAACGAAACCATTTGAGTTACTTGGAGCTCCATATATGGACTCCACCGAGCTGGCTTCAGAGTTAAACGGACTTGATCTGCCTGGTGTGACGTTCCGTGCTGCTTCCTTTACACCTGCTTTTTCCAAGCATGCGGGAGACCTGTCCAACGGTATTCAAATTCACATTGACGACCGCGAAGCGTTTAAGCCTGTAGAAACTGGGTTGCACATTGTGGCAACAATGCTGGAGTTATACCCGGATGACTTTGAATTCATCGAAACGTGGGATGGCAGTTCTTTCTTCGACAACCTGATTGGAAACGGTGAAACCCGTCAGCAGCTATTAGACGGAAAACCGGTTGAAGAGATTGTAGCCTCATGGGAGGACGGATTGGAGCAGTTTAATAAGGTGAGAGAAGACTACCTGTTGTATGAAGAGCATACGAAAGGACGGTCTCCTGGAAGTCCGGACCACCCAGGCCGAGGAGCCAATCCTCCTGGAAACAATTAATTTTTGAAAAAATAAAACTATTTTTTCATCAGAGGCACTTCGAAAGTGCCTTTGATGTTTGGGAGGAAAAAATGAACAGGTTTCGAAAAGGATTCATATTGATGCTGAGTTTAACATTTGCGGCTTCATTAATACTGCCTCAACAATCCTCTTCTGCTGAGAAACCAGCAGAGGTTTCAATAGAAGAGGAGCTTCTTAAAGAGAGCACACCTGGATTTTTGCCATCTCAAGCAAACCCTTCTGAATGGGCCAAAGCCTGGGAGAGGGCAGGAATGAAGAGAAGTGTGCTGAAAGAAGGAAAACCTCAAAGTGTGCAAATGGTTCCGGAATATATAAATGACATTGATGATGTGGTGCAAACAGGTATTGAGGCCGATATGTATCCAGGAGCGGTGGTGCTGGCGGTTAAAGATGGCACAATTGTGAAGCATGAGGCTTATGGAGATGCTGTGAAATATGAGGATACGGAAAAACTGCTACCTGAAGAAGACCGTATCGCCACTGAAACAGACACAATTTATGACATGGCGTCCATCACAAAGATATTCACGTCCATTGCCGGATTGCAGACAGTTGAGAAAGACCTGGTGGATTTAGATGAACCTGTCGTGACTTATTTACCTGAATTTAACGGTGACGGCACTGGCGATATCACGGTCCGACATCTCATGACCCATACGTCAGGCTTACCGGCGTGGATTCCAATTTATACGTATGACACGTTAGAGGAACGGCTGCAGGCAGTATATGAAGCTGAACCGACCGTGGAACCTGGTACAGCTTACGTTTACAGCGATTTAAATATGATTCTGCTGGGCAAAATCGTTGAAAGGGTGTCGGGAAGTACGTTGGATGATTTTATTGACACTCACATTACTGGTCCGCTAGGAATGGACGACACGATGTTTAATCCAGGCGAAGGTCTGAAGCACCGTATTGCAGCTACGGAACCTCAGCCATATTTAGACAGAGGCATGGTGTGGGGTTCCGTTCATGATGAAAATGCTTATTCATTAAATGGTGTAGCAGGTCATGCCGGGATTTTCAGTACAGCAAAAGATCTTGCTGTTCTGTCTCAAGCTATATTAAACGGCGGATTTTACGATCAAGCCCGTATATTAAATGAAGAAACCATTACAGAAATGCTTTCAAATCAAATTACAACGGAATCTCATCTTGCTCAAGGTCTTGGCTGGAATTTGAGCCGCGACTGGTTCATGGGAGAGCTCTCTTCACCTGTTGCAGCGGGCCATACCGGTTTTACCGGCACATCATTCGTTATTGATCCGAATACTGAAACAATCGTTATCTTTTTAACAAACAGAGTTCATCCAACTCGAGATGCGGGGTCGATCAATCCTTGGAGAGTAAATGTGGTTAATAAAGTTGTGGAAGCGATGGAAAAGCATCCAAGCAGGATTAGGAATAATAACTAAGTTTTTATTGTATGAAACTGAAGGTGACGGTACTCAATACGGGTTCAGAGAAGCCAGTTTTATAGCTGCAGCAGCGACCTTGTTTGGTAAGAATAATCCGGCAGGGCAATTGCCGGTTACTATTCCTGACTTAGAGGGCGGAGTGCTTTACCCGTATGGAACTGGATTATCGTATGAGTAAAAGCTTCAGATTATAGTATTAAAGCGAGAGACTGAATTAAGGCCTCTCGCTTTAATAATTTTGTTTACGTATAGTCCCAGTCCGGGAAAGAGGCCGGATCTATGCGAAAGAGTCTCATATACATTGTCGATACCCAGGTTCACAATTGGGATAGTTAAGAGATATAGCAGCGTGGAATATACAATGGTGATGACCGCTGTGTCTTCATCGCCATCCTTTAAGTAGCGTGCAAAAATATCGCTTAATGTGAATGTTGGCATGGCGCTTTAGATAATAATCATATTTTTCAGTGTGTCATCCAGATTGGTCAAAGAGAGCACAGGCATCACAACCATTGGAATGATAAGTAAACTGACGACCAATGGGAACCAGATTCTCTTGTAAGGGAAAGCACCCACTTTTTGGAACAGATCCTGGAGCAGCATCCCGGTATAAAGCATCGCAAGAGGGGCGGGGCGAAATTTGTCGAAAATTGTTATATGGTAGAGTTAGACGATTATACGGTAGAGTTAGACGATTATAAGGTAGAGTTTCAAATTTATACGGTAGAGTTCCCACTTTATAACGTAGAGTGACGCATTTATACGGTAGAGTTCCCAAATTATATCCTTGAATTCCATCTTTATACCGGTGAACCTAACCCCATATTCCAAAAAACTTAAAGCAGCTACTAAACATTCCAATTGTATGGCCGATATTAAGGTCAGAATCAATAGGAATAGTCGACAACAGAAAAAAGAGTGGGAGATCCTCACGCTTTTTTCTGTTTTTTTATAGAATCAATGATGTTTCCGGACTTTTATGGCTTTCTTAAAGTTAAAGCAGTTCTGAATGGAGGCTGGGCTGGCAGTTTCCGAAAAGACGGCAACAAATTTCCAAGGTCTCTCTCTGATCAGTAAAGAAACGCTGAATGAGAGGGAAGGCCAGCCATTTAAATTTACAGCATATTTTTTACAAAAAAAGCAGCCGTTTCAGTATAGGCTGCCTGAAAAACAAAGGGTGATGGGATGAGACTTTCAGGGTTCGCGTCAGGGATGGATATTAACCAGATGGTAGGAGACCTGATGCAGGCGGAACGGCAGCCGCTTCAGAAAATGCAGCAGGATCAGCAGGAGCTTGTATTAAAAATGGCGGATTACCGGGAAGTGAACCGGGAGTTTATGCAGTTTCGAAACAACACTTTTGACTCGGTGATTATGGCGTCGAATATGGATGCAAAAGAAGTAACGAGTTCTAACGGGAATCTCGTAAGCGGATATGCATCCGCGGGGGCCGCCAACAGCAGTTATACAATTTCAGACGTCGAAAGAGCGCAGTCCGCTTATAATTTCAGCGATGGTTCAATTGTAAATGAAGGGGCGGCGTTTGATCCCGGGGAAGGGCTGATCGGCCAGGCAGAAGCGCTGCAAGGGAATGTCGAATTGAATGCTGACGGAAAAATCGAGTTTGGAATGACCACTTTTGATGAGCAGGGGGAAGCCGTCGAGGTCTCGTTTACTTTTGATGAAAATGACAGTTTGAATGATATGTTATCAGAGATCAACCGCTCAGAGCTTGGCGTGCAGGCGTTTTACGATGACCAGAGCCAGAGGATTTCTATGTCCAGGACGGAGACGGGGATCTATAATACTGAACAAAATGGGGACGGCTATCATCCGGAAATTGTCTTTGGAACGGAAGAAGGGGCATCCGGAGAATTTTTAACCGAAGTTTTCAATCTGGACGAGGCGAATGAATCGGCCGGACGTAACGCGTCGTTTACATTTAACGGCATGGAGATGGAGCGGCAAAGCAATCAACTTACGATTAACGGGCTGAATATTTCCTTGAACGATGAGTTTACAGATCCTGTGACGATCAGTGTAGCAAATAATACAGATGATATTTTTGACACGGTGATGGGATTTGTCGAAGAGTATAATGAGCTGATTGAAATGGTCGGCGGAAAGGTGTCAGAAGAGTATTACCGTGATTACGCGCCGCTGACGGATGAGCAGCGAAGAGAGATGTCCGAAAGTGAAATTGAGTTGTGGGAGGAGCGGGCTCACAGCGGGCTCTTGCGAAATGATCGGATGCTTACCGGGGCCTTGAACCAGATGCGTCAGGATTTCTATACACCTGTTGACGGCGCGGCTGCCAGTTTTACACAGGTTGCGGAGATAGGGATCACGACGACAAGCAATTACCAGGACGGGGGGCGTCTCGAAGTGGATGAAGCCCAGCTTCGTGCTGCGATCGAAGAGGATCCGCAGGCAGTTCATCAGCTCTTCGCTGCTGACGGCGAGCAACCGGGGGAGCGGGGAATTGCGAGACGGATCCGTGACACGCTTGCAGGGAGCATCGAACAAATCGGCCGACGGGCAGGGCGCTCGGAAACGGCATCGAACCAGCAATTTACACTGGGGCGTGAAATAGACCAGGCAGAAGACCGTATTTCAAACTTTGAACGGCGTATGCAGCAAGTGGAGGAACGTTATTGGAAGCAGTTTACCGCCATGGAACAGGCGATGGCACGGGCCAACGCGCAGGCCGAACAATTAATGTCCCACATGGGCGGCCTCATGGGCGGAGGTCAGCAGATGTAAATAAGTTTAAAGGTAAAGACGCGATAAACTGAACCGGGAGTAAGGACTCCGGTTCAGTTTTTTTGCTGGAAACTGGGGGGTCAGACCCCCCAGCTGTTTCCAAATACCTATATACGGTCGTTTGTGTTAACTTCTGTTTCGCGTGAGCCGATATAGCTAATAGATGGATAGCCTATGCAGAAATTCACAGAGGCTTCAAACAAAAGAAGCGACAACAGAATACAGGATAAGGAGTGGTGGTAGGTGCGTTTATCAGGATTTGCCACAGGAATGGATATTAATCAGATGGTTCAGGATTTAATGCGGGCCGAGCGGATGCCGATGGACCGGATGAAGCAGGATCAGCAGCAGATTGAATGGAAAATGGAACAGTTCCGTGAGATTAACTTAAAGCTGGATACATTCCGGACAAATATTTTTGATACGATTCTCCGCCGGTCGAATATGACAGCGAAAAAGGCGTCGAGTACGAACGACCAGCTCGTCAGCGCCACAGCTGCAGCAACGGCAAGCGGGGCATCATTCAGACTCAGCGAAGTCAGGCAGCTCGCCTCAGCGGCATCAAACGCCAGTGCGGATCCCATCTCGGATGGCAGTAAAATCGATCCGGCTAAGCCGCTGAAAGACCAGAACTTCGCAGAAGGAAGCTTCTGGCAAACCGGAATTGTGAACAGACAGGTAATCACCGTTGACCAGAAACACACTAACATCGATCTGAACCAGGAGTTAGGCAACCCGGACTCAGTCGTTGTTAAAGTAAACGGCGTCTCCTATAAAGTTGTTGAAGAATTCGGCGAAGGGAACATCCGGGCGACACAGGTCATGATTGACAAAGAAAACGGCCAGCTCGTGTTCGGAAAAGAACTGGCCGCCAAAGCAAAGGTGGAAGTGACTGCCTTTACAGAAGATGAAAACGGCCCCGATCAATTCGCGGCAGCCAGCATCACCACCTTTAACGCCAATGGGGAAGCCGTCACCGAGACGTTCATGATCACCGGCAACCAGACGTTGAGCCAGGTCATCGCCGACATGAACAAATCCGCTGCCGGCATTAACGTCTTTTATGACGACTTTTCGGATAAAATCGCGGTGAGCCGCACGTCTACAGGCCAGTTCAGACCGGAGGGGGAAGAGCGTGAACTCGTATTTCAGGGAGCTTTCTTTACTGAGGCGCTTCAACTCGGGGCTGCGCCGGAACGCGGGGGCACGAATGCTGAATTTACGGTTAACGGGCTGACCACACACCGCCACTCCAATACGTTTACGATGAATGGCGTCACCATGACCCTTCAAGGGACTTTTCTTGAAGGTGAAAACTCTGTCACGATCGGCGCTTCAACAGATACAGATAAAATTATGGATACGATTAAAGGGTTTGTAGAGGAATATAATGAGCTTGTCGATCTCGTTAATGAAAAGCTTGGCCAGGAGTTTTACCGGGACTACCGTCCGCTGACCGACGACCAGAAGGATGCGATGACTGACCGCGAAATTGAAAGGTGGGAAGAGCGGGCGATGAGCGGGCTGCTCAGGAATGACCGCACGCTCAGGAGCGGCTTTAACACGTTCAGAATGGACATGTATACACCGGTCAACACTGGGGCAGACGCGTCGTTTAACCAGCTTGCGCAAATTGGCATTTCAACGACGAGTAATTACCGTGACGGCGGGAAGCTTGAAATTAATGAAGATAAACTGCAGAAGGCGATTGATACAGACGCAGAAGCCGTCTTCCAGCTTTTTGCCGGAGACGGGCCGACTCAGGCCGATAAAGGTGTGGCGCGCCGGGTTCGTGAGAGTGCTAATGGGTTAATTGACCAGGTTTCCAGGAGAGCCGGCGGCCTAAGAGGGCGGAACCTTAATCATCAGTTTGCCCTCGGACGCGAACTGAACAGCCTGGATGACAAAATTTCCAATTTTGAACGGCGGATGCAACAGGTGGAACAGCGTTACTGGGCCCAGTTCACTGCGATGGAAAAAGCGGTCGCAAAAGCCAACTCCCAGGCCGAATCATTGTTTGCCTCTTTATACGGGGGGATGTAGCACGGACGTTTATACATTCTAAATAAGGTGAATAAAAGCTTTATGGAAGCAAAGCGGCTGCTTTGCTTTTTACATAACTCGCGTTTGAGCTGAGACTTCCGCCATGACTAAATTTCTTTTAAAAAGGAGGGGACGGTATGGCAGTGTTGAAAGAGCTGCACGGCATCACTAAAGAGCTTCACGATCATCTGGATCAGCCTCTTCCTGAAGACGACGGACGGGAAGAGTATATCGAAGCAATTGAATCTTATCTTGGCAGGCGCCAGATGCTGATGACGGGGCTGACGAGGCCTGACAATGAAACGGATGAGCGTCTTGCGACTGAACTCATTGAGATGAACAAACAGATTAACTCGCGTATGAACGCAATTCAGGGAAAGATACGGATGGATATCAGCCAGCTGAAGAAGCGGAAAAGCACGGGTAAAAAATATGAATCCCCTTATGATGGACCGACTGCCGATGGTGTGTTCTTCGATTCGAAAAAGTAGAGTCGTCCTACTCCTATTCTATAGGTAACCACGTGATTTTTCCCGAAAAAGTGAAAGCTGCGGCGGGAGTTGCCGATAATAAATAGGAAAGGCCAAGAGTAGGAGTTGATGCACATGGAAGTGAGATCAATGGGCTCGATGTCGGTGAGTGATTTGTTTCAGCAGGTGAAGGCTGAGCGGGGGCCGGTGCAGGCGCGTGAGAGTGGCGAGGCACAGGGAAGTGTGGATACGTCGTCGCGTCTGGCTGAGCACGAGTCCCGGGTGAAGGGGCGCGAGTGGTCGCTAGAGGAGCTGGAGCATGCGGTGGAAGCCATGAATGATTTAGGGATGTTCCGTTCGACGTCGCTTCAGTTTGAGCAGCATGAGGTGCTGAACCGGACAATGGTGAAGGTGGTTGACCGTTCGACAGAGGAGGTTGTTAAAGAAATTCCGCCTGAGGAGTTTCTTGATATGATTTCGTCGATGCTTGAATTTGCCGGCATTATTATTGATGAAAAAGTTTAAGGTGATGGTTAAGCAGAAGGAACTCGTTTTTACGGGTTCTTTTTGCTTTTTCTGTTAAAAAGATGGCGGTGGATGCCGATAAAGGGGATAGGTGAGTGAGTCAGCCGGTTCTTATACAAACGGCTGTTATTTAATATGGAAGTGTTTTGTTGTGAAGGCTCTGAAAAAGGTGAAAGTGATTTTATAATCAGGGGTTGATTGCAGTGAACGCCCTGAAGCGAAAATTAACCACAAAGTTTAACGGAGCCATTTGTAAAAGAATGTTGTGTGTGAATTTACGGGGGCGGCTTAGGGGCCGGCTTAGCTGAGCACATTGGAGGGGTGTCGACGATATGGCGGTTAATAATCCTTACGCGAAGTACAAGCAGTCTTCAGTAGAGACGAAATCAGCGGGCGAGCTGACGCTCATGCTTTATGAAGGGTGCCTGAAGTTTATTAAACGGGCAGAAAAGGCGATTGCAGAGAACAATATTGAGGAAAAGAATACAAATTTAATTAAATCGCAAAACATTATCCGTGAGCTGATGGTGACGTTGAATACCGACGTTGCCGTAAGCGGTAATATGATGCAGATGTATGATTTTATTTTATCAAAGCTCGTTGAGGCGAATACGGCAAACGATATGGAAGCGCTGAAGCAGGCGGAAACGTTTGTGGCGGACTTCCGCGATACATGGAAAGAAGTGATTAAACTGGACCGGCAGCAGCGTCACGGAAGCGCCGGTGGAAGTACAGGAAGCGGCACGCCTGCTTCGGCTCAAGCTTCGGGAAGTAACGGGGGCGCGGTGACTGCCGGAGCTTCCGGAAGAGGAACAGCAAAAGGGGCACCAGGGAATCCGTATGCCCAGTCTAGACAAGGACTGACAGCCGCAGGCGGCGGTCAGAGAAGTTTCCGGAAATAAGAGTAATTTAAATTAGAAGTCTTTGAGGAACGTTTGCGACAGCCAGGAGGCCGCCGCAAACGTTTTTTTTATGAGGTGGGAGATGGGAATTACTGGGGGGTCTGACCCCTTTTGGGGAAGGCTGGTGGTTGGGGGCCGGCGGATGAGGGGTTGAGGGGATGAAGGGTTGAACTTCTGGCGGCGGTCGTCCGATGGCGGGGTGGTGGGTGCGTAATTTGTCGAAAATTGTTATACGGTAGAGTCGCCGATCTATACGGTAGAGTCGCGAGTTTATACGGTAGAGTTCCGGTTTTATACGGTAGAATTACCGATCTATACGGTAGAGTTCCCCTGATCAAACCGCTGAATCCAATATTCATAAGCTAAAATCCCTCAATGATACCGTTAAATTCCGCGTTCGTTTGATAGAACCGCCCGCTAAGCATCAGAATCCCCAGTTATAGAGCAAATCCTCTCTGTTGCACAGCAAAATCCCCCAGCTAAACAGCCAGCTCCCCCTGTTGCACAGCAAAATCCCCAGCTAAACAGCCAGCTCCCCCTGTTGCACAGCAAAATCCCCCAGCTATACAGGCAGCTTCCCTGTTATACAGCAAAACCCCCGCCGTATGCAGCTATCCTCTCTGTCATATAGCCGACTCCCCCTTATACAGCCCTCCCTCCCATTCCAGCCGAGCCGCCCCCTATAAATACCTCCGAACTCCCCATTTATAAGCCTAAACTCCCCGGGCTGCGGCTCACCTGAAGGGCCGTTAGCCCGATTACCTGCTGTTCACCCTCCTCTTCTCCCTGAAACTTTGTTAAAATAGACATCAATTAGCAAATTTGGAGGTGCAGGCTATTTCAACTCAATTAACTGAGGCCCAGCAGACGTTTTTAAAAAATTACAGAGAGCTTCTAACGGAAGTAGAGAGTGCCATTAATTATGTGAGTGAATGTTATATAAAGAATGATCATGATATTGGGGACAGGCTGTTAAAAAGTGTGATGCAGGGGCTGATCCCTTATAATGAAGAAAACCTGACGATTCAGTCGATTTTTCAGAAAGATGCCGAAGCGATTGAGGCATTGAATCTCTTTCAGGAGGCGGCTCTTCAGGCTGAAAAAGTAGAGGAAGTCTTTCCTCATGAGCAGGAGCGGATGGTTTTTTTACATGAAACGCTGCTGCCGCGAAAAAGAAATTGGACGAAAATTATTGATAAATACATCATGACTCATTAGAAAAGGGGAGAAGCTATGCCGATGATCGATATGCCGATTAATGAGCTTAAGAATTATCAGGGAACAAACCCGCGTCCCGTTGATTTTAATGAGTACTGGGACCGTGCCCTTAAAGAAATGAACACGGTGGATCCGAAAATTGAACTCATTCCGTCCAATTTTCAGGTTGGGATCGCTGACTGTTATGATATGTACTTTACCGGCGTCAGGGGAGCGAGGATTCATGTGAAGGTCCTTATGCCGAAATCCGGCCCGGCTCCTTACCAGACTAATACCAGTGATAAGGACGGGACAGCTGACACAGGCAGCAGGTCTGAGGAGGCCGGCGAAAACGCCGATAACCCCCCGAAGCGAAATCCGGCTATTCTCATGTTCCACGGGTACAGTATGAATGCTGGCGACTGGAGTGACAAGCTTCATTACGCGGCTCTTGGTTATACGGTGTTTGCTATGGATGTGCGCGGACAGGGCGGACAGTCCGAAGATGTCGGTGGCGTGAGGGGGAATACCCTTCAGGGGCATGTGACCCGGGGGCTCGATGACCATGCGGATAATCTGTTTTACCGGCAGGTCTTTCTGGACGCAGCGCAGCTGGCAAAAATCGTCATGGACAGACCTGATATTGATGAAAATGAAGTGGTCACAACAGGCTGGTCTCAGGGCGGAGGGCTGGCTCTCGTTTGTGCCGCTCTCGAGCCGCGTATCAAAAAAGCAGCTGCGGTTTATCCGTTTCTAAGCGACTACAAGCGCGTGTGGAAACTGGATCTGGCGGTTGAGGCCTATCAGGATCTGAGGCGTTATTTCCGCAGATTTGATCCCCAGCATAAACGGCGGCATGAGGTATTTACTAAACTCGGGTATATTGATATTCAGCATCTGGCGCCGAGAATCAAAGCAGAGGTTTTAATGGGCGTCGGGCTTATGGACGAAATCTGCCCGCCTTCTTCACAGTTCGCAGCCTATAATAAGATTGCGTCACCGAAACGGCTTGAACTGTTTCCGGACTTCGAGCATGAAAATCTCCCGGGGCTTGATGATATCATTTTGCAGTACTTCCTTGAGAAATAATTGGCGGAAAAAAATAAAAACCCCCTGCCTGTACAAAGGGGTAAAGACAGGCGGGGGGTTTTTTATATCGAATTTAACTGGTTAGCTTGGGTATAGCTTCAGTATGGCCGTTACGCAGTTTTATATACGTCAGAAACTTATTTTTCTTTCAGAACTGCGGCGCTTAACGGCTCAAGTTCAAGGCTTAGGACGCGGTTTTCAACCTCATAGGAGCCGGTGCCGTAAAGGTTGCGGAACTTGCCCGGTTCCATGTCGTTGATTTCGACCTTCTGTTTCGTATCACCGCTGTTCATCACAATGATGAACCGGTCGTTTTCGTCAGTACGTTCAAAAGCAATGTATTTATTATCTTTTTCAGCGGATAAAAATTTAAATGTGCCGTCTTTCAAGGCAGGGTGGTCCTTACGCAGCTGAATGATATTTTTATAAAATTCAAACAGCTGGCGGTCCTGATATTCTTCTTCCCAGATCATCGGCTTTCTGCAACCAGGGTCTCCGCCGCCGGTCATGCCGATTTCGTCTCCATAATAAATACACGGTGCGCCCATGTATGTGAGCTGGAAAAGGGCCGCGAGTTTCATACGGTCTTTATTACCTTCAGCGATATGGAGAAGCCTTGGTGTATCATGCGAATCCAGCAGATTAAACGCCACTTCGTTCGCTTGTTTCGGATAAGCGATTTGCATGGCATCCAGACGACCCATAAACGATTCAGCATCAATCTCGTCTTTTACAAAAAAATCGAGAATACTGTTTGTAACCGGGTAGTTCATGACCGCATCGAACTGGTCGCCCTGAAGCCAGGCCATCGAGTTGTGCCAGATCTCACCGAGAATGTACGCGTCCGGGTTTGCGGCTTTCACTGTGTCACGGAAGTCGCGCCAGAAACGGTGGTCAACTTCGTTTGCCACGTCAAGGCGCCAGCCGTCGACCCCGATTTCTTCGACCCAATAGCGCGCCACCTTTAATAAGTAAGCTCTCACTTCCCGGTTCTCCGTATTCAGCTTAGGCATTTCAGGCACAAAACCAAACGTGTCGTAATTGAGCGGATCGGTTGAAACAGGAAACTCTTTAATGTGGAACCAGTCTTTAAAGCGGGACTTCTCTCCGTTTATTAACACGTCCTGGAACGGCGGGAAGTAGTAACCTGAATGGTTAAACACGGCATCAAGCATCACACGGATTCCTTTTTTGTGGGCTTCATCGACTAACTTTTTCGCTGTCTTATTGTCTCCGAACTGAGGATCAACTTTCAAGTAGTCGATCGTGTCATATTTATGGTTGGAAAAGGCTTCGAAAAACGGTGTGAAGTAAATGCACGTAATACCGAGTTCCTGAAGATAATCAAGGTTATCGATAACGCCCTGGAGGTCGCCTCCAAAGAAATTATCCCGGGTAGGCACCGATTCGTGTGTCCAGGCTTGAGTATTTTCCGGGTTTAGCGAAGGGTCTCCGTTTGCAAACCGTTCAGGGAAAATCTGATAAAAAACGGCGTTCTTAACCCACTCAGGAGGGGTGTGCACATCGACCGCATTTAAAAACGGAAACTCAAACATCCCGGACGGGGACCATAGCATCCCTACACCGGATGAACTGAGGCTGTCTTCCGTAAAACCGACTTCATTCCAGAACACCGTGCGGTCGCCTTTTTCAAATTTAAATGCGTAAGCAAAGCGCCGGAACGGAGGCTTAATAGCGACCTGGTAGTAATCAAACAGGCTGTCCTTTGCGAACACTTCCATCTCGGTCGTTGTAATTTTGTCAGGGACAAAGTCATATTTATCGCCCCATACGACTGAGACGCGGTCCATATCGTTCCGTTTCGTACGCACCCGGATGTGAAGTGTTTCTTCATCATAGGCATAGGCATATTGTGATTTTGGCTGGTGGTAAATGGCTTCTAGTAACATAATTTTCCTCCTTAAGGGAGCAGGTCCCGGTTGATGTGTTTGTGACATAATTACCATTTGAATCTCGTTTCAAACATCGATAGAATAAATGGCATGAGACGTTGATTTTTGGGGAAAAATTTAGTGCAATCGTTTGCGCTAAGGTGTATAAAAAAAGAACTTATATTTACGCACATTATAGCATTCACGTGAAAGCGTGTCCAATTAAGATGTGACAAAAAGGAGAAGATAATGATGAAAGATATTCTGCTGTTGGAACCTGTTTTTAAGGAGAAAGTCTGGGGAGGCAAGAAGCTGAAAGAGCTGTTCGGCTTTCCGATTCCAAGTGATCAGACTGGTGAATGCTGGGGCATTTCCGGTCATGTGAACGGGACGAATAAGGTGGTTAACGGACCGTTTGAAGGAAAAACCGTGCGCCAGTTATGGGAAGAAAACAGGGAGCTTTTTGCTGAAGAGGAGGGGGAGGAATTTCCGCTTCTCGTCAAAATAATCGATGCCCAGGATGATTTGTCTGTTCAGGTCCATCCTGATGATAAGTATGCGAAAGAGCATGAAGGCTATGAGTTCGGGAAAACTGAATGCTGGTACATACTGGACAGCGAACCGGGTGCTGAACTCGTAGTTGGGCATAATGCAGAGTCGAGAGATGAACTGAAAGAAATGGTAGATGAGGAAAAATGGGAGGAACTTTTCCGGCGGGTCCCTGTCCAGCAGGGAGATTTTGTGTATGTGCCGAGCGGAACGGTCCATGCCATTGGGAAAGGTATTCTGCTTCTTGAAGTCCAGCAAAGTTCCGATATCACGTACCGGTTTTATGACTATAACCGCCCGGGGCAGGACGGAAAACTCAGGGAGCTTCATATTGAAGAGTCCATTGCCTGCTCAATGGTACCGCACGAGGATCCGGCGCTTGACCGGCCTTCCTGGGAAGAGGACGGCCTGAAAGTGGAAAGGCTGATAAAGGAAGAATACTTCACTGTGCATAAATGGTCGCTGAAGAAGCAGGGAGACACTTTAAAAAGGCTAAACTCTTCTTACCAGTTAGTGAGTGTCATTGAAGGCTCAGCTAAGGTGCAGACGGAAGAAGCCGTGCATTTAGTCAAGCAGGGAGACCACTTTATCATTCCTTCTACGGTGGACAGTTATGAAATCAGCGGAGATGTAACTATCATTGTGTCAGAATCGACAAAATAGATTGATCGTGACTAATACCAAGTGGAGGAAGCTGCAGGTCAACTAAGAGTAGAATAGAAATACAAGGGGGCGGGCCCATTTTAGGTCCCACCTTTTTTAGTGAAGGTTTAAAAATTCTTTAAGCGGATAGGCTTCTGCCAGGACTTGGCGGAAGCCTTTTCTATTTGGCAGATCCGTCGTGATCCTGTAAGAACAAAAATTTAAATGAAAGCAGCAACATTCCTTTCCAGGTTTTTTTATTTATACTGCAATGACTTCCTGTCAAGAATGGATCTGAGAAGCACGTCATCTGAATTCATATTTTCAATGTGCCTGATCTCCAAATTAACTTTCAGTGCCTGCAGGCCATCGCTAATATGCCTGATTTGTTCATCCTGCTCAAAAAGCTGTTCGTGTATTTCATCCAGGTCGTCCTGTTTAGCCATTTTCGCCTCGATTTTTGCGAGCCGGTGTAAAATCACTTTTAATAAATCTTCTTCTTTCATTGTCTGTCCTCCTGTTAACATATTGGCAGCTTCTTAAGTGGAAGAAGTCTGGACAGCTGCCGCTGTATGTAAGTTCGTATGAACTTGTGGATCGGCAGGCTGGGCGCCGTCAGGAAGGACTGAAGCTGCAGGGACACTCGAAGCTGAGGCCGGGGGCTGGTGCTCAGGCTGATTGCTTTCGGAAGACCTGTCAGCTGTTTGTGGAGAAGCTTGGGGCGCTGGGGGGATATGAACCTGGTTTACGCTTTGCTGCTGGTCAGCCCGCTTCATCTGAAGGAACGTCACATTTTCTGCAACGATATCAGGGATTGTCATTCTCTTTTGCTGCTCGTGTTCCAACGTTCTCATTTGCAGTCTGCCGTTGACAGATATTAACGAGCCTTTTGTACAATAGTCGGCAACACGTTCGGCCATTTTATTCCAGGAAATGAGTTGAATAAAATCTGTATCATACTGTCCTTGTTGATTTTTAAAGGATCTTCTGACGGCCAAAGTAAATCTCGTGAAAGAGATACCGTCTCTGGTTGTTTGGAGCTGCGGATCTCTTGCCACTCTGCCGATAAGTGTAAACTGGTTTAGCATGTGTATGTCTCTCCTTTTTAAAAACAATGGTTTGTTAGAAATGAACTGATGTGGAAAATATACTGCGCGGATAAATGACGAACGAGTTAAAGGGTGAGGGTAATTCTGAATTCCGGTCTGCAGTGAATCAGTGGGGGAGATTCAGGGTGCTCTCCTGAAGAACTTTGTCCGCTTCTGCAGCGCACCGAAGGGACCACTGCATTGAGGAGTGGGTGAAAAACGAAAACGCCATACGTTCATAGTTGATGTGGTGAAGAGGCATTCCTCCTTTGGAGCAGGAAATTAAAAAGGGGGAGGAGAGCGGGCTCGCTATTCCTTAATTGCTCTCTCTGTTTTGATTGGGACGTTCAACATTACTGCAGACTTGTCTTTCTAAATTGGTGTTGGAAGAGAATCATATGCTGACAAGAAAAAATCTACTCCTGGATGAGAGGAGGAATGTTGAACACCGGGCCAAGACAGTGAAGCCGGCTGATCCGGTAAGAGGTTGAATATATTATTATTAAGGTAAGCTGCCAATTTCAGAATATGTAAGGCAACCTGCCTAATAATCAGGGGGGAGAACTTGTGAAAAGTAAGTATAAAGTTACGTGTGAGTGCAAAATGTGTTGCTATAAGTCGTATTTTATTGGAGGAAGTTATCCTGAACAATAGGTAAATATACCTAAAAAGTGACAAATTCAGCTATATTTTTCCTGAAATGGTTTTTTGATATAATTAACATTCTTATAGGATTAAATTATTTAATAAAGCGTTATCATGCTTGTGGCCCATAGTTTGCGAAATTTGTCAAAATAATCAGCCAAAAACAGTTTGACGAACTGGAAATCGATTGTTATATTGAAGTTGTGGGAATGCCCACAGATTTTTTAACGAAGGGATTGTGTTAAAAAAATGCAAGGAAAAGTAAAATGGTTTAATGCAGAAAAAGGTTTTGGATTTATTGAGCGAGAAGACGGAGACGATGTATTTGTACATTACTCTGCTATCGATCAGGAAGGATTCAAAACTCTTGATGAAGGTCAGGATGTAGAATTCGAAATTGTTGAAGGAGCTCGTGGCCCTCAAGCTGCTAACGTTACAAAAGTTTAATTCGCATCCCTGAGTTACTTATTTATTCATTAAGCCCTAAAAATGAATGGTGCACCCGTTCAATGAGTACGGGCTGAATATATGGTTTAGGGAATTTAGAGCGAACAATAGCCCGTTTTCCATCCGGAAAGCGGGTTTTTCCTTCACTGGAGCAGGTATAGGCTTAGAGGATGTATATGTGGAGATTTTTTACAAAAGCTAAGAGTAAAGCTCTGTTTCCACGTGGCGTTTTTTGCTGTCATTCGACAGAGTAAAGAAAAAACGACATTTTTTGATAAAAAACGTAAAGTTTATTTAAGTTTTAGCAGGAATATGAACAGGGTATGAAGAAGATTACATACATAACCGAAAGGAGGAGTTTGCTAATGAATTTTAATATTCGTGGCGAAAACCTGGAAATTACTCCATCATTAAAGGACTATGTTGAAAAGAAGGTAGGCAAACTTGAGAAATACTTTGATACGACGCCTTCTTCCGATGTACACGTAAAAATGAGCATTTTAAACAATGAACAAAAAGTGGAAATTACGATTCCGATGCCTAAACTTCTGCTCCGGGCGGAAGAGAAACATACTGACATGTATGCAGCGATCGACCTTGTGATCGAGAAGCTGGAACGTCAGATCAGAAAACATAAAACAAAAGTAAACCGCAAATTCCGCGGAGATGACAGCTTAAAGTATATGTTTAAAAACGAGCTGGAGCCGCTGGCTGAAGAAGAAATACCTGCGGATGATGACGATATCGAGATTGTCCGTACAAAGCGTTTTGACCTGAAGCCTATGGATGCTGAAGAAGCTGTGCTGCAAATGGATATGCTAGGGCACAATTTCTTCGTTTTCTCCAACTCAGTAAGCGGGTTTACGAACGTTGTTTATAAACGTAAAGACGGCCGTTACGGCTTGATCGAACCGGAATAAACCTGAATATACGTGATTAAAATTAACGCCGACCGGCTGAATGCCGGTCGGCGTTTTTAGAGTGTCGGGAGTTGGAAGGAATTGGGGGGACAGACCCCCCAGCAGTTTCCAATTATTTTTTAACTATGCTTACCCGGCCGGTTTCACCGGTCTTGGTCACTCCTTCTTTTTCAATAACTACTTTTTGAGTGTCGCTTAAGTTTGTGAAAACAACTGGTGTGATCACAGAAGGGGCTTTTTTACTGATCGCATCAAGATCAAAGGTGAGAAGCTCCTGGCCGACAGAGACGTTGTCCCCTTGTTCCACATGGGCTTCGAAGCCTTCTCCTTTCAGGTTTACAGTGTCAATTCCTACGTGAATTAATATTTCTGTACCGTCTTCTGCTTCAAGGCCGATGGCGTGTTTTGTGGTGAATAAGTTGACAACTTTCCCGTCAACTGGTGATACAACGCGCCCTTCAGAAGGCTCGATCGCAAAACCGTCGCCCATCATTTTTTCCGCAAACATCTTGTCCGGTACTTCAGAAAGAGGTTTAATGTCGCCATTTAACGGCATGGCTACAGCTGTATCGCTTTCTACAGGACCAACAGGTTCAACGCCTGCAGCACTTTCCTTTTCAGGCTCCGGTGCCTGTCCGTCAATAATATCTTCCATCTGTCCTTTAATTGTTTCGGAGCGAGGTCCGAAAATAGCCTGAATGTTTTTGTCTATTTGCATAACCCCTGAAGCACCTAGTTCTTTCAGGCGGTCTTTGTCAACTTTGGATACGTCTTCTACGCTGATTCTTAGACGTGTAATACACGCGTCCAGGTAGTTAAGGTTCTCTTTCCCACCGAAAGCTTTAAGCACTTCGTAAGGAAGCTCATTGTTGCTGCCGGCAGCTTTGGATTCTCCAGCTCCGCCGTTTCCATTCGCTTCTTCACGGCCCGGCGTCATAAGGTTGAACTTTGTAATCGCAAATCGGAACCCGAAGTAATAAATGACTGCAAAGACGAGTCCGACTGGAATGACGAGCCACCACTCTGTACGGTTTGGCAGGATTCCATAAAGGAAGAAGTCAATGACCCCGCCTGAGAATGTCATCCCGATTTGGACGTCGAGCAAATGCATTGTCATAAACGATAATCCTGCAAAAATAGTATGAACAGCAAACAATAGTGGTGCAACGAATAAGAAACTGAATTCGATTGGTTCTGTAATCCCAGTTAAGAAAGACGTTAATGCTGCAGACCCCATAATACCAGCTACAATCTTTTTCTGATCAGGGCGTGCACAGTGATAGATCGCAAGCGCAGCAGCAGGAAGACCAAACATCATGAATGGGAATTTACCTGTCATAAAGGCACCCGCTGTCAGTTCGGCACCGTCACGAATCTGGTTAAAGAAAATTTGCTGGTCTCCGCGGATCACTTCTCCGGCGGCATTAGTATAAGTTCCGAATTCAAACCAGAAAGGCGAGTAGAAAATATGGTGAAGACCGAACGGAATCAGTGCACGCTCAATAACACCAAAAATGAATGTCGCAATGGTACGGTTTGATTCTGTCATGAAATACGCAAGAGTGTTCAAGCCATCCTGGGCAAACGGCCAAACGAGATGCATAATTACACCGAGCATAATGGCTGAGGCAGCTGTTACGATTGGAACGAAACGCTTACCTGCAAAGAACCCGAGATATGAAGGTAATTCAATATTGTAAAACCGGTTATACATATAGGCCCCGAGCAGACCGGCTATAATACCGCCGAACACCCCGGTTTGCAAGGTTGGAATGCCGAGCACATTGGCGAGATCCGGACTGCCTGCTACAGCCTCAGAATCTATTCCGCCGATAACGCTCATCGTCACATTCATAATTAAATAACCAATAATAGCGGCAAGTCCTGCGACTCCGTCACCTTTAGCAAGGCCGATAGCGACACCGACAGCAAAAAGCAAGGCTAAGTTAGCAAAGACAATTCCACCGGCTTCCTGCATCATTTCAGCAATAAGGGCAATGATGTCGGATTCAAGGAATCCAAACCGGGCAATCATGTCCGGGTTTTGCATCGCGTCACCGAAAGCCAGAAGAATCCCGGCTGCCGGGAGCAGTGCGACAGGAAGCATAAGAGAACGACCGACCTTTTGCAGTGTTCCAAAAGAATTTTTTAACATAATCCCATCTCCTTAAAAAATATAAAATATATGATTTCTGTGATGAAAACCATGCGCGGGCAAACAAAAAGGCATGAGGGAAAAAGAATGCAGTGAAACCAGCGTGAAGAATAGACTTCACACCTGAGGTTTTCTACTACAATCCTTTTTCTCTCATGCCTGCATAACCAGTAACACGGAAAAAGAAAAGTGGTCCGTTCAGCCGGACAATTCCGTTACGTATTCGTTTTTGGTGTGTCCAGCCGCTGCAGATGAAGTGTCAGATAGACAGCTTCTGCATCAGGTATGGACATTTGTAAGCGCTGTTGCATGATTTTCATCAACTTCCAGGACAAATTATAGCATACAGGATACTCAGCCTGCAATACTTTTTTTAAATTGTCTTGATTTTCCACATAGGATTCGGTCTGGATGCGTTCGATCGCAGAGTGTAAATGACGGACCAGGCGCAGATAATTTAAATCCTGCCTGTCTATTTTAATTTGCAAATAGTCCTCAATAATAGTGACGAGTTCGCTGACCAGCTGGGTATGTTTATTAATTTCAGCTAAGTTCCTGTTAGTTAACGCGCTGTGAATATGGAGGGTGATAAATCCGATCTCCCCTTCTGGGATTCTTACGTTAAGTTTTTCGTTAAGCCATTCAGTCAGCTCGGTGGCTGCCGCATATTCCTTTGGATAGGCCAGTTCTGTTTCCTGTAAAAAAGGGTTTTTAATCCCTTGCCCCTGGCGAATCCTTTTTATGGCAAAATAAAGGTGGTCGGTAAGGCCGATATGAATGTGTTCGTTCATATTTGTGCCGAAGCGGCTTTCGAGCTTCTCAATAAATTCATTCATTATCCCGATAAAGTCTTCATCCACATATTCGAGCAGGTTCATAAACTGCTTCTGCTCACTGGCATCTTTTAATACGAAAAATTTCTCTGCTTTTTCCCCGGCCACTTCCTGTCCGGTTTGTTTTCCGAACCCGAGCCCTTTGCCAATAAGAACTACTTCCTCATAGTCGGGGTGTTCAGCAATAATAACGTTGTTATTTAATACTTTTTTCACGGACAGCATATGATCACCTCCGAACGTTCATATAGTCAGTCTGTTTCCGAGCCCAGGCTAAAAGTAAGGCGAAAACCATTCAATCTATCTAAAGGAGAGGCAGAAAAAGCTCCCTCATACTATGGTCATAAAAAGCGTTTACAATACAAGTATTATAGAGAACTCAGCACGCGACTTCAACTTGGGAATAAATGGGGGGTCTGTCCCCCCATTTATTTCCTGGAGTCCTGTCACTGCTTGTAAGCGTGTGGGCAAACTGATAAAATGAAGGGTAGCGTAAAGTTGAAAGCCTGATCTTTCTATGATAAAGACGGGCTGAGGTAGTGTGCCTCTGCCTGCATGCTAAAGAGCAAGCATTTATTTTTTGAATGATAGCAGCCAGGCGCATAGTATACGAGTGAAAATGTTACGATTTTCATAGAAAACTGAAAAAAGGGAGCAATGTCCGATGTTAGGTTTATTAAGAAAGGTCATTGGAGATACGGATAAAAGACATCTGAAGAAACTGGACAGACAACTGGATCAGATTGACTCGTTTGGTGATGAGGTAAAAAAGTTAAGTGATGAAGGCCTTCGAAAAAAAACCGAAGAGTTCCGCCAGCGTTACCGGGATGGTGAAAAGCTGGACGACCTTCTTCCAGAAGCTTTTGCAGTTGTCCGCGAGGGGGCAACGAGATCGCTCGGACTGACTCATTACCGTGTACAGCTTCTCGGGGGGATTGTCCTTCACCGGGGCGATATTTCCGAGATGAAAACAGGGGAAGGTAAAACGCTTGTCGCTACATTGGCGGTGTATTTAAATGCGATTCCGGAAAAGGGCGTGCACGTAGTCACAGTGAACGAATATCTTGCCCGCCGTGATGCTGAAGAGATGGGAAAACTTTATAACTTCTTAGGTCTCACTGTCGGTCTGAACTTAAGCGGAATGTCCAAAGAAGAGAAGCGCGAAGCTTATGCCGCGGATGTGACTTACGGGACCAACAATGAGTTTGGCTTTGATTATCTCCGCGATAACATGGTCACTTATAAAGAACAGATGGTACAGCGTAAGCTCCATTTCGCCATCGTCGATGAAGTCGACTCTATTTTAATTGATGAAGCCCGGACGCCTCTGATTATTTCAGGGTCTGCCCAACGGACGACAGAGCTATATACAGCAGCTAACTCATTTGTGCGAATGCTTAAAGAAGAAGTGGATTACACGTAC
This sequence comes from Salipaludibacillus aurantiacus, assembly GCF_900111295.1. GTDB lineage: Bacteria > Bacillota > Bacilli > Bacillales > Salisediminibacteriaceae > Salipaludibacillus > Salipaludibacillus aurantiacus. The sequence goes on along the minus strand of NZ_FOGT01000021.1, from coordinate 25,267 downwards.
GATGAGAAAACTAAAAACGTACAGCTTACAGATGACGGTGTCAGTAAAGCAGAACGTGTTTTTAACATTGATAATTTATTCGACTCAGAGCACGTTCAATTGAATCACCATATTAATCAGGCGCTGAAAGCCCATAAAGTTATGGTGAGGGATGAAGATTATGTAGTGGATGACGGCGAAGTAGCCATTGTTGACCAGTTTACAGGGCGCCTGATGAAAGGCCGCCGTTACAGCGACGGACTCCACCAGGCCATTGAGGCCAAGGAAGGGCTGGAAATTAAGCGGGAGAGCATGACGCTCGCTTCAATTACGTTTCAGAACTACTTCCGTATGTACCAGAAGTTATCAGGTATGACAGGTACGGCTAAAACTGAGGAAGAAGAGTTCCGTAATATTTATAATATGAACGTGTATTCTGTTCCTACGAATGAGCCAATTATCCGTGAAGACCGGCCTGACTTAATTTATAAAACGATCGACGCCAAGTTTAAGGCTATTATTGAGGAAATTAAGGCATTACATGAAAAAGGCCAGCCCGTCCTTGTAGGTACGGTGAGTGTGGATACGTCTGAGCTGATCTCTTCCATGCTGAAGAAGAAGAAAGTGCCTCATAACGTATTGAATGCTAAAAACCATGCCCGTGAGGCCGAGATTATTGAAAATGCAGGTCAGAAAAAAGCCGTTACCATTGCAACAAATATGGCCGGACGGGGAACCGATATTAAGCTTGGTGAAGGCGTAAAAGAACTCGGCGGTTTATTTGTTCTCGGTACCGAGCGCCACGAATCACGGCGGATTGACAATCAGCTGCGCGGGCGTTCAGGGCGTCAGGGAGATCCGGGACGCTCTCAATTCTATCTGTCGCTTGAAGATACACTCATGCGCAGGTTCGGCTCTGAAAATATGAGTAAAATGATGGGCAGAATGGGGATGGAAGAAGACCAGCCTCTTGAAAGTAAGCTGATCACCCGGGCAGTGGAACAAGCCCAGAAGCGGGTGGAAGGCAACAACTTTGACGCCCGTAAGCAGCTTCTTCAATATGACGATGTCATGAGAGAGCAGCGTGATGTTATATATGAACAGCGTATGGAAGTGCTTGAGTCTGAGAACTTAAGGCCTGTTGTTGAAAAAATGCTCGAGTCAACAGTTGAGCGTAACGTGTCTCTATATACACCTCAGGATGAGGTGCCGGAGGACTGGAACCTTCAGGGGATCGTTGATTATATTAACGCCACAGTGCTCAACGAGCGGGAAGTGACTTTAAAGGAAATTAACGGACTTGAGCCGGAAGAAATGGTCGAGCTGATCATGGAAAAAGTGTCAGAGGAATATAATGACCGTGAAGAACAGTTTACTGCAGAGACAATGAGGGAATTCGAACGGGTAATCCTTCTTCGCACAGTTGATTCCAAATGGACAAGTCACATTGACCAGATGGATCAGCTGAGACAGGGAATCCACCTTCGTGCCTACGGGCAGAATGATCCGCTGCGCGAATATAAATTTGAAGGCTTTGAAATGTTCGAGCAGATGATTGCTTCGATCGAAGAAGAAGTCTCCCGATATATTATGAAAGCCCAGATCCAGTCAAACCTGGAGCGGAAACAAGTGGCTGAAGGAAAAGCCGTCCACCAGAGTACGACTCAAAACAATAAAGAAAGCAAGAAAAAAACCCCTTTTAAAAAAGGTGAAACAGTAAAAAGAAATGACCCATGTCCATGCGGGTCAGGCAAGAAATTCAAACAGTGCTGCGGCCAGTAAAAAGGCTGACATGAGAGGGTGCTTTCCTGTTAAAGCACCTTCTCCTTATTTCCAATTGCTGGAGGGTCTGCTGGAGGGTCTGTCCCCCCAGCAATTCCCAAATTTCGCACGTTAATAAATGCAGAGGTGATGATTTTAAATGGAACTATCAGATATTAAGAACGAATTGTCTACAATGGCTAAGCGATTAGCGGACTTCAGGGGGTCTCTTTGACTTAGAAGAAAAAGAGACCAGAATTGCTGAGCTCGAAGATAAGATGGCTGATCCTTCATTTTGGGAGGATCAAAACAACGCTCAAAAAGTGATTTCAGAAAATAATGCATTAAAAGCAATGACAAACACATACCGCGATTTAGAAGCAGAGCATGAAGATCTTGAAGTTTCTCTTGAACTTGTTAAAGAAGAAGCAGACGAGGAACTGGCTAAGGAGCTTGACTCAGGCGTGAAGAAACTGGTTGACCGGCTTAATGAATTTGAACTCGACCTTCTTTTAAGTGAACCGTATGACCAGAACAATGCAATCCTGGAACTTCACCCGGGCGCCGGGGGGACAGAATCCCAGGATTGGGCGTCTATGCTTCTTCGTATGTACACACGTTGGGCAGAGTCTAAAGGTTTCAAAGTAGAAACAATGGACTACCTCCCTGGCGACGAAGCAGGGGTTAAAAGTGTCACCCTGCTTATTCAGGGACATAATGCCTATGGTTACCTTAAAGCGGAAAAAGGCGTACACAGGCTTGTTCGAATATCACCATTCGATTCGTCGGGACGCCGGCACACTTCATTTGTTTCGTGTGATGTCATGCCGGAACTGGACGATAATGTAGAAATTAACGTGTCACCTGATGAGCTTCGTATTGACACTTTCCGTTCAAGTGGAGCAGGCGGCCAGCATGTTAACACGACCGATTCAGCTGTACGTATGACGCACTTGCCGACAAACACTGTTGTAAGCTGCCAGTCAGAACGGTCACAGATTAAAAACCGTGAAAAAGCAATGAAGATGTTAAAGGCTAAGCTCTTCCAGCAGGAAATGGAAAAGCAGCGCCAGGAAGCAGAAGAGCTGCGCGGAGAACAATCGGACATCGGCTGGGGAAGCCAGATCCGTTCCTATGTTTTCCATCCTTATAATATGGTCAAAGACCACAGAACCAATATGGAAACAGGGAACACCCAGTCTGTTATGGACGGACAGCTCGCTCCATTTATAGATGCATATCTCCGTTCTCAAATCGACTGATTCCCTTAATCCTGCCAGAAACAGAGTAATAATGTCCCGTTAAACAAAACCTAGATGGAGGAGGCGCGCCCTCATCCATCTAGGTTTTTTCCAATTGCTGGGGGGTCTGTCCCCCAGCGAGGCAGTGCATTAAAGCGTTAGTCTGGTCGCGTTTACAGGCGGGGGAAGCGGTGCTATACTACTGTAGGATTTTGCGTCATGCAGAAAATTGACAGCTTTGTCAGAACATCTTTTATGAAACTCAGGTGATGGATATGATGAAAAGGATTCAGAACAGAAGAGACCAGGAGCCGCTCACGCCGGTCCAACGGACTATTTTCGAATTTGCCCACGTGTTCGCAGGTTCGGCAATCGTCGCGGTCGCGTTTAATATTTTCCTTCTGCCAAATCAAATAGCTTCGGGCGGGGTTGCCGGTATTTCTACGATTATTTATAACGTTTTTTATTTTGAACCCGCTTATACCCAATGGGCACTTAACGTTCCGTTATTTATTGCGGGTGTGCTGCTGCTTGGCGGAAGTCTTAGAGGAAGCATATTGTATGGAACCAAAACGCTTGCAGGGACACTCTTTCTCCCGTTTGTCGTTTACTTAACCAGACATTTGGAACCGGCCACGATGGATCCTCTTTTAGCTGCCATATTTGGCGGCATAGGAGTCGGCCTGGGACTGGGTATCGTCTTCAGGTCTAATTCCTCAACCGGGGGCACTGATCTGGCCGCTCAAATAATCAATAAATACACAGGACTGACACTGGGCGTCTGCGTTTTTATTATGGATGGACTGGTTGTGGCGATGTCTGCCGCCGTATTCGGCTTTGAGTTCGCTCTTTACGCACTCATTGGATTGTTTACTACCGGAAAAACGATTGATATGGTGCAAGTAGGTTTCGGATATTCAAAAATGGTTATTATTATCTCCAAATATGAAGAAGAACTCAAACAGGGACTTTTGACTAAAGTTGACCGCGGAGTAACAAAGTTAGCAGGGTATGGAGGATACACGAACCACGAAAGGCCAGTATTAATGTGTGTAGTAAGCAGGAATGAAGTCACAAAACTTAAGCGTCTCGTACAGACAATTGATCCGGAAGCCTTTGTAGTGGTCAGCAACGCCTCAGAAGTTTTAGGAGAAGGTTTCAAAAAAAAATAAATAGGTTATAATAGTAGGTGAAGGTTTTAGAAAAACCTGCCAATTATTTTTTGAGGAGGGGAAACATGAAGAAATTTCTATTTGCCATGTTTGGTGCAGTACTAGTATTAGGAGCATGCGGGGATAACGGCGGCAATGATGAGGATCAACCGGTAAACGACGGTAACAATGCAGAGACGACAGATAATGCAGCCGACGAAGGTACATACGACCTCGCAAACGGTGAAGAGCTTTATGCACAGAACTGTGCATCCTGTCACGGCGGTGACCTTGAAGGCGCTTCAGGCCCTAACCTGCAAGGATCTTCCCAAGATGAAGTCCGTTCGGCAATTGAGGCAGGACCGGGAACGATGCCAGCTGACCTTGTCACAGGTGATGATGCAGATGACGTAGCAGCCTGGGTCGCAGATCAGTAATAAGCATTCATAATTAACTTATAAAGAAGAAGGTTAAAGCATACCGCTTTTTCCTTCTTCTTTTTTTTGTGGAAATGAAGGAAACTTACGCCACCACTGGTTTTTATAACAAGTCCACAAATCGCTTAATTACAGTCTCTTGTCGAAAAAAATAGAAAAATGACAAAGTTGTTGCCTGTTTGAAATATAAATGTAATGAACTTTAACTTTTTTTGCCGAACAATGATGATATAATGTGTAAGGGTAACGAGTACGTTACTCTATTAAAGTCCTTGTTAATTACATAAATAAGGAAATTATGAAAATTGATTATATACGTTAATTTTAGAATAAAAGGGTCGGCTGCACCCATATGGGTTGTAGTCTACAGCTGTTTAAACTGAACAGGCATCTTAGAAAGACCAGTAAAGGGAAGTGATAGGGTTGATTCAAATGCAGGATGTATGGAAAACGTACCCGAACGGTGTCATGGCCGTTAACGGAATTTCCATATACATCAAAAAGGGAGAATTTGTCTATGTAGTTGGTCCTAGTGGTGCGGGGAAATCTACGTTCATCAAAATGATGTATCGTGAGGAAAAGCCAACTCGTGGAGAAATAACAATTGATGGGAAAGATTTATCAAAAATAAAAGAAAAAAACATTCCATATTTAAGAAGAAATATTGGAGTGGTATTCCAGGATTTTAAGCTGCTCCCTAATCTCACAGTCTTTGAAAATGTTGCTTTCGCAATGGAAGTTATCGAGGAAAGCAAAGAAAATATCCGCAAAAGAGTGATGGAAGTACTTGATGTTGTCCGTTTAAAGAATAAAGCAAGGTTCCTTCCACATGAATTATCCGGAGGAGAACAGCAGAGGGTGGCAATAGCCCGCGCTGTCGTCAACAAACCGGCTGTACTGATTGCGGACGAGCCGACAGGAAACCTTGATCCGGAAACCTCATGGGAGATTATGCACATTATCGAGGAAATCAACGAGAGCGGAACAACTGTGGTGATGGCCACTCATAACAGAGATATTGTTGATAATATGCGCAAGCGATTAATTGCCATAGAAGGCGGCCGCATTTCCCGGGATGAAATAAGGGGGACATACGGCTATGAAATTTAGAACGTTTGGCAGGCACATAAAAGAAGGCGCAAAAAACCTGGTCCGAAACGGATGGATGACCTTTGCTTCAGTTAGCGCGGTGACCGTCACCCTGTTCGTAGTAGGAGCTTTTCTTCTTTTAATCATGAATATTAATCATTTTGCAAGCTCGCTGGAAGACGATGTGGAAATCCGCGTATTTGTGGATTTAACAGCTGAGGCAGAAGACCAGGAGGAGCTTGGAGAAAGTTTAAGTGATTTTAACGAAGTTGAATCCGTTGAATATGTCCCTAAAGAGGAAGGGCTCGAAGCCTTTATTGACAGTTTAGGAGACGAAGGGGATTATTTTGAAAGTCTGCGGGATGAGAATCCATTAAATGATGTCTTCGTAGTAAGGGCAGAGGATCCTCAGGAAACAGAAATTATTGCCCATGAAATTGAAGACCTGGATCATGTCGAAGGAGTCGAATATGGAAGAGACATTTTCGACCAACTGTTCTCTGCTACAGATTTTGTGCGAATTGTAGGTGCAGGTTTAATAGTGGGGCTGGTATTCACAGCCATCTTTCTAATTGCCAACACTATTAAACTGACAATTTTGGCAAGGAAGACAGAAATTCAGATTATGAAACTTGTAGGTGCTACAAACAGCTTTATCCGCTGGCCATTTTTTATAGAAGGCCTGCTTCTCGGTACCCTCGGAGCGATTGTTCCAATCAGCGTATTGACCTTTGGCTACGTCCGTTTCTATGAAGCTATTGGTAAAAGTACAGGTTTAGAGTTCTTTGAATTTTTACCAGTCTATCCTTTAACCATTCAAACATCCTTACTTCTGCTAGGAATCGGTGCAATTGTCGGTGTATGGGGAAGCATCATGAGCGTGAGGAAGTTCTTGAAAGTTTAATAGAACTTCCCCTTGCCCGTTTCCCTAAGTTATTTCCCAGGAAATTTGCAAGTGTTTGTCTAAAAAAGGAGGTTTTTTTATGATTAGGAGGATAACATTTATCCTTTTAATATCTACGCTTTTTATTACCACGTTTGCTGAACTTTTAAACACAGAATCTGCTTCGGCAAATACCGGAGAAGAGCTTGAAGAAAAAATTGAGTCTTTCCAGTCTGAACAGGAAGATACAAAACGGGAATCTGATAGAACTGAAGAAGAATTAATAGAGCTGGAAGAGGAAATCAGCCAGGTTGAAGACGAAATCCTGGAACTTGATGAAAATATAACAGCTACTAACCAGGATATTGATGAAAAACAAGAAGAGATTGACAGCACAACCGACCGGGTTGAAAAGCTCAGGCTTGAGATTGAAGAATTGGAAGAGCGTATTGCTGAGCGTGATGAAGTGCTGAAAGACCGTGTGAACTCCATGTATAAAAATGGAGGTAATGTCAATTACATAGAAGTTATACTCGGAGCCCAGAATTTCAGTGACTTAATTGAACGGGTTTCCGCACTCCATTCCATAGCTGAGCAGGATCGGAATATCCTGGAACAGCATATAGAAGATATGCAAGCATTAGAAGAAGCAAAACAGGAACTTGAGAACGAACTGGCCAGCCTCGAACAGCAAATGGCTGAACTGGAGTCGTTAAAAGCAGATCTTGAAAGTCAGATTGAGGAAAAAGATGCGTTAGTTGAAGAACTGCAGGAACAAGGATATGTCCTTGAAGAAAATTTAATGAGTCTAGAAGAAGAACAGGAATTTTTAAAAGCCCAGGAAGAAGCTGCTAAACAGGAATTAGCTGAATGGGAAGAAGAACAGCGGAGGTTAGAGGAAGAGCGCCGTAAAGAAGAAGAAAGAAAAAAACGTGAAGAAGAAGAGCGGCGTAAACAGGAAGAAGAAGAACGACGTAAGCAGGAAGAGGAAGAACGCCGGGCAGCTGAACAGGAAGAATCCAACAGCGGCTCATCTGGATCATCTTCCTCATCGTCAAACAATTCCGGCTCCTCTTCAAGCGGAAGCTCGTCTTCCGGCAGCAGCTCTACTGAAACGGCTCAGTCGTCATCAAGCAGTGGTTCGGCCACTTTTTACAGGCCTGCAAACGGACGAGTGACTTCCGGGTATAATCCTAACCGGACGCACCCGGTCTACGGGACAACCCGTCCGCACAGGGGAATTGACTATGGAAGCGATGGCGGACTCGGTATATATGCCGCAGAAAGCGGAACTGTTATATCTGCTGGAAGAATGGGTGGCTACGGGAATACAATTATGATTTCCCATACAGTTAATGGGAAGTCCTACACCACTCTGTACGCCCATTTAGCATCATTTAATGTGTCTAAAGGAGACCGGGTAAGCAGAGGACAAAATATCGCTACAATGGGAACAACCGGTGTTTCCACAGGGGTGCATCTCCATTTTGAAGTCCATCCAGGTGGGTATTCGGGCGGATCGTCTGCCGTAAATCCTGCATCGTATTTACCTTAAATAGATTATTAAAGCTGAATGAAGAAGAGTGTCCTGAAATATACTGTACAGGACCTCTTCTTTTTTATACTTTAATGGAAGTCTCGTACATGCGGCAAGCCAGTAAGTATCAAAAAGAATTTCAGTGGAAAAGTGGAAGGCTTTCATAAAAAGGTGTATGTTTGGTATGATAATAACAGCAATTAAAAGTTTGCGAGGGGGATGGAGACCTCTTCTGGTTTTTAAAATGGGACAAAATGAGGTGTGAAATGTGAAAAATTTAAAAATGCTCCTTCCTTTCGTGGTCATTATTTCTCTCCTGGCGGGGGCCGGGACCATGTATGCGGTGATGGCAGCTATGGACGGGAATCAAGCCTCTACGATAATGGAAGATCCGGAAGTCGAAGAACTGGTTGAAAACGGAAATAATGAAGCTGAAGAAGTTTCCGGTAATATACAGACTGATGACGAACAATTCGAAAAAGTCCAAAGGGCTTATCGAATGATCCAGGAAAGTTTTATTAATGATGTAGATGAGACAGAGCTTTTGGATGGGGCGATTCATGGCATGCTCGAATCTCTCGATGATCCGTATTCTGTCTATATGGATGAATCGTCCGCCAGACAGTTTATGGATTCACTCGATTCTTCGTTTGAAGGAATTGGCGCAGAAGTGAGTATGACAAACGGCAGAGTGACCATCGTGGCTCCATTCCATGATTCTCCTGCTGAAGAAGCAGGCTTGCGCCCGAACGACCAGATACTTGAAATTGACGGTGAAAATATAGAAGGGTTGTCCCTTTATGAAGCTGTTTCAAAAATACGCGGAGAGAAAGGGACGACTGTCACACTGACAATCCAGCGTCCTGGAGTGAACGATCCCATAAATCTGGATGTGATCCGTGACGAAATTCCAATTGAGACGGTCTACAGCGAGATAGTGGAAGAAAACGGACAAACGATCGGTGTCCTTGAAATACGCTCTTTCTCTGAAAATACGGCTGAACGCTTTGAAGAAGAACTTGCCGAAGTGGAAAGTCACGATTTAGACGGGCTTGTCATTGACGTAAGAGGAAATCCTGGAGGGTTCCTGCAGAGTGTTGAAGACATCGGCAGCCTGATTATTCCAGGCGGAGAACCGATTGTTCAAATCGAGGACCGCGAAGGAGAAAAAATCAGACATTTGTCTAACCTGGAAGAGGATAAAGACTATCCGATGGTAGCTCTTATAGATGAAGGAAGTGCATCTGCTTCTGAGATCCTTGCGGCAGCACTCATGGAAGCAGGCGGACATGAAGTAGTAGGTAAAAGTACATTTGGAAAAGGAACAGTCCAGCAGACATTACCGCTCGGAGATGGAAGCGAAATGAAGCTGACTTTGTTCAGGTGGCTTACCTCTGACGGAAACGATATAAATGAGGAAGGGGTTCAGCCGACTGTGGAAGTTGCACAGCCTGACTTTTTCTACGTATCGCCGATCGATTCAGAAGAAACATTAAGTTTAGATATGACCAGCGACCACATTAAAAACGCTCAAATTATGCTTGAAGGTTTGGACGGGTATGACCCGGGCCGGACAGACGGCTACTTTGACAGTGAAACAGAAGAAACCGTAAAGGCTTTTCAGGAAAATGAAGGCCTGGAGGTAACTGGAGAAATTAATGAAGAAACGGCTGACCGGCTTCAGGAAGCAGTCATAGAAGCAGTTCGTGATAAAGAAAATGATGTGCAGTTTAGAAAAGCTATTGAACTGCTGACAGAATAACAGTCATTATGCCAAACCGGCTGTGCAAGCGAGTAATCAGCTTGCCGGCCGGTTTTTTAATACAAATTTAAACCTCTGTTTTAAAAAAAACAGCTTTTCTTTTCTGATAATTCATTTACAATGAAAGGAAAGAACTCTTTTTACAGGAAGTTCTGTCAGTATTTTAATATGGCGCGGCTGCACCCGGTATATCCGGGATTTTGTGGCGGCGTATCAGTCGGCGCAATGTTTAAACCATGCGCTGCCGAAGCTTTGGGTTTTTATATATTGCCGGATTGAGGAGGAATACGCTTGGAAGCGATAGGATTTGAAGTACTAAAAGCATTAGGACGTTTCTTTATGCACCCTCTTACATATGTTTTCATTATTGCAATCTTTTGGTTCGGTTTAATGAGGGTGAAGCGGGAAAGAAAAGATTTCCATACACGGGTTGAGGATGTAATACAGCAGCTTACATCACCTCTGCCTGCCGCTCTTATTACCGCCGTGTGTATTTCTGGAGCAATTCTTCTTCTCGGCCTTGAAATGCCTGCCGGTATGCTCATTTTATGGTCGCTTTTCTGGCTCATATTGCTGCCATTCCGGAATGCCAGATGGCTGAGTATGACGGCAGCAGGTTCTCTTGCTTTATTAATAGCGCCATTTCTTCCTTCAGGAGGAACAGACTTTGCATTTTTAAACCAGTGGCTTGGTGATATCGAGCAGATGAATCTACTGAACGCAGCCTGGCTTCTGGCGATACTGTTTCTGGCAGAGACGTTGCTGGTGCTGAGTGACGGTTGGAAACAGACCTCCCCTGCTATTGTAAAAAGCAAGCGAGGGAAGCTGGTCGGTGAGCACATGGCGCAAAGATTATGGTTTCTGCCTCTTTTTATTATATTTCCTGCAGGAGAAATCTCCGGCGGTGGGTGGTGGCCGGTTGTAGAACTGACAGGAGGGCAGACATTCGGCCTTGCTCTTTTCCCATTTTTACTAAGTTTCCAGGCAAGAATTTACGGAGAATATGCCCGTGATGGTGTGAAAAAAATAGGCAAGCATTATTTGCTTTTAAACCTTGCTGTGCTTGCTTGCGCGGCAGCAGCTTACTATTACCCGCTTTTCATATTTGCTGTACCTGCTGCAGTCCTGATAGGCAAAGAAGTCATCTATTATTTATATAAATCAGCTGACCAGCGGAGGATCAGCATGTTTACGCGCCGTGAAAAAGGGTTGAAAATTCTTGGCATCCTTCCGCATTCCACTGCTGCTAAAATGGAGCTGCTTGTCGGAGAAATTATTGTTAAAACAAACGGCAGGGAAGTGAATTCGCAACGGGATTTTTATGACGCGCTCCAGCAGAATCCTGCCTATTGCAAGCTTGAAGTTAAGAATTTGCACGGCGAGCTGCGTTTTCCGCAGTCGTCTGTGTTTGAGAAAGACCATTATCAGATCGGCTGTTTATTTGTTCCGGATGATGAATATGGCAACTTATCGTCCCGTGCTCTCCGTTCATCCGTGGTGATTAACCAGGACAGGGCGGAACTTGGGGAGAGTGAAGAACGGGGATCTTCCAGCCGGGCCCAAGAAGCGGACTTTTATGAAGATAGTAAAACTGAAACCAATTCGGTACGTGAAGATGAAGACGCTGTTTCACACGAAGATGAAGCGGCAGCCTCTGTGGATCACGATAACAACGAAGAAGAACCTGACGCTGGAGAGGATAAAGATAAAGAACCTGATCCGGAAGCCTTCTATAATGAATCTAAAAGGGCTGACGAATCAGCTGAATCACGTGAACAGGCGCCTGATTTAGCTGCTTTCTACAGAGAATTCCGAGAGGCGCAAAAAGCGGAAAGCAGCATGTGGGAAACTGAGTCTGAAGAGGAAGACACTGATTTCGAAGATAATAAATCCAATAGGTAAGGTGCTGTTTTAAAGGCCCCTTCCGTTAAGAAAGAATGAGCCAGGATGAAAAATATCCTGGCTCATTTTCTGTGCAGGCAGGTGTCATTCCAATTCCAGCGATCCATAAAGGCCATCTCCCCTGAAAACAAAGACAGCAGTCCGGCAAAAGGGAATATACGTTCCCTTTTTTAAATAAATATGGTATAATGATAATTACGTGAAAAGTTCGGGTATGGATATAAAAACAGCTGTAAGCATGTTAAATGCCGTTTATTTGATTTTTTCAAATGAAATCGGTAGGCTCAGTAAAAGGATTAGTTTTAGTCCTCATTGTCAATAATGCATGAAAGATTTCCCTGAAAGTAAAACGATAACGTTTGCCTATATATAAGAAAGTGAGTATGTGAAGGAGGAAAAGCTGTGGCAGAAACTAATGACATTACCTTTGATCTCGTATCAAAATACAGTCCGCAAGGCGACCAGCCTGAAGCGATCAAAAAACTGGTTAACGGCCTAAACAGCGGTGAAAAGTATCAGACACTGCTTGGGGCGACAGGAACAGGAAAAACATTCACTGTTTCGAACGTGATCCAGCAGGTTAACAAACCGACGCTCGTCATCGCCCATAATAAAACATTAGCAGGACAGCTCTACAGTGAGTTTAAAGAGTTCTTTCCGAACAACCGCGTAGAGTATTTTGTCAGTTACTATGACTATTACCAGCCTGAAGCCTACATCCCACAGTCAGACACTTATATCGAAAAGGACGCGAGTATTAACGATGAGATAGATAAACTCCGCCACTCTGCGACCAGTTCCCTTTTTGAAAGAAACGACGTTATTATTGTGGCAAGTGTGTCCTGTATTTACGGCCTCGGTTCTCCGGTTGAATACCGGGAGCTTGTCGTATCGCTAAGAACGGGGATGGAGAAGGAAAGAAACGCCCTTCTTCGTCAGCTAGTTGACGTTCAATATGAACGGAATGATATTAATTTCACTCGCGGAACATTCAGAGTACGCGGCGATGTGGTAGAGATCTTCCCGGCGTCCAGGGATGAGCATTGCCTGCGTGTTGAATTTTTCGGGGATGAAATTGACAGAATCACTGAAGTGGATGCACTTACCGGTGAAATTCTCGGTGAAAGAGAACATGTGGCCATTTTTCCGGCGTCCCACTTCGTTACCCGGGAAGAAAAGCTGAAACGGGCCATTGTGAATATCGAGAAAGAACTGGAAGAGACATTAAAAGACATGCACGATAAAGGGAAACTTCTCGAAGCCCAGCGTCTTGAACAGCGAACGCGGTACGATATCGAAATGATGCATGAAATGGGGTACTGTTCGGGAATAGAAAACTATTCACGGCATTTAACGTTTCGTGAACCGGGCGCTACACCTTACACGCTTCTTGATTATTTTCCAGATGACTTCCTTATTGTCGTCGATGAATCCCATGTCACACTCCCTCAGGTAAGGGGAATGTATAACGGAGACCAGGCCCGTAAAGGGGTACTTGTTGACCATGGATTCCGCCTGCCTTCGGCAAAGGATAACAGGCCTCTTAAATTCGAAGAGTTCGAGAAGCATATTTACCAGACAATCTTTGTTTCTGCCACACCGGGGCCTTTTGAAATTGAACATTGCCCTGAAATGATAGAACAGATCATCCGTCCGACAGGGCTGCTTGATCCGTCCGTGGATATCCGTCCGATTGAAGGCCAGATCGACGACATGATAGAGGAAATCCGCCTGCGTAAGGAAAGAAGTGAACGTGTACTCGTGACCACTTTAACGAAAAAAATGTCCGAGGACCTGACGGATTATTTAAAAGAAGTCGGTATTCAGGTAAAGTATCTGCACTCTGATATTAAGACACTGGAACGAATACAAATTATAAGAGATTTAAGAAGAGGCGAATTTGATGTCCTCGTTGGTATTAACCTTCTCAGGGAGGGTCTCGATATTCCGGAAGTCTCCCTAGTCGCCATTCTCGATGCGGACAAAGAAGGGTTCCTTCGTGCGGAACGGTCTCTTATTCAGACGATGGGACGTGCGGCGAGAAACGCAAACGGCCATGTCATTATGTACGCGGATAAAATAACAAATTCCATGAACGTTGCGATTGAAGAAACAAAAAGGCGCCGTTCCATCCAGAAAGAGCACAATGAGAAGCACGGTATCACGCCGCAAACTATTCAAAAAGCGATCCCTGAACTGATCCAGGCGACGTATGCTGCTGAAGAAGAAGAAGCATATGAAGCATTCACAAAAGCACCGTCTCAGAAACTGAGCAAGAAAGACCGTGAACAAGTGATCGGGCGAATGGAAAAAGAAATGAAGGAAGCTGCTAAAGATCTCGATTTCGAAAGAGCAGCCGAACTGCGTGATATTATTATAGAACTGAAAGCGGAAGGGTGAAACAACTGATGGCTTTAGATAATATTGTTGTAAAGGGAGCCCGTTCCCATAACTTAAAAGATATAGACGTGACGATCCCGAGGAACAAACTTGTCGTCATGACAGGGCTTTCCGGCTCCGGAAAGTCATCCCTTGCGTTTGATACGATTTATGCGGAAGGCCAGAGGCGGTATGTGGAATCACTTTCTGCATACGCCCGCCAGTTCCTCGGGCAGATGGATAAACCGGATGTTGACGCGATAGAAGGGCTGTCACCGGCAATATCCATTGACCAGAAAACAACGAGTAAGAACCCCCGTTCCACTGTTGGGACGGTGACAGAAATATATGATTACCTCCGCCTCCTTTTTGCCCGTGTCGGCCGGCCGATTTGCCCGGTCCACGGGATTGAAATCAGCTCCCAGACTATTCAGCAGATGGTCGACCGAATGATGGAGTATCCCGAACGGACAAAGATGCAGATCCTCGCCCCGGTTGTTTCCGGACGCAAAGGGACACATGCAAAAGTTCTTGAAGACATTAAGAAGCAAGGTTATGTGCGTGTCCGCGTGGATGGGGAGATGCGCGAAGTAGCTGAGGAAATTACTCTGGATAAAAATAAGAAACACAGCATCGAACTGGTGATTGACAGGATTGTTATTAAAGACGGCATCGAATCCCGCCTTGCCGACTCTATGGAAACGGCACTTGACCTTGCTGACGGCCGGGTCATGGTGGATGTCATCGGTGAAGAAGAACTGCTGTTCAGCCAGAAGCACGCCTGCCCACACTGCGGATTTTCAATCGGCGAACTGGAACCTCGGATGTTTTCATTTAACAGCCCGTTCGGCGCCTGTTCATCCTGTGACGGCCTTGGACATAAGCTGGAGGTTGATCTTGAGCTCGTGATCCCGGATCCGGAGCTCAGTTTGAAAGAGCATGCGATTGCGCCGTGGAAACCGACGAGTTCTCAATATTATCCTTCTCTGTTAGCAAGTGTGTGCGACCATTTCGGAATTGATATGGACGTGCCTGTTGAGAAACTGCCAAAACAGAAGCTTGATAAAATCCTTTATGGAAGCGGAAATGAAAAGATTTATTTCAGGTACAAAAATGAATTCGGGCGGGTAAGGGAAAAAAACATTTATTTTGAAGGGGTCATGGAAAATATCTCCCGCCGCTATCACGAAACAGGCTCTGATTATATTCGTGAACAGATGGAAGGCTATATGGCCCAAAAGGCGTGCCCAAGATGTAAAGGCAACCGTCTGACTAAAGAAGCGCTCGCCGTTAAAGTGAATGGCCACCATATAGGTGAAATAACAGACATGTCAATTAAAGAGGCACAAAAGTTTTTCCAGGAACTGACTCTGACTGAAAAGGAAATGACCATCGCGAGAATGATTCTCCGTGAAATTGAAGAACGGCTCGGTTTCCTTATTAATGTCGGCCTCGAATATTTAACAATGTCCCGGTCGGCAGGTACGTTATCTGGCGGTGAAGCCCAGCGGATCAGGCTTGCGACACAGATCGGTTCCTCACTGATGGGCGTCCTGTATATTCTGGACGAGCCGTCAATCGGTCTTCATCAAAGGGATAACCACAGGCTTATCAAAACGCTCGAAAGAATGCGTGACTTAGGCAATACGCTGATTGTCGTCGAGCATGATGAGGATACGATGCTCGCCGCAGATCATCTGATTGATGTAGGACCTGGAGCAGGCGCCCATGGCGGGGAAATCATTTCTACCGGAGCGCCTGAAGAAGTCATGGAAGATGAGGCGTCTTTAACAGGCCAGTACCTTTCCGGTAAAAAATTCATCCCTCTCCCGGCAGAACGCCGTAAACCTGATGGACGAAAGCTGACGATCAGAGGAGCGGAAGAGAATAATCTGCAAAAGACAAACGTGGATATTCCGTTAGGGGTGCTATTAGCGGTAACAGGAGTGTCAGGTTCAGGTAAAAGTACCCTGATTAATGATATTTTGTACAAGTCGCTCGCACAGAAACTGACAACGGCTAAAGAGAAGCCGGGAAAAGTGAAACGTGTGGAAGGGATCAACCAGCTGGAAAAAGTCGTCGATATTAATCAGGCACCGATCGGCCGGACTCCCCGGTCTAATCCGGCGACTTACACGGGTGTATTTGATGACATCCGGGATGTCTTCGCTATGACCAATGAAGCGAAAGTCCGCGGCTACAAAAAAGGCCGTTTCAGCTTCAACGTCAGAGGGGGACGCTGTGAAGCCTGCCGCGGAGACGGCATTATTAAAATTGAAATGCACTTCCTTCCAGATGTGTATGTTCCTTGTGAAGAATGCCACGGGAAACGCTACAACCGTGAAACGCTGGAAGTGAAATATAAAGGTAAAAATATTTCTGATGTCCTTGAAATGACAGTGGAAGACGCTCTCACATTTTTCGAAAATATCCCGAGAATCAAGCGTAAGGTGCAGACACTGTTTGACGTAGGTCTTGGATATATGAAACTCGGGCAGCCGGCCACGACACTGTCCGGAGGTGAGGCCCAGCGGGTGAAACTGGCGTCCCAGCTTCACCGGAGGTCAACAGGCAAAACATTGTATATCCTCGACGAACCGACGACAGGTTTACATGTCGCCGATATTGACCGCCTGCTGAAAGTGCTGCAGCGCCTGGTGGAAAATGGAGATACCGTTCTGGTCATTGAGCACAACCTCGATGTAATCAAAACGATGGACCATATTATTGATCTTGGACCGGAAGGCGGCGACAAAGGCGGCCGGCTTATCGCCCAGGGGACACCTGAGAAGGTGGCAGAAGTAGAAGGCTCCTATACGGGTAAGTATCTGAAGCCCGTCCTCGAGCGTGAACGCACCCGAATGGCTGAGCGTATGAGAGAAAAGGAAAGCGCAGGTTCTGTATAGTATGGACAGGCAGGCTGACAAATGTCAGCCTGTCTTTTTTGTGATCAGAGGGGGGAGTTGCAGGGTGGCGAGCACTGGGTGGATTCACCGAAGGGGGCGATGTTCGTCGGAAGGGAGGGGCGAAAAATGTCGAATATTGTTATACGGTAGAGTGAGCCATCTATACGGTAGAGTTGTTGGTTTATACGGTAGAGTGAGCCATCTATACGGTAGATTCGTCCGATTATACGGTAGAGTCGCCCAAACGTAAGGGCGAGTCCCGCTGTTTTTCGTACGAATTATCCAATGTGGGGTCGAATCTCACAGTTATCCTGCTGCTCCTCTTGATTTTTCCCAAAAAAAAGAGGAATTTAAAAGAGTTAATAGAATATAAGTTAAGTTGGATAATTAAATAAAGGAAGTGATTACCTTAATATGCTAATACAACCTCGCACGATCCCTGTCAAAATCCTCGTTTTATCTGCTTTACTCGAACGTCTGTCACCTAATCACCCTGGAAGACCTCTTTACGAAGAAGAACTGGGCAAACGAATATGGGGCCACCGTGGGGAGCAATCGATCGACTATTACCTTGATTTTCTGAAGACCGGGTCTTGTTTTATATTGCACGGTTTAAAATTAAGCAATAACGGCCACAACTTTTTAATCGACACCCTCGTTATTTTTCCCGAATTCACCTTAATAGTTGAAGTTAAGCACTGGTCAGGGGTGTTGGAAGTCCAGGAGCGGGGTGACCTGATAAAATGGGACGGGAGTGTCAAGCGTGTTTACGAAAATCCCGTTCAGCAGGCAAAACATCAGCAATGGCAGCTTGAAAGCTGGCTTGAATCCCGGAATTTGACTTTGCCTCCAATCGAACACCTCGCTGTCTTTACCAATTCCCGCCTGGTTCTGGAAAATATCCAACATCTTTCTCCAAAAATTATCAGAAGCAACTGCCTTCTTGATTATATCTATGCTCTAAAGAGACACTACGCAGTTTCGCCGCCTCCTCTCTCAAACTCTGATTTGAAGAAAGTCATTTCCCGTATAAAAAGAAACCATATAAAAGATGATTTTATAAACTCTCCGCTTAGTCAAGCAGGTTTATCTGAAGGCGACCTGAAGCTTGGAGTGAGTTGCCCGGTGTGCCAGAAGTTTTCAATGGCCCGTGTGAAGCGCACGTGGTACTGCGCATCGTGCGGCATGAGTTCCCAAAATGCCCATATAAAAGCTTTAACAGATTATGTTTTATTATTTGGGAGGTATGCCCAAAACAAAGACTTACAGAAGTTTTTACATATTGAAGATCCCAGGACTGTAAGACGATTACTCTTAACGTTAAAAGTCAACAGAAAAGGTATCACAACAAACTCGCTATTTGACTTACTATCTTCTGAAGTAATTAAAAATGAAATAGACAGCTTGAGGGAAGACAGGAAACTTTGAGGGTGAAAAATGTCGAATATTGTTATACGGTAGAGCTGGCGGTTTATAAGGTAGAGTTCGACATCTATAAGGTAGAGTCGGCGGTTTATAAGGTAGAGTTGCCAGTTTATACGGTAGAGTGACGTATTTATACGGTAGAGTCGTCCGATTATAAGGCAGAATCCCCCGATCAAAACGGTAAATCCCATGATTATAAGCAAGAGTCCGCGCGATCATAAAGCTAAGTCCCACGATTACAAAGCAGGATCCCCACGCTAAAGTACCCGCCTAAAACCTCCTGTGCTGCCGCACCTCAAACTCCCCCTGCTCCCGAATCCAATAGCCTTTCCATTTAATTTTTGAAACTTCTTTCCTTGTCTTTTCGTTATAATAAAGAGACCACCGTTATTTTTCATGAAAATGTCAAAAATTAGGTGTAATTTTGGTTTGAAATAGGGAATTAAATAATAGGTGAATGTCTTTTTCCAGCAGAATATCAGCCAGTTAATTTATAGAGTAATCCAATATAAAGGAGGAGTTACGATGCATGAAGAGAGAAAGATGATTTTGAAGATGATTGAGGATGGGAAAATTACGGCGGAGGAAGGACTGCAGCTGCTGAATGCCCTCAAAGATGAGAAAGGTTCGGTTGAGTCTCCTAAAGGAGATGGCTCACGTAATCAAAAGTCGGGGCCGCACGGCGATCCGGATCCTTTTGACGACACGGATTCGAATGCAGGCAAAAAGTCTACTGACCACTATGTGTCACGCAATGTCAATTGGGAAGGCGGAGGCTATCGGCGAGCGGAAGAAAAAATGACGACGTTTGCGACGAAGTTCTCTGAATTTGTTGAGGATGCGGTCCATAAAATTAAAGAGTTTGACCTTGATTTTAATTTTGGATCCTCTGTTGAAATCCAGCACATTTTCCATCACCGTAACGCGTCCGTTAAAGAAGTGGATATTCATGTTGAAAACGGAAGCATTACGTTCCGCCCATGGGATGAGGATGATGTTCGGGTGGAATGCAATGTAAAAGTATATAAAGTACGGGATACAGATGAAGCCCGCCGTGTTTTTCTTGATGATGTGATGTTTAATTACGCGGATGAAAAAGTAAAGCTGGATTCTCGTAAAAAATCGATGAAAGTGAATACGACGGTATACGTTCCTAAGAAAAGTCTTGAGAAAATCAAGCTATATGCGTTTAACGGTAAAATATCCGGGGAAAATGTGACCTTGAACAAGCTTGAAACACAAACGGTTAATGGCCGCATCAGTTTTGAAGCCCTTCAGGCTGATGAAGTACGCCTTGAAACAGTCAATGGAACAGTGTCAGTGACCCGTCTTGAAGCCGGCCAGAGTGATATCAAAACCGTTAACGGAACTATTTCTGTTAACACGGCGGAAGGGGATCTTGATGCGGAGACATTAAACGGGACTGTTCATTATACTTTGCTTGAACCGGCTAATGCGCGGGCGTATATTAAAACAACTACAGGCAGTGTCAATGTCCGTGTTCCTGATGGAGTGAAGACTGAGGGAGAACTGAAGTCAACAGTCGGAGGTATTTCCTGCGACTTACCGCAGATGACTGTGATAGATGAAAAGAAAGAATTCGCCAGTAAAAAGATGTCATTTTTATCAAACAAGAACGAAGCCGCTCATTTTTATGTAGAAGCAGAAGCAACTACAGGAGCTATTTCAGTTAAAAATTAGCAATTAACGATGACAAAGGAGAGTGGATACTATGAACCGCTTGTACCGAACAGTGGATGACCGTAAAATTGCCGGCGTTTGCGGCGGGCTGGGGAAATATTTTAATATTGATCCGACGATCGTAAGGATCATTATGCTGCTTTTAATTATTCCATTAAACTTAGGAGTTATACTGGCGTATTTTATCGGAGTATTTGTGATCCCAAACGAAACGGAAGTGAACAGATAAATGAGCTGGCTCATACAACTCGTAGTTAATGCAGTTGTCCTCCTCATAATCGCCAACTTTTTCCAGGGAGTTGAAGTTGAAGGATTTGGAGCTGCACTTCTGGCAAGTTTTATATTAGCTATAGTGAATCTTATAGTGAAGCCGATTCTTCTCGTTCTTACACTTCCTGTGACTATTTTGACGCTTGGCTTGTTCCTGTTCGTCATCAATGCGGTTACATTGATGCTGACTTCAGCTATTATGGGCAGCAGCTTTGTCATTGACGGTTTTGGCGTAGCGATTCTGGCTGCGATTATATTTGCTCTGCTAAGCGCCCTTATTCACTCCCTTATTGTCGACCCAATTACTAAAAGGTAGGCTATAGCCCTGAATTCCTGTCCGTTTAAGGAATTCAGGGCTTTTTTTAGGAAGAAAACGGGATTTTACGGATTTTGGCACGCGATCTTTTTAGGTATGCTAAAATAAACGTAATGTAAAGATAGCTCACAAGCATTATAAGGAGGCATTCTACATGGCAGAAGTAACCGCCAGAGACTTGATGGAGGAATTTGACTTTAAATTATTGAACGACGAAGACGCTGTTGCCTTTCGCCCGGTTTCAACGAGTGACATTTCACGTCCGGGTATAGAGATGGCCGGCTATTTTACTTATTACCCGGCAAAGCGTATCCAACTTTTAGGTAAAACGGAAATGTCCTTTTATGATGAACTGGATCGTGAAACTCAGGTAGAGCGGATGGAAGGACTTTGTACATATGATACACCCGCGATCATTTTATCCAGGGGGCTCGAGGCGCCTGAGAGTTTAAAGGAAGCGGCTGACCGTGTCGGTGTTCCGGTTCTTTCATCTCCTATAACGACTACGCGGCTGAGCAGTCAGTTAACCACTTTTTTAGAAAGCCGGCTTGCGCCTATGACTGCCATCCACGGAGTCCTTATTGATATCTATGGGATTGGCGTCATGATTACGGGATCAAGCGGGGTAGGTAAAAGTGAAACGGCCCTCGACCTAGTGAGACGAGGACACAGACTTGTCGCTGATGATTCGGTAGAGATACGCCAGGAACATGACGGCATACTTGTTGGACGTGCGCCTGATCTTATTAAGCACCTTCTTGAAATCCGAGGGCTGGGAATTATAAACGTCATGACTCTGTTCGGTGCAGGGGCTGTAAGGAACTATAAACGAATCGGCCTCGCTATTGATCTCGAAATCTGGGATCAGAAAAAACAGTACGATCGTTTGGGGCTTGATGAAGAAACGATTAAGATCTTTGATACTCATCTGCCGAAAATTACGATTCCAGTCCGGCCCGGGAGAAACCTGGCCGTCATTATTGAAGTGGCTGCCATGAATTTCAGGCTGAAGCGCATGGGCATTAATGCGGCTGAGCAGTTCTCAGAAAGGCTGAATAACGTCATTGAAGACGGCGATAAAGAAGAATTTTAGGGAAAAGTCTATGCTTACCGCCAAGTCATGGCGAAATCCTCAGCTTTTTAACAGACAGTTTTTTCAAAAAAATCTCTAAGCCAAATTCTTCATTGATTTTTCAAAAATATGATACATTATTAATATTGACTAAGGGGCAGCCTGAGCTGTCCTTTATCATCGTTCAGGAAAAATTGTAAATGAGGTGTACATATGCTTGTTGGAACGATTCAACCTTACAATCCTATTGCATTTGAGCTCGGTCCTATTTCCGTTCACTGGTACGGTCTTCTTATCGGGCTTGGGGCATTTATAGGGTATTTGATTGCAAACCATGAAGCGAAAAAACGCGGCATGCCGGAAGACTTTTTAGCAGACTTGCTTATTTTCGCCCTGCCTGCTGGTATTATCGGGGCAAGGATTTACTATGTCATTTTCCGTTGGGAGCAGTTTGCCGGAGATCCAGCCAGAATATTCGCGATCTGGGAAGGCGGGCTCGCCATACACGGCGGTCTGATTGGAGCCTTCATTACTGTTTTAATTTTCTCAAGAGTTCGGGGGCTTTCATTCTGGAAAATTGCCGATATCACGGCGCCTAGTATTCTGCTCGCCCAGGCCATTGGCCGATGGGGCAACTTTATGAACCAGGAAGTTTACGGGCAGGAAGTTTCAAGAGCCTATTTGGAAAATATGTTTCTCCCGAATTTTATTATTGACCAGATGTTTATTAACGGGGCTTACTATCAGCCGACGTTCTTGTATGAGTCCATTTGGAATCTGATCGGGGTCGCGCTCCTTCTCTATTTAAGGCGTGTGAATCTGCGCCGCGGGGAACTGTTCATTTCATACTTGATTTGGTATTCTGTAGGAAGGTTCTTTATAGAAGGAATACGCACAGATTATCTGTTGATTTTCGGGGTGCTGAAAACAGCTCAGGTGGTTTCTGTGTTAACGGTCATTGGAGGAATTATTCTCATCATCTACCGCAGAAAGACGGGGCTTGCCGATAAACGGTATTTGGATAATGAAGAGGAGAAAAAACCGTCTCCTAAAAATAAAGGCAGGCAAAATCCGCGTAAAGGCGGGAAAAAGAAAAAGTAGCCAAGACATCTCATAAGGGGGCTGGAACAAATGAATACGTTAAAACAAGGTTTGAAAACCGGTCTCCTGACAACCTGGAAGCTCGGGAAAATTATTTTTCCGATTACGTTAATTGTCACAATGCTCAGTCAGACGTTTGTTATGGACTGGTTAACGCGGGTGCTGGCACCGCTGATGGGTTTTATAGGCTTGTCCGGCGAATCTGCTATCCCGCTCGTACTTGGAAATGTCCTTAATCTCTACGCGGCCATCGGCGCCATGCTGACAATGGACCTTACGGTGAAACAAGTTTTTATACTGGCAGTCATGCTGTCTTTTTCCCATAATCTATTCGTAGAATCAGCTGTTGCCAAGCAGGTAGGCCTGAAAATCTGGGTGGTTCTGCTTGTGCGTATCGGTTTGGCTCTCGTATCAGCCTGGCTGATCCACATTTTCTGGCAGGGCGGCAGTGAAAAAGCGAGCTACGGATTTGTGCCTTCCGGGGGAACAGAGAATATTGAAGGGTACGGAGCCATTGCACTTTACGGGATGGAGAGCGCTATAATAGGCATTCTCCAGCTGGCGGCCATAGTTATTCCGATAATGGTTTTCATTCAGATTATGAAAGACTTGCAATGGCTTCAGGTCTTTTCTAAATGGATGACGCCATTTACGAAAGTGCTGGGAGTGAAACCGAATACGTCCACCACGCTTGCGGCGGGGCTGACATTCGGGCTTGCTTACGGTGCAGGTGTCATGATTCAGGCAGCGAAAGAAGATGGGGTAAGCAAGAAAGACCTTTATTTAGTATTTATCTTTCTTGTGGCCTGCCACGCAGTGATTGAAGATACGCTGCTGTTTGCCCCTCTCGGCATTCCGCTTTGGCCTCTCCTGCTCGTAAGACTCGTGGTGGCTATACTGCTCACTGTCACCGTAGCATTTGTCTGGAACAGGCTTGAGAAAAAGCAGGAAAATAAAGAGGCTGAAACGGCCTCGGTGTCTTATTCACAACGTTCGTAAAAGATTTTGACAGCTGGGAAAGGATGCATAAATAATGATGAAAAAAATAGATACACTATTATTTGATTTGGACGGCACATTAATAAATACAATTGATTTAATTGTCGCGTCGTTTCTGCATACGATGGAGACGTATTACCCGGGAGAGTACTGCAGGGAAGATGTCATTCACTTTATAGGCCCTCCGCTCTCTGAAACATTTACTAAACTTGATCCTTCTAAAGTGGAGGACATGACGAGAACTTACCGGGCATTTAACCACGAGAAGCACGATGAGCTTGTAGAAGAGTATGAAGGTGTAAGAGAAACCTTGGAAATCCTTCACGAAAACGGATTTAAAATGGCGGTCGTCACGACAAAGCGCAGGGAAACAGCTGTCAAAGGACTGAAGCTGCTTGAAATGGAAAAATTCTTCCCTGTCGTTGTCTCACTTGATGATGTGACTAACTATAAACCGGATCCTGAACCTCTTGAAAAAGCACTGAACGGCCTGAACTCCTCAGCAGAGAAGGCTGTGATGGTCGGTGACAGTGAACATGATATTCTCGGCGGCAAAAACACCGGCACTCAAACAGCCGGGGTAGCCTGGAGCGTAAAGGGCAGGGAGCATCTTGAGTCCTACAAACCGGATGTGATGCTCGATCATATGCCGGATTTACTTGATTTTCTCGGAATTAAGAACAGCGTCAAGCAAAATTAAATTCCTTTGAGGCAGGTGGGCATGATGGGTCGCAACACAGAGCGCCATCCCGTAAAAGAAGCCAATTCATTATGGCAAGTCTATAAAACGGTTCCTTTCCTAAAAGTTGTCAAAAACTTTATCGTTATCCAGCTGGCCCGCTATACTCCCTTTTTGTCTATGAAAAACTGGCTTTACCGGACCTTCCTGCGCATGAAAGTAGGCGATCAGGCGGCGGTCGCTCTGATGGTGATGATGGATGTCATGTTTCCAGAGAGAATAGCGATCGGGAAAAATTCTGTTATAGGCTATAACACGACCATACTGGCTCATGAATATTTAATTGATGAATACCGGCTCGGAGATGTTAACATTGGGGACAATGTGATGATCGGAGCAAATACGACCATTCTGCCTGGCGTGACAATTGGCGATGGCGCCATCGTCTCAGCCGGCACGCTTGTCCATAAAGATGTTCTGCCCGGCACATTCGTCGGAGGCAACCCGATGCAGACAATCAGGACAAAAGAGCAAATGCAGTAGCAGCGGCCCATGTAAAGCCGCTGCTTTTTTGTAAATAACTGGGGGGTCTGACCCATAACGATTGCACGTAAGTATAATAAATACATTAATGTTAATATATGTAATGTGTTTTTTAGGCTAATTTTAAAAAAAGG
>NZ_FOGT01000007.1 GCF_900111295.1 Salipaludibacillus aurantiacus | reverse complement strand
TATCTTGGCTCTTAGTTCCGCACTGAGTGGCTCTATTGTCCGCAATTGGTGGCTTAAAAGTCCGCATAACTGGCTCTTTCCTAATGCAATACTCAGACGAGCAAAATGATTGAAAAGGTTAGCTGTTATGGCTAGAAATAACTAATTGCTGACACTGGAAAGTAGATGGCTGTGTTTAATAATTTAGTTCTTACGTGAAACGGTTAATTTAATGATAAGTGCAGCGGTCACAATGCCAAGGAGTGAACCTGCTATCGTATCTATTGGGAAATGAACGCCTACGTACAATCGGGAATAGGCAAAGATTAAGCCTAACGGAACAGCCCAGTACTTGGAGCTTGGAAAAAGTACACGAGCGTTGTCATGGCCGCAAAGGAAGTGGCTGCATGGGCGGAAGGAAACGAACTGGACAGCGGCGGGTCTACGAGCAGTCGCACGCCTTCTTCAGATAGAGGTGGTCTTGGACGTGGGACGAACTGGTTGATGACCGCTTGCAGAATAAACACAATACCGACGCTAAGAGCAAGTGTCCGTCCGGCCGCAAAGCCTCCCACTCGCTTATGACATAAGAAGAGGAGGCCCACAACAACCCACCAAAAAAGCCCCACCTCACTAATGGCTGTGAGAAAGACTGTGATAGGATCCAGTGCTTCTAAGTAATAGTGCTGGTTCAGTTTTTCAAACAGGCGCTTGTCTAATTCGATGATTGATTCCACCATACATGGACTCCTTTTGGTGACTGCTTTAGGAACTACTTAACTGACACACCTAAGGCCTCAGAATTTTTCTCCTCAAATATAAAGGTCAGTCGACGGTCGAAAACATTAAAGTCGACGTGGTAATAGAAGTCCAGTTCACTAAAACCTTCAGAGGTCGGCTTGCCGAATATGTTCCTAACATCTTTGTAATGGGGGTTACCTATAATATGAGGTCTAGTAGCTATTTCTATTACGTGATTCTCCTCTTGAGAGACAAGGTAAGAATAATCCTCATATATATAATAGTCTGCTCCAGGACCATAAAAGTTTAATTCTACGGCTAAAGCCGGGCCTAATTCTGCTTCAACATCCTCTACAATTTGCCCTAAATGTAACTCTGAATCCATCAAATAGCCTTGTACAAGCTGATTTTCAAAAAACTCGTCATTTAAGAGACTATTATATTGAACGTCTGGTTTCTCTTCCACAAAAAATTCTGCCTCTGAGTTAAACCGGCTGGCATAGTCTTCTCCCATATAAAAGTCATCGCCGCTAAACTCGAACGTTTCCTTAACTTCAAAACTATAATTAGGAACGTTCAGTTGTATGGTTTGAAATGTCCACGTTCCTGACTGGTTGTTATACCAGTAATGCTGGAACTGTTGATCACCTATACTTTTATATGTCGATGAGTTTCCATGCAGGTCAGGGTAGGAGATACTGTGGAGCTCGCCTTCATCCACCATGAATCCAACAGTTTCTACTATATTACTTGCCATATCCTGCTGAAAGAAAAGAAGATCAGGATCGTTTTTGAGCGTATAGTATGGCATACGGTTATGATTAAAAGTCCAATTATCCAGAGATTCAGATTGGACTTCCACAAACTTGCTTTCAGGAGCTCTCAAAGCAAACTGGTAATTTCCTTCTGTTATCGTATCCCCGGCTTCGGCACCTACCCAAGTGTCTTCCTGAGTAAATTCTTTTTCATTATCGCTGAATAAATAAACAGTATAAGGTTCTCCCTCCCTGTTGTGAACGAGAAATTCTTCTCGGATATCAGCCTCAAATTCTTCGATTGCAATCCCATCTTCAGAGGGATCCTCCTCTTTATTAGCTTCATTTTTTTGTTGCTCTTCATTCTCATCATTTTCAGAATTGTTATCTTCTAGCTGGGATCCATCTTCGTTACTTCCAGAATTATTTTCTTCTGGCTGAGCTGCATCTTCTTTACTTTCGGAAGAGTTATCTTCTGAAAGTATTACTTCCTCATTACTCTCAGAAGTGTTGTCCTCTGAAAGTGCTGCAATTTCGTCTGTTTCCGTTTCCTGGCACCCTGCAACTAGAAACAAAATACAAATAATACCCCATGAATATTTCTTTAATGCCATACCTTTAGCTCCCCTTTTTTAAATAAGAATGGAATACATATCAAATTAAGTATGCTATATAACTAGCAAATATACAATAATTGGCAAACTGGAAAATGACTTACATTTATCAAAAAATATTTTTAATAGTGAGGAATAAAAAAAGCCGGGGCTTTTTTTCGCCTCTGCTTTCCCAATTATTTAGTTTTGATGCGTGGGTATGTTAGGGCAGAGAAAGCTTTTCAACAAAATGAATATCATGTCAGCCAAGTACTGAGAGAATATTATAATAATATATCTATTAATAATAGTGAAGGTGGATACATATTAACGACTACTAACTGTTTAATAGATATAACTCTGGTTTGAAAAAATAAAAAAACTGCTAACGATTAAAATTAATTTCAGGTGATTGTGAAAGGTAAGTGTAGATTTGTGGAACGGATGTAAAGAATTTGTATAGTTATGTCTAGTAATCTTTATATAATTATAAATATATTGTTTTAAATTTATGTAGAAAATAAAAAAGGGGGAGATTGTAAGGTTAACTTAAAGTGATTGAATAATGTATCGAAGGGAGACTAACATGAAAACTAAAATTTTTAAAATCAGCTTAATGATGATCATTCTTATGAGTTCATTTTTAACATTGCAGGCAGTTAGTGCATACAGCGTTCTTGGAGATGAAGCTAATCCGACGCTTACTATCCATAAATTTGAACAAGAGCCTGGTACGGAAACAGGAGTAGGAACTGGTTTACCTGATCAAGGGATCGAAGAAGGAGATCCTTTACAAGGTGTCATCTTTGAAATCACTCAAACGCACTCATATGATCCTGATACAAACACATGGTCAGAAGTGACTGATGGAGAGATTTACACGGGCGTTACTGAAGAAAATGGACAAGTTGTATTTGAAGGTATCGAATTAGGGCGATATGAAGTGAGAGAAACTGACGGCCCTAACGAAGTTGTCTTAAATCCAGATACTTATTCTGTCGATATTCCAATGACGAACACAGATGGTGATACTTTAAATTATAATGTTCACATTTATCCTAAAAATGAAATAGTTCGAGGAGCAGTAGAACTGATAAAAGAAGACGAAGATAGAAACCCGTTATCTGGTGCAGAATTCGCTCTTTATCAAGTTGCAGAAGAGGGAGAAGATGAGCTGATAGCGGAAGGGTTAGCAACAGATGCAAAAGGTCTTATTCAGTTCAACGGACTAGCATTTGGTGATTACTATTTTCTAGAGACAGCCTCTCCGGATGGCTACACGTTAAACAATGAGCCGGTGACGTTCTCTATCACAGAGCCGGGCGTCATAAATGAAGATGGAAGTACATCCGGCGAAGTCATAAACGTTGACAAAGTCAACTTTGAAGACCCGGATGTAGAAAAGAATATTGTGGACCCTGAAACAGGTGACCTGATTGATTTCCTGGAAATCGTGCGTTCTCAGGAGTATGACTATCAAATAGACAGTCACCTGCCAGGTGATATTCAGAATTATGAGACGTACACGTTAACGGATACGTTAGACGGCCGTTTATTGCTCGTTGAAGATTCTCTGGAAGTGACGGTAGATGGCGAAGCTTTCACAGGTGTTGACCTTACAGTTAATGGTCAGGACATCATCGTGGACGTGACGGACTTTGCAGCGTTAGAAGGTGCCCAGACACTCACACTAACATTTACTGCGATGATCAGCCCGGATGCGGAGCTTGAGCCTGGCGAAACAGGGATTCCGAACGACGTAACGCTTGATTTTGACAATGACTCAGGTGAAGAGGGTTTCATCACACCACCACCAGTTATGGTAGAGCCGGTAGATGGCGGCTTAACGGTGATAAAAGTTGATGCAGCCGATAATGACATCGTATTGGAAGGTGCTGTGTTTGATCTGTTAGATGGAGAAGGAAACCCGATAGACGTTCCGGAGGATTCGGTGATCCGTGTTAACGGTGAAACAGTGACATCATTACAGGATCTTGTGACGAATGAAGACGGTGAGCTTGTCATTACGGGACTGAACCCAGGGGAGTATCAGCTCGTGGAAACCCAGGCACCAACATACCCAGATGACAACGGGGAACAACAATCCTACCGTTTGCTTACAAGCCCGATTGATATTGAAATTACGGATGCGTCAGCTGAGGATTATGAAGTACAGGTAGAAAACTCTAGACCAGGCTGGGCTTTACCTGAAACAGGCGGGCTTGGTACCATCCTTTTCACATTCTTTGGACTTCTAATGATTGGAGCGGCAGGTTTCTTATTTTTACGAAGAGATACTAAAACAGCTTAAAACTATTACTTTTAAATTGTAAAGGTGTTGATAACTATGTGTTGCGGTCTAGGCTCAATTATGTGCACCGTTTCAGGAACATTTATAATGACGGTGGCAACGTATTTATTAACTCGTTAGATAGATGAATTAAAGATTATTTAGCGCTGAATAAAGAGGTGCCTTGACAAAAGGAAAGAGTATATTTCGTATATTCTTTCCTTTTAGTAAATTGCAGGAGGAAAATTTTTGAAGCGTGTGATCATTATATTGACGTTTTTAGTTGGAGCGGGGCTGCTATTGTATCCGCATGTCAGTCATTGGTGGATGACAGAGCGTCATATTAATATAATTCAAAATTATGATGGAAATGTAAGTGCTATGTCAGAGAGGGAAAAACAACAGCAACTTGAAAATGTAAAGAGGTTCAACGAGAACATTAATTTTGAGGAAGCACCTCTCACAGATCCTTTTGAGACATCGCCAGATGAAGAACTGGAAGGTAGCGGTTATTACAATTTACTGAATGTTGGAGAAACAATGGGGTATGTGAACATACCATTAATTGATATTAGACTCCCAATTTTTCATGGGACTGGGGATGATGTTTTGGATCGTGGCGCAGGTCATATGTCTAATACCTCAATGCCAGGCGGTGGGGAAAATACTCACACTGTTATCACTGCTCACAGAGGGTTAGCAAGAACAAAAATGTTTCGTGATTTAGATCAGCTTAAAGTGGGCGATATTTTTGAAATCCAAGTTTTAGACGAAACATTGCATTACGAGGTGGAACATATTGAGAAAGTATTGCCACATGAAACGGAG
The DNA here is from genome assembly GCF_900111295.1 of Salipaludibacillus aurantiacus. GTDB lineage: Bacteria > Bacillota > Bacilli > Bacillales > Salisediminibacteriaceae > Salipaludibacillus > Salipaludibacillus aurantiacus. The sequence continues at coordinate 233,465 of NZ_FOGT01000007.1, read as the reverse complement.
CTTCTTGCTTTACAGGAAGGAAGAGATTTAGCCACCTTGATTACATGTACCCCTTATGGCATCAATACTCACCGGTTATTAGTAACAGGTGAGCGGATTCATGCAGAAGAAGAAAAAGTAGACCAGGAAGTCAGCACCAGCCAGTCATTTCCTTGGCATTGGATTGTGGTTTTAGTGCTGATTTCGATTACTATAATAGTAGCGAAAAAAGTCCGAAAAAAAAGACAGGATAATGTATGATGAAAAAGAAATTAGGATTTCTTCTGTTAATATTAGGAGTACTGGTTTTAACCTATCCACATATTGCTGAGCTAATTAACAATCACAATCTATCTAGACAGTCGAATGATTATCTCTCCAAATACGAAGAACCTGGATATGATTCCGGACAGAAATTAGAAGAAATAAGGAAGTGTAATGACAGATTATACTCACTGGCCAACGACTTTCAAGACCCGTTTGTAGATATAAATAACGAGGGTGTAACGAATTGTGATTTGATATCCGACAGTGAAATATTTGCTGTACTCGAAATTCCTAAGTTAGATTTGATGCTTCCAATATATTTAGGGGCTTCTGAGAACAACCTTTCCAGAGGAGTCAGCCAAGTAGAGGGCTCGTCATTACCTGCTGGGGGAGAAAATACCCATTCACTATTAGCTGGCCACCGAGGGATGGCTACTAAGGAGATGTTTCGACATTTGGACCGTTTAGACCTAGGGGATAAATTCCATATTCATTTGTTTGATGAAAGTTTAACTTATGAAATAAATGACACAGAGGTGGTTTATCCATGGGAAACGGATCACCTCGGTATTCAGGACGGGAAGGATTTAGTGACCCTGTTTACGTGTCATCCTTATAGAAGTAATGACCAACGGTTACTTGTGTGGGGCGAACGTTATACCGGCAATTAACAATGCCGGTGTCTAAAAGGAGAGATGATGTAATGAATATAAGGCGGATGCTGCTTAAAAAAATTACGCTCTCATGGTTAATAATGCTTCTTATTTTTACCCAATTGAGTCCGTTCTATACGAATGCCGAGGGAAGTATTAAAGAAGAAAAGAAAGACAACTATGTGAGTGAAACTACTCAGGAGGGGGAGATTCATGAAGAATCTGAATCTATTGGGCAGAATGAGGGGTCCCTTTTAATTAATCTCGAATATAATAACGATATTATTGAATCAGGAGAAGAGGGGATATTGGATGTCTTCATCCACCCAGAGGATCCAGATTCAAAAGAGATAGTGAGAGACCTGCAAATTAACTTGCCGGACGATGACAAATTGTCGCTTGATTTAGATCCAGATTCGATAGTAGTTGACGGGAAGAAACCTCTCTATGATCAGGAAGGAGACTCCCTCAATTATGAAGATGTCAAGGTGTCTGATGATAAACCTATTGAATTGGCTCTAGAATTCACGCCAACATTTAAAGACGATGTCAAAGCCGGTATGGTTAGTGCCAGCTTTTCTGTGGGAACGACTTTACCGGGAGAAAGTGACATATTAGAAGAAGAAAGTAATACCTTTCAAATTGAAAAAATAGATGATGATGAATCTGATAAAAATGATCAAGTAAACGATGAAGAGGTTAATGAAAAAGAAGTATCAGCGGGTAAAAAAGAAGATGAGACCGTAGAATACTCTGGAAAATCAGACAATTTAACAAACTCTAACAGTGATAACGAAACTAATGAGAACACAGTAAAAGAAGAGTCGTCAGAAGATGTAAAAGAAAATGAGGAACGTAGTGGAAGTGAAGACACTGAATCGCCAGAGTCTAACAGTGATAACGAAACTAGTGAGAACATAGTAAAAGAAGAGTCGATGGAAGACGTAAAAGAAAATGAGGAACTTAGAGAAAGTGAAGACACTCAAGTATCAGAAGAAACTGATGAAGGAGTTGGCATCAAAGTCAGTGGCGATTCTTTGGAAATTATGACCGATTTCTCCTCATCAAATGAAGCCAAGCAGGCGGTAACCGGTGATGATATTAACTTGGAAATATCATATGAAGCACTGCAAGATACCGTATTATCGGGACGAGAGGCATTGTATGAACTGGAGATAAAAGTGACGGGTTCCCGAAATCATTATACAGACGGGAATCTATTGATTAATTTACCTGACCCTGAAGATGGTCCTGTAAATTATCCGCAGCTGGAAAATGGTGAAGTAGAAGAGTCATTGAAAATAGCAGGTGTTCTTCCGGTCTATGATGAAGCTGCTGGGACATTGACTTATATTTTTGATGAACTTAGGACTGGAGAAACGTATCGCACGCAGATACAGGCATCACCTGCTTTAGGGTTGACACCGGTTAGCGACAATGACGAAAACGAGCGTTTTATTGAGTCGTTCCTCACCTTTACTGTTGATCAGTTGGACGGTGAGATGATGATTGAGCCAGATCCAGTACAAATTATTTCGGATGGAAACCTTTCTATAACCAAATCATTTGATACAGTTTTTAGAGAAGAGAATGGCACACTTGAGCCAACTACTGAACGTGCTGTTTCAGGGGATTATCTCAAGTGGGACATCGCTTCGGCTATTACTAAACGCCAAGCGGGGTTCTCGTATGTTGATGAAACTTCTGAAATTGTTATTACTGATACGTTACCTGATGAAGTTATTTTTAACGAAGAAGATCAGTTAGAAGAGTTTAATGGAGTATATGATGCGGATGCTAATACAGTAACCTGGACGGTTGAAGCGCCATCGATAGAGGAGCAGGAAGCAGTAGGGATTTCTGATTCTATATTCCAATTTCAAGAATCAATTATTGTAGAAATAGGGCAGTTACCTGATTCAGAACTGGTCCGTATCGAAAATACGGCGGATGTGGAAACTTCTTTTAATAACGGGGTAATTAAAACTTCGACAAATTCAAGCAGCATCACTGTTGGAGAAAGTACAAATAAAACTCCTCCTATAGAAGGAACCTATTATACTCCTAATCACTTTGGTCCGATTGATGGGACTGGATCAATCCAGGGTGCTTCCAATAGAGGTGAAGTAATCACAGTTGGGGACGATGCATTTCTTAATTTTATGCTAAATCATACTGTGTCATATACTAATAATGGAGTAACCGGTGGAATTTGGTCTCCTGATAATAGAGGAACCGGTAACCAATGGGGCGGATATAATAATTACATTGAGGATGGGATGCTAGCATTTGATTTACAATCTTTTACTCAGGAGTATGAAATAGATGACAAACTTTCTATAACTGAAATTAATTTGCATATGCCAGTAACCTGGTATAAAAACACATTAAATCCGGAACCTACCCCTGAAGTATTACATCCTCAAATTAGTTTTATGGTGAACGGTGAGTGGACAGATCCTGTGACTCACAGCTTTGATCCGACAGCACCTGAAGGGACTCGATATCATAGGGAAATAATTGATCCAAATGATTATGGATTACCTGAAGGAGCTCATGCAGAGCGAGTTCGCTTTGTTTATAATGATGCCCCTGGAGGCGTACACGTCAGAAATATTCTTGGATTTAATGTATATGAAGGTGCGGAAGGCAGAGCAACAAATACTTTAACCAATGCTTGGGTGTTAAATAATGGCGATGCTTTTTCGATTAGCTCAGATGAAGAAAGCGACCGAGTTGGTCCACGTTCTGTGATTATTACCCAAACCCCTGAGCCAGAACCTCCGATCGTAGAAACATCAATTGGGTTTCTCGATGATAATGATAGTTTTATTCCTGGTGACCGATTTGTTGAAGAAGGAACAAACCGAATAAGAGTTGAATTTAAGAATTTATCGGTGTCTGAATCGAACTTAAGGACCCCACTGGAGATTGTTGCCATGCTACCACCTGGGGTTGAACTTGCAAGCAATATGAAGGCAACATACAGTGACAATTCAGAAGAACCAGATTATGAAATACTGGACGAAATCAATGATCGTCAAGTAATTAAGTTTAATTACGATAACCGTCGTCTATTACCTGGGGAATCTTTATCCGCTTATTTTGATGTAGTCGTGACAGAAGAAGCTCCATCGGAGATGATAATGAATGTTTATGGTTTCTCAGGTTCGGAGGAATTTACAGCACCAGATTCTTCAGGGAATCTGACAGATACTATCATTACAGAGGACCAAAATGATGTCAATCAGAATGAAAACTCCACAGAAATTCATGCAGAGTCTGGAAATGTATACAATATTGCTCGTCCAAATAATCTTCAGATTGAAAAAGGGGTTCGGGTAAGCGGCTCGGAAGATGATTTTAGCGATTTTGCCGTAACAACAAATTGTGAACGTGAAATCGAATATCAGTTTACGATTACCAACACGACCGGTGAGGTCATTCGGAATTTCTATTTCCTTGACGTCCTGCCATCTGAAGGGGACTCTGGTATTACAGATAATGTGGACCGGGGGAGTAACTTTGAAGTAACATTGACAGAGGCAATTTCGTTTGAAGAAACACCTTGGGAAGGTCGGGTAACTGTCTTTTATAGTGAATCCAAAATCCCTTCCAGGGAAGAAATGCATGAAAAAGTTGACTATGAAGATGATGAATCTCCTCACCCGGATCCACCAGGGGCAGAAGATCCTGACTGGATCACAGAATCAGCAGTCACAGATTGGAGATCCATCCATAGTTTTAAGATTGAATTAAACAACGGTGCAGAATGGATTGAGGGTCAAGATATATCTTTTACAGTGAAAGCTCAACCAGAGGAATTGACTGAAGGTGATCAAAACCTGGATACTGAAATCCCGCACCGAGAAAGGGCAGCCTGGAACTCATTTGCGGTAACAGCTAATGGATTAAAACCTGTTGAACCATTGCGAGTTGGGGTGGCGATGGACTCTTGTGGAGGAGCAGTAGAACTGATAAAAGAAGACGAAGATAGAAACCCGTTATCTGGTGCAGAATTCGCTCTTTATCAAGTTGCAGAAGAGGGAGAAGATGAGCTGATAGCGGAAGGGTTAGCAACAGATGCAAAAGGTCTTATTCAGTTCAACGGACTAGCATTTGGTGATTACTATTTTCTAGAGACAGCCTCTCCGGATGGCTACACGTTAAACAATGAGCCGGTGACGTTCTCTATCACAGAGCCGGGCGTCATAAATGAAGATGGAAGTACATCCGGCGAAGTCATAAACGTTGACAAAGTCAACTTTGAAGACCCGGATGTAGAAAAGAATATTGTGGACCCTGAAACAGGTGACCTGATTGATTTCCTGGAAATCGTGCGTTCTCAGGAGTATGACTATCAAATAGACAGTCACCTGCCAGGTGATATTCAGAATTATGAGACGTACACGTTAACGGATACGTTAGACGGCCGTTTATTGCTCGTTGAAGATTCTCTGGAAGTGACGGTAGATGGCGAAGCTTTCACAGGTGTTGACCTTACAGTTAATGGTCAGGACATCATCGTGGACGTGACGGACTTTGCAGCGTTAGAAGGTGCCCAGACACTCACACTAACATTTACTGCGATGATCAGCCCGGATGCGGAGCTTGAGCCTGGCGAAACAGGGATTCCGAACGACGTAACGCTTGATTTTGACAATGACTCAGGTGAAGAGGGTTTCATCACACCACCACCAGTTATGGTAGAGCCGGTAGATGGCGGCTTAACGGTGATAAAAGTTGATGCAGCCGATAATGACATCGTATTGGAAGGTGCTGTGTTTGATCTGTTAGATGGAGAAGGAAACCCGATAGACGTTCCGGAGGATTCGGTGATCCGTGTTAACGGTGAAACAGTGACATCATTACAGGATCTTGTGACGAATGAAGACGGTGAGCTTGTCATTACGGGACTGAACCCAGGGGAGTATCAGCTCGTGGAAACCCAGGCACCAACATACCCAGATGACAACGGGGAACAACAATCCTACCGTTTGCTTACAAGCCCGATTGATATTGAAATTACGGATGCGTCAGCTGAGGATTATGAAGTACAGGTAGAAAACTCTAGATCAGGCTGGGCAATACCAGAGACAGGCGGCTTAGGGACTTGGTTGTTTACGTTATTTGGGGGCTTGTTAATGGGAGTGGCTGCGTTTATGATGTTTAGAAAAAAGAAAACAAAATAAGTCTAACTTTTAGAAAGTGGAAGATTTCAGAAGGGGTGTTTACAAAATAGTTCGCAGCTAGTATATCTTTGAGTGACATTTTCGGAGATAATCCGAGCATGTCACTCTTTAAATATGAAAACCTCCTATATCGAACGGGCTTTACCTTGGTCGGCAGAATTACCCTATAGGCGAGAGTAATAATTGTTTTTAATAGCACACAGGGATTTCGCCATAGAAGCCTTTGAACTTCTTACTGCAGATTACCTGGTTAAACGGAAAGGATATGAACGTCTATATAACACAATTGAACGCCTGAAAAAACGTTCTGAAGTCCCTTCAATCAAAAATGGATGACGTATTAATTTGAAAAACGGATCGGTGATCTGCAGTGTTATTGAAACCGTTAAAGACCAGTGAAATCAGTCTTTTCCATTACTTGACATAACTGTCTAAAAACTCAGCCAATTATGAAGGTTTCTTAAATGACCAGATTTTACCATTACTCTTTGATTTTCCAGACACCTTGATGTATCTCATATCATATTAGTATAAAGAAGTCCCCATCTATGTTTTAGGTGGGGATTGTTCTTTGCTTACATTAGTTAAGAAGATGTAAAGTTTTTGTACAGATGAAAAGGGTAAAATTAATCACATCATTTTAGGAATAACTATACAACGCTACTAAAGAACTAGGAGGAGGGGGAGGAAGCTTAGATTAAATTGCAGCTGTGACATCTTGGGTTATGTTCGGGGAATATCACGATTTTATTATGGAAAATTCCAATCAGAACCTGTGTTGTTACCAATGCTGCTATGATTATATGAAAAAATCAGCCGCACGTTGCATTTATTTTGTAAATAATTAAAAGTGAAAATTTAATAAAAAAGGATGTAATTTTATGGAAGATAAATATTCTATAATTTTGATTAACAATCTAGGAGAAATTAAAGAAATTGAGTTTGAAGAAACTAATAAAAAAGTAGATATACTCACGGTGAATGATAAGGCGAAAGCAATAGAATATTATCATGTTTATAAAAACAGATATAAAAATTTATCTGTAAAATTAATTAAAAGCTAGTATTGAATTATGGCATACAAAATAGGTTCAGATAATGGTGCAAATAGTATCGAACTATAAAAAGGTTAAAATAACTATTCTGAACATTACTCTACTCATTTCACTTTCAGTCTATTATGTCTATTCATCAAATATTTCGATGTGCTTTAGATGATTTTTATGTAAAGGAGGGAAAAGTATGTGGTTTAAGTACTATGTAGGAAATATGGAAGATTTGAGTACGGGTATTATTCAATCGAAGTCCGCTTCTGCAGCCTTTAAGAATGTAAAAAACAAATACAAGATTAATAATGAAGGTGAAAGCTCAAATACCAGGATTATTATGATTAGACTAAAGTTATAAGTTTAAATTTAGAGGTCTCAAATATTTTCACATAATAATATACTGGAAACCCAGATTGTTAAAGGAATGCATGTAATCCTTTCAAAGACAGTTTTTTTATTTAGAACTCAAACTATCTTTTATCAAATGACTAAGTAACTATTAAAAAATTTAGGCATGGCTGGTTCGTTCATATAATAGGAACGTCAACAATATAAAACTATTGGAGGACATTATGGAACAAGGAGATTGTATTTATCAGTATTCTCGTATTAAAAAAATTCTAACTGCGTTTGCAGAGAGAAACAACGTTACAAACATTGACTTTGAAGAAAATAATTACCTTGATGATGATCAAAATTATAAAATACTTTTACTTGTAGCAAGTTTTTTAGAGAAGTTCGAAAAAGAAAAAATTAGTAAATGAAAAATAGATTAAGACATCATTACGACTTGTAGATGCTCATCTTTATGGGAAAAGCAAGGTGAACATTATTCATCTGGATCTGTACAAAATAATGGCCTTATATATAAATTAGTTTCGGGTATCATGGCAGTAAGTATATCACTGCCGATTAAATTTAGATAGTTAATTAATTTGTATTAGTATTATATAGTAATTGATTTTTTAGATAACTAGGAGAGGGGAATATCTCCCTCTTCAACCAAAGGGGGGGTAGTCATGAAGGATGGAATTATTAAAATAACAGGTATTCTGATCGTTCTGACAGGGCTAATATTAGTCTTGTGGCAACCACTTAATAATCATGTTATTTCACCTTATATAATCGGACAGGCACAAGAAGAAGTACTGTCACTTTCATATGAGGACTACGAACGCAATCGTGAAACATTGGAACGAAGAATTGAAACAGAATCAGAAGAAGAATTATTTGATTATGGGAGTGTTGAGAGTTTAGATTCTCTTTCCGTCAGAATTGACATTGATCATGAATTTGCTATTGGTAACATCTTAATTCCTTCTGTGGATGTGCATTTACCTATCTTAATGGGGACGAATGATGAAACATTAAAAGCAGGAATTGGAACAATGAAAGCAGATCAGGAAATGGGAAAAGGGAATTACGCCTTAGCAGGACATAACTCACGTAACCCTAGCCAGTTATTCGCACCAATTCGCAATATTGAAGAAGGCGAAGAGATCATTGTGACAGATAAGAATAACGTTTATATCTATGAAAAGGTATCAAGTGAAGTGGTTATGCCTGACCGTACAGATGTCATAAATGATGTAGAAGGTGAAGAATTAGTGACACTCGTTAGCTGTTATAGTGATGACGGTTCAGACCGTATTATAATTACAGGTGAATTAGTCGATGTGTTGGACTATGAAAATGTTGCGGAATTTTTAGAAAAATGAAATTACTGGATTGATGTAAAAAAAGGGGCGGAGAACACATGTATTTACAAATGCTTGCCGAACGAGAACAAATAATTAGAGAATTGCAATCTCAGAATTTTTACACTTTTGAGGGTAAACCACTAGAAAAATTGAGTAGAAAAGATTTGGATAGGGCTTACGTGCGATTGCCAGAATTAAAAGAAGTTAATCAGGTGAAATCATGACGGATAAGGAACGATTGGATAAGGTTATACAAATTGTAAACAGTTATAAAGAAACAGAAGATGTATTTGAACAATTATACTTATCTACTGAACTAATTCACAGTGATATGCCGTGGATTTTAGAACAAGTCCAAAAATCTATTGATCTAGTAAAAATATATGATGAACAGGTAAACCTAGTTATCAAACTGGCTAAAAAAATAGAAACATATAAGTGAAATTGAATAGGGGAGGAAGCGAAAAAATGAATAAACTGAAAACAGGTGTATTGCAAACAGGTGTGATTGGAGCGTTATCAGCTTGTGGGATTGACCATGGAGACACCACCAACCTAAATTTTTTGGAGCTGAAAGTGTAGGTGGACTTCAAAGTGCAAACGAAGGACAAGATAACATGAGAAAGTATATTCTTGCACATCTATATGCTTTTTATTAATTTTGCAGATATTAAGTTTATACAAATTGAGTGCTGCACCTGAAAAAGAACATTTATGCTGTCGAGTCTATCAGCTCCTGTCTCTTTCGTTATGGTCTGCCACTCCTTAAGGATGTCATCATATTTTCTATCCAACCGATCAATCGACTTATAAAGCTAGTCACCTTCAAGTAAGCGTCAAACAATCCCCACCTATTAAATAGATGGGGATTGTTTGACGCTTACTTAACAAGTGGATAATTTATGCAGGTCCTGGGGTTGTATAAAAGGACTGCTATAACTTATATGTTTAGTTTTCTATAAACAGGGATTTTAGTAAAGGATTTACGGTGTTTCAGTAATTGTAACTTTAACATCCTGACATCCGAACACGAATGCGAATGCTTCTTCTTTGGTTGCCATGTGAGGATTGATACTGTTACTTTGAACTGCTCCTCCAATGTCACCTGCGACTGCACCGCGAACCTTCCCCTTCAGCAGTAGAATTGTTTGAATGCTTGAAAATTCTTCGGGAGCCTCTGCACTATCTCTTTACTGGCTGTTGGATTTGGCCAGTTTCACTGGATTTGGAAGTAGTAGGAGTTGACACTTCGGTTCCCTGGTTATAGCGAATCGGCACATCAATCAATGTTGAATAAGTATCAGGTCCTGATAGACCATCAGAATCAATGATATGGTTCTCCTGGAAATGGCCTGTGAGAAGGTCGAATATTTCATCCAGGTCAAATTTTAGCAGTTTTCATGTGAAAAAACCTTAATTTTTTCACTTCTATAAAACAAAAAGTAAATGGAGGTTCGATGACTTCAGAACTTTACTTAATGTTTTGAAAAAGTACTGTTAAATCCTGAAAAAAATGATGAAAGATATTCGAATTTTTCTTACATGCCAGAAACCCTCAGAATTAATCCTGCTGTGCCTGCTTCATGACTCTATTAATTTTCCCCCTGTATAATTATCATTATTTCCTTGGTAACCCCAATCTTTGGTACGAGCTCCAAATATTCCATATATATCCTTCGCATGTTCGATCACCTCAAAAGTAATTCAATAGTGCAAAGCTTGAGTAACAATACATCATAGTTGTTTATAAGTATCTACTTTGAAAATTAGAAGAATATGTATTTTTATGTGAAATTACCGTAGTAAAAGACCCAAGAGAAACTACGGTTGTTCTAATGAGTCCAATAGTGCTGGCAAAGTTCGACTAAAATAGATATTTTAAACTATTAGAAATGTAAAGAATTTGTATATATTTGTTTGCCATAATTTATAAAACAATTGGTTATATTGCATAATCTTTAGATTGGTAGATTTTTTTAGAATTCTGATTTCTTTTTGGGGGGGATGCGTATGATTACGAGTGTTTAATGTGATCAAAGTTAGAAAATGTTTAAGATTGGAGATGAAATTACGCAATGTTTGAGAAAAATTACAAGTATGCCATACGCAAGCTGTCTACTGGAGTCGGGTCAGTAATTATTGGTGCCGCTTTGTTTATGTCTGGAACAGCTTCGGCTGCCGCAGACGAACAAGAAATGAATAGTGAGGAACAAGCGTCTGTAATTGAAGAATTAAGTGAGGAAGAAGACGTAAATGAACAAGAAGAATCCTCTGAGAAAGAGGAAGAAGTAGATCCTTCTGAAGAAGAGGGAGAAGAAGACCCTTCTGAGGAAGAAGAAGAAGACCCTTCTGAGGAAGAGGAAGAAGAAGACCCTTCTGAGGAAGAGGAAGAAGAAGACCCTTCTGAGGAAGAGGAAGAAGAAGACCCTTCTGAGGAAGAGGAAGAAGAAGACCCTTCTGAGGAAGAGGAAGAAGACGAATCTTCTGAGGAAGAGGAAGAAGACGAATCTTCTGAGGAAGAAGAAGACGAACCTTCTGAGGAAGAAGAAGAAGAATTCTCTGTATTCTCAGCTACTAATGAAGCACAAATTTCAAATGTAGAAGCTGAAGTGATTGATTCACCAGACCTGAGTGCAGACCCTACTACTATGGTAGTAAGCTTCACTGCTGAAACGTTGAATCCGGGTGAGACGATCACTGTTGATTTACCGGACTATTCTTTGACGTCAGGCCAGGGAGGGGACATTTTAGCTTCAGATGGCTCTGTGATAGCCCACGTAAGTGGAAAAGGTACTCCTCAATTAACATATACATTTACCGATTGGGTTGAAGGAAGAAGCGATTTTCAACTAGAGACCGAAATAAAGATTTTTGCAGACAATGTCGGAACTCCATATAACGGTCCTTATTCAGGTGAGATTAATTTTGGTGGGACTATTCTCGAACATGAGTACACCGTTGACTGGGGAGAAAGATCAACATCTTATGACGGAAGACTGGACATCAACGGGTTCCAAAACACTGAGCGGGATTCAGATGGTTATATCGAAAAATGGACCTTAGGGTGGCAGGTTAATGACAATAGTATTCCTTACAATGATGCCTGGGTACAGATTGGACCGCAGAATTGGGACCATCTAGATGATAGAGAAAATAATGGTTTCGAAGTGAAAGAAGATTTAGACATTAAAATTTATAGAAAAACAGATGGTGAGGCTTTTACAGATTCGGGTTATACGGATCCCTCTAGTTTAATAGATGTCACAGACGAATATTCTGATAGGATCTTTTTTGAAGAGGGTGGATATATAAATATTCATCTTGGGGATATATCTGATCAATACTATATAGAAGTAGTGGATAATAATGTGACAGATGAGCCTTATGATTATTATACTGCTGAAGCTACACTAATGGAAGGGAATTGGGATAACTTCACAGGATGGGAGCCAGCTGGTTACTTCCTAGAAGGTTCAACAGGTGGCGGTGATGGACAGTTGCCTCCACCAGATGATGATACTGATGCAGATGCTGACGCCGACGCAGATGCGGATGCGGATGCAGACTCAGATGCTGATGCGGACGCTGACGCGGATGCGGACGCTGATGCAGACTCTGATGCTGATGCTGATGCAGACTCTGATGCTGATGCTGATGCAGACTCAGATGCGGATGCAGACTCAGATGCCGATGCAGACTCAGATGCGGATGCAGATTCAGATGCGGACGCAGATTCAGATGCCGATGCGGACGCGGACGCTGACGCTGACGCAGATTCAGATGCGGACGCTGACGCTGACGCTGACGCAGATGCGGACGCAGACGCTGATGCAGACTCAGATGCGGATGCAGACTCAGATGCGGATGCAGATGCCGATGCCGACGCAGATGCGGATGCGGACGCGGATGCAGATTCAGATTCAGATTCAGATGCGGACGCTGACGCGGATGCAGACTCAGATGCGGATGCGGATGCGGATGCGGATGCAGATGCGGACGCTGACGCAGACGCTGATGCAGACTCAGATGCGGATGCAGACTCAGATGCGGATGCAGACTCAGATGCGGACGCGGACGCTGACGCAGATTCAGATGCGGACGCTGACGCAGATTCAGATGCGGATGCTGACGCGGACGCGGACGCTGACGCAGACTCAGATGCCGATGCCGACGCTGACGCAGATGCGGATGCAGATTCAGATGCAGATTCAGATGCGGATGCGGACGCGGACGCTGACGCAGATTCAGACGCGGACGCTGACGCGGATGCAGATTCAGATTCAGATTCAGATGCGGATGCGGACGCTGACGCGGATGCAGACTCAGATGCTGACGCGGATGCAGACTCAGATGCGGATGCAGACTCAGATGCGGATGCCGATGCCGACGCAGATTCAGACGCTGACGCAGATTCAGATGCGGACGCTGATGCAGATTCAGATTCAGATGCGGATGCGGACGCTGATGCAGATTCAGATTCAGATGCGGATGCGGATGCAGATGCCGATGCCGACGCAGATGCGGATGCGGACGCTGACGCAGACGCTGATGCAGACTCAGATGCGGATGCAGACTCAGATGCCGATGCCGACGCTGACGCGGATGCGGACGCTGATGCAGATTCAGATTCAGATGCGGATGCGGATGCGGATGCCGATGCCGACGCAGATGCGGATGCAGACTCAGATGCTGACGCGGATGCAGATGCAGATGCCGATGCCGATGCCGACGCTGACGCAGATGCGGATGCGGACGCTGATGCAGACTCAGATGCGGATGCGGACGCTGACGCAGACGCGGATGCCGACGCAGATGCGGATGCAGATGCCGATGCCGACGCAGATGCGGATGCGGACGCTGACGCGGATGCAGACTCAGATGCTGATGCTGACGCTGACGCTGACGCAGATTCAGATGCGGACGCTGACGCAGATGCGGATGCAGACTCAGATGCTGATGCTGATGCAGACTCAGATGCGGATGCAGATGCGGACGCTGACGCAGACGCTGATGCAGACTCAGATGCGGATGCAGACTCAGATGCGGATGCAGATGCGGACGCTGACGCAGACGCTGATGCAGACTCAGATGCGGATGCAGACTCAGATGCCGATGCCGACGCTGACGCGGATGCGGACGCTGATGCAGATTCAGATGCGGATGCGGATGCGGATGCCGACGCAGATGCGGATGCGGACGCTGACGCAGATTCAGATGCGGATGCGGACGCAGACGCGGATGCAGACTCAGATGCGGATGCAGACTCAGATGCGGATGCAGATGCCGATGCCGACGCAGATGCGGATGCAGATGCCGATGCCGACGCAGATGCGGATGCGGATGCGGATGCCGATGCCGACGCAGATGCGGATGCGGACGCAGACGCTGACGCAGATTCAGATGCGGACGCAGACGCGGATGCGGATGCAGATGCGGACGCTGACGCAGACGCTGATGCAGACTCAGATGCGGACGCAGACGCAGATTCAGATGCAGACGCTGACGCAGATGCCGACGCGGACGCTGACGCGGATGCGGACGCGGATGCAGACTCAGATGCGGATGCAGACTCAGATGCGGATGCGGACGCAGACGCTGATGCAGACTCAGATGCGGATGCAGATGCAGACGCTGACGCAGACGCTGATGCAGACTCAGATGCGGATGCGGACGCGGATGCAGACTCTGATGCCGACGCAGATGCGGATGCCGATGCCGACGCAGATGCGGATGCAGACTCAGATGCTGATGCTGATGCGGACGCGGACGCAGACGCTGATGCAGACTCAGATGCGGATGCAGACTCAGATGCGGATGCGGACGCGGATGCGGACGCTGATGCAGATTCAGATGCGGATGCGGATGCGGATGCCGATGCCGACGCAGATGCGGATGCAGACTCAGATGCCGATGCGGACGCTGACGCAGATGCGGATGCAGATTCAGATGCGGATGCGGACGCGGACGCTGACGCAGATTCAGATGCGGACGCTGACGCGGATGCGGACGCTGATGCAGATTCAGATTCAGATGCGGATGCGGATGCGGATGCAGATGCCGATGCCGACGCAGACGCTGATGCAGACTCAGATGCGGATGCAGACTCAGATGCGGATGCAGATGCTGACGCTGACGCAGACGCGGATGCAGACTCAGATGCGGATGCGGACGCGGATGCAGACTCTGATGCCGATGCGGATGCCGACGCAGATGCGGATGCCGACGCAGATGCGGATGCAGACTCAGATGCTGATGCGGATGCGGACGCGGACGCTGATGCAGACTCAGATGCGGATGCCGACGCAGATGCGGATGCTGATGCGGACGCGGACGCAGACGCTGATGCAGACTCAGATGCGGATGCAGACTCAGATGCCGATGCCGACGCTGACGCGGATGCGGACGCTGATGCAGATTCAGATTCAGATGCGGATGCCGACGCAGATGCGGATGCCGATGCCGACGCAGATGCGGATGCAGACTCAGATGCCGATGCGGACGCTGACGCAGATGCGGATGCCGATGCCGACGCAGATGCGGATGCAGACTCAGATGCCGATGCGGACGCTGACGCAGATGCGGATGCAGATTCAGATGCGGATGCGGACGCGGACGCTGACGCAGATTCAGATGCGGACGCTGACGCGGATGCGGACGCTGATGCAGATTCAGATTCAGATGCGGATGCGGATGCGGATGCAGATGCGGATGCGGATGCAGATGCGGATGCGGACGCTGACGCAGATTCAGATGCCGATGCCGACGCAGACGCGGATGCGGACGCAGACTCAGATGCGGATGCAGACTCAGATTCAGATGCGGATGCAGATG
The DNA here is from genome assembly GCF_900111295.1 of Salipaludibacillus aurantiacus. Classification (GTDB taxonomy): domain Bacteria; phylum Bacillota; class Bacilli; order Bacillales; family Salisediminibacteriaceae; genus Salipaludibacillus; species Salipaludibacillus aurantiacus. The sequence continues at coordinate 217,794 of NZ_FOGT01000007.1, read as the reverse complement.
CGGATGCAGACGCAGATGCGGATGCGGACGCAGACGCTGATGCAGATTCAGATTCAGATTCAGATTCAGATGCGGATGCGGACGCGGATGCAGACTCAGATGCGGACGCTGACGCGGATGCAGACTCAGATGCGGACGCGGACGCTGACGCGGATGCAGACTCAGATGCGGACGCTGACGCTGACGCAGATTCAGATGCGGACGCTGACGCAGATGCTGATGCAGACTCTGATGCTGATGCGGATGCAGACTCAGATGCGGACGCTGACGCGGATGCAGATTCAGATGCCGACGCTGACGCAGATGCGGACGCGGACGCAGACGCTGATGCAGACTCAGATGCGGATGCGGACGCTGACGCGGATGCAGATTCAGATGCAGACGCTGACGCAGATGCGGATGCAGACTCAGATGCGGATGCAGATGCCGATGCCGACGCAGATGCGGATGCTGACGCGGATGCAGACTCAGATGCGGACGCCGAAGATCCAGAAGATCCAGAAGATCCAGAGGACCCAGAAGACGATGAACTACCACAAACCGGAGCTGAATCTTCAGGCCTGATTTCAATGGTGGGTGCATTAATGGCTGGACTCGGTTCAATTATACTTTTTAAAAAACGCAGAAATAAAAAAGAAACAGTTTAATTAGAATTAACGGATAAACTCCCCCTCACCTTTTAGGATGGGGGGGGAATTTTACATATTGGTAAGGGTAAACGAAGTGAGTTTAGACAGGTGAGTGATGATTTAATAGTTGTATGATTTTAACCTATATGAATAGCCAAAAAGGGGGATTTTGTGTTATGGAAATGTTAGATCGAATCAGTTCACTAGTGAAAAAAATAGAGAAGAACGAAAAATTAGGCAATTATATTTTTGTTAGCTTAGCTAGTCCAACAGTGAAAGCAAAAGTAAAAAGGTTAAAAGTATCACGATATTTAAATGATAAAATTTTTGACCTTTGTTTAGGTTTTAAAGATAAAACTGGGAATTTTCCTGAATGGATAAAAATTGATATTATCACAGATACAAAACAGGTTGAATTTGAAAGTTTGAAAAAAGAAATGGAAATGACTAGGAGAAACTATATCGATTATGGTGTAAGTTATGATAAAGATTATATTTTATCATTTTTACCTGAAGAAATAAATGCGAACGCTTTTTTAAAACCAAGTAAAGATAAAACAGGGTTATTTTTTTCAGAAACGAATGTAAATAACTATTTAGATAAGTATAAATATCCAAAAAAAGCGAAATTAAAATCTAAATATAAACCATACCGAAACCAAACGTATAAAACAAAGCAAGTGATTAAATTCTATACGAAAAGTTACTTTATTGAAGAGGATGAAATAATAGAGCTTCATGATCGTGGCTACAATAAAGGGTTACGCAGAATCGAAAATCATCATGAGGAGATTGATCGACTGATTCATACAAGCGTTTCCTATTTAAAAGAGCAAATCAAAGAAGGTGGTCAATATGTGTATGGTTACTTCCCGCATTTTGATAAAAAAATTAATTTTTATAATAATTTAAGGCATTCATCTTCGACATATGCTTTAATTGAAGGCCTGGCATATTTGAAACAGGATGTAAGTGTAGCGAAACCACCGCTTGACTACATCATAGACCATTATTTATATGAATATGAAGGTGCGGCATTTGTATACGATGATTCAAATAATATCAAAGAGATTAAATTAGGCCAGAACGCAGCATTTGTTTTTGCAATATGTGAATATCTGAAATACTACCCGGATGAATTGGACCTGCTTAAAGCAGGACAAGCTGCAGCAAAAGGTATCCTGCATATGGTAGATTCAGAGAATGCCTCAACTACTCATGTTTTAAACTACCCTTCATTGACAGTAAAAGATAAATTTCGGGTGGTTTACTATGATGGTGAAGCCGCACTTGCACTGCTTAGGCTATATCAAATCGACAAAAATCCTATTTGGTTGGATACAGTTAAATTACTTTTTGAGAAATTTATTGAAGAGAAATATTGGAAATACCACGATCATTGGCTCGGATATTGTACCAATGAATTGGTTCAAATTGAGAATGACAAGAGATACTTTGAATTTGGAATTAAAAATGTTGCGGGATACTTAGATTACATTAAGAACAGGGAAACGACATTTCCGACATTTTTAGAAATGCTGATGGCGACTTACCACTTACTTCAGAAGGCAAAACAATATGGTTATGAAGATTTAATAGAGGAACATATGAACGAAGATGAGTTTCTTAACGTTATTCATAATCGTGCAGATTATCAGAGACTGGGATATTTCTACCCTGAAGTTGCGATGTATTTTAAAAATCCTCAGAGAATACTTGGATCATTTTTTATTAAACATCATGGGTACAGAGTGAGAATTGATGATATTGAGCATTATATCTCTGGTTATGTTCAATATCAAAGTGCTTTTTCTTTAAATAGAGATGAACGGAAGTTAAATCATCATCATTTAAGTGGTCGGATTATAGAGTATAAGCCTTGAATTATATCGTAGGAAACATGATGTAAGATGTGACGGTTAGCATAGGCGGAAGCTGAGCTGACTGCTTTTTAATATAACTCAAAATAAGTATGTATATGTTTTGTATATATTCAGAGTTTAAACTAAATACATGTAACTTAAAGGTTTAAAAGAGCGAGTGATGGATGAAAGGAGAGTACATTAAATGATAATAGAGAATCAGGGAAAAAATAAGTGTATTTCTATTAACCAAAAACTGACACACGAAAATATCATATTTTATGATTCGAAAAACATGTTACCTGCAAATTTAGTTGGAAATATTAGAAACTATATTGAAATGAAAAGTCCAGATATAAAAAATGACAAAAAATACTGGAATTTTTATGTTGTTGATAGATATAGAGAAGATATCATACAGCAATTAAAAACTATTATACAAAACAACCTATGTCATACTAGAACGGTACTTGTAATAAGCGGATCTCTGGATAAAAATATCATAAAATATTTATACCTGCCTATAAAGGGTATCGTATCATTAACGTACTTAACCAATGAATATAAAACTGTTCTTAGTTCTTTAGAAAAATATGAAATGTTTTTAGACCATGATTTACAAAAAGAATTAATATCAGTCATTAATATTAATACTCCATCCTCTATACCGGTTAAAAAGTTCATATTAAATAAAAATAAAATAACAATAAATCTATCTGAGAGAGAATATCAATTGCTTCAATTTTTATTAGATGGGTATAACGTTTCAGAAATTGCTAACAAAATGAGTTTCTCTCAATCCACTATATCTCAAAACTTAGGTGACTTGTTGAAAAAGATGAAAGCGTCTAGCCGAACGGCTGCTGCTGTAGAAGTTATCCGTAATGGATGGATATACACTTGCAGATAATAAAATTAAACACAATTATGTGTGGGTCTTCATCTTTTCATTAATGAATGCCGGATTAAAGCATATCTCACGTCATCTTGAATTGATAAGTTATAATTCTGGATAACTGAACTCTACTGGGCATCGGCATTAGCCGGTGCTTTGTTATTTTTGTTACCCGCACAATATCGGAAATTAATATGCGAGACTTAAATAATAGATAAATATTACCACATTATGAAATTAATGATATACTTGGTAGGTGTTTATACATAATACTTAAGGAGGGTTACATCATGATGGTAAAATTAAGAAACGAAGCTGGAGTAACGAAGGAGGTAAAGCTTGGTTTTAGCTGGACGACGTTTTTCTTCGGTTTTTTTCCGGCTTTGTTTAGAGGAGATTTGAAGTGGGCAGCAATTATGTTTATTACTGCAGCAGTAGCGGCATTCTTTACATTAGGTTTTGGTGCTTGGATCCCAGGAATCATTTTCTCATTTGTTTATAATAAACTTTATATTAAAGACCTGTTAGAAAAAGGCTACCATCCAGCAAGTGATGAAGCGAAAGCTGAGCTGCAATCAAGAGGAATAATTTCCTCTGACACAGCAGCTTCTGTAGGTGCTTAATAAGTGCCTGTGACTGATCACCTTATCACTTATAAAATAAACATATAAATTATGATTTTTCAAAAATATGGCACATATGACAAGCATACGTATGTGAAAATAATGCTCCCCTCTTTTAGAGCGGGAGCTTTTGTATATTTAGAAAAAAGTTGAACATATAGCGACTGAATCATTATTACTTTCCTTAGGATTTAATCGGTGTCATTAGTTAATACTGAAAATAGTGACGATTCGATTTAAAAGAATTGCACGGTAGAAGTAGTTCAAAGAGAACACATTCCCAGTATCTGTTATTTATACTGAAAAATGTATAAACGATTAATTTATCTTAAAAAAGAAAAAAGGTGTAGCGCATGAATAAACGGGACTATTTAGTAAGAACTTTTTCCCGAACAAAACGGAAAGATTGTGAGAACAATATTCTAACTGCCATCTGGCATAAGCTTAATAACCTGGACATTCTTCCAGTCAGCTAGCAATATAAAACGGGCAAATGGCTCCTATGCCTTAATTGATTTGTACTTCCCCCAGCTTCATATTGGAGTGGAAGTTGATGAAGCCCATGATAAACAGCAGGTAGCAGCGGATGAACTCAGGATGGATGACATTATTGCTTCCGTTAACGAAGAGGCGATGGATGATTTTCTCTGTTTAAGAGTGGATGCCACGCAATCAATTGAAGCGATTGAACAACAGATTACGGAAGTTGTGGCGGTTATTCAGGAGCGTGCTGCAAACAAAGAGTTAAGCTGAATAACGTATGAACTAGAGTTGGCTCAATTAAAAGAAATAGATGTGTTGAGTATATATACACTGTTTCATTTAAAGACATTAAAGATATTGCCAACACCGTGTTTGGGAAACAGGCGAAACGTTATCAGAAAAGTTATTTCAGAGTGTATGAGAATACGTGGCTGTGGTGTCCGAAGTTGTCTGTTGAGGTTGACGGGGTTAAAAAATCCATGGCCAAAGGGTGGATTAATACGTTGGCATCAGACTGGCCTATATAGACGAATCCCACGAATCGGCTGAAATTGTTGAAAACCGGAAAACACTGTTTCAAAAAGAGGTCGATCAGGATCAGCAACGAGCAGTATTTGCAAAATATAAAGACAACCTTGGCATGAACCGTTACCGTTTCATCGGGCTATTCAAGTGTGCAGGTTTAGATCCTAATGACCATACGAGTATACGGTATCATCAAGTGGAAGACCATATTCGGATCGTACGTTAATATGGGTATCTGCGCAAGCAACAGGCAGGAAATGTTAAGTAAAAGCGGAGTTCCTTAGAGGGGGGACTCCGCTTTAGTAAGGGAAGGGAATATAGCCTAGAGGAGCGCGTCAACTCACATTTCTCTAAGTAAGTTTAAAAGCTGCCAAGACTTAAGATAGTAGCAATTCAACCGGTATACGTTTAAACGTATCGTTTGCATCAATAAATAATTAATTGAAACTTAATAGCATAGATGCTATCATAAAGGTAATAATATAAAGAAGGGTAAATCATATGCAGGAGTATAAACGCTTTAAAATCGTTTATACAGGACATGTCGCAGACTTCGAAGAGGAAATTTTATACTGGGCTGAACAAGAAGTCAGAAAAGGTAAACCGGGATTATGGTGTGAGCTGGCGGATAATTATGCAAGACAACTTACTATAATTAGTCTTAATCCTTATCCGGAAGAGACTAATGGAACGGTTGAAGTTGAAGATGAAGATGAAACACCTCCATCGCTAAAGCATCTTGATGTGTATACACGGTATCCTAACTTCTATAGGTGGGGGGTACCAGGCAGGCGCACGGGAGACCACCGTATCATTTATGCTATTCATAATTTCCATAAAGTCATTTTGCTTTATTATTTTGATAAACAATACAATGGCGCGATTAAGCGTCATGATTTACAGCCAGCCGAGTTGAATTATGAATATTACTGTATTTAGGATCAGAACCTTTACTAGGGTGAAAGGGGGAAAAGGTATGAGCGACTTTTTAAAAAAATACTCAGCTATTAGGGGTAATGACCATGTAGAAAGTCTTCAGTTAGAAGGTCAAATAGCAGCACAAATAAAATCAAAACGACAGAAATTAAAGATATCGCAGCAGGAACTTGCGGATCTGGCTAATATTCCTAAATCAACAATTGGCAGAATAGAAGCGGGGTTAACCAGTCCTAAAGTAGAGACTTTATTAAAAATATCCAAAGCTTTAGGAACTCCCTTTATTATTGATGGAACACCAGGTAATGAAGATAAAAACATGACTTTAAAAACGTGAAACGTTCAGGAGGAAAAGGGTTTATCAGGCCTGGCTGATAGATATAGGACGGAAAAATAAAAAAAGCGGAGTTCCTTTTGAAAGGGGACTCCGCTTTAGTATGGAAAGGGAAAATAGCCTTAGAGGAGCGCGTCAACTCACATTTATTTAAGTAAGTTTAAAAAGCTGCCAAGAATTAAGAAAGCTGCTACTCCACCGGTATATATTAGAATAGCTATCCATAGTAAATGCTGGTGCCTAGTCCCCTTCTTGAAAAAATTATCTATTATCGAAATCTACATATTTAATTATTTTGTATATATTTTTTAGGAATGGAAACAATTGTTTTAACTTTGGGAAATGGGGTTGAGTATATGACTTTGGTTAAAAATCAAGAGGTATTGGTGAATTGGAATAGCAAGCATAAAAAATATTACATGAATAAGGGTTATAAGTTTACCAAACTATATGATGAAATTAAGGTTAATGCTCAAGATCTTCCTATTTATTCCAAAATGAAAGTGGATGTGAGGTGTGACACTTGTGGGAGAGGTAAAAAAATGTCTTTTTGCAGTTATTATAGACAATTTGAAAAGTTAGGTTTTAATAATTGTAAACAACATCTGCAGAGTTATTATGAGAATTGTTTCGATAAAGAAGGTTATCAACTTCTTAGTGAGGTAAGAAATGCTAAAGCTGAATTAAAATTTATTTGTAATAAAGGGCACGATGGAAAAACTAACTGGAATAAGTTTAAAAATGGAACCAGATGTAAAAAATGTAGAATTGAAAACCGTTGTAGTTTAACTCGTTTCAATTATCAATTTGTAAAAGAAATATTTGACTCCAGAGGCTACCAACTTTTAACTGAATCCTATAGAAATGTTGAACAAAAGTTAGAGTTCATATGTCCAAATAATCATAAACATTTCATTACTTTTAGTTCTTTTTATTATAACTTAAGTGATTGTGGTAAGTGTAGAGGGATGAAAACAGGTAATCGAGATCGCCACTCTTATGAATATATACAGGAAAAATTTAAAGATCGAGGGTATTTTATCTTATCACCGAATTATCTTAATTCAAGTCAAAAACTTGTTTATTTATGCCCTGAAGGCCACGTTGGAACAATAAAGTACTGTCATTTTAAAAGTGGACATGGTTGCTTTGATTGTGGAGTGATTAACAGAACAGGGGAAAAAAGTCCAAGATGGAACCCAAAACGGGAAATGGCTGATAGGGTTAAAAGAAGACAATATAATGAGTACACGAAATTTAGAGAGGATGTATTTTTTCGCGATGATTTTACATGTCTTTGCTGCTGTCAACGAGGTGGAGAACTTGTTGTCCACCACCTAGATGGCTATCATTGGTGTGATGAAAAAAGAACAGATCCAGAAAATGGAGTTACCCTGTGCAAATCTTGTCACATTGATTTTCATAGTGCAAACGGAAGTAAAAACAATAAGAGAGAGCAGTATGAATTTTGGATTAAGCATAAAAAAAAGTGTCTCTTAATTTTAGTGGGATGAGCTATTATAAAAAAGTCCCATCCAAAGGGATTGGTGACCTATGCCTTGGTATCTATACCTGCATTAAGTCTTTAATTAATTTTTGATAAGCTATAAAGCATAAATAAGTATAAATAAAACCTTTGGATTTTCCTTCACCTCTTGGAATTCTTTTTCATTATTATAACAGAAATCAACGGCTCCACAGGGTGGTCACATTGCCGCCTCCAGTAAAACTAGTTTCGCAGAAGGTTTTACAAAAGATCTTTAGTATTACGAAGAGGTCTTGGGCCGGTGGGGCGGCGATGGGTACTTTGTTTGTTACCGGTCTGTTGAATGTCGGCCTGCTCCACCCTTTTTTATCGATGGAAACGCCTGCTTTATTAGTATATTAGTGGTGAACCGGAAGGCCCTTAAAGGTTCGAATTTATGATATTAACTGATAAATTAGATTTTTTTTCCATAATAGGGGAATAATTTGAATAAAGAGTGTTACAGTTGTGGTGGGACTGGCATAGACCCGTGCAAGGTTTATGAGCTGAATGTGATTTGAGAGAAGAACTTGGTTTAGTTCTGGGAAATTGCAAAGTAAGCGTCAAATAATCCCCAGCTATTAATTAGGTGGGGATTTCATTATACTTTAGTTAATGTACTTTTTCTTTTGACATGGTTATCAGGTTGAAACGAAGAGCGTTATAAAAGACCTGAAGGGCTCAGTTCTAATTAAACTGAATTGATAATTGTAACGATCGTAGTGATCATCTTTTCCTTTTCTAACCTAGCATCCCATACATGATTTTTATTTTTACTAAGAAGAAGAGAGAGTAGTAATTAATCAGTAGGGCGGAGAGTGGTTGTATCTGAGAAATAGAGAGGCAAGAATTGCCCCTCTATTTATTTCTATTTGAGTTGAATACGATATTATTTAAATCTACTTTACAAATCGTAATAATTCTACTGCAGCATTAAACCGACGGTCCAAATCTTTAGAATTTAGTTCTTTTTCTACTATAGATAGAGCTTTTTCAAGGGTTTCTACAGACAAGGTTTCTTTAGAAGTAAGATACCTATCCAAGCCGGCACTTTCAACTGGGTGCTTAAACTGAGTGATAGTCCCCCTGTTTCTCAACAGTTCTGTGACATTTTCGGGTAATTCATCTTTATTAATAGTAGCTGTCCATTTTACTTCCCGCTGATGACAGATACCATATTCGTCATTATCGTAGTCTTTTTCATATTCGTAAGATCCTACGATTCCTAGGTGTGCATATTCACCATCGGATATAAGGACTAAATCATTTTTATCCATTGTATTCACAAATGCATTAACAGCCCCTAAATATGTGCCTAACTGCTGCCCTTGATAACCATACTTTTTTTCCAAACGTTCCTTGAGCTCCTGCTTACTTACACCACTTAAGTCTCCTATTCCTGGCCATCCAATAGCGACATATCCCTTTTCTAAAAACTCTTCCAACCTTTCTTTCCCATGAGGCTTACTTTTCATTTGAAATAATTTCATTGTAAATCCCTCCGGATCCCTAAGTTCAAATTAGGGTTGATAACAATAATATATAATAATTAAATAATTACGTCAACCCTAATTAACCTTAATTTATAATTACGGTTATTGAGGGTTTTAAGGGGCGAAGAAGGCTATTAAATCACGATGGTTTATGGATTTATAGGGTGAGTCGGTTCATCAGGCTCTTTAATTTGAGGCTTTATCGTTTCAGTAATGGTGCCCAGTGAGAAAATTATAAAAATCTTCTCTTCAGTTTCTGTAATACATAGACTACCAGTTCCTCTGCACACTTGGCATGAAATAAATAGAGATATAGATCTACCCTGCTAAACACACCCAACATTACTGGGGGCGCACTTATAAAAATAGGAATATTTTACTTTAAATTATTTTTTTACGAAACATGTTGCCTAACATGGTATAATTTAACTATTATATAAGTCTTATAAGGGTGTGGTGTTTGATAGCAAAGAGTTCAAGTTTAAAGGGGATATAGTAAATGTCAAATACTTAAGTGATGAGCAACAGAAAAACCACTGTGGTTCTTTTTGTTTAGTTTAATAGTTTTGTTTTAATGGTTCTATTATGTCCTAATTTATTGGAGGTATTTTCGATGGAAGAACTTTTGACCGGAATTGAGTATCTTGATTTTGATGAACAAGGGTATACGTTCATCGATACGGATATAACAGCCTTGGATTTGACAGCGGACACATTTGCTCAATATGAAGATACATATTTACCGCCGGATTTTTTTGAATCTATAGATGTGGAAGCTGAGGGGTTGCTGAGTACTTTTAATGCTGAACTGGAAGGGGAAGTGCACCCTGAGACGGGAGTTTCATATGAAGTTAATAAGGTTTTGACAGATGAAGGGTTATGGAAAAAGGGTGTCTTTCCCGTGTTTGACGCGGAATTTGACGCGCATCTGCCAATTGACCAGTATCAGGCGAGTCCTTACTATCATCAGCAGATTGCCAATGAACAGTTGCAATTTGCCTATGAAACCGATGCTAGCCGATTTAGCCATTTCGGAGAAGACCAGATTGAACAAATAATTGATGGCGAAACACCTGAAGGCTATGTTTGGCATCATCATGAAGAGATGGGCCGCATGCAGCTGGTTGAGAGTAACATGCATGATCCGTCAGGACACACAGGCGGCATGAGTATCTGGGGAGGAGGTTATTCATAATGGAATCGATTGAGGAAGTCGTTTGGAAATTCGCCAAGGGCTCAGTATCGATCAAGGAGATTGAAGAGGCAGAAAAGAAACTGAATGTCATTTTTCCAGACCAATTAAAAAGGCTGTATCAGACGAGAAATGGGGGAGGGCCGCGTCCGAATCATATGGAAACATTATTTGGGCGGGAAGTGCGCCTTCGCTATTTTTTGCCAATTGGTGAGACGTATAAGGATAATCTTGTTGAAGTGAATAAGAAAATGAAAAAACTTCTTCCCGACAACTATCTGGCAGTAGCTAATGATGATTTTGGCAACTATTTCTGCATGGACCTTAAGATGTCTGGCTCATTTCGGCTGTTCTTTTGGGATCATGAAAGTAAGGAGCTAGACATGGTTAAAATAACCTACACCAAGCGGCTAAAACAAATTGTACAGAACTGAAAAGGTTGTGACAGAAACGATGAAAGAGATTATACAGGAAACGCCATTTGATACGGTCAAGTTTATGATTAACCAGAATCTCCATCGAATACGCCAGACCTTTTACCGGCTAGAGTTGGATGAGCGGACACAGACACTTGACGAAATTAGGATGCACCTGAACGAAGTTCCATTTCAGCTGACGGTAGTGGGTGATTTTAGCCGCGGAAAATCAACGTTTATTAATGCCATTCTCGGACGAGATATACTGCCCTCCAAAACGGTCCCATCTACGACATTTATCACGCATATCCGACACAGCGAAAAGGAAAAGATCACCCTTTCCTACGTAGGTGGCTTAATGGAAACCAAGGACCTTACGGACTTTAAAAAACTTATTGCCCCTCGGCAGCCGCTTGATTATGAGGAAAAAGCGGTTGAGGAATATGAGGAGCGGCTCCAAATGCTTCAATCGATTAGCGGTGCTCATGTCGCTTACCCTCTGCCGTACACCGCGTCCCATCATTATGAAATTATCGATACACCGGGAATGAACGATATTTTTGACCAGCGGGAAGCCATCACCAGGGCGTATTTGCCAAAATCTGATGCTATTCTGTTTCTGCTATCGGCAACCAGCCCGATTAGTGAGTCAGAGAAAAAGTTTCTCGAACAGGAAATTCTCTCGAAGCAGATTCGCAATGTTTTTTTTATCTTAAACTTCAAGGATCGTCTGAAAACCGAAGATGAAGAAGAGCGGGTATTGCGGTACATCAAGGACCATCTGGATAAGATTAAGGGACTTAACGAGGCGAAGGTCTTCCTGGTATCCAGCCTTGAGGCGCTTCAGATCAAGCGGATTGAAAGCGGAGAGAGTTTCCGGGTGAGACGGAGGAAATACACTTCACTTGAAGAGACGGGATTTAATAGATTCGAAGAAGAACTGGACCGGTTTCTTCAATATGATCAAGGGAAAGTGAAAGCGGCTAAACAGATTCGCCGCCTGCTTGCTCTCAATGAATCAGTTATAAAACATGAAATTAGCGTAAGAAAAAAAGCGCTGGAACAGAACAAGGCCAAGCTGAAAAAAGAAATGGCCATTCTTAATAAAAAAGTAGATCAATTGAAAAAAGAGATGGAATCAAAGGTTAAACAGATTATTACGAAATTACAGCAGGATAAAAATGAACTGAGGAAACGAATTGAGAAAGAACAGAAGGTGATAAACAGGGAAAAAAAAGATTGTTTTACGGAATCCAGTGCCAGATCTTATTTGCACAGGATGTCCGTAGAAGAATACGCTGAAATCGTGCTGGAAGAGACTCGTGAAGAATATAGAAGAGTAAGTACGTACTATAACAAATATATAGAAGAGAGAGTGGAGGCAACGATTCAGGAAATTAATAAAGCACTGCAAAAATTATCAAACGCGTTCAACCATGAGCAACCCGAAGATCTCGCAGGAGTGCTGGCTTTTTCAGGGGATATAGTCGAAGAGGATTTCACCGACGGGGGCTTAAACAGCCTAAAGGGTTTTTTAGGTGCTGCGAGCAGATACGTGCAGAAAGCTCTTCCTATGGGGTGGTTTACAGCAATAACAATCTTTGGGAAATATATCCTTCAAAAACGCGGACTGAAAAAATACAATGCTCAGATGGAAAACTTTTTAACGGATTATGGTACCAGGCAACGGAAGCAGCTAATGAAAATGCTTGAAGATGAAACAAAACATCTGGAGAAACAAATGCAAGCATATATCCGTTCATCACATAAGAAGTACAAGGAAAATATAGTGGCAATGAAGCGTGACATGGAACTGTCGCATGAAAAAAATATCCAAAAAATGTTTGAATATGAGAGTGATGAAGCCAATTTAACGGAAACCAATCAGACATTAAAGGATATACTGAAGACTTACTGTGAGGAGGAAGAGGAATATGGATCATTATAAAGAGCAACTTGATATTCTTAAGGAATTTGCCAATGAAAAAACAACAGGAGACCGGGTGGCTGAACAAATTGATCAGCTTGTCAACGATATAGAGGAAGACAATTTCGTAGTTACAGTGCTTGGTGAATTCAAGAAAGGGAAATCGACGCTTATAAATGCTCTGCTTCGACAGGATATTCTCCCAACAGATGTTCTTCCGGCCACAGCGTTTATCCACAAAATCAGCCACGGAGCATCAAGGGCTCTGAAAGCAGTGAGTGACGTTGGCAGTGATGAGTACCAGTTACATTCCAGTGCTTTAAAGTCGTTTACATATAATGAAAATGAGGCACAGTCCTTAAAGTATCTGTCGTTTGAAATGGACCTGTCCCATCTCGATAAAAAGCTGACGCTGATTGATACACCCGGTGTAGGCGATCTGCAAGACCATAAATTCGAAGTTACCTACGACTCCATCCCAAGATCTAACGTAGTAATTTTTACACTTGATCTAACCACTCCCATCCGTAAAACAGAGTTGGAATATTTAAAAGATAGTATTCTTCCGATGCTCACAGGAGATATCATCTTCGTCGGGAATTTCTCCGACCGGCTGGATGATGATGAGCTCGATGAAGTTGTCAATTACATGGAAACGAAATTGAAAAAAGAACTGGAAATGAATATTGCCCTCTGGCCTGTTTCTTCATCCATCGCCCTTAAAGGCCATGACGATGAGGAGTGGCGTGCCTTTGAGGAAGATCTGATCGCTAAGATTAAAAGCGGGGCCCAAATTGTGAAGAAACAACAGGTAATCGAACAGCGGGTGGAGCTGATTAAAAGCGCTCTGGAAGATGAAATAAAAAGGGTACTCTCTATGAAAAAAATGGATGAGGAGCATCTGGAACAGGTACTTTCAAATCTGCTTACATTGAAAAATCATCTGAATGAAACCGTTAAACAGTTTAGCCACAAAGCCGAAAAGCTAAAACAGAACTTGCAATCGATCTATCAAAATAAAATTCATGAATACGTTGATGATCTTGAGGAAGACATAGATAACGAAATTATTATGAATTTACCTGGTGATCTAAAAAACTATTTCGAAAAGATGCTTCCGAAAAAAATAGAAAAGCGTATAGTAAAATGGATTAAACAATCGGAAACTGAGTTGAGACAGAATGTTGTAAAAATAGAGGAACAAATGACTGAGTTCATGAAACTGGAAATTGAGGATACACTGAGCAGTGGTAATGAGCTTTTGACGGGGAATAAAGTGTCCCGAGACCTTGTTTCGTTCAGCGTGTCACCTTCTAAAAAGAAGGCTGATGCAAGAATTGAGTCAGGGGTGGCGGTCAGTGCAGCAGGGGGGTTAGCTGCGTTGACAGCGGGAAGTCTATTATTGTTACCGATCATGCTTGTTGGGGCCCCTTTTTTAAATGATTATTTGAAAGACAAGAAGCTTGAGCGTGTGCGTGAGCAGATTCGCCCCCTCATTAAAGAACGGTTCGATGAGCTCAGGAAATTACTGTCGGAGAACTTCGATGAGTATATTTATGAAACGGTAGATGAAACCAGAGATGAAATTATTGAAAACTATCGCATGCAAGTAGAGGAAACCGAAGCAGACATTCGTCATGAAATTAATGTAAGAACAGACAAGCTAGAAGAAGGCTATCAGATTAATGAAGGTGATTGGGATGCATGCATTGCACAAATTGAAAACTTATCCGCTGGAAAAGCTGCGGTCTAAAACTTTGTATACGGATCAGCGTTCTCTTGAAACACTTTCAGACTTAAGCTGTTTTATCCAGGAAGCAGATCGATCAGAGAGTGGAACGAGGGGACACTATTACTTGGGTGAAATCTATTTTTTTCTTGGAGACATTGATGCTGCAATAAGTCACTGGAACCAGGTAGGGGTGATGGACTATACCCTGTCTGTATGGGCAGAAAAGAATATTGCTGATGCCATGAGGAAAAAGGGGAATTTGAAAAAAGCGATAGCTTGTTATGAGCGGATTCAACCTCTTGATACGGATTTATACGAAACGGTTCTCTATGAACTGGCGGAGCTAACGGAAACCATTGGTGATTATCGTTCTTTTTATTATCATTTGAAACTACTTGCTGTAAACCCTCTGTATAGTGATGTAATGGAGAGGTCCTATCATCTTTTTATTTCACATGAGCTGCACGAAACGGCTCTTAAAGTTGTTGGAATTGCTCTAAAGAACTCTCCTTCCCTCAAATGGTTCAGCCGGTATAGGGAAAATCGGTCGCATGTTAGCGAATGCGGCAAGTTATTGCCGTTTCAGCTTGCCGAGGGTTTAATCCGCTTTAACGATGACGAGTTCCTCGAGAATGACTTTTTCTACTTTTGCGAGGACTCGGTGGATCAAGAGCTGATTCATACATTTCTTTATTTCGTGTATGACCACATATCCGAAGAAAGGCGGCGAAGACACCAGCAGCGTTATGAAGCTTTCCTCGCTGTCTGTATTCAGCGAGGATTTCTGGTGGGAGGTGACACGAAAGAAAGCTTAGAAGCATTATACGAAGTAACTGAGCAAACGGGCGTCGGCTTCTATGTGGCGGGACTATTGAAAGGGAAAATGGAGAGTGAATATGAGAGTCTGGCGGCCTCTTCGATTTTAAGACTTCTGAGTCGCTTTCAGGAAGTAATAAACGATTATGTCCGATCGCTTCGAGTTGTTAGGCTTGATCCTGTTCACTTCTATTGGCATGAATCTGCACTGGATGAATCAAGACGTTCTCTTATGTTATGCGGAACATTCAATAACGGAAAAACAAGCTTTATTCATTCAATTCTTAACCAGGAGATTGCTAAAACCGATTTAATTCCGACAACATCAACGGTTTCTTTCATTGAAGCGGCTGACCGTACATTGCGTTATGAAATTACAGGGAAGACTGAGCTGAAAGAAATTAATCAGGAGGATTTTCTGATCAACACGACCATTGACCATGACAATGATGAGGGCCGGCATAATCAGAAACGCTACCTCGTGAAGACACCATTTAAACGATTTGATCAAGTTCGTTTTATTGATACACCTGGGTTTAATGACCGCTCGACAGATCAGAATGCGACATTTGAAAATCTTCATTATGCTGATGCACTCCTCTATATAATGAGTGCGGAGCATCCGTTTACGCGGATAGAGAAGGAGACAATTGACCGGATTAGAGAAACGGCGCCAGGCTTACCCATCCATATTGTTGTTAATAAAATGGATTACGTTTACGATGATGAGGTTACTGAGGTGATGGAGAATGTTCAACACAATGCAATGAAGTATATTTCTCGTGATATTAAAGTATTTCCATACTCCTGTGAAGAGGAGTTTTTCCAGAGAGAGATTATCACTTGGCTGGATTCTGAGGATATTGAGATCCAATACACCCAAAGGGTTAGGAACTGGCTTAATTCTATACCAGAGTATTTGAATCAGTTGAATAAAAAGCAGCAGCAGGTTGATCTGTTTCTGAAACAGCAACTGGAGGAATCAGAATTGCAGCTTACCTTTCTCGAAAGCCAGTCAGAAGCCATTGTTACAGTCTATAGTCAGGTAGCGGATGATTACATGGTTAATGTTAAAAAACGAATGGGTGAGTGGAACCAATCCACATTTGCCAGTATCAGTAACCTTATTGAAAAAACGGTGTCACAAATCAACGATTCGCAAAAAATGGACAAAGTAGCGGTGCACGTCCAAATCGAAATTATGGAAAAATTCCCAGCGTTGATCCGAAAAGAGATCTTAACCGACTATATCAAATTATGTATGAATACTGCGGCTCAAGTCACACAAAGTTTATTTGCACGAACTGAGCTATGGAGAAACATGGATCATGAAAAAAAGAGACAAGAAGCTGAAGCAAAAGCCCAGTCAGTCATTAACGATATTGCATTGACATTGAACCAAAAAAATTATGATGCCGAACTGTCAATTCAGTATGGAGGGGTAATTGAGAATATTAAAGGCTTTTTCCAAGACAAAGAAGCAGCTAATAGGCGCCAAGTCGAAGAATATGTTGCCGAGCTTCGCTATACTGGTGTCTCATCTCTGTTTAATCGAGTGCTGCAATCTTTTCAACAAGAGAAAGGGCCCGAAGAGATGTTTGAGTTAATTTATGGAGATCTCTTCACCACTCTGAAGAATCACAATACGGAATTGATATCAGAGGCGGAGAAAAAAATAGAACATCTGAAAAAAATGACTGATTATGCTCATCAGGATCGCACCACTATCGAAGAAGAAGTTCACCCGACCATCTCCTCAACACTAAAATTTTGGGAAGATTACCTTTAGAATGGTACCACTTAAGAGTCTTGGTATTTTACTGTAGTATGCTAATCATTTAGGGGCAGGATACACTCTCTATCTCCCCTTAAATGAATGGTGTTAGCCAAGGTGCATGCTGTACGAATATTCAGTAGAAGTGCAGTCCCTTGTATTAGAGTAGGGTGTAGTCTAAAGTGGTCATGTTCCTAACAAACAAGAATACTTCAAGTAAGCCAGCATTCTGGGATAATTCCAGTGCTTCAATTTCTTCTTATACCTCCTCTTCTGTAAAGCCTCCAATTCAGCATTGAGTAACTCTTTGTTTTCTTAAAACGATTCGATCTCTGCGCAGCCGCATCCCTGATGCCTGTGAGTAATTCAATCACCTCAATCAACTCTGATAGGCTCATCATCCGGTCACGTACAGCCGATTGGCATCTTCAACCATGTACATAATGCTAAAATTCCCCATCACCAACACACCAAACAAACCAATCAGCAACTTCCAACACCTTCTAATAAACGTCCTGTTTATTCAACCTCCCGCTTTTTTGAAAAGAGACCGACGCTGCAACTGGAAAATTTTTAACTATTTTCGGCGAGGAGGTAATTATCTTTATATCTTCAGAAAAGAGAGGTAAGAGTAACAGATAACCTGCTCATTTAGATGTATAGGCTATTAAATTGTAAAACAGTGTTTAAGCCTATAAAGCAATGAAGAGAAGGACGATAAAATGGTATTGTTTATGCTAAAGTGTGCAGGTTTAGCTCCTAATGACCCTGGAAGTATACGGTATTATTAAGTGAAAGACCATATTCGGGTTTGCGTTAATTATTGTTTTTTGTTAAAGAAATGATAAAATAGAGTAAGAAAGTAAGAATGTAAAATTGTAAAAGCGCGTATCAAATAATACAGGAGGGAATACTATGGCTGTAAACATACCCCAATTAAGGAGGGGAAAATCAATGTCAAGAAAAGTTAAGCGTGTTTCTGTGTCCTCAAAAAGACAAGTTTGTATCCCAAAGGACTTCTATAATGAAATAGGTATTGGAAAAGAAATACTTATGGAAGTTGTTAACAACAGACTAGTTATTAAACCGGTAAGGGAGGAATTTGAAGATTTCTCAGAGGATATTTTAAAGGATCTAGTTAGTGAGGGCTATGAGGGAGAAGAACTAATTACAAAATTTAAGCAGCGTAAGGCAATGATTCAACCATCAATTGAGGAATTAGCCCAAGAAGCTAAAGATCAAGACTTTACCACAGCGGATAAATTGTTTTCAAATGAGGAAGATGATGTCTGAATACTCATTAAAAGTTTCTCCCCAAGCTAAGAATTTTTTTTAAAAGCTCAATAAGCAAAAGCCTTTAAAACTTAAATTTGAAAATGCAGTTAAAGATATTCTGCGAGATCCTTATGAAGCGGGAGTACCTAAAAGAGGGGATCTTGCAGGTGTTTATGGTTATGATATATACCACTCAGGTACAAATTATGAACTGGCCTATATTATTGAAAAAGATGAAGCTGGCAAAATAGTTTTGCTTATACTGGCAGGGAGCAGGGAAAACTTTTATGAGCAGTTAAAACGATACTGGAATTAACCCCTTCTCTTGTGCCGTTTGTAGGATACCTCTATGTCCAGCCCGTCTGGAAGCAGTAAGAGCTGGAATCGAAAACATTCAAAAACATTCCCCTTAATTTTCCTTTACTCATAAATAAAAACTAACTTGAAGTGACCAGTACCTATCAACTGACCAGTCTATCGGAAAGAGCTCCTTTACAAGAGGTCTATAGTAAATCGTAACGGGAATGAAGGGTCTAAACGTAACTGGGAGGTGCAACACATATTGAGTTATGCTTTATTTCTATGTTTCTATATTCCTTCGATATAAGTCACATATACTTTTGATATCTGGATTGACTGTCGTTAGTTTAATCATAATTAACAACTCTTCCAATGCTGATACTAATGCAATCGACAAGGCTATTATACTTAGCAAATTTATATCCATTAATAACATCATATATGGAACGGAAAATAAAATGACACCTGTGGCCTTATTGCCAAACGTATGCAGGGATAAAAACTGATGAAATTTTATAAATCCAATCACATATACAGCGATTCTTACTAAAGCTATTCCGATGATTGGCCATACCAACCAGGCTGGAAACAGAGTACCAACCATAGGAAGAAAGATGATCACTACGATCGTTACAAATATCAAATCAGCTATACTGTCAAGCTGGGCTCCTTTTTTGCTGGCGGTATGAGTTTTGCGTGCAACTGGACCGTCTAGCATATCTGTAGCTACGCAGAGTGTATAAATCGCATAAAACCCAAAGGAGAGCGGTTCAGTAAAAAACAATACTAACGCGAGGACTAACCTGCTACCTGTCAACGTATTTGCCATATACCTTCCCACCCCATCAATTCCTTTCACCACAGCATCCCATTTTACTAATGATAGACATTTTCTTCTTATGTAGAGAGGCATTATAAACAGACCTGTTTCTTATTTAACTCTTAGCATTACCTACAGTATATATCCTAACTAATTACATAGATGTTTTTTTAGTTATTTTAGAAGCATTATTTCCCCTTATACAACAGCTTCTGTAAGTGTATAAACCTGTATTATTTTTTAAAAAAAAGATAAACGCTCATTTCCTTTCAGGGAGTGAGCGTTTATTTTGTATAGGTTGAAATATTATCACAAGAATCATATAGGCACTTGACCTGCTGTGGTCATAAGCGTATACTCTCAAATAGTAATCATTACGATTTATAATTAAAAAGGGGAGTGTTTTTATGAAACGATCACAGCTATATCTCACATCTTTTGCGGCTGCTTTATTGCTGGCGGGCTGTCAGGCTGACAACAGTGCTGAAAAATCAGATGCCACGCAGGAGAATGGAGCGCCAGAAAATACGGAAAATGAGTCTGCAGATGAAGATAATCTGGAGAACAACGAAGATCACCAGGAAGAAGCTAACGACAATCACAATAATAATGAGCATGATCATGACCATGAAAATGACCATGGAAATAATGATCATAACCATGACAATGATCATGACCACAATCACAGCCATGACGATGAATCGCAGGCGATTTACGACGGCTACTTTGAAGACGATCAAATTGAAGACAGGGAGCTATCTGACTGGGAAGGGGAATGGCAGTCAGTGTATCTGTATTTAATGAGCGGTGAGCTGGATGAGGTCATGGAGCATAAAGCTGCGGAGAGCGACTCGATGACTGCAGAGGAGTATACCGAGTATTATGAAACCGGCTATGAAACGGACGTAGATTATATCACCATCGAAGATAATACGTTTACATTCAAGAGCGATGAGGGCGAATGGTCCGGTGATTACGCATACGATGGCTATGAAATTCTTACATACGAAGCCGGCAACCGCGGAGTGCGCTTCATTTTCGAACAGGAAGAGGGCGATGACGAAATGCCGGCCTACATTCAGTTCAGCGACCACAATATCTACCCAACAGAAGCGGACCATTTCCACCTCTATTGGGGCGATGACCGTGAAGAGCTGCTTGATGAAGTAACCAACTGGCCGACTTATTACCCTGCCCATATGGACGGGGAAGAGATTAAACACGAAATGATTGCACACTAGGCTTGCCTGCAGCCTGAAATACTTTACTACATGAACCAGCCTTCAACGGAAGTGCTGGTTTTTTGCTGTGAGATTACATGGATAGTGGAATTACCATTACTTTATAAATAATCGTCCATGTTTAACTGGGTTTTTAAAACATTTTTTGTTCCAATGGAAACTTTATGCGATTTTAAAAAAGATGATTACAACCTCTCAATTTAAGGTATAGGAAAGGTAGAGTTTTATAAAATGCGTAAAATTTTTGAGACGATACGCGTCCGCAGAGCTCAAAATGAAGACTGGAATGGTTGGAAAAATGCCCCTTTGATAAGAGGTTGTCACGGCCTGGAAAGGCTTTAGTAGAAGCGGAGTTCCTTGCAGCAGGGGGCTTCGCTTGTTTATGGAAGCCGTTTATATTCCTTCCCAGTGACAAACTTCCTTTGAATCCTCTATTGCTAACACAAAGTTAAAGAATGCGGGTTTTTTTATATATCGTTCATTTCAAGGAAATCATTGTATATGTTAAACTAGTACATAAGCCCCTTTGCTAAAGGAAGGCGCCTTTCGCTAAGGTGCTTTAGTTGCTTTAACTTTTATAATTGCAGTTTTTGCCATACAACCTCTGGAAATATTATTATTTCCTAGTGAGAATGTTATATTTGAGAATAGTGAATACATAGATATACCAGCATGATAGGACTTTGCTAATTTAATGTGAATTAATTTCCGCAGTAGTTTTTTTGGTTAAGATGGGGGGATTGACTATGAATGTGCTTTTGGTAGACGATGAAGAACTGGCGCTGAATTACCTGGAAAATTTACTTGTTAGAAACGGGAAAATGACTAACATTTACAGGTTTTCAGACGCTGAACAAGCAAAGAGCATCGTTGAATCACAGCCTTTGGATGTTCTGTTTTTAGACATCGAAATGCCAGGAATGAGCGGGTTCGAATTAGCTGAATATTTTCTAAGTACGAATGAAACTATTGACATCGTTTTTGTAACAGCCCATCGTGAATTCGCTATTGAAGCCTTTGACCTGGATGCTGTGGATTATCTGGTTAAACCCATTCGCTATGAACGTCTTTGTCATACAATTGAACGCCTGAATAAACGGAAAAAAAGTGTTCAGGCCCCTGCTGACAATAGTGGACTGCACATCAATATTAAAAGCGGTATCACTTTAGGAGAAAGTCGAAATGATGAAAAGGAATTGACATGGAGAACAGCTAAAGCACGTGAGTTGTTTCTTTACTTATTGCATCATCACAATAAAATTGTACCCAAATCAGAAATTGTTGAGGTAATCTGGAATGACAGGGATAGTCAGAAATCGTTTCCACAATTGTATACTACTGTTTACCATATAAGAAGAGAACTTAAATCTTATGCACAGTACATTCGGCTGAAGAATAAAGAGGATGGCTATTGTCTGGAAATGAAGGATGTACAAGTTGATGTGTTTATATGGAAAAAAGCATTATACGCTATAGAGGACTTATCTCACTCTGAAAACAGGAAAACAGTCGAGAGACTTCTAGAAGACTATGCAGGTGATTACCTTCTGCACAGCGATTTGCTATGGGCCGAAGAAGAGCGGTGGAACCAGAAGCTGCTATGGCGAGAAAAAGCAATGGACCTTGCCGGACATTTTAAACACCTCAAGAAATATACTAAAGCATTGTATTGGTACCAGAAAATCTTACAGAAAGATGAAATTGATGAAGAGGTACATTTTTGTATTTTGAAAATATATGACCGACAGAACAGAGCTGATCTGGTTACACAGCATTATGAGAATTTGGTTCAAATTTTGCAAAGAGAACTAGAGGTGAGACCTGGACCATCTATCGAAAAATGGTACAGAGAGTGGTCCGGTATGAGTAAAAAGTAGCTATCGGTTAGGATAGCTACTTTTTTTGCTCCTTTTATCATTATATTTAAGAGAGGGTGGCATCTAAATTTAATTATTATCGAAATGGTCCCCTCCCGGGAGAGAGATAATGATACTGATCCCGCCATAGCTGTTCTTTTCGATGGTCAGCCCTTTACCATTTATGAATTTGATTCTAGTATGTGCATTAACGAGACCTACCCCGGTAGTCTGCTGGTTCTCAAGCAATTCCGTTAATTTCTGTGCATTTCCATAGCCGTTATCTGAGATAACAATCGTTGCTTTTTGGCCGTTATAACGGGATGTCACACGCACAATACCTTCTCCTTTGTTTTTAAGAGCGCCGTGATTAACCGCGTTCTCAACGAGTGTCTGGATTGCCAGTCTCGGAATGAAAATGGTGTCGGCATTCTGTATGTCATAGATGACTTCGAGCTTTTCAGGAAAACGGCTTTGTTCAATGTAAAGATAAGGTTTAATAATTTTAAGTTCTTCATTTAAAGAAATTAAACCATTTTCTGGCGGGAGCTGGAAACTATTTTTTAAATAGGAACCAAACTCATACAGCAAATCTATCATTCTATCAGGGTCTGTTTGACTAAGTGACGCAATAGCGTTCATTGTATTGTACAGAAAGTGAGGTTTAATTTGAGCTTGAAGCCAGGCAGCCTCTGTTTCAACTTTTTCGTAGGCAGCACGTTTCATGTTGATGAGAGTACGGACCCTGGCAAGTAGTTCATCTCGCTCAATAGGTTTGCTCACATAATCATTTGCGCCGGAATTTAACCCTGCAACGAGATCATCTGTATGCTGTCGTGCGGTTAAATGTAAAATTGGCAACTCTGCCAAATCATAATGTTTCCGAACGTTTCTTGTGAATTCATAGCCTGACATTTCAGCCATCATTACATCGCTGATGACAAGATAAAAGGTTTCTCGGGAAAGCTTGACTAATCCCTCTTCCCCAGAAGATGCTTTAACTACATTGAATTCGGGGTAAAGTGCTTTTTCAAGTATATCCAGGTTCAATGGATTGTCATCTACTACTAAGACTTTAGGCAGGTCAGAAACTTTCTCATCATAAGTTGAAGCCAAGTCCATTTTATTTGGATTTCCTGAAGAAATAATCTCATTACTGATAGTTTTTCCGTCAGCAGCAGGCAATTTGATATGTACAGTTACACCCTCCCTCTCTAAAGAATTAATTGAAAATTCACCATCATGCAACAGCGTCAGCTCACGGCTGATGTTTAATCCGAGACCTATTCCGCCTTGTGAGGAGCCAGCTCCTTGCTCGTAAGGATTAAGAACTCTTTCCAAATCTTTTTTATCGATGCCACCTCCGGAATCAGCTATTGTTATGTGCAAAACGTTTTCACTGGAAGAGGCAGTAATAACGATTTCTCCTTCCTCTGTAAATTTCACCGCATTGTGCAACACGTTATAGAAAATTTGAAAAAGGCGTTGTTCGTCCCCGTGAGCAGCAGGAAGATCACTGGGGAGATTAATCCTAAACTGAACTGAATTTCTATTTCTCTGGTACATGAGAATATCAGTAATTGTTGTAATCACAGCCTGTATATTGACAGGTTGCCGGTCAATTCTGAGGCGTTGTTCTTTTAACAGGGTATAATCCTGAAGATCATTAAGAATATATTTCATCTGGAGAGCAATTTTATGGCTTAGAATCAGATCTTTTTCAATAGCTTCTTTAGGTTTTGTATGAAGGTGATTTAATAGTGTTTCGTTAATTACCATTATCCCGTGAAGCGGATTTCTGAGTTCATGAGCTGTATTTGCCAGAAATGAATCTTTACTCTTCTCATTTTGGATAATAATGTCCGCCTGTTTTTCGTTCTCCCCCGTCACGTCAGAGTGACGTTTCAATACAAGTCCAATTAATGCTACCATAGAAAAAATAAAATCGAACGGATAAAAAGGAATTTGTATAACATTTGTTTTTATGAGAGCTCCCCAAAATATATTAGAAGAGTAGGCAAGCAGGAATGCAAGGATAAAATACCCATATTTATTCCCTTTCACAATTGAACTAACAGTGACATAGAGCATTAAACCGATGATAATGGGATAAAGAACTATAATCAACCGGACGAGAACCTTTAGATTTTCATAAGGAAAAAGCAAGGCGATACCTAACAAAGAGATAAAAAGAATCAAAATGACCCTGTTATTCCATTTCGATACGTTAAATATATTAGATATAATTTTAAACATAACGAACAGCGTAGTGAGAAATATCATTAAAAGCAGACGGTAATGTTCTGACATGGTTAATGGCGGCATGTAAAGCGTTTCATCATCCATAAAGACGCCCGATGCGAAGAGAAGCAGCATAAAACCGAACGTCACTAAAAACGTTTGGGCGTATTTTTTTTGCAGGAAATAGAGTGTAAAAGCATAAAGGGCATGAAGAATGAAAATGATCCCTACAGAAAGCTGAAGAGCTTTTGACAGAAATGAAAGAGAACGTATTTGTTCGGCAGAACTAATAAATATATCCCGATGAATGCCGCCCTGAGCCGTCTGATTAAAATTGGATACATGTATGACGATATTTAAAATTTCGTTTTCGGGCGGCTTAAAATAAATATCGATCGGTCCCCGCTTCAGTCCTCTGTCTTCCCAAGAGTGATTCAGGTCATTACGCTTATACACAAGTTGCCCATTTACATATACTTCAGCAGCCGCAATGATTTCGTAAAATCGGATGCCTGCTTCATCAGTGAAATCCTCAGGCAAATCAACCTGTAGCTGGTAGGATCCTTTGCCTATCATACTATGGTCATAATTGAGAAGCTCATCGGGCCAGTTAGATGGGACATCGGCTGTAGTGCTGGTTTCAGTAATATTCCCAGGGTCTACCCATTTTTCAGGGTGAAAATGCCATTCACCCTCAAGTGAATAAAAATTACCCTCAGAAAGAACTGCGTCTGTAAGGTCAATAAACCCACTCTCTGCTGGATCTAACGTTTCCACTTGAAAGTAATTCAGCCAGCTCACTCTCAAACTAAGAATAATAATAACGATTAACGAGGTGAAAAGTATGATGGTGACTTTAGTAGATTTGTTTTTCATATCATGCTCCTGCCTTGGTTGTGTTGTATAGATTTTGTAAAGTTTAGTTTAGTAAATTGAATTTGGATAATAAGTGTCTTTTATTAGGGGGAGTGCCACAGGTAGCTAGCAGGTTCATCCGAGTCTAGGTAGACTCTATAACTCGTTTTTACTGTATCATAGTTATCAATTAATAATGTGCATGAAACAAGAAAGTTCAATAATTATTAACACGCTTAAACTGATTCACGCTTAAATGTATCAGTTGTTTTTCGGTGTGTACAACAAATGGCTTTATAATGAGTTTTTTTCATAATTAATATAGAAAGAGTTGGTTAAAAATGGCTAAAAAGACGTTAAACATGTTGCTGATTTTGGCGCTGGTTTTTCAAACGGTATCAAGCAGTGTATTGGTCCCGTTGACAGCTTCAGCAAGTGACAATGAAACAAGTGTTTTTAAAGACATGACGTTCACTGATAATGAAGGTCAGCTAGTAGACTTGGAAGACGCGGGGAAATCCGAAAATATAAACGTAACAGTTACGTGGTCTGATGAAAAATTCGAAATAACAGGAGACTACTCAGAAGTCCTGCATTTACCCGATGAATTACATATAAAACAGGAAATAGCGGGTGATTTAATCATTAAGAAGGATGAAGAGAAAGACAGTGTGGAAGTTGGAAATTATGTCATCTTACCTGATCAACCATTAACTGTGACATTTAATGAGCTTATAGAAGAGTATGAAGATGTGGAAGGCACTATCTCGATCCACGCTGTAACCAGTGAAAAAGAGGTAAATGGGGCTGCCACTGATGAGCAATCTGACAATAACTCTGAAGAACGAGCAGATAATGTAAATTTGACGGATAAGAAAAAGGAAGAAGAATCAGATGAGAATGAAGAAGCAGGTATAGAAAATGAGGAAGAGGCCAAAGGGACCGAAGAAGCTGGCGCAGGAAATGAAGAAGAGTCGGAAGAAGCCAAAGAAGCCGGCACAGGAAATAAGGAAGCTGATACAGAAAATGAATTAAAAGACAAAGCTGAGGAAAGTAAAAATTCCCAGTTTGAAGAGGAAAAGGCATCCAGTGAAGATGATTTACTGGAAACAACACGTGATTTCTCTGCTGTGAGTACTGAGATTAAAGAAAATATTATTATTGGTGTCACGTTGACACAGGATGGTGACGAGCTCAGAGGCGGAGAAGAAATCGTTATAGAGAGTCCTTATAATCAATCAAAGTTCGTACTGGATTACGACTTTGCTTTACCTGATACCCACACGTATGGCGGAGGATCAACCTTCACAATTGAGGTTCCGTCAATGTTCAACATCCCCCGGGTTTCAGAAGCCAATCGACAGGATCTAGTTCGTGAAGATGGAACTGTTTTTGGGACTTTCTATACAGATGGCAATGACATTATTATTACATTCAATGAAAATATTGAGATGGAATCTAATATATCCGGGAAAATAACTCTGGAATCCAATATCCATGATGAATATGATGGCCCAGCCACCGGTGACACCATTACATTTCCTATTGCCGGGGAAGAAAGTCTGGAGTTTCCAATAAAATTCATTCCTGACGCACCTGCCATTGAAAAGCAAGGAATCGGGAATCGCGGCTACAATACCGAAACGATAGAGTGGACAGTAGACTTTAATAAAAATTTGCAGACGATTGATAATGCTGTATTAGAAGATCTATTAACAGAAGGGGACCATTCATTTATAGAGGGGTCTTTAAAAGTTTATCGCCTGGATATGAATGCCAACGGTACAATAGATGGCACTGTTGAGTTAACGGAACATACATTTGGCTCTGCGTTTCCGCTTGCGCTTGGAACGGTTGATTCAGCCTATAGGGTGATTTATGAGACAGAAGTTAACGATATGGCCGGAGAGACATATAAAAACGACGTGACATTATCTGGAGAAGAGTATGAACCAATCAGTACAGAAGCAAGTGTTTCTGTCATCCGCGGCAAGCCTCTCGAGAAAGAGGCCGCACATTACGATGATGTTTCCCAGACAATCACTTGGGAAGTAAGATATAACTATGATGAGAAAGATATTCTGCAGGAAGACGCTAAGCTTGCTGACATATTTGGCTTCAACCAGACATTAGTGGACAGCAGCTTTGAGGTGATGACTGTGGAAATTGATCAGAACACGGGAGAGGAAGCGGGGGCGACAAATCTCAGCCCTGACGCTTATACGTTAATAGTCACAGATAATGGTTTTGAATTTCAATTTGCAGATCAGATTGATGACGCTTATAAAATAGTGTATCAGACAACAGCAGTAGACCGTGTGGATGCTGATATTAACGTAGATAATATCATCTCAGACGAGTTTAATAACATATCAAAAGGCAGTCGGCCGATTAGCCAAGGCATTTTCATCAAATCACATGGTTCAACTGACTACCAAGCGAAAGAAACGAACTGGTCGGTATTAATAAATCGTGATGAACAAGTGATGGGGAATGTTGTCTTTACAGATAGATTGCCTGAAGGATTTTCACCGGAAGATTTAAAGGTACTGTATGATGGTACTCGATGGACAGAAGGGGATCAGTATACCTATAGCTACGATGAATCAATAAGAGAAATTAAAATAGAGTTTCATCAGGACTTAGAGAAACGCGTCGACCTTAGGTATATTACATCTATTAATTTTGACGAAGCGGGCAGAGGAAGTGACGGTTACACAAACAATGCTTCGCTTGAATGGCTCCCTGAAGGTGAATCAGATACGGTGACACGTGAAGATGAGGCCGTATTTGACCCGGATGATTATACGAAAAACAACGGGTTTAAGCATGGCAGTTATAACATTGAGGATAAAGAAATCACGTGGACTATTGGAGTAAACTATAATAATGAAACACTTAATGATGTGCTCGTAGAAGATTATATTTTAGGCAATCAGAATTTTGAGATTGGCAGTGTTAAAGTTTATGAGATGAAGCTAACCGGGAGTGACAATGATTATGATATAGGGGATGAGGTTACCGATGCTGTAATCGAAACGGCTGAAGGTCCTGACGGGGAACCTGGCTTTACCGTCAGGCTTGATGATATTACTGCCTCTTACGTTGTTAAGTATAAGACAGATCTTAACGGTCGCACGTTAAAAGGTGAATATACTAATAAAGCAACTGTCTCCAGCAGCAAGGGTGACATTGAGCTTTATGCCAAGGTTACTCCAGACTATGGCGGGGAATTTTTAAGTAAATCTGGAAAACAGGATGAGACAAATGGCCGTATAGTCAATTGGGGCATTAATATTAACTTCAGCCAATCGACGGTATCAGACCTTGAGATTGCAGATACACCAAGTATTAATCAGACAATTTTAAGAGATACAGTAGTTATTTATGGAACCGTAATTGACGGGAAAAATATTAAAAAAGATCCGAATGCGATTCTAGAAGAAGATGAAGATTACTCATTGGATTTTAAGGAAGACGAAAGTGGACAAGAGTCATTTACTGTGAAATTTGAGAATACGCTCGACAGAGCCTACATCTTAGAATATAAAACGTATATTCTGTTCGAAGAAGATGGAACAATTGCCAACACAGTAACATTTGAAGGTGAAGGTGAAGAAGCCATCAGTGACAGCAGTGATACTTCAAATGCTATCAGATTTGATAATATAAGTGGTTCAATTTCTGGTGAGGTCGGTTCCCTGCAAGTTACAAAGGTAGACTTTGACAAGACTAATGAAACTTTGGAAGGGGCATCGTTTGACCTTTACGACCATACTGGAGAGGTGTTACTCGGTACTGGTGTATCAAATGAGAACGGTATAGTTGTTTTTAACAATTTGTTATATGGTGACTATCTATTAATAGAATCAGAAGCTCCTGAAGGATATGTGGCAGGTATAGACGAGCCCGAAACTGTGACGGTTAATCAAAACAAGACAGAAGTTGAGGTTACGAATAAAGAAATTAGGCGGCACGTTCAATTGACAAAAATTGATGGGACAGACGGAGAACCTCTCGAAGGTGTGACCTTTGAATTAAAAAATGCAGCAGGAAAAGCTGTTAACGGTCCTTACTACACTGATGAGAAGGGCGTTATTTATATAGAAGATTTAGAACCGGGGACTATTACTTTAAAGAAACGCAAGCAGCAGACGATTACCAGGAAAACAATAAAGAACATCGATTTACCATTGAAGAAAAACAAACGGAGATTGAAGAAATCACAGTAGAAAATGAACTTATTCCTGGCAGCGCGTTTCTTACAAAAGTGGATGCTGAGAATCCCGCAACAGGACTTCAAGGGGCACACTTCGAGGTTCAGACAGAATCTGGCGAGGTGGTTCGGACGGTGGTCTCTGACGCAGAAGGGTTAGTTGACACTGGCGACTTACGTCCTGGAAAATATCAACTTGTTGAAACGCGGGCGCCATTCGGGTTTGAAATGGCAGAGGGTGAAGCAATCGCATTTGAAATTAAACGAAGCCAGCATAGACCGATGGAAATTGGGGGAGGTACACTTGGTAACGACGTACGTTCTGCTTCAATCGAATTAACAAAAGTAGATGGTGTGAACGGACAACCTCTTTCTGGTGCTGAATTTATTCTCACCTATAAAGAAGGAGAATATAATGCTCAGAAGCAGACAGCCACAACTAATGAAAAGGGCATCGTTAATTTTGATGGCTTAAAACCAGGAACATATCAAATAGAAGAAGCATTTCCACCAGAAGGATATTATTTGAGTGATAAGCCTATTGAAGTAGAGGTGACACTTTCTGATGTTCATAACAGCCGGACGGTAAGCGCTGAATTTGAAAACAGTCCATATGCTGATATACAGTTGAAGAAAGAAGATGCAGAAAGCGGATATAACCTAACAGGAGCAGTATTTGATGTGGTGTCTGCCGGCAATACCGATGAAACAATTGACGGTTTTACAGGCTTAGTAACAGATTCTAACGGTGAGCTAAGTATTACAGGGTTGCCGGAAGGTGAATATATCTTAAAAGAAACAGCTGCTCCAAATGGGTACACGATTAAAGGTGACGGTTTAACCGAATCGTTTAAAGTACAAACAGGAACAGACACTGAAACGATTACGATCTCAACGATTAAGAATAACATTATCACTGGTTCAGCGGCGCTTAAGAAAATAGACGGTGATTCTGAAGAACCATTGGAAGGTGTGCAGTTTTCATTGAGAGCTATTTCATTAGTCAATGGTGGCACGTATGATAAAACAACTCATGCAACTGATGAAAATGGTCAAATCCTGGTTGAAGATCTGCGACCGGGTCAGTATGTCTTTGAAGAAATAGAGCAGCTAGATGGGTATCAAGAGCATTGGGCTGACATCGAATTTGAGATTGAATTTGCATTAGATGAAACAGTTGACTTGGAAGTATTAAATTATGAATTAGTCGACCTCCATATTAAGAAGCGATGGAATGACAAAGATAATGAGGGAGGGCTGAGACCTGAAACCATCGCCGTCAGCCTGTTGCGAAACGGCGAAAAGGTTGACGAAGCTAACCTCACAAGCGAGGATGACTGGGTCTATACATTTGAAGAACTAGATGCCGTTGATTCAAATGGAGAGAAATTTGACTATATGATCGAAGAACAAGATACAGCCGACTATCAGCTTGAAGGAAGTATTACAGGCAATGTTGAAGAGGGCTTTGAGCTGACAAACGTTTTAACGCGGGATATTAAAATTAAAAAAACCTGGAAAGACGATAATGACCGTTTTGGTGACCGTCCGGAAAAAGTAAAGGTCCAGCTTCATCAAGACGGAAATCCTTTAGGTGGTTCGGTTGCTATTAGTGATCCGTGGACCTACACTTTTAATAATTTACCGGTCTATAATACAGATGGTGAGTTGTATGATTACACAGTTGAAGAGAAAGACCAGGATGATAGTTACACTTTAAAAGGTATTATGGGTGATATGGAGAACGGTTTTGAAATTATTAATGTAAGTACCGGAGAGAAAGATATTGTTGTGACTAAAGAATGGAAAGATGAACAAGAAACATCAGTGCGTCCAGACGCTATATCAATTGAACTATTCCAAAAACCATATGATGAAGAAGAATACCCGGAAGACGCCATAATCCGACAGGAAATCCGTCCGGATAGTAAAGGAAACTGGACTTATGTGTTTGAAGGGCTTAAGGCATTTAATGATCAAGGGAAAGAATATGACTATAAAATTGAAGAGGTGCCTGTGGCGGGTTATGAGACGTTCATCTCTGAAGAAAATAATACTTTTAATATCACTAACGTACGCTCAGGTATAACAGATATAGAAGGTCAAAAGATCTGGTTTGACGACAATTCGGATGAGCGCCCGGAAGAGATAACGATACATTTGACCCGTAAAGGGGACGATAATTTTCTTAAAGAAGAGACTGCAGCTGCAGATGGAAAATGGATCTACACTTTCACAGGGCTGGATGAATTTGATTCTGACGGTGTGCCTTACTCTTATTCGGTAAAAGAAGCGTCAGTACCGGCTGGTTATGAGGCAGCTGTAAACGGCTATGACATTATCAACACCCGAATTGGAGTAACAGATATTGCAGTGGAGAAAGTATGGATCGATGAGAATGCATCTGACCGTCCTGATGAACTCATATTAAAACTTTTCCGAAATAATGAGCAGGTTGAAGAGGAAACAGTAACGGTTGCTAATCCGGGGCATGACGGTAATTGGGCTTATGTATTCGAAAATCTGCCTGCTTTTGATGGAGAAGGAAAAGCTTACAAATACACGGTAGAAGAAGCACTTGTGGAAGGTTACGAACAGCAATCGATCGAGACCACAAATGACGGATTCAAGATGACAAACGTCCGGTCCGGTAAAACATCGATAGAGGTGACAAAGGCGTGGCTGGATGGTGAGTCGGAAGACCGTCCTGATTTTATCAATGTGGCTCTTCTGCAAAACGATGAAGTATTAAAAGAAGCGAAAGTTACAGCTGACGATGGCTGGGTTTATACTTTCGAAGAGCTGCCGGAATATGATGAACAGGGTGTTGCGTATAATTACACAATTGAAGAAGAACCGGTGAGCGGCTATGAGACCTCAATAGATGGTTTTGATATTACTAACGTGCGATCGGGAACGGTTGATGTGGATGTGACAAAGACCTGGCGGGATGACGACCCGGAAGACCGTCCGGAAGAAATTATGGTGAACTTACTGCAAGACGGCGTGGTCATTGAGACAGAGGAAATAGATGCTGAAATGGATTGGGCCTATACCTTTAAAGGTCTTGATAAATTTAATCATCAAGGCGAGCCTTATGAATACACGGTGGCTGAACACGGGGTGCCAGGCTATGAATCAGAAATTAATGATTATGAGCTGGTCAATACACGAACGGACAAAACCTCAGTAACTGTTACGAAAGCCTGGTTGGATGATGACTCAGAGGACCGTCCAGCAGTGATCACGGTCGACTTGCTTCGGAACGGCGTTGTATATGACACGGTTGACGTGACAGCAAAGAGTGGCTGGGAGCATACGTTTGAGAATCTCCAGGCTTATGATAAAGATGGCCAATCGATTACGTATACAGTGGAGGAGCATGAGGTCAAAGGTTATGCTTCGTCTGTGAATGGCTATAACATTACGAATCTGCGAACAGGCAGCACTTCAGTAGAGGGGAGTAAGACTTGGAAAAACGACACTGACCAAGATCGTCCTGAGTCTATCATGGTAGTGCTGTATCAGAACGGCGAAGCTTTAGATACGACAGAGGTAACTGACGATGACGATTGGACATATGCATTCATAGATCTGCCTGAATTTGATGAGGCGGGGAGCAGGTATGTTTACACTGTTGGTGAGAATGAGGTTTCTGGTTACACGGTTCAAGTGGTTGGTTTTGATTTGACTAATACGTATGAACCGAAAAAACCATCTGCACCAGAGGATATAGAAGAACCTGCCGCTGAGTCTGAAAAAGATGATTATGGTGATAGTTCAGACGAAACGGCTGGTACCGAAGCAAAAAAGAGAGAAACTAAAGATGACGGTGGAACATTGCCTGAAACTGCAACTAATATGTTCAATCTGATCGTGTTCGGAAGTATATTTATTCTCTTAGGTTTCGCACTGCTTATAGTCAGTAGCGTAAGACAAAGAAAAGCATAATGGGATAGTTGTTTATAAAAGTTTTTACGAGGTAGCTTGTTAGAAAGCAGCTCTCACTTACAAATAACATGTCTAAGTGAACTGCTTGTTTTCTAACTGGAAGCCGAAAGGTAGATAAGATAAATGAACACTCTGGTAAAGGAGTTACTGGATCTATGAAAAAACTTGGGCTGTTTTTTCTAATACTCGGAGCAGTTTTTATCGGTAATTTTTTTTATGAATACCAGTCAGCGACCTCGGGGGTTATGAAAATTAATGATGAGCGGGAAACACCCAGCCAGGAATTGGACAGAAACCACCTTGAACCAGGTGAGGAAATTGCGGTATTAAAAATTCCTGTTTTAGACAAACAGTATTTAACATATTGGGGGACAGAGAATGATGCGCTGGATCAAGGGGTAGGCATGCACGAAAGTGAATGGACCGGGCCCCCGGATGAGGAACGCCATACATTGTTAAGCGGCCACCGGGATACGGTATTTCGTGAACTTGGGGATCTGCAGGAAGGGGATAAGATGATCGTTGACTATAACGGTATTTCATATACTTACATGATTAGTGATATATGGATTACCTCTGCAGAGGACACCTCGGTTGTGGTGGATAAAGACCAGGCAACACTGACACTCTCCACGTGTTATCCGTTTTACCTTTTAGGAGCGGCTCCCGACAGGTATATTATTGAGGCTGAATTGACTCATACAAAAGAGATAGGCAAAGGTTAGACTGGTCAATTTTTAGACCTTAGACCGAAAAACTCGTCTGTTTTATAATTTCCTCAGATTAAAAGTAAAACTATAAGTAGGAAGAGGCGCCATATCGGTGTCTCTTCTTTATAATAAAGTATCTTAACCGTCGACTTATTTCTCTAATAAGTTCATATATTCATATTAGGTGAGATGATTACTCGTTGCGCGGGTTCATGTGAAAGTATTCTAGGAGGACACCCAACAAAAAGTTTTACAGATTGATTTATAGTTTCAAGGGAGCGGATGGAAATCAGGTATGTTATCGTCTTAATTATATTAGTATTTGTGACAGGCTGTTGGGGAGGCGAGCAGGAATCAACCCTTCAGAGAGCAGAGAATAAAGCCGGCGAAGAAGAGCCGGAAGAAATAAGAGCACTGGAATTAGTTGATTATAATTTTAGTGAAATGGGAGCGAAAACGTTGAAAGACACCTATAAAACGAAAGAGCTTGAAAGTGAAATTTTTTCATATGAAAAGTCATTCTCCCAAAACGATTATAAAGGTGCCATGGGGGCTGATAAGCATGTAGCTTTTATTGAAGGAAGCGGAGAGGTAAACGTGCTGATTTCAGCACCCCACACGACCCGCCACGTCCGTGAAAGCGAAGTCAAGCCGGCAGAAATCTATACGGGTGCTTTGACGCATTTAATTCAGGATTACACAGGGGCCCATATAATATTTAATACTCACAAAGGTGAAGATGCGAACTATATCCTTGACGGAGAGTATAAAGAGAAGATCGGTGAGATCATTGAGGAGCACGAGATCGATTTAGTCATTGATTTGCATGGCTCAAGTCAGGACAGACCGTTCGATGTGGATATTGGCACCGGCGGCGGAGACACTGTGAAGGAGGAGTGGATGCAGCAGTTGTACACCATCCTTAACCATCATGGGATTGAACGTGTCTATGAGAACCACACCTTTTCAGCAAACCATCCGGGAACAGTCACTCACCACACCTGGAACGAATACGGCACCGAAGCCATGCAGCTGGAAATTAACTATGACTTCAGGAACCCGAGAAATGACCTCAAGCCTTTTTATAACATGCTCAGGAGTCTGGTCGTTTTTGTGGAGAATGTGGAGTAGGGAAAGTAGTTGGGGGGCGCGGCGTTGTCGGTAAACTGTGCGGCGGCCCTTGCTTGGGTTGTGTGTGGGGGCCGAGTGTCACAATTCTGGCCGGAAGTGCAGTAATTATGGTCAAAATTGGCACAATCCCGGCCAAAAGTGCAACAATCATGGCCAAAAAGCACCACAATCCAAGCTAAGAATGTCACAATACCAACGAAATCTGACACAATCCCCCAAATGATGTATAAAAAATTAAAAAACTCTCTTGATAACTAATTAACAGATATGGTATGATTCTTCGTGTAAACGTTTACGTTAATTGCAATAATAGACTGACTACATGAAGGTGGTAAGACATTGGCAACTATTAAAGATGTCGCAAAAAAAGCTAATGTATCCATTGCTACGGTTTCCAGAATTTTAAACCATAAGGAGGGGTACACAGAAGAAACGCGTAAGAAAGTCCTTCAGACTATTGAAGAACTAGGCTATCATCCTAATGGCGTAGCCAGGGGCTTGATAAGTAAGCGGACAAATACAATTGGGGTTTTAGTGCCCAGTATATCAAGTATGATTGTCTCTGAAATGGTTAGCGGGATAGAGAATGTCGCTCATCAAACTGGGACAAGTGTGATTGTGTGCCACACTGAATCTAATGGAAAAAAAACCATGCAATATCTGCATCTTCTTAAAGAAAAACAAGTAGATGGTATTATTTTTACAAGTGAAATTTTAAAAAATGAATATTATGAGTTTCTAAATAAATTCAACATACCTGTCGTTCTGTTATCGTCCGAATCTATTAATTTACCTGTTCCGCACGTTAAGGTGGACGACCGGCTGGCAGCCTATCATGCTACGGAATACTTAATTAAACAGGGGCATTCTAAGATAGGGATGGTAAGCGGGAATAGACAAGATATGATTGCTGGTCTACCGCGTATTGAAGGATTTAAGATGGCAATGGAAATGAATCAGGTTCCTCTCTCTGAAAGTCTTATCGTTTCTGGGCGTGGCTTCAGCTTTAAAGATGGATCAGAAGCCTTTGAAAAACTTATTTCTGCTCATCCAGAATTAACAGCTGTTTTTGCTGCCAGTGATGAAATGGCGCTAGGAATCATTTCAAAAGCTCACAAAATGAACATAGATATTCCTGGCAGATTATCAGTAATTGGCTATGACAATCTGGCTATTTCAGAAATGAGTATCCCTCCATTAACCACAGTGGCGCAGCCTATGTTAAAGATGGGTGAAAGTGCAGGGGAAATGATAATGAACATGATTAACACAGGCACGGTTCCTGAAAATTGTATTGTTTCTCATAAGATTGTTGAAAGAGAAAGTGTAAAAAAAATAAATTAGTTTTTTGTTTTTTTTAACTTAAGGTTAAACGTTTTCGTAAAGGTTAATTAATATTTATAGTTAGCTGTCTGATGATGCCGATAAAACCCTTTATTGAAAGAGTTTTGAAGAGAAATTTAGAAAGCGATCCGTTTATTATTTTTTACCCTTTCAGTAAACGTTTACGTAGAGTCGTATATTTTCTAAGGAGGAATTATTTTATGTCTATAAAAAAAGTATTTTTATTACCGGCGGCTTTTGGTTTAACAGCTTTTGCAGCAGGATGTGGCGGGACAGACGGTGGAGATGGCCAAGTCACTTTGGAGCTTTTCTCAAACAAATCAGAAAGTATAGGGACTTACGAGCGACTTATTGAGGATTTTGAAAGTGAAAACCCTGACATATCCATTAATTTAGAGGCCCCTCCGGAAGCAGAGACTGTATTGAGAACAAGGTTAACAAGAGGGGATATGCCTGACCTCATGTCTATAGGCGGTAATGCTACTTATGGTGAACTGGCAAGAGAAGGGGTTTTTAAAGATTTTACTGAATCTGCGGTACTTGATGAGGTACAGTCATCCTATGTTGACATGTTAAATGCGTTAGTGGGCCCTGAGTCTGAAGGTAATTATGGTGTGCCGTATGCTACAAACGCAAACCACGTAATTTACAACCAAGAAAAAGTCGATGAGTTAGGAATCGACATCCCTCAGGACTGGAACGAATTCATTGATGTTCTTGAGACAGCACAAGATGCAGGTGAAACACCAATTTTCTTTACTCTTCAGGAAGCATGGACAGGTATGGCAGTTTGGAACGCTGTAGCAGGGAACCTGGTGGAAGATGATTTTGCTGAGCGTAAAAATGAAGGAGAAGCAACATTTGTTGACGAGTACGATGAAGTAGCAGATAAGATGGTTCAATTACTTGACTATGGTCATTCAGATAATTTTGGTGTCGGTTACAATGACGGGAACAGAGCTTTTGCGACTGGCGGGAGTGTCTTTTATATCCAAGGGAACTGGGCGATTCCTGAGATTTTAGAGTCTAACCCGGATATTGAACTTGGGACGTTTGCATTGCCATCGAACGAAGATGCTGAAGAAAATGAGTTAGTTTCCGGGGTGGATGTTGTATTAACAGTCAGTGAAGAGACAGATCATCCGGAAGAAGCAGAAAAGTTCCTTGAGTTTATGGTTAGTCAGGACGTTGCTGAACAGTATATTGACGAGCAAAGTGCCTTTTCAGCAGTAGAAGGTGTATTTCAGGAAGACGAAGTATTTGACGGAATCCGCGAGTATTTTGAAAATGACAGACTAACTAGTTTCCCTGACCACTATTACCCAGCTGGTATGGGAGTAGAAAACTTAGTTCAGGATTTCCTGATTAACCAAAATAAAGAACAGTCACTGGAAGAGATCGATAATGAATGGGATGCAAATCAAAATAGGTAAGTGCCCGGGGGTATCACGAAACAGGTACCCCCTATCCCTTATAGGAGGTCATAATCGTGAAAAAAGATCATGTGTTTCTCATGATGGTACTGCCGGCATTCATCCTCTTTTTTATATTTCATACATATCCAGCCTTACAAGGGATTTTTTACAGTTTCACTAATTTCAGAGGTTATGGAGATTGGGATTTTGTCGGATTTATTAACTATTTCAATGTGTTTCAAGATGGAAGAGCACTCAGCGCATACGGCTTCACCTTTCAATTTGCTATAGTGGCGACTCTTCTTGTGAA
Source organism: Salipaludibacillus aurantiacus (assembly GCF_900111295.1). GTDB lineage: Bacteria > Bacillota > Bacilli > Bacillales > Salisediminibacteriaceae > Salipaludibacillus > Salipaludibacillus aurantiacus. Next base: position 178,967 of record NZ_FOGT01000007.1, on the reverse strand, counting down.
CATGCTGAGTTTATTTATCGCTATAGGGCTTAACGCAAAGATTAAGTTTAGAAAAACACTAAGAGCCATGTACTTTTTGCCATTTATATTGAGTGTGTTGATTGTAAGTTTTATCTTTCAATTTATGTTTACTCATATGCTTCCGCAATTAGGCCAGGCATTAGATATAGATTTTCTTTCTCGAAACATATTAGGTAATCAGAACCTCGCCTGGATTGGGGTAGTCATTGTTGCTGTTTGGCAATCCACAGCATTTAATACACTGCTTTACCTCGCTGGACTTTCGACTGTTGATGACCAAGTTTATGAAGCAGCGGATATTGACGGGGCAGGCTCATGGGCTAAGTTTTGGAGGCTTACCTTCCCCCTTATTGCACCATTTTTCACTATCAATATGGTTGTTGCGATGAAAAACTTTCTAATGGCATTTGACCAGATTATTGGCTTGACCGGCGGTGGACCAGGACGCGCAACAGAATCAATTGCCCTATTGATCTATCGTGGCGGTTTTGAAGGTGGACAATTTGCCTATCAATCTGCCAATGCGGTTATTTATTTCATAGTCATTGTGGCTATATCGGTTATTCAGCTCCGTATTCTTGAACGAAAAGAGGTGAAGGGCTAATGAGCAGTAAAGTTAACTGGAAAGCCACCATCTTGCTGATTTTGGGAACTGTATTTATTCTTTTCCCTTTGTATTTAACTATTACAATTGCATTTAAAACACCTCAGGAGATGACGGGGAATTTATTAGCCTTGCCTGAGACCTGGACGTTTGACAACTTCTTCCGTGCGATAGAGGTGACGAATTTCTTTAATGCCCTGGGTAACAGTGTATTTGTCACCGTGTTTACAGTAGCAATTGTTGTGTTGACTCACTCTATGGTTGCTTATGCTATTGCTCGTAATATGCACAAGAAGTTTTATAAGTTTCTATACTTCTACTTCATTAGTGCCATGTTTATTCCATTTCCTATTATTATGCTGCCTCTTGTCCTACAGACAAGTGCATGGGGGATGGACAACCTGGTAGGGCTTGGCTTCTTAAATGGTGTGATGCATTTGGCATTTAATGTGTTTATATATGTGGGCTACGTTAAAACGCTTCCGGTGGAACTGGAGGAAGCAGCACACATTGATGGCGCAGGAACGTGGAAGGTCTTCTGGAAAATTATTTTTCCTATGATGATGCCTATGCATGCGACTGTGGCAATCTTAACGGCACTGGCAGCCTGGAATGATTTTATGCTGCCGCTTGTTATCTTAAGTGATTCCAGTATGTATACATTGCCGTTAGTTCAATATGCATTCCAAGGACAATTCAGTACTGACTACAATTTGGCATTCGCTTCTTATTTAATGGCCATGCTTCCTATGATTGTATTATATATTTTCGTTCAAAAATGGATTATAGGCGGCGTCATGAGAGGCTCCCTAAAATAAAGTTAGTCTCATAATTACATGGAGGTTTTAACATGGAACATAATTGGTGGAAAGAAAGTGTTGTTTATCAAATTTACCCGCGAAGCTTTAATGATAGCAATGGAGACGGAATTGGGGATATCCCAGGGATCATTCAGAAACTCGATTATTTAAACTATTTAGGTGTTGATGTCATCTGGCTCTCGCCTGTTTATCAGTCACCTAATGATGATAATGGCTACGATATATCCCATTATGACCAAATTATGGAAGATTTCGGCACAATGGAAGATTGGCAAAATCTTTTGGAAGAAGTGCATAAGCGGGACATGAAATTAATTATGGATTTAGTTGTTAATCATACCTCTGACGAACATGAATGGTTTCAGGATGCTAAGAAATCTAAAGATAGTAAATACAGAGAGTATTATATTTGGCGTTCAGGTAAAAACGGGAAAGAACCTAACAATTGGGGAGCCACCTTTGGGGGTTCAGCGTGGAAATACAATGAAGAGACTGACGATTACTACCTGCATTTATTCAGCCCAAAACAGCCAGACCTGAATTGGGAGAATGAGGAACTGAGAGAAGACATATACGCAATGATGCGAAAGTGGCTGGATCGGGGGATAGACGGGTTTCGAATGGATGTTATTAATTTTATCTCTAAAACTCCGGGACTTCCTGACGCGCCTAAAAAAGAAAATGAAGTGTATGGGTCTGGTGGACAGTTCTTCATGAACGGGCCCCGCATTCATGAGTTTCTTCAGGAAATGAATCAAAAGGTACTGAAGGATTATGATGTCATGACCGTTGGTGAAATGCCGGGCGTCGGTGTTGAGGAAGCTAAGAAATATACTGACCTCAGCAGAAATGAATTACAAATGGTTTTCCAGTTCGAACATATGGACTTGGATTCCGGTTCAGGAGGTAAATGGGATTTAAAAACCTTGGATTTAAAGGATCTTAAGGAAAGTATAAGCCGTTGGCAAACTGGACTGCATGAGATCGGATGGAACAGCCTGTATTTAAATAACCACGATCAGCCGAGGGTAGTTTCACGGTTTGGAGATCATGACAATTACCACGATAAATCTGCCAAAATGCTAGGTACTTTTCTTCATATGCTTCAGGGGACACCTTTTATATATCAGGGTGAAGAACTTGGTATGACAAATATTGAATTTGATTCCATTGAAGATTATCGGGACATTGAAACGATTAATTTTTATAATGAGCAGGTTCATGAAAAGGGCAGAGATAAGAATGAAGTAATGAAATCAATTTACACTAAAGGCCGTGATAATGCGAGAACACCTGTTCAATGGGATGATTCGCCTAACGCAGGCTTTACAACAGGAGAGCCATGGATAAAAGTAAACGAAAACTATAAGAAAATAAATGCTGAAAAGGCACTTCGGGAAGACCAGTCTATCTTCCATTATTACAGACAGCTCATCCGGTTAAGAAAAGAACATTCTGTTATAGTCTACGGAGATTATGAGTTAATTTTACCTGAGCACGAGAAGGTGTTTGCTTATACCAGGAGTTTAAATGATGAAATGTTATTAGTACTCACAAATTTCAGTGATGACACAGTTAAAATTAACGTGCCTGATATAAAAATGACGAATTCGGAAGTGTTAATTGGCAACTATGAGGATCAAGAAGATTTCCAATCTCAATTAACCATCCAGCCTTATGAAGCAAGAGTTTATAAAGGAAAGTGTATATAGACAGGCTATCACCGGATATGTGAAATGAATATGGCTCACCTATAGAAAAAGACTATAGGGAGCCATTTATACTTTTTTTAAACCAACTCAACAGAAATAACAAAGTGAAAGAGTTTTGAAAATGACTAAGCCAGAAAGTGAGTGGTATAAATGGTGTGGCACCTAACCCAGACGGGAGTAAACAAAGATAGTTTGCTGGAAAATGAGAGTCTATATGCATTAGGGAATGGCTATATCGGTGTCAGGGGTAACTTTGAAGAGGGCTATAAACAGGGGATGACTTCTGTCCGCGGTACGTACATAAATGCGTTTCATGATGTAACCGGAATTGAGTACGGTGAAAAACTTCATGCTTTTCCGGAAACGCAGCAGAAATTGCTTAACGTCATAGATGCGCAGACTGTCGAGATTTACATTAACGGGGAACGTTTCTCAGTTTTTGACGGAACAGTATTAAACTATGAACAGAATCTGTATTTTGATAAAGGCTACTCTGAACGCATTATAGAATGGGAATCTCCACAAGGCGCGAAAGTGAAACTGCACTTTAGAAGAGTTGTTTCATTCGTAACGAGAGAACTGTTTGCTATTAATGTGAAAATCGAGCCTCTTTCAAAGGTAAATACCATAAAAGTTTGGTCGGAATTAAACGGAGATGTCTCGAATTTTACCGATCCAAATGATCCTCGAGTGGCCTCCGGACATGCTAAAAGGTTAACCGTGGAAGAAGTGGACGGGTCCCATCAGCAAGCAGTCATCGTCAACAAAACATTAGCCTCAAATTTATCAGCAGCCTGTGTGTCGGAATCCACGTGTACCCCTGGTTACGAGTATAAGTGTGAGATAACCAGCGGACGTGTTCAGGATCACTATACTTGGGAAACAAATGAAGCCGTTGAATTTACTAAAAAGAATGTATTTACGGATACGTTAAGGCACGGAGAGGATCTGAAACAGCAAGCTTTTAAGGTTCAGAATGAGATTGGGGATAAACTATTTGAAACGCTCCTTCAAGAGCAAGAGGACTACTTAAATAATTTTTGGAATCATGCAGATGTGCAAGTAGAAGGGGATGACAAGCTTCAGGAAGGGATCCGCTTTAATCTGTTCCACCTTCTGCAGTCGGTCGGTAAAGACTCAGTCAGTAATATTGCAGCAAAAGGGTTATCTGGAGAAGGGTATGAGGGTCATTATTTCTGGGATACAGAAATTTATATGTTTCCAGTGTTCCTAATGACAAATCCAGAGTTAGCGAAAAAGCTTCTGCTCCATCGTTATTCTGTATTGGAAGCTGCTAAAGAGAGAGCAAAAGAAGTAGGGCATGCTAAAGGAGCGTTATTTTCGTGGAGAACCATCACAGGTAGCGAATGTTCAGCCTTTTTCCCGGCAGGCACTGCGCAATACCATATAAGTGCAGATATTGCTTATAGTTATATTCAATATTATCTGGTGACAGGCGATAACTCCTTTATGAAAGAGTATGGAGCGGAGGTGCTTGCGGAAACAGCGCGTCTATGGTTGGATACTGGGCATTTTCATAAAGATCAATTCCGTATCGATGATGTCACCGGACCGGATGAGTATACGTGTATTGTGAATAATAATTATTTTACAAATGCGATGGCAAAACATAATTTAAAATGGGCTGCTAAAGTAATCAATCAGAACACTGATAAAATGAGGGAATTGAACGTCACTGAAAATGAGGTTAAGGAATGGGAGGAAGCAGCAGAAATGATGTACCTCCCTTATGATGAGGAGTTAGGCATCAACGCTCAGGATGATACTTTTTTACAGAAAAAGGTGTGGGACCTGAAGAATACACCAGCTGATAAATATCCCCTATTATTAAACTATCATCCATTAACCCTCTATCGTTATCAAGTATGTAAGCAGGCAGATACTGTCCTTTCACACTTCCTGCTTGAGGATGAACAGGATATAGATACAATCAGGCGGTCTTATGATTATTATGAAAAAGTAACCACACACGATTCATCATTGTCTTACTGTGTATACAGCATTATGGCCGCAAAACTGGGTTACGATGATAAAGCCTATAATTACTTTATGGAAACGGCGAGACTTGATTTGGACAACACACATGGGAATACCAAAGATGGCCTTCATATGGCGAATATGGGAGGAACATGGCTATCCATCGTATTCGGCTTTGGAGGCGTGCGTATTAAAGAAGACGGTTTATTTTTCTCCCCGTCCTTACCAAGCCAACTCAATGGAATTAACTTTAATATGACTTATCAGGACCGGCTTATTAAAGTTATCCTCCAACCTGAACAGGTGGAGTACCGTCTGCTGGAAGGTGAACCGTTAACCATTCATCATTTTAATGAATCGGTTAAACTGGAATCGAAACTGAGGTTTGAGTTATAACGTGATGAGGAGGCTGGCATTTCTTGTGACGAATGCGGATTGAAGGGTAGCCTAGTTGGGGGAGCGCGATACGGCGTTTTCGATAAACTCTGCGGCGGTTCTGGTTGGGGTTGTGGGGCCGAGTGCCACAATTATGGTGGGGGAGTGCCTCAATTTCGGTCAGAAGTGCCACAATCGTGTATTAAAGTGCAACAATCCTGAACGGAAGTGCGACAAACCTTCTCCAAAGTGCCACAATCCCGACCGAGAGTGCCAATCCCGGCCATAAGTGCCACAAACTCGGTCGGAAGTACAACAAACCTTGTCCGGAGCACCACAATCCTGGCCAAAAGTGCAACAATCCCGCCCAAAAGCGCCACAATCCCTCTCGCAAGCAAGTATCAACTTCTAAAGTAACAGACTAGAGCCATACGGACCGTTCCGTATGGCTTATTACATAAATGAATGAAGCCCATGTGTGGTTTCGACTGCAATAGTGCAAAAACGACAAAACTGATAATTGTTTTAAAATGGTAAATAACCTATACTTATCTGTGGAGGGACTAATACTTAAGTAGGGGATGAGCGTTTGTTCTTTTTTAATAACGTTCTTAGACATATTGTTTTAGTGGCACGTTGGGTATTTCTGTTAATCCTTATTACATTTGATATTCTGACTCCATGGAGTACGCTGCTTCTTCTTATTATAAATTTAGCGATGCTGCTTCTGTTGTATAAAAGAATTGAGAACAGGTTTTGGGTTATGCTTGTCCTATTTGAGGCAGGGCTGTTAGCCTCAATGACATTTTTAACAGGGGCTTTAGAACCTTATAAAGTTCTATATTTATCGAGCACGTTGTATATCGCTTTATCTTCTTTAAGCAGTAATAAGTATACATATATATGGAGTTTTATTTTCTTTACATCAGCTATCTTCATAACGGGGCGTGTTACAGGTTTTAATGAAGAGGTATCGCCGGCGTTATTTGCAGCTTTACTTGTTCCTGTTGTGTTATACATTTTGTTACATATAATTTCCCGCAAGGCTTTCAAAGTATATAAACACTGGCGGGCTATATCGTTCTTTATATTGAATTCTCATAAGCATAAGGATCTCTCTCAATGTCAGGAGATAGCTGAGAATTTAGTGGAACAGATTTTCGCTACCGGAAAGGTTTACATATGCCGCAATGACAAAAGCAGTGATATGACCGACTGGCATCGGCACTATTTTAAACGAAGACTGTTTGATAAAGGCTTTTTCAACAGTCATGCTAAAACGTTTATTAAGCTGCCTGATCACGCAGGTAATGACAGAACATTTTATTTTTTTCCTGTGAGGAGCAAGGGGGAAGAAAGTAACAGGTTCGTCATTCTTCTCCCGGTAAGCCGGCGTCCTGTAAAAAATGCTTTTAGTGACCTTTACCTACATATGATAAGTGCCGTACTCATTAATAAACAATGTATGTCTGAAGAAATGGCACGGATTCAGGAAGCTATGAAAAAGGATCTGTCTGATAAATTAGCCAGTGACATGCACGACGGGCTTGCGCAGAAATTATTCTTCTTATCCGCTCAGACTTTTAAAACGCGTCTTCTTGTGAGAAATTCCGAGGCCCCCCATACAATTGAAGAAAACATAGATAAAGTGGAAGAAAGTATTCAGCAGTGTCACTTAGAAGTTAGAGAGTATATTGCTTATTTACGTGAGGAACATAAAAGGGAAAATGTCCTGGACGCATTGGAGAGTCTATTGAACAGACTCATGCAGCAGTCAGATATGGCGTACTCTTATACAGCGCAAGGAAAGGTGCTGAATGAATCCCTTGAAGCAGAAGAAGCTGTCTACAGAGTGACGGAGGAAATGGTCTCCAACTGTATAAAGCATTCGAAAGCTACCACTATGACTCTTCAAGTTAAAGTAAATGCTATACAATGGGTCATCAAAGTAACGGATAATGGGGTGGGCTTTAGAAAATCTCAAAAGGTAAATAAGCAGCGGAAAGATTACGCGGGAGGGACCGGACTGGAAGGCATCCGTGAACGAGCAGAGAAGTTAGGCGGAACATTTTCCATACGGGATTTAAATCGCTCAGGTACAGAAGCTGTTGTTATAATTCCAAGAGGGGGGTTAACTCATTATGCATAATATCATACTGGCTGATGATCATCAGATTGTCAGAGACGGCCTGAAAATGATCGTCGAAGCAGCACAGGATTTAACGGTAGTCGAGGAAGCATCTGATGGCGATGAGTTATTGGATAAAGCTATTGAATTAAAGCCCGATCTTATTCTATCTGATTTAAAAATGCCAGGACAATCCATTATAGAAAGCAGCCCGCGCATTATTACGGCTTCACCGCATACTAAAATCATAGTGCTGACAGCTTATGATAACAGTGAAGACATTTATAATGCCATGGATGCAGGGGTGGATGGTTATATTATGAAAGATACGCCTCCCGATAAAATTATGGCCACCATTCAGATGGTGATCGAAGGCTTTTCATGTTTTCAGCCGAAAGTATCGAGGCAGCATCCAGGGACTGCAAAAGAAAGTGAAAAGGACAAGCTTCAACTGACGCCACGGGAAGAGGAAGTCTTCCGGTGCATCGTCAATAACTTAAGCAACCATGAAATATCGCAGGAACTCTTTATTTCCGAAACCACGGTGAAAACCCATGTGAGCAGTATTCTCCGCAAAACCGGCCAGCCAAACAGATCTCAGGCTGTCGTATATGCTTTGAAAAATCGGCTGATTGACATACCGGTATAAAAGGAGGCGGAAAAAGTGATCTTTAAGAAAGAGAATACAGGGGAAAAGATATTAATCAGCCTGGCACTCTTCTTCACGCTTATTTCTGTTATAACAGTCAGTGTGCAGCTTATGGCAGGGCACAGCCTCACTTTAGTCACAATGATCGCTTATCTGCAATGTATGTTGTTTTATTGGGGCGGGTATTTGTTATATACGTTTTATATAAAAGGAAGAGAGAGTGAAGCGCACGGACATAGCTTCATCATGCTGGCTCTTTTCCTCTTGACTGTTTTTAATAATCCTTTTCACTATAGTGAGATGTGGATTAGCCTGCTGTTATTTCCTCTCCTGCTGGCCCTTCATTATAACGTAAAAATTTATTATATATGGGGAGCCCTCTTTATTATTTTTTATAAGCTGTTTTTATTATATGACACAGAATTTAACGGCATTTCATCAGCAGCGGAGTTCACAGCAGCCAATCTTGACAGGCTGGTTTATGGCATAGCCGTGCTTTTCATTGGTTTTTTCATTATACAGGGCACTGAAAAGAAACGATTAGAGGCACTTGAAGAGAATGAAAGGCAGAAACGGGTGCACCTTATGTCGCTCTTGCACGCCCTGGTTCCAGTTGTAGAAACTAAAACACAAATTACCCGGGAAGAAATAGCGAAATCCAGTGATTTGATGCTTAAAATGAGTCATTATTTTCCTGAGGAGCGTATTCAAAGGTGGGAAGTAGAGCTGTTAGCTGTTATCCATTTTGTAAGCCGTGTTCAATGGCCGGATTATTTATTTGAAAAAGAAGAGAGATTGACAGATATCGAATTCGAAGTCGTTAAACAACATTGTGTCATGGGAAGAGATATTATAGGGGAAGACGCGACGTTTTCAAGGATCCGTACAGCAGCTGAACAACATCATGAAAGGATAGATGGGAAAGGCTATCCCTATGGACTCGGCGGAGAGGAGATAGCTGTGCTATCTCAAATACTTGGAATTACTGAAGCGTACCTTGCCATGACCACTTCACGTGCCTACAGGGAGGCATTGTCCTGTGAAGAAGCCCTCGGTCAGATTAGAAACGAAAAAGGGGGAACGTTTGATTCAAACGTGGTTAATGCGTTTTTGAAAGTGATGAGTGGTAAAAGCAGCCAAACAGATGTAAAAGCAAGTTAATCATTCTAAAGAAGGATACATTTAATCCTGAAGGAGAATGCCCCAGTGCCCGCTCCTTTGATAAGCTGATTAAAAAACTTCTTGGAGGATGACACATGTATGAAAAGCACTGCAAGAAATGCAAAAGGACATCCTACAGCAGTTCGGGTCACGGGCTGTGGGCATGCCCTGGCTGCGGCAGGGATCTCAAACAGCTGCCCGTGACTTCTGGAAAGTACCACCTTAGGTTAATTAAGCTTCCTCGGAACGTGAATAAATGAAAGAAGGATGTGAGTGTCGAAGAGGACATTCAGGTCCTTCTTTTTTTGTGGGCAGTGTTAATTGGAAGTGGAAATGGAAAGTTGGACTTGCCTCCTCCTTGAGTATGAGAAAAGGAATCATCCTGGAAGCAATGTAATTCAATCTGGTGCAGGATACCTGACTTCCTGAAATCGTTTTATGATGTAGTTAACAAGTTAACCAGCCCATCTTAAAGGAGGGTAAGCATGAAAAAAATAAGCAGCTGGCTGGTAACGGTCATAATTATAGGTGCAATATTCCTTGTATGGCCTTTATTCATACTTGATGAAGACAGATCCAACCTATCATTGTTTGGCTACGAAGCATTAATTGTACTTTCTGACAGTATGGTACCGGAATTTGAGACACAGGATTTGCTGATAATTAATCAGACAAAAAATCCTGCAGTAGGAGATGTCATTACCTTTAAGCAAGGTGAAACCTTAGTCACACACAGACTTATAGGTATAAAAGATGGCCAGTTCAAAACTAAAGGTGATAATAATGACCTTGCCGACAGTTCATTAGTCGATCCGTCTGAAGTTCAGGGCGTTCACCAGATGACGATTCCAAAGTTCGGCTATGTTATTTCTTATCTTACTTCCTTAACGGGTTTTATAACTTTAATAGCAGCGCCGATTCTTATTGCAGTTATATTAGAAATCTTTAAATGGATTTTCAGAAACGATAATTCAGCCGGCTCAAAAGAAGTCATTCAAAAAACATAACAAAACAGGAGGAATTTATTATGAACAAAATTCAAAAGGGTTTAATCGGAACAGCCTTATCAGCAACTTTGGTCGCAACAGTCGGATTTGGTACTTACTCAAGTTTTAATGACAGTGAAACTACAGGCTCAGTCAATGCTGATGCACTGGAGACAGCAACAATTGACGTAGGGCTTTATGACGCAGCGGATAATCCAGTTGGGAGCGATAACACCTTCCAATTGTTTAAAGATGAGCATGGGCTTGATCTCTTACCTGGGGAAACATGGGTCGCAGAACCGTTTTTTATTAAAAATGACGGGACGCGCGCTTTCGATATTGGCTGGATGAATTCTGAATTTGACTTCGACTCCAACCTTTATGACAGAGCTAATAAAGGCTGGGGATATTCTGGAGACAGTGCAACAGAAATACTTGAACCTTTTGCGGTAACAGTAGATTATACTTTTTATGATAGTGAAGGAAATGTGACTGCTGAAGAGTCAGTTTCTGATAACTTAGCGAGTAATGACCTTCGTCAGCTGTTGGGTAAAGGCCAAAGAGGCAATAGAAACCCGTTAGATAAACACCGCACCTTCTTACCTGACGAAAAAGTTAAAATTGAAGTCTCTTTAGGACTTGATGAGAGTGCAGGAAATGAGTATCAAGCTGCTACAATGACATCTGAATTCAGAGTTAAGGTAGAGCAAAACAATGAAATTGAAAGAGAGTTAGCTGAGCAGGAGTAAGTAAACAGTATAGATAAGTGGAAAGAGAACTGGGGAGAGATCTCTGGTTCTTTTTTTAAAGGAGGAAACAAGGATGCTTTTATTAAGTAAAATGTCAGCCGTTTTAGTGATTGCTTGCGGGGTTATTTTGACGTCTGGAAACGCCGCAGCATCAGGATTTACAGGAGAAGCCTCCTTTCGGTCAAATACAATTACGACTCCGGTTACATCTGAGATATTGGAAGTTTACGTCGGAGAACCTGATTACACAGGAAATGGAGAAGTCCATTTTCAAGTTATTATAGAAAACCGGTCAGTAACCGTTGTACCTGTCTCTTTATCTCTCACGGGTGAAAACTTAAAGACTTTTGATCTTGGTCCTGGTGAAGTGCGGAATGTAGAGTTTGCATTTAACGCTTCCTACAGTGAGGCGGAAATTTTGGAGTTAGTAGGATTTCAGAAATATATTCATGAAACATACGAATTGAAGTTTGATCCTGAGCTAATAAACGGATCGTCTGCTGAAAAAGAAACAGGTACAGAAACAGAGGAATCAACCAGTTCGGACGTGAAATCCGATGAGGAAGATCATGAGAGTAATGATCAAGTTGAAAACCATAACGAACCTGAAGAAGAGTCACTCACAGATGACACAGATATTGAAAAGAACATGGAAAATAAACCGCAAGAGAAGAAGAACCCTAAAGATAAGAACGACAAGAAAGATAAAAATATGCCTGATGAAAAAAGTAAAGACTCAGAGTCAGTGAACGATAAGGAGACTGATAATGAAACCGATAAAGGAAATGATGAGGATAAAAAAGGTGGGGAAGAGAATGAGGATACTAAGGATGAAAAGAAGTTAAATAAAGAAGAGAATAAAGAGAAAAAGAAAGAGGGGAAGAAAGAGAAAAAGGATGAGGACATTATAGAGGCTGCAGCTGAGTGATAGCCAGTGATTTTTAAAATGATTGACCCGGGGATGTCTCTTGTCTTGAGTTAAGGGGGCGGGTAGCCTGCTGATAACTAAATCAGTAAGCTACCCAGCCTGCTAATTTATCAATCTAAGATGAAAATCTGCTAAGTTAGATAAACAACGACAAGATAAAAGTCCATATACATACAAACAGTACGAGGACAAAGCTATACTTCAGTGTCATTTTGGTTAATTCGGATTCTCTGCCTAACTGACGGTGGCAATAGCAATGGATTGAGGTGATACAACAATGCCAATAATGGCGCAGATCATCGCAATTGGAATGCAGAACTCTGAAACAAATTTGTTTTGCTCAGTTAGTGAGCATTTTAAGGAAAAGTTCATTTTCTGGACAAACATAAACCGTTTTCTTCTGGACCACTCATTTCCACCCCTTTTTTAAAACAGAAAAAATCCTCAAAGGTAGGCAAATATATTTTGCGTACCTTTGAGGATAACTTCAATCATCATACATTTTCTACATGCTTTCTAAATCAGCGGGCGATATTAATTCAGACAGCATTTTTTATATTTTTTGCCGCTGCCGCATGGACAAGGATCATTCCGGCCGGCTTTTTCACTAGGACCAGCCGTAGAGACGCTGTCTTTCATCAACGGAAGCGGCATTAAGTTTGGTTTCTCGGAAGACTCGGATAGTTCATGCGGGGTAAATCCGTTGTTTTCCCATAACCGTGTGTGGTTAGCCAGATCTAAAATGAGGGGAACCAGTTTGTTTACCTCTTTCTCATCTTTGAATTCAACTCCATAGATTGCAATGGTATCGAAGATCGTGTTCGTGCTGAAACCCGCGTGACAGATGGCCTGAATCTCATCGGCTAATTCATAAGCTTTTTCTTTATCTTTCTTAAAGTAACGGGATGTTAAATACGTCAGCAGTTTGTAGAATGGCGCAGTTCTTTCAAGGTACATATCATCAGTATATTTCAGCAATTCTGTCCGATTTGGGATGTAATACGGCTTGCCCTTCCGCTGAGCAAGATGATCTTCAAATTCACCGAACTCCATAATCGCTTCATGAACAAAATGGTTTTTATAGGTATGGACAAATTGCGGAGTCAGTTCGTCAGGAGGCGTGTCATACAGTTTCTCAATATCTTCTGCAGCCGCCTCACTTTCATGGTGTTTATTATAAATCTCCACGACCTTGTGTTTATGAACGAGTCCGTAGAGATGGGTTAAGGCAATCACATACTCAGTTAACCGAGCCATCATATCCCTCTTTTCTTTTAAACTTTACTTGTGTCTATTGTAACAGAGGCAGGACGGTATGGTACCAGCAAAAATGGGGATTTTGAGTGAATGTGGGCAGTGCACACGCTGGTCTTTTCGATGAAAATGAGTTGTTTAGCAGTAATTTTAGCTCATAGCATCTCCATCTAAAATAACCACTCACCTTCAATGGCAAGTGGTTTAACAGGTTTTAAAAATACTGTTTTTCAGGCTCCAAAGGGCGGGCGGAAGCAGTAGTAATACAGTTTTGCCCCCCGGCCCATCTGCCGGTGAATGACGTGGTATTTTACAGGAACATTCAAGAGCTTACCATTATAAAAGGTTATTGAAGTAGTGTCCTCATCGCTGGGTGAAGGAGTGTAGCTGGATACATTATTAAAACAGATCCAGACGCACTCCATGTTCTCAGGAGAGACTGTGGGGAAGGTTATAATTCTCTCCTTTTCGTTTAAAATAATTGGGAGTTTCTGAAAAGCTTTTAAAATTTTTGCTACAGCTCTCCGTCTTCCCTGGTAAGTTGACAAGCCGTCGATACACGTATCGTCGATAATTTGGATTGCCGTCCGCCTTACAGGGATTTCCCTGTCTGCTTCTAGTACAATGGAGTCGAAACCTAGTTGTTTTGAAGGTAAAATAGCAAGCGTCTTTGAATGTATTAAATAATTTTTGTATAATTTCTCTTTCATCATCTATTTCCTCTCAATTTAAATTATATACCGCTTACAAAATAGCAAATTCACAACTAATTCGAAAACATTGATTGACGACCACGACCTTTTTTGTCATATTACTGGAAGATTGAAGTTATAGGAAACTTTGATCTTTGTGAGAGAAGCAGACAATGTCCAACCCACATTCCTGGGCAGGAGAATCGTAGTGCGGAAGCTACTGACTCACGCCTGTGCCGGACATCACACTTCCCACATTTCCATGCGACTATTAATCAAAAAAATTATATAACAAAAGTATAAATGATACACTCTTAATTTAGAAAATATGGTTAAATTGTCATATTCTGTTCGTATTTTGCTAAAAATATAGGAAAGTAATCTTGACAATTCGTGACTTTTGTACCGATTGGAGCGGCGTTTTGTGTTCACTAAAGGGGTGTAACAGCCGCCTTGTTAGTCTTGTAAAGTGTAACCTAATTTTTGCAGATCCTTTTGGATGTTGGCAATGCTCACTCTGTACTGCTTCGTGTGGTCCCGTTTGTCAATAGGATTGGGGCGTTCATTCAGCCACCCGCCTATAACTAATTTTTTTAAATAGCGGCGCATTGTGGCCGGGGCCATATGTGTTAATGTTTCTTTCGCAAGCTCCTCCGAAGTTTTGGCAAACCAGCCTTTTGTCAGTTCCCGGCTACAACCGTCCCGGTGCTTTTCCTCCTCGATAAACTCTTCAATATCCCTTACACGCTCGGACCAGTAGATCAACTGGTTCAGAATAATAGCCGACCTGTGATCTCCAGTCAGTGCCACTAGCTCTTCTTTAATGTAAACTCGTTTAAATTTATTCATTTTTATCCCTCGCAGTTTTCAATTTATTAATTCACTAAATAAGTACAATAGTAAATCAAAAAAGGAGGAGAGGCTGTACATAAAAATTCCCACCTTTTATCTTATATCCTTAGAACAAAATCCATATTTCCCCTGCTGGTACGTGACATTTCACTGAGGGAAACGCGAAGAACGGTGATTCGCTCGATTGTAATGCAGCTTTTAAACTGAACTTACCGCGGAATAAGCGGAAGCGCGCTTCCAAGCAGGAGACATCCCTTGGAGAAAATCGAGTATCAGAAAGATGTGGAATTTGAGGAGATTTGTAAACAGTTTGAGCCTATGATTTACGGCCTGATCCGCAGGTGGAATCTGGGCAGTGATAAAGAGGATTATATTCAGACAGCTAGGATTGCGTTATATGAAGCATGGATGCGTCATGATGGTGAGCTCGGCGCATTTCCGGCTTACGCTAAAAGCTATGTATACGGCCGCATCCAGCAGTCGCTTGAGAAAAAAGAACGCTGGCAGACGAACAACGTGCCTGTGGAACCGATGCAGATGGGAGAGACTTGCCCCGGCATCGTGTTCAATGAGGAGGAGCGGGTGATTCTCTATGACTGGCTCGAACGGACTAGTCTAACGACAAGGGAAAAAGACTGGGTGCGAGAAGCACTCTTTCACGGTCATAAACCACAGGAAATCGCCGATAAATTCGGCGTCTCCGTCACCACCGTCAAAACATGGCGGAAAACCGCTCTTAAGAAATTGAGGGAAAAGAGGGAGGAGTTGTTTTAATGAGGGTTTTAACCATAGAAACTGATAAATAAATTTTTTGGCAGGTAAGCTTTGAAATTTAGTTGTTTCGGCGAAGGGGCTAAATAGAAACGTAATAATAAAAAAGGCATTCGATAAGCGGAATGCCTCTTAATTCTTTTCTTAACTATCATTTCTACGAGGAGGACTTCCTACACTTTTATACTGACCTGTACGATTCTTTCTGAAATATTTATTGCTTTCTTGATCTTTGTAAATCTTCACCCCGACAAACTCCAAAGGCGTCCATATGCGTTTGAGATTATAATATGGCATAGCTGAATCCCCTCCCCCCAGAAATATTTACACCATTAAACTTATTATATGAAAAACAGGGGACCTGGAGATGAATTATCGTTCCCGAAATAGTTACATAACCTGCGAACAAAATGATTCTTATAGGTATGGACAAATTGTGGAGTCAGTTCGTCAGGAGGTGTGTCTTATTATTTTAGTGGGATTAATTTTAAGACTTTTATATATGGAAACAGCCTTAATAAACTCAAGGTCATCGATTTAGATCGGACGTCTTATATTCGGATCGGCCTCGTTTGTAAGAAATCTTTTCACTCTCGGATCTAAACCGGCGCGGCCTTCCTGAAAAGGAATTTCCTTATTAATGATGTTTAATCTCCCTTTTTTTGAATGGGTTATTCTTTCTTCTAATCTTTTTGTGAGCTCCTCATGCGTATAGCTCATGATACACAACCTCCTTATCAAAACTGACACTGTCCGATAAACCAAAGTGTTAAATAATCAAAATGCCTGCTCTCTTAATCACAGAGCTGTACAGGATAAAAAGCCTCATTTCCTTAAATTCCCGTTTCCTTACAAGAACAACATTTTCAAGGATTATGTGTGGTGTCTTTAACGTATGGTGAAAAGTAAATTTCTTAATTCTGAGCCCTGGAGGTTCTACTTCTTTACTCCTTTGGAATGCTTCAGGAATTTCTGGAACGGTGGGAACTTTCTTTGAGGGGTGCCCTCTTAAAAAATCCTTTGCCAAGCCATAGTCGATTTTCACCACCTAGGGAAATGGGCATCCGCCTGCACATTTATATCAATATTATAAAACGAGGTTTATCCAGAAAAAAACCGGCCGCTTTGGCCGGGTTTCAAACGCTATTCGTTATCGTCTGGATCTTCTTCTTTTCCTCTTTTGTTCTGCGCTGTCTCACGCTGGGGTTCGACATCCATATCTTCTTCTTTTTTTTTCTTTATTCGGGCGGTTTTTCTGCTTCTTTAGTGTGTTTAGCCTTCCACCTCTTTCTGAGAACGAGGAATATTAATTGCTGTCATTTGTATACTGGTTGCCTGAAGAGTTTTTACCGCCTTTTTGCCCGATTTCCTGGTAAAACTCTTTATCTTTATTTTTGCTCGTTTGTTCGCCGCCTATTCTTCCAGCTTCTTCACGACTCATTGTTCCATCTGAGCTGTTGTTTTGGTTGCTTGTGCTGTTACTGCTATTGGAGTTATTAGAATTACTGCTGTTTGAACTAGTACTGCTGCTGGCCGTATATTGGTTTCCAGAAGAGTTTCTGCCGCCCTTTTCACCAATCTCTGCAAAGTGCTCACTATCATGCTGTCTGGCGTTTTCTTCTCCACCTTTTTTTGCAGCTTCTTCACGACTCATTTTTTCATTTGAGTTATTTTGACTGGATTGGTTATGTGCCATCTGAAATCTCCTCCTTAAAGTTATTAAAGCATTTTAAAGCTTATGGTAATTTCCTTTGCCAACTTGCCCTCCTTACCAAACCTTTTTTACACAAATAATTTATTTTAGGAATTGCTGTCTACTACGTTTTTAGTAGGTCCAAATATAATATTTTTATATGAAAACACGCTGCCACTCGTGGTTAAGTAAAAAAGAATCCCTCATTTTTTATAAAGGGTTCCTCGTCAATCTGAGCACCTGATTATTCAGGTGCTTCTTCCAATGTAAAATGGTTGTGATTTTATTTTTATTAGTAATTGTTACATCAATATATAATACATACTTATTTTTTTTCTCTACAAAAAACATAGATTTATTCTATTTAATAGTCCCGGATAAACAGATGATCATAAAATTAATTTCAATAAATAAAAGGAATTTAAATAAGTTTTCAGAGTTTTAGAAGACATACAATTACAGGTGATTAGGTAATTAGTTTCTCTTAATTTTCTAATTGAGTGGAGTTTGTATTAATAAACGTTGGTTAGGGTGACAAATTTACCCATCATATTATATTTACTTTATATTTTTTCGACGCCTTTTGATGACCATTAGTGCAGAAGATTGGTTTTATATAAACAGAAAGGTAAATTTATGTAAAAAAAGAAGAGTTTAAGTGGTTCTTCTAAAGAGCTAATTTTATCTGAAGGAGGAAAACCTATTTAAGTTCTAATCCATTATACGAGGAGGAATAAGAAATGAAAAAAGTTTTATCATCTCTTTTAAGCGTATCCTTATTAGTATCAATGACAGGAATGAATGTCTCTTCCGCAGAGGCGGGGGCCCATTCTGAAGACGTTGAAAATGTTATTTTCCTGATACCAGATGGCTTTTCAGCGTCTTATGCGACAAATTACCGGCATTATAAAGGAGAAGAGACAATTTTTGATGAATTGTTAGTAGGTTTAATGCAGACTACTTCGGCTGACAATGAAGTAACAGATTCTGCAGCTGCAGGTACAGCTATGGCTACTGGGGTAAAAACTAATAATGATATGATGGGTATTGATCCTGATGGAAATGAACTTCAATCTATTTTAAAAGCTTCCACTCAGCATGGAAAGTCATCTGGTTTAGTCGCTACTTCTACGATCAGCCATGCGACTCCAGGAGCGTTTGCAGCCAGTGTGCCCACTCGGGCTAATCAAGCCGACATTGCGGCTCAGTTTATCGGGGAAGTAGACGTTCTCCTTGGAGGAGGTAAAGATTATTTTCTGCCTGAAGAGGAGGGCGGCGAAGCCAATTCCCATTTACTTAATGAAGCAATTGAATTGGGGTATGAATTTATAGAAAACCGCGATGAGTTATTAAATAGTGAAAATAATGATAAACTTCTTGGTTTGTTTGCGGATGATGCGATGGCTCCCGAGCTTGACAGAGGAGAAACAGACGAACCAAGTCTTGCAGAGATGACTGACGCGGCCATTCAATCGTTAAGTTTGAATGAGGACGGATTCTTTTTAATGGTGGAAGGAAGCCAGATTGACTGGGCAGGCCATGAACATGATTCTGCCTGGGCAATGACAGATACGGAAGCTTTTGAAAAAGCTGTCGAAACTGCTGTTGATTTTGCAAAAGAGGATGGAAATACACTTGTCGTTATCGCTGGTGACCACGATACAGGCGGAATGTCGGTAGGCGGGTATGATGAGTATAATCTAAATATAGACATTTTACATGATGTGACAGCTACTGGATCTTATATGGCAGACCAGTTAAATGAGAACAGAGATAACGTAGCAAAAGTGGTTCAAAATTATGCTGGCATTGATCTTACTGACGAAGAAATAACACTAATTCAGGAATCTGAAGAAGCACACATAGCAATAAACCAGGTGATCAGTGAGCGTGCTTATATAGGTTATTCAAGCGATGCCCATACGGGAGTAGACGTCCCGTTGTATGCCTATGGCCCTCACTCAGAAAAATTCAATGGTTTCCTGGATAACACAGAAGTTCCATTCTTAATGGCTGAAGCGATGGGTATTGATTTTGATCCATATGATGCATCAGTAAGTTCTCAGGAAGAGGCTGAAGGCGGTGCATTGCCGGATACAGCGACCTCTAATCCTGCATTTGCACTTGCCGGTTTGTTAGTAGCCTTTATGTCAGGCGGAATATTAATTTACTTACGTAAAACAAGAAGATTATATGAAGCCTAACTAAAGAAAAGAGCATCCTGGCAGTTGAAGCAGGATGCTCTTTTTATATCTTTGCGTTTGTTTCAATTTTGTTTTTATTTCGTATTCTTGAAAAGCAGTAATGTTTAAACCTTCAATTACAGAAAAAAGAGGATATGTAGCAAGAGCGTATTGTTTTCAATTTAAATGCTGAATGAGATTGTTCAAGAATTAAATTATTCAATATAAGAATTTAGATTCTCTTTTACATATTGTTCAATTGTTTCACGGGGAGGATTATCTCCCTCAACCTCACCAATTTAAGTGGAAAACTTCCCGATCTATCGCCTATAAATCTTTATCGTATTTATCCCATTATTTTCTCATATACCCTAGGCTTACCTTTAAACCATCTCTTATACGATTTTGGAATTCTACGTTAACTGCATCTTTTAAAGCCTTACGAAAAGTTGAGATGGTATTTAGTCTTTCATTTAACTTTCCGTGATAATGGTTAAATTAGGATCAATATCAATTTTTTGTATTATAAATTATGGAGCCGTTATTTTTATGGTATAATTTTTACCGGAAATTAAGTAAGGAATTTTTGCAAAGGGTTTCAAATTTATTTTTGGCAAAAGCAATAAAGAAAGTAATTTCTAATTTGTTGGATAATGGTTTTTTAGCTCCAATGTGAATAGGAGGGACTAAATCCTGTTTGTTAAAAGGGCTTTTTTGCAAAGTTATCAATTCAAATTGATTCTCATCTATAGATGTTGTTTATTACTTAAAGGTAAAACTATTAATAAAAACTAGCGCTGTGAGCGCCTATATTTGGTCATCTAGAAAAGGAGTATTGATTATGAAATGTATGTGGTTATTGAGTATTGTCGCGGCAGCAGGGGTGATGGCCGGTTGCCAAACGAGTGAAGAACAATCAAACGCAGAGGAATCAATCGAAAATGAAGAAGTTCAAGAAGAAGGTATAGTAGAAGTTGAAAACACGTTTACTACATATGAATTTTCCTCAGGAATGGCTATTGATGTTATCGATGGAGAAAATGTTAGTATGGAGGAATTTCATGGACAAGATCCGACTTCTGAATCTGCAGGGGCGAGGCTGATATCCGATACCTCATTTAAAGGGTGTGAAGATCAGCATAACACCCGACTTCAGCTTCCTTTAAAACGAGTTGGGGGAGAGCGTGAGGAATGGGTTATACCTGAAGACTGTTATCAAGATATCGTTGCCCATGAGTACGGAGAATTTGAATTTGATATCTTTAAATATATTGGACGGGATGAGACACCAAAAGATATAGAAGAGGTGAAGGAGACGAATCTTGTTATTGCCGAAAGTTCCAACACCGCTGAAGGAGAGCCATTTACAGTTACAGAAGTTGATCTGGAAAATCACCCTAGGTTAGATGAAGTTTTTGATTATTACTTTACAGTAGAAGGAACTTATGGTGAAGAAGGACCCCAAAATGATTGGCTTACAGGACGTGAATATGTTCTTCATCGTTTAGTGAAAGTCGAGGATCATATTCAGTATTCTGTTCGAATTGAGTACCCAAAAGATAAAGCAGATGATGAAAAAGTAGAAACGTTATTCCACATGGCATCTACCCTACAATATTAAAAACAATAGGCAGTACAAAAAGGGCAGAATCCTTCCTGCCCTTTTTGTACGTTACTTCTTTTAATTAATCATTTATTTCAAAGTAAAAACCAACGCCCACTGGACCGAAGCCTAAGAAACCTCTTGCTCCTTTTCGAATACGCAGATCCCAACCTAGAGATCCAAGGGCCAATTCACCACCACCAGTAAACGAAATACCTCCAATTTCAATTTCCTTGCTTGCATCAAACTTTTGTAAGGATACCCGTGCCGTAGAATGAATGCCATAGTTGTTAATATTAAAATTCAAGTTCCCAGTTGCCATCTGCATTTTTGTATTAATAAATTCATCGTATCATCCTTAATAAAGGAGGTGTTTAAGAAAAACATAACAAGCTTTTCAAAAGGAAAAAGGAATCCAATATATGAAGCCTTTTTGATATATCTATTGATACATACTCCATATGGAGCCGTTAATTTATGGTATGATTTTTCCAGAAATTAATGGATGTTTGCAAAGGGGTGAATTTGCTTTTTGCAAAGTCCACAAGGATGGTAAACTTTTATTTTTCGGGTACTAGTTTTTTATTAATACGCATTACGATAATGACACATAAAGGAGCAAAAGCAGGATGAAACGATTTTCCATAATAGCTGCTGTGGGAGTATTTACTTTAATTACCGCTGCCTGCACACAGACAGCAGAACAAAACGAATCAAGTGGCAGCGAACCTGTGGAACAGGTTGAGACCGGCGACAATGAACAGGAACAGGGTGGGAGTCACGAAGCACTTACGAACAAAAGTAAAGGGGATATTCTTCTACAGGAGTACACGGTACTTCAGGGAGCAAACCTCAACGAAGTGCAGACATCTGGTTCTGTGGATGTGACATTACATGATTTTTACATAGTAAAAAGCACTAAGACTCAAGGTGACCATTACGGACTGGCCTATGTTTATGTGAAAAATACCGGAGAGGAATCAGTTATCCTGGACTTCTCTGCAGGGTTTGTACCAGACACAGAGAGTCGCCTCCTTTTTAACGATCAGGATATTGCACAGGAATACAAGACACACGCCATCAGTCCGCATTTAACGAAAAATGAAGATCAGTCTGCACTTCTGTGGTTTCCTTTAAATGAAACTAATCCAGACACACTGACTCTGGTCATCAGTGGCCCTTACCTGTTTCCACTTGAGGAAGACTCTGGAAGCATAAATGTAGAGGATATGGAGGCACTTTCAGAAGAGGATAAGATAAGCGAGGATATCCTATTTGAGATTTCCTTGTAATATTTAAAAGGCTGGACCTTGATCAGCCTTTTTTATAAAGTATCCCTAGAAGCGAGGGCAGGCATCGATTTCAATCAACCGGAAAACAAACTCTTTCTTGGTTATGCCATACCTGCCAAATCAGATTTATCTAAATAATGTTGTGCCATTAGGCTTAAGACAGGTTTTGGCCGCAGGCGAACTTTTCAAAAACTTCTGTGTTATATTCTTCCATTTAAGGTTGCTTTCATTACTTAACTAAAAAGAGGATATTTTAATTAAATGATGAAGTAGTTAAGGGTGAACGATTGGTTGAAAAATAAGGGAGAGGAAATAGAGGAGAGTGGCGAACGTGGAAGGGATAAATACGATTTTTATTGCCGGTCATGCAAGGCTGCCGCAGGGGATGGCCGCTAAAAGCATGTTCGAAACGCTGACAGTGACAGCAGAAGTGGATCGCAAATACGGAGTAATAATTGACGCGTCATGTACACTGGCCACTGAACATGGCCGTGAATTTATCGGCCACTTACTAAAAGGGTTCAGTGTGAAAGATGATGTAGAAAAAATGACACAGGTGATTCAGGAACATTATCGCGGAAAAGCCACAAACGCCCTCACGGCGGCTATTAAAGATTTAGAGGTCCAGTATAAGGGGATTTAGAATCTGGAGGGGGCAATTGAGTTGCTAGCTGTCTGAAGTAAGAGGCGACATTTAGATATGGCGGAAGAACTGAAAATGAAAGTGTGTAAAGGCATTCAGGCTGGTGGCCTGAATGCCTTTGTTATTGGAGATATTTGAGGGGGGCGTCGGGTATTTAATGCACTCGGTGAATTATTTGATGCAGTTGCGGGGAAATTTGATGCACTCCGCAAAATATTTGACGCACTTCCCCGATTCCGTGCCCTCCACTTAAGAACCCAACAATCGATTGTGGCACTTTTCTCGGGGATTGTTGCGGATTGGCCATTGATTGTGACAGTTTTTGTCGGGATTGTTGCACATTTCGGAGGGATTGTGGCACTCCACCGACTTATTGTGACATTTCCCTTTTATCAGGCGAAATTCTACTAGGCGGCCTTCTTCGAGCAAGGCCGCCCTTTCTGGTGGTTACGTCACTCGACAGATCTAATAATAGTAAACGGCCTCCTCCTCCTTTTCCCCTATAAAGCCTTCTAAAAATATGTTAACATGGGAGAACTTAACTAAGGCTTAATGCTGGGAGGTGGGGATGTTATGGGAAAAAAAGTAAAGTCTGTTTCTTTCAATACAGAAGACCCTACAGAGGCAGATATGTACGAATATGCTAAACAATATAAATACTTTTCAACGTATATGAAACGCCTTCTTTACAAAGACATGATGGAATATAAGAACGAAAAGCAAAGGAAAGAGTAGCTGAGTCAAAGTTGCTCTTTTTTTTTAATTAATTTAAAGTCTCCCTCTTTTCTAT
This sequence comes from Salipaludibacillus aurantiacus, assembly GCF_900111295.1. Taxonomy (GTDB): domain Bacteria; phylum Bacillota; class Bacilli; order Bacillales; family Salisediminibacteriaceae; genus Salipaludibacillus; species Salipaludibacillus aurantiacus. The sequence goes on along the minus strand of NZ_FOGT01000007.1, from coordinate 155,062 downwards.
CCGGTCCCAAAACAAACAAATAATCTGAATTTTTTTAACACAGGGGTTGTAAAACGCTTTCATTTATATTACACTCTTACTAAATCGATTTACTAAATCGGTTTGGTAATCCTGAATACTCATTTTCCACTAATAAGTAAATTTAAAAATATGGAGTAGATGACTATGAAGTCTGTAACGATTGCTGATGTAGCTAAACATTCGAAGGTGTCGAAGAGTACGGTGTCCCAGTATTTGAATCAAAGATATGAATATATGGGTGAGGAAACGAAAGCGCGTATACAAGACGCTATTAAACAGTTGGGGTACCGTCCGAATATTGTGGCGCGGAGCTTGAAGCAGAAATCCACAACCACAATTGGAGTGATCGTCGCGAATATCCTTCATGCTTTTTCCACACAAGTGATCAGGGCGATTGAGGATGTGTGCCACGATTATGATTTCCACACGATTGTCTGTAATGCGGATGATGATCCTGAAAAAGAGAAGAAGTATATCGAGATGCTTCATGCTAAGCAAGTTGACGGGATTATTCTTTTCCCTACAGGCGGTAATATTGAACTTTTACGAACGATGAAAGATAATCACTTTCCGTTAGTGCTGATGGACCGCCTCATCGATAACGTGGAACTGCCTTCAGTCTTGCTGGATAACGAGAAAGCGTCTTCTCTTGCGGTTGAGCACTTTGTCGAGAAGGGATACAGCCGTTTAGGGATTATGACAACATCAATCATTCCAAATGTCACACCGAGGATTAAGCGTGTGGAAGGGTTTAAAAAAACGCTCAAACAGCTGAACCTCCCTGTGAATGATAACTATATTAAAAGCTTGGATCTTAAACATTTTGAACAAGCGCTTGAGGACATGCTGTCACTTGAAGAACCGCCTGAAGCCATTTTGGCCGGTAATGACCTGGCACTCATGGAAATGCTCACATTTATTAAAAAGAAAAAGCTGCGAATTCCGGAAGACGTGGCTCTGATCGGTATTGATGAAGTCTCATTTGCCAGTTTCTATAACCCGTCACTGACTACTGTGGCACAGCCGGCATTTAAGATGGGAAAAAAAGCCGCGGAACTGCTGCTTAATAAAATACAGAAAAAAGACAAAGACGAGCCTGGGAAAATCTATGAGTTTCAGCCGAAACTGATCGAACGGGAGTCCTGCTGACAGCCGGCTCTTAACAGTAATTACTTTTACTATAACTTTTTGGAGAAAAACGGAGGGCGATACGCGTGAGAGATGTGATAACAATTGGGGATGCGATGATCACATTCAATCCAACAATTAAAGGACCAATGAAATATGTGAGTACATTTGAAAGAAAAGTAGGGGGAGCAGAATTAAACTTTGCTATTGGCTGTGCCAGGCTCGGCTTAAATATGGGATGGATCAGCCGATTGGGAAATGATGAGTTCGGTAAATATATTTATAATTTTGTCCGGGGAGAAGGCGTGGATGTATCAGAAGTAAGGCTGGAAGACAATTACCCTACGTCTTTGAATTTTAAGGAGATTATGGAAGATGGCAGCGGACGAACTTTCTATTATAGAGACAATACGCCGACGAAGGTGCTGACGGAAGAGTCGCTCACTGAAGACTACTTTAAGAACTCCAAGCTTCTTCATATTACCGGAGTGTTTACTGCGATAGATCCGGCTAAAAATATCGGTGTGATTAAAAAGGCCATCTCTCTTGCGAAAAAACATAATCTATTAATCTCCATGGATCCAAATATTCGGTTGAAATTATGGACGAAGGAAGAAGCGGGAAAAGCACTGGCGGAACTGTTGCCTGATGTGGATATTCTGCTGACTGGAGTCGACGAAGCGGAGATCCTGCTGGGAACGGCGGAGGTGGATGAAATTATTGCAAAGTGTAAGGAGCTGCACATTAAATACGTCGCGGTAAAACGGGGAAGCGATGGGGCAGTCGGCTACCACGATGGACAAACCCTTAATATGCCTCCTGTCAAACCGAAAAAAGTCGTTGATACGGTTGGGGCAGGCGATGGCTTTAATGCGGGGTTTATCTACGGGATCTTGCATAACTGGACGCTTGAAAAAAGTTTAACCTTTGCTAATACAATTGGCTCAATGGTTGTTAGCGTGTCAGGAGATAACGAGGGACTGCCGTACTTGGAAGATGTCCTGGTAGAAACAGGTGAAAAACAATTTATTGAAAGGTAAGGTGGCCAAATGAAGCTTCAATTAGCACTGGACAGACTGGAAAGGCAGCAATGCTTCCGGCTCCTTGAAGAGACAAAAGATCATATCGACTGGATCGAAGTTGGGACAGGCGTCATTAAAGAATACGGGATGAGCATTGTCCGTGAGATTAAGCAGAGGTACCCCAACCACACGCTTGTAGCGGATATGAAAACTTGCGATGCGGGAAAGCATGAGGCGAGACAGGCTTTCGAGGCCGGAGCAGATGTGGTGACGGTCATGGCTTTCGCGGCTGACGAGACGATTAAGGATATGCTCTTTGAAGCGGACAGCTACGGGAAGCAAGTAATGGCCGATCTTCTGAATGTCTCTGAAAAAAGAAGACTCGATGAACTGAAGGAGGCAGGGGTGACTCTCGTCAGCCTTCATTATGGGAAAGACATGCAAAAGGAAAAAGACATGTCTGCAGATTTATTTGATCTAGTAAAAGGCGGCGGTTTCACCGTCTCAGTAGCAGGAGGGATTAAAGAGTCTACGCTCCCGGAAATCGTTGCAAACAAACCTGATATTGTCATTGTAGGAAGCGCGATCACGAGTGCGGAAGACCCTGCGAATGCCAGTTTCAAGCTGAAAGGGATGTTGACACCCGATGAAGAGGATCATTAAAACGGTATCAGAAGAAATCTCAACAGTTTTAGAGAGCGTGAAGGAAGAAGAAGCCGTGGCGTTAGGTGAAGCAATTCGCCGGGCTAAACGGATCTTTATTAGCGGGGAAGGGCGGTCAGGACTAATGGGGAAAGCCATTGCCATGCGCCTTATGCACGCAGACTTCCACGTTTATGTGACAGGGGAAACGATTACGCCGAGTATTGAAAAAGACGACTTGCTCATCACTATTTCCGGTTCAGGTTCTACAAGCACGAGTTACCAGCTGGCCAGTACGGCAAAACAAAACGGGGCTCATATTTTTCTTGTGACAACCAACAAACAGTCAAAAATAGGAGAGATTAGCGATGGGACACTGGTTATCCCGGCAGCCACTAAACATAGGAGGCCTGAAGAGCCTAAGACGATCCAACCGCTTGGGAATCAGTTTGACCAGTGTGTTCATCTCTTACTGGATTCCGTGATTATCTGGCTGACACAAACTGAGGATAAGGAAGAAGCGAATAAAAAAATGGCCGGAAGACATGCCAATTTAGAATAAAAGGGAGGTGGAAGCTTTGCAAGTTCTGGAGCAATTAAAAGAGACGCCATTGGTTGCTGTTATTCGTGAAACAAGCATTGAGAATATAGTACAAATTGGAAGCGCTTTATCTAAAGGAGGGATTCGCAATTTAGAAATTACCGCCGAAACACCAAAAGTAACTGCTCTTATTGAGAAAGTGACAGATGAGCTTGGAGATGAGGTGATTGTTGGAGCAGGTACTGTCCTGGATCAGGAAACGGCAAGGGCAACCATTATGGCAGGCGCTCAGTTCATTGTCTCTCCAACAGTGAATGTAGAGACCATTCGCATGACAAAACGTTACGGGGTGGTAAGTGTCCCAGGCGCCTTGACACCGACTGAAATTTTGACAGCTTATGAAAACGGTGCGGATATGGTCAAGATTTTTCCCGCCAACACGTTTGGACCGGACTATTTGAAGAGTTTGAAGGGGCCTTTTCCACACATTCCATTGATGGTCACAGGAGGAATTAATTTGGAAAATATTGCAGATTACTCCGCTAAAGGGGGTGCACTCTTAGGGATAGGCAGTAATTTGGTCAACCCGAAGAAGCTTGTTGAGAAAGAGGATTATGAAGCGTTGACGAAGGAAGCAGCTCGTTATGTCCAAAAGGTTAAAGGGATTCAAAAACTCTAAGTAATAACAAAGGGGTGCGTAAATTATGTTGAAGAAATCATTAGTTGTATTAATGCTTATGGCAGCCATGCTCGTGGCGGTTGCCTGTGGGAACAACAACAACGGTAACACAGACGCTGAAGGAAACAACCAGAATCAGGACGACGTAAACGCAGCAGCAGGCGAAGGGGAAGATTCTATTAAAATAGTAGCCGCCCATAACCAGACGGATCCGGAAAACCCGTATCAGGATGGCTTGCTGGAATTTAAAGAAGTGGCTGAAAGTGAATCAGGCGGTTCCATCGAGGTGGAAGTACACGCCGGCACACTTGGAACGAGTGAATCTGAATTAGTTGAAAGTCTACAGGTAGGCGGAGCGGATGTGGTATTAGTTTCACCAGGGTTTATGAGTAATACAGGCATCAGGGAAATTGATTTATTTGCGCTTCCGTATTTGTTCGACAGCTATGACCACTGGGAACAGACAGTAGATGGTGAAGTGGGCGATGAAATTGCGGATATTATTTTAGAAGAGTCAGATAACAAATTTAAGCTGGTTGGTTACTGGAGCGCCGGTGTTCGCCACTATTACGGTAAACAGCCGCTTCAGTCGATCGACGATCTGCAAGGGATGACGATTCGTACTCAGACGTCCGGTGTTGTCGCGGATTTCTGGAACCAGACCGGAGCCGTACCGACAGATGTGGACTGGGGAGAATTGTACCAGGCCCTTCAGCAAAATGTCGTAGACAGTGCTGAGAATGCTTATCCTTACTTTGTGCAGCAAAACCATCATGAAACAGATAACGGCCGTTATACAACGGAAACCGGGCACGACTATACCACCCGCTTTCTACTGATTAATAATGAAGAGTTTGAGTCTTATTCTGAAGAGCATCAGGACATCATTCTGGAAGCTGCAGCTGCTTCTGTGGAAGCAGAGCGCCAGGCTTTATACGAACAAGAAGAAGAATATAGACAGCAGCTGCTTGAGGACGGCGGTGAAATCAACGAAATTGATAAGGCGCCATTCATTGAGATTGCTGAACCGTTGCAGGATGAAGTAGCCGAAGAAATCGGTGTCACACATCTTTTAGAACAAATCAGAGACATGCGGTAGTTAACTCATAAGGTGAGAGGCAGGAGCAAGAGCAGCTTGTCTGCTCTTCCCCCTCCTTTACCTCTAATTAGAATTAGGCTTGATCAGTCGCCCAGATTATTTTTTTAGGTCAGAATATTTTCCCGTAAGCTGTTCTGAGCTAAAAACATATTCTCAGGCGCTGGATGAGATAGCCAGTAAGTACGGGATGGTCCGGCTGGTGTGCAGGCCAGGCTGCCCAGGCTTATTTATCCTTTCACACTACCTGAAGTCTAATTTAGAAAGAAACGAGGGGTTAAGATGAAAAAAGTTATTAACTTGCTTGAAAAGATTCAGCTTGCTGTCGGGGTAACTATGCTCTGTATCTTTTTTCTGGCAGTAATTATTCAAGTTGCTACCCGGCTGCTGGGTATCTCAGTGATTTGGACAGGGGACGTAGCAAGATATTCTTTTATATGGGCTATTTTCATGGGGGCAGCAGTTATGATTTACCGGAAAGAGCACTTTAAGTTCGACTTCCTGTATAACAAATTTACAGGCAAATTGAGATCTTCGCTCAGTCTTTTTAATGATACGGTGTTATTTCTATTCAGCTTTGCCCTATTTTACTTTGGAATAGACGCAGTCACTAATTTCTGGAACTATAACTGGGCTTCTTTAACATTTATGAAGATGGGATATGTGTGGATTTCTATCCCTGTTGCTGGATTTACAATGATGATTTATTTAGCCTGGCATATCTTTGAAGATTTAAAAAGCTTTAAAAGAGAGGAGGCAAACGGATGATCGGCTGGTTATTAATTGCGTCATTTGTCATTTTAATGTTTATAGGTGTTCCGATTGCTTTTGTTATTGGTATCGTGTCTTTCATTGGAATTTTAAATATCGAGTATATACCTGAAGTGCGGGTTCCGGTCAGTATGCTTAATGGGCTCGATTCCTTTGTGCTTCTAGCTGTCCCATTGTTTATCCTGACTGCAAATTTAATGAACTCGGGTAAAATCTCGCAAAAACTCATTGATTTTGCTTTATCAATTGTAGGGCACATTAGGGGCGGACTTGCCCATGCCAATATTCTCGTTTCTATGATGTTTGCAGGCGTATCAGGCGCCTCACAGGCAGACACGGCCGGTGTCGGAAAAGTTCTCATACCGAATATGAAAAAACAAGGCTATGATGCTGAAACATCTGTAGGAATTACGGCAGCTTCTTCAACCGTGGGGGTCATTATTCCTCCAAGTATTCCGATGATTATTTTTGCGGGCCTTACAAATGTCTCAGTTGGCGCATTATTTTTGGCAGGGATCATTCCGGGAGTATTAATTGGTGTAGGTATGATGGCGTTTGTGCTTATTCTGTCAATTAGAAGAGGCTATCCGAAAAACCAGCGCGCCTCTCTCAAAAAGTTTTTTAAATTATTTCTGGAATCTTTTCCAGCTCTTCTTACCCCGGTCATTTTAATCGGGGGGATTATTACAGGAATATTTACAGCAACAGAAGCAGCAGCGTTCGCCTCAATTTATACACTGTTAATCTGTTTGTTTGTCTATCGGACATTGAAAATTAAAGACTTGTACGGCGTAATGGTTGATACGTTAACACTAAGCTCGCTCTCACTGTTTGCGTTAGCGGCAGCCAGTGCTTTGGGAGAGCTCATGAGTTACTATCAGTTATCCATGCTAGCTTCTGAGTTTTTCACAAATAATATTACAAGCAAGTGGATTTTTATCATAATCATTGTCCTTTTCTTCTTGTTTATAGGGACATTTATGGATGCCATACCTGCAATGATTCTGTTTATTCCGGTGGTTCTGCCTATCGCACTGGAATTTGGTATCGATCCAATTCTATTAGGAATGATTACAATCATTTCCCTTGCGATCGGCTTAGTCACACCGCCATACGGGCTTTGCTTGTTATTGGCAGCAAAAATAGGGGACCTCTCCATTGAAAGGTCGTTCAAGGCGGTTATCCCGTATATTCTCATTGTCCTGTTTGTCCTTACGTTAATCGTCTTATTCCCAGGAACGATGCTGTTTGCAGAATAATCAATCGAAAGGATGTAGTACTATGGTAAAACGAAACGTATTAAGCGCTGAAGGCTCTCTCATGGTCGTAAAAGTAGAAATAGAAGCTGGATTTGAAGGCGACACCGACCAGCACCCCGAAGAACAGACATGCTATTTGGAAAAAGGAAAGCTTGAGTTTGACTTAGCCGGCGACAAAAAAATTCTAAACGAAGGGGACACCCAGTACGTTCCCTCCAATGAAAAACACAGGGTTAAGGTGCTTGAAGACTGTGTCATCATCGATGTCTTCAGCCCCGTTCGCCAGGATCTTCTTGACACATAACTATTTTCGGGATGGGTTTGGACAGATTGGAGCGGTTAGTGGCGGGGAGCTCGGCTCTTGGGGCGGTTAGAGGATCGCAGATCTTTTGTGGTGGAAGTTTCTTAGGTATTGGAGGCAGTTGGTGGGGGATTTGGTGCAGTGAGTGGGGAATTTAATGCATTTGCGGGTTTTTTTGATGCATTCTGGCTCCTCCACTTAAGTACCAACAATCATTGGGGCACTTTGGGCGGGGATTGTTGCAGATTGGCAATCGATTGTGACAGTTTTTTGTCGGGATTGTTGCACATTAGCGGGGGATTGTGGCACTTCTCCGGTTTATTGTGGCAGTTCCCTTTTATCAGGACAAATTCTGCAGGCGGCTTTCTTTCAGCAAGGTCTCCCAATTTGCACCCACCCCAGGATTCTCTGTTTGCGATATTATGCCCCGGAATTGCAGCTCCCCTCCTCATCAAAAAACAGCCCCTATTGCATCTTCACTCAACCTCTTGTCCAAACCGCCCCTACTTTGCGCTATCACGAATAGCCCATCCGCTCCCCCATCAACGCCTACCACAGACACTTTTTTCCATTAAAGTTTCCGCCTTCATATTAACAGAATATTGTGACATAATGTTACACAGAAGATGAGACGAAAAGGGTGGTACCAGTGCAAACTCTTAGGAAGGTGTGGCCTGTTCGCAAGTTCAGCAGTTTAAAAGAGCGGTTACGGATGAATCTGCTATCGAAAATGGTTCTGTTGATGTCGCTGCTGGTCACCCTCATGATTCTCGCGTTGGGGTTTTATTACAACCAGCAGTATTCTGATCAGGTATGGGATCAGACGGGGCAGCAGGCGCTGAGTGTAGCTCTGAGTGTGGCTTCAATTCCCGCTGTCCGTGATGCTTTCTTTCATGAAGATCCGTCAGCAACGATCCAGCCAATTGCAGAAGATATCCGAGAGGAGATTGGGGCCGAGTTTGTGGTGGTGGGAAATACGGAAGAGATTCGGTATTCACACCCCAGGGCGGACAGGATTGGAGACAGGATGGTAGGTGAAGACAATGACCGGGCGTTAATTCACGGCGAATCATATGTGTCGAAAGCGGTCGGTTCGCTTGGCCCGTCCATACGCGGGAAGACGCCGGTCTTTGATAGCCAGGGCAACATTATCGGCGTTGTGTCGGTCGGATTTTTGCAGGAAGATGTGGAGTTGACGGCGAGGGATTTTCTTTCAGATACATGGGTGATTATCGCCGGGGTTTTAGGATTCGGGTTTATCGGTTCATTTCTTATTTCTTATCACGTAAAGCGGTCGATTCACGGTTTGGAGCCTGAGGAAATCGGAAGGCTCTTTCATGAAAAAGATGCTATTTTACAGTCCATTCATGAAGGCATGATCGCCATCGATAATGATGGCCGGGTGACGATGATTAACCAGAAAGCTAAAGAGTATTTAAATGTCCAGGCCGTCCCCGTGAAAAAGCTGATCGGGGAGCCATTAGTTGACCTTTTGCCCAATACAGGGCTGATCCAGGTAGTTGAAACCGGCTATCCGGACTTTAATAAAGAATTGTGGATAGAGGATGAGCTCTATGTAGTCAATCGCGTCCCGATTTTTACCGGGGAGCGTGTCAGCGGAGCGGTGGCCACTTTCAGAAACCGTACCGAAATTCGGGAACTGTCCAAAGAACTGACGCATGTCAGGGAATATGCGGAAGGGCTAAGAGCACAGACACATGAATTTTCTAATAAACTGTATACGATTTCCGGGCTCTTACAGTTGAACCGTGTCCCTGAAGTCATTGAGTTTATTGACCACGAAACGAAGGTCCAGCAGGAATGGATCCGCTTTCTTGTCGACAATGTCTCTGATAAAATTGTGAGCGGTGTCCTTCTCGGGAAATTGAACCGGGCGAGGGAGATCGGAGTGAAGATGACGTTTGATGAGAACAGCCAGCTACGTGAGCCATTACTCAAAAGACAGCAGGAAAACATCGTGACGATCCTGGGCAATATTCTTGAAAATGCCGTCGAAGCCGCTAGCACCAACACTGTTGAGAAACCGCATGTTCATATTTCATTTACGGATATCGGTTATGATTTTATTTTTGAAGTGGAAGATAACGGGCCGGGTATTGATGAAGAAAAATATGAGGAAATCTTTAAGAGAGGTTTCTCTACGAAAGAGTCATCCAGACACCGCGGGGTAGGACTCGCACTCGTGTCTGCCGCGGTAGAAGACCTGAACGGTACCATTTTTATAGAAAAGAGTGATTTGTCAGGCACATGCTTTGTCATATCGCTGCCTAAGAGTCAAACTGAAATGAGCAGGGGGGTGTTATAATGGTTTCTTCAACTTTTTCAAACAAAACATTACAAGTGCTGATCGTGGAAGACGATTTCAGAGTTGCGGCTATTAACGAGGCATTTGTTGAAGTCATGCCGGATTTTAACGTGTTAAAAGTGGTTAAAACGGGAGAAGAGACAATTTCTTTCCTTGAAAAAACGGGAGCGCTGCCTGATATTATTTTACTTGATATTTATATTCCTGATGTGACAGGCCTTGAACTGCTGTGGCATATCCGTAACCACTATCCTGAAATCCACGTCATTATGGTGACGGCTGCCAATGAAACAGCTACGATCCAGGAAGCCCTCCAGGCAGGTATCTTTGATTATATAATTAAGCCTGTCCAGAAAGAGCGAGTTCACGAGACGTTTTGCCGGTTAAAAAGTGAGCAGGAATCGCTGGCACAGCAGCAGGCACTCTCACAGGACGAACTTGACAGTCTCAGGTTCGGGAGAGCAGACCATCAAGCTGCGGCTTTAAAGGACATGAACGAGCTGCCGAAAGGGATTGATTCGTTAACGTTAAAAAATATTACCGAGGCGCTCCATAAATCGGGCGGCGAAGGGATGACTGCTTCAACCGCCGCAGAATCAATTGGTGCGAGCCGGTCGACGGCCAGACGGTATTTAGAGTATCTCATCTCGACAGGTGACGTTCGTGTCCAGATGATTTATGGAGATGTGGGCAGACCGGAGCGGAGATATTTTAAGGGGCAGCAGTGACAAGAGATGTGAGTTTGTGAACATTGTGTGAACAAAATGAACAAAATACAACTTATGACCAGAATATTTACTCTCTTCTGTATTTTCAGATAATATGAACTCAGTTCTTAATTATCTGATTACTACAGGAGGTTTTTTTATTGAGACAGTTTTGTAAGCGCTTTATTTATGGTGCAGGAGTGACGGGAATGTCAGTTGCTTTATTGGCTGCTTGCGGTGATGCCCCTGAACACCCGGATGAAGAAAATAACAATGAGGCAGAAGCCGGCGATAACAATGGTAATGAAACTGACAATGCAAATAACAACGCTGACAGCAACGATGGCGGAAATGACACAGCGTCTGACTGGGAGCCGGAAAATGATGTGGAATACATCGCGCCTGCTGATGCCGGCGGCGGATGGGATACTCTTATCCGGACAACAGCTCAAGTCATTCAGGAAGAAGACTTGGCACCTGTCAATTTTGCACCTCAGAACATCCCTGGGAGCGGCGGTGCCATCGGCTGGGCAGAAGTAGCGGGTCATGAAGGCGAAGCACAGCCGTTGTTCGCAGCGAGCCCGCCAATTATTCTCGTGCCACTGACGGAAACATCGCAGTACGATCATACCGACTTTACACCGGTTGCTAACTTAATTACGGACTACTCCATCGTCCTGGTTCAGCCGGACTCTGAATTTGAATCAATCGTGGAGGTGTTTGAAGCGATTGAAGAAGATCCGCAATCCGTCTCTGTCGGCGGGGGATCAGCTGCGGGAAGTATGGACCACATTTCCTTTGCTGGTGCCGCGGCCGAGTTCGGAATTAACGCAGCTGATGTCAACTACGTGCCGTTCGCAGGTGGCGGGGAAGCTATGACCAACCTGCTTGGCGGCCACGTGGATGTCGTGATTACCGGTGTCGGGGAATCCACAGGACAGGTAGAGTCAGGAGAGCTTCGTCCAATCGCCTATTCCTCTGAGGAACCGGTAGAAGCCCTTCAGGAAGCTGGAGGAGAAACGTTCATTGAACAAGGGATTGATTACACATTCGACATTTGGAGAGGGATTATGGGACCGCCTGATATGCCGCAGGAAGCTGTAGATTATTATGAAAACATGTATGCTGAGATGCTCGAAACGGACACGTGGGACGAGCATCGGGAAAATCTCGGCTGGATTAACAACTATCAGGACAGCGAAGAATTTGGCGACTTCCTCGACGAACAGTTTGACTTGTTTGAAGATGTCCTGACTGAGATTGGATTAGTGGAATAAAGGCCGTGATAAGGAGGTGGCTTAATGCTCCCTCCTTATTCTCTTAATAATCTCTTTAAGGAAGCTGGAAAGGAGCCGGACACGATGAATGTGATCAAACAGCTTAGAGCCAATCAGATTATCGCTATTATTTTATTTTTGTTTTCAATTTTTTATCTGTATGTTGCTTTTCAAATTCCTGATTATGCGCTGCCACGGCCGGTAGATTCCGATTTATTTCCAAAGGTGCTTGGGATCACGATGGGGCTGCTCTCAATTGCTCTCTTTTTTGAAAAAGATAAGCTGGATGAAAAAGAAGCCGCAGGAGATCCGCCTGCAGACACATCTCCTTCGGATGAAGGAGGGGGCCAGAAAAAGGAGGCGGATGTCTCTGTCTGGCAAAAGCCTGAAACACAAATCGTGGTTACGGTAGCAGCAGTCGGTGCTTACATCTTTTTGCTGGAGCGGGCCGGATTTCCGCTGACCACTTTGTTCTTTGTATTTGGAATGACATGGTTTTACGGTTTTACTCGGCACGTTGTCAATGCTATTGTTGCCGGTTTCATCGCGTTTGGATTTTATTTTTTGCTTACAAGAGGGCTCGGTGTTTATTTACCGCCCGGACTGCTGCCGTTCTAGGAAAGAGGTGACTCACTCATGAATGCATTCGAAAACTTATTATATGGCTTTGAAGTAGCCCTTCAGCCGGAAGCGTTAATGTTCGTGTTAATCGGGGTGGTGGCTGGAACCGTCATCGGCATGCTTCCCGGGCTCGGTCCAATAAGCGCTCTCGCCTTAATGATTCCGATCACGTATGGAATGGATCCTGCCATTGGCATAATTTTAATGGCAGGGGTGTACTACGGAGCGATTTTTGGCGGCTCGACATCATCCATTTTGTTAAACGCGCCAGGGGTTGCGGGAACGGTCGCCACTTCATTCGATGGTTATCCGCTATCAAAACAAGGGAAGGCTGGGAAAGCGCTGGCCATCGCAGCATACGCCTCATTTATCGGCGGTACGGTCAGTGTCATTGGTCTTATGTTCATCGCGCCTCTTTTAGGGCGGGTCGCTGTCAGTTTCGGGCCGGCGGAATACTTCGCTTTAATGGTATTCGGTCTCACTGCCGTGGTCAGTTTGTCAGAAAAGTCTCTTATAAAAGGGCTGATTGCAGCAGTTTTCGGCGTGATGGTTTCGCTTATAGGGATGGATCTTCAGACGGGAACGGCCAGATACACTTTCGGCACTATTAATTTACTTGACGGGGTCGACTTTTTAATTGTTGCGTTAGGGGTGTTTGCTTTAGGGGAAGTCTTTGTTTTATTGAAAAAAAAGACGGGATCACTGAAGCAGAACGCGTTAGGTTCTCTTAAGCTGTCGAAAAAGGAGATCAAGGAAATTGCTCCGCCAGTCGGAAGAAGCTCGGTCCTCGGATTCTTTACGGGCGTTCTGCCTGGAGCCGGCGCCACGATTGGCTCGTTCCTTGGCTACACAATGGAAAAGAATATCGCGAAAGACGGAGACACCTTCGGGAAAGGGAACATCAAAGGGGTAGCTGCTCCCGAAGCGGCTAACAATGCAGCGAGCGGCGGGTCATTCGTACCGTTGTTAACCCTTGGTGTACCGGGGTCAGGGACGACCGCTGTTTTACTTGGGGCATTACTCGTCATGGGCATCACGCCGGGGCCGTTAATGCTTGAAGACCGGCCGGATGTGTTCTGGGGAGTCATTGCCAGTATGTATATCGGGAACATCTTTTTGCTTATCTTAAATTTGCCGTTAATCCCGCTTATTTCAAAAATACTCAACGTGCCGAGAGCGATGCTCCTCTCCCTGATCATCGTGTTTTGTATGATCGGTGTGTACGGCTTAAGCTTCAACACGTTTGATCTGATGTTAGTTCTCATTTTCGGCTTAATCGGATTTGGAATGCGCATGTATGAGTTTCCTGCAGCGCCGCTTATTCTGGCCATGATTCTTGGCGCCATTATGGAAGAAAATATGCGCCGGGCCCTGCAGATTTCATCAGGAGACTGGACGATCTTTTTATCAAAACCTATTTCATTAACGCTGTTAATTCTGGCAGTGGTGGCCCTTGTCATTCCGCTGACTATAAGGTTTATAAAGTTTATCAAACGCAGGCGGGGGCTTAAGCGGCGGTGATGGGTTGACGTGAATTTATAATATGCAGAGAATCTCAGAAAGCTGAAACGGAGTCGATTGTATGGTGCGGGCGGTCGCTATTCTTATCCTATCTTTATTCGCAGGATGGCTGTTTAATTATATAAATGTACCGGCGGGGTGGCTGCTCGGGGCGTTGCTGACAGGGCTGCTGTTTGGGCTTGCCCGTTCTGGCGTTTCATATGACGGCTGGCCGTTTAAATTAGCGCTTTCTTTGGTGGGGGCGAATATCGGCCTTCTTATGACGACTGATCTTTTTGCCATTATCGGCATTTATTTAGGCCCGCTCATTGTCACTTTGATCCTGACGCTCCTTGCCGGATTCGTGCTCGGCTGGTTATTGTACAGGTGGTCCGGAATTTTGAACAAACGGACCGCTTTTTTCTGCTGTATTCCCGGCGGCGCGTCAGAGATTATCAGTGTCAGCAGCGAGTATGATGCGGACGAAAGGATTGTCGCCGCCTTCCATACAGCCCGTATTACGCTTTTTGTACTGCACATCCCGTTTTTGGCAGGCGTCTGGAATAACAGGGGAGGCGAAGCGGTGGCAGGAGTCGATCCGGTGGCACTCACGTTTGACCATGTGGCGACATTTACCTTTGTGATCACTTTAGCTGCGTTATTAAATTCACTTTTTAAACTGCCAGCGGGGGCTTTATTATATGCGATTGTTTTAGGTTTTTTGTTTGGAGAGTATGTGTTTCAGATTGAAGGCGTTCCAAGCTACATCGGCGGAATCGGGCAGGCATTGATCGGCGTGATGGTTGGCGTCCGATTCGACAGAACGACTCTTATACGATTGAAAAAAATCGGAAAAGTCAGTGCAGGTATCTTAGGCCTGTTTGTCGCATTCAGTTTCCTTTCTGCCTATGTCTTTTGGTTATTAAGCGACATGTCTTACATCGTCAGTTTATTAAGCGTCGTCCCGGCAGGAGCAGCGGAAATGTCCGCCACCGCCTTCGCACTGAACCAGGAGCCGACCCTCGTTGCAAGCCTCCAGATCATCCGGGTCATCAGCATCTTTGCGACATTGCCCTTACTGCTGTGGGTGATTAGGAGGGTGTAGGTGTATAGGGTGGGTCGGCGCCATGAAAAGAAGGAAATTAGTTTTTTGATGAGGTATTGGGAAGATTTTGGGGAGGGCGGTGGAATATTTAATGCACTACCCCGATGCCGGCCCCTCCACTTAAGTACCCAACAATCGATTGGGGCACTTTGGGCGGGGATTGTTGCGGATTGGCCATTGATTGTAACAGTTTTTGTCGGGATTGTTGCACATTTCGGAGGGATTGTGGCAAAGAGCCGGAAAATTGTTGCACCAATTACCAAATTTCATCAAACGCTCCCTCATTGAAGCAATCAGCTAAGTGGTGATCGAAAAACATAATTAAAGAAACCCAACATGACAAAAAGAGAGGCACTCTAATTATGCCTCTCTTTCGTCAAACCATTTTTTATTTTTCGGCAGATTCTCCATTTCCTTCGTCCTTACTATCTTCAGTCGTTTCATTGTCGCCAGAAAGGGAAGAGTCGTTATCTTCGTTATCTTCATTATGATCATGGGTCATATCTTCGCTCTTATCTTTACCGCTTTCTCCACTTTCAGCTATATCTCCCTCATTGTTGCTGTCTGTGTCTTTATCCTTTTTGTTCTCATTCTCTCTATTATCATTACCTTTGTTGTTTTGAGTATCTTTCGCTTTACCCTCATTTTGGTCCTGGTTGTTGTTCTCGTTGTTTCCCTTATCGTCCTTATCATTACCATTATCCTTGTCCCGGTTGTTTTTCTCATTGTCTCTATTGTTGCCTTTGTCGTTGTCTTTATCATTATCTTTATCTTTATCTTTATCTTTATCTTTGTCCTTATCCTTATCCTTATCCTTATCCGTATCAAATTCATCATCTGCCTGAATCTCAAAGCTGGTAGACGCTGAATGGTGGAATAAGGCGTAACTGTCCTCGGTAAATTTTGAAGCAGCAACAATGAGGATGGCTAATGTCAGAGTGAAGAGTGCAAGATGTTTCATTTATATCGCCCCTTTATATTGAAGCAAGGGCAAGAGGATCCCCTCTTACCCTAAAAATTTATTCTTTGTCTAAGAAACCTTGAGGAATGTTGATTTCAAGAGTTCCAAGGCCTTGGTTGCCGTTATTGTGGGCAGCGTGGACTTGAATTTGAGTTCCGTTATTGCGCACTTGGTACACATTATCTCCCACTTCAAATGTTTTGCCATCAATTTCAAACTTGATCGTGTTTCCTTCAAACTTAATTTCAACACCGTTAAATGAACCTGCCTGTCCTGTATAAACATTTGTAACAAGCTCTTTTTCAACAATTTGGGTAGCGTCTACTTCAATTTCAAATTCAGCGGATTTTCCTGCAAATGCATTATGGTCATAACCTTCTTTTCCAGCTTCCCAATCCCACACCAAAGCATAAGTAACGGCCTTGTCAGTAGTACTCGCGGATAAACCGTCAGAATAGTCGTCGTCCACCAAATCATAACCAGTACCAGTCGTTTCAACCAGTTCAAAAGTGACCGGTGTGCCTTCACCTGCTAATTCACCTGAAACGGTGGCGTCCACAGTGATCTCTACAGGTACTTCCGCCCCTCTTGCATCAATACCGAATTGATATAAACCAGCTTGTCCAGGAGCAAACTTATCAATTGAAACCGTTTCTGATAAGCTGCCCCAGTTTTCAACTACCACGAATTCAGCGGCGTTAATTTCATTTGGACCGTCACTGCTGAATGTTTCCTGGAACTGTGCCGTGGTGCCAAATCCCACTGCTGCTAGTAAAGCTCCCCCTACTACTGTACCTAAAATCACTTTTCTTTTGTTCATGTCACATTCCTCCACTTTCTAAATTTGATTAGTATATTGGAAGTCGGTTGCACTACTCGCTCCATACATTCCAAGTGCCCAGATAAAGAATGTACTTCTCAGCTCCTATCGCAAACTTGTTCGTTACTGCTTAAGTTGTTTTTTAAAGGCTGGTATCTGTAGGGGAAGGTTCTTCTCCTCTTTTGCCAGCTGCTTTGTTCTTTTTCCTGTTCTTTGTCACTATTTCTGAAAAAAATAAGTAGATTAATGGAAGCACAATTAAAGTGATAATCCCTGCAGTTGAGCCAGCATAATTCAACACGTACCCAAACTTAGGGATGTGGGTAATCTGCGAGCCGTAAATCTGATCCATTGTAATGACATAATTATCTGGTGAATTATTTGCATCTCCCTGAGTCTGAAAAACAGTTTGGCCGTCATGGGTAAGGACATCAATCACACGGTGAGTGGCAACCACTCCCTGATCGTTTTTATATGTAATAACATCGCCCTGGCCAATGCTTTCTTCCTGGTCAGGGGTTTTGGAAATGACTAAATCGCCAGGTTCCAAAGTCGGCCTCATACTTCCAGTTAGTACAATAAAGGTCTTATATCCCAGTATAGAAGGAGGTTCATCAGACGCCGTGTTTGTCTGATAAATAACAAATCCTGCCGCTAAAAAGATGACTAAAAGCACAGCAGTTAATAAAGAAT
The DNA here is from genome assembly GCF_900111295.1 of Salipaludibacillus aurantiacus. Taxonomy (GTDB): domain Bacteria; phylum Bacillota; class Bacilli; order Bacillales; family Salisediminibacteriaceae; genus Salipaludibacillus; species Salipaludibacillus aurantiacus. Next base: position 137,592 of record NZ_FOGT01000007.1, on the reverse strand, counting down.
TAACTGTCTTTTTCACCAAATCTCCTCCTCTTTTTGTTCGTTATAACTAACAATTTAAATAGTATATCACTAATATATATATGTAAAACCTGTAAATCAGTCAAATTTTAACAATATAGTAATTTAAGTTACTGTATCTCTATTTATCTTCAAAAAGGTAAATATTACTTAAAAATTGTAAAATAATTCAATTCTTTATATAGAATATGGGCGGGATGAAACAGGTGTGAGAGGTATGGATCTAGCAGCAAGATGTAAGAAGTCTTTAATCTAAGAAAGAGCGGAGAAGACATTAGGGAGCACGGGAAATTTGATGCACTCCCCGAGATATTTGAGATGCTCCTACCATTATTTGATGGAGTTCTCCTATTCCGGCCCCTCCACTTAAGAACCCAACAATCGATTGTTGCAGTTTGAGTTGTGATTGTTGCGGATTGGCCATTGATTGTGACAGTTTTTGTCGGGATTGTTGCACATTTCGGAGGGATTGTGGCGAACCCCTCCATGATTGTTGCACTCACCCCCAAATGCCCTCCGTTTTTACAAGCTTGCTGCGGAACCGCCGTCTGATTGAGACACCCACTCAAAGTCACCAATTTCTTCTTATCCTCTGCCTCCCTCCATATTAAAAACTCCCTGATAAACCAACGATGTAAGGGTTTACAATAATTTCTTCCTAAGTTAAATTAAGGACAGGAGTGCTCACCCTCATACAGGGTCAAAGCCAATTTTTTTCAAAAAGAAAAGAATGGAGGTCTGTAAATGGAATTTTTGAAGATAAAAGAGGAAGTTCAAAGGGCGTTAAACGCTGGGAAACCGGTGGTCGCTCTGGAGTCTACGATTATTTCCCATGGCTTTCCTTATCCGCAAAATGTTGAACTGGCCGTGAAGGTGGAGGAAACGATCAGAGAGCAGGGGGCGGTGCCGGCGACCATTGCGATCATGGACGGGAACATAAAAATTGGGCTGACGACGGACGAAATTGAACGCCTGGGGAAATCCCGAGACGCCTTTAAAACGAGTATCCACGATATCCCGAGAGTATTGGCGGGCAGGAAAGACGGCGCCACGACTGTGGCGGCGACGATGTTTGCGGCTGAACAGGCCGGTATCCGGTTTTTTGCCACCGGCGGACTGGGCGGTGTGCATTACGGAGTGGATGAGACGTTTGATATTTCCGCTGATCTGCTCGCGCTAGCCAAAACGAAGGTGTGCATCGTCAGTGCCGGAGTGAAATCGATTCTTGATATTCCTAAAACTGTCGAATATTTAGAGACGGCAGGAGTGCCGATTTACGGTTACGAGACTGATAGATACCCTGGTTTTTACATACGTGATACCGGCATAACGATAGAGAAGCTGGATAAATACTCCATAGCCGAGCTTTTGAAAGTGCAGGACAAGCTGAATTTGAACCATGCCGTTTCTGTCGTTGTCCCTATCCCTGAAGAAGACGAACTGGATGCTGAATTAATCGACAAAGTCATTAAAGAAGCGCTCCAGGAAGCAAAAGATAAACACATCTCAGGGAAAGAAGTGACCCCTTTTCTTTTATCAAAAATTAAGGATATAACAGAAGGATCCAGTGTGAAAGCAAATTTCTCGTTGATGATCAATAATGCGAAGACGGCCGCGCAACTTGCAAAGGAGTATTATCAATGATCACGGTGATCGGCGATTTAACGGTGGATATTTTAGTTCAGAAAGCTGAGACCAATATCGGCACCGACACGGGCGGAAAAATCAACTGCCGTCCGGGTGGGCAGGCCAATAATGTCGCGTCGTTTATCAGCAGGGAAGGAGTCAGCTGCCGGCTGATCGGAAAGGTCGGCAATGATCTGTTTGGAAATTATTTAATAGAAGAAAGCAAGCGTCAGGGAGTCACCCCTGTGGTCACAAAAGAAGACAAAGATAAAACAGGTTCTATTGTTCTGATGATTGATAACGACACTGGCGAGAGGTCAATGATTACTGACAGAGGAGCAAACTTATTTTTGTCGGAAAAAGACATTCAAGGACTGGATTCAAGTGAGCTTATTTACTTATCCGGCTACAGTTTCTTTTCGGAGTCCACTCAAAAGGCGGTGAGAAAAGCCAAAGAAATGGCGTTCGCAGCTGATATTCCCGTAGCTTTGGATCCTAGCTCAACCTATTTTCTAAAAGATCATAAGGATGCTCTTTTAAAATTTCTCGAAGGAGTCACGTTTTTCTTTCCAAATTATGAGGAAGGTGTGCTTCTTACGGGCGAAGAAAATCCGCGGAATATTCTTTTGAAGCTCAAGCAATTGGTGGCTATTCCAATTTTAAAGCTTGGGGAAAAAGGCTGCTTATTTTTTTATGACGGTGACTTTGTCGAATTATCGCCGCCTGAAGTAGAAGTGGTGGATACAACAGCTGCAGGGGATTCATTCGCGGGAAGTTTTCTCGCTAACTATTTGAAAACGGATAATATCCTTCAGTCAGCTGAACGGGCAGTAGAGGTGTCTTCTCACACGTGTACGTATGTGGGGGCGTTGCCTGGGTAAGTGACCTATTTTAGGGAGGCATTAAATTGCTTTAGCATGGCTGGGATCCGGGTAAGGAACAAATCACCAACAAGAAACGGCTTGCATACATGCAAGCCGTTTACCGAATGAAAATTATTCAACTTCAAACTGTCCCATCATCCCTGCATCTTCGTGTTCGAGAATGTGGCAATGGTACATAAACACTCCGGGATGTTCGAAGGTGGCTATGACTCTTACTTTTTCGCCGGGAGACACGAGAATCGTATCTTTCCACCCTGTTTCGTTTGGCGGGGGCGGGTTCCCATCACGGTCAAGAACCTGGAACTGAACGCCGTGCGCATGGAATGGATGGATCATTCCTCCATTTCCACCCATTCCGCCCATCATTCCGCCTGCTTCATTGGTGATTTCCCAAATTTCCGTCTCATTTAAGGAGATCACTTCGTCAATCCGGTTGATGTCCATTTGCTTTCCATTAATATTAACGTTTCTGCCCATTCCCTGGAATACAAATTCTCTTGTTCTTACCGCTTCGGATGGATTAATTTCTTCTATCGTTGTTAACTGCCCGGGAAGGTCTGCCTGGTGACCTTCTTCTCCGGTGACCCGAAAGCTCATAAAAGGGGTGCCCTGATCAGTAAGCTCCAGAGTGTCGCCTTCTTCAAACTCAGAAAAATCAACGATGATCTCCGCTCTTTCAGCAGAACTTAAAACAACGTTTGTCATTTCTGCCGGCTGTTCCAGGAACCCTCCATCGCTGGCTATTTGATGAAATTTCTGGTCATTGCTCAGTTTGAAATTATAGGTTCGAGCGTTTGAGCCGTTTAATACCCGAAGCCTTACTTTACCTTGAGGAACTTCAAGATACGGATTTACCGCCCCGTTTACAAGCACAGTGTCCCCCTGAAGCCCCATCATAATATCATGTCTGTTCAGATTATATTCGAACGTTCCATCAGAAGAAAACTGTTTATCCTGTACGATTAAGGGAATATCATTTTCACCGTATTCCTTAGGGATATTCAGGCTGTCCGAAATGTCGTCTTCAATGATAAACATTCCGGCAAGACCTTTGTATACTTGCTCACCTGTTTTATGAAGCAAGTGTGGATGGTACCATAAGGTGGCCGCCGGCTGCTCAATTGGGAATTCAGGGTCCCATGTTTCACCAGACTCAATACCCGAATGTGGCCCCCCGTCCTCAGTTCCGTCTACCTCCAGACCGTGCCAGTGGACGGTAGTAGCATCACTAAGTTCATTTTTAACATTCACTTTCACATCGTCTCCGTTTCTGACACGAATAACCGGTCCAAGATAGTTGCCATTATAGCCGTATGTGTCAGATTCTTTTCCGTTAAAAAATTCCGTTGTCCCTTCCTGAGCAATCAGATCAAACTCCGCTTTTCCCTGCTCGGGGTTTTTGTCTTCTAAAAGCGGAGGAATAGGCAAGGCTTTCTCCTCTGCACTGGAAGATTGAGTGTTTGTGTTATCGGATGGAGGATTCATTCCGCCTCCAGTCATTGGGGCTCCCCTTTGAGGCATATTTTCTGCGAAAAACCAGCCTGCACCTCCTATGACTATGAGAAGCATTACTATAAAGACACCTGTTTTATTCATATATATCAACCTCCAATTTTTCTATGTATTAGTTAAAGTAAGCAGGGGAGGGGTTCCTTTTTTCAGCTTTACCCGTCTCGTCTCTTTTTCTTTTTCCTGATACCCCCCTCCCTAAACCTCTACGCTTGTAGTAGAAAGTTCCAAACTATTAAAGTAGAGGGGTTTAACGTAGTCATAAATCTCTTTTAAATGTGTTTTTTACTTTATTAGCAGAGGTGGATAACTTTAAGATATAAAAGTATTTTTTACAGATTCATTTCTTCCTGAGGTTTTTAAAATGCAGGGCTTAGGGTATGAGTTTTTTAAACAGCAGTGGCCGTTTATAACAAAGAGTCAGATGAGGGAACACTATTTAAAACTGGCAATTAAAAGACCCTTATTAATAATTAACTGGAGGTAATTATGTTTAAAGTTGAAGTTTTCACACGCCCAGGATGAATGGATTGCAAAATGGCGAAAGAGTTTCTTTCCAAGAACAAGGTTAGTTATGAAGAACATGACGTGAGTAAAAATCCAAAAAAAGAGCAAAGACTTATTAAGCTGACTGGTTCAAAAATGGTGCCTGCTTTACTGTTTAAAGAAAAATCCTTCGTGGGATTTTTGAAAAAGCCTGAAATATTAATAGGGTTTGAAGCAAATAAAGAGCGTATCCAGGAGCTGGTTAAATAACCGTCACTGTAAAAGAGAGTACACTGTGGGCTTAACGTGTACTCTCTTTATATTTTTAACTGCGAGTTGTTAAACATAAATTTCAAGCAAAAGATTGGAATATATACTAATCGCTGTAAGAAAAGAGCCGCATACACGACTCTGTGAAGTGTATTTAAAATAGTTAATTTAGAAGGGAAGTGTGTAAGTTTTCCTTAATCAACTATCGTGTTTCCTTGCATCATTCCAGCTCCCCGGCTGCCATTTTCTCCGTGGCACGCATTATACATCTCTTCCAGCTCTTCCTCAGACCATTCTGGATGCATTTCCTGCATAAATGGAAGCATGTCGTGGAAATTAGAAAACCCATTGTCCGAAGTTGCCAAAACCTGTGTGCCTGCTGCAAATACAAGTCCTAAAGACAATAATCCAATAATTCCTTTTTTCATTTTGCTCATCTCCTTTTGTTTTTCTAATTACAGCTTACTCCGAGAATATAATAAACTCATGAAGATGATATGAAGAAGTTATGTGTTTTAAAAAGGAGGGGAAGAGCCGGAGTATGCGAGGGGAGGGTGCACTCGGATTTTTGGTGGCAGAGGCAGTGACTTTGTGTTGGTGGATTGCCACTGGAATATATGAGGCGCTCACGAGGATATTTGATGCAGTTAGCAGAATATATGATGCACTCCAGCCAATATTTGATCCAATCCTTAAATCCCGCTGCAATTCAGGTTCAACCCAACCCCTTACTGTGATACTTGCCCTCGCGAAGGGAGTACAACCTCTCAACTTTGCTAAAAACTTCACAAATATCAATGCACCCCGCCCTCCTAATCGTAGTGTTTCCCTTTAAGGTCGTCCCTCTTTTTTGATTCTCATCCTATCCATAAAAGCTCTTACATACTTATTCAAAATTAGACATTTATATCCAATGTAATATACCTACGATAAATGAAAGGAAAAAATACTATCTTCCTGTGTGTCAAAAAATAAAGCTTCTTACTATTAAATAAGGGAATTCAGCGCTTTAATAAACAATTACCTAGTAAAAGTTTTGGATAAACAGTAATTTAGTATGGTTAATTATGGTGATTTATATGGCTTTAAGCCTCCAGCAAAGTACAATTTAAACATAATTTACTAACAAGTACCTATTCTTAATATTACGAAAAATCAGACAATAAGGGGATTTCTATCGAACTATCTACTGGTTACCATTAAGGTACACCAAGTTTGTGAGATGACGTTTGTTTAAAATTTGGGTAAAAGGAGGGTTATTTTTTTGTTAGTCGTTTCAACAAAAAAATGAGAGAGGATTGATGACATTTGAAGAAAATATTTCTGTCAACTTTAATTTTTATTCTTACTTTTTCGATTTTCGTTTTGCCGGTAGGGGCTGTTGGACAAGGGCCAAATTACAATGGAAATGAAACGATTAAGAATGAAAGATTGACAAGCAATGAAGATTTAATGAAACAGGTAGAACGGGCTGCGGATCGTTCTGAGTTTATTGAATTAGAAATCATTGGCCAATCAGTCAAAGGGAGGGATCTGCCGCTTGTTAAGTTTGGGAATAATCCAGACAATCCAACGATCCTATTCCTGACGCAGCAACATGGAAATGAACAATTAGTTACCGAGGCCGCCCTTCATGTCATTAAAGGGTTGTCCAATAATAACAAACATAATCAGGAGTTAGCCGATCAAGTCAATGTCTTTTTTGTCCCTCGCTTAAATCCAGACGGTGCTGTAGGAGACGTAGACTTTGATATCTCTAATCACTTAGCTGGAGGTCAATCGACTCGCGCCAATGCTGCTGGATTTGATTTAAACAGGGATCACAACACTCTGGCGCAGCCGGAAACTTACGCGTTGCATCACAATGTTTTAAGAGCTTATGATATTGATTACTTAGTAGATTTCCATCACCAGGGAGCCCGCTCAGCAATTAATGATCAATTAGTATCAGGATCTATTTTGTATCCTACAAACTCTGGAGTGAAGCCTGAGGTTGTTGAAATGTCCAAGCAATTAGGGAAAATCATGTACGACGCCGTTGAAGACCGTGGATTCGGCCTTCTAGGAAAGTATAATGGCGGTTCTGCTAATACGATCGCACGAAACGGTTTAGCCTATGAATATGATATTTCTACTTTATTGTTTGAAATGAGGGGAATGTCAGATCATCCAAACCCTAATACTATTCTCGGTCAAAAAAGTAACGGATATTTAATTCAACAAGGTGTCATCTCTATGGAAGCTGCTATTGATGCCATTGCTGACGGATCTATTAATGAAGCAGATACTAGTTTCTGGGATACTCTTGAAGTTCAGAGGTTTAAACCTCAAGAAGAAGCAGAAGTAGAATAAGGTAAAAGGAGCGGCCTTCCAGGAGGAAGGCCGCTCTATTTGGTGATTGTTGCACATTGATCGGGGATTGTAGCACTTTATTTAAGGATTGTTGCACTTTGCCAGAGGATTGTGACAGGCTACCTGGGGATTGTCGCACTTCTGAGGTGGATTGTTGCATATCGCTACTTAATTGTTGCGATTGGCCGCCAACAACGCTGTTTCAACTCACCTGGAGCGGGGCGGTACCGCCGAAAAAATGAAATTAGCTTTTTTGATGCAGTTCGGAGGATATTTGACACTTGATCGACTATTTGATGCAGTTCAGCAGATTTTTGATGCACACGCTCCACTATTTGATGCTCTTCCACCATTATTAGATGCAGTTTATAGGGCTCCATCAGTAACCGCATTATAAAACCCCTTCATGATTCGCTTCTGAACCATGAAGGGGTTAGTTATTTCCTATTTAATATTTTGCTCAAAGTACATTTCCTCTGCTACTTTCTTCTGTTCTCTTTCTTTTGGTCCCTGGCTGTCAAAACGGGCGTAATTATAGACGGCCGTGCCTACGATTTGCGCCACATCCTGAAGTTTTTCGATACTGATTTTATCAATTGTATCTTCCGGTGTATGGTACCATGGTTCAAGTGGAGAATGAATAAATAAGGCTGCAGGGATTCCTGCTTCTCCAAATGGCACGTGGTCACTGCTTCCGCCGCGGGCATAAGGGGTTGCTTCGCCATTCAAACGGAGGCTTGAAGCCTGGGTCAACTCGGTTACCAGATTAGACTGTCCGTCAACTGTCCTCATGACCAGGTCACCGGCATCACGGCTCCCAACCATGTCGAGGTTGAAGTTCGCTGCAATACGGTCAAGTTCTTCTTCCGGCAGGTTGTTAACATAGTATCTTGACCCAATTAGTCCAAGTTCCTCAGCGCCAAACGTTATGAAACGGAGTTCTGTATCTGTCGGTACATTTTTCATCACACGGGCAAGCTCCAGAACCATCGCTGTACCAGATGCATTATCATTCGCCCCTGGAGCGCCAGGTACTGAATCGTGGTGGGAAGTAATCGTAATGACTTTTCCGGTATCTTTATTTCTATTTGTCGCCTCTTTAGAAGCAATCACATTATGGGACGTACGTAAACCGGATTCGGCACCAAGAATTGTAAGGGAAACGGTAACATCCTCATTTCCATCCATTTGTGCAAGAAGCTCTTCTCCTTGGGCTCTCGTAATTGACACGGCCGGTACATAGTTGTCATTGGCTCCACCGAGAGTTCCGTTGATCACTCCTTCGCCATTATTGTAGATAATCACACCCTCTGCCCCTGCGCCTGCTGCATTCAGTACTTTGTCACCGAAGCTGATTTCTCCTCGCTGGATCAGCGCAATTTTACCTGAAAGGTCCAGGCCATCAAAGTCTGCTGGCAGTCCTAAACCGGCATTCACTAGTGGCGCTGTTACTTCACCGCTAGGTGTATAAGTGAATGGACGAGGATCTAAATCGGTGGCTCCTACAAATAATTCAACGGTGTGCGGACTGGTATATCCAAAAAACTCAAATGGCTGAACTTCAGCCTCATAGCCGAATTCTTCAAAAGTCTCCTTAATAAACTGTACCGCCGCGTATTCTTCTTCAGATGCGGCTACCCGTGGTGTCTGCTGTAAATAATCAATCGTGTCGTAAATGTTTTCTGCGTCAATTTGGTTAATGATTCGCTGGTCGAATGCAGCCTGAAACCCCGGATTTTGTGAATGTTCAGCCGGCTGTGCGGCTCCTTGCCCTGCAAAAGTTCCGAACGCTAAAGTCGATGCTGCAGTTAATGCTAAAACAAACTTTTTCATCGTACCCCTCCCTATTATTATGTAATCTCTTAAATCATATAATCTTCTAAAAATTCAGATAAGGTAATATATTACTGTAAAAATATAGTAGTTTAATATTTAATTTTCTATATATGTGAATATTTTGTTGTTAATAGACTGAAGGACCCGGTCTAAAAGCTTCTAAGTTCATATTCTTAAAGATTAGTAACCTTTCTAGTTTGTGCTATGAGCTGCAATCGGCCATTAAAAGTGAAAGCTGAGGGAAAGACCATACTTTAGTTTTATTACTTTTGCTCAGGGCCCTCAGGAAGGGAAACGAGAATAAATTTTTTTCAAAAAAAGAGTGAGTGAAGAGCATATTTAGGACTATCTCATTCTTTGGAGGGGTTACTAAACAGTTCTCCAAACACCTGAAAAACCAAAGGAGAGGCCTATTTTAATTCCTATTTCTGTCACTTTATAAATAGTTCTATTGAACCTGTTTGTTTTGAAAGATAATCTTCCTTTAACCATGACCTTACCCCTACCAAAAATCAGCTTAATTAACATCATTTATTAATAAACTCCTATAATATTTTTCAGAAAAATCAGTTACATAGAGGGTTAATCTCGCCAGACAATACCGCTAACATTATATTACAGCTAAACAACGAGCCAGCTTTTGGGCTGCTCTATTAAAAATGACAGGAGATGAGAGGAATGAAAGTGAGAGTTTTATTAACTTTACTTATCGGGATTTTACTATTCGGGTCCTTCAGTCCGTTTGGATCGGCAGCCGAAGGCGGGGAGGACACCATTAAATTAAAAGGCAGCCCGGCACAAATCGGTGAGCAATATGGAAAGCAGTCGAAAGAGGCTATTAAAAAGAATCTTGAGTTTTTTAACCAAATGGCGCCTCTCGCCGGTTTGACGGCATCAGACCTTGCTGAGGCTGCAAGCGAATTTGAAGAATTTTTAGCAGTGGAAAATCCGGAACTTATTGAGCAATTAAAGGCTATGGCTGAGCATGCAGATGTAAGTTATGACCAACTGCTTGCTTTTAACGCATTAGAGGAAGAAGTCATTGGGGATGGCTGTACAACTGTGTTGGCAACCGGTGACGCCACACAAAGCGGAAATGCTTATTATCACAAAACACGGGATGCGAGCAGAGGATCCAGTCAGGTAGTGGTCCAGGTTGAGCCTGAAGATGGGTATATGTTTATTGGCATTACGAGTGCAGGTTCCACAGGCATCGCCATGGGTATAAATGAAAACGGCGTCTCTGTAGGGAACAATGTGTTATCAACTTGGGATACTGGCAGAGGTTACGGGAACTTAACGGTTATCCGCCTGGCTTTAGAAGCGGCTTCTGATGCCCAGGATGGTGTGGCGTTTATTGAAAACCTTCAGCGGGCTTCCGGTTCTGTCTACGGGGTGGCCGACAAGAATGAAGCGGCGTGGGTGGAAACAACCGCTAATCATTCAGCTGTTCACTGGGTAGTGGACGAGGCGATGGCTCATACGAACCACTATATTCTTCCGGGGATGGAGCAGTTTGACACACTTGAAACAAATGAGTCAAACGAAAGATGGAGCTGGTACGTGTCCACTCATCATCGATTGGATCGTGCACAGCATCTGTTAGATGAAGACTATGGGAAAATAAACAGCCAGCGGTTAGTCGTTTTATCTGAGGATCAGGATCCAGCCTATGATGATAGTACGTACTGGATCGATTCTGATGCTGAGATCAATGGGGTAAAAATGGGGTCGGTGTCCACTGGCACCTTCGATGGCAGCAAGCTGCGTATGTGGTCCCAGTTAGGGCAGCCAAGCGTATCGCCGGCAATTCCTTTCAGAGTGGATCAGCCGCATATTCCAGCGCCTTTTAACTCAGGAAAACAAAGCGACAGAATTAAAGAAACAGCCGGTAACCGAAACTGAACAGGTCACTGTTTAGAAGAGCAATTCCACGAAGGTGGAGTTGCTTTTTTAGGCATCCGGTCTCCACCCGGAAAAACTGCCTATTTTTTCTTTGATTTTGAGATATGTTTCTTAAGCTGCAGCTTCAACAGTCTTTCCTGATGGTATGCCGCTTTCTTGATGAGACGGCTTCTTTTAATATAGTCTCTTTCAGCGGTCCGGTTATAGAGATACAGGTAGTAATCAGCCAGCACATCATGGAAGATTATCTTGAGCATAAGCAGCCCTCCAGTTATTTTTGTCCCCGTCTCAAAGTTTTTAAGAAAAGATTGTTGTTTTCATTATTACCATAATGATTAATGGATTATTGCACAATAGCGTAAAGGTCCTTATATTATGGATAAAAGTAGAAATAATGACACCGTACTGAGTGTTTTCATCCAAGGAGTGTTTTGGCGGAAAAAAGGGTAGAAAAAGGAAGAGGAGCTCGTGTGAACTTTAAAAAACAAGATATTTTTTCAGTTCTTCGCTTTTATTTTATAGAAGATGAACTTTACAACGAATAAAGGTAGTCATTTCAGTCGGAGAGCTGAACAATCAGGTGAAATTCGGCGGAATAATGTCTCTATCTCGTTGAAATGGCGGGCCAATCGGCGAAAATCTGAATCAATCAGCGAAATCCACCCTTCTATCAGTAACTTTGAATTATTATAATCTGACAATCTTTCAAAGACATATTCCCTCATTTTTATAAAAACCCTTCACATAAGTACCGAATTAGTTTATTAATATACCTTTATTACCTGATCTACGCTTCTCCAGGGGCTTGTCTTCATTCATCGGCATGATATATTTTACTCGTGTGTTGTGCCGTATTTTTACTTCATGTAAGGTTCAATCCAACAAAGTCCCAGATTTCGTTTAATTTAATCTGCATACTCCCAAATCGTAACTTTTTTGATAATAAGCAGTAGAATTCAGGGCATGTTATACTTAAACTATCATGAATTGAGGAGGTTGTAACATGGCTTGTCACACGCATAAAAACCATACTCACGAACATTCTCTTTCTTGCGGACACACGAAAATTAAACATGGTGGCCACGTCGATTATGTGCATGATGGACACCTTCATCATAAGCATGAGGAGCACTGGGATGAGTGTAAAATTGAAGTATCTGACCAGAATCCTGACAACTGCGCGCCGGTTGAGTCCGACTGCAAGCACAACGAAGATTGCGGGCATGAACTCGTTCCGCACGGCGACCATTATGATTATTTAGTAAACGGAAGGCTGCATCACGTCCACGGTGATCATATTGATGACCACGGACCTGTCGATGTTATTGAAAAATAATGACACCGCCTGCCTCAGGTTTAATTAACCTGAAGCAGGCTTTTTTTGTTTTCAAAACAAAAAGCACCCTTCCAGGTGCTTTCGTTTATGACAGCTGCATCGTTGTGATGCATGTATCGTCTCCTTCAAAGGTGGAAATCTCTGATTCAACTGTTTTGCCGTCATGCTCTATTGTCACGTGGTAGGTTTTGTCCCTAGGCAGCCATAGATCAATAAAGCCGTTCGGCGGAGACTGAATCGTCTCATCAACCGCCACGTTTCCTTCTGTATCCTCAATAAGGACCTCAAACTCTTCCTCTGCAAGCTCGCCCTGACAACCTGTCAGGTTATGGATGCTTCATGGATGAGTTTCATTGACGTACGGAGCAATTGACACAAAGAACTCTTCTTCAGGCAAGTCGTAAACCGACTCATTATCCTCGCTGTCTGTCACAATGAGTTCATGGGAGGTGATTGAGGCGACCTCACCCTGAATATTTCCTGAACTGTACTCGTGTACCAGTTCCTTTATATCTTCTGTTTCCCCTTCAACTGCTGTATCGGCATCCCCGCCGCATCCGGAGAGAAATACGAGAGCTGCCAGTCCCATGGCTGCTGCTCCTGCCCTCCGCATCAACGTGTTCTTCATATGCTTTTCACCACCTTGACTCTTATAAGAACATTATAACGCAGTTATTAACGTTTCCAAGATGACAATATATGAAAAATTTGAGGTTTTTGTGAAGTTTTTATTATTTTTTTCTGTCGGTCAGGAGAGACGGATGAGTGGATCGTTTAAAAAGTCATTAGCGACTTTCAATGTTAAAATTATGCAAATTTACCTTATATTTATTAGCTGCTTTTTCTTTTTCTTAGTAGTGAATAACAATCTTTGACTCGACAAATACTTACCTCTAACCGCACCCCTCCCATATTTTTAGAAAAATAGGAGGACTTCCCATCGTTTATTTTGTTTCAAACAATTCTGAATAAAACCATAATGTAAGCGTATTCAAAAATACAGGGCAACTTTATATAATTAAATTCAGGAAGGAGGTGCAGATAATGAACGCCCGAAGACGTCAGCTCGTACAGATGATTCTTAATGGAAACACTCAGTTCAAAATCAAAGATGTGGAAGACATGTTTGGAGTCAGTGAAAGGACATTAAGATACGATCTTGAGATTATTTCGGGTTGGTTAAAGGAACAGAGTGTTGATCTGGATCACGTTTCAGGCCGCGGTGTATGGGAACTGAAGTCATCTCCTGATAATGCACAACTCAAAAAAATATATGAGGCACTCAACTTTTATGGCCGTTCAATATCTGTCGAAGAACGATTTTTATTAATCATTCATGAACTTATTATTCAGGAAGACTGGCAAAGTCTCAGGCAAATTGCAGAAGAACTTGACGTCAGTAAAGCAACTATATTGCAGCAAATGGAAAAAGTAGAACAATGGGCTGGGCAGTTTCATCTTTTATTAGAAAGAGGCAGCAAAGGTTTCAGATTAAAAGGTGAAGAAAGGCATAAGCGTCTTGCTCTCCTTAGCGTTATCGAAAAACTTGAAGAAGCATGGGACACTGTCAATCCAATTCCTAATTTAAACTGGTCACATTTTTCATTAAATGATATTGATAAAAGTTTTTCTGTATTGGAAGAAAGTCTGCATAGAAGAGGTAATCTTTCCTCTTGTTTCAGAGTTTGGACGCTGCAATTGCAAAGGGTTCGGTCAGGCCATTTTTTGAAAGAAGAGAAAAGAAAAGGTGTAACCGTTGAAAACTGGTTCTCAGAATTATGGAGAGATTTATGTGCTGCATTCGAGATTCATTTTCTTGAAGACGAGATGATATTTGCCTATTTATATTTGCGGGCGACAGGAGGGATTTATGACACGGACCAAATACTTTGGCAAAAAAATGAATTGTTTTTAACTTTTGCGGACAAAATGAGTACGCGGATGGGACTGGCTGAATTTAGTGGGGATCAGCTGGATGAAATTTACAGGGAATGGGAATCTTTCTTAATTGCAAAAGAGCATGAGATCATTTTTATCCATCCGTTAAAGAAAAAGGTGGAAGAACAATATCCTTTTATTATTTTTCACCTGTGGGAAGTCTTATCAGACGAGATCATGCCTGAAGAGACACTGCGTATGGACAGTATGACGCCTATGGCTATTTGCCTGGCTTTTATTTACGAAAAAGCGTCATTTGAAAATGAGCGGTATCCAGTTTGGGTCGTGTGCCCGGGCGGTCTTGCGGCAAGCCGGTTATTAACAGTGACAATCATGAAGCACTTTCCTCAAATTGAGGTCAAAAAAACAATGGCTATATCGGAACTGAAGCATGTGAAAGATTGGGAAAAACCTGACTTTATAGTCTCTTCAGTCTCGCTGCATGACACTCCGTACCCTTATGTCACAGTAAAACCAATAATGACGGCTGATGACATAAAAAAACTGGAGAATTTCATAGGAAATACAGCCAGAAAAAATGGCGCCAAGCTGATAGAGGAAAGTCATAAATCTATTCATGCTTTAATTCCTCCTGAAAGAATTGCAGTATATGAAGAAACGGCCACAGACAATTTAGAACCTGTTCTTGATGTAGGTGTTTCCTTATTGGAGCAGGCTAATCTTGTAAACGCATACTTCGTAGATGATATTAAGCGTACAGTTTTCGAGAAGGAATATTTGTATGAACTCATTCCGGGATTATTGTTTATTCATACAGATTCCAACAATGTGATGAAGCCAGGGTTCAGCCTGGTTCAATTGAAAAAACCGTTTGTAAAAGGGGACAAGCTGCATTCTTATGCTGTGTTGTTTATGGCGACGCCGGATAAACAGGCTCACATTCCCCAATTACAGTATTTGCATCAGCTTCTTATGAATAAAGACAGGGTAGATGAAATTTTACACTGGTCGAAATTGATTGGACGAGGTGATTAGAGTGAGTGACGTTAAATTAGACAAATCAAGTATTCAATGGAAACAGGAGGTGACTGACTGGAGAGAGGCTATTAAGGTGAGCGCCGAGCCATTACTGCAGCAGGGCAAGATCACGGAAAACTATATTCAAGCCATGATAGATAATATTGATAATTTAGGACCTTATATCCTGATCGCGCCTAATGTGGCCCTGCCTCATGCCAGGCCTGAAGCGGGAGTAAATGAACGCGGGATTGCCTTAACTGTGTTTAAAAAAGATGTGGAATTTCCGCCAGGCACAGATAACAAAACTGACACAGCGAGATTATTTATTTGTCTGGCAGCGACAGATTCAGAAACCCACCTTAACTTTTTAAAAGGTATATCCAGCTGGATAGAAGACGAAGAGTTTATTAACCGGTTGTTAGAGACAGATTCACAGGAAGAAACAGAAGATATTATTAATGAGTTTTATACAAAAAATTAATTACGAGGAGGAAACAAAATGAAAATTTTATGTGTATGTGGAATGGGATTTGGTTCAAGTCTAATGTTAAAGATGACTGTTGAAAAGGTGATTCAGAAGAAAGGGCTGAATGCGGAAGCAGAAGCAACCGATATTGGAACCGCTTCAGGTACTCAAGCGGACTTAATTTTAACAAATAATGAGTTTGCTTCACAGCTTGAAGGCGGGTCGGTACCAGTAAAAGCGGTAATGAATATGGCCAGTGAGGATGAAGTGGAAAAAGCGATCGATGAATATCTGGATTCCAAATAATTAGGCAGGAGTGAAGATAAATGGGATTTTTCGAATTTTTGATGAATGAGATACTCAGTCTTCCGGAAGTGCTCGTCGGTTTAATCGTCATGATCGGGTTAATTTTGCAAAGAGCAAAATTTGCAAAAATCTTTTCCGGTACGTCTAAAAGTATCATTGGTTTCGTTATTCTTGGCGCAGGGGCAGGCGTTGTCGTAGGGTCGCTCGATTCACTTGGCGGAATCATTCAGGATGCTTTTAACATCCAGGGGGTCATCCCGAATAATGAAGCGATAGTGGCACTGGCGCAGCAAACACTTGGTACAGAAACAGCTCTAATTATGGGCTTTGGTTTTATAGCAAATATTTTATTTGCCAGGTTTACGCCGCTTAAATATATTTTCTTAACGGGTCATCATACCTTCTTCATGGCTGCCCTGCTGTCTGCCGTATTAGGGACATCAGGTATGAGCGGCATTACGTTAGTGGTCACAGGTTCTGTGATCCTGGGTGCTGTCATGGTTATCATGCCTGCACTGGCACAGCCGTTTATGAAAAAAGTAACTGGCGGCAATGAGATCGCGATGGGGCACTTTGGCACGTTCGGGTATGTCTCTGCCGGTCTTGTCGGTAAGGCGGTAGGAAATGAGAAAGACTCCTCAGAAGATATTAAAATTCCTGATTCATGGTCCTTTTTAAGGGATTCCTTAATTGCTACGGCGCTCACCATGGTTATCATGTTCCTGATCCTTGTTGTAGTGGCGGGGCCTGAAGTGGTAGGCGTTTATGCCGGCGACCAGAACTATATCATGTTCGGTATTATGCAAGGGATTACATTTGCAGCCGGTTTCAGTATCATTATGGCCGGGGTTAGAATGATTCTCACTGAGATTGTACCAGCGTTTAAAGGGATTGCTGAGAAACTTGTACCGGGCGCGAAACCGGCTTTGGACGTTCCGATTATTTACCCTTATGCCCCAACGGCAGTTATTATCGGATTCCTGAGCAGTTTTATCGGCGGGGTCATCAGCATGTTCTTCCTTGGTATCTTTAATTTAGCTCTTATTATTCCGGGCCTTGTTCCTCACTTTTTCACAGGTGCAGGTGCAGGAGTATTCGGAAATGCGACAGGTGGTAAGATTGGAGCCGCAGCAGGTGGTTTCACAAACGGTGTTCTCATCAGTTTCATCCCGGCATTGCTGCTTCCTGTATTAGGTACACTCGGGTTTGAAAATACCACATTTGGAGATTCCGACTTTGGAATCATAGGTATTCTGATTGGATTCTTAGCTAATTTATTCAGTTAATAGTGAGGAGGCCCGTGATGGTAAACTTGCATGAGAAAGCAAGAGAAATCAGGAAGGGCATACTCCGGACAGTTTATACTCAGAAACAAGGACACATCGGCGGACCGTTATCGGCCGCCGATGTTTTGGCCGTTCTGTATTTTGATAAAATGGCTGTTAAACCTGAGGAACCGGAGTGGACAGAGAGGGACCGGTTTGTGCTGTCAAAAGGCCACTCTGCCATTGCCCTTTATGTGACGTTAGCTTTAAAAGGTTATTTCGAGTACGACGAACTGTACACCTTTGACGCTTTGCATTCCAGATTGCAGGCTCACCCGGACATGACGAAATTACCAGGGATCGATATGTCTACCGGATCACTGGGCCAGGGTATTTCTGCCGGTGTTGGGATGGCTCTGGCCGCAAAATTGCAAAAGAAAGATTATAAAACATATGTCATGTTAGGAGACGGGGAATCCCAGGAGGGGCAAGTGTGGGAAGCGGCTGCTGTGGCAGCCCGGTATAACTTATCTAACTTGGCAGTGATTGTAGATAACAATGGTCTTCAGCAATATGGCTGGAAGGAAGCAGATTCGTCTGAAAGACAAACGCCGGATGTTCGTTTTGAAGAAAAATGGAAGGCGTTTGGTTGGAAAGTGCTTACTGTGGACGGCCATCAGTTAGATGAGATAGCCGAGGCGCTGGATGCTGTAAACGATAAAGAGAATAAGCAGCCTGTTGCCATAATCGCTCAAACGGTTAAAGGTAAGGGGATTAGTTTTATGGAAGGGCAGTATGAATGGCATTCCAAAGTACCAACCGAATCAGAGTTTAATAAAGCAATGAAGGAACTCGGGGAGGTCATGCCATGAGCCTTACGACTAAAAGCATGCGTGATGCATTTGGAAAACAGTTGACAGAGATGACCCTCCAGGATCCCTCTATCGTGGCTTTAGATGGTGACTTAGGAAATTCGACCCGATTAGCTTTTGTGGAAAACGAGAATCAGGACGCTTTTCTGCAAATGGGGATCGCCGAACAGAACATGGTCGGTGTCGCAGCTGGACTGGCTACTTGCGGAATAAAACCGTGGGTTTGCAGCTTTGCGGCTTTCATCACAAGACGGACATTTGATCAATTGGTTGTCAGCGTAGACCAGCCTCATTTAAATGTTAAACTTGTAGGAGCTTATAGTGGCCTGCTAACAAGCAACACCGGTAAAACCCATCATTCTTTTGAAGATATTACGCTTATGGCCTCGCTGCCTAATATGGTCGTGTTATCACCTGGCGATGCACAGGAAACAGTGAGGATGATGCAAGCAGCTGGTAAATATGAGGGGCCGGTATATATCAGGTTATCACGGGACGAGAACCTCGAATTTTTGCCGGGGTCAGAAGAACCGTTTGAGATAGGTAAGGCGAAGTGGCTGAACAGTGGAAAGAAGATTGCCTGTGTATCCACGGGGGCAATGAGCCCCAGGGTGTATAAAGCGATTATAGAATTAAAAGCAGAAGGCATGTCTCTGACTCACGTGCATTTCCCTACTATTAAACCGTTGGATAGAGAGACTGTCATTAAACTGGCGGAAAGTCACGAACATCTCGTGACAGTGGAAGAACATTTTGTCAGAAACGGATTCGGCAGTCTTGTTAATGAAGTGACATCGGCCACGTGTCCTGTTCAAACGACCAGAATAGGTATTCAAAATCAGTACAGCCAGTGCGGAAAAAATGACGAACTGTTAGACTATCACGGGTTAAGTACTGGTAAATTAAAAATGAAACTAGCAGAATTGTTTGAAGGTAGGTGATCGTTATGATTAAGGCAATCGCGTTAGATATGGACGGAACGTTACTGGATCCTCACCACGACATCAGTGAAGAGCTGATTCACTTACTGACTTCATTCAGGGAGAATGGTGTCCGTTTGTTTCTTGCTACCGGCAGAACGTTGAAAGAGGTTAATGATGTTCTGCCGGAGGCTCTTACTCCGGATGGTATTGTGGGCGGAAATGGAATGGTTATCGAAGCAAACAACCAGCTTCTCACTGAGCATGAAGTTGAGACAGACCTGGTAAATTTGTTAGCAGACGATAGCAGAAAGTTAGGCCTTTATTACGAAATTCATCCCAGTGAGGGAACCAGATTTGCTTATGAAAAAGATAAAGAGATATTAAGGGAAGAAGTGGATTTTCCGGAAGACACAACCGTTGAGGAACATGAAGCTAAATCCAGAAAAGAAGCTGTTAAGTCTAAAATCCATTGGATACAAACTTACCCGGAAGCGAAAATTCTGAAGATCTATTTTTTCAGCAAATCTCAGGATAAAATAAAACAATGGAAAAAGCATCTGGAAGAATTAAAGCAAGACTACCAGTTTTCCACCTCATCATCCTCCCAGCATAACGTGGAAGTGATGGCAGGGGGAGTCAATAAAGGAACCGGCGTTCAGCAGTTACTTGATTATTATGGAGTTGACAGCGAGCACCTTATTGCTGTCGGTGATGCCAATAATGATCTACCTTTGCTGCGTTTGGCCGGGATTCCCGCTGTAATGAAAAACGGCAGTGATGAGGTCAAAAAAGAGATTAATAATATAACAGATTATACAAACGAAGAAAATGGCCTCTATCATTTTTTAACTCAATATAAACAGGATTAATAACACCTGCCCGCTGTGTGAATCTGCTCATACCGCGGGTATTTTTTAGGGGATATGGGTTTTACTGCAGATCAGTAAAGGGGCGGTTTTTAATGGGAAATTCTCTGATTTTATTCCCGGGTTTTCTTGAAATTTGATAGATTTTCATTGAAAATAGTCAGAGATATTGCTTTGGGAGGGAATGACTTGCCGAGTACAGAAACAAAACTCAGAGAGTTAACTGTATATAAAGAGTTGGGTATGAAAACGGCTGCCACCCATTTTTGTCAGTGGCTGGATGGCGGTTTGTTAGATCATATTGACAAGGCTTTTATTCAGGAAGTAGATGACTATTGGACAAGTCATTATGGTAAAACGATTGACCCTGCTTTACCTACAGCTTTTATGAATTTGACTGGAAGAAAAGACAAGAGGTTAATACCGGGAAAAGTTATGAGGACAGAAATCCTTCCCGTATTTAATGATTACGATATGTCTGTCTTTTATAAGGACAAAAACCTTTACGATATTATTGTTGATCCGCCGCGGTCGCCTGAAACTCTCGTTAAAAATATAAACGGGAATTACTTTGATGCGGTTCATAACAGCATTGATATAGAGACCGCCAGGAAAAAAATAGTAACCAGTAAAACGGATTTAATTATAAAACCAAGCAGGTCAAACAATGGAAATGGGGTCGCAAAACTCACCGTAAAGGATAAGACGATTTATCTCAACGGAGAGGTTGTCACTTTTAACGAATTAGCAGATTTGTACATAGAAAACTTTTTAATCCAGGAAGCTATACAGCAGCATCCCATTCTGGCTGCCCCTCACCCGGCTTCTGTCAATACTTTACGTATGGTCACATTCAGGTGGAAAAATGAAATAAGGTATTTATTGGCTTTTGCCCGGTTTGGCAGTGATAACGATATCAGAGATAACGCGGGAGCCAGTGAGGGTGCTGATGGTATTCGGGTAGGGATAGATGATTCAGGAAAGTTCTTCAAAACTGCCATAAGTAAGCATGGCCAGCTGTATACTCATCATCCGACTACTGGTTTTTGCTTCGCTGATCTTGAGCCTATTCCTAATTTTGATGAATATAAACAGTTTGTTAAAGACTGCCATAAAAATATTCTGCCTCACAATATCATTTCATGGGATATTGCTATGGGGGCTGATGGGAAACCTGTCTTTTTAGAACCCAACTTTGCCGGAACCGCTCCTTTTTATCAATTGGCCGCTCAAAAGCCGTTTTTCGGAGATTTGACAGATGAAGTACTTCAGTATGTAAGAGCTCAACATGAAAAAAGTGAGCCGGTTTTGATGTTGAAAGATCGAAGAAGGGCAGAGAGAAAGTTGGAAGAGGAAAGGGTCAATAGAGAGAAACAGCTAAATGTAGAATTAACACAAGCCCAAAAACAAAATGCTAGTTTAATAGAAGAAAACAAAAAGATTAAGTCGGCATTAAAAACGAAAGAAGACATTCTTAAATTGAGAAATGATGAATTCGAAGCGAAAGAAAAGGAACTCAAAGCGAAAAAGAATGAGCTGAAAGATAAAAAGACTGAACTAAAAGCTAAAAAAAACGCGCTAAGAGATAAAAAGGCTGAGCTCAACTCTGTAAAGCTCAAATACAAAAGAACCATCCAAAGTAAAAGCTGGCGCTATACTCAGCTTTTACGGTCTGTTCTTAAGTCGGTTAAGAAGTAGGATCCTCCCTAAATAAACACGCTGGCCCCGTATCACTAAAATGATACGGGGCACGTATTGAAATTCATCCTTCCAACTTCTTCAAATCATCAAAAACTGGTTTTAACTGACCGTATAACTTCCTATAGACAGCGTACAGCTCCTGATAACGGGAGGTGACTGAGGAATTTGGCCGAACAATCTCCTGCATTGGCACAAATTCTTTTATCGATTCCAGATCGTTGACTTCACCCGTGGCAAGCATGCTGAACCAGGCAGCTCCCCAGGCAGAACTTTGGTGTGAGACAGGCAAGTGCACCTCTTTTTCAAAGATGTCTGCCAGAATCTGAACCCATAAAGGAGAACGGGCAAATCCTCCGCTGGCATATAGATTCGTTGTTTTCCCTACTAATTGCTCGACTACATTATAAATAGTGTAAAGGTTGAAAATAACCCCTTCCATTCCGGCTCTTAATAAATCTTCTTTTTTATGCTTCATGGTCAGGCCAATGTAGCTTCCGCGTACATTCGGGTCCCAGTACGGGGCCCTTTCGCCGTTTAAATAAGGCATAAACAGCAATCCTTTTGCTCCTGGAGGGCTTTGGGCGGCTTTTTTACAGAGCAAAGAAAAAGGATCTTCATTTTTTTCGTCTGCCTTAGCCAATTCTTCGTCTCCAAATACTTCTTTCATCCATTGAAGGATAATAGCACCATTGTTAGTCGGCCCTCCTAAAATCCATAGGTCTTCTGATACGCCGTAACAGAAGATATTCTGGTTCTCATCTGTTTTGGGACAGCTGGCCATCTGTCTGATAGCTCCACTCGTGCCAATGGTAAGGGCTGTGTCCCCTGGATTGATGGCGCCGATACCTAAATTAGCCATCGGACCGTCACTGCCTCCTGCAACAAACGGAAGGTCTTCCGGTACTCCCATTTTCGAAGCGGTCTCCGGGTCTAACCCTTGAAAAATATAAGTCGGCAGCACCGGTCTTGAGAGCTGGCTGCGCTTAATACCAGCCGTCAAAAGGGCGTGGTCATTCCAATCAAGCGTATGAATATCGAATAACCCCGTGGCTGATGCAACGGAAAAGTCCACTGCATCTTCACCAAACCATCTGGACGTTAAAAATTCTTTAATTGATAAGAATTTACTAGCCTTTAAGTAAGGATCATAATCAGTTTCCTTCATCCATACCAATTTCACGAACGGTGACATGGAATGGATCGGTGTGCCTGAGCGGCTGTAAATGTCGCGCGTTTCACCTCCTGACTTCAGTTTCTCCGCCTGCAGAGCGCTTCTCCTGTCTGCCCATGTAATTGATGGAGAAAGTGGCTGATTCGTTTTATCACTGCAGATGAGTGAATGCATAGCGGAAGATAATCCTACCGAAGTTAACTGGTCTCCTGAGATATTGCCTGTTTTAAGAGAATGGTTGATTACTTTAATAGCGGCTTGTTCAATAATTAATGGATCCTGTTCAGCATGATCTTCTAAAGAAGGCAAAAACGAATACCCGATTTCTGAGTCTGCAATCACTTGACCGCTTTTAGTAAAGATGACAGCTTTTGCACTCGTCGTTCCTATATCCAGTCCCATTACAAAATTTTTGTTAACCAAATATATCTTCCTTCCATAAAGTGACTTGTTATATCCGTTTAGTGGATATCGCTTTTCTCATTTTCTCGAGAGCACTTGTCATCTCGGTTTTTCTGGCAATACTTACGTTCACATAAATAGCATCAATAATACTTAGCTGAGCTAAACGTGAGGCGAGCGCTTCGGATCTGTATTCTGTTTCATCCGACACGGTATAGAGCGGAATATCAACGCTCTGGCTGAGCGGCGATTTGGCAAGGGATGTGATACCGATCGTTTTGACATTATTTTCTTTTGCTACCTCAAGAGCATCAAGAATGTCCCGGTTGGCTCCTGTGTGTGAAATTAACACGGCCACATCGTTTTCTGTCAGCTGCGATACGGACATAAGCTGCAGGTGAGAGTCACTGTAAGCCGCAGACTGGATGCCGATTCGCATAAATTTATGGTGGGCATCAGCGGCGATAATG
This sequence comes from Salipaludibacillus aurantiacus, assembly GCF_900111295.1. Lineage (GTDB taxonomy): Bacteria > Bacillota > Bacilli > Bacillales > Salisediminibacteriaceae > Salipaludibacillus > Salipaludibacillus aurantiacus. The sequence continues at coordinate 114,009 of NZ_FOGT01000007.1, read as the reverse complement.
CCTGAACCGCCATTGCCGTAAAACTCAACCTTGTTAGCTTTCAATATCAGGTCAATTGCCTCTTTAATGGCATCCAGGTTAAGCACTTCCAACGTTTCTTCCAAAGTTCGGATATTGGATTTAAACACTTTTTCAGAAATTTGCTTCTCGTCATCATCTTCCTGAATCATCTCATGGATATTTTGCATGCCGGTAACATGTTCTGAGGCCAGGGCAATCTTCATCGCCTGATACCCTTTAAAACCGATTTTTTTACAAAAACGAAAAACGGTCGCATCGGCTACTTTTATATTGTCCGCCACCTGGCTGATCGTTGAGTGAATAATTTCTTCAGGGTTTTCAAGAATATAATCAGCAACAGTTTTTTCCTTTTCACGTAAATTCGGGTAGGCCGCTTTAATGCGGTATTTAACCTGGCCGGTCGATATTTCAATCATTTGAATACCTCCTGTAGTAGAATTGTTCCTTTATAGACGAAAAGAAATTTTTTTTTCGTTAATGGTATTGGTTGAGCGGGAAAGCTTAATTATTTGGGAAAAACCCGGTATGTTAGTGTTTTGAAAGTCAGAAAGTTTCTTTATCTATTCTTCATTATAAATGAAAATGGCTCCGAAAGAAAATAATTTTCTTAATTAGGTTGAAAAAAGAAAAAATAAATCATATAATTGCACACATAAGAAAAATATTTTCTAAATAAGGACGTCAATGAGTTTTAAGGAGAGCTGATATATGAAATTAGGGATGATCGGTTTAGGTAAAATGGGATACAATCTTGTGCTTAATCTTTTAAGCCACGAGCATGAAGTTGTGGTGAATGATTCGGATCACAAACAAGTCGACAAAATTGCAGAAGAGGGTGGTATTCCTGCTTATTCAATTCGTGAAGTGGTAGAAAAGCTTGACGCTCCAAGGTCGATTTGGCTGATGGTGCCGGCGGGCGAAGTAACAGAACGTGTCATAGACGAATTAGCAGAAATGATGTCTCCAGGCGATACAATTATTGATGGCGGAAATTCAAATTATAAGGATACGTTAAGAATTGCTGACGTTCTAAAAGAAAAAAATATTCATCTAATGGATGCGGGCACCAGCGGCGGTGTTGACGGTGCAAGATACGGCGCGTGTTTTATGGTTGGGGGACCGGAAGAAGCAATCTCTCGCCATGAAAAGGTCTTTCAGGACGTAGCTGTTGAAAATGGTTATTTGCATGCAGGGGACGTTGGAAGCGGCCATTACTTGAAAATGATCCACAATGGCATTGAATATGGCATGATGCAGGCCATTGCTGAAGGATTCGATGTTCTCGAAAAAAGCCCGTTTGATTATGACTATGAGAAAGTAGCTAAAGTGTGGAATCACGGTTCTGTCATACGATCATGGCTGATGGAACTAACTGAAAATGCCTTTTCTAAAGATCCAAAGTTAGATGAGATTGCTGGTATTGTTAATTCCTCAGGAGAAGGAAAATGGACTGTGGAAACAGCACTTGAACAGCAGGTGGCTGCTCCGGTTATCGCTTTATCGCTCATGATGAGATACCGTTCCTTAGAACAAGACACCTTCACCGGCAAACTGCTCGCTGCATTAAGAAATGAGTTCGGAGGACATGCAGTAGTAAAAGCAGAAAAATAAAACTCAAAATTTCAGGGAGTTGGAGGGTGACGATGTATTTACCTGAAGGGATTATCCCGCCGGTGCCTACCTTTGTAACCGAAGATTTCAAACTGGATACAGAAAGTATGAAAACGGCGATCGATCATTTGATTGGTGAGGGCGTAAATGGACTGTTTTTTCTTGGGACGGGCGGGGAGTTTACCCACATGAGTAAAAAGGAACGGAAGGAAGTTGGCGAGTTTGCAGTCCAGTATGTGAATGGCCGGGTGCCGGTATTAATTGGAACCGGGACACCTGATACCCGGCAGACTATGGAGCTGAATGAGCACGCTTACAAAACAGGGGCAGACGGCGTTGTTGTTATTAATCCTTATTATTTCTCTTTTAGTGAGGAGCATCTGCTGAATCACTATAATACGGTTTTAGATCATACAGAACTGCCGGTTTTACTCTATAACTTCCCTGGATTAACAGGCCAGGAAATTCCGGCAGGGCTAGTAAAAGAACTGGTGGGAAAGCACGAAAATCTGGTAGGAATCAAAAATACGGTAGACAGCTTATCAAACACTAAAGAACTTCTTTATGCTACAGAGGAGTTCATACACAGATTCAGTGTTTTAGCCGGTTTCGACGATTATATTTTGGCTGGCCTCCATATAGGCTGCAGAGGGGCTATTACTGGCACGGCCAATATTGCTCCCGCGCTCTCGGTATTGTTATATGAAGCTTATATATCCAAAAATTATGAGAAGGCTATAAAAAACCAGCAGAAAATATCGAAACTTTGCAGATTATACGCACTCGATACACCATTTGTGGGAATTATTAAAGAGGCTATGAAACAAACCGGTATGGCTGTCAGTTCCCAAACGTTGCCGCCGCTTATCAAAGCAGATGAAAAACAGATTGAGCGGATTAAAATTATTTTACAAGAGTGTGAGCTTTAATTTTATTCGATCACAAGATTTTCAGGAACGCTCTGTCAAACCTCAGGGCTAACCTGGCTTTTGCATAAAAAAATAAACTAAAGGGGTGGAAGAAAAATGAAAAAAAGCAGTTTAGTAACAGGAGCATTGTCATTGTCGTTGGTGTTTACATTAGCAGCTTGTGGAGATAACGGAGTGAACGGAGACGCAGATCAAACTGATAACGAAAATGAAAACGCTTCAAATAATGGAAATGGTGAAGAAGCAGCCTCAGAGTACAACAGCAGTGAAGCAACGCATGTCATTGAAGCAGGGATCGGACTTAATAACCAGCATCCGCAGTACCATGGTCTATTAAGATTTAAAGAAATCGTTGAAAGTGAAACTGATGGTGATGTTTATGTAGAAACTTACCACAGCAGTCAGCTTGGTGACGACCGTCAAATGATGGAAGCTTTACAGCTAGGCAGCCAGGAAGTCACGATTCCTTCTACTGCTCCTATTGCAAATTTTGTAGAACAGTACGCTATCCTGGATTTTCCGTTTCTATTCCCGGATGAAGAAATAGCGATGGACGTGTTAAATGGAGATATTGGAGACCAGCTGCTTGACGCTCTTGAAGACCAGGAAATGGTCGGGTTAGCATGGTGGGAAAATGGTTACCGTGATCTGACAAATAGTGTTCAAGCAGTAGCAACAGCAGAGGATTTTCAAGGTCTGACAATCCGTACGATGGAAAATGAAGTTCATCTGGCCGCATTCCAGGAATTAGGGGCCAATCCAACACCAATGGCTTTCGGTGAATTGTTTACTGCCATGCAGCAGGGAACGGTTGATGGACAGGAAAATCCACTGGCGACTATTTATCTTGAAGGCTTCTATGAAGTGCAGGATCATTATTCCGATACAAATCACGTTTACAGCCCATTTGTATTCTTGATGAGTAAACAGTTCTATGATCAACTTCCGGATGATTATCAGGAAATTGTAAGAAATGCTGCACAGGAAGCCGGGGAATACCAAATTGAAGAAAACAGGAAACAAAACAATGAATTGCTCGATGCTCTCGTCGACGAAGGAGTGGAATATACTGAAGTGACTCCTGAAGCGCGAGAAGAAATGGCAGAGATTGTTCAGCCGGTAAATGAACGCTTTGCAGAACAAATTGATCCGGACTTTGCAGAAGAAGTCTATTCAGCTATTGAAGAGGCGCAGCAAAACGCAGAATAAGATTATGAAGGAACTGCTTAGTCGGCAGTTCCTTCAATAGCTTACAAACATAACGTTAGCAAAGAGGGGCAGGTGCAGTTATGCGGGTTATCAAATGGCTGGATGAACATACTGAGGAAGTTCTTCTGGTGGTATTCACAAGTATTATGGTTTTTATTATTGCACTGCAGGTTTTTATGCGCTTTGTCATTGGGTCATCACTTGCATGGTCTGAAGAACTTGCCAGGTTCAGTTTTATCTGGCTTGTATATATCGGAATTAGTTACGGGGTCAAAAAGCAAAGACACATTAAAGTTGATGTGGTGCTGATCGCCCTGAAAGGAAAAGCAAAAATTATTCTGAACATGATTTCAAATGTCATTTTTCTCGGATTTGCTGTAGTTATTATTTATTTCGGACAGGAAATTGCTTTACGGATACTCGAACTTGGACAAAGGTCCCCTGGGCTCAGAATCCCTATGGGACTGGTATATCTTGCGACTCCAGTAGGCATGGGATTAACGATCATCCGCCTTATTCAGCAGTTAATACAGCAAGGAAGGGCTTTGTCCGGCAAGGCAGATTTTGAAGTTGAGCTGGAGCATGAGAAAGCACTTGACAACCAATCAGATTTAATTGAAGACAATGAGAAGGAAGATCCAATCTCAGACAGATAGGGTGGGTGAACGATGACAGAAGCCATATTGTTTATTAGTTTTGCTATTCTCTTGTTTTTAAGCGTACCAGTTGGTATTGCTCTCGGAGTAGCAACGTTGCTTACAATTGTATTTGCTGATGTTTTGTCAATTGAGTTTCTGGCACAGGCATTAGTCACTTCAATAGATTCTTTTCCTCTCATGGCGGTACCGTTCTTCATTCTTGCAGGAGAAATTATGGGAAGAGGCGGGATCACTGAGAGACTGTTTGGCGTAGCGAATGCTCTGGTTGGAAATAAAACAGGCGGATTCGCTATAGCTACCATTATTACATCATTATTTTTCGCAGCCATTTCAGGTTCTGCCCCGGCAACGGTAGCTGCAATTGGCGGGATGATGATTCCTGCTATGGTTAATCTCGGTTATGATAAAAGATTTGCGACAGCGACTGTAGCTGCAGCCGGATCACTCGGTGTCATGATCCCCCCGAGTATTCCAATGGTTATGTACGGGGTTACCGGGTCGACCTCTATTGGTGACTTATTTATTGCTGGTATACTCCCAGGGTTTATCGTCGCCGGAGGTTTAATTATTTATGCGTATTACTATTCGAAGAAAATGGGATATAAAGGAACATCGGATGAACCTTTTTCCTTTAAAAAATTCGGAAAAGAATGCTGGAACGCCAAATGGGCCCTCCTTATTCCTATCATCATTTTAGGGGGGATTTACGGAGGGATTTTCACTCCGACGGAGGCCGCTGTAGTAGCTGTGGTTTATGGGTTGTTCATCAGTGTGTTCGTTTACCGTGAGCTTCCAATCAGACAATTGCCTGTAGTCTTCTCATCCGGAGCCTTGACAACGGCGACTGTATTAATTGTTGTTGGGTCTGCGACAGCGTTTGGCCAGCTGTTAACACGTCAGCAAGTCCCAACGCGAATTGCCGATCAGATGTTAACTATCTCTGAAAATCCGTTTATTATTATGCTCCTCATCATATTGCTGCTTCTTATCGTAGGTTGTTTCATGGATACTCTCGCAGCAATTATTATCTTAACTCCATTGCTGCTGCCGGTAGCCGTAAACTTTGGATACGACCCGGTACACTTTGGAATTATTATGGTTGTCAGTCTGGCAATTGGCTTTATTACTCCTCCTTTAGGAGTGAATCTGTTTGTAAGTTCAGGTATTTCAGGATTATCAATTCTTGCTATCGCTAAAGCGGTAATTCCGTACTTCTTTGCTATGTTACTAGCTTTAATCATTATTACGTTTATTCCTGAAATTTCCCTGTATCTCACATCGTTTAGATAATTACCTGTAACAAACCGATTAGGCAGGAGGTAGTTTGAGATGGAACATAAAAAAGATATTGTTATAAACCTTAGCGAAAAACAGACCATTATTGAATTAAGTCAGTTGCTCACTCCTTTTAAAGCGGAGGTTTATATCATCAACCGCTCAGGAGGAAATGTGGTAGAAGCAAATGTAAAGAGTCTCCTAGGTTTAGTGAGCCTTCAAATAAAAAATGGGGATGTCGTTACTGTCAGAGCAAAAGGGTCAGATGCCGAGGAAGCGTTGGATAAAGTGATCCAGTATTTTTCATAGTTTAGGAGGAAAAATATGAAAATAACCGCATTAGAAACATTTATAATCCCTCCACGCTGGTGCTTCTTAAAAATTGACACAGATGAAGGCGTGACAGGCTGGGGGGAGCCGGTCATTGAAGGCCGGGCGAACACAGTGAAGGCTGCAGTTGAAGAGTTAGCCGATTACTTAATTGGAAAAGATCCGCGGGGCATTCAGGATATTTGGAATACGCTCTACCGCAGCGGTTTTTACCGGGGCGGCCCCATTCTGATGAGTGCCATTGCCGGAATTGACCAGGCTTTATGGGATATTAAAGGGAAATGGTTAAACGTGCCTGTATATGAAATGCTGGGCGGGCTGTGCCGGGATAAAATCAGGGTGTATTCATGGATCGGCGGAGACCGGCCGGATGATGTGGTTAATGAAGTTAAAAAACAGCGGGAAGCTGGTTTTACGGCAGTTAAGATGAATGCCAGTGACGAATTGCAGTATATCGATTCTTATAAAAAAGTGGATGCGGTTGTTGACCGGCTTGCAGCTATACGTGATGCGGTAAAGGATGATATAGAGGTAGGAATTGATTTCCACGGCCGTGTCCATAAACCGATGGCTAAAATACTGGTTAAAGCTTTAGAACCTTACAGACCTATGTTTATTGAGGAACCGGTGCTTCCAGAAAACAATGAAGCCCTGGCAGAAATAGCAGCTCATACATCCACTCCAATTGCTACAGGAGAAAGAATGTATTCGAGGTGGGATTTCAAAGAGGTATTGCAAAAAGGCCACGTCGATATCATACAACCCGACCTTTCCCATGCCGGGGGAATTACGGAGTGCTGCAAAATTGCTTCAATGGCTGAAGCCTATGATGTTGCCCTTGCTCCTCACTGTCCGCTTGGCCCAATCGCGCTAGCATCCTGCTTACACGTGGATGCTGTTTCCCATAATGCTTTTATTCAGGAACAGAGCCTGGGGATTCATTACAACGTGGGGAACGATATTTATGATTACCTGATTAATAAATCAGTCTTTTCCTATGAAAATGGATTTGTTGAATTTCCAAAAGGTCCAGGCTTAGGGATCGAAATTGACGAGGACAAGGTAAGAAAAGCGGCTGAAGCAGGACATAAGTGGAAGAACCCGGTGTGGCGCCATGATGATGGCAGTATTGCAGAATGGTAAGAGGATAGATTAGATATAAAAAATTTGAGATTAACTAACTTATAAGGGAGTAGATACTAATGACGGCACCGGAAGTTATAACAATCGGTGAAACGATGGTCATTTTTAACCCGGATCAGTCCTTGCCCCTGGAATACGCCCATTCATTTACGAAACAGATCGGCGGGGCAGAATCGAATGTGGCCGTCGGGCTAAGCCGTTTAGGTCATAAAGCGGGCTGGATAAGCAGGGTGGGCAGTGACCCGTTCGGGTATTATATTCAGCAAGTCATCCGGGGCGAAGGTGTAGATACTTCTCTCGTCACTATGGACGATAAAGCGCCAACAGGTGTGTTCTTTAAAGAAAGAAAAACGGGTGATTCAGTCAATGTCTATTATTACAGGGCTCATTCAGCAGCCAGTCAAATGACTGAAGAAGACTTGGATCGTGACTACTTTAAGAACGCTGAGTACGTCGTGGTATCAGGTATTTTGCCTGCTTTAAGTGCCAGCTGCCGGAAGACGACAGATAAAGTCATCCAAATTGCCAAAGACTTAACCATTCCGATCGTCTTTGATCCTAACGTCAGAATGAAGTTATGGAAAGATAAAGACGAGGCCGCCTCTGTGTTAAATGATATAGCCGCACAGTCGGATGTCATCTTAATAGGTGATGCTGAAGGGCATTTGTTAACCGGGACGAATGAACCTGCAGAGATCGCTGATTTTTACAAGAGACTGGCTCCGGGTACAACAGTTGTGGTAAAACTTGGCGCTGAAGGAGCTTACTATTCTAACGGGGAAGAAAGTGCCTTTGTTTCCGGCTTTCCGGTTTCAAAAGTAGTTGATCCAATCGGCGCCGGAGACAGTTTTGCTGCCGGGTTTATTAGTGCTCAATTGCGGGGGCTGGATTTGTATTCATCGGTTCGTATGGGAAATGCTGCTGGAGCAATCACCGTTCAGGTTTCTGGAGATATCGAAGGTTTCCCGAGATCGTTTGAGCTTGAAAAAATGCTTCAATCCGCAGAAAAGGAAAACTATACCGATGATGTGAACCGGTAGTCTGCGGTTATAGTTCTTAAGATATAAAAAAAGAGGAGTGTGTGTAATGAATCGTTCAACTCTTGAGCATTTAGAAAGTTCTCCTGTCATTGCTGTTTTACGTAAGCCTCCAGAAGAGAAAATTTTTCACATTACAGAGGCTCTTATTCAAGGCGGTATTACTAATTTGGAACTGACTATGCAAGGACCGGAGTCATTAAGACTCCTGGAAGAAATTAATAAACGTTATTCCAGTGACGCTTGGATTGGTGCCGGCACAGTGATTGACGAGAGTACAGCTGCAAGCGCCATAATTGCCGGTGCCTCTTTTATTTTTTCGCCAAACTGCAGCCCTGACGTTATAAAAACGGCTAAAAGACATCAGGTGATTTCAATACCAGGGATACTTACCCCGACAGAGATGGTGACAGCAGTTGAAGCAGGGGCAGATGCAGTAAAAATATTCCCGGCTTCCGCATTCGGCCCGCGGTATATTAAAGAACTAAAAGGGCCATTTCCTGACATTCCTATGATTCCGACAGGCGGCATTAGCGAAGAAAATATTGCCGAGTATATGAAAGCAGGAGTGATTGCCTGCGGTATGGGAAGTTCCCTTATCGATAAACAGTCAATTGAGAATGGTTACTATGAGGAACTCACAAATCGTGCTGTGCGTATTATGAAGGCTGTTAGATAAAATATCGGACGGCTTTATGTCAAATTTGCTGAAAGGAAGGGGTCTCTATGGAAACCGAACAGAAAAAGAGAGCGGCAGGCGAATACGCTGTAAACTTCCTTGAAGACGGTATGACTGTCGGCTTAGGGTCAGGGACGACCGTTAATTGGATGATAAAAAAGCTTGCGGAAAAAGTTGAAAGCGGTTTAAAAGTATCCGGTGTGCCGTCATCTCTTAAAACAGAAAAATTAGCAAAAGACCTGGGCATACCTTTAACAGACCTTACTCAAAATCCGGTCCTGGATGTAGCAATAGATGGGGCAGACCAGGCTGACAGACATTTTAATCTGATAAAAGGCGGGGGGGGCTCTTTACTCCGCGAAAAAATTGTCCTGGACGCAGCCAGGAAGAAGTTTATTATCATAGATGAACAGAAGCGGGTAGATACACTTAATAAGGTGCCTCTTCCGGTTGAAGTGGTGCCGTTCGGATGGGAAAACACGGCACGAAAATTATCAGCATTTGCGAGTCAGGTAAACCTGCGAATGTTAAATAACGAGCCTTTTGTTTCAGATAACGGAAACTATATTTTAGATTGCCAGTTTGAAAATTTCAGCTCCCCAGATAGTCTTCAAAACCAGCTGAAAAGTCTGCTGGGAGTTGTTGAAACAGGTTTATTTATTAATATGACGGATACTCTCATCGTTGGAGAAGAGACAGGAATTAAAATCTATGATGGAACAGAACCTGTGAAAATAGTCAATTATTAAGGGAAGGGTGAAATGAACATGAACAATGTAAAAGTTGTTGTCACAGATTTTGAATATGACACGTTTCTTCCTGAAAAAGAAGTATTTGATAACTTAGGCATCGAATTAACGTTTGAACAATGTAAGACAGAAAGAGATGTCATAGACAAATGTAAGGATGCAGATGCCTTACTTAATCAGTATGCTCCGATTACGAAAGAGGTTATTGACCAATTAGATCAGTGTAAGGTCATTTCCCGTTACGGAATTGGGGTAAATACAGTGGATATTGAGGCAGCAAATGAGAAGGGGATTGTGGTAGGCAACGTGACAGATTACTGTTTGGACGAAGTGTCCGATCACGCGATGGCTCTCCTGCTGTCATGTGTGAGAAAAACAGTCTTACTTAATAATAGGGTTAAAGAAGGAATCTGGAATTTTAATGAAGCAGCTCCCATCTTTCGGATTCGTGGCACGACCCTTGGACTGATAGGTTTTGGTAATATTCCCCAAACTCTTGCAAAAAAAGCCCAGGCTTTTGGCTTGAATGTCATCGCTTATGATCCTTTTGTTTCTCCTGCAATCGCTGAGGAATTAAATGTGAACCTGGCCAGTTTAGAAGACGTGTGTGAAGCATCCGATTACATATCCATCCATCTGCCGTTAAATAAGAAGACCGAAAAAATGATCAGTTATCCTGAGTTCAATAAGATGAAGCAAACGTCCTTCATTATCAATACCGCCCGAGGAGGCGTGATTGATGAAACAGCTTTAATCGAGGCGCTGCAGGAAGGTAAAATAGCCGGGGCGGGGCTGGATGTATTAGAGAAAGAACCAATAGAAAAATCAAACCCGCTGTTGTCGATGGACAATGTCATTTTAAATCCGCATGCAGCTTTTTATTCTCAGGAAGCAGAAGCTGAATTGAAACGCAAAGCTGCCCAAAATATTACCGACGTTTTAAGCGGGTATTTCCCAACGTACATGGTCAATAGCGAATTGAAAGATAAACTTGATCTAAAAGAGAAATAGGCTGGGGTAGTATACGGAAGACGGTATTTGAAGTTAGAGATTCGGCATTCTGAAGGATACTATAGCCCTGTTAAAGTGAGTTTTTTATTTAATTCAGAGAGGATCATCTCCTCTCTTTTTTTGTTTGTAGATGGTGGGGGGCGTTCTTTGGAAACATTAATTGTAAAAATATATAAATGAATGATTTATTTTCAATTTTCCTCCATTTAGTAACCTGAAAGAGCGCTGTGAATAGAAGCGGGTAGTTGCAGCCTGCTTTTGAAGGACTTTATTACTGGTATGGAAGGCGATGCGCCATTTTGTTCGCATTGCTAAAGAGTTATTTTTCCTATAATATTTTTAATATTAAGACTTTTTAAAGTGGAGGAGGGGAGAAGGTTAAGATTAGCAGTTTATATCATAACGCAAGGCGTTTTTTTGTGGACAGGCCTGTTTCGAGTTTACGAAATGATGGCTGGACACCGAATTTTTAAACTAAGGAGGAGTTAGATGAAAAAAATACTTACTGCAGCTTTGACATTATTATTACTACTTGTTTTCGCTCTGCCGGTTGTCGGTTCAAGTACACCGGGCGGACCGTTTCTGCCAGGAAAGGCTAACCATAACACAGAAGGGTTCATGAGTAATGAGCAGCTTGAAAAAGCTTTAAACCAGATTGAAGCAAATTCAAAAGGGACGATGGAATTGGATGTCATCGGTCATAGCGGCACAGGTACTGAAATTTTTATGGCTAAAGTGGGTAATGGTTCTGAATCCATTATGATTCAGAATCAGCAGCACGGTAATGAACCGCACGGGGCTGAAGCTGCAATCAATATTTTACGCTTCCTGACTTCTGAGCGTCAGGAAGCAAAAGAGCTTCGTGAACAAATTACGGTTTACATGCTTCCGCGTGTGAATCCTGACGGGGCTGAGTTAGGCATTAGAACGAATGGCGATTGGAGAGCTCCGAACCACTTTACATCGCACGGCTTCTTTACCAGCTCTGTGCCGGGGTGGGATATTAACCGTTACCACTGGTTTGACTGGGAAGACTCCACATTATTCCAATATAACCATGCGGGTATTTACTCTGAAGAGTTTGGGTTGATTAATGGACGGAGTTTAACTGGTACACCGCGTGAATACGATGGTGTCGAAGGCTATCTTGTCGATGTCGGTTTCGGTACAAGTGAGGAGTATACCGATGAGGTTAAAGAAAAAGTTGAAGGGAATATTGCGCTCGTCTCCCGCGGCCAGAACAGCTTTACAAATAAAGCGGCTAATGCGTATGAAGCCGGAGCCCTTGGTGTCGTAGCTTATAATGATGAGCCGGAGCTTTCAAGCTTTGCTATCTCAAGCGACATTCCAGTCATGTACACGTTCCAGAAATTTGGCGAGCAGCTTGTTGAAGCACTCGAAGACGGCGAAGATATTTATGTGGACTTCCAGAACAGCTACCCGGAAAATCCGGTCCCTGAAGCTCAGGCGGTTGTTGATGCCTACAAAAAATATGAGCCGAAACTGATGCTTGATCTTCACAATCAATTCAGCTACGTTGATGAGGATGAGAGGGCTGTGACCAGCTCAATCCTGTGGCCGACAAACCCGCATGTTCCGGATGACGCTCTGGAAATGTCAAAACAAATGGCAGTGGTAGTTATGGATCATATGGAACAGTATGGGTACGCCAATGTAAATAAATTCCCTGGCGGGGACGCGCCTGAAATTGCGCGAAACGCGTATGGACTTGCCGGATCCGGTAATCTGCTGATTGAGATTCGCGGCCAGACACAGAGTGAAGTTGGCCAGACATCTAACGGCATGCTTACCCGGCATGCTCAGGAGCAGGTGATGAGTGTGATCCGCGCGGCGGCAGACGGCAGTCTATACGAAGCGGATGCCACGCGTGCCGACACGGATTTACCAACGGTGAGAGACAGATACCGTAAAGATCTTCCTAGTGAAGAAGAAGCTGAAGAATCAGTACCAAGAGAGTACGAAGAGGAAGAAGAAGTGGAATAAATCTAAGACGCTTAAACGGCTGCCTTATAAAGGCGGCCGTTTATTTATGAAAAAAGGGCAGGCTGAGAAGCATCTTCCGTCTTAAAAATTGAAGTCTCGACGTAAACAATTATTTCTTGATATAAGCCGAGTATGGGAGAAATACCTGAGACACGTTAGGGCTGGATTTGATGGAGAATATATTGGGAGACTTCTCAATATCTGGTATACTATCACTAGCAAATGTACAGGGAACAGGGTGGCGGTCGAGCCTCTCGGAAGGGAGGTGGTTAAAGGCCGATGGAGCTGTTACAGTTACTTTTTAATGCGGGAATTTTCTTTATAGCAATGTTCACTTTTGTAGTCTTGCTTATAGATAAAATCGCAAAAAAGTAACCCATCCTGTGCTTGGCGGCTAGGTGGGTTACTTGTGCTTTTCACGCCGACCGCTATTTCAGCGACCTGCATTTGCGTGAGTCAAAGTGTTACCAGCACTTTGGCTCTTTTATTTATCTTATTTATTATTTACTATTAGTATACCTCATTTCACGATATTTAAAAATCATGAAAACTATACAATAATTTTAGAACTAACCAAATTGATTGTCAAGAAAGTGGAAAACCAGGGTTTTTAGTCTTTGAACCCTGGAACAATAAATATCCCTATCAGCAAATTTTTACTTCTATCGGCGATATTTTTGCTCAATCAGCGAAAATTCAATTCTATCAGCTATTTCACCCATTCAATCAGCTATTTAGACTAATTATAATTCAGCGGGGACACAGCGACCCATAAATTAACAGATGACTTGCCGGCTTTACTAAAACAGATATTCATCTCCTGTAGTTATATAACAGAATACGCCCTATTAAACTAAACTGCGCGAGAAAAATTAAAATAAGGAGGAATCACGGATGCAATGGACAGTGAACGGAAAAACGATTGAAGTTACTCAAGGAAACATTGCGGCTCAGGAAGATATGGCAGCGGTGGTCAATGCGGCTAACGCCCAGCTTGTGACAGGCGGGGGTGTCGCCGGGGCGCTGCACACGGCTGCAGGACCTGAACTTGCGGAAGCGGGACAGAAATACGCGCCAATTAAGCCGGGTGAAGCGGTGCTCACTCTGGCATTTAACTTGCCTAATGACGCGGTTATTCATTGTCTCGGACCGGTTTACGGTAAAGACAAGCCGGAAGACCGGCTGCTCGCAAGCTGCTACGAAAGAGCCCTTTACCTGGCCGAACAGGAAGAACTGGGAAGTGTCGCTTTTCCGGCCATTTCCACAGGAGTGTTCGGTTATCCGTTTGATGACGCGCTCGACATGGCGGTTTCCGCTGTCCTGAATAAGCTGGGCGGACTTAAACACGTCAACACAGTGAGGTTCGTCTTATTCAGTGAACAGGAAGCTGAGAAGTACCGGGAGTATATGGATCACAGGATTAACTAAACATCACCCCTGATCGTCTTTCTCCCGCAATCAGCAGGTAAAATTTGTATAGTTCCTTTGATCTGTATTTTCACCCTGAATCCCTTATAATAAGTACTTAACACTAACATGAAAGGGGGCGGAACATTGGATACGGAAAAGAAGCTCATGAGTTTAATCAGTTCTGCGCGGGTAATGTCATCGACCCTTGATTTGGATGAGGTGCTTCACCAGTTGATTAAGGAAGTTATGACTGTCATTGAAGGGGCGAATGCAAGTATCCTTTTTTTATATGATAAAAAGCATAATTATTTGTACCCTAAAGCGGCGGTCGGTTTTGATATGACGTATTTGCGTCATGCACGTCTTGCGCCTGGAGAAGGGATGAGCGGAAGTACCTTTTCGGCCGGGAAAGGGCAAATTTTTCACACGCAGAATGAAACGAAACAAAAGATGGCTAATATCAGCGAAGAGGCGAAACAGTTTCATATGAAAGCGCTGGGGGACAATAAATATCCTACCAGCGCGTTATGTGTGCCGCTTATCTCCAAAGGGGAGAAGATCGGTGTACTCATGATAGATATTTATGATAAACATTACCAGTTCGGTGAGGGACATTTAAAGCTCCTTGAAACCTTTGCTGCCCAGGCAGCCATTGCCATTGAAAATGCCACTCTTTTTTCAAGAAATGAGCGTACGAATAAAATTCACGAAGAGCTGTCAAAAGTAGCCATTTCCCAGGGTGGGATCAGCGAAATTACTAAGAGTCTCGGTGAATTAATGCAGCACGGTGTGGCTGTGTTTAATGAATTTTTTGATTTGCTTGAAGGATCTTCCTCTCAAACGGTTGAGGAAGCAGAAGAGATGAGACGTTATCTGGGGGACGCTGCCCATGAAAAAGTGGACGGGCAAACGACCTCTACTGTTCGGATACCTTTGGATCACACGGATATTGAGGCTGTATTTTTTCCTGTTAAATCAGATACTTATACTATCGGCTATTTAGCTATTCTTGTCCATGACGGGGCAGACCTCGACCCGCTCGATCGTTTCGCGGTTGAACAGACGAGCATTATTTTTGCCCTGGAAATGGCTAGGCAGGAACGGACAGCTCTTAATGACTTGAAACATTCCGGTTATTTGCTCGATCAGCTGCTTTTCAGTGAATGGAATGAGCTAGCGGTTAATCAGATTGTTAAACTTCCGGAGTTTAATTCGTCGGATGTGAGCTATGTGATAGCCCAGCTGTCTATTGTTAATCCTATGCTTTCTGTGAAACATTTAACGGCAGAAAAAAACAGGCTTCTTCGCCTTGTTTACCGTGGAGTCTCAAACTACCATTATAAAACATTTGTACTGGATAGAAATCTGGACACTACGTTTATGATGACAGTCCCTAATAATATATCGGAAGACACATTATACAAGGATATAAAAAAGATGTATGAAGGAATGATAGAACACTCCTTAAAAGGTCTTGATCTTAACATAGCCATTGGCATAGGGCGCCCCGTTTCTTCTGTGCAGGAGGTGCGAACGAGCCATCGTGATGCAAAAAAATGTATTGAATATATCCGGAAACACCCTCAGGAAGGAAACATTCTGAGCTTCCATCAGTTAGGCATCCAGCGGCTTCTTCTTAATACGGAGTGGAGTGAACTGGAGGATTACGTTAAGGATACGGTAGGCCCGCTGATTACTTATGATAAAGAGACCAATGCGAGGCTTCTCGAAACGCTTCATACGTATCTTGAATCTAATAATAATATGTCTATGACAGCGAAAAAAATGTTTGTACACGTGAACACGATTAAATACCGGCTTCAGCAAATGACTGACCTCCTTAATATGGAGCAAATAAGCGGAGCCAGAGCTTTTGAACTTCAGCTCGGTATTTATATTTATCATTATTTAAATAAAGACTGAGGCTCCTCCCATTAATTGCCATCCTCATTCAGCTCCCTCTCTTTCATATCCCTGTTTCTTACCCGCTGGACGTTTCGGCGGGTTTTTTGTCTGTAACCGACAAAAACCGACACAAATGTTTGTGCTCTCACGACATATCTGAATTTGCTAAATTATCATATAATTTTGATTACAATTTCATTACAAACAATTTCATTACAAGTCACAGGGGGCACCTATGTACGAAAAACTTACAGAAACATACCAGTCAGAATTATCCCATTCAGGGGTAGACGGCAGCCGGCTGGCTAACCGGCTGCATGAGCTGTCTCAAATTGGCTGTACCGACGAGGGGGGAAGTTACCGTATCTCTTTCTCGAAAGAAGAACAGCAGGCTAAAGACCTTGTGAAAAAATGGATGGAAGAAGCCGGGCTGAAAGTCTCTCAGGATGGGGCAGGAAATGTGATTGGGCGTCTGGAAGGGACCTCTTCCTCTGCCGTCATTATGTCGGGCTCCCATGTGGACAGTGTGCCGAACGGCGGGCATTTTGACGGGCCACTTGGCGTTCTGTCTGCTCTTGAGGTCGCCCAGGCATGGAAGGACACCGGCTACAAACCTGAGAAATCATATGAAGTCGTGGTGTTCACCGATGAAGAAGGCGCCCGTTTTGAAAGCGGCCTTACCGGGAGCCAGGCGATGACCGGTGCGTTTAACGAATCGAAAAAAAAGACGCTTACCGATTCGGACGGCCGTTCATTTGAAGACATCCTTGCTGAAAACGGACTCAGCTTCGCTACTATAAAGGAAGCTAAACGGGATTTCAGTTCAATTGAAGCTTTCGTTGAAGTACACATTGAGCAGGGGAAGCGGCTTGAAAAAGAAAATCTCCCAGTCGGTGTCGTTCAGGGAATTGCCGGTCCATCGTGGGTGGATATCCGCTTTAAAGGGGCAGCCGGACACGCCGGAAACACGCCGATGGACGACCGGCAGGACGCTTTAATTGCAACAGGCCGCTTTATAGCAGAGGTAGAAAAACTTCCGCCCAAAATCAGCCCGTCAGCAGTAGCGACAGTTGGCAAACTGCACGTTAAGCCGAACGGCATTAATGTGATACCGGGTGAAGTCCAGTTAACCGTAGATATTCGTGACATTCATGAGGACACGAGAGATCAGCTGCGGGAAGAGGTTTTTTCCAAGGCGAAACAGATTGCTTCTGAGCGGCACCTCGAAGTTGAGGTAAAAGAAATTATGTCCACGCCGCCAGTTAAGGTTAATGACACGATGCAACAAAAAGCAGCCAGGGCAATGAAAGATACTTTACACACAGAACCTTACTTTCTTCCGAGCGGAGCCGGCCATGATGCCATGGTAATAGGCGAAAAAACAGAGATCGCGATGCTGTTTACGAGAAGCAAGGACGGAATTAGCCATAATCCTGCTGAATGGTCTTCTCTTAATGACTGTGTCCAGACTGTTCATGTCCTGAAGAAACTTTTAGAAGATTTATGTTCACCATCATAACCACCAATACATTTGAGGAGTGAAGGAATGATGAAAAAATATGTCTTTAAAGCATCGGGATTTTTAGCAGCTGTCCTGTTTCTGGCCGGTTGCGGAGTAGAGAGCGGGAACAGCGGTAACGACGAAAACGACGGCGTGGAAGCAGAAGCTGATAACAACGGAAACGCCGAGGCAGAGGAAACTGAGGAAAATGCAAATAATGAAGCAGTGGAAGCCGAATACGAGTGGCAGATGGGCTGGAACTCCGGGCTGGACGATGACTCAAAAGGGGAAGCGGCAAAAGCATTCGCCGAGTATGTGGTGGAAGCTTCTGATGGCAGAGTGGACATTGAATTTTTTCCAAATGAAACATATGCGACCTCTCCGGAAATGATCGATGCGGTGCAAGTTGGCGCGCTGGATATGGCACTTCCGGGAGCCAATGAACTTGCCGGGCTCATTCCTGAATACGCAGCGTTATCCCTGCCATTTTTGACGGAAGGAGCTGAAGAAGCCCATGCGGTTCTTGACGGCCCGGTCGGAGATGACTTGAAAGCATTAGGCGAGGAGCAGGGTTTTGTGACTCTGAATGATGTGGAACTCGGCTTTGCGCAGATTACTAATAATGTGAGGCCGATAGAAGAGCCGTCAGACCTTGAAGGAATGACGATCCGCTCCCCTAATGACGTGAGTTTAATCGAGACGTTCAATGCTCTTGGTTCATCTGTGTCGACGATGGCCTATACGGAGATTTACAGCGGCTTATCCCAAGGCGTCATCGATGGCCAGTTTAACCCGCTTCTAAGCATTTACGACCAGAACATGCAGGAAGTCCAGGACTACCTGGCCGTGACGAACCACACTTACTACTACTCGTATTTCATTATGAACGCAGATCTATTTAACAGCCTTGATGACGAGCTCCAGGAGATTATCCGTGAAGGTTCTGAACGTGCCCGTGATGCTGCGCGTGAGTTTATTGCCTCCGAAGAGGAAGCAGCATTGGAGCGCGCCGAGGATGAATTTGAGGTTGTAACATACCCGGACCTTGAGCCGTTCCAGGAAGCTGTTCTGCCGGTGTATGACGAGGTCGCAGATGTGATGGGTGAAGAAATGATTCAGGATATGCGAGACTTCCTCGAGGAATACCGCAATAACTAAAATGGTGATTCAAACACGTGGGGCCTGTTTCGACGGGCCCCTTCTGTTCTTAAGGAGGTAGTTGGTTTGGCTCAGACGAATACGCAGAAAAAGAAGAACTGGTTTGAATATATAATTGACTGGACAGAACTTGCCGCTTCTGTACTGCTGATCGGATTAACGATTACCGTATTCGGAGAAGTGCTCAGCCGGTATGTCTTTCGTGCACCGCTTGTCTTTTCTAACGAATTGACCCAGCTTTTATTTCCATGGCTGATTTTTGTGGCGGCAATCAGTGTGACGAAACAGGATGGCCATCTGGCCGTCTCTTATTTCCGCGACCAGCTGCCTTACAGACTGCAGAAAATACTCTTTCTCTTTTCAAAAGTGGTTATGCTGTTCTTTTCAGTTTATATGGCGGTTGCCAGCTTCCGTTATGTGGATAATGTGTCAAACCAGATTATGCCGGTGATGAGAATATCGAGAGGGTGGCTTTCAGCCTCAGTGACAGTCGCTTTCATTTTTATCAGTATTATTCTTATTTATCAGATCGTGATGATTCTTTTGAACAAATTAGATGTGCCGCGAGAGGAGGATGCCCTGGATGATTTGGGTCATGATCGCTAGTTTTTTTCTTCTGCTCGTCCTGGGAGTTCCGATCGCTTTCGCTATGGGAACGTCAGCGCTTATCTATATTCTTACAGCAGGCATTCCGCTTGAAATGCTCGCTCAGCGTTTCTTCTCAAATACACAGTCATTCGCTTTTCTGGCTATACCGTTTTTCATTCTTGCGGGAAATTTAATGATTCACGGGAACATCGCCCAGCGGATCATTAAAGTGGCAGACTCTATGGTCCGCCAGCTTCCCGGCGGGTTAGGGTGCGTGTCTGTCGTGACAAGTATGGGCATGGCCGGGGTCTCCGGCTCGTCGGTTGCCGATGCGGCTTCAACAGGAAGCGTGCTCATTCCGGAGATGAAGCGGAAAGGCTACAGCGCAAAGTTTGCTGCTTCTATTAATGCGTCAAGTTCTGTGGTGGGAATTATTATCCCGCCCAGTTCTACAATGATCATTATTGCCTGGCTTGCTAATTTATCGGTTGGCGAAATGTTTATTGCCGGGATTATTCCGGGGGTGCTGGTCGGTCTTGCTTATTTGGGGACCACCGTCTTAATTGCCTTAAAACGGGGGTATCCGAGTGAAACAAAGCCGACATTCAAGGAATTCATACGGAACTTCCGGCATGCGGCATTAGCGCTTGTTTTGCCTATTCTGCTGATTTGGGCAATTATCTCAGGGGTTGCGACTGCGACAGAAGCTGCCTCACTTGCTGTTGTATATGCTTTGATAATCGGCTTGTTTGTTTACAGAACGCTTAACTGGAGAAATATTTTAATTTCGCTGAAAGATACTGCGAGAGGGACGAGCATCGTCATGGTGACTATCTGCGCCTCTATGATTTTTACCTGGGTGCTCATTTCCGAGGGAATCCCTGCGATGATCGCTGATAGTTTGGAAGGTTTCGGCCTGCCTCCATGGGGCCTCTTGCTTGTTATGGTAGGAATTATGCTTGTCGCAGGAATGATTATGGAACTTGTGCCGAACTTATTTTTGTTCATCCCGATTTTTATGCCGATAGCGACAGATATTGTCGGCATGGATGCGATGCACTTTGCTATGATCATGCTTGTGACACTGGCTTTAGGAATGTTCACTCCTCCGGTGGGAGCGACGCTTTTCATTTCCTGCTTTATTGCCAAAGTAAAAATAGAACAGACAGTCAAAGACGTTTTGCCTTATTTTCTGGCAGGAATCGTTGTTATTCTCGTTATTTCATTTTTGCCGGCAAGCGTTCTATGGCTGCCGGGGCTGTTTGATTAGCTTTGTTAAATCCGTCTTTTAAAAAAAGGCGGGTTTTCTTACGCTTAAGGTGGTAATAAAAATGAGTGTTCAAACTCGCTGAAGAGGGGACGCTTATGTAATAACCGCGTGGGAAAATCCCTATTCCATAAACTGGTCCTTTCAAAGCATGTGACAGAGCCTTTTAATCAAGCTATACTTATTATAAGAAAACAAGTAACAAAAGGATGGGGACTATGAAAACACTTTACCTGAATTTCGATAACGCACTCGATATAAGTAAAGCGATAGCTAATAAACATAGAATGGAAATTTTAAAGATTTTAAGTGAAAAACCTCACAACGTAAATGAACTGGCTGAAAAGTTAAATCTGCCTTTTTCAACGACAGCGGCAAACGTTAAAAAGCTTGAAGATGTGAATTTGATTTCAACTGAAATGGTGCCTGGGCGTGGAACACAGAAAGTAAATTCCATCAATTATGACAGGATCATGGTGGAGCTTTTCCAAAAGGAACATAATGAAGAGAAAAATGAAATCATAATGGAAATGCCTATTGGAGAATTTGTTGACTGCCAAGTAAAACCGAGCTGCGGGATTGTAGGGGAAGACGATTATATTGGCATTCAGGACGATCCGCGCTCGTTTTATGAGCCTGACAGGAAAAAAGCGCAATTAATTTTTTTCAGGGATGGCTATGTGGAATACCGTTTCCCTAACCGACTGCCCCGGGGCTCCCGTGCGACGGAGTTCGAATTCACAGCGGAATTATGTTCAGAAGCGCCTTATCATAAAATGGACTGGCCGTCGGATATCACGTTATGGGTTAACGGGGTTGAAGCAGGGACATGGACGTCCCCCAGTGACTTTGGCGGTGAAAGAGGGTTCCTGACGCCGGATTGGTGGCTGATAAACTACACCCAGTACGGCATGCTGAAGAACTTTAAAATAACAGAGCAAGGCTGCTTTCTCGATGGCATGCATTTAAACCGTGACACAACTATAAAAGATTTAAACATACACGAGATGCCTTTTATTTCCATAAAACTTGGTATAAAAAAAGATGCTGTTAACCGGGGAGGATTAAATTTATTCGGAGCTAAATTTGGGAATTACGACCAGGATTTGCTTGTGAGAGTGCGTCACAGTCAACATTATGAAGAGTGAGGCCTGAATCGCTGCTGCCATAAATGGCAGTATTTTCTTTGATTTTTATTTTCAAAAAAGTTTGAATAAAACAAGAAAAGGTGTTACAATAATCCCATGAGCAAGACCACATTACTAAGGGGGTATTAAAACGTGAGAAATTATTTGTTGGCATTGTCGGTCTCATTAATAGTTGTAATCAGTCTTGTTGGATGTGGCGCAGAAGGTGAAGGAGAAGGTTCAAGCGCGGAAGAAAATGAAAGCGCTTCACAAGTGGACCTTAATTACTGGGTTCCTTTCAGCGGCGGTGACGGAGAGTATATGGAAAATCTCGTAGGTCAGTTTAATGACGAGCACGAAGATATCGAGGTTAGCATGCTCAATATTGAATGGGAAGAATATTACACAAAACTCAGAACGGCGATGAATTCACAAACTGGCCCGGATGTAGCGATTGCCCATGCGTCGCGTCTTATTGAATTAGTCCCTGGCGGTAATGTGGAAGCATTGGATGAGTTAGCTGGCGAAGCAGATGTCGACTGGTCAGAGTATAGTGAAAACCAGATAGACGCGACCATCTTTGATGATGCGCATTATGCAGTTCCTTTGGATGCTCATGCGCTTATTATGTACTACAACAAAGCGTACCTGGAAGAGGCCGGGCTTCTCAACGAAGACGGCGAATATGCACTTGACGGAGGAATAGGCCAGTTTATTGAAGACTTAAAAACTATTGAAGAAAACGTAGCTGATGACGTGTTTCCGTTTGTTTCTAATACAAATGAAGTTTACCCTTTCTGGATCTGGTATACGATGAACGCCCAGCTTGGCGGCTCGTATATTGAAGGTGATGAAGCCGTCATGAACAGTCCTGAAGGGATAGAAGCTTTAACAACAATGAAAAATATGGTTGAAGAAGATTTATGGCCGAAAAATGTCACTAACGGTTATGATTTATTCCGTTCGGGAAGAGCCGCTTTTAACTTTGCGGGTGTCTGGGCAACGGGTAACTACGAGCAGGAAGAAGGACTGGAGTTTGGTGCCAGCCCTATTCCTCAGCTGTTTGACGACAGCAAAGCATGGGGAGATTCCCATACGCTGATTTTACCTTCCCAGGATAGTGAAGAACAGAAAAAAGCCGCGCTTATATTTGCGGACTGGTTAGCTGATAATGGGGCGTACTGGGCACAGGCAGGCCATGTGCCATCCAAGCCGGCCATACTTGAATCAGAAGACTATCTGGAGCTTGACTACCGCCCGGGATATGCGGATGTTTTGGCAGACGTTGAGTATATGCCTAACCACCCCGCTTTAGGAGCTGTTAATGATGTCATGATCCAGCAGTTCTCTCAAGTATTAAACAGCGATATGACGCCGGAAGAAGGACTTGAGACAGCGGAGAGGAATGCTCAGAACGCAATTGAGCAAAATTAATTTAATGAGGGGATGCAATTCATTTGCACCCCTCCTCTTTATTAACAGGGGGTGACAGAAAATTGCAAAAATTAACAGATGTGGAAGCAAACGATATTCAGAAGAAGGAAATGAGACTCAGCAAAATAAAGAAACGTGAGATCTGGAAAACAAACTTAACCGCATGGTTGTTTCTTCTGCCGTTTGTCCTTTTATATCTCATTTTTATGGTCTACCCGATCGTTGAAGGGTTTATTATAAGCTTGACAACGGGCGGATTTGGCGGGGACAGGGAATTTGTAGGGTTAAGCAATTATATGACGATGTTAACCGATGTTTACTTTTGGGAGGCATTGTGGAACACAGTCCTCTTTGTACTTATTTCCACCCCTTCTATTGTTGTACTTGGGCTTTTGATGGCCTTGCTCGTTAACATGGGATTAAAAGGAACAACATTTATACGGGCGGCCTTTTTCGTTCCATACATGCTGTCAATTTCAGTTATGGCGAGTATTTTCGTGTTTATTTTTCAGCCGTATACCGGGCTGTTAAATGAAATACTCAGATCCATTGGGCTGATTGACGGCGAGATTTTCTGGCTCGGAGAAACCGCACTGGCCTGGATGTCTATTTTAATAGCGACACTTTGGTGGACAGTTGGTTTTAATATGGTCCTGTTTTTAGCAGGCCTCCAGGATATTTCAGAAGAGTGGTATGAAGCAGCGGATATGGACGGTGCCAATGCCTGGCAGAAATTTTGGCACATTACCCTCCCTTCGCTGCGCGGTGTTCTCACATTAGTCGTGATCCTGCAGTCGGTCGCCTCTTTTAAACTATTTGGGCAGCCGTGGCTTATGACTGGCGGGGGCCCCGGCACGTCGACCCGTCCGCTTGTTCAGTATATTTATGAACTCGGTTTCAGGAACTGGAACCCCGGATATGCCTCCGCGGTATCCTACGTTCTTTTTCTTGTGATGATGATTTTTGCTTTTATCCAATACAAATTGTTAATCAAAAAAGAAGATTAAGGGGGGAAGCTGGATGAAAAACAAAGTCAGATCAACTCGTTTACCGGCATATATTGCGGCTTACGGGCTTGTAGCCATTATGCTGATTCCGATCATTTGGATGTTTTGGGTGTCTTTTAAGCCGATCAACTCAATTGTTACTGTCATTGGAGAACTGCTTACCCCGCCTTACACAATGGAAAGTTATGTGAGAGTTCAGGAGTCATCAATGATTTGGAGGTGGACGATTAACAGCGTCATTGTTGGCGTTATTCAAACAGCAGGGACGCTTTTATTAAGCTCACTTGCGGCATTTGCCATTTCACGGATTCCTTTTAAGGGAAAAACTTTTATATTTCTGTTAATTCTGGCCGGGTTAATGGTTCCGGTGGAAGCGACGATTGTCCCTTTATATGAAATGATTGTCCAGTTAGGATGGGTGAACAGCTATCCTGCTCTTATTCTTCCGGGAATCGCTCTGCCTCTTGGTGTATTAATACTCAAGCAGTTTTATGACGGCATCCCGAATGATCTCATGGAAGCCGCTAAAATTGATGGGGCTAACTTGCTGAGAATCTGGTGGAGTATCTTTTTACCGCTGTCCCGCACCTCAATGGCAGCGCTGGCCATATTTATATTCGTGCAATCATGGAACAACTTTCTCTGGCCGCTTCTCGTAGCCAATGACCAGAGTATGATGACGCTGCCGGTAGCCATCCCTACCTTTCAAAGCAGTTTCACAACTGACTTAACTGTACCTATGGCTGCCAATGTGCTGGCGAGTATTCCTGCGTTAATCTTCTTTCTGATATTCCAGAAACAGATTATTAAAGGAATTGCCATGACCGGGATCAAGTAAATGACGGAGGGACCATTATGGAAAAAAAAATAGACCTTAACGGTGTTTGGAAATTTAATAAAGACCCGGCTCAAACCGGGGAAAGGGAGTCCTGGCAGGAGGGCCTGCCGCAGGGAATGGAAGTAACTGTCCCGCATATTTGGCAGACTGAGGGCGGCAGCCTGCTTCATTATACAGGTATGGCGTGGTACGAAAAGGAAGTGAGTATCGATCAGCCCGGGACAGGAAAAAAAATTCACCTCCATTTTGCAGCTGTCGATTATGAAGCGATGGTATGGATCAACGGGAAATATGCAGGAAGCCATGAGGGAGGGTTTACCCCTTTTTCAATTGATATCACGGATAAGTTAAATGAAACCGGCCAGCAGCGAATCGTCGTCCGAGTATATGATCCTCAGGATAATGCAGAGATTCCAATCGGAAAACAAGGCAGCTGGTATACAAGAGTGAGCGGAATCTGGCAGGACGTCTGGCTCGAAATAAATGAGGAACTGTTTATTGAAAGCATTCATGTAACACCTGATTGCGATAACGAAGAAGCGAAAGTGACCGTCACTTTGTCCGAAAAACCGCTGGAGCCTGTTTTGGCACATATCAGCTGTACGCCATATCCGGATGACAGCGATAAGGACCAGGCCACACGGCTGGAAGTGACTCTGCCGGAAAAAAAGAATACTTTTGCTTTTTCAATGAAAGGCGCGGAACAGTGGTCGCCCGATCATCCCGCCCTGTACGAGATTAAAGCCGGGATTAAGAATGGAGAGGAAGACTCAGCGGTCTTTGGCATGCGCCATATTTCATTCAGTGAAGGGACGCTCTATTTAAACGGTAAGCCATTGTACCTACGGGGAGCGCTTGACCAGGCTTACTATCCTGATACGATTTATTCGGCCCCGTCGGATGAGTACATTATTAACGAAATTAAACAAGCCAAAAAAATGGGCCTTAATATGCTCCGGAAACACATTAAAATTGAACTGCCGCGCTATCTTTACTGGGCAGACCGCCTGGGAATGCTTATCTGGGCCGAGCCACCGAATTATATTAAATGGACGAAGCAGGGAACGAAACGGTTTGAACAGGATCTGGAAGCCATGATCCAAAGGGATTACAATCACCCTTCCATTATTATCTGGTCTCTGTATAACGAAGAATGGGGCCTGGAATGGACTTTGTCAAAGGATGAAGAAAAACAAACTCACGTAGAGGAACTGTTTGACCGGGTTAAACAAATGGATCCGTCCCGTTTAATTTGTGATAATTCAGGGTGGATTCACGTAAAGACAGATATAAATGACTATCATCGCTACTTTACGATGCCTGAACAAAAAGAAGAATGGGAGAAAGACCTCGATACATTTATAGTCGGAGACAAAACATTAAATTTCGTGGATGGGTTTGAGTCGAGGCAGGAACCGGTCATCGTTTCAGAATTTGGCATGTGGGGCCTGCCGGATGTAGAAAAATTATTTAAACATTATGGAGGAGAGCCATGGTGGTTTCAAAACCAGGGTGATGAGACGCATAATGAAGACTATAAATCTCCGAAAACAGCAGAAGTGAATTTTCAAAGGTTTCAATTTGATCATATGTTCAAGGATTTCAATGAACTAACTGATGTGTCCCGAAAGCGGATGTTCCGTGGCATTAAATCTTTGATTCAGGAAATGAGAAAACGAAAAGATCTGAGCGGGTATGTCGTTACCGAATTTACCGATGTGGAGTGGGAAACAAACGGCTGGCTGGACTATTTGCGCCAACCGAAATTTAAGCCGGAAGAGATGCGCACATTTAATGGGGAAGTGATCGTGGTGCCGGAGGTTTCTAAAAGAAATGCCTGGTGCGGTGATACGCTGGTCATCGACCTCTATTTTTCCAACCACAGTCATCATTCCTTGAAAGGAGACGTGCATTGGGGGATTCCGGGAACAGATTTGAAGGGATCTTTCCCTGTTCACCTTAACGCGGAGCCAGTCACTGAACTTAAGGAAGCCATTCGTTTTTCGGTTCCGGAAGTAACAGGACCTGAATTAAAAGATCTTCGTCTTCAGTTTGTTGAGAACGGGGGGAACAACTGTGAAGTAACAGAAGAATTGATGTTTGCTCCAAAGGTTAAAAATCTGTCGTGCCGTTTTTATCCGGCAGCTTTGTCATCGGAAACTGTTCAGGCTTTCGAACAAATGGGAGGAACAGCTGTTGATTCTGTTAGCGAGGCTGAGGTCATTCTGGCAGCAGAATGGACTCCTGAAGCGGCCCAAGGGACGAGAGAAGGAAAGACAGTTGTGTTTTTTGCCGAACAAGGCGATGAGATACCGAATAAAGGCTATTATTCGTTCAAACAGCTCCCTCCGGGGGAAAGCTGGCAGCGCTCTTCCTCTATGCAGGCTGTAAATAAGACATTTTTTGGTGAAGTGCCTATAAGAAAAGAGCTGGGATGGGAAATGGAAGGTCTTTACCCTGACTGCATTATTCCGTTTACTGATTACAGTAAAGAAGGCGGCAGAACCGTTTACCTCTTCGGTAATCCGCATTATGCCGAGACAAGTGACATTCTTGGCGTGTATTTTGAAGGGTGGATCGGCCAGGTCGGCGGTTCCTTTATTAAGCAGAGTGTAGGCACAGGTACGGTTTACGTCACAACATGGAAGCTGCTCGAAAATTTAACAAGTCAGCCGTTAGCCGGCCATATTATTAAACAAGTCATTGATTAAGCCTGAGAGCATGAGAATGTTGAAAAAATCGAGAGGAACTAATTGAGCCGGGCGGAAAATGAGAGAATAGAGGGTAGGCTGCAAACTGGATGTGACCTGGGGAAGTATGGAGTGGCCCAGGTTAATATGAGTGCACCACAATCTGGGGGCAGCAACGGGAGAAGCAGGGAGCATCGCTCTTTGCTTCTTTTCAGTTCAGCAGTCTATAAAAATGGGGCAGTGGGTGCTGGAGATTTATTAAAAAAGCAGGTGTGAAAAAAGGAAAAATAACCGGCCTTAGGCGGATGCAGCGCTTAAGGCCGGTAAATTTATGAAGTTATCAGGGGGGGATAACTTCATGCAAAGGGGGGGGAAACGTTTGAGATCTCCTCTTACAATTAGTATGTTATCAGGTAATTGTTTAGAGAATTTATAGATCGTGTAAAGGTTTGTTAAATTATTTGTTTCTTTGACGAGGGGAAGGGGCGGGGCTTTTTGAAATTTTGGTAAGTGGGTGATAATCGAGAAATATGAGCCGCTCAGGGGACGGGCGCCGGTGTGAGCGGATGATAAAAGCAATAAAAGAGCTGCTCAAGAGTCGGGAGCCGAAGTGAGCGGATGATAAAAGGGGTAAAAGAGCCGCTCAGGTGCTGTGAGCCGTCGTGAGCGGATGATAAAAGCAATAAAAGAGCCGCTCATGGGGTTGGAGCCGTTGTGAGCGGATGATAAAAGGGGTAAAAGAGCCGCTCAAGTGCTGTGAGCCGTTGTGAGCGGATGATAAAAGCAATAAAAGAGCCGCTCAAGTGCTGTGAGCCGTTGTGAGCGGGTGATAAAAGGGATATAAGAGCCGCTCAGGTGTCGGGAGCCGATGTGAGCGGATGATAAAAGCAATAAAAGAGCCGCTCAAGTGCTGTGAGTCGTCGTGAGCGGATGATAAAAGCAATAAAAGAGCCGCTCATGGGGCGGGAGCCGGTGTGAGTGGGTGATAAAAGGGATATAAGAGCCGCTCAGGTGCTGTGAGCCGTCGTGAGCGGATGATAAAAGCAATAAAAGAGCCGCTCAAGTGCCGTGAGCCGGTGCGAGCGGGTGATAAAAGGGATATAAGAGCCGCTCATGTGCCGTGAGCCGGTGTGAGCGGATGATAAAAGCAATAAAAGAGCCGCTCATGCGTCGTAAGCCGGTGCGAGCGGGTGATAAAAGGGATATAAGAGCCGCTCGAGTGCCACGAGTCGATGCGAGAGGATGATATAAGTAATATATGAGCCGCTCGCATGAAGAGCGCCACCCTGAGTGGCTAATAAAAGCAATATATCAGCCGTCCAGGTGGCTAAAACGAGTATGAGCGGCTCATATCCTTCTCCCAATAATTCAACGCTTCCCTATGCCAGCACTTCTCCATTCCCCGAACCCCCCCTCCCTCCAAAAAAACCTGGAAGCAAGAGAATCATCTCTTGAAACTTCCAGGTTCCCGAAAACTCTTTAACTCACTTTAGGTGAATCTGTAATCGGCAGGTTAAATCCGCCTTCTTTTTTAGCTCGCATCCATTGCACGACGACCACTACGGCGATAATGGAAACGGCAATGATGTCCTGAATCCAGTTCGGATTCATAAATAATAACGCTCCGCCAAACAAGAGAACCCGTATGATCGGATTTATTCTTGTTAAGAAGTAGCCTTCAGCCGCAATGCCGAGCATTACGACGCCTGTTACTGAAGTAACGACGACCAGGACTCCTTCCAGGAAAGTCGTATTGATCAGAAGCAAGTTATTATTATAAACAAAGATATAAGGGACGATGAAACCTGCGATGGCGAGTTTCATCGATATAAACCCGGTCCGCATCTGTTCGCCCCCCGATATTCCCGCAGCCGCAAAGGAGGCTAGAGCCACCGGAGGCGTAATGTTAGCGAAAATACCAAAGTAGAAAACAAACAAGTGGGCCACGAGCGGCTCAATGCCGAGTTCCACAAGTGCAGGGGCGGCCATCGTCGCTGTGATGATGTAGGTCGGAATACTCGGAAGCCCCATTCCAAGTACAATGCAGGCTACCATCGTAAACATCAGCGTAAGCAGAAGTGATTCCCCGCCTAATGTGACAATACTGTTTGCTAACTTCAGACCGAAGCCAGTGAGTGTCGCAATCCCGACA
Organism: Salipaludibacillus aurantiacus; assembly: GCF_900111295.1. Classification (GTDB taxonomy): domain Bacteria; phylum Bacillota; class Bacilli; order Bacillales; family Salisediminibacteriaceae; genus Salipaludibacillus; species Salipaludibacillus aurantiacus. Next base: position 84,275 of record NZ_FOGT01000007.1, on the reverse strand, counting down.
ATCAGGCCGACAGAAGCACAGGCAATCGCAACAGTGAGCGCCGTCCGCGCCCCGTTTTCCAATGCCTGGACGATATCTTTAATCGTCATCCGTGTCGTTTTGCGAAGCATAGCAATTGCCACGGTCACAAGAATCGTCAGGAATGCAGAGTAAATAATCGTCCGTCCGCTGAAGAACAGCATATACATTAAAAATAACAGCGGAATCAATAAATGGCCCCGTTCTTTCATGACATCCATAATGCGAGGCAGATTGTCCCTGGAGATTCCTTTAAGTCCTTCTTTGGTTGCCCTCAGGTGAATTTGCACGATGACTCCAAGATAAAACAGCAAAGCTGGAAGAAGGGCTGCTAAAGCAATGTCCCGGTAAGGGATGCCCAGTATTTCAGCCATAATGAAGGCAGCGGCCCCCATAATAGGCGGCAGAATCTGCCCGCCGACACTGGCTGAAGCTTCAACGGCACCGGCAAAGTTTTTCTTATAGCCAATTTTTTTCATCAAAGGGATCGTAAATGATCCGGTGGTCACGACGTTGGCGACGGCAGCCCCGTTAATACTTCCGAGAAAGCCGCTGGCAATAACCGATACTTTAGCCGGCCCGCCTTTTGTCTGCCCTGCGATGGCCATGGCTAAATCATTGAAAAACTGGCCCATTCCTGATTTGGACAGAAAAGCTCCAAACAGAATAAACAGGAAGATGTAGGTGGCGGATACACTGATCGCTGTCCCGTACACACCCTCAGTTGTCGTATACATAAAACTGACGATTTCGTCCCATTCATATCCCCGGTGGCGGAAGATGCCTGCTAACGAATTGCCGTACAGGCCGTAAAGTAAAAAGAGGACAGCCAGTGCAGGAAGGGCCCACCCTGCTACTCTTCGGGCGGCTTCCAGCGTGAGAACGACCAGAATGGCCCCGAATACGAGGTCCATGTCATTCGGCATACCGCCGCGTCTGATAATGCCATCATAGTCGGCAAAAATATAAACCGTCGTAGACAACGCGAGTAAAGCAAATATCACGTCGTACCAGTGCAGTTTGCTCCTGTCGAGCTTTTTAAAAGCCGGGTAAATAAGAAAGATTAAAGCCAGAACCACTGCCACATGCAGGGAACGGTGCTGTAAAGTGACAGGGGTGCCGAAATAAGACGTATACAAGTGGTAAAGCGATAAAGCGATCGCCATCCCTGAAACAATGAGAGCGGCCGGCCTGAAACGGAAGTCCCTGAACCGCGATTCGTTATCATATTTTTCTAAAACTTTTTTCTCTTTTTCCCCGATCGGTTTTTCTTTGCTCATTGGGTCACCTCTTTTTAACAGTCAGTCTAATTGCTTCGTGGTGTGGAAGGTCGTTAACTGACAAGATGATTTCGTTATTCAGGTTCATTTCATGGTTGGCCTCGTGCGAGTGAATCCACGATAGGTTATCGATATGTTCGTCAATGTTGTCATAAGTAATCAATCCGTTTTCTATTTTCATCTCCCCTTTTTGATGGGGAACGCCGGCTCCATAAGAGGCAAAGCTCGTGCTTTTTAAAAGAAGGCTGTTATCTTCCTGAATCTCGTACGTTTCATTCCACGGTGTTTTCTCCACGGAGTGAATCCATGAGAATGTGAGGCGGTCTCCCTTGTTTGCCTCAGCTTCAAGAAGCACTTCTCCCGTTCTCGCCTCTTCAAAAATGAGCCGGACGTGTTCTTCGTCAGACTGAAATAAAGATGCCGTAAAGGTGCCGGCCAAAATCATCATTGCAGCTGCTAACAGTTTTCCCGTCATGGCAAAGTGCAGAGGAAACGGATGTTTCCCCTGCTTCCCTCCTCATTTAGTCAAGTACACCTTCTTCTTCAAAATAACGCTCGGCGCCCGGGTGTAATGGGACAGGCATTCCTTCCTGGATCGTTTCAAGTGTAATATCCTGAGCCGCATTATGGGAACTGTGGATACTATCCAGGTTATCAAACAGAGATTTCGTTATTTCATACACTGTATCTTCTGATAATTCGCTGTTTACAAGCAAAAGGTTTGTAATAGTCGCTGTGTTGACATCCTCTTCCTGATCGTATGTGCCTCCTTCAATTGTTCCGGTGGAGAAGAACGGATACTCTTCCATCAGGCTGTCCATCGCTTCTCCTTCAATAGGAAGGACTTTCGCATCATGTGTAGTAGATAAATCAATAACGGTCGCATTTGGAACCCCGCTTGTCACAAAGGCAGCCTCAACCATTCCATTTTTGATCTGATCGATGGCTTCGCTGTATGAAAGGAAATCTTCATCAATATCATCGTAGCTCATGCCGTGAGCGTCTAAAATCATACGGGCGTTAAGTTCGACACCGGACCCCGGTGCCCCAACACCAACGCTTCGGCCTTCTAAATCTTCTATGGATTCAATGCCTGTGTCCTCGGTTGTCACCACTTGAACAAAGTTAGGATACAAGGCGGCTAATCCCGTTAAGTTTTCCTTCGGTGCTTCGTCCTCAAAAGGGCCCGTTCCTTCATATGCCTGGGCCACGGCATCAGCCATTGTGATTGCAAGTTCTGTACGGTTTGTATCGAGCAAATTAATATTTTCCACAGACGCTCCAGTGGACTGGACTGATGTATCTATGCCAAGATCTCCTTCGAGAATATTAGCGATGGCGCCGCCGATCGGATAGTAGACCCCTGATGTACCACCCGTGGCAACGGTTACAAATAAATCTTCATCAAGACCTGCTGACTCTTCTCCAGCGTTATTATTGTTATTGTTTGCCGCAGCGGTATCATCCCCGTCTGCGTTGTTACCCCCATTACCTTCATCTCCGCATGCAACTAACCCAACTGACAATAGTCCGCCTAACAGTACCGATAGTGATTTTTTCATGTGAAATCCCCCTTAAGATGTGTTATTAATATAAGTTGCAATAATCATGCCAATTTTCAGAATCGTTGGTCTCATGCGATTTTAATGAAAACGCATACATTTACTCGTCAGGAAATACCGGCATTTTCTGCCGGGTGTGAAAGAAATGCCGGTTGTCCTGAAATGGATTAATCCTGTTCGTATTGTTTCAGCTTATCTCTGAGGCTGCGTTCGCTGATGCCTAACGCGAGTGCCGTATTCTTTTTATGGCCGCCCTGGTGTTCTAAGTTAGTTAATATAAACTGTTTCTCCAGTTCCTTGACGGTGAGGCCGATAAAAGGCTGCAAGGAGGCGGAAGGGTTTGCTCTCTGTTTACCGGAGCGTTTCATTGAACCGGGTAAGTCTGAGACGCCTATTTCATCCCCTTCGGCAAACACCATTGAGGCTTCAATGATATTTGCCAGTTCCCTGATGTTGCCGGGATAATCATAGGCGGTCATTCTTGCTTCTGCTTCTTTAGTCAACGTTTTGCGGGGCAGCCCAAGCTCCCGATGGTTTTTATCAATTAAATAATTAATCAGGAATGGCAGATCACTTTTCCTGTCCCGGAGTGGAGGCGTATGAATCTCAATGACGTTAAGCCTGAAATAAAGGTCTTCTCTGAAGTTCCCTTCCTCCATTTCTTTTTCCAGATCCAGGTTTGTCGCCGCGATGACTCTCACATCGAGCGTTTTCGTTTCATTCGAGCCTAAACGTGTCACCTCTTTTGTCTGCAGGATTCTCAACAGTTTTGCCTGGAGGGAATGGGGCATGTCCCCGATTTCGTCAAGAAATAGTGTCCCTTTGTTTGCCAGCTCAAACTTTCCCGGCTTGGGACTGACAGCTCCAGTAAAAGCCCCTTTTTCGTAACCGAATAATTCGCTTTCAAGAAGCTGTTCTGGAATGGCTGCGCAATTAACAATCTCTAAAGGGCCTTTTGCTCGCTTGCCTGAATAGTGAATCGCTCTCGCAATCAGCTCTTTGCCTGTTCCGCTCTCACCGGTGATGAGGACATTAGTGTCTACTTCCTTGACTTTGTCTACAAGGCTGAACACTTTCTGCATCTCCTCGCTCTGACCTACCATTTCCTCATAGCGGTATTTCTTTTGCAGTTCTTTGGATAAGTATTCAACTTGCTGGTTCAGTTCTTTATATTTGAGCGCCTTTTCAATGTTGGCCTTAAGTTCATCCATATTAACTGGTTTTGTGACGTAGGAAAAAGCGCCGTTTTGCAAAGCGGCGACAGACGTTTCAATTGTTCCGTAAGCGGTAATCATGATGACTTCCATCGCCGGCTGAAGCTGTTTAAACTGCTTTAGTACGTCGACTCCGTCGGTATTTCCTATTTTCAGATCGAGCAGGCAGATCTGGTAAACACTGTGCTCCACAAGACTTAAAGCTTCCTGAGGCTCTGTCGTCGCTGTAACATTGTAGTCGTCTTCGAGCGCGAAGGTTAACGACGAGCAGATGGCCTGTTCATCATCCAAAATTAAAATGTTGATCATGCTGTATCATTCCTTTCCTGAAGCCTTAAAAATAAGCGTCATTTTTGTCCCAGCATTTTTTCGGCTCGTTATCTTTAATTCCCCGTCATTTTCTTCAATCATCTGCCCAGCGATTGCAAGCCCGAGTCCTGTCCCTTTCGATTTTGTTGTATAAAAAGGTTCCAGAATTTTTTTGCGCTCATCACCGGTCATACCGATGCCATTATCAGTGACCTCAATAGAAATGGTGTGCTGGTTTTTGCGAGCGGCAAGGGTCAGGCTTAATGGATTCCGTTCTTCGGCCGGGTCTGCTGCCTGCTTTTCCTCAAGGGCGTCCAGCGAGTTAATAATTAAATTAATAACAATCTGTTTCAGCTGGTGAGGATCGGCTTCAATAAATAACTCTTCCGGAACGTCAAAATGGAACTCGAAGCCTTTATTCGCAGCTGTGGGTTCAAACAAAATAAAGCATTCGTGAAGCAGTTTTTTGACATGAATCACTTCGATCGTCTGATGCCGGGGCCGTGCGTAGTTTATCAGCCCCTCGATCAGCTCGCTGACCCGGACAATTTCTTTTGGCACATAAGTGGAGATTTGCTGCTGGAATTTTTCATTGTGCATTTTAGTCGGAATCAGCTCCACAAAAGTTTTAATTGAACTGAGAGGGTTCCTGATTTCATGGGCAATTCCTGCGACTACACGGCTTAATGCCTGGTTTTTTTCCTGTTCAAACAGCTTTTTTCTTAACGTGAATTCTTCTGTCACGTCTTCAAAAGTCAAAATTAGTCCGTTGATCTGCTGGTCGTAGTTATAAAGCGGGTAAACGAAATACCGCAACTGAAAAAAGTGGCCATCGCTTCTTGTCCAGTTCATATGTTCACCTAAAAAACGCACTTTTTCTCCTTTAAGGACACGTTCAGCTTTTTCTTTCAGCAGTTCACGAACAAGGTTTACTTCTTCGTAAGGGGTATGAACAGGAGGAACTGCAATACCTGACACTTGAGTCGCCTGCGGATTAAACTTTGTAATCTTACCGCCTTTGTCGAGCGTCACAATTCCGCGGGGACTGCTGTCCAATATCTGATTTAAAAATTCGTTGTTATTCCGTTTCAACTCTATTTGCTGCAAAAGGGAGTGGTTCAATTCGTTTAAATCAGCTGTTTTCTTTTCTACTTTCGTCTGCAGCTGGCGGTTCCAGCGAACACTGATAAGAAATAATAAGAGCAGGATGATTAGTAGGCCCGCTGCGACCTGGACGGAAATTAACAGCCACCTGGCAAATGGATCGTCGTCCTGAAAGTATTGGTCATACAATTCGCTGTATGCTCCCGAGGCTTTCATCCGGCGGATTTCAGAGTTTAACTGATTTAAGAGGGAATAGTTCTCTCTTTGAACAGCGAACGAATAATCAACATGCAGCAGATGGGAATCGGCGAACGTATACTCATCTTCCAGGCCATACTGTTCCAGCAGGGTGTTTGCAGTGACGACATTTCCTGCAAAAGCATCGGCCCGGCCTTCTATGAATATATCAAGCGCACGCCGCTGGCTGCTCGTAACTTGAAATTGAATGCGCCTTATATTTCTTAAAAACTCGTATTCGACCGTCTCATTTTGCAAGGCGACGAGTGACTCGGACAGGTCTGTCACAACGTCTATGTCCTCATCATCCACCCGTGTCAAAACTCCGACCGAAGTAGAAAAAACAGCATCTGTAAATTCCATCATAGTGGAATGCTTTTCAGAGAAAGGAATACTTAAAATAATATCGATTTCCTGGTCAGTAATCTTTGCAATCGCTTCCGATTTTGTCATCGGTTCATAAACGATATCTAAGCCGGCAGCCTCCGATATGCGGTCCATTAATTCAAGGGAAAAGCCGCGGTTTTCACCGTCATCCATATGGAGAGGAACAAGCTCAGGATCATAAGCCACAATGAGAGGTTCGGACTGCGTGTCTGTTTCAGTTTGAGCATGGTGGTCGGCAACTATTGCAGCGGTATGTGGCGGGCTAATGAGCATTCCGGTAAGCAAGGCAATAATCAAGATATGTTTCACCTGTGGGGCACCTCCTTTAGTGAACGGGAATTTTCGAATATTCGAACTAATTTGTGCGAGCCGGTTCATCCATAATTTTAGCAGTAATGGGCAAGGCATCCTACTTGAAAAAAAAGTATATTTTTGTCGTTTCAGGTTTGAGTGAGGGGAGCAGGGCAGCAAATTGAGCCGCTCATGTGACGTGGGCCGAGGTGAGCGGATGATAAAAGTAATATATGAGCCGCTGGGGTGCCTGGAGCCGGAGTGAGAGGATGATAAACACTTACAATAGAGAGATCTAATTGGGCTGGCGAACATTACTTACAGCCAGTCATTTTATAAAAAATTATGAAAAAAGTTTCCTAATTAGTCGTTGACGAGAATGATGATCAGTTGTAATATTGTCATTGGTAATGAAAATCATTCTCACTAAAGGGGTTTTGACTTATGTCTGTTTCAAAAAGTACATACATAACAATCAGCTTATCAGCTGCTTTACTGCTGGGAGGCTGCGGTTCCGATGATGAAGCAAGCGTGAATTCCGGGGAATCAAATAATAATAACTCCTCTGAGCAGAGCGAGACGCGTACGGTAGAACATGCGATGGGTGAAACTGATATAGAAGGTACACCGGAAACGGTCGTAACCTTGTATCAGGGGGCGAACGACACTGCAGCCGCTCTTGGCGTACAGCCTGATGGAATTGTCGAATCCTGGACGCAGCAGCCTATTTATGAATACTTACGTGATGACTTGGAAGGGGCAGAGATGCTCGGTGAAGAAACTCAGCCTAACCTTGAAGCCATTGCCGAGCTTGATCCTGATGTTATTATCGCATCGAAAACACGCCACGAAGACATTTACGATCAGCTTTCAAATATTGCACCGACTGTAGTGGGTGAAGAAGTTTACTTATGGAAAGATACATTGAACATAATGGGACAGGCGCTGAATAAAGAGGAAGAAGCAGATCAGCTCCTTGCTGACTATGAAGCAAGAACAGAGCATTTCCAGGAGCAGATGAGTGACGAACTGCCAATTGAAGCGGCGATCACAAACTTTCGTGCCGACCATGCCCGTATTTTCTACATGGGATTTGCCGGACAGATTCTTGCCGATACAGGGTTTGACCGTCCGGAAGGCCACGATGATCCGGATGAGTGGGGCATAAAGCTGTCTTCCAAGGAGAGTATTCCGGAAGCAGATGCTGACATTATTTTTAACTTTAACTCTGGTACAGAAACTGAACAGATCGAAGCCACTTACGAAGAATGGACGAGTCATCCGCTCTGGCAGGAGCTTGAAGCTGTAAAGTCTGATAATGTCTATATGGTCGAAGAGGAAACGTGGAATGCCGGAGGAGGAGTACTGGCAGCTAACCTGATGTTAGATGACTTGTATGACATTTTTGACGTAGAAGAAGAATAACACCGGAAAGGGAGATTGGATGAAAGTGGCAAACGTATTTCAACAGAAGAAAGTGACGACTTTTATCCTTCTCTCTCTTTTACTGGTGATGGCCTTCGCTTCGAGTATTATTTTTGGCCAGACGCCTATTTCAGCGGAAGAGGCGGTGCGTTCATTTACTTCCTTTGATCAGAATTTAACATCTCATATTGTGGTTCGCTATGACCGGCTGCCAAGAGCCGTTATCGGTACCGTCGTTGGAGCCGGGCTGGCTGTTTCCGGGACGCTCATGCAGGCAATGACGAGAAATCCAATGGCTTCCCCTAGTATTTTCGGCATTAACAATGGAGCGATCTTCTTTATTGTCGTTGGCATGGTCTTCTTTTCAGTTTCCTCGCTGGTTTCCCTAATGTGGCTGGCCTTTGCAGGGGCAGCTTTAGCCGCTTTGATTGTCTACATTCTTGGCTCTCTTGGCAGGGACGGGTTAACCCCTGTAAAGATTGTACTCGCCGGGGCCGCAATCAGTGCTCTGTTTCAGTCATACACACAAGGTATTCTTGTGTTTGATGAAGCTGGCTTACAGGATGTTCTGTTCTGGCTTGCGGGATCCGTCAGCGGCAGAACACTTGATATGCTGATACCTGTACTCCCATTTATCGTAACCGCTATGATCACCGCATTATTAATGGGAAGAGCGATTAACCTGCTTGTCACCGGTGACGATATTGCAAAGGGAATGGGTCAGAATATTTTGCTCATAAAAGCGGCGATGGGGGCCATTGTGGTTGTGCTTGCGGGAAGTTCAGTTGCCATTGTTGGAGCTGTCGGATTCATAGGCCTTGTCATACCGCATATTGCCCGCTTTTTTGCGGGCACTGATTACCGTTGGATATTACCTTATTCGGCCATACTGGGCGCCTTCCTTTTAGTCGGGGCAGATGTTGCCGCAAGACTGGTCATCAGGCCTCAGGAAGTGCCTATTGGCGTCATGACAGCTATTATCGGCGGCCCCTTCTTCATATATATTGCAAGAAGGGGGCTGAAGTCATTATGAAACCGGCCATTACGGTTCGCAGCAGCCGCTTTTCATTTATTTTTGAAAAAAGAACGGTTATCATTAATCTTATTTTGTTTTTCCTGGCAGTGTTTGCCTGTGTAATTGGGCCAATGCTGGGTCATACATTACTATCACCGTACGAGGTCGTCACTGCATTGTTTGGAAATGGCAGTGGAGCAAATGAATTCATCGTGATGCAATCCCGCTTGCCGAGAACGCTGCTTTCTTTAGTGGCAGGTGCAGCACTTGGTGTGTCCGGTATGATTTTGCAAGGGATTGTCCGTAATCCATTAGCCGCACCGGATATCATTGGCGTCACTGGCGGAGGAGCTGTTGCAGCAGTTATTTTCCTCACATACGGTGCCGGTTTAAGTATCCAGTTTCTTCCTCTGGCTGCGGTTACTGGCTCTTTGCTCGTGGCTGTCCTGACCTATTTTCTTGCATGGCAGCGGGGGATTACCCCGATTCGCCTTGTGCTGATTGGGATCGGTATTTCTGCCATCATGAGTGCTGGTACGACTTTTATGATTGTGGTAAGTTCAGCTGTTACAGCCTCTCAGGCTTATTTATGGCTGACCGGAAGTGTGTATGGCGCCTCATGGAATGACGTAGGTATATTAGTTACGGTAGTGTTTCTTACGATCCCTGTTACGATGGTATTTTCACGCAGTCTCAATACCCAGCAGCTGGGTAACGATACAGCTTTAGGGCTTGGTGTCCGGCTGCAGCTTGATCGTCTCATTCTGTTATTGTTTAGTGTGATTCTGGCCGGTTCAGCTGTCGCTCTTGTCGGCGCAGTAGGCTTTGTGGGATTGATTGCTCCCCATATTGCAAGGACACTAGTGGGAAAAACTCACGGTGCATTAACTTTGGCCTCAGCCAGTTCAGGTGCGCTTTTGCTCTTCGGGGCAGACTTAGCTGCCCGTACCTTATTTTACCCTGTTGATATCCCTGCCGGTGTCTTTACTGCCGGAGTGGGCGCCCCATTTTTTCTGTATTTGCTATTCAGGAACCGCCACCATATGTAAAAGAGAGGAATGTGATTTGTTATGAAAAGCCTTGAAGCTAAAGACGTCCGTTTTTCTTATGACGATAAGCTGATATTAAACGATTTAACGGTGACCATTCCAAAAGGCAAAATTACCGTCTTTATCGGTGGGAACGGCTGCGGAAAATCCACTCTTCTCCGTACGATGGCAAGGTTGCTGAAAACAGAAAAAGGGATGATTCTTCTGGATGGGGAAGACATTTCTACTCGAAAGACGAAAGATATTGCTAAACAAATGTCCATTCTGCCTCAAGGACCCTCTGCACCTGAAGGGCTGTCCGTTGAGCAGCTCGTTAAACAGGGACGGTATCCGCATCAAAGCTTTTTGAAACAGTGGTCTTTAGAAGATGAAAAAATGGTCTCCAAAGCGCTCCGGGCTACGGGAATGACAGAGCATGCTTTATCTGCTGTAGATGAGCTTTCCGGAGGTCAACGGCAGCGTGCCTGGATTGCGATGACACTGGCACAAGGGTCAGACACGTTGTTGCTTGACGAGCCGACTACTTATTTAGATATGAGTCACCAAATTGACGTCCTTGATCTGTTATATGAGTTAAATGAGAAAGAACAACGGACGGTTGTTATGGTGCTGCACGATATGAACTTAGCCTGCCGTTATGCCCATCATCTGGTAGCGATGCGGAATAAAACAATTTATGATGCAGGCGCTCCTGATGATATTATGACGAAGAAAATGGTCCGCGATGTGTTTAATATGGAATGTATGATTACGAATGATCCAATTTTTGGTTCGCCAATGGTCATTCCGCATGGAAAGGGGCGCATGGCTGATGAGTCTTCCATTCGTGCAAAAGCAAAGTGAACAGATCGAGGCGACAAATCTGATCCTTCCTGAGACGTGTGAGGCTTATATTCATAAACTGGGAAAAGCGATTGATTCTCCTTCTTTACTCGTATCTGCGTCCCAGTTCTCAAAGTGGTATGCCCGTGCATTTGCCTGTCGTGCGCTAAAACTGCAAACGACTGATGGGAAATGTATAGACGTCTCTTTAGAAAAGACGATCATTCATATTGACAGCGCAGGGGATAAATGGAAGCAGGAAATAGAACTTCTCTCCAGGAAGCCCATCACTGCCTCATGGGATGAGACGATTTATAAGGTGTTTTGCGATCACCTGACACCAATCTGGCGGACTCTTAATGAAATCACGAAGATACCTATGCCAACATTATGGGAAAATACAGCGGTCCGTGTATTCTCCCTTTACGAAAAAGCTTTTGCAAAGAATGCGGATATGAAATTTAGAGATCAATTAAACAAAGACCTTCATTATCTTGTATATGAAGCATCCGGAGAACTGTTTGGAGAAACGAGCAACCCTCTCTACCCGTTCTATACGGGCGATGCTGGTACGCGGCGGCGGAAGACATGCTGCTTTTATTACAAAACAGGTGAGGGTAACTATTGTACTGCCTGTCCTAAAGTATGCGAAAAAAGCTGACGTCTCACAGACTCAGCTTTTTTTCATGGTGAAGAATGATGGTCGCCCTGTAACCAGCCCGTGTCACACTTAATGGGTAGGAGGGGGACCGCAGCTTACTCCTACAGTTCAGGCTGATGCGGTGATAATACTTTGATGGCGAAAAATTTTTAAAAGAGATTTAAAGTGCCCGCTGGTTCAGGTAGACATTGTTTTTCTGCTTATATATGATTAAGCAGAGAAGGAGGGATCGCTTTGTTTTTACCAATCCACACTGAAAGGCTTATATTAAGAGAAGTAACGCTTGATGATACATCCGCTTTATGCAGTATCTGGTCTGATCCTGAAGTGACAAAATATATGAATATTACTCCTTTTTCAGATAAAAGCCAGGCAGAGGAAATGATCAGTTTATTTAACAGCCTTTCAGAAAAAAAGGAAGCCGTTCGCTTTGCAATTATTGAAAAAGCATCCGGCGGACTCCTTGGATCCTGCGGCTACAATCTTATTGACAAAGTAAATGCCAAAACAGAAATAGGCTACGAACTTTCTTCGAGGCACTGGGGAAAAGGCTACGGGTCAGAAACGGTATCCGGTCTGGTCCGCTATGCTTTCGAATCGATGAATATGAACCGGATCGAAGCTAGAGTTGAGGCAGAAAATCACAATTCCGTTAAAATGCTTGAAAAACTCAGCTTTCAATATGAAGGAACCCTTAGAGAAGCCGAGCTGTCGAAAGGGCGGTATGTAGACCTGAAAATGTATTCCAAACTTAAGGGAGATCAAGGGTAAGGGGCAGCCAGCCATGGGCGCCTTTAAAGGAGAGTTCCGCAAATAAATAGCCAGACGCATTTAAAGCCGTGGAGGTTCTTCCGCGGTTTAAATTTTTGCCTATAAAAAGAAGTAGGTCTAATGCGTATAAGTGACAAATCTCAATTACTTTATAAATAAATAGTCATAAATTTGATGACTTTTAGCCTACACTAACGGGAGCAGTTGAAAAATAAAGCGTATTTACCATGATTTAAAACCATTTATTACCATAAAAAGAGCCAAAATTATATATTTTTTGACAATGATTTCTTAATAAATCTTTATAGAAGTTTCCATACAATACCTTAGATAAAAGAAGCGATTTATTGATACAGCTGTTTTTCTCCCCTTTTATACTAATAGTCTATTGAATTAATTTTTGCGGGAAGAAAAGATGGAAAAGAGAGGATGAAAATCATGACCGGAATCTCAACCTCCTGTCCCGTGAAAAAGTACTCAAATTGGTCTGACGTCTGATAATAAAACGTTTACAACATTTCCTGGGCGACTTTATACTTACAGAGTATGACCATCATAGCTAGGTTGATAGGTTATCGACTACATAATTTAAGGGAGGAAATCGAATGAAGAACGGTTCAAAAATGACTCGCAAAATTTCAGTGGCAGTACTTGCGGGATTGCTCACAGCCGGCACGGTGGCTCCGGCGGCGTTTGCTGACGGGCACCAGGGTAACGGCAATGGAAACGGCAAGGTAAGTGAACAGCGGGGAAACAGTGAAAACGCCCCTCATGGTCCGGAACGTACGGTTGAAGATGTCTCTGCACTTGATTCTACCAGCTTTGTCATTGATTTTGACAAGACATATCCTAAAGGTCTGGATATTAACAGAATGGTAGACGTTACAGTCGAACTGGATGACGCGACTGTGCTTGAACCTGCTTTAACAGATTACGAGGTTTCTTCAGAGAACCGGTCACTTGTAACGGTTGAGCACGGGAACGATGATCTTGATGGCCTGTCAGGCACGCTTACCGTTAATGATTTTGAAATTGACTTTGATTACAGCGAAGCAGACGAAGAGCCGTTTGTTCTGGATATTTTCCATACAAATGATATTCATTCTAAGATTGATCCTTTAGGAAAAATTTCAGCCTTTATTAACGAAAAAGGGGCGGGAGCCGACAACTATCTTTACCTTGATGCAGGGGACATATTCAGCGGAAATGCTGTTGTTGACTTGCAGGATGGCGAGCCTATCGTTGCTTTGTTAAATGAAATGGGGCTTGACGCTATGGCTATCGGAAACCACGAATTCGATTATGGCCAGGAAGCTTTTGCTGCGAGAGAAGAGCAGGCGGAGTTTGACTGGTTAAGTGCCAACATGGAAGTCGTCGACCCTGACATTGCGATCCAGCAGCCAAAGCCTTATGAAATTTATGAAATCGATGGTGTGGACGTTGGGATTTTCGGTTTAACGCAAAACCCGCCGGCTACGAATCCTACCGGCATTGTCGGAATTGATTTTCATGATTATGTAGAAACGGCTGAGCAGTATTCATATTTACAGGACGAAACAGATATTCTGATTGCTTTAACACATATTGGAAACAGAGCTGATAAACACCTTGCTGAAAATGTTGATTTCTTCGATGTTATTATCGGAGGACACTCCCACAGCAGAATTTTTGAAGCGGATATTGTGAATGGGACACCTGTTGTTCAGGCTGGCGCTGACTCCTTATTCGTAGGACACTTCAACCTTGAATTTGATGGAACAGATGTCACTTTTAATGACTATTATCTTCAGGATGTGGAAGAACTGACAGAAGTCAATCAGGACGTCCAGGACATGATTGACGCCTACAACGCTGAAGCGGAAGAGCTTCTGCAAGAAGTCGTAGGGTATACGAATACTGGCTTGTTCCGTGATGCACGATATCAGCGCGATACGTCTTTAGGCAACTTCATTACAGATGCTATGAAAGATGCGTTAGGAGCGGATTTGGCGCTCACAAACAACGGCGGTATTCGCGCTAATATTGACGAAGGTGATATTACAGCTGCGGACATTTACACTGTTGAGCCTTTCGGAAATGAACTTACTGAAATTGAGATTACAGGCGAAGACTTAAAAGATGTCATTGAGTATTCTTTCTCACGAAGCAACAGTATTGACCTCCAAACATCCGGCTTATCTTATACAATTTATACGGATGAAGATGGCGCATTTACTGACGCTGACTTATATATTGACGGTGAGCCGGTCGATTATAATGAGACTTATACTCTTGTAACGAACAACTTCATGGCAGCAGGCGGAAGCGGGTATGACTTCTCCGCAGCTGACATCATTCAAATGGAAGCCGGCTACATCACAAATGCGATGTTCCAGTGGATGGATTATCTGATGGAATCAGAAGGCGCTGTCGACTATGAAGACGGCGAAGGCAGAATTACAATAGAAGAAGCAGAGTAATGTTTTAATAGCTTTTTAGAGCAAGGGGATGGGTCCCCTTGCTTTTTTTGTTGGCGTTAATTGGGAAGGAGAGATATTTAGGGGCTGCCTCCCGTTTTAGAAAAAAGACAATTTCCCGGGAAATTTGTCGTAAACTTAGATTACATCAGGGGGGAATGGAAGGGGATTAATCCCGGCAGTAACAGAATTCCACAATCCTTTGATAAAGTGCAACAATCCCCGCGCAAAATGCAACAATCTATGGCAAAAGTGCAACAATCTCTTAGAGTGCATAACAATCATTTGCGAAAGTGCAACAATCTTCCTGAGGTGTCACAATCCTCGCCCGAAGTGCCACAATCCTTAGCCAAATTGCAACAATCTCCTTCCGAAGTGCAACAATCACCATCGCTAAATATGTACAATCTGACATTTAGTAGAAAAATTGGTTATAATTTAAGAATTCGACAGATTCCGACGGCATTTGTACAATGCCCGTGTTAAAGTACTAGTCATAATTAGGGCTATTAAAGTTTTGGGAGGGGATAAAATGCGAGTAGAGGAGCTTAAACAGATCATGGAAGAAATTAAAGGACG
Source organism: Salipaludibacillus aurantiacus (assembly GCF_900111295.1). Lineage (GTDB taxonomy): Bacteria > Bacillota > Bacilli > Bacillales > Salisediminibacteriaceae > Salipaludibacillus > Salipaludibacillus aurantiacus. The sequence continues at coordinate 69,095 of NZ_FOGT01000007.1, read as the reverse complement.
GGGTTCAAGCAGCACGTCTGGAGAAACCCGGGAACTGATGGTTTTTATTGAAAACCGGTTAAAAGAAGTTTTAAAGAAAGAGGAAACAGAATAGGAAGGGATATGAGAGCCGCAGATACGGAGGCTTTTTACTGTGCGATTCGACGCCAGGAACTTTATGTTTAACAGGGCATACCTGAACGCAACGCCATATTTTAATGTACCTGGCGCAAAGGTCCAGGACCTATGCTTGAAGCATGCGACCAATGTTCTGGGACGCACAGAATAATGCTTACATAAACAACGGGGAAGGCTCGCCGCCGCAAAGCGATACTTGACGATACACTGCGATATAAGGGGATACTTGACGATACGACACCGCGATCCATCACGATACACCGCAACACGATGCGATACGAGACGATACAAAGCGATATACTAATTCGCCTGAAAATGCTCTTAAGAAACTAGCCTGCTGATTAGCTTAATCCAGCCGAAAAATGACATCCACAACGGAATGCTAAAACCAATTCCATAAATTAACCCGACAAAAAAATTACCTTCTCTATTCATACCAGACAACCTCCTAAACTATTGTAAATTGACCCGCCCAGTAATAATGCCAATATTCAGGGAGCCGGTGGCACTGCCAACTGTTCTTCACGCTGCGTGTACTTAGTGACAGTATGGGCTGAAAAACGATAAACTATTCCGTTCTAAGTCTGTTAATCTGTCAAAACGGGTTGAAAGGGCAATACCTTTATAGGTAATTGCTCTTTTTTCGTATATTCTGTTTCCGCTATTTTCCTTCGTGGTAGAGACTACTAGTGAAGGAGGAATGCCCCGTGGAAGTTAAGCAGCAATTTAAAGAAAAAATAGTATTTATTATCTCAGCCATAATTATTTTATCTATCGTGATATGGGGAGCAGTCACACCGGAGAATATGACCGCGGTCACACAGACGATCATGGACCAGATGATTGAACAGTTCGGCTGGTTTTATGTGATCTCAACAGGTATTTTTCTGGGGTTCTGTCTCTTTCTCGGCTTCGGTCCCTACAGGCATATGAAATTGGGCTATAAGAATGATGAGCCTGAATATTCGTTTTTTACATGGCTCGGTATGCTTTTTGCAGCCGGTATGGGGGTAGGCCTTGTCTTTTGGGGGGTTGGGGAACCTCTTTCCCATTTTCACTCACCAACCGGAGGCGTAGAAGCCGAATCTCAGGCTGCAGCAGAACAGAGTCTTATTTACAGTATGTTTCACTGGGGCCTTCACCCTTGGAGCATTTATGCGATCGTGGCTTTAGGGCTTGCTTTTGCAAAGTTTCGTAAAAATCTTCCTGGCTTAGTCAGTTCAGCATTTTTCCCGTTGATCGGGGACGGGATCTACCGCTGGCCGGGAAAGGCGATTGATGTGGTGGTCATAGTGGCAACGACAATAGGAATCGCTACTTCACTCGGAATGAGCACCTTGCAAGTCGGCAGCGGACTTTCCCAGGTATTTGCTATAGAACCTGATAATTTAGTGTATTTAATTATTCTTTTAGTGGTCACAATTATTTTTCTTATATCTGTTCTTTCAGGTTTAAATAAAGGGATGCGTTACTTAAGCATTTCAAATTTATGGCTTGCCGGTGCGCTGCTTATTATTGCGCTTGCCCTCGGGCCGACTGTCTATATAATGGAACACATTACACTGACTTTTGGCCAATATTTTTCACAATTGCCTCAAATGAGCTTCACGACCACCCCTTACTCAGAGAATGACTGGATGGGAGAGTGGACGCTGTTTTATTGGGCGTGGGTAATTTCCTGGAGCCCGTTCGTCGGGACGTTTATAGCGAGAGTATCGAAAGGCCGTTCCTTAAGGGGTTTTATATTCGGTGTGTTGTTCGTGCCGGCACTGTTGACGCTTGTGTGGGTCGTGACATTTGGAGGTTCAGGCATTTATTATGATCTAAACGAAGGAACAGCTATAGCAGAAGAGACTGCCGCAGAACCGGAAGCAGGCTTCTTCCTCGTGCTCGAACAGCTTCCTGGTTCAATGATATTCAGTATTGGCGCGCTTATTCTGATTTCCATCTTCTTTATTACATCCGCTAATTCAGCGACATACGTTCTCGGTGTCTTTTCCTCTTCCGGTAATTTAAATCCGAAGGGCCGGGTGCTGCTCATCTGGGGGCTCTTAATATCGGCCATCGCAACCGTTCTTCTTCTCAGCGGAGGGCTTGAAGGCATGCAGGCGGTCGCTACGGTAACCGCATTTCCATTTACCTTTATCATGCTGGCTATGCTCTTTGCGATTTACCGCTCATTAAGAATTGAAGGCTACACCACCCATAAAGTCGAGAAAAAAGAAGACTGGTAGCAATATGAAAAGGAGGGAAACGCCCGCCAGGCATTTCCCTCCTTTTATAATTATTAAAGTTTCGTACTGCCTCTGTGTTTAAGTGAAAATGGTATACATCGCATCGTCTGTTCTCAGCCTGATGCTTGGATCCTGCTTATTGGCCTTAACCTCTCCTGTTAAAGGGATCTCATACACATTCTCAGGCAAATCCGTTTCTCCTTGAGCTGTTTCAATCGTCCCTGAACCGTAAAGCACGATCTCTTCATTCGCTACATAATCGTCGATAGACGCATTCCTGTTGTTTTTAAGGCCGACAGAATCAAGCTGGAAACGGACTTTATCGGTCGCAAGAACGTCACTTTTACCGGTTTCAAATTCATCTTTTTGAATAAAAAGCGTCTGGCCTTTTAACTCTTCCAGCCACTCAACAACCTGTTCATTCTGCTCGCTCATCAGTCTTGCCTCCTTTTAATATGCTTTTAATGTGACCCCTGTGAAGGGAAATCATTCAACCCTTTCAACAGCCATTTATGGAAAAATTGTGTGGTTCCTTTTTTTACAAGTTATATTACCTTACCCGGAGTTTTAGATTTTCTAAACAGAGTTAGTTGTTTTTAAAGTGTGATTTATCTATTTAGTTCTTTTTCCGCAGGAATTATGGGGAAGGTGTCCTTGGAAAAGCGCCCCGGACGAATCATCCCGGCGTGAAAGCCGGGAAAGCATGGCTGTTTGGTACGTCAAAGGTACGGGGGTCCTTCACCCTATACCGCAGTCATATTAATTAAAGAAGGCAGTGAGCGCAGAGAAGACACTGTAGCCGCCGATGCCAAAGCAGACAATAACAACGATAATCCCAATCACATTCACTTTCATTGAGTTCGTATATTTTCCAAGCAGGTTCTTATTATTCATGATGATAAGAATGAGCAAAGCTATTCCCGGCAGCAGGATCCCATTCAGAGCCTGCGCAAAAAGAATAATGGCCAACGGCTCAAAATTAAGGATAAAACTGAAAACTCCAATCAGAATAACTGTCGCGAAAATCGCCCTGAAACGCCAGTTTTTCATGCCGTTTTTCCACTTAAGTACACTGCTGACCGTAATGGAAGCACCGAGCGCCGCTGCGGTCATCGAAGAAAACCCAGCTGAGAAAATCCCGATCGCCAGAAACGTTTCAGCCCAGCCACCAAGCAGCGGTTCCAGCTGGATGGCCAGGTCGGCGACTGTCTCGACTTCCACCCCGCGCATTAACGTCCCGGAAGTAATCAATATGGATCCTGAAATCAACCCGCCCATTCCGATTGATATGACAATATCCCATTTGGAATCATTTAAGTGGGAAGAATCGTTCCACCGCTCCTGTACCGAATTGGAATGGATAAACAAGTTATAAGGCACAACCGTTGTCCCGACAAGGGCGGCAATCGTAATAATTGAGCCTGCCGGCACTGAAGGCGCAAAAATACCGGTGAAAATACCTCCAAGATTAGGCTGGGCAATCACCATAGTCGTAATAAAAACAGTACTCATTATAATAACCAGCACAATCATCAGTTTTTCAATAAGCTTGTAGCTTCCGGTCAGTCCAATGAGCAGTACAACCAGCCCGACAAACGGGCCAATCGCATTAATATTCCAGCCTGTTAACGTCGACAGACCGAGCGACGTTCCGTTTAAATCCCCGCTCATATAAGCCGCCGATCCGGTGAATATTGAAAAGATGACAAATCCCATAATGGTGTATTTAATTGCGGGCTGGGCAAATTGGTCCCTTATAGCGGCTCCAAGCCCCTTTCTGGCCACAATCCCAAGCCTTGCGACCATCATCTGGAGGACGATCGTCGTAATCACAGAGAACACGAGCGCCCACAACAAAGCGTACCCGAAAGATGCCCCCGCCTCAGTGGCGGTTGTAATTGTTCCGGGCCCGACGAACGAGGCGGAAATAATAGCCCCCGGCCCGACCACCTTAAGTTTCTCTATAACTATGTTCCTCTTTGTTTCCTCTTGTGGCTGCCGCTGTGCCTGGGCCACATCAATCACCTCATATCTTCTAAAAAATTTGATTTGATTTAAGTAATTTACTTCTGTACTAACCAATTCCCTGGGAGAAGCCGATTAAACTTGGGAAATAAGAAGGCAAGGGAGTTGGGATCCCTTGAAGTATGGATAGGAGAGGCTGATGAAACTGGGGCCGCTGTCAGTAATTGTGGGAGCGACAACATCCAAAATTATTTGATGCAGTGGCGGGGATATTTGATGCAGTTAACCAGATATTTGATGCACTCACTATATTCAATCTGTACTTCTTCATGCATGAAGCCCTGCTGATTGAATTCAGAAAACTGAAACGTTCAGCTGCGGCAGGAGAAGCAGCGGTCAGGCGGCCTCGCCATTCGGACAAAGCGGCTGCGAAAGTTATACCCCGACTCTTAAATCAGGTTAACGAGAAACAGGAGCTTAAAAAATAATAGTTCATCCTATTCAGTTTCAATATTTCAAGGAAAATATTGTGTATGATAATATAATTACATAAGACATTTTACAAGAGTTAAATGTCTTTCATTACGGTGCTTTAGTTTTATACCTTTAACTTTTATTGTATGCAGTTTTTGGCATGATACCGCGAAAACATCGTTACTCATGCCTTGCAAACATACTTGTGAGAACCGGGAAAATGACTAACATTTACACTCAGAAGTTTTAGTCAGCTGGATTATAAACTAAAAGCCAGATCTTTAGTTTATTAAAGTTTTTAGGAGGCAATACTCCAGTTTAACAGAGTTTAGTGTATAGAAATGAGCAGCTTTCACATATCTTTTTAGGGCGGCAAATCTTACATACTTTAATCGTTTCGCCTTCCTCCTTTATGTGATCATAAAGCAATTTTATTCGTGTCCGGCCGCACAATGGGCATGTGCCTCTCCCTGAACTTTTTAATTTACGTAATACCTTCCCACCAGTAGTAGTAGCCACAACTCTCCTGATTATTTTCAGAGGCTTATTTACAATAATACATAGACAGTGGGAAGTCTATTGAAAGCGCTTTAATAATATGTTACATTTATAATATACAGTATTCTGTATAATGGCTAAGGGTAAAATACAATATTAAACTACAGTTTTTCTACTCACTTCTGCAAGTATCCAAAAAGTCCGGGTTGCATCAGTACCATAAAATATTTGTTATATTAACCACCCCGAGTCTAATAAATTTACCTCAATGTGTACTTCATGATTATACTCAAGATAAATTTTTATTCCTAAAATACTATAGGAAGGAGGAGTAAAGAGTTTTTTTAATACTTTAACTGGAGGTAATGTATGTGTTAATTAAAAAGCTAATGATCATCGTATTACTTCAAAGCATAGTGTTTACGCCGTTTTTTTTGTCATCAGCAGGTAAAGCGCAGGAACCTGAGAGCCAGGAGTTAAGCGGACAAGTTGAAATTGAGTTAGAGGGCAGAGGAGATACTTATTCAGGTGAGTTTGCAGGGCATGAGGGTGAAGGCAAGTTGATTCTTCAAAACAGAGGTAAGCGTATTAAAAATAATCTTGACATTATTATCAATGGAAAAGATGTGGCTATTCATCCAAGTAACCTTCGACAGCAGAACACTGTAGAAATTGACATTAGTGAGTATATGAAACAAGGTGATAATGAACTCAAAGTCGTTCAAAGGAATAACGCCCTCAGTCCTAAGCTGATTATACCCTATCTAACCCTTAAAGAAGGTGCTCCAGAGGACGCAGGGATGTCTTTGGAAAAATTGGATAAAATTGATGGAATTGTTCAGCAGTCGATTGATGATGGTATTATCCCAGGGGGAGTGGTATTAGTCGCCAAGGATGGCGTGATTGTTAAAGAATCCAGTTATGGTGATGCCCAGAAATATGATATGGGGCAGTTACTGGAAGAACCGCGCCTAATGGAAACTGATACAATTTTTGATTTAGCCTCTGTGACTAAAGTGCTGGGAACTACTCAGGGGATAATGAAGTTAGTGAGCGATGGTAAACTCAGTGTAGAAGATAAAGTAGCAGATATCATTCCTGCCTTTGGACAGGAAGGGAAAGAGGACATAACAATTGAAGATTTATTAACCCATACTTCAGGTTTAACTCCATGGGCACCGACTTATTATTACGCGAACAACTCAGAAGGTGTGCTGGATTATATTAATCGCATGCCGCTGGATTATGAGACGGGGACAAACCGGGCTTACAGCGACTTCAGCTTTATGATGCTGGGTTTTATAATTGAAGAAGTTTCAGGGCAGAAGCTGAATCAGTACCTCGAGGAGGACATTTATAAAACGTTAGAGTTGGAAGATACTCAATTTACACCTTCGTCTAATTTCAAGGACCGGATTGCGTCTACTTCTTGGGGGAATCCATATGAATACAAAATGGTTCACGACCCTGATTTTGGTTATAAGGTAGACGTAGATTTAGAGGCTTTCGACAGCTGGAGAGACTATACTCTGACCGGCGAAGTAAATGATGGAAACAGTTTCTATGTGAATGAAGGAGTGGCAGGGCATGCAGGGCTGTTTTCGACGGCCAGAGATTTATCAGTACTCGGTCAATTAATGCTTAATGGAGGAGGGTATGGTACCAATAAACTCTATTCTCATCCAGTAGTAGAGCAATTCACTTCACCGCAGAGGTTAGGACACGGGTACGGCTGGGAAGTGGATTCACGCTGGTATATGGGTGACGAAAGAAACTATGAGGCATTTGGACATACTGGTTTTACCGGAACCCAGGTTATTTTTGACCCTATAGAGCAGCTCCAGGTTATTATCCTTACTAATAAGCAAAATGTGGGGACAACTTCCTCTGGTTCTTATTTCAGTACCGGCCCTCTCAGCAGAAACATAACTGATACTGTCTACCAATCTATTAAAGAGTAAATGATTGGCTGATTGGCAAATGCAGCTTTAAGTACGTTTATGAGACCAGGCGGTTGACTGCAGCGTAAGCAGCTGTTTGCCGCCTGCCAAATAAATGAAAACGGTTTATAAGCTTGCGGGGCCAGCTTAAATAGTGTACGATATATAATATACAATATTTTGTACAAGGTTTGGGTGACCCTCTCTTTGGGCATTTAATAAACGCATCAAGCTGCAAAGACGACACACGTTGAAGGAGTTTAAGTTATGGCTGGAAAACACGAAAAATTATACTCTAAAAATGGTCTTGCTGCCAAACATATTGCCGAGGCATTACTTAAACTGGAAGTACCGTCGCGGATTCCAAGGGTCAGTGATTTCGTAGAAGATCTTTCTCTTGGAAGAGGAACAGTTCAAGGCGCGTTAAAGCTTCTTCAGGAGATGGGGGCGATTACTCTTGAAACTAAAGGTTATCAAGGTACTTACTTGATCAGGCGCGATGCTGATATGCTTATGGATATTGCCGGAATAGGACCGATAATCGGGGCGATGCCCTTACCATATTCAAAGAAATATGAGGGATTAGCGACAGGAGTTTTAAAAGCTCTTGACCAGTCAGGGTACCGGGGAAATCTTGCATTTATGCGGGGGGCTAATCACCGTTTGCAGGCTGTGCTTGCTAACCGCTATGATTTTGCTATTGTATCAAAAATGGCAGCTGAGAAAGCATGTGCTCAGTCAGACAACCTGGAGATTGTCATGTCATTAGGGGAGAAGACCTATGTTACAAGCCACCGGGTTTTTTTCGCTTCACCTGAGGAAAAAGAATTAAGATCAGGTATGAAAGTGGGGATCGATTATTCTTCCATGGACCAGGCTATTATTACTGAATATGAATGCCAGGGACTTGATGTTGAGTTGAAAGACGTTAATTATATGCAAATGTTTAAAATGCTAAAAAGCAAAAAGATAGATGCTGCAGTGTGGAACAGTGATGAGAATCTGTCATTTGACCTTTATCCTTCCGTTCCCGTTAAGGCGCAGGCTTCAATTAAACATTCTAAAAAAGTCAGTGAAGCATCCATCGTCATTGAATCAAGCCGTGAGGATATTAAATCAATCTTTGGAAAAATTCCTTCTCAGCTTATTTGTGATATTCAGAAGAAAGTTGAAAATGAAGACATGTTTCCGCAATATTAAAGTTTTTTACCTAAAATATACAAAATACTGTATATTGATTATCCTTATAAAGGGGTGTTTCAAATGAAAAAAGAAGAGTTGACCACGAGACTTAAGCTTTTAGAGGAGAGCGGCACAGTCAACACTGAAGCTGTAAGGGTTACTGTCAAAGCGTTTGACCGGCTGGTACAGACACTGGACTTATCTGCTGATGAAATCGAACAGTCTCAAATGCTTTTTACTCATTTGCCAATGGCATTAACGAGGGTTGACAAGAAAGAAAAATTGGAAGCGCCTCCACAAGAATCGTTTGAAGAAGTGCAAACGTCGCCCTTCTTTTCTGAAGCGGCTGCTGCAGTATCCGAAGTGGAGAAAGACTGGGGGCGCCCGCTCCCGCAGGAAGAAAAGGAATATTTACAGCTTCACTATACGACTATTTTTACACATTATTTAGGAGGGGATAACTAATGAAAATTGTAATTGGCGGCCAAGTAGAAAAGAAGGACATTGAAAAGCTGGTTAAGGAGCAGGATGGCGGTATCACGACTACTGTAAAATCAGATTTAGAGGCGGCTATGGCGGTTAAAAGCGGACAGGCAGATTATTATATCGGTGCTTGCCACACAGGCGGGGGAGGTGCGCTGGCTATGGCTATGGCAATGCTTGGTGGGGACCAGTGTGAAACAGTCTCAATGCCTGGACGTCCTCCAAAGAAGGAAATAATTGATAAAGCTGTGGCTAATGGAAAGAAGGCGTTCGGATTTACTTCGGATCATAAAGATACAGCTGTCCCTATGATTATTGAAGCTTTAAAAAACAAGCAGTCCTAATTATTAAAGGGAGCGGATAATAATGGAAATGATCTTAATAGTTTTAATTGGTGCGCTCGCAGCTGTTTTAGCTAACAGAAATATTGCAGTATTTAATGACGGTCTGCGTCCTATTGTGGGAGAACACATAGAAGGGCGTCTCAGCCGGCGGGATTTAGGACTTACAGCCTTTGCCATGAGTTTTGGTCTGGTTATAGGTTTTGGTATTCCATTTACACTCACCGCAGCTATTATTCTTGTTCATAGTATTTTACTTGGGACAGATATTATCGGCCTGATGACTCCTAAAAATAAATGGGGAACGCCAGTGGCCGCAGCTGTGGGCGGCTTATACGGCGCGGGTCTTCTTATCGGTCTCGAAGGTTTTGTGAACATGTTCGAGTATTTGCCAATCAATTTCCTTGAAGAAATGGAAATGATAGGGGCGCCTGTTATTGTCACCTTTATGGCTTTCCCCGCCTTGGCGATAGCGTTTCAGTTCAGTGTGAAAAAAGGTGTAATCACTTTTCTGATAGCCGCACTCGTCCGGCAAATTGCTGTCTGGTTTAATGAAACGGGTCTATTAACCATTGGAGGGACAGAAGTAGTTTTAAACCAGGAAGGGATGGCCCTTATTGTCGGTATGGTTTTCCTGTTGATTTTTGCGATGAACGAAAAAAGGGATGAGGACAGCAGCGGGGTGGATCTCGCCAGTATGTTCAGTGAAAAGGTGAAAAATATCAGGAAGAATATGTTTGTACTCGCAGCTCTAGGGGCTCTGATTGCTGCTGGAACTAACGCCTTTATTATGGCCGGTGACCCTATATCATTAACGTTGCTGTCGGAAGGCCAAATTAATGATGCAGGCTTTGCAGCAGCTGCAAGAGCGATCGGCTTTATTCCGCTTGTGGCCAGTACGGCAATAGCTACAGGTGTCTACAGCCCGGTTGGGTTTACTCTCGTCTTTGTAGTCGGATTCTTTGTACCAAACGTATGGCTGGCACTTGGATTAGGGTTTGTCGTCATTATTCTGGAAGTATTGCTGCTCAGTTCAATTGCGCGTTTCCTTGACCGTTACCCTGGAATACGAAACTCTGGAGAAAACATTAGAAGTGCTATGACCCGTTTGCTGGAAGTTGCGCTGCTAATCGGCGGAGCTAACGCAGCGAATGCTATTGCACCGGGATTGGGCTTCTTTATTATCGCAGGCTTCTATTTGCTTAACGAAGCTGCAGGGCGTCCAGTTGTCCGTGTGGCTGTAGGTCCGGTAGGTGCTATTGCAGTTGGTATCATTGCGAACATTCTGGCGTTAATAGGCTTAATGTAACTCATATAGCAAAACTATGAATTCTGGAGGGGACACCATGTTTATACAAACAGTCAGAGGAAGGATTGACAGTAAAGAATTGGGCATTTGTGCCGCTCATGAACATCTGTCCATTGATCTGTCGCGAATAAAAAAAGATCCGGATACTATTCTTGATGATGAAGAGGGCGCGATCGAAGAAGTTAAAGCTTTTGCTAAGTCCGGGGGCGAAGCTATCATTGAAGTGACAAATGATGGAATGGGCAGGGATGCAGAAAGACTTAAAAGAATAAGCGAAGCAGCCGATGTCCATATAGTCGCGTGTACCGGGTTCTATAAGGACCCGTTCATCCCTTCTTTTGCACAGGGATGGGAAGCTGAACGTTTTGCTGAACATTTCATTAAAGAAGCGGAAGAAGGCATTGAAGGAACATCTATCTATCCAGGTATTATAGGGGAAGTAGGAACGAGCAAAAATGAAATGAAACCTGTGGAGAAAGAGCTTCTGACTGGGGCAGCCAAAGCAGGGCTGGTGACAGGATTGCCGGTTACTACTCACACTACTCTTGGAACTTTAGGAAAAGAACAAATGATGTTATTTGATAAGCTCGGTCTCCCGCCTGAACAGATTATCATCGGTCACCAGGATCTTAATCCTGATGACGAAGAAGTTCTTGAAGTACTGGAAACCGGGACTTATATAGGTTTCGATACCATTGGTAAAACCAATTACCGGCCTGATAGTGATAGAATGGCTTCTTTAATTAAGTTTGTCGAGGCAGGCTGCGAAGATCAGATTCTTCTTTCAGCAGACCTGACAAGGAAATCCCACTGGAAAAAGTATAACGGTCCAGGGTACGGACTTGTCCTCGACTATTTTATCCCTGAATTTAAGAAGAAAGGGGCAGATGACACCCTTATTCATAAACTGCTGGTGAAAAACCCTGCCCGTGCTTTTTCAATAAATAAATGAGGTGAACAGGATGAGCAGCCATCAACCAGAAAACCAATCGCTTCTTCCAGTAATGTCTATGGAAGAAGCTATGAAGAAACAGTTTAAATTTGTTAAGTCTATCAGCAGGTATTTTGATGGAAATTCATTTATGTCATATGGTGATTTAGGATTACACCCTCAATATAAACGGCCTGAAACAACCGCTAAAGCTGAACAAGTGCTGGCGGATTTCTTTGAAGCAGAAGCCGCCGTTCTTGTCCGCGGTTCGGGAACCGGAGGTATAAGGACGCTGCTCAGTGTTCTGCTTCACCCGGGAGATACAATGATTATTCATGAAGCCCCTGCCTATAACACTACGAAAGAAACAATCAGGATGCTCGGCTTGAAAACGATAAAAACAGATTTTAATAATTTAAATCGTTTAACCGATTTTCTAAAAAACGATAAGACTTCAAAAGAGGCAAAAGTTTTTTATATTCAGCACGCCAGACAGCAGCAGTCTGATAATTATGATATCAAGCGGGTGATTCAGCTGGTAAAAGACCATCGCCCTGATCTGACGATAGTCACTGATGATAACTATTGTGCTATGAAAACACCAGGGATTGGCGTTGAGTACGGGGCAGATTATGCTACTTTTTCAGGGTTTAAAGTGCTGGGGCCTGAAGGTGTCGGAGTCATTGCAGGTTTAGAGAAGGGAATAAAAACTGTACGTGAGAGAAATTACTCCGGAGGCGGCCAAGTACAAGGGTTTGAAGCGCTTGATCTTCTGAGAATGATGACGCTAGCGCCTGTTTCTCTGGCAGTTCAGAATGCTCAGGTTACTGAGTTATATGAAAAGCTTAAAGAAGGGGGGCTCTCCGGTGTCGAGAGTGTTCAGCTGACAAATGCCCAATCAAAAAATGTTCTGCTTACACTTAAGGAACCTGTTGCTAAAGAGGTGATTGAAGCGAGTGTAGCGTTTGGCGCGGCTAACAAACCCATTGGAGCTGAATCAAAATATGAGATTTTGCCTCTCATTTACAAGCCGTCCGGGAGCTTTATTGAAAGCGATCCCCGATTAAAAGATCACGGGATTAGAATTAATCCAATGAAATCCGATGCGGATCATATCCTGTCGATTCTTGAAAAAGCATTAGCGAATGTTAAACGATAAAAGTCAGGAGGTGGATGAATGTGTTTTTAGATAAAGTCAGAGAGCTGAACCCCGGCCTTGCAGAAACAGGGGCAGCTATGCATCAAAACGGAACTATTCCACCAAACACTTACGTTATTGATCTGGATATGCTGGCTAGTAATGTCCGCTCCCTGGCATCAGATGCTGAAAAGAATAATCTTGAACTCTATTTTATGAGCAAACAAATTGGCCGGTTGCCTCAGATTGCCAGGTGGATTCGTGACAATGGTATTGAAAAAGCGGTCGCAGTGGAGTTCAACGAAGGAAAAATCCTTCACGAAGCAGGGATTAAGATAGGGAATATTGGTCACCTTGTCCAACCGGGAAAACATGAATGGGAAGAAGTCCTCCGCTGGAAGCCGGAAGTTGTGACTTTATTTTCTGTTGTTCGGGCAAAACAATTATCTGAGGCGGCTTTGAATGCTAATATGCGCCAGCCAGTTATTCTCAGGGTAATAGATGAAGGAGATATGGTTTTTCCTGGTCAGGAAGGGGGGTTTCAACTTAAGGGGCTTCTGGATGAGCTTAAAGAACTTATCGCACTGGAAGGTATAGAAGTAGTCGGAGTGACTTCATTTCCCAACTTTATGTTAAATGATGAGCAAACTGGTTTTTCATCGACGCATAATTTTTCAACTCTTTTAAAAGCAAAGGCTTTACTTGAACAAGAAGGAATAAAGGTAAGGCATGTGAACGGTCCGAGTGCGACTTGTTCTGAAACCATGCCTTTACTAGAGGAGCAAGGAGTGACACACGGGGAACCCGGTCATGCGCTGACAGGGACAACCCCTCTTCACAGCAAAGTTACACTTCCTGAAAAGCCGGCGATAATTTATGTGAGCGAGATATCCCACGAAGATAAGGAACATGCTTACGTGATCGGTGGAGGTTTTTACGCACGCGGGCAGATGACAGGCGCATTTGTCGGGAGCCGGCCAGAGACCATCTTTGACAACAGGCTGGATGCTGTATCGCCTTCCCTTGAAAATATTGATTATTACGGAATGTTAAAGAAAAACAGCGAGGCAGAAAGGCTGACCGGCCAGAGCGTGGTTTACAGTTTTCGAACCCAGATTTTTGTAACCAGAGCAAATGTAGCCCTTGTGACAGGTATCCAGTCAGGTGCTCCGAGACTTTATCATTTGGAAAGGAGCAGGTGATCGCTAATGGGAAAAGCAATTCTACTTGTGTTGGACGGACTCGGGATTGGTGCCATGAACGATTGTAAAGAAGTCAAGCCTGAAGATATAAACGCCCATACTTTAAATCATATACGTCAGCATTATCCTTTGGACATACCAGTTTTGGATAAGCTAGGGCTCGCCGGGCTTGTTGAAGGGAAAAAAGAATTCAAAGAAGCTGCTTGCGGAAAAGCAAACCTTGCACACGCAGGGGCCGATACGTACATGGGGCACCAGGAAATAGCGGGCAGTTTCCCAAAAGCTCCAGCTAAGCGGCTCATGAGGGATATTCATTCTGCTCTAGGTAATCAAATTAAAGCTGCTGGCTATAAGGTGGAATACCCTTGGAATAACAAGCCTCTTCTGCTTATTAACGAGGCACTCGTTATTGGGGACAATTTGGAGTCAGCTGTCGGAAATATTATTAATATGACAGCAGATCTAAATAAAATGCCTTTTCAGGATGTTAAAAAACTAGCAGAAACCGTAAGAGAATTTGTTGATACAAGCAGGGTAATTGCTTTCGGGAACGCAAGGAAGGCTTCACTGAATGACATTCTGGGCGCCGTACGTGAAGGGAAGGCAGGCCAATGGGGAGTCGACAGCCCTAAATCCGGCGTATACGGGGAAGGTTATGAAGTCTTTCATTTAGGATATGGCGTTAATATTTACGGACAGTTTCCAATGATAGCAGCCCGCGTCGGCCTTCCAGTATACCGAATCGGTAAAACCGCCGATGTCCTTCACGGGGAGGGGCCCGCCTATCCGATTGTGAAGACTGCCGACGTCCTAAAAAAGCTTGAAGAAGAATACATGAAAGAAACGGGTGATGCCGCCTATTTAGTAAACGTCCAGGAAACTGATCTGGCTGGCCACAAAGAAGATGTTAATTGGTACGGTGAAATCCTGGAAGAAGTCGACAGCTTTTTAGAAGGCTTCATACCGGCTCTTGAGAACAATGATATTCTTATTATTATGGCTGACCACGGTAATGACCCGACAATAGGCCACTCAAACCACACGCGTGAACAAGTTCCCATCATTGTGACAGGAAAGCAAGTAATCCCTGGGTATTTAGGGGAACGCGAAACAATGGCCGATGTAGGTGCCACGCTTTCCAGGTACTTCAGCCTTGAACCAACAGAGAAAGGAATAAGTTTTCTATAAGCGGAAAAGGGAGGAGAAGCTCCCTTTTTTTGTGCGCAGAGATTAGGAAGGATGTTAACGAAAGTATGGCTAAATTAGATTGTTGCAGAGGATACGGCAGGGATTGTTGCAGAACTGAGAGGGATTGTTGCAGATTTAGTAAATATTGTGGCACACCACCGAAAGATTGCGGCACTTACCGAAACTTAACAAATCAGCACTCCGCCGATTCCGGCACCAAACCCCAATACTCCGGATCCCCTTAATTCCTGAGCGCTCTTAACCCTGTACTTCACGGTCCCCCTAATCTCCCGACGCAGCTCCTCCGTAAACTAAATAACCACTAATTATCCCCGGACTTTTTTGCTATGATAAAAGCATGGTAAATGTATCGGAGCGGGGTGAGTATCAGATGCGGTTCTGGGTGTGGATCGGATTGCTGTTAATCACGTGGGGATTAGGGTTAATGCATGGCGGAGGGACACTGATAGATGACCCGTTTCGGTTAGCGGGAAGTGCGCTCTTTTTCAGTTTGTATTTCTTACTTCCTATTTTTAATAATCATAAAATAGGGCAAACTGTTCTCTTCTCCGTTGGGGCAGTGGCGCTTACATGGGCGTACTGGCCTGAAACGGGATGGGAGGCTAATCCTTATCAACTCATTTTGGTTATCATGATTATGGGAGAGGCGGTGTACCGGCTGCGGCCATGGCAAATGGCTGCCGTGGGAGGAGTATTTGCTGCCGGACTGGCGCTGCCTGTGGCCGCAGGTCTGCCGGCACATCCACCGGCTTTTCTTTTGCTTTTAACACTCCTTATAACAGCAGGAAGTGTCTACTTTTACCAGCATTTGTCCCGGGAGCGGCAAATGAGTGAGCAGCATGAAGCCCTGCTGATCGAATTCAGAAAACTGAAACGTTCAGCTGCGGCAGGAGAAGCAGCGGTTAGGCGGGAAGAACGGACACAGATTGCCCGTGATATCCATGACTCTGTCGGCCATAAATTGACAGCCCTTCTTATGCAGCTCGAAGTCTTTCGTCTGCAGGCAAGTGACACTCATAAGGAGGGTGTCTCCGAGTTAAAACGTCTCGCAAAAGACAGTCTTGAGGAAACACGGCGGGCGGTTAAAACGTTGAATAAAGAAGAGACCGGAGGATTGCCGGCTATCATCCGTCTTATCCGCAAGCTTGAAGCGGAGAGTTTCCTGAGAGTGCATTTCGGCATAAAACACGGCGCGCTGACGGCTCCTTTAAGGAACGACCAGGCGATCGCTGTTTACAGGGCTGTCCAGGAAGCATTAACAAACATGATGAGGCACAGCGGAACGAAGGAAGCGGAAGTTATTTTTGAAGTGCCGGGAGGGTCGGTTTTCCGTTTTGAAGTCAGCCACAGAACAACCAACGATGAACCTCTAAAAGAAGGATTTGGAATTAAAGCCATGCGCGAACGGGTTGAGCAGGCTGGGGGAGAACTGGATGTCTTAAAGCATTCGGGAAGTTTTATCGTTCGGGGCACTTTACCTCTGTACAAAAAGGAAGGTGGCAGCAATGATTAATATTTTACTCGCTGAAGACCAGAGCATGGTCCGCCAAGGGCTGAAAATGATGATCGAAACAGACCCGGAAATGAGAGTGTTAAAAGAGGCCCAGAATGGGAAAGAAGCAGTGGCTATTTGCGAAAGCCATGCTGTCGACCTGGTGATTCTCGATATACGTATGCCCGTTATGGACGGGCTTGAGGCTGCGAGGGAAATCCACCGGCGCTGGCCCGATCAGAAAATGCTAATTTTGACGACTTTTAATGATGATGATTATGCTCTCGAAGCCTTAAAATGCGGTGCGAGCGGCTATATGCTGAAAGACGCCGATGCAGAAGAACTGATTCGGGCGATAAGAAGCTGCTTATCAGGCGGGCTCACCCTTCAGGACCATGTCGCTGCCAAAGTCATGCCCCGTCTCTTAAACCAGGTCCATGAGAAACAGGAGCTCGACCCGAGTTTAACTCCGCGGGAAATTGCAGTCATTAAACTGATTGGAAACGGCAAAAACAACCAGGAAATTGCGAACGAGCTTTGTTTGTCTGTCGGCACCGTAAAAAATCATATCAGTGTCATATTAGATAAGCTAACGCTCCGCGACCGTACTCAGATCGCCATTTACGCGATTCGCCATCACCTCGTATAATTTTTAAAAAACAGACGCAGACTTTTGATGAGACAGCAACGACCTGGCAATAAATTAAGATCTCAGTCTTTTCGCTGCGTCTCTTATATTTCTAAGGGGACGGCAGAAAACGCCACCTTTCTAATCAAAAATGACTAAAGTCATGTCTTTTAATTAAACAAGTGACGGGAGACAGTGGGAGCACTGTCTCTTTCTTTATATAATCAATTCAGATAGAAGAAAAAGAATGGAGTGGTGGACGATGTTGGAAACGGAAGAGCTTCGTAAAGTGTACAAAGGGACGGCAGCTGTGGACAGCGTCAATTTATTTTTGGAAAAAGGAGAGTCAGTCGGCCTGTTGGGGCCAAACGGTGCAGGGAAGTCGACGACGATATCTATGATTGCTTCTCTCATAGCACCTTCGGCAGGAGACGTCCGCCTTAATGGAAAAAGTGTGCTTAAGCATCCGAATGAGATTCGTAAAGTGCTTGGGATTGTCCCTCAGGAAATTGCCCTGTATCCGGAACTCACAGCTTATGAAAATCTTAAATTTTTCGGGCGGATTTACGGGCTGAAGGGAGAGGCTCTCAGCAGACGGGTCCAGGAAGTGCTTGAGCTTCTTGGCCTGGAAGACCGCCAGAAAGATCTTGTCAAAACGTATTCCGGGGGAATGAAACGGCGAATTAATATTGGCGCCGCTCTTCTGCATGAGCCTGAAATTCTTATTATGGATGAACCAACCGTCGGCATCGATCCCCAGTCCCGGAGCTATATTCTGGATACAGTCAGAAAGCTGAATGAAGAGAAAGGGATGACGGTGCTGTACACGAGCCATTATATGGAGGAAGTTGAACGGCTTTGCGACCGGGTCTATATTATGGATCACGGAAAAGTCATAGCCTCTGGAACAAAGGATGAGCTGAAAAGCATTCTTTCAGGTGAAGAAGCAATTTTAGTCGAGATGGACCGGGATTATCCGGAACTTGTAAAAGAACTGGATGCGGATGAGGCGATTTTGCAGACGATAGAAACTGACAAGGGGCTGAAGCTTATCGTGCCGAAAGGAAGCCGGCTGCTCGGAAAAATCTTTCAGGCAGCAGAACGTCACGGCGCCCAAATATCAAACATTACCGTTCAAGTGCCGACGCTTGAGGATGTCTTTTTGCACCTGACCGGCCGGAAACTCAGGGACTAGGGGGGAGTGGCATGCTATCATTTATTCTTAAAGATTTAAAAATTATGGCGCGTGACAGGACAGAACTGATTGTCCTGCTCTTAATGCCGCTCATCCTGATTGGGATCCTCGGTTTCGCCTTGCGCGGCATGTTTGAAGGAAACACGGAAGCTCTTGAGATGCAAGTGGCTCTCGTGCAGCTGGATGATGAGGAGGTTGGCATTGAGGCGTTTATTGAAGATCTTGAAGAGAGCGGGGCACCGGATGAGCAGGTTCAGGCTCTAGAAAATGCTGCTAGCGACATCAGCCCGTCCCGTCTTCTAATGGCAATGTTTGAAAATGATGAGCTTGAAGAAATCATTGCAATTGTTGAGACGGATCAGGAAACAGCTGAGTCCTATGTACGAAATGAAGAAGTGGCGGCAGTTTTAACCATTCCCGAGCATTTCACATACGATTCACTGAGAAAAATGATGCTTGATGAAGGGGAAGGCAGTTCGCTTGCCTTAACTGTAACGGAGTATGGCTCTCTCCGGGCAAGTATTTTTAACGATGTGATTAGTCAGTTTGTAAGAGAACTTAATTTTGAAACGGCAATTGCTCAGGCATACGGCGGAGAATTGCCGCCCGGAGAAGAGGCAGCGGTTGGCGGGAGGGAATCGGCCACAGCTGCCGATCCGGTCAGTTCAATGCAGTATTACGCTCTCGGCATGGCCGTCATGTTTGTTCTTTATGTGAGTTCCACTTTGTCGAGTAAAGCTTTTGTGGAAAAAAAGCAGCACGTCTTTTACCGGATCCTGTTGACGGGAACCCACCCCGTGACCTATTTAAGCGGAAAATTTATATCTGCGTCGCTGATTGCGTTCCTTCAGCTTGCCATATTATTTTCCCTCTCGGCAATCGTTTTCCAGGCCTTTACATTTCATTCCATTGATTTCTGGCTTGGCATGGCGGGAATTTCAGCTGCACTCTCACTATGCGTGGGGGCGCTCGCAGCATTATTGACAGCTCTTGTAGTCAGGTATAATAACGACGCTATTTCAAGTATATTTTCAGGTGGGGTTGTTTCCTTGTTCGCCTTCGTTGGCGGCAGCTTTTTCCCGACGGATAACATGCCTGCTTTCTTTAAATTCATTGGAAGCTGGACGCCTAACGGGGCAGGCCTTGCGGCATATGTGCAATGGCTTCAGGGCTACGAGACGTCGGTAATTATGGGCTCACTTCTCCGTATTGCTGTGGCTACAGTTATTATTATAGTGGTCAGTCTGTTAATTTTTCCAAGAAGGAGGTCGACGATCGTATGAAATCAATCTATCTGCACCAGTGGCAACGGTTTCGCAGGGCGCCGATGCTCGTGGTGTCCTTCTTCTTATTAACAGTCGTTTTTGTTTTTACACTTGCCGGGTTTCAGTCGGATGATAAATTCACCGTGCTTGCTTTAGTAAAAGAGGGCTCCTCAGATCAAGCCGCCGAAGAGTGGATCGACCGTTTAAACGAATCTGAAGGGATGTTCTTTGATCTGAGAGAAGAAGAAGAGGTCCGTGAGATGATGCGGGACGGCCGTAGGAATTTTGCTCTTGCCGTCGGTGATTCGGATTACCGCATGGTGGTGGCTGCGGAGGACGCGAATCTCATGAGAGTAGAGAGCTACACGGCTCAGGTGTTCCGGGAAG
The DNA here is from genome assembly GCF_900111295.1 of Salipaludibacillus aurantiacus. GTDB lineage: Bacteria > Bacillota > Bacilli > Bacillales > Salisediminibacteriaceae > Salipaludibacillus > Salipaludibacillus aurantiacus. The sequence continues at coordinate 49,105 of NZ_FOGT01000007.1, read as the reverse complement.
AATTCCGTCTAATGCAGGCAGAAGAAGCCGGGGGAGAAAACATCCGTGAAGACATTCAGTCATCCCTCGAAGACCCGGTGCTCACCGTGACCACTGAAACGATCGAGGGCGCTGAGGGAACCTTTGTTTATGACAATCAAATTCAGACACTCTTTGGAATGACCCTTTTCTTCTCCATCTATACGATGATTTTCAGCCTCATGAATGTCACTGAAGAAAAGCGGACGGGTACATGGGACAGATTAATTGTCTCTCCATTAAAAAAATCACAGATGTATATTGGGCATTTTCTCTATTGTTTCACAGTGGGCTGTGCCCAAATAGTGGTCATATTTCTTCTTTTTAAATACGGCCTGGGATTTGACCTTGGCGGGAATTTCCCTGCTATTCTTATCGTTGTCGGCTGCTACGCGTTTGCTATTGTCGCTCTCGGCACACTGCTGATGGGACTCGTCAAATCATCGCAACAGCTCCAGGCCGTCATACCGATCGTGGCCACAGCCATGGCTATGCTTGGCGGCGCATTCTGGCCGATAGAAATCGTCACAAATAACATCGTACTGTTCCTGTCACAGGGCATGCCGATCCTCTACGCGCTGGACGCTTTAAAAAGCATCGCCATATACGGCCGCGGTCTTGCCGACTTAGCCCAGCCTCTCAGCATCTTAATCATCTTCGGTGTCGTATGCATGGGCGTAGGAGTTAATTTAATGGAACGAAGGGGTTAGAAAAAGAAAGTCGATAAAACGAATATATGGTCTTCTCACCGGGCGGATGATCGAGTGAGCATGGTTGCGGGGAGAGTATTCATGCGATTTATGAACTAAAAAGCAGATATGCTAAAATCATAAATAAACGATCGGTTAGGAGGCTAACGTTTGAAGCTGCTCACATTAAATGTCCACTCTTGGCAGGAAGAAAACCAAGTGGAGAAAATCAGGCTGCTTGCTGAGACCATTCATAACAAAAGATACGACGCTGTAGCCCTTCAGGAAGTAAGCCAGCATAAGAAAGCGCCCCTCGAGGAAGATGGCAGACTTCGGGCTGATAATTACGGGCTATTGTTAAAAAATGAACTGGGGAAGCTTGGAAGCACAGACTACGAACTTTACTGGGACGCGTCTCATTACGGCTACGTGTGGTATGAGGAAGGTGTGGCTCTCCTCGTGCGCCATCCTGCAAATCAAATTGAATCGTTTTATCTCACTTCCTCCCGCTCGATGGATTTCTGGAAAACGAGAAAAATTACAGGCGGCGAATTTATTATTGACGGCCAGCCGGTCGGCCTATTTTCCTGCCACCTCGGCTGGTGGGGAGATCAGGAAGAACCATACGAAAACCAGGTAGACCAGCTCATTGAAAAAGCAGAAAACTGTGAACGTTTTGTCCTAATGGGGGATTTTAACAGCCCGGACATCAAACAAGGAGAAGGTTACGACTATCTTCTTGGCAAGGGTCTTCATGATACTCACCGCACTGCTGAAAAACAAGAAGGACACGCTACAATTGAAGGAGAAATTGCCGGCTGGTCTGAAAATTTAAATGGTTTAAAGATTGATTATATTTTTACTAACTGGCCGTCTAAAGTAACGTACTCAAAAATCATTTTTGACGGAAAAGACGAACCGGTCATCTCAGACCATTTCGGGATAGAAACCGAACTGGAGTAATCTTCTTCGGCGGCCGGTCAGCTTTCATTTAATTAAACCCTGTTGTTTGCTGGTTTAAGAGGCAGGCAGCAGGGTTTGAGGTTTTGTATAAAAAATAGAGGCGGTTACGGCGCACGGGGAGAAAAGAGGGTGGCAGCAAAACTAATGCCTCCTCTTCTCACCAGTTTGCTGCATTCCTTACCTTCCGACTGCTAAATAAAAACAATTCCCAATAATTTCATTGACATCCTCGGTTGACAACGCCATTATAACTTAATACAATGTGTGTAACCGGTTACACATAAAAATAGGAATACTAAATACTAAGAGATACAAATATTTATACCTGACTGATAACAGATAGGCGGAATAAGTTATGGCTACTATACGTGATGTTGCTAAGCAGGCAAAAGTTTCTGTAGCGACAGTGTCAAGAGTTTTGAATAAAAAGGGTTATGTGAGTAAAGAAGCGGAAGAAGCTGTTCTAAAGGCGATCAAAATGTTAGATTATCGTCCCAATTCTGTCGCGAGAACTTTATATAATAAGTCTTCAGGTATGATTGGGCTGGTTGTTCCTGATATTACTAACCCTTTCTTCCCGGAACTGGCCCGGGCTGTGGAAGATGTAGCTTTAACTTACGGGTATACCGTTGTTCTGTGTAACACAGATGAAATGGTTGAAAAAGAGAAGAAGTATTTTGAAGCTTTAAAGCAGAAATATGTGGACGGAATTATTTTGACTACGAGTAGTTTAAGTACCGAAGATTATGACCGTCTCGAGTTACCTATAGTCGCCCTCGACCGGGAATTAGGTGATAATATTCCAACTGTCGTATCGAATAACCGGCAGGGGGCACGGGAGGCAACAGAACATCTGATTCACAGAGGATGCCGCTACCTTGCTCATTTCAGAGGGCCAGTGGGCGTCGCACCTGCTGATGAAAGGTATTTAGGATTTAAGGAAGTTGCTGAACAGCATGAGATTCCATATAAAGTTGTCAACGCAGACTTCCATATTGATAAAGCAGAATCTGCTGCAAATGAATTACTTACAAACACCCCTCTGATTGATGGGGTATTTGCAGGAAGCGATGTGACGGCAGCTGGAGTCATGAAAGCAGCTCATACGCTCAATTTTTCTATTCCAGATCAATTAAAAGTTATTGGGTTTGACGGGATTCCATTAGGCAGTATGCTTGTGCCTCCATTATCTACAATTGAACAGTCCATTTATAAAATGGGGGCCCTTTCTTCAAGGTTATTAATTAAACAGATAGAGAAAAAACCCATTGATGCGATGTATTATGACTTACCGACAAAACTTGTTATTAGGGGCACAACGTAAGGAAGGTGATTGTATGAAAAAGCCGGCTATTACAGTAGTAGGCAGTTTAAATATGGATTTGGTTACGTTGACGGACCGTTTTCCTGAACAGGGAGAAACTGTTTTGGGTAAGGAATTTTTTACAGTCCCCGGCGGTAAAGGAGCAAACCAGGCGGTAGCTGCCTCCAGATTGGGGGCTGAAGTAAAGCTAGTAGGCAGGATAGGTAATGATCCATTTGGAGAAGTTTTAAAAGAAACGATGGAAAAGAACGGTGTTTTTTTAACTGATGTGAAACCGGTTACAGATGTAGCATCTGGTGTAGCTACAATTATTCTATCTGAAAGTGATAACAGAATTATTGTCACACCCGGTGCAAATAACTTTGTAACAAAAGAATACGTCGAGTCCTATAAAGAGGTTATTCTTTCAAGTGATATGGTTCTTCTGCAAATGGAAATTCCCCTTGCGACCATCATCTATGTTGTAGAACTCTGTCATGCCAATAATGTGCCAGTCATTTTAAACCCGGCACCCGCCCAGAAATTAGATGAGGGTATTTGGCACAAAGTTACTTATCTGACTCCTAATGAAACAGAAAAAGAAGTTTTGTTCGGTAACAATTTAAATCAAGCTCTTAGAGAAAAGCTTATTATCACTGAAGGAAAAAGAGGAGCCACTTATTTTAAAAGCGATAAAAGTTACCGCATTAAAGGATTTCCGGTACAGCCGGTGGACACAACCGGTGCAGGCGATACATTTAATGGTGCCTTGGCTGTTGCCTTTGCCGAAGGGCAGGATTTAAAGAAAGCCGTAACGTTTGCTAATGCCGCTGCAGCCATCTCGGTTTTAAAAAGAGGAGCGCAGGGCGGTATGCCGAATAGACCGGAGCTTGACCATTTTTTAAATGAAAGGGAGATACTATGAAAAAACAAGGCGTTATAAATAGAGAAATTGCAGCTGTGTTAGCCCGGTTGGGACATACTGATCGGATAGCTATTGCGGATTGCGGGCTTCCTGTTCCTGATCATGTACCCTGTATAGATTTAAGTATTCGGATAGGCTCCCCCTCTTTTGATGAAGTGGTCACAGAAATTTTAAACGATATGGCAGTCGAAAAAATAATACTCGCTGAAGAAATTAAATCTAAAAATGAAAAGGTTTACTCTTTTTTACAGGAGACAGGGCTCCCGGCAGACTTTACCTCCCACGATTTACTGAAGAAGGAATTGAATAAGGTCAAAGCGATTATCAGAACAGGTGAAGCGACCCCCTATGCGAATGTGATTCTTCAGTCAAATGTTATTTTCTGAAAGGAAGTGCTAACGGGATGATTATCCAGATGGAAGGTATAGAAAAATCTTTCAGCGGCAATAAAGTCCTGAAAAACGTTAATTTTTCTCTCAAAAAAGGTGAAATCCACGCACTTATGGGGGAGAACGGGGCAGGAAAATCGACGCTCATGAAAATCTTGACTGGCATTTATTCTATGGATAAAGGCACAGTTGAAGTTAAAGGCAGAGAGGTCAATTACAAACATCCAAAAGATGCGGAGAAAGACGGCCTTGCTGTTATTCACCAGGAATTAAATATCCTTCCGGAATTAACAGTAGCAGAAAACTTATTTTTAGGAAATGAACAGACGTATGGAAGAACTGGGATTCTCAAGAATAGGGAGATGAACAGAGAAACTGAGGAGATTTTAGCTGATCTGGGGTTAAATGTTAAGGCTTCACAGCGTACTGGAAGTTTATCTGTCGGTAAGCAGCAAATCATTGAAATTGCCCGGGCGTTGATGACAAACGCAGATGTTATTGTGATGGATGAGCCCACTGCGGCGTTAACAGACAGGGAAATTGATACTCTGTTTAAAACGATCAGGGAGTTAAAACGAAAAGGAGTCTCTTTTATTTATATTTCACATCGTATGGAGGAGATATTCTCATTGTGTGACAGCATCACTGTACTGAGAGACGGCGAGTATGCAGGGACTAAAAAAGTAAATGAAACTGAATTTGACGCAATTGTGAAAATGATGGTAGGGCGAGAAATAGGCGGGAGATTTCCAGAGTATGAGTTAGTTCCTGGAGATACGAGATTAGAAATTAAAAACTTATCACGGAAAGGCGAGTTTGAGAAGGTTTCGTTTAAAGTGAGATCTGGTGAAATATTCGGGATTTCAGGTCTTATGGGAGCAGGGAGATCAGAAGTAGCAGAAACGCTTTTTGGTTTTAGAAGAGCAGATAGCGGCGATATTTTTATCGATGGGAAAAAAGCAGTGATACAAGACCCAAAAGCTGCTATTGATTATGGTTTAGGATTTGTATCTGAAGACCGGAAATCAAAAGGACTGATAGTCGATTTTTCTGTGAAAGACAATTTAAGTTTGACGCATCTTTCAGATATTTCACAGTCTAACTGGATCATTCCCCGGAAAGAACAGGAACTTTACAGTAATCTGGTAAAAAAGTTGAGTGTCAAAACTGCTGGGCCTTCACAGGCTGCTAAATCGCTGAGCGGAGGGAATCAACAGAAAGTCGTTATAGCTAAGTGGCTTAGTGAGAAAACCAGAATTCTTATTTTGGATGAACCGACACGCGGTGTAGATGTGGGAGCGAAAAAAGAAATATATAACATTATGAACGAGCTTGCTAAACAAGGTGTTGCAATTATTATGATTTCATCTGAATTGCCAGAGGTTATTGGTTTAAGTACGAGGGTAGGCGTAATGAGCGAAGGACGCTGGATGACTGTCCTCGAGCGCGATGAACTGACCGAGGAAAAGATCATGCATTACGCCACAGGAGGAGATAAATATGTTCGCCAATAATAAATTGAAATCTATGCTGGCGCTGCTGGGCCCTTTTATAGGGTTACTGCTTATTGTAATAATTATTTCAGTCTTAAATCCCAGCTTTTTGTCATTAACAAATATACTGAATATTCTCCGCCAGGTTTCCATTAATGCTTTAATCGCATTCGGAATGACTTTCGTTATTCTTACAGGAGGAATTGATTTATCTGTCGGTTCCATGCTGGCATTATCCAGTGCTGTGACAGCAACTTTAATGGCTTCAGGCGTGGATCCAATATTATCTATGCTTATCGGATTGTTAGCAGGAGTGATTCTTGGAGCAATAAACGGTGTAATCATTGCTAAAGGGAAGGTTGCTCCATTTATTGCAACCCTTGCTACGATGACTATCTACAGAGGATTAACTCTTGTGTTTACAGATGGTCGGCCGGTTTCAGGCCTAGGGGATTCGGCGGTATTTGAAATGCTCGGCAGAGGTTATTTCCTGGGTGTCCCGGTACCTGCTATGACTATGATGATTAGTTTTCTTATTCTCTATTTAATCTTGAAAAAAACTACATTCGGCCGCAGAGTTTATGCCGTGGGCGGGAACGAAGAAGCCTCCATTTTATCTGGAATAAAAGCAGATCGGATTAAAGTTTATGTTTATTCATTAACCGGTTTTTTCTCAGCTTTAGCTGGGATTATCCTGACTTCCAGATTAAATTCTGCCCAGCCGACAGCTGGAACAATGTACGAACTTGATGCGATAGCAGCTGTGGTACTTGGAGGTACCAGTTTAACTGGTGGAAGAGGTTGGATCGTCGGCACTTTGATCGGTGCCTTGATCATAGGGGTCTTAAATAATGGCCTGAATCTGTTGGGAGTGAGTTCTTTCTTCCAGCAAGTAGTTAAAGGCAGTGTTATTCTGCTGGCGGTACTATTAGACCGCAAAAAAAATGCTTAAAAAGGGGCGATTGAACATGAAGAAAACAGGTCTGTGGGTAATAGTAGCTTTAATCAGTGCTTTAATGATTGCATGTACTACTGAATCTCCTGCAAATGATTCAAACAATGAAGCGAGTGGAGAAGAAAACGGCGATTATACCGTTGGTTTTTCTATCTCAACCTTAAACAACCCTTTCTTTGTGACATTACAGGAAGGTGCGGAAGAAAAAGCAGAAGAACTTGGAATTGAGCTAAATGTTGTAGATGCTCAGGATGATGACTCTAAACAGGTCAACGACGTGGAAGACCTGATACAACAGGGAATAGATCTGTTATTAATCAACCCAACAGATTCGTCATCAGTTATCACAGCAATTGAATTGGCGAATGCAGAAGGTATTCCTGTAATTACAGTAGATCGTGGTTCAGACGGTGGCGAAGTTGTTTCTCATATAGCCTCAGATAATGTAGCTGGCGGAGAAATGGCTGGGGAACTCCTTGTAGATCTGGTTGGCGAAGATGCAGAAGTTGCTGAATTGGAGGGTATTCCTGGATCATCAGCAGCGAGAGAAAGAGGAGAAGGTTTTAATAATGTAGCAGATGAATCGTTAGATGTTGTAACCTCGCAGACTGCTAATTTCGACAGGGCAGAAGGTCTATCAGTAATGGAGAATATCCTGCAAGGTCACCCTGATATCAAAGGTGTTTTTGCCCATAATGATGAAATGGCTCTAGGAGCATTGGAAGCCATAGAAGGTTCAGGAAATGAAGACGTAGTAGTTGTGGGCTTTGATGCTACTGACGATGCAGTAAACGCAGTTGAAAATGGCCGATTAGCTGGTACGGTAGCACAACAGCCAGTCCTTATTGGTGAAGAAGCTCTCGAAGCAGCCGAAGCAGTATTAAATGGAGAAGATATAGAAGAATTTATTCCAGTAGATTTGGAACTAGTGACAGAATAATTTTATCTCAGGCCTTATAAGTCAGGCAAACCTCCCTCACTCACGAGGGAGGTTTTATTAATAAAGTGTTTATTGATGATAAGGAGTGGGGATGAAATGCAGTACAGTTGTGGGTAACTGATGCCGCGCTCCTATTTGAGGCTCTTCACCCGGTATGTGAACGCCTTGCTCTTCCCCCTCACATGCTCTTTGGAAGGGCCTTCTCTCTATGAGCCCCAGCCTCCGCAGTCTTTTTAATTTCTAATTTCCTGAAAATCAGGTAACCAACACAGGCAGCCGTCGCGAAAGTGAGGCTGCCTGCCGCGTTTATATAGACATCTAAAATTCTGCCTGAGCGGCTGATTAAAAAATACTGGTGGATTTCATCGATCAGTCCAATGAGCGTTGATGAAGCGGCCCCTGATAAACCGCGTTCCCATAATTTTTTTACGGGAGTTGTGAAAAAGATTAAGAGGGCTATTACTCCGTAGATTACAAAATGGCCTGCCTTTCTTATTTGCAGGTCAAGGTTATTATGTAAGGAATAGGCAGAATAAAAGGAGCTTTCAAGGTCAGTGAGAAAGCTTAGTGAAGCTTCTTTTTTATAAACCGCCTGCACCGATAAACCATCGGTTGAAGCAGCCATTTCGGCTAAAGTGCTCATAGAAATGACCAGCAGAATGCTCACAACTATTACAGCAGCCATACGCATAAATATCCCTCCTGTCTAGTAATCTATCTTTTCCATCGACAGGTGAAATATACCAGGGGGAGGATGAGGGCGGAAACAAAACAACCTCCCTCACGATCCGCTTCAGGAGACAGTGAGGGAGGTTGTTCAGTTTGCGGGAAGGTTTATACAAACGAGCGGATGCGTTCTTCGAAATGGTCCCAGTTCGGGAATTCATTCATGTCATATACCATAATGAATTCTTTCGGGAAGCGGTCCGGATCGCCGCCGACGATACGGAACTTACAGTCCAGTTCTTCGGGTGTGGCAGCACAGGTGTAATATCTTTTGATAAGGTTAAACAGTTCTTCTTTAATTTCTTCAGCGGGTGCTTGGTATTGAGTTGAAAGGAGTTTCACTGTTTCGTTAAATTCACAGGCTGCTGGAATAAGATCATCATCACTGATATAACATTCGAATTGCAGATGGTCGCGTTTAATTATGTTTGCATTATAAACAAGTAAGTAGAATGTCCGGCACAGGTTGTAAAAGATCGAGGATTTCCCGTATCTCTCCAATACTTGTTTGATAGGGGACGATGGGCAGATTTTTTCATCAGCTAGAAGCAACTCGTTAAATTCTTCCTTACGCATGCAGATCAACTCCCTTTTAATCATTTCAAGCGGCTTTCCGGTCAGGGTGTGATGAAGTTTTTGTGAATGGGTGAGCATAATGGTGAGATGCAGGTAGTTTAAAGTGAAATAAGTATCTATTTAAGGGTAAAATTTAATAAGGTAAAACAAAAACAGGGTTAATTATCGGTGAGAAATTAAGGTACAAGTGCAGAGTATTAATGAAAAACGCGGTAAAGTTAATGAGTTTGCAATTCGTTGCTTAGCATTAAACGGCGAGGTTTTGTTTAAGTATAGAATAGCAGATTTCCGGGAGTCTGTCATTATATGGCTGGCTTAATTTATGGGGATTCGGTGAAGATCTCTGTTCGGATTACTTACTCTTATTTTACAAATGGAGGGGGATCAGGGGAGACTGCCAGGGAGAAATATTAGATAAAACTCTTTTAAAATAGAATTGACATGAAAGTAATTTATATCTATAATTCTATGTAAACGATTACGTAACCGTTTACATTTTCAGCAATTTTTCTGCTTTTTATTTTTGATTATTACGTAATCGATTACGTAATCGATTTTCTAAAGTTTAAGGGGAGGAGGACGTGGAGATAAAGCAGGTCAGTTCAAATTAAATTAACCATTGAAAGGGGAATGCTTAGTGCCGTTAAAGAAAAGGAAAAGTGTGTTTATCTTTTTAGTTTTTATGCTCGCATTTCAATCGTTAATTATTCCATTATCCGAAAGGGAAGCAGCTGCTAATGACTCAGGAAATGAGGGCACGCTGTCTTATGAAATTGAAAACCCTGGTTTTGAAACAGGTGATTTATCCGGGTGGGAAGTGCTCGAAGGCGATGCGTTCAGTGATGCAAATGTATCCCCTTCAACTACTTATTGGGACGGTGTTCCGTTCAATCATAAAGGTGATTACCATCTATGGGGAGCAGAAAATGGAGGGGATGATAAAACAGGCAAGCTGAAATCTTCCCACTTTGAGCTGGCTGGTTCTGGTACTGTCTCGTTTTTAATAGGTGGTGGAAATGATAGTAAGAATCTTTATGTGGCACTTGTTCATGCGGAAACTGGTAAAGAACTGATGCGGGCCACAAATGATAACTTTAATGATGAAACCGGTGAGTCTTATAACCGGGTCACGTGGGATGCTTCGGAATATAAGGGAGAAGAACTCTTCTTTAAAGTGGTCAACAATCTTGAAGGCGGTTGGGGCCATATTAACGTAGATGACTTCAGAACTTTTTACCCGGAAGAAGAAACGGGTGAGGAAGAGATAGGTCAAGGGTATTACAATGAAGTTTACAGACCTCAGTTTCACTTCACCCCTGAAGAGAACTGGATGAACGATCCAAACGGGCTTGTTTACTATGATGGGGAATATCATCTATTTTACCAGCATAACCCGGTAGACAATGTCTGGGGTTCGATGTACTGGGGGCATGCGATCAGTGAAGATTTAGTAAACTGGGATCATCAGCCGCTTGCCTTATATCCGGATGAAAATGGATTTATATGGTCCGGAAGTGTAGTGATTGATGAAGACAATACATCAGGTTTAGGAAATGGTGATCACCCGCCTTTTGTTGCTGTCTTCACGTATGAACTAGGCAATGATGACCAGCACGTCGGAATTGCTTACAGCAATGACAAGGGCCGGACATGGGAGAAGGCAGAAGAGAACCCGGTGGTCCGTATGCCTGAAGAGTTAAAAGCAAGTAATGGGGGAGCGGGCGTATTCCGGGACCCGAATGTTTTCTGGCATGAAGAAACGAGTCAGTGGATCTTCTCCATTGCCGCTGGAGAAGTCATTGATTTTTATACCTCAGTCGATCTTCTGAATTGGGAAAAATCAGGGTCATTTGAAAACACTACGTCCCATGACTTTGACATTTGGGAGTGCCCGGACCTTTTTCAAATGGCGGTTGATACTACAGGAGATGGCGAGGAAGATACTGAAAAATGGGTGTTAACTTTAAGTGTTCATAATGCTCCGGCCGGTGGAAGCGGAATGGCTTACTTTATCGGAGAATTTGACGGAGAGACGTTTAAGGCAGATCATGACGATGTCCGCTGGGTTGATTACGGCGCAGACTTTTATGCCGCCGTCACTTGGGGTCAGACCCCCCAGGAATATCCAATTTGGGTTGGCTGGATGAGCAATCCGGTGGAGTATGGAAATGATACCCCGACAGATCCTTGGCGCAGTGCTATGTCAGTTCCGAGAAAGCTGTCTCTCCATGAAGAGGGTGGAGAAATTCATCTTATGCAGGAACCGGCAGATGAACTGGCACAATTGCGGGGAGAACACTATGCGTTTGAAAATGAAGTCATTGAAGGGGCCAGTGATCTTCTAAGTGATATTACAGGAGATACGTTTGAAATCCAGGCGGAATTCGCCCTTGATGACCAAACGTCTGCTGATGCCTTCGGATTTAATGTCCGAACAGGAGATGGCGAGTATACAAGTGTCGGATATGACCTCGCTAATGATGAATTATTCGTGGACCGGACAGAATCCAGAGATACGAGTTTTAATGAAAATTTTGCAGCTAAGCATGTGGCTGACTTCTCAGTACAAGGTGATAAAGTGACGATGACCCTTCTTGTAGACAGGTCGTCAGTCGAAGTGTTCTTTAATGAAGGAAAAACTGTTTTTACAAATCAAATATTTCCTGATCCTTACAGCCAGGGTTTGCAGCTCTTCGCTGACAATGGAACCGTTGAGCTGTCTAAACTGGAAGTTTATGAAATGAAAAAAGCGGAATACAAAGCAAATGACCAGTGGATCAGAGAGGATCTCGACAGCAGCCTGCCTAATGATATTGAGAATCCTGGTTTTGAAACAGGCGACTTATCTGGCTGGAATGTGATTGGTAATGGAAAAGCGTTTAACGGAGTCGTTACTGATCAGCCTCATTTTTGGGATGAAGAAATTCCGTTTAACCACGAAGGTGAGTATCATTTGTGGGGATTTAAAGGAGCTGAAGAGGACGGACGGTCGGATCTCAGGACAGGGGTGCTCACTTCCAGCACTTTTGAGCTTGGCGGGAACGGAACAATCAACTTCCTTATCGGAGGCGGCGAAGATCGTGACCGGACTTACGTGTCATTAATTCGTGCAACTGATGGCGAAGAGCTCTTCCGTGCGACAGGGCGTAATTCTGAGCAGTATCGCCGGGTTTACTGGGATGCTTCTGATTACCTGGGCGAACAGCTTTATATTAAGGTGGCAGATTACCACTCCGGTGGATTCGGCCACATCAATGTCGATGATTTCAATGTTTATAATGAAAAAGACGGTGAAGGTGATACTCCTTCTGATTTACCTGAACTTGTGTCGCACTGGCCGCTTGACGAAGGAGATGGGAACAAAACGGCGGATGAAGAAATGGATTATACAGACACTATTCATTATGTGTTTAATAATGCCGTAGACAAACCATCGACAGACCCACTTTGGAGAGAGGGCATTGTGAATCACGGTTTGTTATTTGACGGTTACTCTACTTGGGTTGAGCGGGATGCAGAAGATTTCGTTAAGCTTGATAACACCTTCAGCCTCGAAGCATGGGTGGCACCGAGAGCTTATGAGTGGGGCAATGAAGGTAAAAAATCAGCGATAATTAACCAGCAAAATGCAAATAACGCTCAAGGCTTCATACTTGGAATGGGGCGCCATGGCAGCTGGTCTTTTGAAGCCGGAGTGAACGGGGAGTGGTTCGAAGTATGGGCCGATGAAGATGCACCGCTCGAAAAGTTCGAATGGTCCCATATCGTTGCTACATTAGATGGCAGCAGAAATGTAATGGAGTTATATTTGAACGGAGAAAAAGTCGGGGAGACTGATCTTCCGCGGAACAGCACATTTGTTCCAGCTTCTGAACCGTTGAGGATTGGGAAACATAATGAACCTGCGATAATTAACGGTGTTTTTACAGCGAATATGTTTAACGGCATGATGGATGAAATAAAAGTCCACGGTGCAGCTTTAGATGAAGAGGAAGTGAGCGAAAAGTACGCCGCTTATGCTGATGGCTTCGAAAACGGTGAACATCCTGAGCCTTACCTCGATTACGAGCGAAGCCGTTATGACGAAGACCGCCACCGGCCTCAGTATCATTTAATTTCGCCGGAACACTGGATGAACGAACCTCATGCGCCATTTTATTTTGAAGGGAAATACCATATTTTTTACCAGCATAACCCTCAAGGTCCTTACTGGAACCACATTCACTGGGGACATGCTGTCAGTGACGATATGATTCACTGGGAGGATATGCCAATTGCGCTTGCTCCTGAGGGAGGCTCGGTCTCGCCGGACGGTGTCTGGTCAGGAGACGCAACATTTGATGCGGATGGCAATCCAGTTCTCCTGTTTACAGCTGGAGATGACAGTAAAACGCCTAATCAGATGGTCGGCCTCGCTGAAAGTACGTTTCCTGAAGATGGCGATGTGAATCTGCCTCAATGGAACATGCACGATGAGCCGGTTAATGTTCAGGAGGAAAATCTTCATGCAGACGAAGGAGAGGTTATGTTCGGCCAGTTCCGTGACCCTTACGTCTGGGAAGAAGACGGCACCTGGTATCAGCTGGTAAGTTCGGGTATTATGGACGGCGGCGAGCATGTAGGAGGGACAGCGCTCCTTTACACGTCTGACGATTTATATGAGTGGGAGTATGAAGGGCCTTTCTTTACAGGAGACGTCCAGCAGTATCCTGCTACAGGACACGTATGGGAACTGCCTGTTTTCCTGCCTTTAACTGACGAAGATGGCGAAGAGACAGGGAAATACGCTTTCTTTATTAATCCTTGGTATGACGGCTACAGTGAGCACGACGTTAAGTATGTGTGGCACTGGATTGGGGAATGGGACCGGGAAAATCACAAATTTGTCCCGGATCATGAAGAGCCGCGGCTGTTTGATTATGGTGAGCATTTCACTGGGCCAAGCGGGTTTGAAGACCATGATGGCCGCTCTGTTCTTTACAGCATCGCGCAGGACCGCCGTTCCGAGCAGGCACATTATGATGCAGGTTGGGCTCACAATGCCGGACTGCCTCTCAGTTTGTCGCTCACGGGTGAGAATGAGCTCGGGATTGAACCTATTGAAGAAGTTAAGAATTTACGAGGAGAGCAGTTAATTTCAAAAAATAACGTGTCTGTGTCTGAACTGCAAGAAACATTAAGTCAGGTACAGGGAGATATGCTTGAAATAAATGTGGAAGTTGAAAATGCGGATGCTGAAGCCTTCGGGTTAAACCTCAGACAAAGTGATGATCTGAGAGAGAAGACGCTTCTTTACTATGATTTTTCAGATGAAAAATTAGGCATTGACCGTAACCGGTCGAGTCTTGACCCGGATGTAAGGAAAGGCATTCATGAAGGGGAACTTTCTTTAAATGATGAGACGCTTCAGCTGCAGATTTTCCTTGACCGTTCGATGGTTGAAGCTTATGCGAATGGGAAACGGAGCATCACGTCAAGAGTGTACCCGACGATGGATGCGATGGGCCTTGATATCTGGAGTGAAGGCGGCGACGTGCAGGTTTTATCCTTTGAGGTATGGGAAATGACGTCGGCTTACGGTGAAACTGTTCCGCCAATGGAGGCCGATGTAAAAGAAGTTATCCCTCATAAGTCTCTTCCGAACCATGATTTTCAGACGGGCGATCTGTCTGGATGGAAGGTACTTGAAGGAGATGCTTTCCAGGATGAACACGTCACAAATGCTGACGGCTGGGGCTGGGGAGGTCCTTTTAACCAGGCTCATACCGGGGTTGATCCAAATCATTACCATTATTGGGGCTTTAATCCGGACCTGGGTGGCGATTCGTTAACAGGCGCCATGCGTTCAGAGTCATTTATTTTAGGAGCTGACGGCAGTATTGACTTTCTTGTTGCAGGAGGCAATGCGCCTGAAGAGCTGTATGTGGCATTAGTCCGGGCTGCTGATGATGAATACCTTATGAAGGCCACAGGGCACCAGTCTGAGCAGTACCGCCGGGTTCGCTGGGATGCGTCAGACTATATTGGAGAAGAGCTATATTTAAAAGTGGTCGACCGGAAAACGGACGGCTTCGGCCATATTAACCTTGATAATGTGAATGTGTCCGTCGATCTTGACACAGAGTTTGAAAATGATCACTTGGTCACTTATTACGGGTTGGAAGAAGAGCCTGATGATGAAGAACCGGGCAGACCGGGTTCTCCAGGGCAAGGCGGCCCGCCTGATAATCCAGGACCGCCAGGACATGCCGGACCTCCGGGGGGAGAAGGCCCGCCGGGGTTGAACGGTAAGCCGGGAGAAGTTGGAAAATCAGGAAAACATGGGAAACCGGAAGTACCTGGCAGGCCCGGGAATCAAGGAAAATCTGCTCAAAGGTAACAAGCAGATCTCACGTTAAGTTGAAATGATAGAGAAAACGAAGAAGAGCAGAGGGAGAAACCCTTCTGCTCTCTTTTTGGCGAAAATTAGTATGGTTTTGTAAGTCTTCACTTTTAAAAGATTTATTTAGAAACTATTTTTTGTAGGCCTTCGAAATCATGTCTTCAAGGTATGTTTTAATAGCTTCTTTATTTCCAGAGATTTTCTCGTCCCGGGCCTGGTCTTTATCTAATTTTTTACGTGCTTTACTTAGTACGTCGTTTTCCAAGTCTTTAGGTACGACTGTCACTCCGTCGGCATCGCCAATGACTAAATCGCCCGGTTGAACTGACACACCGCCGCATGTGACAGGGACATTAATATGGCCAAGACCGTTTTTTTCGCTGGCAGCGATGGTGGTAGCTTTGCAAAAAACAGGGAAGTCCAGCGCTTTACAGTCGACCAGGTCCCTGATCGCACCGTCCACGACAAACCCGTTAATTCCTAAAGTTTGAGCCATTCCTAATACAAAATCTCCAGCGACTCCCCGATAGGTGTCCCCTTTTGCGTCAATGACTAACACGTCACCCGGTTGAGCCGCATGGATCGCTTTTAAAACAGCTGAGTTATCTCCGGGAGATGTTTTTACTGTTAAAGCGCGGCCAACCATATGATAGTCTTCCTTTAGTGGTTTGATCGAAGGATCTAAATTGTTCAAACCGTCCATCGCATCTGAGGCAGCAGTCGTTGGAATAGATTGAAATTCGTTAATCACAGCGTCCGTCATTTCCTGATTCCTCCTAAAATGATAATCTACAGGTAATTATAATAGTTTTTTGACTATTTGCAATAATAGAGTCAGAGAGGGATATGGGCTTCATGTGTTTAATAGTAGATATATGAACAGTTGCAACTAAAACGAGTGAAATAAAAAAAGCGGAAGGGCAGGGGAAAACATGATTAAAGTTGGTGTGATCGGGCTCGGGGATATTGCGGAGAAAGCTTATTTACCTGTGTTAAGTGAAGTTGAGGGTGTAGAAACTCATTTATTTACAAGAAATCAAGCCAAATTAAAAAAGCTGGGGGAGAGGTACCGTTATTCTAATTTGCATGACAGTTTAGAATCTCTAATCAAAAGCGGAGTTGCAGCCGCTTTTGTTCATTCTTCTACTGAGTCGCATGAGGAGATTGTACGAGCATTGCTGGAGGCTGACATTCATGTGTTTGTAGACAAGCCAATAACTTATTATTACGAAACAGCGAAAGCGCTCGTTGAACTGGCAGACAGCCGTGGCCTGCTGCTGATGACCGGATTTAA
The DNA here is from genome assembly GCF_900111295.1 of Salipaludibacillus aurantiacus. Lineage (GTDB taxonomy): Bacteria > Bacillota > Bacilli > Bacillales > Salisediminibacteriaceae > Salipaludibacillus > Salipaludibacillus aurantiacus. The sequence goes on along the minus strand of NZ_FOGT01000007.1, from coordinate 32,452 downwards.
TCGAAGATTTGCTCCGAGTTATCAGAGGCTGAAAGAGATCAGCCAGCCCAACATGGCAGTCATACAGAAAAACAGAAGAGCACTGCCCGGGGAAGTGCGCCAATTTGTGTTTGATGACTTTATTCATGTTGTTGATTCAATGAGATACCTTTTCCCGTATGCCATCGAAAAGTTAACAGTTACCGGAAGAAAAAAAGACGGGCTTCTTCATCATGTGATGCTGCAGTTTGAGTCTGCTGAAGGGACAGCAATAGGCATTATGAACAGAGACAGCGGGACAACCGAGGAGAAAGCAGAAGTCATGGGACCTGAAGAAAAAGGGGTTGTTTATAATGTAGCGGATCTGGTGATCCGGCGAGGAAGAGAAGAGACAAAGCCTGAGACAAGTGACTGGGAACCAACCTTGCATAAAAGGGGGTTCGTTCAAATGGTCGCAGACTTTCTCCAAGCCGTACAGACAGGAAAACAGCCATCAGTGACAAACCAGGACAGTCTCCTTACCCACGAAATATGCGAAAGAGTCGTATCAGAGCTGGAATAAAATGGGGGGTCTGACCCCTATGTGCAAAAAGAACACACCGGAGCCCCCCAGGGCCCGGTGTGTTCTTGCTGTCATAGTAAGCTGGTTTATCGTGCAGGCTGGTACTGGCCTGCTATTTCAACAGCCCCTTCCCAGCTGATCATGCCGCCGGACATATTTGTGGCATTATAACCTCGGCTTTCCAGGAAGCTCGTGGCAAGGCCGCTTCTTGAACCGGAACGGCAGACGATAATGTATTCTTCTGATTTCTTCAGTTCATGCAGTCGGTATTCGAGCAGGCCAAGGGGAATATTAATTACGCCCGGTATTTTACCTGCAGCTACTTCTTCCGGCTCTCTCACATCTATAAGAGTCACCTTTTTATTATTTTTTATTTGTTGTTCAACGTGTTTAGCTGATAGTTGGTTCATTGCGTCTCTCTCCTTCATAGTAATAAACTTTAAATATAATATACCCTATAGGGTATATAAAGTCAAGAGGCATTGCTTTTCCATAAACTGGGGGGTCTGACCCCTATGTGAATCACCCCGTATTGGACACCCAGGAAATGATCACCTAAAAAATAGAAATTGCACTACTGGCGTGGTATAATCTACCGTATGGCGGAGTATAACCTGCTATAAAATTTAATAAAGGGAGAGGAAGCAAACGTGCAGGCTTTAGGAAATGGTAGTTTAAAAGAATTGGAGCGTGCTGCGATTGATGTGCTTAAGCGGTTAAGCCAATTTATTAACATAAATACAGTCTTCGTCACCAGGTATGAGGAAGAAAAAGTAGAAGTCATGCACTCCTTTAACCGAAACAAATTAATTATTGAAAAAGGTTTAATAATTGATGCTAAAGAGTCCTACTGTCAAGTTATTATAGACAGTGACCGGGAGTCTGTAGTTATAGAAGATATTACAAGCCATCCTTCGACTGGAGAACTGGAGTTGTCACAGGAATTAACTCAGGGTTCTCTGCTTGGCGTCCCCATTCATTATAAAGACGGAAGGGTGTATGGCACTCTTTGCGGACTGGATGTAAACCCGAAGTCTTACAAGATAGAAGAGATTGAACTATTTAAGACGATGGCGAGTCTTCTAGGTTATGTCATAGATTTAGATGAAGTGAACTGCCGGGTTCAAAATATAGGAACCCCCGTGGTGCCAGTGGACGACGGCGTAGCCATTCTCCCTCTGACAGGGGAGGTGGATGAGAGACGGTCGGAAATCATTATGGAGCAGGTGCTTCAACGAAGTTATCAGGACGGGATTGAGTATTTAATTATAGATGTGTCAGGCCTGGCTATAGAAAATCATAATGTCAGCGATAATATCTGCAAGCTTACTATGTCAATCCAGTTACTTGGAGCGACTCCTATTTTAACAGGTGTCAGACCTGATCAGGCCATTTTCTTTCACCAAAGTGAATCACCAATTAACCGTCTTACTTCTAAGTCAAACTTAAAAGAAGCATTGAAATGGATCGGTTTTCAATTAGTGAAACCTGAATAATTGCCAGAAGAGCAAGGTTGATTTTCCAGCAGAGAATTAAACTAGTATCGGGCAGGAAACCAGCCTTTTATTTTTCTCTTAATAAGCAACCCATCTCTTTTCATTAAAGACCGAGACGCCGCAGCCCTATTATTTTAACTGTCACCTTTTAATATGTATAATAGATAAAAATTATATTAAGGAGGCTATTTATGGTTTTTCATAAAAGCAGGAAGAGTTACGGGGGAAATCCGGCTTCATTACTCACACAGACAGACCCGCGGATTTTTGCCGTTTCTCTTTTCAGCCTCCTGATTGCCGGCAGCTGGATGGGTGTCACGGAAGCTTCGGCCTCAAAGGAGGTTTCCAATTTACCTGAGCGGGCGGAAGCCACTGATAAATACGGCGAATTTCAGCTTCCTCTTTTTGTTGAAGAAAGAGAGGCAGCGGAAGTGGAAGCGCTGGTTGAGGAAGCGCATGAATCAGTCTATACCGTCATTACACCTGAAGAGCAGGGCTCCGGTTTTTTATATAACAGGGATGGGGTTGTCATAACGAGTGCTCATGTTGTTCCTGAAGGGGTCGGCCTGATTACCGTCATGCCTGAAGAAGGGGAGTTCTATGAAGCGGCCTTGCTGGGGTCTTCTAAATATATGGATGTTGCTCTTCTGCATGTTCCGGAATTTGAAGGACAAGAGCCTTTTTCGATTGAAAAAAATGAAAAGCTTGAGCCAGGCGATCACGTGGCCGCTCTTGGCAGCCCGGAAGGTGTAGAAAACACGGTAACCTACGGGGAAATCGTAGACAATAACAAACAGTTAGTTATTAGCAATTATCTCTATGAGAGTATTTACCAGATTTCTGCTGAAGTTGAAGAAGGGAACAGCGGCGGTCCGTTATTATCCATAGAGGAAGAAAGTTTTGTGGCAATCAATGCAGCCACGGATCTGGAAAATCCGTCAATCGGCTACAGTGTGCCTTTAAATGATATTGAAGACTTAATTAATGACTTGCTTGACGGCTATTAAACTGTTAAACATACAGGAGAAGGTAAAATGACTATTTTGCCTTCTTTTTGTTTTGGCTCTGATAAAGGTAAATGTTGATTTTTCAACAACAAAGCTTAACAGAGTCTTTGCTTTATGAATATTTAATTGTGTTAGCTGATTGAAGTAAAAATGGTCTGCCGCTTTCATCACAACTTGTCGATAGATCAGGCTCTTTTAATAGGAAATAATTAACAAATGTTGTTTTTTTAAAGACTGGTTATTTAAACAGGTGACTGCAGTACCATATTTCTCACAAAAAAAACAGGTCAAAAAGTGAGAGTTGTGTCGTCTTTCTTATATGGTTGACCGCCTATAACCTGTATAATAGATAACAGCACTTTACAGTACTGGTAAATGAGGTGATCGCCGATGGATCAACAAAAGTTTTTAAGAAAGATGGAAGAACATCTAATTTCAGATGATTATATAGTAAGAGATTTTGTTCTACATATAATGGAAACTAGTTACTTAGGCACAGAGAAAACGTTTATGCTGGGCCTCGACGCGAACAAAAAGAACTGGAATGAAAGAAAGACGAGCGAAAAACTGACCTATTTGAAGAAATTGCCGATGCCGGACGAAGGGATGAGGCGTCTTCTGGCCGACCTAAGGGACGAAACGATTCCTGATGAGGAGCTGACGTACTACGGGGACTTGTTGAATCATGCCGATCCCTGTATCGTCGGAAAGTTTAAAGAAGACATAGCCTCTGCTTATAAAGCCAGGGGAAAAAAGGTTCAGAATCTGAGTTTTTATACAGACCTCTGTACGGACCCGACCCACGTGGTATTGCAGAAGCTTCACACGGTTATTAACAGAATCGGTTCAAGAGAAGAATTTAACGAGAAATATTATGTATTCGGCAAGCAGATGGTCGAATTAATGGCAAGGCGGGAACTTGTCGGGAGAACCGAGCTCATGCACCGTTTATACAAAATGAAGGGGAAAAGAAAGCTGGCAGTAAGAGACCTCTACGATATTACGATGGCTGGTGAATTAAGGCTGGAAGCAGCACTTCCGCATATCATGGCTCTTGTGGATTTACATAAGAAAAACGATTTGTTTTTAGAGGAATTCAGCGAGGCTCTTGTCAAAATTGGAACAAAGCAGGTGGTTAATGCAGTTAGAATGTGGTTTGATGACGCGCGTGTCGGCCTTTATGCGGTGGACATCGTAGCTAACATCAAAACCGAATATGCGAGAACCGTCCTGTTTGAGGCGTTTGAGCAGGAAGAAAAGCGTTCCATTAAAACAATGCTGGCAGCCGGCTTATGTGAACAGTTGTCCGATGAGGCCATTCCGCTGATCGAGTCGTTTATGGAGGAAGGCTATGAAACGATGCTTCTTAACCTGGAAGAAGCGTTGTACTGCAACTGTGTCATTAACGGGATCGACCATCCGAAACTGAGGCAATGGCGCTCAACGGTTGAAGGCGTTGATCTGCAGGCAGGGACGGACGCACCGGCTGACGAGGCATCTGCTGAACCTGAGGAGTTCTCACAAGCTGGAGGAACCGCTGAACCTGAGACCGGTGGGAAACCTGAGGATGTCTCTGAACCTGGGGATAGCGACAAGTTTGAAGATACAGCTGAGTCTGGGGATAGTGAAGAACCTGAGGAAAACACAGCAACTGACGATAACACCGAATCTGAAGGCACTTCACCTGAGGAACCCTCTGAGCCAGAAGAAATTTCTGAGTCTGAGGAAACTTCTAAGCTGGAAGAAACCTCTAAATCTGAAGAGATGACGAAGCCGGCTGACCGAGAGGAAGCCGACCATGGCGAAGAACAATACACCGCTGAAGAAACAGGCCGTGATTTTGAAGGCAGGACGGCGCCTGCAGCTAATCACAGCCCTGAAGATCACGAAGCCAAATCGGATCTCAAGCCCGAAACCAAACTTGTGCCTGAGGGTGATTCCCGTTCTGAACCGGCGTTCGAACGAGGGGCTGACGAACTCTCCGATGAATCATCTGATGGAGGGGAAAGCACGGATTCCGCCAAACTTGAAAAAAGTGCTGGTTCGGTTAAAAAGGATGACGCCAGCTATTACAGAAGGCTGTTAAGTTCCGCTTCCAAAAATAAATCATCTTTATCTTTTGCAGAAGAAGAGGAGCCGGCAAGGGAACAGGCAGATCCAGATGAAATGGCTAATGACGATCAGGATGACCACCAATCGGCTATTATCCCATCTGGGGATGCTGGACTGCAAAGTGACGTGCCTGTGGAGCACTCCCAATCAGACACACGCGAAGAAGAAAGCATTCGGACTAAAGACAAGGCAACAGAGGCTCATACAAGTGAACCTGTCAGCGACTCTGAAGACAAGATTGAAACATTAAATGAAGAACTCAAAGAAGAAAATAAGGAATTGGCCGAAAAAGAAACTTTAATTAAAGAGGAAACAGATTTAACTGACAATAAAGCTGAACAGAAAGATAAAGCCGCGGACAATAACCTGACTGACCGCAGAGAACAACCGATAGATGAAGAAGCTCCAGAAAAAGAAACGAAAGAGGAGCCAGAAGCAAATGAACCGGCTTCCGAACGGGCTTCCGGCCAAGAAACGGAAGCGGATGAGGAAAAGCCGGACAAAAACAGCCGAGAAGGCGGGTCTTCCTTGAAAACTGAAGGACCGGTTCAGACCGGAATCGCCGCTAAAACGGAACCGGACAGAAAGAGCAGCACCCTTGCGGAAAATGACGCTCAAATTGAAAGTGAAGCGGACGCGGGCACCCCGGAACCGGATGGAAGAACCACGACCACTGATAAGGCTGAGACAGATGTCGGCAATGATGAGGGTCAAGCAGTAAAAGCGGCTTCAGAACTAAAGGAAGCAAATGAGGAAAAAGAGGACACTCCTCCTGAATCCGCTCAAAGGACAGAGTCTCCGTCTGAAACTATGACTGAGAGTGAGTCCATACAAACTGAAGAGGTCGCCTCCGCCATAGAGATGGCCGTTTCTGTTGATAAACCGGCAGATCAGGCGGAAGTGGAAAGTTCTCTTGAAACGCCGGAAACTGTCGATTCGGCAGACAATTTAAATGAAGCTGAAGACGTTTCTTATTATGAAGAGACTGAAAAAACAGATTCAGGCAGCTTGTCACTGGAGCAGGAAGCCGCAGAAGTGGAAGAAACAATTTCTGATACCATGGCAGAGGATAGTTTCCTGGAAGAGAACCTGGCCTATGCAGTTGAGAGCTTAAATGGGAGTGAAAGCACACAGGAAACCTTAGACGAACATACTTCTGTGGAGAAAGAAGCTCCCTCAGATGATGAGGCATCTGGTCAGACAGAAAGCGGCCAAACCAAGTCACGAGTCAGGTATCCTACTAATGAGCCTCAAGTGTCCTATGACGAGATAAAAGCAGCCGTGATGCGGCTGTATCAGGCTGGAATGGATAGCCAGTCCCGCCGGAAAGAAATTAAAGTGGGACGTAACGAACCATGTCCGTGCGGCAGCGGCAAGAAATACAAGAAATGCTGTATGAGAGTATAAACAGGCTGAATAGTCATTTCAAGACCACACCCGTAACGCCGGGTGTGGTTTTTTGTAAATATTGAAAAAAAAGGATGAGGGTGGCTTCAAGACTATTTAAGTCCCTCCATTAAAAAAGCCGGCGCCTGTGTTTTTCACAAGACGCCAGCCTTAATCAAGTCATTTACTTATTACCCCATAAGAGCTGCCATATCTTCTTCTACATTCGTCATGCCGCTGATGCCGAATTTTTCAACGAGCACTTTAGCCACGTTTGGTGACAGGAATGCTGGAAGTGTTGGTCCAAGCTTAATGTCTTTCACACCGAGATGAAGCAGTGCCAGCAGAACAATGACCGCTTTTTGCTCGTACCATGCCAGGTTATATTCAATCGGCAGCTCATTAATATCATTTAACTCAAAAATTTCCTTAAGTTTCATGGCCACCACCGCTAAAGAATAAGAGTCGTTACATTGGCCGGCGTCAAGGACACGCGGGATGCCGCCGATATCACCAAGTGGAAGCTTATTGTAACGGTATTTAGCACAGCCTGCTGTCAGGATAACTGTATCCTCTGGAAGGGTTTTGGCAAATTCAGTATAGTAGTCACGGGATTTCATGCGCCCGTCACAGCCTGCCATCACAAAGAACTTTCGGATGGCCCCTGTTTTTACTGCATCAACGACTTTATCAGCGAGTTGTGTCACCTGATTATGAGCGAACCCTCCAATGATTGTGCCTTCTTCTATGCCAGTCGGTGCCGGTAACTTTTTCGCATGAGCAACGATTTCAGAAAAATCTTTTTTACCGCCTTCTGTACGGTCGGGGATGTGTTTAAATCCAGGATATCCGGTTGCTCCTGTCGTATAGATGCGGTCGGAATAGCTTGCTTTCGGCGGGACAATACAGTTTGTCGTAAAGAGGACAGGCCCATTAAAGCTTTCAAATTCCTCTTTCTGCTTCCACCAGGCGTTTCCGTAGTTCCCAACAAAATGATCGTATTTTTTAAATGCCGGGTAGTAGTTAGCCGGAAGCATTTCAGAGTGGGTGTATACATCAACCCCGGTCCCTGCCGTCTGTTCAAGAAGCTCTTCGAAATCTTTTAAATCATGTCCGCTTACTAAAATTGCCGGGTTGTCTCTGACGCCAATTTCCACTTCAGTCATTTCAGGATGCCCGTAAGTGGATGTGTTTGCGTTATCGAGCAGCGCCATCACGTCAACACCGAATTTACCCGTTTCCATCACAAGAGCGACAAGGTCATCGACACTTAACGTATCATCCTCAGTCGCAACAAGCGCTTTTTCGGTAAAATCACAGATGTCATCACTCTTATGTCCCAGATTTAAAGCGTGCTCAGCATAAGCCGCCATGCCTTTTAATCCGAATAAGACTAGGGAACGCAAGCTTCTCATATCTTCGTTGTCTGTGGCTAAAATTCCAACCTGTTTCTCTTCAGATTTACTTATAAACGAATAACGGTGGCCGGACCATGTCGCGTAATCCGGGTAAAGGCTCTCCTTGTAAACACCTGCCTCTTTCAATGATTCTTTAATAGTCTCCCGTTCATGAAGTGCCTTCTCAATTCGTCTGATAATTGATTCATCGTCAAAATTTGCGTTTGTAATCGTAGCAAATAATCCGTCCATAATTAACCTGTCTGTTTCCGGCCGGTTAATCCCTGCTTCGCGCGCCTGCTGATTAACTAGAGCTACCCCTTTAACTGTGTAAATGAGCAAATCCTGAAGATTTGATACCTCACTCGTTTTACCGCAAACCCCTGCCATCGCACTGCAGCCAACATTTTTTAAAGCTTCCTGACATTGAAAACAAAACATACTCATTATATATGCCTCCCCTTAGCTCGTTTGCTTATCTCTTCACATGTTAAGGATAACGCACACAGCGTTTAATAGAGGTGACCTAAATCACAACTGAACGGATGGTCACAAAAAAGTCAAAAAGCGGCAAGTGAGGGAACAGGTGGACAAATTGGCTAGGAAGGGGGGGTGATTCAGGTAGAATCTGGAAACAGATGGAGAAGGTGTGTAAGTGGACGGTACCGTTTTATAAAGGGTTAAGCACTTAGGCGTGAAAAATGGATTTATAGATGGGGGAACGGAGACGAGAGAATTTCAGGGGGCCTTGCATATACGAAGGTGGCCTAATTCTTAATCGATTGAGGGAAGGGGTGACGGGGGAAATAGGAAAATTTCAGGAGGTGCCGACTAAAAGGGGAGCCGGGTGAAAAATAGGCAAAAAAATAACTGCCTGTTAAATAACAAGCAGTCTTATGGCTTTAATTTGTAATTAACTCTCCGTATGTTGCAGTGAGGCCTCATCGGTACAAGACTCGCAGCACTTTCCGTATAAAACAGAAACCTTTTCACAATCAAAATGATCGATGACAGACTCACAGTTTTGACAAATAATCGTACCCATTCAACTCCACTCCCTTTGATTTACTCTTTTTGGTAACGCTTACTAAATAGCATTTTAGTATGTCACAATTAGAAAGTCAATGGTTTTAACGAAAATAATTGTATAATATTTTATATAATATGTCATACTATTAAGTTTTGTGATTTGATTGGAGTATCATATTATAAATGGGGGGGCTGAAGAAGTATTTTGTAAAAGAGTGGAAGTGCATCAAATATTGATGGAAGTGCATCAAATCCGGGAGTAACCCCCTTCGTTGAGACGCGCCGGCGCTTTAGATGTATGAGTGTGATTAGGTACAGAGTTATTTTCAATGAGAGTCGCTCCTTTAATTTCATTGTCTTTATGCCATTAATCGGTGCGCCGTGCGCGCGGGGGTTCAGCCTCTCCTTCTGCCCCGAATGCCCATGCGGGGCATCCTAACAGCTGCTGCATGCGGCACGCAGTATGAAAGAGCGTAAGAAATACAGTACCTTTTTATAAAAAATATTAAGAGTTAGTGTTACGTAATATGTAATACTTTTCAGAAATCAGTATGCCGTATCATTACAAATAAAAATAACACCAAGTCGATGGGGGCTTGGTGGGTGAGGCGTTCTTATATTAAACAGGGTCGAGCTGAATCTTCCATCCATCCTCAAATTCAATAATTTTAAAATGCGTGATTTCCCCTACAAGGTTTTCCCACCTGATGTAAGTTGGGATCGTACATTCAGTCTCTTCTATGTTACATTCAGGTTCATTAATGTCATAGGCAATTAACTTTTCACGGTCTTCCTCATTCACATGATCCTCAAAGTCTGAATAAAACTCATCTGTCCAAGCAGACGTGTCTAATATCTCTAGGAATTCGTCCATGTTAGCCTCTGTCTCAATATGTGTTATGTATTCTTCTAACACATCGTCAGCTTCGCTATCATTAGGGGAGGAAGATAGATATTTATTTTCCATACTATAAGCGGCTAGTCCAGCTCCCAATAATAAAAATAATATTAAACATACTATTATGTTTTTCTTCTTCAAATTTTTTCGCCCCCTTTCTTCACCTAACTTTGACCGCATATACAGTTTAAAGGTGGAAAAAATTACAACAATATTCAAATTAAAGGTTAAGGTCTCTTCTCACGAGATGACTCTTAGTAAAAGAACCATAAGCTCGCATTCCCTTTAAATTGATCGCCGCGTTATAAGTATAGTTATAACTAGTAACATATTAATACATTAATACTTAGTATTACATAATACGTAATCACATTAATGAATAGTATTCCGTACATTTGTTTAGAAAACAGTCAGCACGTCAGTCATTATTTGTCCTCCTTTCTTGTGAACTTCTCCGGTCTCTTTAAGTCTTTTATTCTTTTTCATACCTCTCTCATCTTAGTCTCTTTTTTTTCTTTTCTTGTTATTTATGGGTCGACGGGTAGTCCCTGATATCGTTTTTGATCCTGGCCATCGACCGGTCGGGCGCCCTGGGACGCGAGGGAATGTGGGCGAAAGCGTAAATGGATTTTTTCCGTTTATAACAATAGTTATACTGAAAGAAAGGATTCAAAGATAGGTAGAGGATGGTTCGGCGCTATTGAGTGACATGTTATGAGAGGAGGCATCATCCTTTTAATTGAATTTTGTGGTAATTAAGACCAGTATATATACTTAAAAAGGTCAAGAGGCGGAAGAATTTGGATTTCGAATCTTTGATTTAACCCTACATAAGAAGGAGGTTGCGGAGACTAGTAGAATACTGAAAGACGAATTGCTATATTGATTTATTTTCCAAAAATACTTAAAATTATAAGGAGATGATATAATGAAAAATATTAAAAAAGCTTTTACACTATTTTGTGCTGTAATGATGTTGTCGCTCGCGTTCATTCCAGGAGGTACAACATTAGCAAATAATAATGCTACTTTAAATTTTAGCAGTGAAGCTCTGGAAGCGTTAGAAAAGAGCGTGTATGTAAACACACTAACTAGAACAGCTCATGTGGATAATGAGAGAGCTTTAAATTATTATGAGTTTACCAATGATGAATTAGAGCTAATTCAAAATGAGTTAGATAATCTAAATGATTATCAAATACAAGCCATGATAGATCATGCCACTGCTAATTCTGAAGATGAGATGCAACCATTAGTTGCCCCTGCTATTGTTTGGGGAGGAATAGCTGTTTTAGGAATCTTTACAGGCGCCGCATTATACTTCTCTTCAAAATATATGAATCATGTAGAGAAGCAAAACTTAATTAATAGATGTTATGATATGGGTGGCACGCCATCAATAGATTCTGGAGATACTGGTGGTTTACATGGCGCACCAAAAAAAGCATGGTGGAAAATGTCTAACACGTACAGTTTCGAATGTGTTAAATAAAAGATAAATGAGGTGTTATTTATCGACTTAGGGGATGTTTTTTTACTTGTAATTATAGGGGTAATTATAGTGAGTATAAGTATGTTAGTATATACAACTATAAAAGGGCCGTCTTAAAATAAGATTGATAGAGAGAGGAAAGCACTTTTAAAAGGTGTTTTCCTCTTTTTTTTTGTTAATGACTGCAAAGATTAAGAGTGGTACCTTTTTTGATTCTTTTCTGAAAGGAAGAAAAAATGAAGAAAATAGACGGTTTTTTGTAGAAACGCAGTCACACCAAGGGGTTTGAGGACTTTGAAGACCGGGCAAGGGAGAACGGCGAGGCGTTTATCGGGCCGGGAACTATAGACACCATCCTTGAGAGGACGTGGCATTTAACCGAAGCGGAGCTGGAAACCTTTTATCATAAGGTACCGATGCCTATGCGTCACTATGTGAGCCGGGTGACGTCGGAGCCGTACATGCCGCCTTTAAGCGAGCTGATCCGGCCGGTTAAGACCTACTCGAGCCAGGCGCAGCAGGCCTATCTCTTTTTGTCCGAGTCATCGCTGCGTGTCATCTACGCCATGATGTACGAGCCGGCTTCCGTCTGGAAAATGGTGCGCTTGTATGACGACGCGAGTTAAGGTCACGGGACAAATGCCGTTAAGATAACTAAAAAAGACAGTAAGAGGAGGGCGCTTAAATGCCGACAGTTAAAGAAAAGGAAGAGAACCTGATCGAGCCGTTTAATAGTAAACTTACGAAGACATCGGTCAAGCGGGGATTGCGGGTCACAAACGGGAAATATTCGAAACGACTGGATGATATGGGATACAGAAATTGGGTGGATGAAGACGAATCGCCGGCAGACCGCCGCCAATTTGAAAATCTTCTCAGGTGGAACATCGCCCACAGAAATTATCCTCTGCTGAAGCCGTGTATCAGTATCGAGCGCGCCTACGATCCGGAGAGCGAACAGCTCGATTACACGATCGATCTGTATGGAGATAACCGCGTGGTGAAACACGGCAAGCTATATGTCAACCGGGGAGACTATCTGATGCTTTACATCCGGATGCACCCTTACCGGCGCAAAGAGTCGCTCCTTGCCCGGATCGCTCTGGCCAACATTGGGATGCTCGTTCCGTATGTGCGCCTGGATTATCTGGCGTACGAGGATCGCAGCAACCAGGTCCAGGTGACTTACCGGATCGTCATTTAATAAAAACCATCTATTAAAAAAGCGCACATCATCGGTGCGCTTTTTTCTATATCTAAGAGCTGGATTCCATGAGCGAAATTTCATCCTGCACATACTCTTTGAATCTCTCATTTCCGGTCATGTCAAACACGCTGATGGCTGTCGTCATGTAGGCTAAAGCCTCTTTTAAGTTGTTGTCCGATAGTAAATAAAGACTTTTCCCTTTTTGGAAGTAAAGCTCCCCTAATAAGTATAGTAATTCATTATTTATACAAATCGCTATGCCTCTTGCCGACCGGGTCATGGCTTCCTCATACGCCTTTTTATTGATTGAATTCTTACTGGCGTTAAAGTAAATATTTATCATGATTTTCGGGTCAATGGTATTAGGTGCGGTTTCGATATAGTTAATCAGATCAGTTACCACGTTCTCTGAGTCGTCTAATTGGTGATTGATAGCCAGTAAAATCGCTTTTGTGTTTAGAATTTTAAGCTCAACTTCTGAGTGGAGGTTAGCTGCGGTCGTTGATAAATTAAGCGCTTGGTTAATTTTTCGGAGCGCCCGATCGCTTTTTCCCGACAGATGTAGGGTACAGATACCTTCTCGCCATAAAAGGATTTGCTGAAGGTGCGGTGTTTTAAACAACGGATTGTGCTTTTCGATAGCGACTAAGTCCAATGCCTCTTTGTAGTTTGTTTGACGGATGGCTTTATCCAATTCTTTTAGCACCATATCCACATAATCGTGGGTAGGCGATTCCGACATCCCAAAGAAGTAATTAATGTCCACCCCAAGCCGGTCGGCGATTTGGTAAAGGACATCGGCACTTGGCTGGTTTCCTCCCTTTTCAATTTTACTAATCATTGCTTGAGAACAAATACCTATCGCCAACTCTTTCTGTGATAAATTTCTATACACTCTTAAATCTTTGATTCTCCCGCCAATGTTGAATTCCATCCGGCTCCCTCCTCTCTCAAAAAGTTTTTCTGAATATAACTATTTTTTTAACACTACTCGAAAAATGGAAAAAATAACGGAAATCTGCCAGATGACCTCCTCATATATGCCCACAGTCCAACTACACAAAAATACACAATGTGACAAGATAAGGCTGAGAAAAACATATAAGGGGGAACAGAAGATGAAAAAAGGTCTTTTGATTACAACAATGGCAGTCACACTTATGGTATTTGCGACAATGGGTAGTGGGGAGCCAAGTGCCGTCATCCAACCGCTCAAAGACATTCCATATATTCACTTATAAGATACGTGTTACCAACGGATCGGTCAAGAACCGGCTAAATACCTGGCTTGCTGCCGGGTATTTTTTCGAAATCCAGAAACCGGACGGAGGTGAACGGAAGTTAGGATCCCGACTGTCATGGACCGTCTCATCCAACAATCCATTAACCTCTATCTTCAACGTATTTACGACCCAACATTTTCCGAAAATAATTATGGTTTTCGCCCAAAGCGGCGAGCCCATGATGCCGTGTTGAAAGCGAAACAGTATATCAACGAAGGGTACACATGGGTGGTAGATATTGATCTGGAGAAATTCTTCGACAAAGTGAGGCAGCCAAAGGCTGACTTTTTGTAAATCAGGTCATCGAACATGCCTGCATGGCTTGGAGGGAGTGCATCAAATCCAGGTTGAAGCCAACATAACTAGGAGGGAGTTGCCCTACTTCGTACCAACATTCACCCGGTGATATCATCTCTCAAGCTGTTTTGCCACAGTCCCCGGCCGTTCTGCAACAATAGTGACAAAGAATATCACAATAAGTTTCAAAGTGCCACAATTCCACCTCAAAGTGCAACAATCCTCCCCTAAAGTGCAACCATCGTCCTGCGCTCTCCCATCCCCGCCCTGCGCCCGTCTGCAAGACCCGCGCCAGCCCCCTTCACGCACCCCCTATTCCCATAAAGTGGGGGGACAGACCCCCCAGTAATTGGTATCCCCAGTAATTTCCTTCCCAGTACAAAAATGGGTGCGGCAACCCTTCAACCGGCTGCCGCACCCTAACTCTGCGTATACTTAAATATTCAATTCATATATTTTCCGCGGGCGGCCCCGGCCGCCTGACTGTTCTTCGCCGACGATCGTGGCGAGGCCGGCTTCTTCAAGTTCATGAAGGATGCGCCGGGCGTTCCTTTCTGAGTTGGCGAGCCACTGTGAAACTTCCTGGGAGGTGACCCGGTTCTTTTTGTAGTGTTTAAGAAACGAGGCGAGCTTTGACACAACGGCGGGACTTAAATTCCGGGTGCCCAATTTGGTTTTCCATTGTTCGTTCAGCCGGCGCTGGTTGTACGTAAATGACTTGTCGGTATGGAATACTTCAGTAATTTGTTTGTTCTCATCCACTTTAATAATGACCGGTTTTTCGTGTTTACGTGCGTCCCGGAAAGCGAGGCGGACGTGCTGTTCTGCCTCAAGGGAAGTTAATCCGTAGCCGACCCCGAGGCGGATGGTGAGTTTCGCCTGCAGTCTTGCCGACTCCAATAAATAAAACGGCCATGGGTGGGTTTCAATTTCGCCCCGTGTTGTATAAATAAAGAACAAACCGTCTCCCATTTGAACGAGTGACCCTTTTAATTCTTCGGTGTAGTCAAGAAGAAGGCGTTTCAATTCAAGTTCCTGGTGTTTTCGTTTGTAGGAATACAGCTGGCCTTCGGATTCGTTATTTGCCTCGAAAACTTCCAGCCCGACGATGGCGATCTGACTTTTTCTGTACCAGTCGGCGTTTCCCCGTTCTTTCAGAAGTTCAAGAGTGACTTGGGTCGTTACATCCGTCACCGTAATCCTATAAACAGGAATACCTTCTGACTTAAGCTGCTGATAGACGGAACGGATACATGTGAAAGCAATCTCTGCTTCACCTGAATGATATTTCTTCCTGTGGAATTCAATGATATCTTCAGCCGGTTTGTAGCCGGTGTAAGGAAACGTATGGACGTTCAACGAGTCGAGATTGTAGGTTGATTTAACCCAGTCAATTTCCCCTGTATGAATCGTATCAAGACTGACCGCTGTCATTTTCTCCGGTTTATGGTACTGTGCTTCCAGTAATTTTCCTAATAAACTGGAACCGTGCAGAGGAGGGAAGAGGGCGGTATCTTCAGTGACTAGCTTTTTTTCCATGGCAAACGCATAAGGAGCTTGCCCTGAAAACAGCCACTGGTCAATTTGGCTTGAGTTTTCCGAAATAATAGTTTCCGTTTCTTCGGTTTTTTCATAGGAAAATTGGTGGATTTCAAACTCCTCGTACTTTCTGGCAATAGGCGCGATGGTATTAATTGAATCTTCAGGGCCGATGATTCCTAAACGTATTTTCACTTCAGTCACCTGCTTTATTTTTTATATACGCAGCAAGCAGTTTCACTCCTTTTTCGAGGTCATCGAGGGAGGCATGTTCTTCAGGGTGGTGGCTCAGCCCGTCTTTACAAGGAATAAATACGAGTCCTGAGGGCCATTTGCGGGCCATATTCATCACATCGTGGCCGGCTCCGCTTTCCAGGGTGAAATTATTCAAGCCTGCTTGTTCCGCTGCGAGGGTCAAATCTTTATGGACGGATGCGTCTAAAAAGATTGAAGGATTGTTCACGAGTGTCTGTATGTTTATTGTAGCACGGAACGTGTCCTCAATTTCAGCTGTTTTCTTCCGGATTTCTTCTGCCATCTTCTCTTTCAGTCCGTCCGACACACTGCGTATGTCTACGCCTACAGTTACTTTGCCGGGAATAACATTCATAACGTTCGGTTCATTGCTTATTGTACTGGCTGTTGCCACAAGAGGAGTGTCATTTTCTTCATTAAATGCAAGTGCCCGGTTGTAAATAAAACTGATCAGCTCGGCTGCGCTCACAAGTGCGTCTTGCCGGTCTGCCATAGGCGTAGTGCCGGTGTGTCCGGCTTTGCCGAAAATGTCGATGTTGAGGCGGATCGGACAGGCAATCGCTGTCACAGCACCAACCTCGCCCCCTGCTTTTTCTATACGGGTGCCTTGTTCGATGTGGAGTTCAACAAACGAGGAAAGGTCACCTGCATCCCTTTCAGCTTTGGGGCTTTCTTCATAATTCAGGCCCCGTTCTTCCATAGCCTGTTTAATCGTCACGCCGTCTTTGTCGGGCACTTCTGCGAGAGCTTCTGTATCAAGCATGCCGCTCATCGCTTTACTGCCAATCGTTGAAACACCGAACCTGGCTGATTCTTCTGAAGCAAAACAGATAACTTCAATAGGACGGTCTGGAGTAAAACCTTCTTTTTTAAGCTGATAGACCGTTCCTAATCCGCAAAGCACACCGGCTACACCATCATAACCGCCGCCATTAGTCACGGTATCAACGTGCGAGCCGAGAGCAATAGCCGGCTTTTCTTCCGTTGCACTGCCGGGTATCCACCTGGCAATGACGTTGCCCGCTTCATCTTCACGGATAGTGAGGTCCATCTCTTTAGCAATTTGAATAAATTCGTCTCTCGCTTCCCATTCTTCCGGGCTGAATGAAAGCCTTGTGAAACCGTCCGGCTGGTCCATTGTATCAGTAAAATTCAATTTTAATAAATTGTGTTCAAGCCAAGTCTTCATATCAGGTCCTCCTGTGCGTTTATGTCCAGAATCATATGGATAAGTGTGTCGACAGCTGAAGGCAGCGTCTTTTCATCAAAATCAAATTTCGTATGGTGATGGCTGTAGGGGAGGGGGGTTCCATAAAGCATGTACGTCGCTTTTCCGCCTTGTTCCTGGACGCGGTTCATCATATGGGCCGCATCCTCAGACGCTCCAAATGGAAGAGAATCTATAATTTTTATTTCCCGGCTAGATCTCCCGGCCGCTCGTTTGGCAATTTCGATCCATTCGGTATCACACACCGCAGATACGCCTTCTCCAGTGATGGTGATGTGTTCTTTCACTCCGTACATTGCTGCCGATGATTTTAAAATGTTAACCGCTTGATCGACGACATACTCGTTCAGTTTGTTCGTACTTCCCCTCGTCTCAATTTCAAGGACGGCTTCATCAGCTACGATGTTTCTGCCCCGGCCCGCGTGAAAGGTTCCGACATTTAGCCTGGTCGTTCCTTCCGGGTGGGGTGGGATCGCCTCTAAATGGAGAGCAGCAGCAGCGCCTGCCAGAAGAGCGTTTTTTCCTTCATGAGGGTTAAGGCCCGCATGAGCGGATTTCCCTTCGAACCGGCAGTCAATTTTAGTAGTGGCCAAAAGTCCGGAGACTGTAGCCGCAACTGACCCAACCTCCATCGGCTGGATGCCGATGTGTCCGCTTAGAAAATAATCAACACCATTAAGCCACCCTTTATCAACGATAGACTTTGCCCCGCGGCTCCCTTCCTCAGCCGGCTGAAAAATTAACGTGAATTTACCGGACAAGCGGTCACGGAGGGCATGCAGCAAGTGAGCTAAAGCGATACCGATGGCTGTATGGCCGTCATGGGCGCACGCATGCATCGACCCTTCCTGGCGGGACCGGAACTGCTCCCTTGCCGGCAAGTGGTCATCCTCTGCGCTTTCAGTAATCGGGAGAGCATCAATATCAAACCGCAAGGCGGTATGCGGGCCAGGTTTCTTTGTGTCCATCACAGCAATAACACCTGTCCGACCACCTTTCAATTTTTCAAGCAACTCTTCAGGAACTTGATTCTCTTCGGCTTTTTTAAAAAAATAGTCGTCGATGATCTCCGGGGGGAGGCCCATTCTTGCCTCCTCCCACGTCACGTCTTCTCCGGTAAAGATGTCAAACGACAAATCAGCCAGTTCTTTTACAATCGCGCAAGTTGTCTGGTATTCACACCAGCCAGGCTCCGCCAGCTGGTGGAATTTCCTTCGCCATCTGCTTACCTGCCGTTCTGTTATTTCTCTTTCCTCAGGGGGAAGATCAATTGGGCCGGCCATTTTACTCCTCCTTATTTTTCAGAGATGCAAGTGCTGAGAAAGCTACTTCCGTCATGCATTCAACGCCGATAGTTAACGCTCTTTCGTCAATATCGAATTCCGGATCGTGAAGAGGGCGCTGGACTTCCCGGGACGGGATGGCGGTGCCGAGCCAGTAGTAAACACCTGGGTAATGCTGCAGAAACTGCCCGAAATCTTCGCCGCCCATGCTTGGCTGAATCTCTGGTGCCGCTTCGCTTCCGAGAGTGGACAATACGGTCTCTTTTACGAGAGAAGCCCATTCGCCGGTGTTTACTGTGGCAGGGTAGCCGTCCATATATGTCACTTTTGCGCTGGCTCCCATAGAAGAGCTCACACCTTCAGCTATCGAAACCATTTTCTTTTTAATCATTGTTTTCACACCATCTTTGTATGTCCGGACCGTTCCTTCCAGTGTCACTTCTTCAGCTATGACGTTGTACCGGGAACCGCCTTCAATTTTTCCGATAGTGATAACGGCAGATTCCAGAGGATCGGTGTTCCGGCTTACAATCGTCTGCAACGACGAAATAACCTGATTGGCAACGACGATAGCATCGACCGTTTGATGTGGCATACTCGCGTGCCCGGATGACCCTTTAATAACTATTTTGAACCTGTCGGAATTCCCCATCATCGCTCCGGCCCGCACACCAATCTGGCCGACAGGTAAATCAGGCCAGACATGCTGGGCAAAAATAGCTTCAGGTTCAAACTCATGAAAGACACCGTCTATCATCATCTGGACGGCCCCTCCAGTGGGCGCATTTTCTTCCGCCGGCTGAAATACGAGAAGGACGGTACCTTCGAGGGCGTGTTTATATTTATTTAAAAGCATACCTGTACCAAGGAGCATGGCTACATGGGCATCATGTCCGCACGCATGCATTTTGTTTTCAAAGTTGGATACGAAATCGTGTGTATTTTTTTCGTTTATCGGCAGGGCATCCATATCAGCTCTGAGCGCAATGGTTTTTCCGGGTAGTTCACCGCGGATCACACCGAGAACTCCGGTGCCTGCGTAGCCTGTGGAGTAAGGAATATCTTCTATATCCAAAATATCCTGAATCAGCTTTGATGTCTCGAATTCTTCATTGCTCAGTTCAGGATTCCGGTGAAGCGTCCGGCGAATCCGGATAATTTCTTCTTCTATTTTTTTGGCTTCTTCTCTAATAGTTATCTCTTTCATTTACCTCACACCTTCTTATAACTACTTGAAGGAAAGAGGGCAGAGGGACGGCATCCGCCCCAGCCTCTTTCCTTAAATACTTTTACAAACCTGGAGTAACCCCCGGTCCGATAGGGAGACCGATAAATGTCCAGATAATAAACATAAGAATCCATAATCCCAGGAACAGGAGGGCGTATGGAAGCATAATTGAGAACAACGTTCCGAATCCTGCACGGTTATCGTATTTTTTCATAAACGCCAGTACCATCGGCACATAAGGATTCATCGGGGTAATGATATTTGTGGATGAATCGGCGATACGATAAGCAAGCTGGACAAAAGCAGGGTTGTAGTCAAGAATCATAAACATCGGAATAAAGACCGGCGCCATAAGTGCCCACTGGGCAGATCCGCTGAAAATAAACAAGTTCAGGACGGCTGTAAGCAGAATGAATCCTACGATGACACCCATGCCTGTGAAATTCAGGTTCTGGAGTATTTCCGCCCCGCTAACGGCAATGTACACACCGATGTTTGTCCAGTTAAAGTAGGCGATAAACTGGGCCGCGGCAAAAATCAGGACGATAAAGCCGGACATATCTTTCATGGCTTTACCCATAAATTCAGGGACGTCCGATGATTTTTTGATTACTTGTGTCACAACCCCGTAGGTGATGGCGACGACAAGGAATAAGAAAAGAATGATTGGAATGATATTCTCCAGGAAAAGGGATGGAACGATGGTGCCTTCTTCACCCCGCAAGATTCCGTTTGGCGGCACAATTGTTAATGAAACGAGAATAAGATAAGCGAGACCCGCAAGCCCGGCATATTTCAGGCCTTTGACCTCGAGTGCTGACGGCTCTTCTACTTTCTGGTCGACAGCGTCTTCCTCTGCGTATTTCTTGTCAAACTTTCCAAGCCGCGGTTCGACTATCCGTTCTGTAACCCATGTTCCCACTGCCATAAGCATCAAAACAGATGCAGCCATGAAAAACCAGTTGTCTACTGGGGTGACAATAACGTTTTCATCGATGCTCTGGGCAACTTCTGTTGAGATCCCTGATAAAAGAGCATCTGTTCCAGCGATGATGATGTTGGCTGTAAATCCTGCACCTACCCCGGCAAAACCTGCTGCCATACCTGCCAGCGGGTGGCGTCCTAATGCGTAAAACACCATAGCGGCGAGGGGCGGAATAATAACGAACGCTGCATCAGATGCTAAGTTACCAATGACCCCTGTTCCAATAATCACGAACGTCACGAGCCGTTTCGGCGCGTTAAGAATCGTTTTTTTCATGAAAGTCTCAATAAGACCGACCTTCTGTGCAAGTCCTATCCCGAACATCATGACGAGAACAAGTCCAAGAGGAGCGAATCCCGTGAAGTTCGTCAGCATAGACGACAACATAAATTCCAGACCGTCCGTTGAGAGCATGCTTCTGATCGCCACTTCCTCCTGTGTACCTGGGTGGACGACGGAAGCACCTAATAAACTGATGACGGATGAGAAGAGAATAATTGCTACTGCTAAATAAACAAAAATCATAAAGGGATGAGGAAGCTTGTTTCCTGCTTTTTCAACGATATCAAGAAACTTTAGAAAAAATCCCTTTTTCTCGTTACTGTATTCGTACTGACTCATCATGATCCTCCTTTTATTATAGTATCATATTTACGGAAAATGTCTTTAATTATTCCGTTAATAAATAACCTATCACACTTTTACATATTTGTCTCCCTCTTTTATCTGAAAATTATAAAATCTGTGTCAGAAAATATACCAAACTTAGGGAGTTGGGAATATTATGAAAATATTTATCCTATAAAAAAAGGATCTATAGGTAATCTTTAACAAATTATCCAGTCAATTGAAATGCTTCAGGGCAGCTTCCGATTTACGGATATTTTCGGACAATGATAGAAAAAGTGATTTTGGGATTCTTCTTTAATTCGCAGGAATTACATTCGGGGAAGGACTCAGGAGGGCGAGTTAGACAGGGGATGTGGGACCAAACAAAAAGCAAGGAGCTTAATAAGGCTCCTTGCCGTAAAAAATTAATATGCCTGTTAATTTGCGGACCTATGTTCTCTATGTCTGCTGGTGAAGGACGGGTTCACAGGCTTACCTGTAACGGTCTTCTTTAAATGGATCGGCTGTCATGGAATAGCCGAGTTCTTCCCAGAACCCTTCCTCGTCTTCTTTCATGAATTTAATGCCGGACACCCACTTCGTCCCTTTCCATAAATAAAAGGAGGCGGGAGGGATGAAGCGGAGCGGAAACCCGTGTTTCGGGGAAATATCCTCCCAATCCCGGTCATTATCTTTCCACCTGTAAACGAACAGGGCGTCATCTCCGAGGAGCCTGTCAAGCGGCAGGTTGGCTGAATAGCCGAAAGGGTCGCCATTGTAATAGCCATATATTTTTATAAATTTAACGTCTTCATTAAGAGATGTTAATGAGAGGAACTCCCGGAGAGCGATGCCTTCGAATGTCGTAGCGAATTTCGACCAGGTCGTGACACAGTGCATATCAATCGTTGACACAGTTTTAGGAAGCGCCATCACGTCATCAAAGCTGAGTGAAACTTCTTCCTTCACTTCGCCAAAAAGCCTGAATTTCCACGTTTCTTTATTAAACGCGTAGACGTCCCCCTGATGCAGAACCGGCCATTTTTCTGTTTCGAATTGTCCGGGCGGCAGCTGATTTTTCATAATAACCATCTCCTTTACAGGTTAGTTCGGTTTGCGAAGCATAATAGTGTGAATCAGCGGCTGATATTGTTAGACTACTTTGTAAGGAATATACAATTAATTTTTAGATGAAAAGAAGGGAGAGTTTCCCATGTCTACTAATCGTAGCAGACAAATAGAAGACATTCCATTGTCGGTGCTTGATCTTGCACCGATTACAGAAGGGGCAACTGCCACAGAGGCATTCAAAAATACGAGGGATTTGGCAAAGCATGCAGATAAATGGGGCTACCACCGCTATTGGGTGGCAGAACACCACAATATGCCGGGAATTGCCAGTGCGGCGACATCTGTGCTGATTGGGCATGTGGCTGAGGCGACCACGGCAATCCGTGTCGGGTCGGGAGGCATTATGCTGCCTAATCACGCCCCATTAATGATAGCCGAACAATTCGGCACATTGGAGTCGCTTTACCCGGGAAGGATCGATCTTGGGTTAGGACGGGCACCGGGCACTGACCAGCGTACGGCTTATGCTTTAAGGCGGGGGCATGGGTCAGGGGGAGACGATTTTCCGGAGATGCTAGAAGAATTACGGGCTTATTTCAATCCTGATCTCGCTGGAGGAGTCGTCCCTGTGCATGCCGTACCGGGTGAAGGGCTCGACATTCCTGTCTGGCTGCTCGGTTCAAGCGGATTCAGCGCCCGTCTTGCTGCGCAGCTTGGTTTGCCGTTTGCGTTTGCGAGCCATTTTTCTCCGGAAAATACGCTGCCGGCGCTTGATCTCTATTACAGCAATTTCAAGCCTTCAGAGGTGCTGGACGCGCCGTATGCCATGGTAGCAGCCAATGTGGCAGCAGCTGATACGGAGGAAAAAGCCCAGTTTCTGGCTACTTCAATGGAGCAGCAGTTTCTCGGGTTAATCCGTAACCAGCCTTCCAAGCTTCAGCCTCCTGTAAAAAATATGGATGAACTGGCAACTGATTACGAACGGTCTATTCTTAAAAAACAATTCGGTTCAGCTATTGTAGGGACAGGCGATCAAGTGAAAGAGGAACTTCAGAGCTTTTTGAATGAGACAGGGGCTAACGAAGTGATGATCCATTCGCAAATTTTCGACCACGCGGCCAGATTGAAGTCTTTTGAAATTGTGGCAGAAGCAACCGGAAGAAAAAATAGATAAATAACTGACTATTTTCCGTCTGAGGGGTTCCCTTCAGGCGGATTTTTGTTAAAGTATTCTGTGGTGGTTACAGGCTGAATTTGAGGCTGTTGATTTTTTATTGAAGATAGCAAGTCTAAGAAAAATCCGGAGCCTCCAGGACTTTTTATAAGCTGTTTTAAATTCTAATTATGTCAGTCTTGCATTTTCATGAATCTTAATTCATAGGTGAATAGACTCATGGTGTTAAAAATTGAATTTATTTCAGTATATTAAAAAGTCACTGAAACTTTGTTAGAAAACTGGGATTTTTTAGAATTTGTATGAGGGAATTAAACTAAGGATAGGCTGGTAAAACTGGGATATCACTCGAATAACACATTGGTACTAAGGTTGTTGTAAATTGTTACACTATAAACAAATTATGACATTAATAAAACAATTTACAAATAGAGGGAAAATCATGTTATAATTGATCTACTTTAACGTTAGGGGGGCTAATTTATGTTAAAGGAAATTTCAGAAAAAAGGGAAGAACTAATGAATTTAGCTCTTAAACACGGGTTAAACTCAGAAGTTACGATCAACTGCAGTCAGGAACTCGATCAACTGATTATAATCTTCCAAAAGCAATATCTCGCGTCGGCAAGTCTATAACCTCATACCCTATTTTATAGATGAAAAGAGGCGTTCTTGAATGGATATTTCCGGAAGAATATTCAGTCTGCTGCTAGTCATTGTTATCCAGACAGCCTATATTTTATATTATTTTTACAGGGACGGTTTTATCAGTATAGGCGGCTGGCTCGGTTACCCAATTCTGTTGCCGATCGGCTACTGGACAGGATACCAGTTTGACAAAGCCAGATTTTATTCTCAAAAGGACAGTTTAACTGGCCTCTATAACCGGCGTTATATCCAACAGAATTTCTCTAAATATATTAAAAAAGCAAACAGAAATAATTATAAGCTGTTTGTTCTGCTCCTGGATTGTGATAACTTTAAGAAAATTAATGACACCTGGGGCCATTCCGCAGGTGATCTTGTATTAATAAAGATCGCAAAGATGCTGATGCAGTATAATAATAAAGTTTATGCCTCTGCCCGTTGGGGCGGAGATGAATTTATTATCATTGGAGCATGTCATAATGATGAAGAAATAGACAGGTTTACGAGAGATCTTCAGCAGCAATTGGCAGATTTGATTATTCCGGAAATAAAACAATCTGTATCGGTCTCTATCGGCTCAAGTATTCAGCAACCCGGTAAAACGGACATACGCGACCTTATAAAAGAAGCCGATGACAATATGTATGAAAACAAGAACTCGAAAAAGTATCCTGCTCACAGGTAAAGCCATGCGGCACAGTCCGCATGTTTTTTTTGTGTGGAGAAAAGGGGGGAGGTGGGAAGTGAGTGGGTTCTCTGATAGGGAGGTCGTTTTCGCCGATAGAATAGAAAAATCGCTGATAGAGATGAGAAATTCCCCTGAGAAAAAGGAGAAATTGACTATAGAACACAGTTTTCCGTAAATGAGAAGTGCATTTCTAATCCGGATGTTGGACCGATCGTTGAAAAATACATAATACTGCTTATAAGACGCACGGCCGGACGCCGATGAGACAGCTGTAAACCATAATAAAGACCCCGGATACAGGTGCTTCTGCTGTAACCGGAGTCTGAAAGGGGGCAATGTTAATTATTCACTTTTTCTGCCTTGGAAAGGGAGCTCATCCCAGAAAGTAATATCTGCTTCCTCGATGGAACGGTCAGCAATCGC
The DNA here is from genome assembly GCF_900111295.1 of Salipaludibacillus aurantiacus. GTDB lineage: Bacteria > Bacillota > Bacilli > Bacillales > Salisediminibacteriaceae > Salipaludibacillus > Salipaludibacillus aurantiacus. Next base: position 7,176 of record NZ_FOGT01000007.1, on the reverse strand, counting down.
AGAGATAGCTGCTTCCATAGAGATGACACCCTGCTGAATCAGGTAACCATTGCTTTTTTGGCCAAGAACCATGTCAGGGTTTGAGTGGTCAGTCATCCCGCGCATTTCAAATAAAAGCGTCGCAATATCGTATTCATAAGCTAAACCATTACGAGAAATAGTTGTCGCCTCTCCGCCTCGGTATTTACCTAAATGGCCGAAGCCGCGGTCTTCAACTGCGTCATACATTACAGAGCCAAGCTGCTTGGACATTTCCACAACTGTTTCGTTAACGTCAGGGTTAGTCGGGTATAGAATAGACCCTGAAACATATCTGTCATCTACTGCTGATTGTGTACCCTGGTGATGAAAATCTACTAAGTAATCAATATCGTAAACCTGCAAAACGTTTGTATGCAAAGCGTAAGTTTCTGGTTCGTTGCGATCCACGTGGTCACGGTTTAGGTCGACCCCGTTTGCATTAAAGCGGGTTGATTGTCCGCCTGCGACGTAATCCGAAATATCGAAGTTAACGTCTCCCATGGCACCGTCCGGATTAAGGCGAGGGATAATCATCACGTTAACATGGTCAGCCCATTCACGAACTTGTGGCGTATTTCGGGACAGTTTGCGAATCACATCAAGCGCTGCTTCTGTAACAAGCGCTTCATTCCCATGCTGCTGGGTCAAGAAAAGGACAGTCGGATTGTCAGGGTTGTTTCCAAATTTCGTTAAAAAGAGATCACGGCCTTGAACAGACTGGCCAAACACCTCTACTTCAAGAAGATCAGACCTATCATCCATTTTATGTAAAAAATCAGCCATGTCCTCGTAGCTTGTCAGCCTCTCATTCTTAATTGTTTCATTTCCGTTGTAGTTCGGTCCTTCTCCGACAGCACCCGTTTGGGCCGGAAGAAATACGGATAACAGCATTGCCATTGCTAAAGTTAACATCATTAATTTTCTCAAAAAATCATTCCCTTCTCTAAAATTTTGCAAAGCGAAATAGATAAGCGAGCTAAGCCCATTGTGTGTAATACCCGCCTTCAATGAAAATGATGAAAATGTGTCATTTCCTGCGATAATTTCATTGTAATTGTTTGTGACAACTTTTGTAATAGCCCTTCCGAATGCTTTCTAAGTCAGCTATAAGTAGATGGTTTTACCTAAATTTTATTTATTGCCTGCCATTTGAATCACGAACAGACAAGGATAGACTTAGGACCAGAAAATTTAATCTTGAAAAGATAGCCAAAGTGAACCAGGACGATTGCATTTAATTTGATAGAGACTAGATTATAAGCAGTGTTACTTTTTGACAGAAATTTTTATGAAAGAAGAGTATTTTTAAGGGTGGAAAGCGATACATCCAACCTGAAAAAGGCTGTAGGATAAGAGGTTACGCCGTATCGGACAGCGATACGTGGTTTCCAAGTACGCCGTATACTTTAGGGATGAGCATAAGGTTATAACTTGGTGCGGGTAAAAAGAGGACTGGGAGGCCATCCGCTATTAGCGAAAAACCAGAAGCGATATGAGACAATAGCGGGCACTTTTGTTAACGTTCCCGGTGGTCTGCCACAATCCCCGGCCGATCTGCGACAATCCAACTTCCTTGTGTCCCAATAAAGACAAAAATCCTAACAATCCTTTGCGATTATGCAACAATCCCGTCAGAATGTGCAACAATCCATCCCCGCCCGCACTATCGACAAACTCAACCACAATCCAAAGCAACTTCTGCTAACGGCTCTTCCGATACAATATAAAAACCCCACGATGGCTCGCTGGCCACCATGGGGATACACTAATTAGCCAAGGGCTTTCCACATGTCGTTAGTGAATTCGACAGGGTCTTCTACCGGCAGGCCTTCGATGAGGCGAGCTTGGTTATAGAGCAGGTTAGTGTAGACCTGAAGTTTGTCATTGTCGGCGCCTTGTGCGTCTTTAAGTGACTGGAAGACGGTGTGGTTCGGGTTGATTTCAAGTACTTTCTCAGCTTTAACGCCCTGGTTGTCAGGCATTTGCTGAAGGATTTTTTCCATTTCAATGGTGACCTCACCCTCGGTAGTCAGGCAAACCGGGTGGGATTTCAGGCGTTTGGAAATGCGCACATCCGTTACTTTGTCGCCTAGAATATCCTTCATAGCTTCGAACAGTTCTTTATTTTCACCGGCGTCTTTGTCGTCTTCATCGGTTTTTTCGTCATCTGTGTCGAGTCCGAGGTCGCCGCTTGAGACGTTCTTGAATTCTTTCTCTTTATATTCGCGCATCATTTTAATGGCAAACTCGTCTACATCTTCTGTAAAGAAAAGAATTTCGTAGCCTTTATCTGCAACCATTTCAGTTTGCGGAAGCTTTTCGATACGGTCATAGGAATCGCCGGTTGCATAATAAATATACTTCTGGTCTTCAGGCATACGCGACACATATTCATCAAGTGTAACAAGTTTTTTCTCAGTAGATGAATAGAACATAAGCAGGTCCTGCAGATCGCCTTTGTTCGCGCCAAAATCACTGTATACGCCGTATTTCAGCTGGCGTCCGAATGAGTCGTAAAACTTCTCGTATTTTTCACGGTCTTCTTTAAGCAGTGACTTCAGCTGGGACTTGATTTTTGACTTAATATTCTTGGCAATAGCCTTCAGCTGGCGGTCATGCTGAAGAATTTCCCTGGAAATGTTCAGAGACAGATCTTCAGAATCGACCATTCCTTTTACAAAACTGAAGTAGTCTGGCAGGAGATCCGGGCTTTTGTCCATAATAAGAACGCCGCTGGAATAAAGTTCAAGACCTTTTTCAAACTCTTTAGAATAATAGTCGAAAGGCATGGTTTCCGGGATAAACAGGATCGCATTGTAGCGGATAGTCCCGTCTACATTAATATGAATGTGTTTAAGCGGTTTGTCGAAGCCGTAGCGTTTCTCCTGATAGAAATTTTCATAATCTTCGTCTGTAAGCTCAGACTTATTTTTACGCCAGATCGGCACCATGCTGTTAACTGTCTGTTCTTCAAGGACCTCTTCTGTTTCGTTGTCTTCAGAGTCTTCTTTAGGCTGGTGGACAGTGATGTTCATTTTAATAGGATAGCGAATGAAGTCGGAATACTTTTTGATGATAGACTTCAGCTGGTTTTCTTCAAGGAAGTCGTCGTAATTTTCCTCTTCAGCATTTTCTTTCAGCTTAATAGTGATAGTCGTGCCAGTGGTGTCTTTTTCAGCAGGTTCAATTGTGTATCCGTCGGTTCCGTTGGATTCCCACTGATGAGCCTCATCTGTTCCAAAAGCTTTACTGATCACTTTAACTGAGTCTGCCACCATAAAAGCAGAATAAAAACCCACTCCGAATTGACCGATAATGTCGTGGCCGTCTTTAATTTCATTCTCTTTTTTGAAGGCGAGAGAGCCGCTTTCAGCAATTGTCCCAAGATTTTTCTCCAGCTCGTCTTTCGTCATTCCGATTCCTGTATCGGCAATAGTAAGCGTGCGATTCACTTTATCTGTGGATACTTTAATGTAGAAGTTGTCCTGGTCAAACGTTACTGAATCATCAGTAAGTGCTTTGTAGTACATCTTGTCAATGGCGTCGCTGGCATTGGAAATTAACTCACGGAGGAAAATTTCTTTTTGGGAGTAGATGGAATTAACCATCATTTCCAGAAGCCGTTTTGATTCTGCTTTAAATTCCTTCTTAGCCATCTTCATGTCTCCTTTTTCTTGTAATGTCATGGCGCTGTTAAAGTTGTTGATTTTTTAATATATACTCGCTTGCCGCGGGCAAGGCTTCAGCTAATCGGGGAAAACCACCCCGATGGATCTTCAGCTCTTGCTTTTCCCGCAGGCGTCTCGTATACATTCAAATCTACATTGGTCTTTAAAATTCCGGGGACAAGGAGAGGCGTTCTAGTTTTCCTCAAAACCCCTAGGAATGCTTGCCGTATTAACAGCTCATTTTTAACAGAAGCGCCTATGTAAAAATTATTTTTAGCACTCTCGTATGCCGAGTGCTAATCCAATCTTTATTTTACTAATTTTATACGTGATGTCAACGTTTCAAGGAGGATAATTTCCTAATTGAAAAGAAGTATTGATAATTCAGAAAAATTAAAATAGTGTAAAAGTGAAAACTTGATTCTAATGTAAAGGAGGGAGAGTATGACTTTCGGCATTTTATTCGGGATGGTCATTGTCCCGGCAATGATTATACTAACAGGGGTTGTCTGTTATTTTATAACGGGCAAAAAGGAAGAAAAAGAAAATTATTAGCTTAGGGGGGATGAAAGTGGATATTTCGGCGCATCCGGTGACAGTCAGTGTGTTAATCGCTTATTTAATTTTACTAATAATTATTGGTATTTACAGCTCCAGAAAAAGTTCGGCAGGTTTAACAGATTTCTTCCTGGCTGGAAGGAAATTAAGTAAATGGACGGTGGCGTTTTCAGCTGTAAGTTCCGGGAGGAGTTCCTGGCTGATTTTAGGGGTGACAGGGACCGCTTATTTAACGGGATTAAATGCTGTCTGGGCTGTGGCCGGCTACATAACAGTAGAAGTTTTTATGTTCTTTTTTGTAGCGCGGAGGTTCAGGCAGTTCAGTGAAAAGACTGGGAGCATTACCATTCCTGATATTTTTGAAAGCAGGCTGGGCGACCCGTGGAAAATTGTCCGTCTGGTAAGTTCTCTGATTATCTTATTTTTCATGGTCGCGTATGTAGGCAGCCAGCTTGTAGGAGGGGCGACAGCCTTTTCGGGAAGCCTCGGTATAACGAGTACCCAGGGTATGTGGCTTACGGCATCTATCATATTTATTTATACTATTCTGGGTGGTTTTCATGCGGTAAGTAAAACAGACGTGCTGCAAATTTTATTTATGTTTTTCTCATTAATTATTTTACCTGTCACAGCTCTTATTCAGCTTGGCGGTTTCGGGCCGGTTCTTGATGTGATGGCTGCTGAAGGCGGCGGTTTCACGAGTCCTTTTGCGTTTGCATTTGGGGCAATTATCGGTCTTTTAGGAATAGGATTCGGCAGTCCGGGCAACCCGCATATCGTCGTGCGATACATGAGTCTGAAGAACGTCCGGGAGATGAGGCAGGCTGCCATGATTGCAACCGTTTGGAATGTGGTTATGGGCTGGGGGGCGATATTAACTGGTTTAATCGGCCGTGTTTACTTCCCGAGTGTGGAACAGCTTCCTGGAGAAAATAATGAGCAGATCTTTACGTCACTTGGTGCCGAAGTGATGAATCCTTTTTTTGCCGGCATCTTACTGGTGGCCGTTCTTGCAGCGATTATGAGCAGTGCGGACAGCCAGCTGCTAGTTGGTTCGAGCGCCGTTGTGAGAGATATTATAGATAAAATTATTACGAGGGATAAAAGGCTCTCACAGCAGAAGCTTGTTATGTACAGCCGGCTGACGATTGTGGTTATTATGGGGCTGTCTCTATGGCTGGCAATGGCAGCTGAACAGTTCGTTTTCTGGATGGTTCTGTTTGCGTTTGGCGGGCTGGGGGCATGCTTTGGTCCTGCGCTCATTCTTACTTTTTACTGGAAAGGGCTGTCCAGGGCAGGTGTACTGACAGGTATGATCACAGGGCTTTTTACGGTCGTCATGGTCCAGCGTCAACCGGAGTGGACTTACCGTTTTATTGATGTCCACGAATTTTTGAATACTTACTTCTTTGGGATTACTTATGAGGCTGTTCCTGGCTTTCTCATTGCGACATTTTTCACTGTAGTTGTCAGCTTATTTACTAAAAAGCCAGAGAACGCAGGGCAGATGATTGATAATATGGAAAAAGCGGGTTAGGAGATCGGTTCGGAAATTATGGATATGACTGGAAATAAAGGCAGTCTAAAAGGAGGCTGCCTGGATATTATCTGCAATTTTAAAGTCTCTGTTTTATAGTTTCTGATTGTTATATAATGAAGTTAAAATAATATAGAAAGAGGAGAAGGAATGTTTTGCTATAAATGCGGAATTCAATTAATGAGATCAGATCCTGCCTGCCCTAACTGCAGATCAAAGCAGCCTCCTTCCCGAAAAAAGTTTCTTACGGCTGTGATTCTTGCGCTTGTGATCGGGTTGATTGCAGGTATCCAGGGAGGAGTTATGTATCAGTCAGCTGTGGCTTCCCCGCCTTTAACGACGGCGCCTGGTGCTGAGAGATCCGACACAGTGAAAGAGCTGAAAACATTTGCTGTCCCAGCTTTTATTGAAGAAAGGGACGCACCGAGAGACTTGACAGAAGTGATTGCTGAAGCACAGGAATGTGTGTATACAATAGAAGCTCCCGGTGAGCAGGGATCGGCTTTTCTCTATAATGAACAGGGGATTGTAATTACTAATGCACACGTCATGCGAAACAGTGCGACAGCCACTGTTATTACTAATGAAGGCGAGGAATATACAGCGACTCTGGAAGGCTCTTCAGAGCATATGGACGTGGCTGTACTGCATGTGGAAGAATTGGAAGGGGAAGAACCTTTTCCGCTAGAAAAAGAAAAAGAGTTTAAAACGGGAGAAGAGGTAGTAGCATTAGGGAGCCCCAAAGGTGTCAGGAATACAGCGACCATGGGGCATATAACAGGTACAAATAGAGATCTGACGATAGGGACTTACCGATATGAAGACCTTTACGAGATTTCAGCGCATATTTCTGAAGGGAACAGCGGCGGGCCTCTGCTGTCAAAAAATGAAGAGAAATTCATAGCTATAAATGCAGCAAAGAGTCTCGATGACCCTACTATAGGGTTTAGTATTCCCTTCTATAAAATCAGTTCGTTAATTGACGAGCTGATGAATAGTTAGGTACATAAAATTTTAATTGAACGCAAGAGAGGAAATGGGCATGGGTAACTGTGCCTGTTTTTGCTGTTTTATGATTAATTGGAAAAATTTCATAGTCTGATTGTCGGATGATTTTCAAGAAAATTCCGTGTATAGTAGATTGGAGAAAGCGCTTGCACAAGATAGACGATACACTGTAGTTAAGAAAAAGTATTTTTTTAACCTTTTGTGCAAACGTTTTCGCAAGTTGCATTAGGCGGTTCAGATGAGGAACGATGCCGCCGGAAGGAGGGGGATGGGAAATAATGGGGGGTCTGACCCATAACGATTGCACGTAAGTATAATAAATACATTAATGTTAATATATGTAATGTGTTTTTTAGGCTAATTTTAAAAAAAGGCGGACGAGGC